>NZ_QLSU01000028.1 GCF_003268775.1 Paraburkholderia unamae
CGCGAAACGCTGGCGCTCGGTTATGCGGGCGTGTATTCGAGCTTCCTGCGTCACTCGGAAGTGGCCGCGAAGAAGTATGACCTGAAGACGGTGGACATTCTCGTCGAACTGGGCAAGCGCCGGATGGTGGGCGGCCAGGAAGACATGATCGTCGATGTGGCGCTCGATCTGAAAAAGCGCGCGCAAGTCTGAAATCGCTGAAGTCGTTCAGGGGTTGATCGCGCGGCGCCGCAAGGCGTCGCGCGACAGGATGCGCGTAGGTGCGCATCTGCATAACGATAAGAAATACAGGAGTCGATTCAAATGGCAGTGCTCGTCATTGTCGCGGTTCTGGCCTTTCTCGTTTTCATGGCCTACCGCGGGCATAGCGTCATCATCTTCGCGCCAATCGCGGCGCTCATCGCTGTTCTGCTGACCCAGCCTCAAGCCGTCGGCCCCGCTTTCTCAGGCATCTTTCTCGCCAAGGCGGTCACCTTCATCAAGCTGTTCTTCCCTGTCTTCCTGCTCGGCGCGCTGTTCGGCAAAGTCATCGAGCTTTCGGGCAACGCACGCGCCATCAGCGCTTCGATCGTCAACCTCGTGGGCGGGCAGCGCGCGATGCTCGTGATCGTTCTGGTTTGCGCCATTCTCACCTACGGCGGCGTGTCGCTGAACGTCGTGGTGTTCGCGGTGTATCCCTTCGCCGCCGAACTGTTCCGCCAGGGCGATATTCCGAAGCGCCTGATTCCCGGCACGATCGCGCTGGGCGCCTTCACGTTCACGATGGATTCCCTGCCCGGCAGCCCGCAGGTGCAGAACATCATTCCCATTTCGTTCTTTCACACCAACACGTGGGCCGCGCCGCGCCTGGGCACGATCGGCGGCGCGCTGATCTTCATCACCGGCATGCTCTATCTGGAGTATCGCCGGCGCGCCGCGCTCCGGACCGAAGAAGGCTACGGCGCCGGCCACCTCAACGAGCCCGCGCCGATCCGGCCCGGCGAGGACCTGCCCAATGTCTGGGTGGCGCTCCTGCCGCTCGTCCTCGTGTGCGCGCTCAACTACGCGTTTTCGAAGTGGATTCCGCTCGCGTACACGGACGGACATTTCTCGCTCGATCTCGCGGGCCTGCCGCAAGCGCTGCCCATCGACGTGCGCGCCGAAGCGCCGCTATGGGCCGTCGAAGGCGCGCTCGTCGTCGGCATTCTCACCGTGCTCGCCACGAGCTGGCGCAAGGTCGTGCCGCAGTTCGCCGAGCGCTCGAAGCAGGCCGTCAACGGCGCATTGCTCGCCGCGATGAACAGTGCTTCGGAGTTCGGCTTCGGCGCGATCATGGCCGCGTTGCCCGGCTTCGTGGTCGCCGCGAAAACGCTCCAGGCGATTCCCAATCCGTTGTTCAATCTGGGCATTTCGGTGACGGTGCTCGCCGCGCTCACGGGTTCGGCCATCGCGGGGCTGAGCGTCGCGCTCGGCGCCATGGCCGATACGTTCGTGCACTCGGCCCAGGCCTCGGGTATTCCGCTGGAAGTGTTCCACCGCATCGCTTCGATGGCGAGCGGCGGCATGGACACGCTACCGCACAACGGCGCGGTCATCACGCTGCTGACCGTGTGCGGGCTCTCGCATCGCCAGTCGTACCGCGACATCTTCGCGATCACGCTGATCAAGACGATGGTGGCCTGCACGGCGATCGTGCTGTTCTATGTCACGGGTATTGTGTGAGCGCGGTCGCGCGCTTCAGCTTGAACTGAGTATGAAGCGCGCGTGAATTTCAGCGGGAACGCCAGCCGAGCTGCACACTGATCGCCTCGGCTTGCGCCTTCACCACGGGCACGAGCGCTTCCATGCGCTCGGGCTCCATGTACTGCACGACGCTCGTGACGCTGATGGCCGCGACGATGCGCCCTGTCGCGTCGCGCACCGGCGCGGCGACGCAGCGAATGGCTGGTTCGGCCTCGCCCAGGTCGAACGCGCAGCCGCGCGCCGCGCTCGAGCGCATCAGGTCGAGCCACGCCGCTTCCGCTGGCACGTTGTGGCCGGCCTGCGCTTCGCGCGCGTGAATGCGGCGCCATTCGTCTTCGTCGCAATCGAGAATGAGCGCCTTGCCCACGCCCGTTGTCGTGATCGGATTGCGCCCGCCGATATAGGAGCTCACTTCGATCGGACGTTGGCCCGGCAATTTGTCGAGATAGATCACCTCGTCGTTGACGAGCGTCGCGAGATGCACGGTGTTGAGCGTTTGCGTGGCGAGCTGCTCCAGATACGGCCGAGCGGCCACGAGGATGCTGGAGCCGCGATAGGCCTGAAAGCCCAGCTCGATCAGCTTGCTGCCGAGGCCGTAGCCGCGGCGCGGCTCGTGTTGCAGGTAGCGCGCCTCGACGAGCGCCGAAGCGAGCCGATGCGCCGTGCTCTGCGAAAGGCCCGTGTACTTCGCGATCTCGGGCAGCGAGACCGCGCCCGCCGCGACGCTCTCGACGATTTCGAGCCCGCGCGTGAGCGTCTGGCTGGCGTTGGGACGGCGGGCGGTGTCGTTCGATGGGTCGAGGCGGGGCGGCATGAATGAATTCGTCGAAAAGTCGTGAAATGCGACGGAGTACTATTTTAACGGCTGGATGACAAAGTCGAACAGCGCGCGAAGGCGTGGCTTTGCATCCTGAGTCCAGGGAGAAAATGTTGAGCGCATTGGAACACGGATTGAACACCATCACGCCGGTCGATCTGCCGGGAACGCTGAGCGACGCCGCCGACCTCGACAAATATTGCGCCGACTGGAGCGGCCTGCACGGCGGCCGCCCTGCCCTCGTCTACCGGCCGCGCAGCAGCGAGGACGTGGCGCGCATCGTGCGCCACCATCAGGGCGAGCAGCAGCGCATCACGATTCAGGGCGGGCTCACGGGCCTCGCCGGCGGCGCCGTGCCCGACGAAGGCGACATCGTCATTTCGATGGAACGCATGGACCGCATCGAGGCGTTCGACGAAATCGGCGGCACGGTCACGGTTCAGGCCGGTGTCGTGCTCGCGCGGCTTGCGGAAACGGTCGAAGCGCAGGACTGGTATTTCCCGCTCGATATCGGCGCGCGCGGCAGTTGCCAGGTCGGCGGCAACATCGCGACGAACGCGGGCGGCAACCGCGTGCTGCGCTACGGCCCCATGCGCGATCTCGTGCTCGGCCTCGAAGTCGTGCTCGCCGACGGCCGTATCGTCCCGATGATGAACAGCGTGCTGAAGAACAATACCGGGCCGGATCTGAAACATCTGTTCATCGGCACCGAGGGCACCTTCGGCATCGTCACGCGTGCCGTGCTGCGCCTCTTTCCGAAGCCCGCCGCGCGGCGCAGCGCGCTGTGCGCCGTGCCGTCGTTCGCAAAGGTCGCGGCGCTGCTGAAGGCGGCGCGAGGGCGTTTACCGGGGCTCTCGTCGTTCGAGGTGATGTGGGAGGACTTTCTGCTCGCTTCCTCACGCGCGCTCGGGCGCGCGATGCCGTTCGCGCAGGCGCACCCGATTTATGTGCTGATCGAGGCCGAAGGCGGCGCGACACCTCAAATGCAGGATATCTTCGAGGGCTTTCTCGGCGAGATGATCGAAGAAGGCATGGCCTCCGATGTCATCGTCGCGCAAAACCATGAGCAGTCCCATGCATTGTGGGCGCTGCGCGACGCCATAGGCGAGTTGCTCAAATCGCTTTCACCGTTCGTGTCGTTCGATGTGGGCATTCCGCTGCGTGCGACCGGCGAGTATATCGAGCGCGCCCGCGCCCAGTTGCAGGCGGCCTTCCCTTCGACTTCGCACCTCTTTTTCGGGCATCTCGGCGACGGCAACCTCCATATCGTGAGCGGTCCGCATGCGAGCGAAGCCGACCAGTTGAAGGTGGACGAGATCGTCTACCGGCTCGTGGAGGAAGTCGGCGGCAGCATTTCCGCCGAGCACGGCATCGGCCGTATCAAGAAGCCGTTTCTGCACATGAGCCGCAGCGAGATCGAACGACAGTTGATGGCGCAGCTAAAGGCGACGCTCGATCCGGCGCAACATCTCAATGCGGGGCGTATCCTCTAGCCAGGTCCGCACTGCAAGCCATGCCTTCACTTGAGCGCGTCCACCGCCTCCAGTTCGCCCGCGACGGGCACATTGCCCGAAGGACTCATCATGCGCGGCTGCAACATCAGCGCGACGAGCGCGGTCCACCCGGTCTGGTGCGACGCGCCGACGCCGCGCCCGTTATCGCCGTGGAAGTATTCGTGAAACAGCACGAGTTCGCGGCAACGCGGATCGGCCTGTAGCTGCGGATAAGCGCCCATCACCGGGCGTTCGTTGTTGCGGTCGAGCAGAAAGAGCGTCGTGACGCGGCGTGCCAGTTCGTCGGCGATCTGCGCGAGCGACAGCTTGTTGCCCGAGCCACTCGGGTATTCGACGAGAAACCCGTCGCCGTAGTAGCGGTGGAATTCGTACAGCGACTCGATCAGCAGATAGTTGACCGGCATCCACACCGGGCCGCGCCAGTTCGAATTGCCGCCGAACACACGCGAGCCCGATTCGGCGGGCAGGTATTTAACGGAAAAATTGCAGCCGTTATAGCGGTAGACGAAAGGCTCGTCGAGGTGGGTGCGCGATAACGCGCGCACGCCGTGCTCGGAGAGAAACTCGCTTTCATCGAGCACGCGGCGCAGCAGCGCTTTCATGCGATGCCCGCGCAATAGCGAGAGCAGCAGCGAATTGCCCTTGCCCGGTTCGTTCCAGCGCGACACCAGCCGCGCGAGATCGGGCCGGTGTTCGAGGAACCAGACGAGCCTGTCGCGCAGCCCCGGCAGGCCGCCGTGCACCCGCTCCTCGAGCACGCGCACCGCGAACAACGGAATCAGCCCGACGATCGAGCGCATTCTGAGCGGCGTACTGGTGCCGTCCGGCAGCTTGAGCTTGTCGTAGAAAAATTCGTCGACGCTATCCCACAGGCCCGTGTCGCAGCCGTCGTCGCAACTCACCGCGCCCGCGATGTACAGGAAGTGCTCGAAGAACTTCACGCCGATATCGACGAACACATGGTTCGCAAACGCGAGTTCGAGCGCCATGCGCATCAGGTCGAGCGCGTAGGCGGCCATCCATGCGGTGCCATCGGCCTGGTCGATGTGACCGCCCGTTGGCAGCGGCGACGAACGGTCGAAGATCCCGACGTTGTCGAGTCCGAGAAAGCCGCCCTGAAAGATGTTGTGGCCCTCCGCGTCCTTGCGGTTCACCCACCACGAAAAATTCAGGAGCAGCTTATGGAAGATCAGTTCGAGAAAATCGCGGTCGGCCTGGCCCGTGATCGAGCGATCGATCTCATAGACGCGCCATGCCGCCCACGCATGCACGGGCGGATTCGCGTCGCCGAACGCCCATTCGTATGCGGGCAGTTGGCCGTTGGGATGCTGATAGCGATCTTTCACGAGCAGCAGCATCTGCTTCTTTGCGAACATCGGATCGACCAGCGCGAACGCGACCGCCTGAAACGCGAGATCCCATGATGCGTACCACGGGTACTCCCACTTGTCCGGCATCGAGAGAATGTCCGCGTTGCACAGATGCCGCCAGTCGGCGTTGCGTCCGCGTTGGCGGCTCGCGGGCGGCTGCGGTTGCAGCGGGTCGCCTTCGATCCAGCGGTTCACGTCGTACTGGTAGTACTGCTTCGACCACAACAATCCCGCGAGCGCCTGACGTTGCACGAGCCGCGCGTCGGCGCTTTCGATGTCGTGCTGCAACGCGTCGTAGAACGCGTCCGCTTCGGCGATGCGTTGCGCGAAGAGTCTGTCGATGTCGAGCGGCGTGTCTTCGCTCGGCGCGGAGATCGGGCGCCAGCGGAATGTGATGACGGCGCGGCCGTGTGCCGCGAGTTCGAGATGCACGCGCGCGGCAGCCTTCGTGCCGACGTCGCGCCGGATCGCATCGCCCTGGCCGTGCACGACATAGTCGTTGATGCCGTCCTTGAACGGGCCCGCGCCGTCCATGCCGAACAGGCGCTGAACGTTGGTGTCGTTCTCGCAAAAGAGCCACTCGACATGCGCGCCCTCCTTCGACGCGGCCGTCACGACGAGCGGCTCGTGCGAATTCTCGCGATTGCAGTGCGCGACGACATGCTCGCCCTGGGGCGAGGAAACGAGCGTGAGCGACGGCTTGCCGGAGACGGCCTTCCACGACCACGTATTGCGCGCCCAGATCTGCGGCAGCACGTCGAGCGAGGCGTGCTGCCCCGCGCGGTTCTCGACCGTCACGCGCATCACGATGTCTTCCGGCGTGTGCTTCGCGTATTCGACCTGCACGTCGAAATAGCGCTCGTCGTCGAAAACGCCGGTGTCGAGAATTTCATACTCGGGCAGATCGGTGCCGCGCCGCCCGTTTTCGTCGATCAGGTCCTGGTAGGGAAACGCGGCCTGCGGGTACTTGTAGAGCATGCGCATATACGAATGCGTCGGCGTGCTGTCCAGGTAGAAGTACAGCTCCTTCACGTCCTCGCCGTGATTGCCCTGCTGGTTCGTGAGGCCGAACAGGCGCTCCTTCAGGATAGGGTCTTGCCCGTTCCACAGCGCGACGGAGAAACACCAGCTCAGCCGCTCGTCGGCGAAACCGGCCAGGCCGTCCTCGCCCCAGCGGTAGGCGCGCATGCGGGCGTGGTCGTGCGGAAAATAGTCCCACGCGGTGCCGTGCTCGCTGTAGTCCTCGCGCACCGTGCCCCACTGGCGCTCGCTCAGGTACGGCCCCCAGCGCTGCCAGCGGGCATAGTCGCTCGAATAAAGGCGTTGGCCTTCAACGGTGTGGATGAGGCCGGCGGCGCGCAGCAGCATGGGCATCTCCTTCTCGTGGGACGGCGCGTGGGCGCGCCGAGAGTCACATGCTAGCGCGCTTTGGCCGACGCGAGGCGCGGCCGCGCGGGCTAGCCAGGCGGGTCAGATTCGCCGAGCCGTTTGAGCGTGCGCAGCAATTCGCCGAGCGACCACGCCTGAAATGGTGCGCCGCCCGGCGTGTGCGGCGCGTCGCCGTCGGCGACTTCGGAAACGTGATCGAGCCCGGCGCGCTCGAGATGCGCGAGCAGCGGCGCGACGAAACGCTCGTGCGCAAGCGCGCGTTGCGCCGCGGTATCGCCATTCACTCGGAGCCAGGCATCCACGAAGGGCCCGAGCAACCAGGGCCAGACGGTGCCCTGATGATACGCGCCGTCGCGCTCCAGCACGCCGCCACGGTAATGCCCGCGATAAGCGGGGTCCGACGGCGCGAGCGTACGCAGCCCCATGGGCGTGAGCAGATGCATTTGAACCTGTGCGACGACCGCGCGCGCCGCGTCGCCTTCGAGCAGCGCGAACGGCAATCCGCCTGCCGCGAAGATCTGATTCGGACGGATCGCGCGATCGACCTTGCCCGCCACGTGATCGACATCGATCACGTCGAATAGCGCGCCCGTCGACGGATCGACGAAGCGCGCGGCAAACGCGGCGCTGGCGCGCGCTTCGAGGTCGCGCCAGCGCGAGTCCCAGGCGAGCGCAATGCGCAGCGCGTTGATCCATAGCGCCTGGATCTCGACCGGCTTGCCGATGCGCGGCGTGACGACCCAGTCGCCCGCCTTCGCATCCATCCAGGTGAGTTGCACGCCCGGCACGCCCGCCCGCAATAACCCGTCGTCCGGATCGGCGGCGATCCGGTAACGCGTGCCGCGCGCGTAGCCGTCAAGAATGGCGTCGACCGCACCTTGCAGCACGTGCCGCACTTCGTCCGGCACGTTCGCCGCCGCGAAATAGTCGTGCACGGCCACGACAAACCATAGCGAGGCATCGACGGAGTTGTATTCGGGCGCGTCGCCGGCATCGGGAAAGCGATTGGGCAACATGCCCCCGGAAACACTGGCCGCCCATTCGAGCAGGATCGCCCCCGCTTCTTCGTAGCGCCCGCTGGCGAGCAGCAGGCCGCGCATGGCAATGAAGGTGTCGCGGCCCCAGTCGGCAAACCAGAGGTAGCCCGCGATGATCGTACGGCCGTCGCCGCGTGCGACGACGTATGCGTCCGCGGAGCGTTGCAGACGCGAGCCGCGCGAGGCCCTGCGCAGCGCCTCGAAGCCGGCGAGCCGTGCCGCGCGGTTCGCCGCGCTTTCGCCGGCGTCGTGCGTTGTGTCGGGCGTGCCCGATCGCGGCTGAGCACGCAACAGGAGGACGGCGTCGCCGTTGCCGGGATCGAACGAGAACACGCCAGGCGTCGCGAGATCCTCGATGTAGTCGAGACCGCGCTCCCGCTCGCGCGAATAGCAAAAGTGACGATACCAGTCCGGCGCATGCGTATAGCGGCCGTTCGAGAGGGCGACGATCGCGGGAAGGTTGGCGTATGGCTGCCAGCGAACGCGCTCGCCGTCGATCCGGGCATCGAACGCGAACGCCGGGTTTTCGCGGTGCAGCGCATGGTAGTCGCGGCCCGATATCAGCAAGCGGACTTTCAACGTGGGCATATCGGCGCGCGCCGTGGGCGGTGTTTCCATGCGCCAGCGCAATACGGTCTCGCGGCTCGCCTTCGCAACGAACACTTCGGCCGTGAGCACGGCGCCATTGTCCAGCCGGTAATGCCAGGTCGGCCATGGCGATGGGGTGAAACTCGCGATGCGCTCCGAGGTATCGGGATAGAGCAGATCGGGCGCGTAGCGCTGCATCGTTAGCGCGGTTTTGCGCTCGCCGTACTCGAGCCAGGCTTCGATGCCGTTGACCAGCACCACGCGGCCCGTGGGCGGCTGCGTCGCTGTGAGGAGCAAGGCGTGATAGCGACGCGTGCGCGCAGTGCCGACCGTGCCGGACGCGAATCCGCCATCGCAGTCGGCTTCGAGCCATTCGTCGTCGAGGCGGCTCGCGTCGATGTGACTGTCAAGGGGCGTCATCGGAGTGCCTTGCCCTTTTGGGATCGTTTGTAAACTAGCACGATCTTTTGAGGTGTCGTGTCGGGGTTGCGGCGGTAAGTCGAAGGGGAATGCGGTGCGTGTGTGGCACTTGATTAGCAATACTTAGTTATTTGCTTTCGACGATATGCCAGTCAATCGAGGGCGGTAAAGCGGTCGCTGCGGGCGCGGAACGCCAAAAGACCTTTCCGCTCGCGTCATGCCGCTGCGCGCTTTCGCAGAAGGATAGATTTTGCCGCCCACACTGCCCAGAAGTGGAGCCTTGGCCGCGCATTACGAAATACGTGTCTTTTGATACGAAAGCGGTCCAACAGCGAAGTGCGACCGTCTCGCCGTCCCCTTCGATCTAGCGCCAATCGCAGATCGGCTGTCAGATCGTGAAACAATCGTTTCAAATATCGTTGAAAGGCCCGTGGCTGCTGGAATTCAACGGTTCTTGAATTCGGCTCCGAAATGTTTCACGAAGCAAAGCAAGGAGAAAGGACACAGGCCATTTCGAACGTGAGCCGTGGAGGCGTCAGGTCGAGGTTGAGGATGCTTCGGGAAGCCGATTTGTGTTTTATTTGCGTGTACATGCATGGCTTGCTTTCCGGTGATCGTGTGGTTAGTCCGTAGCACTAGCTATGCGGTTAGTTGCATATTTAGCAAATGCAATCGCTTCCTGCTAGCTGCCGCGATGATGTGCTCAATGCGCACCTTTAAGCAACGGCACGCCCTGCTCTCACGTTCTCGGCACCTGTAATTCGATCTGTTCAGCGAATGCGGACACGTGAGAGCGAGTATGGATGAACCGGGTTAGAGCGCCCTCCTGTTCCGCTTTCCCTAGACCAGCGATGCGGATCAGCGCTGTATGAGGGCTTGCGGATAGAGGAGTGACGCCGCCGATGCGATCCACGGGTATCGCGCGAAGCCAAGTCAAAAGCGGGCGTCATGCGGTGCGTTGGCCGCATCTGAACTACGTGACGCACATGGCTGCGAGGGCAAGGTCAGGTGGTCGTTTTGCGAGTACATCATGGGACAGTTGTCGCGCGAGGACAGGCAAGAGGTAGGTCCTCGCCAACCCGGTATGTAGGGAGTTCGTGAACGGACTGGCAATAACCCACGACCCGGCGATACCGCGGCATGTTTAGCGGGCTCCGGGAATGGCTGAGGATTTCAGTCGCCTTCAGCCGCAATGGAAGTCGCTTGCCTGGCCGCGCCAGCCGGTAGGGGCGGCACAATCTCTACCGGCCTTACGCGGTCGCTGAAACGGCCACGGTAGCTTGTCCGCGCCCGCAACCAAGCGCGGAGCGTTCACGCGGCCACGATCACCCTATACGGCACACGAGACCAGCGTTTCAGGAGCGGGACGAACGAACCGGGTGCTTGCTTTGCAGCTCTTGTAGCGAGGCATGGGCCACCTCGCTACAAGCGGCCCCAGGCGCGCGCATTGAATCGCGAGACCTGCAAGGATGCACCGTATAGCTAGGGGAAAGGAGGCAACCGCGCGTTTAACATCACCCCTGGATCGACGGCGCATCGCGACCCTCTGGGACACGAGCAGATTGACGTGTAAGCGTTTGAGCAGCCGTACGGGCGTGGATCCCGATTTGCACTGAGTCACTCTCCACGCTGGCATCGCGTTTCTTCCAGCGCGAAGTCGGTGTGGAGCGTTGAATTCGCGGAGGCCGTGAGATGTGGGCCAAGGCCGCGCGGAGTAACAGTGCGCAGCTTGGTAGGTGGCCAACGGGAAAGGACAATCCATACTATGGACTACATGCGCACCTCACCGAACGCGAGTCGGCAAAGTTCGACCTGAAGCCAGCCCGGATTGATCTCCATCAGTTCTATCCATACTATGGACTGTCCAGCGCTACGCTACGCCCACGTGTCACCTGGCGCCGTGCAGGATCCGGCGTTGTCAAATGCGAGCGACCACCGAATCCATACTATGGACTCGCCCCTGGCCACACGCGACATCGCGATTGGATTCAGCTAGCGCATATGGCCTGCCAAAGCACCCGGCGCCCGAGTCCATACTATGGATTCGCCTGCGTCCTACCATCCACCAGAACACAACAGGCGAAATCCCCAAACACTCGCGAGATCAACATGCCCGGAGGCGCAAGCGCTGCCGCAATCCATACTATGGACTCATAGCCTCGCACCACCTCCCAGCACCTCGCCGTATCTTCGAGCAGCGCCCGCCGTGTCTTCGACACGAACCCATCCCGCCCTGCCACGCCCCGCACGAGTCCATACTATGGATCGCGGCCCCCGCCGGACAACGACGAAAAAAAAGCCCGCTCAAGGCGGGCTTCAAACTGGCTAGGTCCAGCTTACTTCGGAAGGTGATTAAACGTCTGGCTGATAAGCGCACGAATCTGCGCCTCCAACGCCTCGGTCATCACACCCGGTTTGAACTTGATCGTAAAGCCGTTTACGTCCTTCGTGATCGACCCCGCGTGTTCCTTGCCGGCAAAAAACTTGTCGATGCTGCGTTCCTTCCCGCCCGTCGGGGCCGTGCCCTGCGTCGCCAGCAGCTTGATTGCGGCTGCGGCCTTACCTTGTTCGAGCTCACCCGAAACAACATCGGGCCACACCTCACGCGCGGCGGCAAGTCCTGCCTCCCCGAACTTGCGGATTGCCGAGACAATCGCCTCGGCCGCGTTCGCCCCCAACAGACGCGGCTGAATCTCCATGTCCTTGAGCACGAAATCGGGCAGCTTGTCGAAACTCAGGAACTGGAAGAGGCCGCTGCGCGAGAGACCCAGCGCCTCGGCCAGGCGCTTGCGATCCGGGAATTCCTTTTCGGTGCGCCGGATCGAAAGGCTGATCTCATAGTCGGACAGGTCGTCGCGGCTGACGTTTTCGACCATCGCGAGAACCGCCATGTCCGAATCCGAGCAATCCGCAACCACGGCCTTGATCGTATTGAGACCCAGAACCTTGTGCGCGCGCCAGCGACGCTCGCCCGCCACGATCTGATAGCCCGACTCGACGCGTCGCACTACGATCGGCTGTACCTGTCCGACTTCACGAATCGACTCGGCCAGCTCGCTCAACTTCGCTTCATTGAAAATGCGGCGCGGCTGCCAGGGGTTGGGCGCGATTTCCGTGACCGCCAACTGCGACGTCACGCCTGCGGCCTCCAGCTCCTGAACGCGAAGCTGCGCGACGGCGAGCGCACCTGCCAGCCCGGGCGCGGTCTGCGTACGCTCCGTGCGCTTGACCTCGTCTTCCTTGATGGCCGATGTCTTCCGAATTCCAGCCGTCTTCGCCAGCAATTGTTCACGCATATTGCTCATTGCGCGGTCCTCCATTTTTCTTCATAAATTTCGTCCAACCAGCGGCAATAATCGATGAGCGGCTGCCGGACACGCTGCAATGACTTGGCCGCGCTATGCGAACTGCTGATGTCGAACACCGTGGAAAAGGCCAGGGCACCTGTGCTCATCACCGAGCTGGCCGGCACCTCGATCGCATGCAGCCAGTTCTCGTAAGCACTCTCCGCCCACGCGCGAACGATCGGAGCCGAGGAGGTGCGTCCATAATCCACCCTCGACAGCAGCAGCGAAATGAAGTCGTACTTCTTGCCCTGTTCGTACTTGATGAAGCTCTTCGACACGTCCGAGAACAACCGCCAGAACGACAACGAGCTGATGAAATCGAGGTTCTCCGGCACCATCGGCATCACCAGGGCATCGGCCGCGAGCAACGCGTTCAGGTTCATATAGGAGAGCGACGGCGACGTGTCCATCAGGATGTAGTCGTACTGCTTGCGCAGCGGTTCGAGCCCCTCGCGCAGCACCGTCCAGAATTTGAAACCCGGCTTGATCTTCTGCATTGCGGGCAAATGAAACTCCGCCCCGATGAGTTCCGTGTGCGCCGGTATGACGTCAAGCCCGTCCCAATAAGTCGACTGAATGCGAGCACCCAGACCACCTTCAATCTGCTGGTCGTAGATATAGGGCAGCACGGTGTCTTCGGGCGTCACGTCCTTCTCGGCATACAAGCCACAGAGTTCGGACAAGGAAGCTTGCGGGTCGAGGTCCACGACTAGCACCTTGCGTCCGCGCAGCGTCAGACCTTGGGCCAGGCACATCGTGGTCGTGGTTTTGGCCGAGCCGCCCTTGAGCTGGGCTGTTATGATGATTTTTCCGTCCGGCTCCCGGGTCCCGGTCACAAGGGGAGTCTGATAGATGTCGGAGACTTTCTGCACCCAGATGCGCGCTTCTTCGAGTGTGAAAGTCCGCGTGCGTCCCGTTCCCGCCGCCTTACCGGGGGGGAGGTCACCGTCCCCCTTGGTGGCCAGGTACTGAACCTGGGAATGGGTGATGTTGCACATCGCGGCAATCTCACCTGTCTTGAACACCGGCGCCATCTTTCGGGGCCGCGGCGCCAGGATCGTTTCGCGCAGCTCGTCCGTAAAAATCGACACCTTCTCAGCGAACGCGCTAATCTGTTCCAGAGGCACAGTCCGATCGACGGCTGGAAGTTGGCTTGTTTTCACCATTCTGAGGTTTTCGAGGAAATTTCGATAAAGTTCATAATACAGAAGCGGACTCGATTTTTCAGCCTAAATCACTGTAAACACAGAAATTTATTCGATTTTTCGGCTCAAAATGCCAGAAATCAAGCTCTCGCAGGCGCAATAGCGCGCCGAATCGAGCACAACGGGGCTCACCTTCCTGTTCCTGACGCCGCAAATCACCCCGCGTAGACGGCAAAAATAGTGCTTTCGAGCCACGATGGCACAAATGACCTCACCATCATCCCAACGAAATCGGGCGTTTGCCGCCGATTGAACCCGCACGAAACGCCAGGACTTCCAGCTTGCACAACGGACCTCACCATGGTTCCCCGGCTGCGGCGCTTCGCAAAAGCACAAATCCGTAGAAATAGCGCGGCTCGCTGCGTCCCGAATGACCGCCACGCTGTATCTCATCCATTACTCAGGCTGTGGTAGCTCCGTTTGTAGGTTGTTTTTGTAAACCTAAAAACAGGACAGACAAACTAACAATCGCCAGTGCTTCCATAAAAAACAAAGACTTAGGGTCGAAAAGGTGAGATTCCTTGTGCTGAAGGTGAGGTCTGTTGTGCACCAAAGGGAGGTTTTATCCCCGCGAAGGTGAGATCCAGGCCGCACGATAGTGAGGTCTGATGTGCGTGGCGGCATGTTATCCACAAGGGTGAGGTTCATTGTGCAAACGGCCGCCTATCGCCCGGAAACCCATACCGCGCGGCCCGCTATGCGCTTTTACCGCGCGTTAGAGGTGAGGTCTGTTGTGCGCGTGGTGAGGTTGTTTGTGCATGATTCGACGCCAACGCAAGACGCAGGTTGAACCGCTTCTCGAAGGTGAGGTTTGTTGTGTTGACAGCTCACCTACGGGTGATAAAGTGCATGACTTCAACCGCGCAGACCACGCAATGGCATCGGACAATCCGCAAGAGGGCAGAACGAAAACAACGCCAAGGCAGATGGCCCTGGCGTTGTTCGAGGACATGTTCGACCTCGGTTTGCCGGTGAACGAGTCCAGCCGCGAGATCGGGTATCAGCGCAACAACTTCTTCACCGAAATCGTGAACATGGGGTTGCCGGCGCGTCGTTTTCTCGACGCGGCGTACTTCATCGTCGCCCAGGAGTTGCAGCCTCAGGACCAGTACGATGTCGAGCTGAACTATTTCAAGTGGCTGATGCGCTATGACAGCCGCAATCTCAAGCATCTGCGCACGATTGCGGACGAAGCGCAAAACGCCAAGATCCGCGTGACGAACACGCCCTCTGACCGCGATCCCAACGAAAACGACCTGTGGGTCCAGGTGCAGCTCATCGGCCTCGTGGCGTTTCATCGCGGCCGTGTCCGGTTCGACGTGCACCCGACGCTGGTGCCGCATATCCGCGATCCGCGCACGTCGCACTGGCTGAGCCTGCGTATCTCGACCGCTTTCACGCGCAGCCTCGCGCGAGCCATCTACGACAAGGTGCTGCCCAGCGTCGCGGCCGGACGCACCGACTGGATTCCGCTTGAAGTGATGCGCACGTGGCCGGGGAAAATGGGCGCAAACGCGGCCATTTTCAAATACTTCAAGCGCGACTGGCTCGAGCCCGCCGTCAAGGAAATCAACGAGGTGTCCGACATCGAGCTCTCGTACGAAACGAGGACCGAGTCGACTTCGTCGAAGAAAATCGATCGCATCCGTTTCGTCCTCAAGCGCAAGGAAACCGCGGACGCCGTGATGGCGAGCCTCGCCGATGCGAGCCATGTCTACAAGGTGCTGAAGGACGAATTCAATCTTTCGTCGCGCCAGTTCAGCGAGATTTCCGAGAACCGCGATACCTGGACGGACGAACGCATTCAGCAGGCGATCGAATACACGCGCTTCCGGCTCCATCGCGGCCAGGTCAAAAAGAGTCCGTCCGGTTATCTGATGAAGGCGCTACGCGATAACTGGAAAATGTCGGAAGCCGAGCGCACGATGGTCGACGTCCAGGCGAAGCTGCTGGGCAGCGACGTTCAAGCCGGCGCCGAACCGGCCGAGGTTCCCGCCTCGGTCGCGCAGAGCATTGCGTCGAAAGAAGAAGAGTCGCGCTCGCGCATGAACGAGGAAGCGACGCTCGGCCGCGAGCATTACCTCGCGGCCGACGAGCGCAGCAAGCGCGATTTCATCCGGGGCTGGGTGACATCGCGCGAGGGCAAGTTGATGCTGCGCCGCATGAAACTCGAGCCCGCCGACGTCACCGAAAGCGACATCCTCGCAAACACGGAGCTCGGCTGGTACCTCGGGCAGTTCGTTTTTGGACGCATGAGCGCATCGCGGGCGAGCAAATAAAAACGCTTTAATGCCGCACGTCACCTGTTTGAGCTCTCTGGAAAATCGTCAGGGATGCGAATTGATCAGTTGGTCGATTAATTTCCCGTTACATTCCAGTCACTGATCGAGTGCGCATTCGATTTGCATACGCGCATCGCTAAAGCCATAATCACGATCGCGACGATGGCGTCAATTCTGACGGGCAGACCGAATTTCGATATGCCATAGCAGTTCCGGGATCGCATGGACGGCAAACCCCACAGCGAGGACTTGAAATGGTAACTTTGGACGCGATCAGCCTGAAAATTGCAAAACTCCAGAAACAGGCGGCAGCAATCGCCGAGAAACAAACGTCGGTGGGGCTGACCAGAATCCGTGAATTGATGCACAAGCACGGACTGAGCATCGCTGACATTGAGAGCTTTATCGGCAAGAAGCGCGGCAGAAAGCCGGCGGCTACGGGCGCGAAAGCGGCAGCCAAAACGCCGCGTGCGAGCGCGCAGCCGGTCGCGCCGAAATACGCAGACCCGAAAACGGGCGCGACGTGGACGGGCCGTGGGCGCGCGCCGGCGTGGATTCGCGACGTCAAGGATCGTTCGAAATTCCTGATCGAAGCCGGTGCGAAGACGAAGGATGCCGGTGCCAAAGCGGCACCCGCGAAGAAGGCAACCGCCAAACGTGTCGTAGCCAAAAAGGCGGTCAAGGCAACGCCCGCCGCGAAGAAGGCGACTGGCCGACGCGCGGCCGCTCCGGCAGAAGGCGCACGCGCGCGCAAAGCCGCAGCGCCTGTGAAAAAGGCTTCGGCACCGCGTAAGACGGCCGCCAAAGCAGCGGCTAAAACGGCTCCGGCACCCGTCGAGGTCACGGCTGCGCCGGAAGTCGCAGCAGCGTAACGGGCCAAAAGCGTGCCACACCGTCGTAGCGGCAGGCGTATGTCTGCCCGCTACGGCTGCCACGCCGCCTCGCGCGGCTAATGGCAATACAAGTCGTTTTCCGCGTTGAACATGTCGAATGCGAGGCTAACCGCCTGGTCCTTGCGCACCGTGGCGAGCCAGCGGACGCGCCGCCAGTCGGCAATCGTCTCGCCGACAAACGCGGCACTCGCCACTTCGCCCGCGCGGGTCGCGATGAAGGCGGGCGCCGGCGCGACCGTGCCGGGCAGCGGGCGGTAATAAGACCAGTCAGGCTGCTTGAGCAGGCCTTCAATCACCAGTTCGTCTGCGACAAGCGCCGCGCAATCGCCTGCCTGAAACGCAAGGAGCGCATCGAGCGGCCTGTCGAAGCCCTGAACGCTCGCATGGAACTCACGCGCCGCGCGCGCGGCGTACGGGTCGTCTCGCGCGGCGCAAAGCGCGCGGCCACCCAGGTCACGCCATTGCCGCACCTCGCCATGATTGAGGACGAGCGCCATGCCGCGTCCGCTCGTGTACGAAGCCGGTGCGAACGCAACCCTTGCATCGGGCGAGAAGCCCAGGCCGGCGATTGCGGCGTCCACCTGGCCCGACTGCACGGCGGCGCGCGCGGCGGCCGGTTCGGCAAGCACGAACTGCACGGGCAACCCCACGCGGCGCGCGAGGTCCGTGGCAAGGGCGGCAGCGAAGGGATCGGGTGCGCGAGCGGTGCGGTCGACCTTGCCGATATACAGGGTAGGCGCCGGGCGCGGGGGTACCGCGACAATCATCGCGCCGCGCGCAATGGCGGCGGCGAACGGGCGGTCATCGTCGGGATGGTTGGGGAGAACGTCGCCCATCAGAGCCCATGCGAGCACGGCAAGCAGCACCAGTGCACCGGCCAGCGCCGCGGCGGGCCCGCGCACGCGATGTGCGCGACGTGCGCCGGGCGTCGCCGCAAGCGGGGCGAGCCTAGCCATTCTGCGCGAGACCGACGCGCCAGCGCAGCAGTCGCCGTTCGAGTATCGACAGGCTCTGATTGATCAGCAGTCCGAATAGTGCGAGCAAGACGATGCCCGCATACATATCGGGAATCTGAAACGTTTCCTGAGAATTGAGCGTATAGAACCCCAGCCCCGAGCGCGCCCCGATCATCTCCGCCGCGACGAGCGCGGTGATGCTGTATGCACCGGCCAGGCGCACGCCGGTCAGGATCTGCGGCAACGCCGAAGGCAACACGACCTTGGTCGCGATGAAGCGTTGCGAAGCGCCCATCGAGCGCGCGCAATCGATCAGCAGGCGCTCGACCTGTTTCACCCCCGCAATCGTGTTGAGCAGCACAGGCCAGAAGGCGGCCCAAATGACGATGGCAATTTTCGACGACTCGCCGATGCCGAGAAACAGGATGAAGACGGGAAAGAGCGCGAAGGCCGAGACCTGCCGCAGCAACTGGAATACGGGATCGACGATGCGCTCGACACGGCGAAACCAGCCGAGCAGGAAACCGCAGACGATGCCGCCCGCAACCGCGAGGAGCAGCCCGCTCAAGGAGCGCAACGCGCTCGCGCCGATATGCGTCCACACTTCGCCGCTTGCGAACAGGCGTGCGATGGCGACGGCGACCTGCGAAGGCGGGCTCAGATAAGCGGCGTTGACGATGCCGAGCCGCGGCAGCAACTCCCACAGCAGCAGGAAGGCGACGAGCGCGATGGAGCGTTCCACGCCCACGGAAAGGCGCGCGACATGCGTGCCAAATCGTACGCGGCGTACGCCGCGCCCGCCGCGCACATCGGCGGAAAGCAATACGGACGATTCGCGCACGCCGCTTGAATCAGACATGTTGGACTCCGGTTTGAGCGTCGACCTCCGCCCTGGCGGCGGGCGGTGCGTCGAGCTCCGTGCTCAGGCTCGCCCATGCGCGCTGCCGCAGCGCGACGAACGCCGCCGAGTGGCGCAGCGCGTCGTCGCGCGGACGCGGCAGATCGATGTCGATGATTTCCTTCACGCGCCCGGGGCCGCGCCCGAGAATGGCCACTCGATCCGAGAGAAAGACTGCTTCGTCGATGCTGTGAGTGACGAACACGACCGTCGTGGCGCTGCGCTCCCAGATGCCGAGCAGTTCCTGCTGAAGCAGTTCGCGCGTCTGCGCGTCGAGTGCGCCGAACGGCTCGTCCATCAGCAGGATCTCGGGACCGTAGGCGAGGGCGCGCGCGATTGCCACGCGCTGGCGCATGCCGCCGGAAAGCTGATGCGGATAGTGATCGGCGAAATCGAGCAGGCCCACGAGGCGCAAAAAGCGCTCGGCCTCGTCGCGCCGCTCGGCGCGCTTCATGCCGCGAATCTCGAGCCCCGCTTCCACGTTCTTGCGCACGGTGCGCCACGGAAAGAGCGCATAGCCCTGAAAGACGAAACCGAGCTTCTGCCGCACGGCGCTCACGGGGTCGCCGTCCACGCGAATCTCGCCCGAGGTTGGCGGCGTGAGCCCGGCAAGCACGTTGAGGAACGTCGATTTACCGCAACCGCTCGGACCGAGCAGCGAGAGAAATTCGCCTTCGCGCACGCTGAGATCGAAGCGCTTGAGCACCGTATGCGGCGCGTGCGTCTTCGCGTTCGTGTAGGTCAGCGAAAGGTCGCGCGCGACGATCTTCTCGCGTGCCGAAATGACCGTGCTCACGAGCGGGTTCCGGTTCCGGTCGCGGGCGTCGTCGCGCTGGCTTGCGCCTCGTGCTTCACGAACGGATTGAAGTCGTTCGTGTAGACGTCCTTCACGTTGACCTTGCCCTTCGGAATCTTGCCCGCCTGTTCGAGAATGTCGATGTAGTACTGGATCGGCGGCTCCGTCACCACGAGATCCTTCACGTACGCATAGCGTTCGACGAGCCGTTCGTCGATGCCGAGGCGTTCCGCCGTGAGCTTGCGTGCTTCGTCGGGATGCGCGTTGACCCAGTTGCCCGCCTTCGCGATCGCAGCGACGAAGTCGCGCACCGCCTGGGGATGAGCGCGCGCGAAGGCGCCATTGACGCTATAGGGCGCCATGCCGCCGAGACCGTGATCCTCGTCCCAGTCGCTCCAGAGCTTGCGCAGTTGCGGATCGGCTTCGGCCGCGCCGGAAAAGGGCGGGTGAATGATCGCGACGTCGACGTTCTTCGTGACGAGCGCCTGTTCCGATTGATTGTCGGGCACGACGAGCCAGTTCACCTTCGAGACATTCACGCCATGCTGCGCGAGATATTTCTTCGTGACGAACTCCGCGCACGCGCCGAAGCTGTTGAACGCGACCGTCTTGCCCTCGAAATCCTTCGGCCCGAGAATGCCCGAATCCTTGCGCACGAAATACTTCATGTGGGGTGCGTCGGGCAGCGTCTCGCCACCGGCGGAAATGACCTTGATATCCGCGCCGCTGGCGATGGCGGAGATGACCAGCGGCACCATGCGCGTGCCGAAATCGATATCGCCGGTGCCGACGAGCGGAATGATCTGCGGCGCGGAAATCTTGCCGACATATTTGGGCCGCGTGCTCGTGTTGTCGAAATAGCCCAGCTTGTCGGCCAGATAGACGAGATCGAACGCCGGATTGTCGGGATACTTGAAATACGTGATTTCCTGCTGCGCCGGGGCCTGCTTTGACGACGCGCTCGCGTCTTGTGCCGGTGCCTCGTGAGGCTTGCAGCCGCTTTGCAGAAGAATGGCCGCGACCGCGCACGCCGCAATCACGGTGGTTCCGGCCGCGCGCACGCGGAATGGGGAGGAGAACGCCTTCATCGGATGAGGCCCGGCAATGAACAGGGGAGAGGAGATCGACGGATGTCGAATCCATGCCCGATGATTGTCGACCTGCAATGAATTCGGGCAAACCAACAAATCATGATTTGCTTAGTTCGGGAATGGGCAGTTCGCGGGGCGCAAAGCGCCTTGGCGAGCGGTCGAACGCAAAGTGGTCCGTAAGCCGCATGCAACAGTCGTCGCGCCTGAATCGCCCGTTTCGCCTTCCGGTCGAGCCGTACAACTTCATCAACTTTGACGATGCTGCTCCCCAAGCGACGCGCAAGAATACGCGTTGTGCGCGCACGCGCTTTATGAACGGGGGAAATCATGCGAGCAGCAAAAACATCCATCGCGGTCGCAATGAGCGCGGCGCTGGCCGCGTGCGGCGGCGGTGGCGGCAGCGACAAAAGCAGCAGCGGGACGAATACAACCTTGCCTTATTCGGTGGCCTATACCGATTACAACGCGAGTGCCGGACCCACGGGCGCCCCGTGGAGCGGCGCCTCGTTCGTCGATAACCTGCCGACGAAAACCAACGCGCAGACCATTACGCAAAGCGGCTGGACGGGGCAGATTACCTACGGCAAATCCGGTAGTTCGACGGTCATTCAGGTCAACAACACGGCGATTGCCAATATCGGCCCGATCAGTGTTTCCGGATCGGCGTCGACCCGAATTTTCGACCCCTATGGTGTCAACGGCGCCATTCAAGGCACGACGGTCGAACCCAATCTCGACGGGGCGTATGAAATTTGCGGTGCGGCACCGTCGGGCAGCATCAGTGACAATGGCTTTGCCGCGACCGATATTCTGATTACCGCCAGTGCAACGCAGGTCACCAGCTTGAGCGAGCTGGCCGGCCGCAGTTTCACGTTCAACCAGTATTGCGATCCGGTGAACCAGGCGAATCCGCAAACGTTGTCATTTGACGCCAATGGCAACGCGAACTTCGAACTCTACACAGGGTCCACGAATTCCGGGCCATTAACGGCCGTCCAGGTGCCGGCCGCCTCTATTCAGGCTGCCATCAACGGAACGCCTTACGTCGACACGCAGCAGGGCAAAACGATCTGGACCGCGTACCGTTTCATGACAGCCACCAACACGCTGAAATACGTGATTGTCGAGCGCGGTTCCGCCGACGGCAACTATATCGGCATGTGGTACTGAAGTCTGGATCGGTGCGGGCGCAACGGTATTTCCGCGATTCACGGGAATCGCGGATTGACGCGCTAACGCGGCAAATTCGCAATTCCAGGCGATGCTACATGAGCGATATGTCAGCCATCGGACGCTATGCAGAGCGCATACCATTTAACGTTCGTTGGTGTGGAATCGTTCGTAATGCGCGAATGAAATTGATAGTATGTTGGCCGCATTTGATGACCATGAAAATGCGCAAACGATAAAAATCAATCTGACCAGACAGGACCATAATGAAATACGCTTCTAAAAGCGTCGGGGTGCTTTCTCTCATCACGCTTGCCGCGTGCTCGAACATGCAACTGGGTGGCGGTAACAGCAGCCCCGACAGCACCGCCGTTGCGGGCACGCACGCTCCCACGGCCGATGCGATGCATCGTTGCGCCGCGCCGCTCGGCACCATCGCCGTCGAGGAAGACACGGCAGCGCCCTGGTACAACATCCTCACGGGCCAGTACCAGCTCGGCAGTACGGTGCCGGTGCTGAAAATGCTCGTCCAGCAGTCGAACTGCTTCGTCGTGGTGGACCGGGGCCGCGCGCTGAATCAGGCCATGACCGAGCGCGCGCTGAGCAATTCGGGCGAAGCCCGCAAGAGCAATCGCATCAAGAAGGGGCAAGTCGTGCTGGCCGACTACACCATGACGCCGACCATCACGTTCTCGAACCAGAACGCGGGCAGCATTGGCGGCCTGCTGGCGTTGGTGCCCGTGGTCGGCGGCGTCGCCGCGCAGGTGGCGGGCAACGTCAACACGAAATCGGCTTCCACGGTGCTCACGCTCGTCGACAACCGCTCGTCCGTTCAGCTTGCGGCGGCGACGGGTTCCGCGCGCGACATGGATATCGGTGCGATCGGCAGCCTGATGAGCACCCACACCACGGGCGCAATCGGTGGCTACGCCGACACGCCGGAGGGTAAGGTGATCGTCGCGGCGTTTACCGATTCGCTGAACAACCTCGTGGATTCCGTGCGTGAATACAAGGCCCAGCAGGTGAAGGGCGGCCTTGGCAACGGCGGTCAGTTGAAGGTGGCCAACTAAGCGCACTTTCGAAAGCGCCCGGAAAACCCTCGCGTTACCGGGCGCGATAACGTTTGGCTGTCGCTGCGCCAATGCGCGCCGCCATTGCGCGAGTTGCCCCGATATAGGGCCACGCGCCCGGTTCAATCGTTTTCTCCCATTCGCCCGTATTCGCCCGATATACGGGCCGCCGATATTGCCATAACGTCATTACCGATTGGCAATCACTTGATTTTTCGCAATCACGTTACAATCCCAGCGCCACACCATGCCTCTCCCCCAAGCTTGTTCCACTTCACCGAAACAGGCGTAGCGCTTCGGCGAAGTTCGCGGAAAGGACCGGTGCACCATAAAAACGAAATGTCGAAAAAACGGGTGTCACGCGTATGAATAGTGGATTGGATTTGCGTCGGGAAGTGCGCACGCCAATGTTGTTCGCCCCGCTGTTGTTGAACAAGGACGGCAGGGCGCTCGCGCAGGTCGCGGACCTGAGCTCGCACGGCGCGCTCCTGCATGTGAGGAACGGCTTGCTGTCTCGTGGCGAAACGGTCTCGGGATGGTTGCAGTCGCCGCCGATCGACGACGAAGACGAAATCGTCCTCGCCGTTGCGCTCGATGTTCGCTGGGTCGCGGAGGATCGCGAAAGAGGATGGAGCCGCGTGGGGTGCGAATTGCATCCGATGGATCCGCGCTCGAAGGCACGGCTCCAGTCCCTCATCGCGAAGGCGGCGCCCTAGCCGTGCGCTGAGCGCGCGATGGACCGCAGCGCCGCGAATGCTAGCTGGCGCGAGGCGGATAAAAGACGTCGAGCGTCGGAAACGCTGCCTCGCCGCGCAAACAGTCCGCCAGATAGATGGCCAAACCCGGATCGCCGGTCCATAGCGAGTAGCGCAGCCGCCCGTACTCTGCGGCATGCGCTTCGCACTGGCGCATGCTGTGCATCGCAAACGCGCGGGCCCGCTCCAGCCAGATCGGGTCGCGGGTGCGCCCGTACAGCGCGAGGAACGCGTAGCCATTGCCCGCCGTGCCATGGCAGAGCGACGCGCCTTTGACGAGCGGACCGGCTTCCCAGATGGCCGCGCCCGCCGCGATCAGGAGATCGTCGAGCGTCGCGTCCGGAAATCGGGCAAGACAGGTGACGAAGCCCGGCGCGCCATGACAGAACTGCATCAGCAGGCCGTCGTTCGAAGCGGGCTTCGAGTGGAGCTGGGCGCGCCAATTGACTTTGCCGTCTTCCCAGGTCGCCGTTTTGCGCACGGTGTTTGCGATCGCCTCCTGCCAGCGCGACCAGTGCGCCGCGTCGAGCAGGTGCCGCCCGCGAATCAACGGCGAAGCGGTCGCGACGAAGCCGTGCACGCCGTCGAGATACGTGGAGCGTTGGCCATACAGATCCTGGGTCCAGAAGTGACACGCGTGCTCGTCGGACCACTGCAACTGGCTCCACAAATGCGCCGCCGTCTCGCGAAACAACGCTGCCCAGCGCTCGTTTTGCGTTTGCTCGAACAGGAAACAGGCGGCCAGCAAGGTGCCAGGCGCGCCCCACATCAGCTCGCGCGCGGGATGATCGATATTGCCGGCGATCAGCCCGGCGAGCCGCGCTTCGAGTGCCGGCGTGGGCGCTTGCGCATGGTGCAGCATGAGCATGGGCAACTCGCCGATGAGGTACGACGCATCGGCATGGATGCCCACCCTGGCGAGCCACGCTTGGTTGTGAACGCGGATCGGCTCGATGTGGTCGAGCCAGGCGGTTTGCGTGGCCGGTGCCTGGATGGCGCCGAGGGCATCGAGGTAGTGAAGCGCCCAGACCACACCCGCTGCGCCGAAATAAAGCGGCGTGAGCGCAGGCGCGACGCCGCCGTCGCTTTCGAGGTCGAGCGGATGCGAGGGCCATAGCCACTCGGGTGTGAACGCGGCGCGCGTGTCGTCGACGATGCGCGCGATCGTTGCCTGGGCGCGTGCTGCGTCCCAGGCGGCGGGGTCAAGGGGTTCGTGGCGCGCGGGGTCGAAGAGCATGGTCGATTGTCGTTAAAAGTTAGGGTAACGAATCGATTTGCGATTCGCTCGCGTATTACCGGCCGTTCAGTGTTGATCGCCCGCGCGGACCGCGTCGACGACGGATAGCACGGCATCGATCACGGTGTCCGGCCGCTCGAATGCGAACACGACCGTGGGTGAGCCCGCGCCCCGGCAATCAAGTTGAATGCCGCGCCCGCCGATATCGACCACTTCTTCCGGCGCTGGAAAGGCCTTTTGAGCCTGATGCCGGTCATAGGCCTCGTAGCCATTACCGGATGCCGTCGCGAGAATCACGAGTCCAGCGATTACCGATGCACAGCGAATCAACCAGCGCTTCACGACGTTCACCGAAGTTACAGCGAGGGGCAATTATGCACGCGCATCGCATCGCGCGCCCCGGCGAACGGCGAGCCTCATTGTGCTATGGTTGACGAGCCGTTTTCCGCAGGTTCACGTGCGTGGCGCGAGTGCCGCGCAAGGAGACCGAAGATGGTTAGCCTAAGCATTGAAGGGCGCGAGCTGGAGGCGCCGGCCCACTGCTCGATCCTGCAAGCCTTCGTGCATGCCGGGCAGACGCTGGTGGAAGGCGTGGGGTGCATGGGGCAGGGCGTGTGCGGTTCCTGCCGCGTCATGGTCCGGCGCAGCGGCGAGCAGGACGTGAAAACCGTGCTCGCGTGCGAGACGCTGGTGGAAGACGGCATGCAGGTCGCCTTCCTCGACTACCTGACCACGGCCGCGCGGCACGTGTATCGCATGGAGGACCTCGGCGATAGCTGGCAGGCGCTGCGCACCATGGCCGAAATCTTTCCCGAGGCGTCCCACTGCCGCCACTGTAGCGGTTGCGACCGCGCCTGCCCGAAGGGCCTGGAGGTCCAGCGCGGCGTGAACCTCGCCGTGGAGGGCCGCCTCGACGCGGCGAGCCAGGTATTCGACGAATGCGTGATGTGCAATCTCTGCACGCTCGCTTGCCCCGAACACATCCGGCCCAATCACCTGGGCCTCTTCGTCAGACGGATGATCGCGGCCCACTCGCAGCGCCCGGCCAATCTCATCCGGCGGCTGCAACAGATCGAAAGCGGCGAGATGACCATCGATTTCGATGCACCGGCCGCGCGGCCGCCACGCTAAGCGGAGCGCGAGATCATGGCGAACGCGATTCCCTACGACAACGCGCGGCAGCATTACCGTCCCGGCGGCGCACCCGCGTTGCGCGCCGACACCCAATCCGTCGATGCACTCCTGAAGGGCTATCACCCCGACCACGGCCCCAACGCGCGCGTGCCGCTGGCCGTGGGCGCGAATCGCGGCGAGCCGTGCCAGCCCGATCTCGCGCGCCAGTTGCAGGCCAACGCGCTGATCGACGACGTGGACCTGGCGGGCGCGCAACTGGTCGCGACCGACGTGCTCGTGATCGGCGGCGGCGGCGCCGGGTGCGCCGCGGCGCTCACCGCGGCGAAGCAGGGCGCGCAGGTCATGCTCGCGAACAAGCTGCGCCTTGGCGACAGCAACACGGTGATGGCCGAAGGCGGCATCCAGGCGGCCGTGGGCGAGGACGACAGTCCGCAGCTGCACTTCGAGGACACATTGCGCGCCGGCCATTTCCGCAGCGACCCGGAGCTCGTCGCGCAAATGGTGATGGACGGCCCCGATGTGATCCGCTGGCTGATCCGGCTCGGCATGATGTTCGATCTGGAGGGCGACCGGCCGATCGGCGGCGACCTCGCGCGCAAGAGGGCCGGCGGCGCGTCGGCGGCGCGCATTCTTTCCTATCGGGACTACACCGGGCTGGAGATGATGCGCGTGCTGCGCGAGGCCGTCGATCTCGATCCCGGCATCGACGTATGGAACCGCTGCCCCGTGGTCGAGCTATTGACGGACGAGCACGGCGGCTGCGCGGGCGCCGTGCTCTACAACCTCGAATGGCGCGCCTTCGTGCTGGTGCGCGCGCGTGCCGTGGTTCTTGCCACGGGTGGCGCGGGGCGCCTGCATCTCAACGCCTTTCCCACCTCCAACCATTACGGCGCGACCGCCGACGGTCTGGTGCTGGCCTATCGCAGCGGCGCGCGGCTGCGCGAGCTCGACTCGTTCCAGTACCACCCGACCGGCGTTGCCTGGCCGCACCATCTGGCGGGCGGATTGATCTCCGAAGCCGCGCGTTCCGCGGGCGCCCGATTGCTCAACGGCGAAGGCGAGCGCTTCGTCGACGAACTCGCGCCTCGCGACGTGGTGGCGTCGGCCATCCTGCGCGAATGCGCGCAAGGGCGCGCCATCATGCGCGACGGGCGGATCGGCGTCTTCCTCGACACCCCGACGCTCGAAATGGAAAACCCCGGCATCCTGGCGCAACGGCTGGTGACGCTGCGCCATCTCGCGCGCAAGTGCGGTATCGATCCGGCGCGCGAGGCGTTTCTCGTGTATCCCACGCTGCACTACCAGAACGGCGGCGTCGCGATCGGCAAGGACGGGGCGACCAACGTGCCCGGCCTGTACTGCGCGGGCGAGGTGACGGGCGGCATACACGGGCGCAACCGGCTGATGGGCAACGCCTTGCTCGACATCCTGAGCATGGGGCGGCGGGTGGGCGCGAGCGCGGCGCAAGCGAAGGCGCGCGTCATGGCGAGCCGCGCGGGCATCGGTCACGTTCACGCGTGGCAGCGTGAACTCACGCTCGCGGGATTGCCCTTGAGCGTGAAGGCGCCCCGGCTTTTCCCCGACTACGCGCACTTCGACCTGCGGGCCGACGCCGGCCTGCATGCCGACAAGCACGCCGACAAGCACGCGCACGGAGTGGGAAGCCCCCGCTGATGCAATCCACGGAGCGCCCAATGGACGAGCTCAACCAGAATCTCATGCGCGACGAAATCCGCGTCGGCGCGAACCTCGACGCCTGGCTCGCGCACGGTGGCGGCGAGGGACTGGCGAAGGCGCTGCAAGACCCGGCGGCGATCATCGCTGAAATCGCCCAGGCGGACTTGCGCGGCATGGGCGGCGCGGGATTCCCCACGCACAAGAAATGGACGCCTGTGGCCGCCGCGCCCGAAGGCGACAAGTACGTCATCTGCAACGGCAACGAGGACGAGCCCGGCACCTTCAAGGACCGCTTCCTGCTGGAGCATACGCCGCACCAGGTGATTGAAGGCGCGCTCATCGCGGCGCTCGCGACGCGCGCCAACCACGTCATTCTTTACGTGAACCCGCATCAGCAGCACTCGCTCGCGGCGACTCGCGAGGCGGCGCGGCAGTGGCGGGCGCATCGGCTTTTCACGGCGATCGAGCAGACTATCGGCAGGACGGTCGAACTGCGCGTGCTTGCCAGTTCGGGGCTGTATATCGGCGGAGAGGAAACGGCGGTCATCGCGAGCGTGGAGGGCGGCTTTCCGTTTCCGCGCCGCAAACCTCCGTTCCCCGCGCAGCAGGGCGTGCATGGCGCGCCGACCATCGTGAACAACACCGAGACGCTCGCTCACGTACCGGGCATCCTGCGACATGGCGCGCAGTGGTATCGGGACCTGGGCGTGGGCGACGCGGCGGGCACCAAACTCTATTCGCTCTCGGGCGACGTCTTGCGTCCTGGCCTGTACGAACTGCCGATGGGCACGAGCCTCGCGACGCTCGTCTTCCAGTACGGCGGCGCCATGCTACAGGACAAGAAATTCAAGGCGGTTTTCACGGGCGGCCCTTCCAACACCTTGTTGACCCAACGCGAGCTCGATGTCGCGCTGGACTTCGACTCGGTCCGGCAACGCCACTCGCGGCTTGGAACCGGCGCGATGATCGTCGTTTCGGAGGGCACCAGCATTGTGCGCAAGGTCGCGGAGTACGTGAGCTTCTTCGCCCAAGGCTCGTGCGGGCAATGTCCGCCCTGCAAAGGCGGAACGTTTCAGCTAATGCGCCTGCTCAACCGGCTCGACACCGGGCGCGGCGTGCGCGCCGATCTCGACGCGCTGGAGAACCTGTGCCGCATTCTGCCCGGCAGCGGTCGCTGCGGTCTCATCGACGGCGCGGTGACGGTGGTCGAAAGCTCGCTCAACCGGTTTCGCGAGGAGTACGAAGCGTTGGTCGCGTAGACGCAAGCACCGGTTGCGCGGCGGCGCGTGCGGCCATGCAAGCCGCGCGCGCCGTCATCGATCAAAACCACGGTCAAACGCCCGATACCGCCCGGGAGATTTCAGCGGCGCGCGCGCGCAGGTCCGCGCCAAGCGCTTCGATCGAGCCGGCGTCGAATTGCCCGCTGAAACCCACGGCGCTCATCGCCATCACCGGGCTTTGGTCGCCGTCCAGGATGGCGGCCGAGACTGTCGTGACGCCTCGCACATAGCGGTCCACGTCGACGGCATAGCCCTTGATCTTCGCTTCTTCGACATCGGCCAGCCACGCTTCGAATGGCGGCGCGTTTTCCCAGCGCAAGGCGCTGAAGCGGCTTCGCAATTCGGCCGCCGAGAGTCCCGAGGCCGCGGCAATGCTGCGCCCCAACGCCGCCAGATACATCGGCAGGCGTTGCCCGATGCTCATGTGCACGCGCATCGCGCCCGCGCTGTCCGCGCTGGCGACGAGCACCACGCGCTCGCCCGACGTGCGTTGCCACAGCGTCGCCGTGATCCGGTGCCGCATGGCGATCTCGGCCAGATGCGGTTGCACGAGGCGGGCATACGAGGCCTGTTCGAGCGCGCCTTTCGCGAGCTCGACGAGGCCCAGCCCGATCGCGTAGGTCTTGGCGCTTTCGTCGAAAATCACGAGGCGTTCGTGAACCAGCGTCTTGAGCAGGTTGAAGCAGGTGCTTGAGTTGAGTTCGAGATCGCGGGCGATCCGCGTGACCCCCACGGGCGTCGATGCCGCCGCGAGGTAGCGCAGGACAGCAAGACCGCTGGAGAGGGCGCCTACCAGTTTCTCCGGCGCTGAATTTGTCGCCATGCTAGTTCGTGCAAAGAGTGCAATGGGTTGATTTTAATATGATCGTCGCCGGCCACGCGAAGGCCGGCGAGCGGCTCACACGGCTCACACGGCGCGCGTGACGAGCGCGTCGAGGCACCAGACTTCGCCGCCGCGCACCGCCAGGGGGTTGATCTCCAGCTCCTCGACATCGGTGAGACTGGCGAACCATTCGCCTAGCGCGGCGATGCGGGCCGCGACCTCCTTGACGGCCATGGACGGGCGGCCGCGAAATCCTTCGAACAGGCGGCTCGCACGCAGTCCGCGCAGCATGGCTTCGACCTGCCCGGCCGAGAGCGGCAACAGCCTCGTGACGACGTCGGCGTCCAGTTCCACTTCCACGCCGCCGCGCCCGAGCGTGAGCGTCGCGCCAAAGCGCGCGTCGCGGCGCAAGCCCAGGATCAACTCGTGATCGAACGGCACCATCTGTTCGATCAGCACGCCCTGGAGCGGGATGTCCTGCTTCGCGGCGATGTCCTTCAAGAGACGAATCGATTCCGCGAGCCGCCCGGCGTCGCGAATGCCCAGAATGACGCCGCCCGCATCGCTCTTGTGCAGCAGGCGCGTGGATTGCAGCTTGGCGGCGACCGGCATCGAGAGGGTGAGTTCGGGCGTTTGACCATCGGGCTCCACGAGTACGCCGGCCGGGACGCATACGGCGTCTTGCCCGCGCAGCAGCGCCTTGCCGTCCCATTCGGTCACGGCATGCGTCTTGCGCGCCTGGTTTGCGTGAAGCGCGCCGGGCACACCGGCGGCAACGGCCGATCGGTGCAGCCCGCTCACGGCGGCGGACAACGCGAGCGCGCGCACCGCCTGTGGAATATCCGCAAACACGGGGATATGCGCCGCCTCCAGCGCCGCGACGGAGTCCGCCCGCGCGCTCATCCAGACCACGATCAGCGGGTGCTTCAGCGTTCGGCGCAACGCGGCCAGCGACTCGGCGAGCGTCGGGGCGATGCTATGCATCATGCCGATAAAGACGATGGTCGCGTCGACATCCGGATCGGCGTCCACGGCGCTCAACGCGCGCGCGAGACTGCCCGCGTCCTGCACGACATTGCCGGTCAGGTCCAACGGATTCGACGCTTTCGCAAACGACGGGAGGATGGGGGCGAGCGCGTCCGCAGTCGGCGGCGCGAAGGCGGGAAGCGTCATGCCGTGGGCGTCCGCTTCGTCGGCGATGAGCACGCCGGCGCCGCCGGAAACGGACATGACGGCAAGCCGGTTGCCGCCCGGCACGCTGTGATGCAGGAAGATCCGGGCCGTATCGATCAGTTCGGTTAGCGAATTGACGCGCAAGGCCCCGAATTGTTTGAGGCATGCATCGTAGAGCGAGTCGTCGCCCGCGAGCGCGCCGGTATGCGAGGCGGCGGCTTCGGCGCCCGCGCTCGACCGGCCGGACTTCATCGCGATCACGGGTTTGCCGGCGGCCGCCGCGCGTCGCAGGGCGTGGCGGAATCGAAGTGTGTCGCGGATGTCTTCCAGATACACGCCGATTACTTCGGTATCCGGATGATCGACGAGATAGTCGATCGCTTCCGCGGCATCCACGTCGCATTCGTTGCCGGTCGTGATCCAGTGACTGAAGCCCAGTCCGGAGCGCAGAACGATGTCGAGCCAGTAAGCGCCGAGCGCGCCGCTTTGGCTCACGAAGCCAAACGTGCCGCGCCGAAGCGGCGTTTCCTCCAGCGCCGTCGTGAAGGAGGCGATGAGGCCCGAGGCGCTGTTCGCGGCGCCGAGGCAGTTCGGCCCGAGGATCGTGACGCCGCTCTCGCGGGCAAGCTGGCGCAGACGCGCCTGGAGCGCGCGGCCTTCCTCGCCGGTTTCGGAGAAGCCCGACGAGAACACGACGAACGCCTTCACGCCCGCCGCAATGCCTTCCGCCACGATGCCTTCGACCTTCGCCGCTTCGGTGCCGACGATCGCGAGGTCGACGGGCTCGCCAATCGCGCGCAGCGAGGGGTACGCCCGCAATCCCTGGACTTCCTCGCGCCCCGGATTGACGGCGAAGAGTTTGCCCTGATAGCCGCGGGCCAGCATATACGCCAGCGGTCGCCCGGTGATTTTCGCGGGGTCCGCCGACGCGCCGACGATGGCCACGCTGCTCGCTTCAAGGATGGACGCCAACCGGTTGGCGGGGGACTCGGCCTGGGGGATGTGCTCAGTCAACGAACGCTCCTGCTGTCTCTAAGAATGGTTGTTCTGGCTGTTCTCGAAAAAGAATATGAATTCTCCAAAGAGAATGTTTACAAGTGTGCACGACGAATCGATTCAATGTTAATTAGGTGTAAACGAGCAATTCAACGAGGTTGACCGATCGCCGATCGTCTCGAATAATATTCTCATCAAAGAACAATATTCGCAATAGAGAATTTCAAGCCCTAACCCGGCATGGACGAACAACCAGGAGCAGCCAGAAAAATGAGTCTTGACTTCACCTTCTCGCCCGAACACGAGGCCGTGCGCGAGACCGTCAGGCGGTTCTGCCGTGAGGAATTGAAGCCGCTGGTCGAACAGGCGGAGGAAACGGAAGCGTTCCCGCGCCACATTTTCAAACGCTGGGGCGAGCTTGGGCTGCTGGGCGTGCGCTATCCCGAGGCCGATGGCGGCAGCGGCCTCGACAAGGTGAGCGACTGCATCGTGCGCGAGGAACTGAGCTATACGAGCCAGGGTTTCGCTTCCGCGTGGTCGGCACACTCGCATCTGGGTATCTGGCCGATCTGGCGGGCGGGCACGCCCGAGCAGCGCGAGCGATTCTTCAAGCCCGCGCTCGCGGGCGACAAGATCGCGGGCTTCGGGTTGAGCGAGCCGGACGGCGGCTCCAACGTGCGCGCACTCAAAACGCGGGCGGAGAAAGTCGCGGGCGGCTGGAAGCTCACCGGCAGCAAGGTCTACATCACCAACGCGCCGCATGCCGATTTCCTGCTCGTGGCCGCCCGCACGCGCGCCGAGCTCACGCCGGAAGCCATCAGCCTCTTCATCGTCGAATTGCCCAACGCGGGCTTCGATATCCAGAAGCTGCGCAAGGAAGGGATTCGCGCTTCGGAAACCGGGCTCATCCATATCGAAGACGCCTTCGTGCCGGACGACTGCCTGCTCGGCGCGCGCGAAGGCACCTATCCGTTGATCATGGAGTCGCTCAGTGAAAACCGCGTCGGCGTCGCGGCCAACGCGCTGGGCATGGCCCGCGCGGCTCTCGACGCTGCGCTCGATTACGCGAACGATCGCATCGTCGCGAACAAGCGCATTGGCGACTACCAGGCGATCGCGCACAAGCTCGCCGATATGTCCGCGAAGATCGAAGCGGCGCGATGGCTCGTGTACTACGGCGCGTGGCGCGTGGACCAGGGCACGCTGGATTCCGCCATGGCCGCGCGCGTGAAACTCGTTGCGAGCGAAACGGCGCTCGAAGTGAGCGAACAGGCGATCCGCATTCACGGCGGCGCGGGCATCATGCGCGAGTACCCCGTTGGCCGCATTCACCGCGACGCGCTCGTGTATGTCATCGGCGAGGGCACGAGCGAGATTCAACGCAACATCATCGCTCGCAGCCTGGGGTTCAAGCCATGAGCGAATTCGTGTTGCAGGAGCGCCATGGCGCCACACAGGTCATCCGGCTGAACCGGCCGGAACGGCGCAACGCCTTCGATCTCGAAGTCCGCGCCGCGCTCGCGCAAGCGGTGCTCGCGGCGCGCGACGACAGCGATGTGAAGGTTCTCGTCATTACCGGCAGCGCGGGCGTGTTCTGCGCGGGCGGCGATCTGCGCGCGCTCTCGGAGGCGAAGCGGCCCATCCACCTCGACCGCGACCGCATACGGCGTCTGCATCCGTGGTTTCGCGAACTGGTCAATCTGGAGAAGCCCGTGATCGCCGCCGTGGACGGGCCGGCATTCGGCGCGGGATTCAATCTCGCGCTCGCCTGCGACTTCATCATCGGCACGCCGCGCACGCGCTTTTGCGCCGCCTTTGGCCGCATCGGGCTCGTGCCGGATCTCGGCGGCTTCTTCCTGCTGCCGCGCATCGTCGGATTGCAGCGGGCCAAGGACATCGTCTTTTCGGCGCGCGAAATCGGCGCGGACGAAGCCATGCGTCTCGGCATTCTGCACAGCGTTGTCGAGCCGGACGCTCTCTTGGGCGCCGCGCTGGCCATGGCGCAGCGCTATCACCACGCATCGACCGAGGCGCTTGGCATGGCCAAGAACATTCTCAATCGCTCGTTCAATCTCGACCAGGACACGCTTGCGGAGCTGGAGTCGGCGGCACAGGCCATCGCGCTGCATTCGCCCTACCACGCGCAAGCCGTCGAGAACTTTCTGAACAAGCGTCCGCTGGCCTTCCAGGGAGACACCGGGCTATGAGCATGCATGCCTTCATCACCGGCGCATACGACACAGCCGTTGGCGAATTGCCGGGTTCGAGCTGCATGAGCCTGCACGCCGAAGCGGCACTCGGCGCCATTGCCGACGCCGGGCTTGAAATCGGCGAGATCGACGGCGTGCTGTGCGCCTATTCCTTTACCGAACCCCACTTGATGCTCGCTTCGGTTTTCTGTGAGTATCTCGGCATTCATCCGGGGTATTGCGCGGCCATTCAGGCGGGCGGCGCAAGCGCATGCATCATGGTCATGCAGGCGGCGGCGCTCGTTGCCAGCGGGCAATGCAACCACGTGCTCGTCGTGACGGGCGACAACCGGCTCACCGGTATGTCGCGCGACGGCGCCGTCGCCGCGCTTGCGGAAGTCGGGCATCCGCAGTTCGAGCGCCCTTTCGGCATCAGCGTGCCGGCGTCGTATGCGCTGGTCGCGCGCCGCTATATGCACGAGTACGACGTGCGTTCGGAGCAACTCGCGGCCATTGCCGTGGAGCACCGGCGACATGCGGGGCGTCATCCGAAGGCGCACAAGCGCGACCCCATCACGGTGGAGCAGGTGCTCGCTTCGAAAGAGATCGCTTCGCCGCTGCGCATGCTCGATTGTTGCCTCGTTTCCGACGGCGGGGCCGCAGTCGTGGTGAGCAGCCGCGCCGCGGCGGCCGACACGCGGCGCCGCCCCGTGGAGATCGCGGGCGCGGGCCAGGGCCACACGCACGAGCACATCGTGGCGGCGCCGAGCCTCACGGACTTCGGCTGCAAGACGTCGTCGGCCACGGCGTTTTCCCGTGCGGGCGTGAGCGCGGCCGATATCGACGTGGCCGCGATCTACGACTCCTTCACGATCACCTTGCTGGTCGAACTCGAATCGATAGGCTTTTTCGAGCGCGGAGAGGCGGGCCGCGCGGCCGCGGCGGGCGAACTGGGGCTTGGCGGGCGTTTGCCCTGCAACACCCACGGAGGGCTGCTTTCGTACGGACACTCCGGCGCCGCCGGCGGCATGTTTCATGTGGTCGAGGCCGTGCATCAATTGCGGGGCGAGGCACAGGCGCGCCAGGTCGACAACGCGAAGCTGGCTTTCGTACACGGCGATGGCGGCATCCTGTCCGCGCATTGCTCCCTTGTGCTCGGAGTGAACTGAAATGAATCGTCCATTGCCTCGCGCGACGGCGGAGACCGCCGCCTTCTGGGAGGGTTGCGCCGAAGGGGTGCTTCGTTACCAGATTTGCTCGCACTGCGAAAAAGTACAGCGCATTCCGCGCGCCCGATGCGTCCATTGCTTCAAGGAGGCGTTGACGTGGAAGCCGTCGAAAGGGCGCGGCCGTATCCTGAGCTTCACCGTCGTGCACCGCGCACCAACCCCGGCCTTTCGCGCGCAAGCGCCTTATGCGCTCGCCATTGTCGACATGGACGAAGGCTTCCGGCTGATGGTGAACGTCAGGGACGGCGCGCAACGGGATCTGAAGATCGACCAGCCGGTGACGATTGCCTTTCATGAAATCGACGGCGTGTCGCTTCCCTATGCGGAGGTCGAGGCATGAGCGACATCGTGACCTACGACACCTTCGAGCCCGGCAAGACGATGGGCGAAACCGTGCTGCTGCTCGACGACTCGCACGCGCGAAGCTGGCAGAAGATCTTTGGCGACACCGCATCGTCCGGCGCGAACGACGCAGCCGAGGCGGCCGGGCTTCTGGTGGCGATGATGATGCGCGCGTACCTCGCGGTCGTGACGCCGCGCCCTCCCGGCAACGTGCATGCGCGGCAGCGCTTCAGCCTGCACGCCTTGCCGCGTCGCGGCGAGGCGGTGCGAACCGTGATCCGTTGCGACGGGAAGGAAATCAAACGGGAGCGCCGCTACGTCGAGTTGCTCGCGCAGGGCACGGGCGACGATGGCCGCGCCCTCTACGAAGGACGCTTGTCACTGATCTGGGCCGCTTGACGATGACCATGACCCTTGCCATTCAGAGTGCGACGCTGCACGTCGATCACGCGATGATCCGCGATTACGCGGAAATGACCGATGACTTCAATCCCGTTCACCTAGACGAGGCGTTTGCCGCGAACACACCCATGGGCGGCGTGATCGCCCACGGCACGATGTCGCTCTGCCTGTTGTGGCAGGCGCTCTATCGGAGTTTCGGCGCGGCGGCGTTCGAGGCGCTCGAACTCGACATTCGCTTCGTGAAACCCGTTCGCGCGGGGGAGACCATTACGGCCGGAGGCAGCCCGGTCGACGGCGACCCCGGCAAGCTGGACGTCTGGGTGCGCGGCGACGACGGCACAGACCGCATTGTCGGCTCGGTGCGCATCAATGCGGACCCACTCGCGCCAACGCGAACCGTGACCGAACTTAACGATATGGAGTCCAGATGAATGTACGCATGAACGCATCGGACTCGTCCGGCGCGCAGGCGGTTCAGGCGCATCGCTTCGGCCTGTACAGGGGCATGCTGCTGATTCGCCGCGTGGAGGAAGCCCTGAGCCGCCTCTTCGCCGACAGCGAGGTCCCCGGCTTCATTCACCTCAGTGTCGGACAGGAAGCCGTCGCAGCGGGCGTGGCGAGCGCCCTGGACGCGCAGGACACCCTCGCGACGACGCATCGCGGACATGGCCACGTGCTCGCGCGCGGCGTGGACGTGACGGGGTTCTTCAAGGAGATCATGGGCCGCGCACATGGCGTGTGCCAGGGGCGCGGTGGCTCGATGCACGTTGCCGACCTCTCGCTGGGCGTGCTCGGCGCGAACGGCATCGTGGGCGCGGGCATACCCATCGCGCTGGGCAGCGCCATGGCGCACGCGATTCGCAAGACCCACGGCGTGGCGGTCTCCTTTTTCGGCGACGGCGCCATGGCCGAAGGCGTGCTTCACGAAACGCTCAATATGGCCGCGCTGTGGCGCGTGCCGTTGCTGCTCGTCTGCGAGAACAACGGGTGGTCGGAGTTCTCGCCCACGTCGCGCCAGTTCACGGCGAAGCTGGAAGCGCTTGCTGGCGCGTTCGGGATCGACTACGCGCAGGTGGACGGCAACGACGTGTGCGCCGTCGCCGACGCGGCGCGCACGGCGGTCGCGGGGTTGCGCGAAGGCCGCGGGCCGTTCGTGCTGGAGTGCATCACGCACCGCGTGCGCGGCCATTTCGAAGGCGACGCGCAGAAGTATCGCAGCGCAGACGAACTGAGCGCGCTCCAGGCGCACGATCCCGTCGCGCGAGGTCGCGCGGCGTTGCTGGAAAGCGGGGCGAGCGACGAGCGCGTCGAGTCGGTCGAGCACGAGATCGCGAGCCTCGTCGAGGCCGCCATCGCGGCGGCGCGCGCGGACGATCTGCCGACATTCGAATCCGCGCTCGCGGATGTCTACACGAAACGGGAACACGCATGAGCGCGACTGAAATGCGATATGTCCATGCGGTGACGCAGGCGCTGCGTGACAGCATGCAACACGATGAGCGAGTCGTCCTGCTCGGCGAGGACATTGCGGAGGCAGGCGGGTCGTTCAAGGCCACGCGTGGCCTGCTGGACGAATTCGGTCCGCAGCGGGTGCGCGATACGCCGATTTCCGAGGCGGCCCTGACTTCGGCGGCCGTGGGCGCGGCCTTGACCGGCTTGCGGCCGGTCGTGGAGATCATGTTCATGGATTTCATCACGCTGGCCATGGACGCGCTCGTCAATCAGGCGGCGAAGGCGCGCTTCATGTTCGGCGGGCAGGGCAGCGTTCCGCTGGTGCTGCGTGCGCCGCACGGTGGCGGCGTGAATGCGGGCCCGCAGCATTCGCAGTGTCTGGAAGCGTGGCTGGCCCATGTGCCGGGCCTGAAAGTGGTGTGCCCGGCCGAGCCGCAGGACGTGTACTCGCTGCTGCGCGCCGCCGTCGACGACCCGGACCCGATCGTCTTCGTAGAGCACAAGGGACTCTACGCGCGCAAGGGCGCGGTCGACGCCAGCCTGAGCGCTGAAATCGGCCGCGCACGCATCGCGCGTGCGGGCCGCGACGTCACGCTGGTGACGTATGGCGCAACCGTGTTCACCTGCCTCGAAGCCGCCGTGGCGCTCGAACCGGAGGGCATCGCCGTGGAGGTGATCGATCTGCGGACCTTGCAGCCCTGGGACCGGCAGACCGTACTGGAATCGGTCTCGCGCACCCATCGCGCGGTGGTGGTGCACGAAGCGGTCCAGGCGTTCGGCGTCGGCGCGGAGATCGCCGCGACGATTGGCGACGAAGGCTTCGACGACCTCGATGCACCGGTGCTGCGCGTTGGCGCGCCGTTCATGCCCGTGCCGTTCGCCAGTTCCCTCGAACGCGGATATGCCGTGAACGTCGCGACGGTCGTTGCCGCCATCAAACAAACCCTTTCCTGAACGAGGCATGCATGTCTGATTCGAACGAACTGGTGCTGATCGAAAAACGCGAGGCGATTGGCCTGCTGACCATCAATCGGCCCAAAACACTCAACGCGCTCAACGTCGACACCCTGCTGGCGCTCGAAGTGGCGCTCACCCAATTCGAGCGCGACGACGATATCCGCGCGATCGTGCTGACCGGCGCCGGCGACCGCGCGTTCGTGGCGGGCGGCGATATTGCCGACCTCGACAGCCGGCAAGGTCTCGCGCACTACCAGGCGTTCGCCGAGATCATCCACCGTGTTTTCCGGCGCTTCGAGGTGTGCGACAAACCCACCATCGCGGCGATCAACGGCTGGGCGCTCGGCGGCGGCACGGAACTGCTGCTTGCGCTGGACATCCGGTTGGTGGCGCAGGAGGCCAAACTCGGGCTGCCCGAGATCACGCTCGGACTGTTTCCCGGTGCGGGCGGTACGCAACGCATCATCCGGCAAATTCCGCTGTGCATGGCGAAGGAGCTGATGTTCACGGGTGACCAGATCACCGCAGAAAAGGCGGTTGCGCTCGGCTTGTGCAATCGTGCAGTGCCCCGAGAGGACTTGTTAAGCGAAGCGCTTGCGCTGGCGGGCCGCATCGCCGCGAAATCGCCGCTCACGCTGCGCATGCTCAAGCGGACCCTGCGCGACGGCGCCGACATGACCCTGCCGTCGGCGCTTGCGCACGAGCAGGCGATGATCGGGCTGGTGCTCGACAGCGCCGACGCGCATGAGGGGTGTCGCGCATTCCTCGAGAAGCGCGCTCCCCATTTCGTTGGACGCTGACACGATGCGACGCGAACTACTGGTCCCCAAACTTGGCTTGACCATGGCCGAAGGCATGTTGGTCGAGTGGATGGTGTCGCCTGGCGAAGCGTTCGAAGCCGACCAGGGCATCTTCGTGATCGAGTCTGAAAAGGCCGCGACCGAGATCGCCGCCGAAGCGGGCGGCCGTCTGATCGAAACATGCGCCGAAGTGGGCCGCACATTGCCGGTGGGCAGCGTGATTGGCTATTGGGACGATGGAAAGCCCGATGACGGTACCGCGCCAATGCGCTCCGTGAATGGCGCGAATGGCGTGAACGATGTGAATAGCCACTCCGTCGCCGCTGCGGAAAATGAAACGGCTCCGGCAGCGAAAGCGCAACCTGATAGCCCGCAACGCGTGGTCGCAACGCCGTTGGCGCGACGCCTCGCCGCTCAACGCGGCATCGACTTGCGCGCGATACGCGGCACGGGCCCGCGTGGACGCATTCGGGCCGGCGATCTGGACAGCATTCGCGCTGGTTCGCTCGTTGAGCCCGGAGAACCCGTTCGAAGCGGTGACGAAGTGGCGCTCGCCACGCCAGCCGGCCCGGCCGGACGGCTCACGCAGCCAAGCGCAGTGGAGCAGACCATCGCGCGCCGCCTCAGCGAATCGAAGCGAGAAATTCCGCACTTTTATCTGGCCGTGGAGGCGGAAGTCTCGCGACTGGAGGCATTACGCCGCGAATTGAAAGCGTCGCAGACAACCATTCGGACTACGATCAATCACTTCATTCTGGCTGCCGTCGGCCGCGCACTCGCCGATATGCCGCAGGTCAATCGTGTCTGGACCGATCACGGCATCCTGAATCTCGATACGACCGATGTCGGCATGGCCGTCCACACCGAACGTGGACTTGCGGTGCCCGTGTTGCGCGATGTCGCCAGCCAATCGATCCAGGCGATATCGAGCGCGTCGCAAGCGTTGGCGGAGCGCGCGCACGCAAGGCGTTTGAGCGCATCGGACACGGCAGGAGGCGCGATTACCGTGTCGAACGCCGGCATGCACGACGTGACTTACATGAGTTCGATCATCAATCCCGGTCAGGCAATGATTCTCGGCGTGGGCAGCATTCGCGAACTGTTCCGGCCCGACGCGGCGGGACTCCCTGCGTTGCGGAAAGAAATGGGCCTCGTTCTCTCGGCCGACCACCGTGTGCTCGATGGCGTCAATGCGCTTGCTTTTCTCAAGCGCGTGGTGGGCTATCTGGAGCAACCCCTAACGCTGCTGGTGACGTGATGACCGAACACACTGCATTCGATCTCGTAGTGATTGGCGGCGGCCCGGGTGGATACGTCGCCGCGCTGCGCGGCGCGCAACTCGGCCTGAAAGTCGCGCTTGTCGAGAAGAAGCACCTTGGCGGCATCTGCCTGAACTGGGGCTGCATTCCCACCAAGGCGTTGCTGCACGCCGCCGACACACTGCGCCATATTCGCGGGGCGGCGACGCTGGGACTCGACCTCGCCGAACCGGGCATCAACCTCGGGAAGATGGTGGAGCGTTCGCGGCAGGTCGCGCAGCGCCTGAATCGCGGTGTCGCGCATCTGCTGAAGAAAGCCGGGGTGGCAGTCGTGGATGGCACGGGCGTTTTGGCCGGCAACGGCGTCGTGGAAGTTCGCGGCGACGATGGGAGCGTCCGCTTGCTCACCGCGGCAAACGTGATACTCGCGACCGGCGCGCGCCCGCGAGCGTTGCCGCACGTGCCGTTCGACGGCGATCGCGTGTGGAGCTACTACGACGCCTTGACGCCGGGGAGTCTGCCCCGTTCGCTGATCGTGGTCGGTTCGGGGGCCATCGGCATGGAGTTCGCAAGCTTCTATTCGACCCTCGGCGTGCAAGTCACTGTCGTGGAGGCGAAGCCGCAGGTGCTTCCCGCCGGCGACGAAGAGGTCTCGGCGTTCCTGCGCGAGGCGTTCGAGCGTCAGGGCGTGCGCGTGCTGGCTGGCGCGACCATCGAGGCCGTGGAGCGCTCGGGAACCGGCGTGCGCGTGCGGGTGAGCGCCGCCGGAACGAGCGAAGCGCTGGAGGCCGATCGCATGCTCGTGGCCATCGGGTTGACGGGCAACGTGGAAGGCATCGGTATCGAGAATACGCGGGTCGCGGCGGAGCACGGTCGGATCGTCACGGACGCCTGCGGGCGAACGGCGGAACCCGGCGTATGGGCGATAGGCGATGTCGTGGGCGCGCCGATGCTCGCGCATAAGGCCAGCCACCAGGCCGTGGCCTGCGTGGAACGTATTGCGGGCGCGCGAGGCAATGATAAGCATGACGAATCATGGATACCCGCGTGCACCTATAGCTACCCGCAAACGGCTAGCGTCGGGATGACCGAGGCACAGGCGAGGGCAACGGGCGCGGCGCTGAAAATCGGGCGCTTTCCACTCGAAGGCAACGGCAGGGCGGTGGCCACGGGCGAGACGGCGGGCTTCGTCAAAACGATCTTCGACGCCCAGACCGGGGCGCTGCTTGGCGCGCACATGGTCGGCCCCGAAGCTGCCGAACTGATTCACGGATTCACCCTCGCGGGTTCGCTCGAAGCGACCGAGGCCGAGATCATCGGCACGGTCTTTCCTCACCCGAGCGTTTCGGAAGCGATGCACGAGTCGGCATTGGCCGCCTTCGGACGCGCGCTGCACATTTGATCCCGTTGCGATTCGCATGCGGCAAGGAACACCAGGAGAGAGACAATGGATTTTCGCTTGAAAGACGAACAAAGCATGATCGTCGATAGCGCTCGCCAGCTTGGCGAACGTTTTGGGCTCGATTACTGGCGCGAGCACGACGCGCGCAAGGCCTTTCCGTCCGAATACTGGCGCGCGGTTTGCGAGGCCGGTCTTTGCGGCGTGGCGCTGCCGACCGAATATGGCGGCAGCGGCCTGGGCATGCTGGAAATGGCGTTGATCGTCGAGAGCCTTGCCGCGACCGGCGGCGGCTCGACGGTCGGCCAGCTCTTCATGATCAACCCGATCTTTGGCGGCGTGTCGATATCGCGCTTCGGCAGCGAGAAAATGCGCCGTGAACTCCTGCCGCTGATCATCAGCGGCGAGATCAACTGCTGCATGGCGTTGACCGAGCCGGACGCCGGAACCAATACGCTGGAAATCAAGACCTTCGCGAAGCAGGAGGCAGACGGCGGCTGGCGGCTCAACGGGCGCAAGATCTGGATCACCGGCGTCGAGGTCGCTTCGAAGATGCTGGTCATCGCGCGCACGAAGAAGCGCGAGGAGGCCGCGTCGCGAACCGACGGCCTCTCGATGTTCATGATCGACGTGAAGCGCGAAGGCCTCAGTCACACCTCGATCGACAAGCTCGGCACCTGCACGCTCGATTCGAGCAGCGTGTTCTTCGACGACGTGCGCATCGAACCCGACGAGCTGATCGGGACGCTGCATAGCGGCTGGAAAGAGTTGCTCGACGTGCTCAACACCGAGCGTATCGTGACCACGGCCGGCCTGGTCGGCACGGGCGAGCTTGCCATTCGTCTCGCGGTCAACTATGCGAACGACCGCAAGCTGTTCGGCGACAGGCCGATCAGCGCGTACCAGGGATTGCAGTTTCCGCTCGCGCAATGTCACGTGGAGATCGAGGCCGCGCGGCTGCTGAATCACAAGGCGGCAAGCCATTTCGATGCGGGGTTGAACTACGGCAGCGAAGCCAATGCGGCCAAGCTGATCGCGGCGCAAACGGTGGCTCGCGCGACCGAGCGCGCGATGCAAACCATGGGCGGCATGGGCTACGCGAAGGAGTACCACGTCGAACGGTTGTGGCGCGATTGCCGCCTTTTCCGCTTTGCGCCCGTTTCGGAGGAAATGATCCTGAACTACGTCGCGAACCACGATCTCGGCATGCCGCGTTCGTACTGACATTTGTAGCCGTGGAGGGTGGGAGAAACGAAAATGACGTCATTGTGTTCCAGCGTCGCCTGGTGGGCGCGCAGCGAGCCGAACCGCATCGCATTGATCTACAAGGACCAGCGGGTGTCGTACGCCGCGTTGCAGAACCGCGTGGAAGTCGTGGCCGCCATGCTCGTGGAGCGAGGGATCAAGCCGGGCAACGTCGTCGCGCTTCTGATGAAGAACAGCGCGGCATTTGTCGAACTCGCGCTCGCGATCAGCTATGTGGGCGCCGTGTCGTTGCCGATCAATTACCGGCTCGCGCGCGAGGAAGTCGCTTACATCGCGGAGCACGGGACCGCGCGCTTGATGTTCGTCGACGAGGAACTGCGCGGCAATGCGGGCGGCTGCGAAGCGCTCGTGGCGTTGAACGCAAGCGCGCAGTCCGATAGCCGCGAACTCGCGCGCGGGCTCGCGCCGCTGAAGAACGGCCATGCAAGCGGCCCGCAAGACCTGTTCCGCCTGATGTACACATCGGGAACCACCGACCGGCCGAAGGGCGTGACGCACAGCTACGAGAACTATGCGTGGAAGTGCTTCGATCACATCGCGGCATTGGGTTTGTCGGCAGACGACCGGCTGCTCGTGGTGGGGCCGCTCTATCACGTGGGCGCATTCGATCTGCCGGGGCTCGCGGTGCTTCAGGTTGGTGGCATGGTCGCGATTCAACGCGACTTCGACGCGCAGGGGGCGCTTGCCATGATCGAAGCTGAGAAGCTCACGGGCGGCTGGATGGCGCCGGTCATGCTCGACCGCGTGCTGGCCTTGCCGGGCCGGGAGCGGTTCGATCTGTCGAGTTTCCGGTGGCTCGTAGGCGGGGGCGAGCGCACGCCCGAACAGCGCATTCGCGAGTTCAAGACGCTATTTCGCGAGGCACGCTATGTCGACGCGTACGGCCTTACCGAAACCTGCTCGGGGGACACGATGATGGAAGCCGGGCGCGAGCTGGAGAAAATCGGTTCGACTGGCCGGGCGCTCGCCAACGTCGAAATTGAAATTCGCAACGAAGAAGGCCGCGTGTTGCCGAGCGGGCAGGAGGGCGAAATCTGCGTGCGGGGGCCGAAAGTGTCGGCCGGATATTGGCGCGATGAACAGAAAACCCGAGCCAGCTTCCACGGCGACTGGTTTCGAACCGGCGATATCGGCTATCTCGACGCCGAGGGTTTTCTCTTTCTGACCGACCGCAAGAAGGACATGATCCTCAGCGGCGGCGAGAACATCGCTTCGTCGGAGGTCGAGCGGGTGCTGTATCAGTTGCCCCAGGTGGCCGAAGCCGCCGTAGTGGGCGTTGCCGACGAACGATGGGGCGAACGCGTTGTCGCCGTTGTGGTATTGCGCGACGGCGAATCCTTGAGCGTGGAGGACGTGCGGTCCCATTGCGAGGGCAGGCTCGCCGGATTCAAGGCGCCCAAACAACTCGTGGTTGTTGAGACGTTGCCGAGAAACCCGTCCGGCAAGGTGCTCAAGAGGGCCATTCGGGACCGGCTGGCCGGAGAGAGAAACGCGACCTGAGGAATAGCGCAGTGAGTGCAAAGCGGGACCGTAGCGGCGAAAAAGTAATTCGCAATGCTATGTATTGAAACAAGGCAGTCATCCAGACACGAAAGTCCACTACGGTCCGGAATCCCTTCCGGTCGCCAGGTGGCGAAGCGCGCCGAAGACGGGCGCGCCATCAATCAAAACAACCGGAATTGACGGAGACGATCATGAGAGTTGCCGAAAGCAGGAGAGTCGATGAATTCATTGACTCACTTCCAGTTAGCCGATTTCAGAAGCGCATTGTGGCCATTTGTTTCCTGATTCTCATGATCGAGGGCTTCGATACCTCCAGCGTGGGTTTCATTGCGCCGGCCATTCGGGCGCAGTGGAGGCTCAGCCCCGAGGCGATGGCGCCTCTCTTCGCACTCGGCTTGACCGGTCTCATGATCGGCGCGGTGCTCTTCGGTCCGGTTGCGGACCGGGTTGGCAGAAAGAAGGTGCTCGCCATTTCCGTGCTGGTGTTCGGCGCGTGCAGCCTGGCCTCGGCCGCGGCCACCGACATCACCACGCTCGTGGTGTTGCGCTTTGCCACGGGGCTGGGCCTGGGCGGCGCCATGCCGAACGCGATCACGCTGACGTCGGAGTATTGTCCGGCGCGCGTGCGCTCGACGCTGGTGACGATGATGTTTTGCGGCTTCACCATCGGCGCGATGATTGGCGGCTTTATCAGCACGCGGATTGTCGATCTGGGTGGATGGCAGGCGATTCTGATCATTGGCGGAATCGCGCCGCTGCTGGTGGTGCCGCTCATCGTCGCCGCGTTGCCCGAATCGCTGCGCTTTCTCGTGTTGCGCAACGACGGCCGCCACGACACGCGGATCGCAGCCATTGCGTCGCGGATTGCGGACAGCGCGGGGATTCCCGCGCTGGTTGCCGAAGAGGCGGCGGTCAGGTCTTCGGTTCGCTCGCTGTTTAGCCGGGACGTGGTGAGCGGCACGATCGCGTTGTGGGTGTCGTTCTTTGCGAGCGTCGCGGTCATCTATCTGCTCATGAACTGGCTGCCGTTGATGCTCACGGAAGCCGGCGTTCCGCTCGCCCAGGCGTCGTTGATCGCGACGATGTATCAGGTTGGCGCGACGGTGGGCGCCGTATTGCTCGGGCGTTGCATGGATCGGCTTGGCGCCGGGCGCGTGCTCGGATACTCGTACGCCGGCGCGGCGTTTTGCATACTGCTTTGCGCGATGGCGCTCGAGTCGAAGCTGTTTCTTTCCCTGGCTGTGCTTGCGACGGGATTCTTTCTGAGCGGAAGCCTGATTTGCGGTTATGCGCTTTCGGCGAGCTACTACCCCACGTCAATGCGCGCGACCGGGGTGGCATGGGCCAATGCGGTCGGGCGTCTGGGCTCCATCCTGGGATCGATCGTCGGCGGCACGATCATGCAGTCGCATGTGGGGCTGAAGGGGGCGATTCTGCTGCTCGCCATTCCTGTTATTGCTGCCGCACTCTCGATGGTTGCGATCGGGCGGGCTTCCCCGTCTCGTGTCGCGACGGGGGCTTCGGCGAAGCAATCCGTTGTTAGTGAGTAGTGTTTCAAGGCGTGGCGCTGGAGTACGGCGCCACGATCCGGATTTCAAACCCCGGCGAAGTGCGTATCAAGCGGGCCAAATGTGAGGAGGCGGAGTTGAAGGTATTGGTGGCGGTAAAGCGTGTGGTGGATTACAACGTGAAGGTTCGCGTGAAGTCGGATGGCACGGGCGTGGATATCGCCAACGTGAAGTTCGCGACGAATCCTTTCGATGAGATTGCAGTTGAAGAAGCGGTGCGGTTGAAGGAAGCGGGTGTCGCCACCGAGGTGATTGCCGTTTCGTGCGGTGCTTCGCAAGCTCAGGAAACGCTGCGCACGGCGCTCGCAATCGGTGCCGATCGCGCGGTGCTGGTGGAGTCGAATGAAGACCTGCAACCGCTGGCCGTGGCGAAGCTTTTGAAGGCTCTGGTCGACAAGGAACAGCCATCGCTCATCATCCTCGGCAAGCAGGCGATTGACGACGACTCGAACCAGACCGGGCAGATGCTCGCCGCCCTGGCAAACCTGCCGCAAGCCACGTTTGCCTCGAAGGTTGTCGTGGCCGATGGCAAGGCCACCGTGTCGCGTGAAGTAGATGGCGGCGCGGAAACGCTCGCGCTCACGTTGCCCGCAGTGGTCACGACGGACCTGCGCCTGAACGAACCGCGTTACGTCACGCTGCCGAACATCATGAAGGCAAAGAAGAAGCCGCTTGAAACGGTCAAGCCGGAAGACCTGGGCGTTGACGTTACGCCGCGCCTGAAAACGCTGAAAGTCGCGGAACCGGCCAAGCGTAGCGCAGGCGTGAAGGTGCCCGACGTTGCGGCGCTGATCGACAAGCTGAAAACCGAAGCCAAGGTGCTGTAAGGGAGCGATTGAAAAATGACGATTCTGGTTATTGCCGAACACGACAACGCGAGCGTCAAGGCCGCTACGCTGAACACCGTGGCTGCCGCGCAAAAGATTGGCGGTGATGTGCACGTACTGGTGGCTGGCCACAACGCGCAGGCCGCAGCCGAAGCGGCAGCGAAGATCGCAGGCGTTGCGAAGGTGCTGCTGGCCGACGCACCGCAACTCGCACAGGGTCTCGCTGAAAACGTCGAAGCGACGGTCATCAGCATTGCGAAGAATTATTCGCACATCCTCGCACCGACCACGGCCGCGGGCAAGAACGTCACGCCACGCATTGCCGCGAAGCTCGACGTTGCGCAGATCAGCGACATCACCGCCGTCGAATCGCCCGATACCTTCGAGCGTCCGATTTACACGGGCAATGCGATCGCCACGGTTCAATCGGCCGATCCGGTCAAGGTCATCACGGTCCGCACGACCGCGTTCGACGCCGCCTCAGCCGAAGGCGGCAGCGCCGCAATCGAAAAGCTCGAAGCCGCAGCCGACAGCGGCCTTTCGCAGTTCGTGAGCCGCGAAGTCACGAAGCTCGATCGCCCGGAACTCACGAGCGCGTCGATCATCGTCTCCGGCGGTCGCGGCCTTGGCAGCGGCGAGAACTACACCAAGGTTCTGGAACCGCTCGCGGACAAGCTCAACGCAGCCCTGGGTGCATCGCGTGCGGCCGTGGACGCGGGCTACGTGCCCAACGACTATCAGGTCGGCCAAACCGGCAAGATCGTCGCGCCGGGACTTTACGTTGCCGTGGGCATCTCCGGCGCGATCCAGCATCTGGCGGGCATGAAAGACTCGAAGGTCATCGTCGCGATCAACAAGGACGAAGAAGCGCCGATCTTTAGCGTGGCCGACTACGGCCTCGTAGGCGATCTTTTCTCAGTCGTTCCGCAACTTGTGGAGGCACTCGCGCGCCCCGCGTCCCAGGCTTGAGATTCAACCGCTGAAACACCCCAAGCCGCCTCAAAGTCACTCAGTGCTAAGATATCAGATATCTAATAATCTGAGACGGCGCGATGAGCTGGACAACGGAGCACATGGACTGCGACCTGCTGGTCGTGGGCGGCGGCATAGCGGGTTTGGTCGCCGCGGTGCAGGCGGCCGAAAGCGGCATGCGTGTCTTGCTGGCGACGAAAGGCAAAATCGCGGGCGGCGCCAGCTACTTTCCCAAGAAAGCGAGCCTCGGCATCCAGGTGACGAAAGGCGCCGCCGACTACGCAATCTTCAAGGAGGAAATTGAGCGCGTCGCATGCGGCATGAACGAGCCGCGCATCGTCGACGCGTATCTGCAAGACTCGCCGCACAAGATCGGCCTGCTCGACAAGATCGGTTTCAGGCCGTGGCTGCGCGGCGACAACCGGCCCGCCTGCTTCGCGCGGTATCCGCGCGACATCTACATGATCGGCGACTGGCCAGAGGCGGCCCGCAACGCTCGCGCCCTCGTTGAAGGCCATGAGCGGATCACGCCGCTCGAACGTGCAGGGCTCGTCAGGATACTGGGCGACGGCGAGCGCGTGAGCGGCGCCGTTTTCGCGCGCGACGGGCGCTATCTGCTGGTTCGCTGCAAGGCTATCGTTCTGGCGACGGGCGGCCTTGCGAGTCTGTACCGCCACAACCTCTACCCCAACCATATCTATGGCGGCGGCCACGCCGCGGCGCTCGACGCGGGCTGCTCGCTCGTGAACATGGAGTACGTGCAGTTCATTCCCGGCCTGCTCGCGCCCAAGTACAAGGTGCTGTTCGGCGAACATACCTTGCGCTTCTGCACCGGTATGCATGACGGTTGCGGGCGCAACCTGTTTGCCGATCTGCCGGAGTCCGAAGCGGCCGGGATGTTCGCGCAGCGCAGCGCTTACGCGCCATTCAGCTTCGACTATGCCTCGCGCGTTTTCGACACGCGCATGATGGACGCCATCCGCGCGGGCTCGGACGGCGTGAGGCTGTCCTTCAGTCCGGCGCTGTACGAGGAACGCTCTGCGTTCTACGCCGTCTATCTGGACTGGCTGCGCGAGGAAATGGGCATCGACATGTGCCGCGACGAAGTTCGCGTCGCGCCATTCGCGCATAGCTGCAATGGCGGCATTCTGATCGACGAACACGGCGAGACCGCGCTGCGCGGCCTGTTTGCCGTCGGCGAGGTCGCTTCGGCCATCGAAGGCGCGAACCGCCTGGGCGGCAACTCGGTTGGCGGCAGTCTGGTGTTCGCCGATCGCGCCGTCGCGAAGGCGGAACACTACGTGCGAGCCGATGAACGCTCGCCATCGTTCGATGTACTGGCGGCCGAATTCGGCGCGTGGTGCGGCCAGTTTCACGCGGAATCGGCGCGTACGGCGGGCGAGGTATTCGACGCCGTACGCGAGATCCTTTCGATGGACGCCAGTGTCGTGCGCGAGCACGGCGCGTTGACGGCGGCGCTCACGCGGCTCGAAGCGCTCCAGGCGGTCTATAGCCCGCTCGCCCAGGGCTTCGACGCCTGGCAGGCGCTCACGATGGCGCGCGTGCTGGTCCTTGCCATGCTCGGGCGCACCGAGAGCCGCGGCGCGCACTATCGCGCCGACTTTCCTCATACGGATACACGCATCTACCGCCAGATCGTGTCCGCTACGCCCACTGGCATCGCAATCACGCGGACCTATGCTTAAAGCACGGCGCTTGCAGCACTGAAGCACGTGCGCGAGGCGCGATCCGGACGGCCGCGAAAAGTGTTGCCGTCAAAAATCAGCCGGTGTTAAGATCAGATATCAGATATCCAATATGCTCTGGCGAGGGCAGTTCCGGCTGAGTCGCCAGCCCGCTTTTACACCGACGTCTAACCGACGGGATGCCTCGAAGAATGGACATTGAAGTGCTCAAGCACGCGCTTATCGTCTCGTGCCAGCCGGTCACGCACGGTCCCATGGACCGCACGGAAACCATCGTCGCCATGGCGCTGGCCGCGGTTGCCGGCGGCGCGGCCGCGTTGCGCATCGAGGGCGTGGAGAACGTGCGCGCGGTGGCGGCGGCGGTGAGCGTGCCGATCGTGGGCATCGTCAAGCGCGACCTCGACAATTCGCCCGTGCGCATCACGCCCTTTGAAGACGACGTGCGCGCGTTGGCGCAAGCGGGTGCGCACATCATCGCCGTGGATGCCACGGCGCGCGTGCGCCCCGTTGCCGTTGCGGCGTTGCTGCGCGCCATTCACGCGGCGGGATGCATCGCCATGGCGGATTGCGCGACCGAGGCCGATGGCGTCGCCGCGCATGAAATGGGCTTCGAAATCGTGGCGAGCACGCTCTCGGGCTATACGGAGCAAACGCAAACCGCGTCCGACGAACCCGACTACGCGTTGATCTCCGCATGGAAACAGCGCGGCTATCGCGTGATCGCGGAAGGCCGCCTGAAAACGGCGCAGGACGCCGCGCGCGCGTTGCGCGCCGGGGCGTTCGCGGTCACGGTCGGCTCCGCGATCACGCGCGTCGAGCACATCACGCAATGGTTCGTGGAGGCCATGAGCGCCACGGAGGAAGCATCGTGATGCTCGCGCTCGACATCGGCGGCACGAAGATCGCGGCAGCCATGCTCGACGAGGGCGCGATCGTCATGCGCCGCCAGGTGGCGATGCCGGGCAGCGCCGAGGCGTTCGGCCGCGCGCTCGCCGAGTTGACGGCCGACATGCCCGCGCCCGAGCGCGTCGCGGTCGCCTCGACCGGATTCGTTCAGGAAGGGCGCATCCATGCCGTGAACCAAAACATCATTTCGTTCTGGAATGGCTTCGCGCTGCGCGACTTTCTCGCGGCCCGCTTTGCCTGTCCCATCGTCATCCTGAACGATGCGCAGGCGGCGGCGTGGGCGGAATATCAGGCCTGCGAAACGCCGCCCGGCAATCTGCTGTATCTGACGCTTTCCACCGGCGTGGGCGGCGGGCTCGTCATCGGCGGGCGGCTCCAGGTGGGCGCGTGCGGTCTCGCGGGCCACATCGGGCACGCCACGGTGAGCTTGCCGTCCCCGGCGGGGCGCGTGCCGTGCGGGTGTGGGCGCACGGGCTGCCTCGAAACGCTGGCCTCGGGCACGGCGATCGCCCGCGAAGCGACGCGTGTTTTCGGCGAACCGCTCGACAGCCGCGAGGTGTTCGCGCGCGCCGTGACTGACCGGCGCGCCGAGCGCATCCTCGCGCACGCGGCGCGCGCCGTTGCGGAGGCGATCGCCAACTGCGTGATGCTGCTCGACGTGGACCACGTGGTGATCGGCGGCAGCGTGGGGCTCGCGCCCGGCATGGTCGAGCGCATCCAGGCGGCGCTCATGGAGGAACCCGTGCTGGTGCGGGTGGCGATCACGAAAGCGGCGCTCGGGCCCGATTCGGGTTTGATCGGCGCGGCGCAGTGGGCGCAGGCCTTCGAGGGCCGCGTCGAAATGGAAGCGCGCGCGCATGCAGCCTGCGCCGCGCATACGGGACAAGCGGACGCCGGCGGCCATAGCGCGCCGGTTCATGCGAAGAAATAAAGCCAAGGAGAAGAGGATGACCGTTCAAGCACGAGTGCGCGCCATCGCAGCCGGCGCAGTGGCCGCCGCATCGCTGTTCGGTGCGGGCGAGGCGCCGGCGAACACGCTGACCGGCGCGTTCGACACCGGCCCCGCGGGCGCGCCCCAGCAGTTCAACCCGCTCACCGCCACGGCGGGCTATAGCTGGTTCAACAAGTATTTCGGCACGCTGGTGCTCTACAACGCCGAGATGACGAAGATCGAAGGCGACCTCGCGAGCGACTGGAACGTATCGCCCGACGGCAAGACGATCACCTTCCATTTGCGCAAAGGTGTGAAGTGGCAGGACGGTCAGCCGTTCACGGCGAAGGACGTGAAGTTCACGCTGGATCTGCTGAAGAATCCCGATCTGCCCAACCAGTTCTGGGCGCGTCTTGCGGATATCCAGAGCGTGGCCGTGCCCGACGACAACACGGTCGTGCTCACGCTTGGCAAGCCCAACCTCGCGCTGGTCGACGCGCTCACGAACGTTATGATCGTGCCGGAGCACGCGCTCGCCTCGATTCCCGTGAAGGACCTGCGCACGGCCGCGTGGTGGAAGACGCAGCCGGTGGGCACCGGCCCCTTCAAGTGGGGCAAGTACGTGCCCGACCAGTATGTGGAGCTCGACGCCAACCCCGGCTACTATCGCGGCCGTCCGCATATCGACGCGCTCATCAACCGCTATTTCAAGGACGATGGCGCCGCCGTGCTCGCGCTCCAGTCGGGCGATATTCAGTATAGCTATATGTCGCTCGCGCAGGTGCGCAACACGAAGGCGGAGCGCTTTCGCACCATCGCCGGTCCGTCGCGCGTGGTGAACTACGTCGGCGTGAATTTCAGCGATCCGCGCTTCAAGGACCTGCGCGTTCGGCAAGCGCTGCTGATGGCGATCGACCGCGCGGGCCTCATCAAGAACCTTTATGCAGGGCAGGCGCAGGTCGCGAACTGCGTGCTCACCGAGCCGCAATACGTGCCGTCCAACCTCAAGCCGTACGCCTATGATCCGGCCGCGGCGAAACGGCTGCTCGACGAAGCGGGCTGGAGCAAGTTCGCGGGGCAGCCCATCGAGCTGCTGACGTACTACACCGACCCGGTTTCGCGCAACGCCATGGCCGTGATCCAGGCGATGTTCGCGGCGGTGGGCGTGAACGTGCAGCCGCGTTTCGTCGACGCGCCGACCTACGGCGAGCTGGTGCGCGCGGGCAAGTTCGCCATGACCTTCGCGGGCACGACCAACGGCCCCGACCCCGACGTGCTCAGCAGCGTGCTGATGTCGCAATACGCGCCGCCGCGCGGCTACAACCTCATGCGCGTGAACATGCCGGAGCTCGACAAGCTGTTCGACGAAGGGCGCGCCGCGACCGACACCGCCAAACGCTCGAGCGTCTACCAGGACGTGTGCCGCTACACGAACGCCAATCTGCCGTGGCTGCCGGTGCTCGAAGCGAACCGCTTCGCGGGCGTCTCGACCCAGGTGCAGGACTTCGTGTGGACGCCGGCGCCAGGCGGCGGCCGTTACATGGATCACCCGGAACGCTGGTCGGTCAAGTAAGCGAGGCAACACCGAAATCGTGTCACCCGGTCGCTCGCGGCCGCTAGAAGGGCAAACATGACTCACTATCTGATCAAGCGGTTCCTGCTGTACATACCGATCCTGCTGGCGGTGCTCGCCGTCGTGTTCGTGTTCGTTCGCCTCGCGCCGGGCGATCCGGTCGATGCCTTCGCGCCGCCCGGCCACGATATCTCGGCGGTGCAGAAGGCGGCGTTGCGCCATGAGCTGGGGCTCGACCGCCCGGCCTACGTCCAGTTCGGCTATTGGGTCAAGGAAATGACCAAGGGCAATCTGGGCTACCGCTACAAGGACGGCACCTCGGTGAGCCACGATATCGCGTCGCGCATTCCGGCCACGCTGCTGCTGACCGGCACGGGCATCGGCATCGGCGTGCTGCTCGGCGTGTTGCTGGGGCTCGTCTCCGCGCATATGGAGGGCAGCATTGTCGATCATGGGCTCTCGCTGCTCGCCTATGTGGGCGTGAGCGGTCCGGTTTTCCTGCTCGGCATTCTGGCGCTGTACTTCCTTTCCATGACGCTGGGCTGGTTTCCCACCGGCGGCTACACCACGCCGGGCAAGGGCGGCGCGGCGGACATTCTCTGGCATCTGATCCTGCCCGCCTCGGTGCTGTCGATCCAGTACGTCGCGATCCTCATGCGCTACACGCGGGCGAGCCTGCTCGAAGTGATGACGCAGGACTATATCCGCACGGGCCGCGCGAAGGGATTGAGCCGCTCGCAGGTGCTCACGCGGCACGCGTTTCGCAATGCGCTCATTCCGATCGTGACCGTGATCGGCGCGAACTTCGCGAACATCATCGGCGGCGCTGTGTTTCTGGAGACGATCTTTTCGTGGCCGGGCATGGGCACGCTGCTGCTCGACGGCATCGCCGCGCGCGACTACCCGCTCATCATGGGCATCACCTTGTGGATCGCCATTGCGGTGCTGGTCGTCAACCTGCTGACCGACGTGGTGTATGCCTTCATCGATCCGCGCATCGCGCTCAACTGAACCATGCCAGCCTTGATGGAGAGTGCTTCATGCAGCAAAACCTTGCCCTTGCAGGCGCCGCCGCACGCGGCGAACGCAGGATGAGATCGTCCGTTCTGCGCCGCTTCGCGCGCAACCGGCTCGCGGTGTTCGGCCTCGTCGTATTCGGCCTCGTGGTGTTGCTTTGCGTGTTCGGCCCGTTCGCGAGCCGCTTCGGTCCGAACACGATCGACCTGAGTTCCGTTTCGCTGCCGCCTTCGGCCACGCACTGGTTCGGCACCGACGAAACCGGGCGCGACATGTTCGCGCGCACGCTGGCCGCAGGCCAGGTGTCGCTCACCGTGGGCCTCCTGAGCGCGCTGCTCTCGGTAGTGCTCGGCCTGCTGTTCGGTGGCGTCGCCGGTTATTTCGGCGGCAAGATCGACATGCTCATCATGCGGCTCGTGGACGTCGTGATGATCTTCCCCACCACCATCGTCCTGCTCACGCTCGCGGCCGTCCTCGGACCGGGCACGGGCAAGACCATCGTGATCGTCGGCGTGCTCACCGCGCCGCTGGCGGTGCGGCTCGTGCGGGCACGCGTGCTGACCGTGCGCGAACTCGACTTCGTGGCGGCGGCGCGGCTGCTCGGCGCGGGGGACGCGTACATCATCGTGCGCCACTGCCTGCCGAACACGACCGATGTGATCGTCGCGTTCGCGAGCCTGAATTTCGTGTCGGCCATCATGATGGAGGCGGGTTTGAGCTTTCTCGGCCTCGGCGTGCAAATGCCGTTCGCGAGCTGGGGCAGCCTGCTGAGCCTCACCACCGACGCCTCGATGATGCAGGCCTATCCGTGGATGTGGATGCCCGCGGGAATTCTTATCGTTGTGACGGCGCTCGCCGCCAACTTTTTCGGCGACGGACTTCGCGCCGCCTTTGATCCAAAGTCAAACCAGGAACAACACGCAAAATGACCCAGTTTTCCCTGCACGGCATCGTGCCGCCCGTCGTCACGCCCCTCACCACGGACATGGAGGTCGACGCGCCTTCGCTGCGCCGCGTGGTGCGCCATCTGATCGACGGCGGCGTGCACGGTCTGTTCATTCTCGGCTCGTCGAGCGAAGTGGTGTTTCTCGACGCGCAGCGCCGCGCCGAAGTGATCCGTATCGTTATGGAAGAGGCCGGCGGCCGCGTGCCCGTGATCGCGGGCGTGATCGACATCGCCACCGACCGCTGCATCCAGCACGCTCGCGAGGCGCGCGCGCTCGGCGTCGATGCGCTCGTGCTCACCGCGCCGTTCTACACGCGCACCTCGCAGGCCGAGATCGTCGATCACTTCTGCTACGTGCGCGACGCCGTGGATCTGCCGCTCATCGCCTACGACATTCCGGTGTGCGTGAACATCAAATTGGAACGCGAGACGCTGCACAAGCTGTACGCGCGCAAGGCCATCGTGGGCCTGAAGGACAGCAGCGGCGACGACGGCAACATGCGCATGGTCATGCGCGATTTCGCGGCGCATCCGGACTTCGCAGTCCTGACCGGATCGGAAATCACGGTGGACTACGCCCTGCTCGGCGGCGGCCACGGCGCGGTTCCCGGCCTCGCCAACGTGGACCCGGCCGGCTATGTGCGGCTTTACGACGCCGCGCGCAAGGGCGACTGGGCGGCGGCGCGCGCCGAGCAGCAGCGCCTGATCGAGTTGTTCGAGATCGTGTTCCAGGGCTATCCCGACACGAGCCGCAACGCCTCGGGCGTGGGCGGCTTCAAGACGGCCATGCAGATGATGGGCCTCATCACCCATCGCCACATGAGCCGCCCGAATGCGGTGCTGAGCGACGCGCACGCCGCGAAGGTGCGCGCCATTGTCGAAAAGAGCGGACTCTTGCGGGCGGGCTGACATGAGCAACGAGGTCATCGCGCTCGACGTGAAGCAATTGTGCGTGCGCTTCGCCACGCCCGCGGGGCAGGTGCACGCGCTGACCGACGTCACCTTGCAGGTGCGGCGCGGCGAGACGCTGGCGCTCGTCGGCGAGTCGGGCAGCGGCAAGTCGGTCACTTCGCTTTCGCTCATGCGGCTGCTTGGCGGCCGCGCGCAACTCGCGGGCGAGGCGTGGCTGCATTCGGGTGGATCGGCCAAATCGGCCGGATCCGCTGGATCGGGCGCGGTCGATCTGCTCGCGCTCGGCGAAAAGCCGATGATGAAGCTGCGCGGCAACCGCATCTCCATGGTCTTCCAGGAGCCGATGACCTCGCTCAATCCGCTTCAGCGCATCGGTAAGCAGGTGGAGGAGGCGCTCACGATCCACGGCATGGGCAAGCGCGGCGAGGTGCGCGAGCGCGCCATCGCGCTGCTCGGCAAAGTGGGGATCTCCGACCCGGCTTCGCGCGCGAAGCAGTATCCGCATCAGTTGTCGGGCGGCATGCGCCAGCGCGTGATGATCGCCATCGCGCTCGCGTGCGAGCCCGCCGTGCTGCTCGCCGATGAACCGACCACGGCCCTCGACGTGACGGTGCAGGCGCAGATTCTCGAACTGATCCGCAAGCTCCAGCAGGAAGCGGGCATGGCGGTGGTGTTCATCACGCACGACATGGGCGTGGTCGCGCAGATCGCCGACCGCGTGGCCGTGATGTACGGCGGCCAGATCGTGGAGACGGCGCCCACCGCCGAGCTGTTCGCCGCGCCGAAGCACCCCTATACCCGCGCGCTGCTCGATTCGATTCCACGGCCGGCCGAGGGCGGCGCATTGCGCGGCATTCCCGGCCAGATCGAAGCCATCGTCGGCGCGCCCACGGGCTGCCGCTTCGCCAATCGCTGCACGCGCGCCGAGGCGCGATGCAGCGTCGAGGTGCCCGCCCAGACGCAGGTGAACGAGGTCCATAGCGTGCGCTGTCATTTCTGGAACAAGGTATGAACGGTATCGACGCGAACGATGAGGCCGGCGTGCGGCCCATTCTCTCTTTCGAGCAGGTGTGCCGCGAGTTTCCCGTGCGCCAGGCGTTCCTGCGCGCGCCGGTGGCGCTGCATGCGCTGACCGGCGTGTCGTTCGACGTGAAGCCCGGCGAGATCGTCGGGATCGTGGGCGAGTCGGGCAGCGGCAAGTCGACGCTCGGGCGCATCGCGCTCGGCATGATGGCGCCCACGAGCGGCACGGTGCGCTACCAGGGGCAGGACCTGGCGGGGCTGCGCGGGCGCGCGCTGCGCGAGGTGCGGCGCGACATGCAGATGATTTTCCAGGACCCCAATTCGAGCCTGAATGGCCGCATGACCATCGAGCAGAGCCTGCTCGAACCGTTCGTGCTCCACAAACTCGGCACGGGCGTGGAGCGGCGCGCCGAAATCGCGCGGCTGCTCGACGTGGTCGGGCTGCCGGCTTCGGTGCTGCGGCGCTATCCGCATGAATTGTCGGGCGGGCAGAAGCAGCGCGTCGTGATCGCGCGGGCCTTGACGCTCAAGCCGAAGGTGCTGGTGGCCGATGAAGCCGTGGCCGCGCTCGACGTGTCGGTCAAGGCGCAGATCGTCAATCTGCTGCTGGAACTGCGTCGCTCGCTGGACCTGGCCATTCTCTTCGTCTCGCACGACCTGCCCATCGTGCAGAGCATGTGCGACCGCGTGCTCGTGCTGTATCTCGGCCGCGTGATGGAGCTCGCGAGCCGCGCGGGCATTCGCGACGGCGGCTTGCATCCTTATACGCAGGCGCTCACGCGCAGCTCGCCCGTGCCCGACCCCGCGCGGCGTCTTGCGGGCGAGGATCTGCTCAAGGGCGAAGTGCCCAGCCCGCTGAATCCGCCGCCGGGCTGCGTGTTTCACACGCGCTGCCCGCGCGCAATGCCTTCGTGCAAGAGCACCGTGCCGCCGCTCGTGCACCGGGAGGATCGCCACGAAGTCGCTTGCCTGCTGTATGGCGAGTCGTCCGGCGTGCCGCTCGCGCCAGTCGTGCCGCTCACGCCCGCGTGAGCGCCTGCGCGCCGTCTCTTGATCGAACTCCTATGTCCTCCAGACATCTGCTCGACCCGGCGTTCCAGTCGCTTGCCGACGCCTCGCCGCCCGACCTGTGCGGCGAGCGCCTGCCCGAGCGCCGCGCGCTTGCCGCGCACTGGGCGCGTGAGGCGCAACACGCTGCGGCGCTCGATGACCGCGACGTCAGCGTTCACACGCGGCACGTGAGCGGTCCGCCCGGCGCGCCGCCCGTGCGCGTGGTGATTTACACGCCGCCTGCGCCGGACGCGGCCACCGTGCCCACGGGCAAGCTGCCCGCGCTCGTGCATCTGCATGGCGGCGGCATGGTCATGGGGCAGCCCGAGAACGCGCACGGGCGCAACCTTCGCCTCGCGGCCGAGGTGCGTTGCGTGGTGGTGTCGGTGGACTACCGGCTCGCGCCGGAAACGCCGCTGCCCGGCGCGGTGGAGGATGCCTACGCGGTGCTGCGCTGGGTGCACGACCACGCGCCTATGCTTGGAGTGGATCGCACGCGACTGGCCGTGGCGGGCGAGAGCGCGGGTGGGGGCATCGCGGCGGCGCTCGCGTTGCTCGCGCGCGAGCGCGGCGAAATCGCGCTGCGCTTTCAGTTGCTGACTTACCCGATGCTCGACGACCGCACCGGCTCGACGGGCCCGGTGTCGCCTTACGCGGGCGAGTTCGTCTGGACACCGGCATCGAACCGCTTTGGCTGGCGCGCGGCGCTGGCCGGGGAGCCGGGAGGGCTGCACGTGAGCGCCTATGCCGCGCCTGCGCGGGCGCAAAGCCTGGCCGATCTTCCGGCGGCGTTCATCGCGCTCGGCGCGCTCGACTTGTTCGCGGCGGAGAACCTCGCTTATGCAGGACGACTGATCGATGCGGGCGTGCCGACCGAATTGCATGTGTATCCGGGCGCGCCACACGGTTTCGACTCGGTCGAAGACACGCGGGCCTCGCAGGATTGCTGGCGGGCCACGGTAAGCGCGCTTGCGCGGGCGCTTCATGCCTGACGCGGCGACGTACGGCGACGCATCAAACGAGCGCTTCCGATGAATATTCCCTGGCAGGACATCATGCCCGACGCGGACAGCGCCATGCCGCTCTACTTGCAGATGGCGGGCAAGCTCACGGCCGCGATTCGCGGCGGCGCGTGGCAGGCTGGCGACGCGCTGCCTTCCGAGCGCACCCTGGCGAGCGCCTTGAAGGTCTCGCGCATCACCATGCGCCGGGCGATGACGCTGCTGGTGCGCGACGGGCTGGTGCGCCGCGTTCGCGGGTCCGGCACGTTCATCGCGCCGCCCGCGGCCGGTACGGCCACGCCGCCCGCTGCCAGAAGCGGCGTGCGCTGTGTCTCGCGTACGATCCGCGCCGCGAGCGACGAGGAGGCGCGCCTGCTCGGCCTCGCGCCGGGCGAACGCGTCGCGGCGATTCAACGCCTGCGCTACGTGGGCGGCGTGGCGGTGGCGCTCGAAGCGCTGGTGCTGCCGGCCAGCCTGCCGCCGCTCGATTATCTACAGGATTACTACGAGTTGACCGCGCAATGGCGCGAGCCGCTCACTTCAACCGGCCATTGACATGCTCAGCGGAAACCTACTCACGACGGACGGCTGGATTCGCGGCCGTCTTCACATTCAGGACGGACGCATCGCGGCGCTCGAAGGCGAGCCCGCCGATCCGGCGGGCAACGGCGAGCCCTGCATCCTGCCGGGCTTCATCGACCTGCACGTACATGGCGGCGGCGGCGCCGACGTCATGGAAGGCTCGGCCGCCGTGGCGACCATGGCGCGCCTGCATGCGCGCCACGGCACCACCAGCCTGCTCGCCACGACGGTCACGGCGCCGCGCGCGGAACTGCGGCGTGTGCTCGCCGACCTCGGCGACCATGCGCGCACGCGCAGCGCGGGCGGCGCGCGGGTGCTGGGCGTGCACCTCGAAGGACCGTATATCAACCCCGGGCGTCTGGGCGCGCAACCGGACGCCGCGGTCGCCGCCGTGCTCGACGAGGTGCTGGACTATCTCGCGCTCGCACCGGTGCGCATCGTCACGCTCGCACCCGAAATCGCGGGGCACATGGAGATCATTCGCGCGCTTGCCGGGCGCGGCGTGCGCGTGCAGATCGGCCACTCGGCGGGCACGTATGAAGACGGCGTGCGCGCGCTCGAACATGGCGCGGCGGGCTTCACGCACCTGTTCAATGCGATGTCGCCGCTGCATCACCGCAATCCGGGCATGGTGGGCGCGGCGCTCGCGCATGCGGACTACGCGGAGATCATTCCCGACCTGGTGCACGTGCATCCCGGTGCGATCCAGGCGGCGGCCCGCGCGATTCCGCGCCTTTACGCCGTGACCGACAGCACCGCGGCGGCGGGCATGCCCGACGGCGCATACCGGCTCGGCAGCCAGCACGTCACGAAGTGCATGGGCGGCGTGCGCCTCGCCGACGGCACGCTCGCGGGCAGCACGCTGACCATGGACCAGGCGCTGCGCAATCTCGTGTCGATCGGGCTGCCGCTCGCCGACGTGTCCCACCATTTGTCGCGCCACGCGGCCGACTACCTCGGTCTGGCCGATCGTGGGCGCATCGCGCCCGGAGCCTGGGCCGATCTCGTCGTGCTCGACCGCGCCCTGGCGCTCACCGCCACTTTCGTAGAAGGAGAACGGATTGTCGAAGATGCTTGAAGAGGCGCTCGCCGCGCCTGCCGTCGTCGCCGCGCAGTTAGCCGACCCGTCGCGGGTCGAGGCGCTCGCCGCCTTGCTCACCGAACGCGCGCCGCAGGTCGCCTTGACCGTTGCGCGCGGCAGCTCGGACCATGCCGCGAGCTATTTCGCCTCGCTCGCCATGAACTGGCTGGGCGTGCCGGTGGCCTCGTTGCCGATGTCGGTCGCGACGCTGCGGCGCGCCCCGTTGCGCGTGGGTGGGCAACTCGCGCTGGCTTTCTCGCAGTCGGGCCGCAGCCCCGATCTCGTGGGCGCGATGGCCGCGTTGCGCGAGGCCGGCGCGCTGACCGTGGCCGCCGTCAACGCTCCCGATTCGCCGCTCGCCGCGGCGTGTGAATGGCATCTGCCGCTCGCGGCCGGTCCGGAACTGAGCGTGGCCGCCACCAAGAGTTATGTGGCGATGCTCGCGTTGTCGGCGCAACTCGTCGCGGCGTGGTCGCGCGAGCGCGCCTTGAGCGAGGCCCTGGCCACCTTGCCCGCCGCGCTGCATGCCGCATGTGAACTCGACTGGCACAGCGCAATCGACGCGTTGTGCGAAGCCGACCGCATGATCGTGATCGGCCGTGGGCCGGGACTGGCGATCGCGCAGGAAGCCGCATTGAAGCTCAAGGAGACCTCCGGCATCCAGGCCGAGGCGTTTTCCGGCGCGGAAGTGCGCCACGGCCCCATGGAACTCATCGACCGCGCGTATCCGCTGCTGGTATTCGCGCCGCGCGGCCCGGAGCAGGACGGCCTGCTGCAACTCGCGCACGACATGCGCGAGCGCGGCGCGCGCGTGCTGCTGGCCGCGCCGTCTGCCGTGCCCGGTGCGAACCTGCCGCTGCTCGAAACGGGTCACGAGGCGCTCGACCCGATCGCCGCGATCCTGCCGTTCTACGTGATGGCGGCGGGTCTCGCCGCCGCGCGCGGGCGCAACCCGGACACGCCGCGTCATCTGAACAAGGTCACCCAAACACTTTGATCTAGCCGTCAGGCCGCACCGGCGTCGTTGCGCCGGTGGGCCGCGGTTCGGTTTTTTTAGTTCGGCTTTTCAGTCAGCAGGCAAACCAGGGAGGACACAATGAAGCGAAAAGCAATGGGGTGGGTCGTGGCGGGAGCGGTCATGCTCGCGGTGGCGTGCCAGGTCTCGGCGCAACCGTCGCCGGGCTCGGACAGCGGCGTGGCGGCGAGCGGCGCGGAGTCGAATATCAAGGCGACCAAGGCGGCCAACCGCAAGCTGCGCCGCGACGTGCTGCGCGCGTTGGCGAAAACGCCGGGCCTGAACAATGAACGCATCTCCGTGCGCGCCAACGGCGGGGCGGTGACGCTGAGCGGTTCGGTGCCGGTGGCCGACCAGATCCAGAAGGCCGGCGATGCAGCGCGTCAGGTGAGCGGCGTGAGCTCGCTCAGCAATCGCATCACTCTGCGCTCGTATAACTGAGCGGTTGTTGGCGGTTGTTACCCGTTGATATCGATGCAGGTTGCGACGGCGCGCCATGCGCCGTCGCATCGGTATCCTAATGTTCTTCTTCCATCCAGCACATACCCGCGCGCGCGAGCAGCGCGCTCGACGCGGCCGGCCCCCACGAACCCGCAAGATACGGGCGCGGCGGCGCGGTGCGCGCCTTCCAGTCGCGCAGAATCGGCTCGACCCAGCGCCAGGCCGCTTCCTGTTCGTCGCGGTGCACGAATAGCGCGAGACGGCCGTGGATCGCGTCGATCAGCAGCCGCTGGTACGCATCCATGCGCTCCGGCGCGAAAAAGCGGTCGAAGTCGATTTCGAGGTGCACGGGCTGCAAGGCCATGCCTTCGCCGGGACGCTTCGCGAGCCAGTGGAGGCGAATGTCCTCGTCGGGTTGAAGGCGTATCACGAGCCGGTTTGCGCCTGGGCGGCCCGATTCGTTGCCGAGCGACGAGTGCGGCACGGGCCGGAACGTGATGACGATTTCGGCCGCGCGCTCGGCGAGCCGCTTGCCCGTGCGCAGAAAGAACGGCACGCCTGCCCAGCGCCAGTTCTCGACTTCCACGCGCAGCGCGACGAAGGTTTCGGTCGTGCTCGCGTGCGCGATGCCGGCTTCCCGCGCATAGGCGGGCACGGCTTCGCGGCGGATCACGCCCGCGTCGTACTGGCCACGCACCGCGACGCTGTCGATATCGTTCGCGGGCACCGGTTTGAGCGCGCGCAGCACGCGCAGCTTTTCGTCGCGCACCGCGTTGGCGTCCATCGAGTGAGGCGGCTCCATCGCGACGATCGAGAGCAATTGAAGCAGGTGGTTCTGCACCATGTCGCGCAGCGCGCCCACACTGTCGTAGAACTCGCCGCGCCCCTCCACGCCGAGTTGCTCCGCAATGGTGATCTGCACGCTTTCGACCCATTCGCGCCGCCACACCGGCTCGAACAGCGTATTGCCGAAGCGCAGCGCAAGCAGGTTCTGCACCGACTCCTTGCCGAGATAGTGGTCGATGCGGTAGATCTGCTCCTCGGCGAAAATCTGGCCGACTTCGTCGTTGATCTGCCGCGACGACTGGAGATCGTAGCCAAGCGGCTTTTCGAGCACGACCCGGGCGTCGCGCGTGAGGTCGAGCGCGGCCAGCGCGCGGCAGATCGGCACGAACAGCGCCGGGCCCGTCGCCAGATAGTAGAGCGGTTTTTCGCGGGTCGCGTGCGCGTGTGCGGCCGATGTGTCTCGAAGCGTGTCCCGAAGTGCGTCCCGAAGCGCGACGAAATCTTGCGGGCGCGAGAAGTCGAGGCGGACGTATTCGATGCGTTCGACGAACCGCTGCCACGCCGCGCAAGCCGGGCCGCTCTGGGCGAGATGCGGGCGAACGCATGTGTCGAGCCAGGCCATGAGGTCCGCGCGGCTCGCGCAACTGCGGTCCACGATCAGGATGCGCAGCGCGTGCGGCAGTCTGCCCGCGGTTTCGGCTTTGTGCAGCGCAGGCAGTATCTTGCGCATGGCCAGATCGCCCGTTCCTCCGAACAGGACGAACGAGGTGGCGTCGTTTGGTGAGGTGTTGCCCATATGGATGACGTACGCTCGCACGACGGCGCGCGCCGCCGCGATTGCGGCGGCACGGCCGCGTCGTGGAGAAAGCTTGAGGAAAGGAGCGGGCGCGCTCAGAACGAGTGGTTGATGCCCAGATAGGCGCCCACCTGCGAGTGGCCCGGCAGCGGGTTGTCGAGGTTACTGTTGTTCAGGCCGGGATTGTTGGGCTCCAGCGAGAAGGTGGCGTTGCTGCTGTTGTGCACATAGCCCACGTTGGCGTAAAGGAAGGTGCGCTTCGAGAGGTTATAGGTCGTGCCGAGTTCGTACATCGTGGCGTGGCCGTGGGCGTCGTGAGTGTCGTTGCCCGCGCCCTGGCCCACGTCGACGTGATACGCGGCGAGCGTCACGAGCAGGAAAGGGTTCGCCTGATAGCCCACGCCCAGCCAGTAGTGATTCGCCGTGCTCGCGAGGCCCGTTGGCGTGTCGGGCGCGAACATGCGCGTGGCGGCGCCCTGAACGAGGAACGACCCGAGGCGCAGGTTGGCGGCCAGGATGAATTCGCGCGACGCCGTGAACACATTGCTGAACTGGCCGTTCGGGTCGCGCAATTCGTCGTAGATCGCTCGCACGTCGAACAGGCCGGTGCGGTAGGTCAGTTGCAGGCCGTCCGAGCGGCCGTACGAGCCCGTGTCGGTGCCGTTCCAGTTGCCGGGCTTGCCGCCGAACGAGTATTGCGCCGCCAGATCGAAGCCGTGCCAGGAGGGGCTCAGGTAACCGACGTTGCTGTTGGTCTGCTGCCACGTGCGCCCGCGCACCAGCGAAGCGGAACTGAACATCTCCTGGAGGAAGGGGTCGAACGCGGATACGCCGTTGCTGATGAAGAGATCGCGCCCGAACTTGATCGTTCCGTAGTTCTCCTGAGATAAACCGACCCACGATTTGCGGTGGACGGTGCCGGCGGTCCCGGTGGTCGCCTTGAGCGAGCGCGAGAGGAAGAAGATCGTCTTGACGCCGCCGCCCAGATCCTCCGTGCCCGTGAAATTGAGCATGCCCGTGCCCCAGTCGCCGCTTTGCATGCCAAAGCGCGACGCCGTTACGCCAGGCGAGGTCTGCACGTTGTTCATGTACGCGAACCCGGCGTCGATGCGCCCCGAGAGCGTGACGCTAGACTGGGCGCTCGCGCCGGTGGATAGCGCACACAAGACCGCCGCCGCACCGGGCGCCCATACCGCCTTCTTCATTGTTAGATCTCCTTGTCAAAACCGTCTTTGCGATGCCGCCCCGGCGCATGCGGCCGGGTTGTAAGCGTGTTGTTCACTACGTGTTCTTCACAGGGCGGACGGGAGTCGGCAACGGCGCGTGGGGCCAAAGCCCGCGCGGCCGCGCTATCGCGATCGATCTCTGTGCTGTGCTAGAATCAGATATCTGACATCTGAGGTCAAATGCTAGCACTGCAAAATTCGACCGCGCAAGTCGTTTTTTAAGACCGCCGGTGCAAGTCTTTTGCGAAGCACGCAAAAGACAGGCGAGCGGGAGTGCGAGCATGCGGTGTGGCAACGGAGCGGAACCCGAACTGACTGGAGAGCAAACATGACGTCTCGCATCCCTGCTTACCGGCAGGCCCAGATGGAGATCAAGAGCTACATCGAGCGGCATGGCCTGCGTTTTGGCGACGCGCTGCCCTCCGAGGGGCAGCTTGCGCAGGATCTCGGCATGAGCCGGCCTTCGTTGCGCGAAGCGATGAAGAGCCTCGAATCGCTCGGCGTGGTGGAGTCGCGGCATGGCGAGGGCATCTACGTCAAGGCGTTTTCGTTCGATTCGATCATCGACAATCTGCCGTACGCCTTTATCGCGGAAGGCCATAGCCTGCGCGAATTGCTCCAGGTGCGCGCGGCAATCGAAATTGGCGCGGTGCCCGAGATTCATGCGCGCATTCCGGCTGCCGATGTCGCGCGCCTGCGCGTGCTGGCGCAGCAAATGCTCGCGCGGGCCGAGGCACACGAGTTGTACGAGGAGCAGGACCGGGAGTTTCACGCGACGCTGCACCAATGCCTGGACAATCCGTTCCTGAGCCGCCTGATCGACCTGTTCTGGCAGGTGTTCCGCCGGCTGAACCATTCGACCGGGCAGCCCGAGCACTGGCTTATCGAAGCGACCGCGCGCGACCACATCGATATCGTCGACAGGCTCGAAGCGGGTGATCTGGGCGGCCTCGTGAAGGCCTACCGGAAACACTTCGACACGATCTTCGCGCGCATGGATGCGGAGGCGGCGGGCGCGTGAGCGCTTCCCGTCGGCTGCCGTCGGGCGGCTCAACCGGTAATTAGGGGCGTGTTAGAATTAGATATCTGATGTCTGATCGTGCACTGACGTGCATCGTCGCACCCGCGAGGCGAATTCGAGCAACGTGCGTCATCCGGCTCGCGCGCCTGCCACGCGGCGGTCCCGACCTGGTGGAGAGTCTATGAGCAACCGTGTTCCGGCCTATCGGCAGGCCCAGATTGAAATCAAGAAGTTCATCGAGGACCGCAAGCTGCGATTCGGCGACTCGCTGCCGCCCGAGGGCGTGCTCGCGCAGGAACTGGGTATCAGCCGGCCGTCGCTGCGCGAAGCGATGAAGAGCCTGGAGTCGCTCGGCGTGGTGGAGTCGCGCCACGGCGAGGGCATCTACGTGAAGGCGTTCTCGTTCGATTCGATCATCGAAAACCTGCCTTATGCGTTCGTGGCCGACGGCCGCAGTATCCGCGACTTGCTTCAGGTGCGCGCGGCCATCGAACTCGGTTCGGTGCCGGCCGTGCTGCAACAGATTCCGCCGGAAGACGTCCAGGCGCTGCGTGAACTGGCCAACGCCATGCTCAAGAAAGCCAAGGCGGGCGAGGAGTACGAGGAAGAGGACCGGCAGTTCCACGCCACCATGTACCGCTGCCTTGGCAACACGTTCTTGAGCAAGCTCACCGACATGTTCTGGCGCGTGTTCCACCGCATGGACCAGACCGGCGAACCGCCCACGCGCAAGATGCTGGAGGCTTCGGCGCGAGACCACGCGAGCATCGTCAAGATGATCGAGGCGAAGGATCTGCAAGGCCTGATGAGCGCATACGAAAAGCATTTCAATACGCTGCTCGGCCGGCTTGGCGCGGCCCCTCAAGGCAAGGCCGCCTGATTGTCGTATTTGTCGCATGAGAGCGGGGGCGACGCCCTCGCTCGCACCAGGATGTACCGCAAGTCGCAAGCGGTGCAATGCTTGCCTGAATAATTAGGTTTACGAATCAATAGCAATCTCTTCATGCAGAGCAACTGTAGCGAGTTGGCGTCTCTTGCCGATACCTGCCCTGAGTTTCCTGTCGGGCTGAAGAACGGCGCGGGCGCGAGAATGGGCAGTGTGATTTATGCGGGGCTGGGGTCGGCGGGAACGCAATGGTATGCGCTCGATCTCGCGGCACACCCCCGCGCGTGGCGCAGACTTGCGGACTTCCCCGGCGGCCCGCGCGAGCAGAGCGGCTGCGCCGTGGTGGGCGGCAAGCTCTATGTGTTCGGCGGCGCAGGGCAGATTCCCGGTTCGGGCGGCACGCCGGACACGGTCATCCACTGCGACGTGCACGAATTCGATCCCGCCGCGAACCGCTGGCGCGAACTGAATGCGCGCAGCCCCCGCAGCGTGCTGGGTGCCGCGTGCGTCTCGGCAGGCGCGCGCGTGCTGTTCTTCGGCGGCGTGAACAAGACGGTGTTCGAGACGCTCTTTCGCGACCTCAAGGCCGCCGGGAGCGACGCCGAACGCCGCCGCGAGATCGAAGTGGCGTACTTCAGCCAACGCCCCGAGGACTATCGCTTCGCCGACGACGTGCTGTGCTACGAGCCTGCGGAAAGCACATGGCGCTCGCTCGGCAAGCTGCCGCTTCCGGCCGTGGTCGGCGCGGCTGTCGCGTTCGATGGTAGCCAGGCGACGTTGATCCACGGCGAGTTGAAACCCGGCTTGCGCTCGCGCGCGGTCAATCACGTCGAAGTGGCGGGCGAGATACTTGCAAGCCGGGCCGCGCCTGATATCGTCGCGCCGCCTGGCGAGTCGGTGCAGGAAGGCCTGGCGGGCGCCTTCGCGGGCTACAGCAACGGCGCGCTGCTGGCGGCGGGCGGCGCGAACTTCCCCGGCGCGTGGGAGCAGTACGGCCAGGGGCGAACCTACGCGCACCAGGGTCTGCAAAAGACGTGGCGCGACGTGATCTACGCGCTCGTCGACGGCCGCTGGGAGGTGGCGGGGCAATTGCCGCAAGGGCGCGCCTATGGCCTCTCGATCCCGCTTGATGACAGCGTGCTCTTGCTGGGCGGCGAAGGTCGCGGCGGCGAGGCGCTGCGCTGCATCGACCGTTTGCGCTGGGATGGCCGCAAGGCGCATGTGACGCCTCTCGACTAGCGGTGCCGCATGTCCGGCCTGCTTCAGCACGCTTGCGCCTTGCCGAGGCAGGTTGGGCTGTAGCGCAGCATGTCGAGCCAGCTTTGCGCAATGCGTTCGGCGTCGTGTCCGGGGTTGTCGACTACCGGGCTGGACAGCCATTCCAGAAGCACGCCGTTCCACAGCACCAGAAAGAGCGAACTGGAAAACTCCACGTCGAGGTCGCGGGGCAGTTGTCCTGCGCGAACGGCATGGCGTAGCGCGGCTTGCAGGCGCGTCTGGAGTTCGTCGGCGACGTCGCGGCAGCGCGTGAGCACGGGGCACGACTCGTCCGGCAACTCGTATTTGCGGAAGATGATCGCGAAGATCCGCCACGTTCGCGGATTGCGCGCGACGTCATGCAGCGATCGCGCAAAGACCTGGCCGATGTGGCCGAGCGGATCGGTTTGCGGCGCGTTCGCCACTTCCTTGACCAGCGTTTCGGTCGGCAGCCCGGCGCGCTCGATCATCGAAGCGAACAACTCGCTCTTGTTCTCGAAGTGCCCGTAGATGGCCCCGCGCGTGACGCTCGCGGCACTGGCGATGTCGCTTAGTGTCGCGGAGGCGACGCCGCGCGCGACGAATACGTGCTCCGCCGCGTCCAGGATGCGATTACGCGTCTCCCAGGCGGCCGCCTTGGTTCGTTTCATCAGTTCGTTGTCCGATTCAACTGCGAAGCGGGGGATGGCGGCTGCGTCTCGCGCAGCGCATCGTTCAGCGCGTGCGGAACACGGGGCTGCGCCGGTTGACGAAGGCGTCCACGCCTTCGCGGAACTCGTCGTGCTCCGCGCAGGCGAGAAAGCCGCGCTGCTCGGCGACCAGTTGCGCGTCGAGCGAGCGTTGCGCCGCGCCGCTGAGCAGCGCTTTGGTCTGCGCGAACGCATTGGACGACAGCGCCAGCAGTTGAGCGGCACGCGCCTGGGAGGCGGCGGCCAGCTCGCTTGCGGGCACGACCCAGTTCACGAGACCCATCTGCAAGGCCTCGCTCGCGCTGTATTGCTCGCCGAAGTAGAGCCATTGCGCGGCGCGGCGCGGGCCGACCGCCTGGGGAAGCGTGAACGTCGCGCCGCCATCCGGCGAAGCGCCGATGCGGCTATAGGCCGAGGCGAAGGTGGCATGGTCGGCCGCGATCACCACATCGCATGCGGCGGTGAGCGAGAGGCCGAAACCGGCGGCCACGCCGTTCACGCAGGCCATCACGGGCTTGCGCGATGCGACGATGGTTTGCACGCAAAGCTGCGCGTGGCGCACGAGCTTGCCGATCTGGCGCCGGCGTTCGGAGGGGCGCTCGTCGAGCGTCTCGCGCATCGCGTGCACGTCGCCGCCCGCCATGAACGCGCGGCCCGCGCCCGTGACCACGATCACGTGCACGTCGGCGCGCTGCGTCGCGCGTTCGAGCTGCTCGGCCAGTTCCACGGCCATTGGCGTGTTCAAGGCGTTCAGCGCATTCGGGCGATTGAACGTGAGCGTGGCGACGCCCTGCTGGATTTCGGTCTCGATCAGTTTGGCCATGGCGGTTCGATACGCGGTGCATGGGACGGCGGGAGCCCGTCCGGCTTGAGCGCATTGAACCTTTTGGCGACGCCTGCGGCATCGTCCGATCAGACGAGAGCGTGTGCGCGGGTCAGACCTTGGGCGTGCGCCGGGTCCGCCGGGTTTGTCGAGGCGCGGGCGCCGCCGCGTTGCTTTCGCCGGGCGCGCGCAGTGCTTCGCCGAGAAAGCGTGCGGTGTCCTCGATGCGCGCGCGCAGATCGTAGTCGGGGTCGAGGCGCCAGTTGCGCACGATCGACAGATAGGCCGCGCCGATCATCTGCGTGAGAAATGCACCGTCAAAGTCGTTGCGCACGTCGCCCTGGTGCTGGCCCGCCGCGACGAGCGGCGCAAGCGTCGCCTGGAAATAGTCGACCCGATGGCGCGCGAGTTCGAGCGTGCCCGCATCGCGTTCGAGCTCGCAGGTGACCGCGCGCAGATAGGTGGGGCGGCTCGTTGCCGCCGTTTCGAACGCCCGCAGCACGCTGAGAAGGCGCGCCTGCGTGCTGTGTTCTGCGGCGAGCTGCTCGTCGACGACGGCCTTGAGCTTCGCGAGCTGCTCGAGCCACAGCGCCTGCAAGACGGCGTCCTTGCCCGGGAAGTAATTGAAGAAGGTCGCGCGCGCGACATCGGCATAGTCGGCGATCTCGTCGATCGTCGTGCTGGCGATGTCGCGCTCGGCGAACAGACGCCGCGCGGCTTCGAGCAGCCGCTCCTGGGTCTTCTGCTTGTTGCGCTCCCTGCGCGAGAGCGTCGCGTTCGTATCGGTCATGCGGTTTCGAAGCCCTGCGGGGCGGGTTGATGCCGGTGGCGGCCGGGCTAGCGCAGCGTGACTTTCACCGTATGCAGCGTACCGCTGAAGCGGAACGGCACGCGATAGTCCTCGCTGACCGGTGTGCCCGTATCGAGCCCGACATTCATGCCTTCGACATAGGACATCACCCACGGCACCGTGCGCTCGATGCGCCCCGTGCCGATCACCTCGCCGTCGAGCCTGAGCGTGGCTTGCCCGCCCTTGCCGTAACCGCCGCCATCGGCTTCGAAGTCGAGCGCGAGCCGGTGACGCCCCGGCGGAATGATCGTGCGGGACTCCACCGTATAGCGCGCCGTGCCCAGCAGATTGTAATGATAGACGAGCCGGGCGTCGCGCAGATAAAGCGCGTGTCCGCCGAAGCGGCCGCCCTGGTTGAAGAGCACGCCCTCGCGCGTTTGCGCGGGCAGATCGACGTCGGCGGCGATCGTGAACGAGCGGTTCGCTACGTTGGGGGAACTGCCGGGCGGCACGCGTTGCGTGCCCGGATAGAACACGAACTCGTTGCGCCCGCGCACGGCGCTCGGCTTGGGCGGGCCGGGCAGGTTCGCCGTGCCGCGCATGATCGGCAGCGCGTGGTTGCGGGCCGCCTCGATCCAGAAGCGATCCTGCAACTCGCGCAGCTTCGCGGGTTCCGTGCCGGCGAGATCGATCGCTTCGCTATAGTCGTCGGCGACGTGGTAAAGCTCCCAGCGAATGTCGTCCAGCGAGCGGATATCCATCGGGAACGACCACGGCATCTCCACGGGACCGGCGGCCGCGACCCAGCCGTCGTGATAGATCGCGCGATTGCCCACCAGCTCGAAATACTGCGTTTTGCGGTGCGATGGCGCGTGGGCGTCGTCGAAGGTATAGGCCATGCTCACGCCCGACATCGGCGACTGCTCCACGCCGTGCACCACGCGAGGCGCCGGCAGGCCGATGCATTCGAGCACCGTGGGCGCGATGTCGATCACGTGGTGGAACTGCCGGCGCACGCCGCCCTGGGCCGCGATGCGTTTGGGCCACGTGACGACCATGCCATTGCGCGTGCCGCCGAAATGCGAGGCCACTTGCTTGAACCACTGGAACGGCGTGTCCATGGCGTGCGCCCAGCCCACCGGATAGTGGTTGTACGCCATCGGCCCGCCAAGCTCGTCGAGATGTTCGAGCAGCACGGGCAATGCTTCCGACATGCCGTTCATGAAGAGCGTTTCGTTGAGCTCGCCATGCGGGCCGCCTTCGGCGCTCGCGCCGTTGTCGCCCTGAATGAAGACGACCAGCGTGTTGTCGAGCTCGCCCATCTCGCGCAATGCGTCGATCACTCGGCCGATCTGGTGGTCGGCGTGCGCGACCGTCGCCGCGTACACCTCGATCATGCGTGTGTAGACCTTCTTCTGGTCGGCCGAGAGCGTGTCCCACGCCTCGATCTCGTCGGGGCGGGCGGTCAGCAGCGTGTTCTCCGGTACGACGCCGCAGGCCTTCTGGCGCGCGAGCGTCGCCTCGCGAATGCGGTCCCAGCCTTCGTCGAACTGGCCTTTGAAGCGCTCGATCCAGTCTCTCGGCGCGTGATGCGGCGAATGGCCCGAAGCGGTGGCGTAGTGCATGAAGAAAGGCCGCTCGGGCGCCACCGACTTTTGCCGCCGTATCCAGGTGATCGCGCGATCCGCGAGGTCGCTCTCCAGGATATAGGCGGGGTCGTCGTGCGGCGGCTCGATGGCTTCGGTGCCGAGATAGAGTCCCGGCGACCACTGGTTGGTGCCGCCGCCGAGAAATCCATAGAAGTACTGAAAGCCCATGGAAGTGGGCCAGTGATCGAACGGGCCCGCCGGGCCGCTCTCCCAGTCGGGCACGTTGTGGTACTTGCCGATCATGGCGGTGGAGTAGCCGTGCAGCCGCAGGATGTCGGCCAGCGTTGCCGAGTCGCGCGGGATGATGCTCGTATAGCCGTCGTAGGCCGTGGCCGATTCCGTCACGCGGCCGCTGCCGACTTCATGATGATTGCGCCCGGTGAGGAGCGCCGCGCGCGTGGGCGAGCACATGGCCGTGGTGTGGAACTCCGTGTAGCGAAGTCCCGCGCTCGCGAGCGCGTCGAGCGTGGGCGACGGTATCGGGCCGCCGAAGGTGTGGCTCGCGCCGTAGCCGATATCGTCGGTGAGGATGAGCAGCACATTGGGCGCGCCCTCGGGCGCACGCGGCGTGTCCGGCCATTGCGGGTCGGCGGCTTCGCGCGCGGTGCGCCCGGCGCGGGTCGAACGCGGCCGCTCGGGCCGTGGCAGCACGTCATGCGCTTGAGGCGCTTTTGCGTTGTCGCTCGCAGTCATCTCCTGTCTCCTCTCTCCAGAATCGGGTTCATGGGTTGTGTCGCGCACACCTGAGATCAGGCGCCAAGGTAGCAGGCGTTCTGAAATTTGTATACTCAAGTCTAAAAATGAACTGTAGTATTCATAAGCCGGGTCGGAGGCCGCAGGAGCGCTGCCGCCTGCATCGTCCGGATGAGGGATGTCCTCACGCGAGCCAGTCGTGAGCATCACCATCGACACAGACAAACAAGCCAGAAAAAAACGAAGGCCGAACGGCCTCAGGAGACAGCTCAGGTGAACGAAACGTTTGATTACATCGTGGTCGGCGCGGGCGCGGCCGGCGGCATGCTCGCGGCGCGCCTGAGCGAACAGCAGGGCTTGCGCGTGCTGCTGCTGGAGGCGGGCGGCAGCCATCGCCGGATGATGGTCGAGATGCCTGCGGGCTGGGGGCGTCTCATCTACGACAAGCGCTACGCGTGGGTCTACGAGAGCGAGCCGGAGCGCTGGGCGGGCGGGCGCCGCATCAAGGTGCCGCGCGGCAAGCTGCTCGGCGGTTCCACGTCGATCAACGGCATGCTGTACGTGCGCGGGCACCGGCGCGATTTCGACGACTGGAACGCGGCGGGCGCGCAGGGCTGGTCGTGGGACGACCTGCTGCCGCATTTCCTGCGCACCGAGGACCAGCGGCGCATCCGCAACGCGCTGCACGGCACGGGCGGCCCGCTCACGGCGGCCGATCTCGATCGCGTGCATCCCATCTCGCACGCCATGCTGGCGGCCTCGCGCGAAGCGGGCTGGCCGCAAAGCGACGACTTCAACGACGGCGAGCCGCGCGGAGCGGGGCTCTATCAGGTGAACGTCGACGCCGGACGGCGCTCGTCGATCGCGCGCAACGCCATCGAACCGGCCATGGGGCGTCCCGGCCTCAAGGTCGTGCAGCACGCGCTCGTGACGCGCGTGGAAATCGACGGGCAGCGCGCGAGCGGCGTCGTTTACCGCTTGCCCGACGGCACGGAGCGTTTCGCGGCGGCGGCGCGCGAGGTGCTGCTGTGCGGCGGCGCGATCAACACGCCGCAACTGCTGATGCTCTCCGGCATCGGGCCCGCCGCGCCGCTGGCGGCCCTCGGCATTCGCGTGCATGCCGACTTGCCCGGCGTGGGCGCGAATTTGCAGGACCACGCCATCGTGCCCATGACGTGGCGTCTGAAGCCGGGCACGCCCAGCCTCAATGCGGCGTTTCGCGGGCTTGGCGTGGTGGTGCCCGCGCTGCGCTACCTGCTCACCCGGCGCGGCGAGATGACCACGCCGCCATCCGAATTCGGCGCGTGGATCCAGAGCGATCCCACGCTGCCCTATCACGACCTTCAGATCTTCGGCTTGCCCGTGACCGGCGACATCGAAACGGCCTTGCGCGAAGGCCGCGAGACGCCGGAGGCGTGGCCGGGCTTCACGCTCGCGCCGTACCAGTTGCGGCCGTGGTCGCGCGGCTCGGTGTGGCTCAAGAGCGCGGACGCGCGCGAGGCGCCCGCCTTGCAGTTCAATTATCTCGACGACGAGCGCGACCGGCGTGCGCTGCTATACGGGTTGCGCGCGATGCGCGAACTCGCCGCGCAGCCGTCGCTCGCGCGCCTGACCGAGGCCGAAACGCGGCCGGGCCCGGACGTGCGCAGCGACGACGAATGGCTCGACTGGCTCGGCCCGTTCCTCACGACCGGCCATCACGCCGTGGGCACTTGCCGCATGGGCCGCGCCGACGATCCGCTCGCCGTGGTGACGCCGGACCTGCGCGTGAAGGGCATCGCGGGATTGCGGGTGATCGATGCGTCGGTCATGCCGAATCTGATTTGCGGCAACACCACCGCCGCGACGGTCGTGATCGGCGATAAAGGCGCGGATCTGGTGCTCGGGCGGGCGGGGCCAGGATTGGCCCTGGTCGAGGACGGCGTCCCGGCAAGCGTGAACGGCGCCTAATCCATTCGAACGATGCCCCGCGTGCGCCCCATCGCTTAACGTAGAAAGCGCTGGCGCGAGTCGCGCCATTCATGCGGGGTAAAGATGCAAGGCACTGACACAACAATGGACGCGTCCCGGGTTCGCGAGCTTGGCTCCGCGCTGTTCGACGCATTGTGCGCGGGCACGACCCTGCCGCCGCTGTCGCGCCGCTATCCGGACATGAGCGTCGCCGACGCGTACGCGATCTCGCTGCATATGCTGCGTTGTCGTGAAGCGCGCGGCGAGCGCGTGATCGGCAAGAAGATCGGCGTGACCTCGAAGGCCGTGCAGGACATGCTGGGCGTTTTCCAGCCTGACTTCGGATTCCTCACCGATACGATGCGCTTCGACGACGGCGCGTGCGTTTCGCTGCGCGGCGCGAATCTGATCCAGCCGCGCGCGGAAGGCGAAATCGCCTTCATGCTGAAGGCCGACCTGCAAGGGCCGGGCGTGACGCGCGCCGACGTGCTGGCCGCCACGGCGTGGGTCGCGCCGTGCTTCGAGATCGTCGATTCGCGCATCGAAGCGTGGCAGATCGCGATTCAGGACACCGTGGCCGACAACGCGTCGTGCGGCGTGTTCGTGATCGGCGAGCAGCATACCGATCCGGGCGCGCTCGACCTCGCGGCCGTTTCCATGCAGATGTGGAAAAACGGCGTGGAAGCGGGAGCGGGCGTGGGCGCGGCGGTGCAGGGTCATCCCGCCGAAGCCGTTGCATGGCTCGCCAACACGCTCGGCGCGTTCGGCATTCCGTTCAAGGCGGGCGAGCTGATCCTCTCGGGCTCGCTCGCGCCGCTCGTTCCCGTAGTGGCGGGCGACGGCTTCTCGATGCGCATCGAGGGCCTCGGCGAATGCTCCATTCGTTTCGAAGCGTAGGCTCAAGAAGCGCTAAAGGCACGAGGGACACGAAAGGCGCGACCGCGCGCAGTTACGCGGTCGTGCATCGGCACGGCGCGATGGCGCGTGCGCAGCGAGGCGAGGCAACAGACCCGCCCGTACGAGGAAGGAGACAGCATGGAATTCGCCTTGAGCGAAGAACAGGCGATGATTCGCGACGCGGCGGCCGAAGTGCTCGATCAGCACAGCGGCTCGGCTGCGGTTCGCCGCGCCGTGGAGCAGTCGTCGGGCCACGACGAAGCGTTGTGGCGTCTCGTTGCCCGCGAGCTTGGCTGGTGCGCGCTGAGCGTGCCCGAGGCTGCGGGAGGATCGGGACTGGGCGCGATGGAGCTGATCCTGTTGCTGGAGGCAATGGGGCAGCGGCTTGCGTGCGTGCCTTACTTGAGCACCGTTTGCCTTGCGGGCACGCTGCTTTCCTGCTGCGATTCGCCGCGTGCGCGCGAGCGGCTTGGCCGCATTGCCAACGGTGAACTGCGCGCCACGCTGGCTTCGTCCAGAACGTGGGCGGGCGAGGCATACGACGAGGCCGATGAGGGCAACCTCGCGGTCAGCGCGCAGCGCACGGCGGGCGGCTACCGGCTGCGCGGAGCGGTGGAGCAGGTGATCGACGGCGCGGGAGCCGGGCTCGTGATCGTGGCTGCGCGCCTGGCGAACGACGAGGGGCGTCTCGCGCTTTTCGAAGTCGAACCCGGTGAAGGCCTCGTGCGCACGCCGCTGGTCACGCTGGACAGCACGCGGCCGCTGGCACGCCTCGAATTCAAGGACATCGAAGTATCGAACGACGCGTTGCTCGCGCAAGGCGAGGAAGCGCACGGCGCGCTCGGGCGCGCCGCATGGCTCGCGCCGCTGGCACTGGCCGCCGAACAGCTGGGCGGCGCGCAACGCTGCCTCGACCTCACGCTCGCCTACGTCGAACAGCGCGTGCAGTTCGGGCGATCGATCGCTTCGTTCCAGGCCATCAAGCATCGCTGCGCGCAAATGCTCGTGCAGATCGAGTCCACGCGATCGGCGGTGCTGGGCGCGGCCCTCGCCTGGGATGCCGACACCTCAGCAGCCGTGCCCGCGCGGGAAACGCAACTGGAAGTGGCGACAGCCAAGGCAAGCGCGAACGAGACCTTGCGTTTTTGCGCGCAGGAGGCCATTCAATTGCACGGCGGCGTGGGATTCACGTGGGAATACGATCCCCAGCTTTATTTCAAGCGGGCGCAGGCGGCGAGCGCCATGTTCGGCGAGACCGCGCCATTGCGCGCCTTCATCGCGCAACAGATCGTGGACGAGGCAACGACATGGTGAACGACGCGCTCTCTCATGCGCCATTGCGCGCTGAAGTCGCCGCATGGCTCGACGAACATCTCACGGGCAAATTCGCCTGCCTGCGCTTTCGTGGCGGGCCGGGCGACGAAGAGGCCTGGCCGGCGTTGCGCAAGGAGTGGGAGCGCGAGCTGGCGGCGGGCGGCTGGACGGCGCTCGGCTGGCCGCAGACGTGCGGCGGCAGGGGCTTCTCCGTGGCGCAGCAGGTGGTGTTCGCCGAAGAGTATGCGCGCGCGGGCGGCCCGGGGCGCATGGGGCACATTGGCGAGGGCCTGCTCGGGCCGACCTTGATCGCGTGCGGCAGTGAAGATCAGCGCCGGCGCTTTTTGCCGGGTATTCTCGCGGGCACGCAATTCTGGTGTCAGGGCTACTCGGAGCCCGGCGCGGGTTCCGATCTCGCCAATGTGCGCACGCGCGCGGTGCGTGAGGCCGACGGTAGCTGGCGCATCAGCGGGCAAAAAGTGTGGACCTCGCTCGCGCTCGACTCCGACTGGATCTTCGTGCTGGCGCGCACCGACATGGAGGCGCAAGGCAATCGAGGCCTGTCGTTTTTCCTCATGCCGCTCGAACAGCCCGGCGTCGAAATTCGCCCCATCCGGCAGATGAATGGCGGGTCCGAATTCAACGAAGTGTTTTTCGACGGCGCGCGGGCGGCCGCCGCCGACGTGGTGGGCGAGCCTGGCGACGGCTGGCGCGTGGCCATGACGCTGCTCGGCTTCGAGCGGGGCATCTCCACGCTCGGCCAGCAGATGCAGTTCGCGCGCGAACTGGCATGGGTGATCGAAGCTGCGCGCGGCAACGGCGCGGCGCACGAGCCGGTCATCCGGCAGCGGCTCGCACAGGCGTGGTCGGGGTTGCGCATCATGCGCCACAACGCGCTGCGCATGCTGAGCGGCGCCGACGCAGGAGCACAGGGCGCGCCGCGCCGCGAAGCGCTGGTTTATAAGTACTACTGGTCGAACTGGCACCGCGAGCTTGGGCAACTGGCCATGGACGTGCTGGGCGCGCAAGCCAATATCGTGGAAGCCGACGACGAGAAGCGCACGCGCTTGCAGCAGGTGTTTCTGTTCTCGCGGGCGGACACGATTTATGCGGGCACGAACGAGATCCAGTTGAACCTCATGGCGGAACGCGGCCTTGGCATGCCGAAGGAGCCGCGCGGAACGCTTTGAGCGACGCGCGCGACGATGTGCATGAGCGATGCGTGAGCGCGCGGGCGGACACAGTGCGGACATGGCGTAGACACGGCTCGGACACAAAAGGGGACAACACAACCTTTTTGTCTGAGCGGTAGATATATTCCCTAAATTGACGTCCCCCCGCTCCGCCCGAGATACTTCCCTGCAAATTATTGAGGAACTGATGTGGCTGCGGATGTGTACAACTGGCAGGCTCCGTCAATTTCGGTGGATCGTTTCAGTCATCTGCTTGGAATGATTTACGAGTCGGCGCTCGATACCGCGAAGTGGGTTCGCTGTTTCGAGGAAGTCTGCAACGAATTCTCTGCGAATTACGTTTCCCTGATCGTTCAACAGTCGGTCCCCACCAAGGAAGAGGGGCTCATATTTTCGGGCAGCGACGACCGCCGCCTGATTCAGCAGCACAATCCTCATCTCTCACTGAGCCCGTTCCGGGGGCTGCCGCTCGACAAGCTGGTGACGATCGGCGACATGCTTTCCGAAGCCGAATGGCGCTCGACCACTTATTATCAGGCGTGGTGCGCGCCGCATGAGGTCTTTCACGTCATGGCCGTGGATTTCGCCACGGCCGACCGGTCGGTTTATGGTTTCAGACTGACGCGGCCCGAAAGTGCGCCGCCGTTTTCGAGCGAAGACCGCGCGCTGTGCGAGCGGCTCGTGCCGCATTTGAAGCGCGCGCTCAATCTGTACCAGTCCACCCACCAGGATCGCCGCATCACCTCGCTCTACAGCCAGGCCATGGTGCAGTTGATGGTCGGCGTGATCGTGCTCGACGAGCACGGCATGGTGATCGAAACCAATGCGATCGCCAAGGCAATGCTCCAGTCGGGTGACGGGCTCAAGCTCATCGGCAATCACGTGACCGCTTCGTACGCCATGGACAACCGCAAGCTCCAGAGCCTCGTTGCGGAGGCGCTGCGTGCGCCGTCGCGCGTGGGGCTCATCGAGGCGATGGCGGTGAGCCGTCCTTCGGGGCAGGCGAGCTGGGGCGTGGTGGTTCGGCAGCTCGCGACCGACGAATGGACCGACGGCAAGCATCGTCCCGCCGTGGCCATTTTCGTGCGCGACCCGGAAGGCGCGTCGCATCCGCCCGTCAAGCTCGCGCAGCAGCTCTTCGAATTGACGCCCGCCGAAACGGCGCTCGCCATTCAACTGACAAACGGGCTTTCGCTCGAAGAAGCCGCCGAGGCGCTGGGCATCCGGCGCAACACGGCGCGAGCGCACCTGCGTTCGATCTTCTCGAAGACGGGCGTGCGGCGTCAGACCGAACTCGTGCGCATTTTCCTCAACAGCGTCATGCTGCTGGGCACGTCGGAAGTGGCGGAGCTCGCTCCGGCCCGCTAGGCGGGGCGGCCGTGCACCGGCCGCGCCCTGTCATGAACGCTTGCCAACCCCGCGATCTCCACCATCGCGGGGTGCCCGGTCCTCAGGCGCACGCACCCTGCGCGCGGCTGGCCGCAATGTCCTCCTTCGCGTGTCCCAATTCCATCAGGACTGCTTCCGTATGTTCGCCGACGAGCGGGCCGGCTTGCGGCGCGCGCGAGGGCGTGCGCGAAAAGCGCGGCGCGGGCGCGGGTTGCCGCTTGCCGTCCACCTCGACGAACACGCCGCGCGCACGGTTGTGCTCGTGAGCGGCGGCTTCGTCGAGATCGAGCACGGGCGCGAAGCAGACATCGGTGCCGAGCAGCAGGCCGCACCAATGCTCGCGCTCGCGCGTGCGGATCAACGCGGCGACGCGCGCCTTGAGTTCGGGCCACGCGCGGCTGTCGTATTGCGCGGCCGGATCGACGTCGTCGAGGCCCAGGCGCTGGAGCAATTGCGCGTAGAACTGCGGTTCGATCGCGCCGAGCGTGACGTGCTTGCCGTCCGCGCATTCGAACACATCGTAGAACGGGGACGTATGGCTGAAGAAGTTGCGCTCCGGGCGATCGACCCATGCGCCGATGCCGCGCATCGAGTGGATGAGCGCGCCGAGCAGCGCGGTGCCGTCGACGATCGCGGCGTCCACGACCTGGCCGCGTCCCGAGCGTTGCGCTTCGAGCAGCGCGGCCAGCACGCCGGTGACGAGAAACATCGCGCCGCCGCCCATGTCGCCGATGAACGTGGGCGGGATCGACGGCGTCGCGCCGGGGCGCGCCGCGAGCGAGAGCGCGCCGGTGAGCGCGACGTAGTTGATGTCGTGCCCCGCGCTTTGCGCGAGCGGTCCGCTCTGGCCCCAGCCCGTCATGCGGCCGTACACGAGCTTCGGATGCCGCTTCGCCACTTCATCGGGGCCGAAGCCGAGGCGCTCCATCACGCCGGGGCGAAAGCCCTCGATCAGCGCGTCGGCGTTCGCCAGCATCTCCCATGCGAGCGCGCGCCCCGCTTCGCTTTTCAGGTCGAGCGCAATGGAACGTTTGCCGCGGTTGAGCGCCATGCGAGGGTAGCCCGCGCGCGCGTCGGCGAGCCGGTCGATCATGACGACATCGGCGCCCAGGTCGGCGAGCAGCATGCCCGCGAAGGGCGCGGGGCCGATGCCCGCGAACTCGACGATGCGAAAGCCCTGCAACGGGCCGGGGGCGGACGGATGAGCACGTTCCATGCGGATTTTTCCAGAGGGTCGAGAGGATCGGGTGACTCAGGGGGACACAAAGAGGGGCAGCCCGGGACGAAGCCATCTTGACCACGTGCACGGCGCGCGGCCTCGTCCGAATGAGGTAGGCGGCGCTGCGCCGCTGGCGGCATCCTTGTAATCCAGAGCGCTGCGCCTCACGCAACCACGCACTGGGGCCGCAGAAGAACTAGCACAACGAGCAGGAGACAAACGATGTTCCGTTTCGATGGCAAGGTCGCACTGGTTTCGGGCGCGGGTCGCGGCATGGGCTTTGGCATTGCGCAGGCGCTCGCGCGCCAGGGCGCGCACGTGGTCGTCAATGACTTTTTTGGCGAGCGCGCCGAGGAGGCCGCCGCGCAATTGCGCGCCGAAGGCGGCAAGGCGAGCGCCGTGGCCGCCGACATGACCTCGCGCGAGCAGATCGCGGCGCTCAACGAGCGCGTGGTGGCGGACACCGGCCCGATCGACATTTTCGTGCACAACGCGGGCATTCCCGCGCAGGGCTGGGGCTACGCGCAATTCCTCGAATCCACCACGGCCGAGTGGGACAGCTGGATGCAACTGAACCTCTACGGTCTCATGCATGCGTGCCAGGTGCTGCTGCCCTCCATGATCGAGCGGCGCTACGGCCGCGTGGTCGCGATCAACTCCGACGCCGCCCGCACGGCAACCGGCATGGGCCTGTGCGCATACGGCGCGGCGAAGGCGGCAGCGCTGGGCTTCCTGCGCAACCTCTCGGGCGAGGTGGGGCGGCGTGGCGTGACCGTGAACGCGCTCTCGCTCGGCACGATGAACAACTGGGATGGCTCCGAAGATATCGCGCGGCGCGGCACCACGGTCGGCCGGGCGGGCAGCCCGCAGGATGTCGGGGCCGCCGTCGCCTATCTCGCCTCGCAGGAAGCGGCCTGGGTGACCGGGCAGGTGCTGCCCGTCAACGGCGGCTCGCTCGTCGCCTGAGCCGCCCGGCGCCGCGGCGTCCTATCCGAACTTCTTCAAAGCGGAGACTTATGCAAGCCTTCATCTACGATCACGTCCGCACGCCGCGCGGCAAAGGCAAGCCCGAGGGCAGCCTGCACGAAGTCACGCCCGTGTGGCTCGCCAGTGCGCCGCTCGTCGCGCTGCGTGAGCGCAACGCGCTCGACACCGCCGCCCTCGACGAAGTGGTGATGGGCTGCGTCGTGCCCGTTGGCGAGCAGGGCGGCAACATCGCGCGCATGGCCGTGCTCAATGCGGGCTATGCGCAGGAAGTGCCGGCGCTCTCGATCAATCGCGCCTGCGGCTCGGGCCTCGACGCGGTCGCCTTCGCGGCCGCGAAAGTCATGGCCGGGCAGGCCTCCCTTGCGATCGGCGGCGGCGTGGAGTCGATGTCGCGCGTGCCGATGGGCGCGGACGGCGGCGCCTGGGCGCAAGACCCGCAAGTGGCGAGCAAGACCTGCTTCGTGATGCAGGGCGTTTCCGCCGATCTGCTCGCGAGCCTCCATGGCTACAGTCGCGAAGAGGTGGACGCCTACGCGGCCGAGAGCCACCAGCGCGCCGCGCGCGCCTGGGCCGAAGGGCGCTTCGCGCGCTCGGTCGTGCCGGTGCGCGACGCCATCGGCCTCACGCTGCTCGATCATGACGAAACGATCCGCGCGCAGACTTCCGTGACGTCGCTCGCGGCGCTGCGGCCTTCGTTCGCCGAGATGGGGCAGAAGTACGGCTACGACGGCGTGGCCTTGCAGCGCTATGCGCAGATCGAACGCATCGACCATGTGCATCACGCGGGCAACAGCTCGGGCATCGTGGACGGCGCAGCGGGCGTGCTGCTCGGCAGCGAGGCAGCGGGCGAGCGCCTTGGCATGAAGCCGCGCGCGCGCATTCGCGGTTTCGCGTCGATCGGCTCGGAGCCCACGCTCATGCTCGACGGACCGAGCCACGCCGCGAAGAAGGCGCTCGCGCAGGCGGGCATGACGGCGGCCGACATCGACCTGTGGGAACTCAACGAAGCTTTTTCGTCAGTTGTGCTTTGCTTCATGGACGCGCTCGCCATTCCCCACGACCGCATCAACGTGAACGGCGGCGCCATTGCCATGGGGCATCCGCTCGGCGCGACGGGCGCGATGATCCTCGGCACCGCGCTCGACGAGCTCGAACGCAGCGGCCGCAGCACCGCGCTCGTGTCGCTGTGCGTGGCGGCGGGCATGGGCACGGCCATGATCATCGAGCGCGTTTGATACGCACCCCCGACGCAACGGCCGACCTCACGCGCAAAGGACACCGCTTCATGGAAGACATCATTCGCTACACCGTCGATGGCGATGGCATCGCGACGCTCACCATCGACTACCCCGGCAAGACGATGAACGTGATTGACCAGGCGTTCATGGACAGCCTCTCGGCATGCATCGACCGCATCGTGGCCGACGAGGCCGTGAAAGGCGCCATCGTCACCTCGGCGAAGGAGGCGTTCGTCGCGGGCGCCGACCTCAAGTCGATGGAGGAGAACATCGACAGCATGGCGAGCGACGCCGTCGACGTGCTGTTCGAGAAGTGCGGCTCGCTCTCGCGCCTCGTGCGACGCCTGGAGACCTGCGGCAAGCCCGTGGTCGCGGCGATCAACGGCACGGCCATGGGCGGCGGCTTCGAGATCTGCCTCGCGTGCCATCACCGCATTGCCGCCGATGCGCCGGGGCTCGCCGTCGGCTTGCCCGAGGTGCAGGTCGGCCTGATTCCGGGCGCGGGCGGCTCGCAGCGCCTGATCCGCATGCTCGGCATACTCGCGGCGTTGCCGTGGCTGCTCGAAGGCGGGCACGCGAGCGCCGCGCGCGCGCTCGAACTGAAGATGATCGACGCCGTGGTGCCCGCCGCCGATCTGCTCGCGGCTGCAAAGCGCTGGCTGCTCGAAACGCCGGTTGCCGTTCAACCGTGGGACGCGAAGGGCTTTCGCATTCCTGGCGGCGGCCCGCTCGATCCTCGCGTGGCGCCCGCGTTCGTCGCGGGCAATGCGATGTTGCAGGCGAACACGCATCACAATCTGCCCGCGCCGCTGGCCATTCAAAGCTGCGTGTACGAAGGCGCGCAACTGCCGATGGACAAGGCGCTGCGCGTGGAGAGCAAATATCTCGCGCTGGTCACGCGCGACCCCGTTTCGCGCAGCATGGTGCGCACGCTGTTCGTGAGCAAGACGAAGGCCGACAAGCTCATGCATCGCCCCGAAGGCTTCGAGCGCTTCACCTGCCGCAAGCTCGGCATGGTGGGCGCGGGCATGATGGGCGCGGGCATCGCGCTTACGGCGGCGCAGCGGGGCATCGACGTCGTGCTGATCGACCGCGACCTGGCGGCTGCGGAACGCGGCAAGCAGTACGCGCAGAAGTCGCTCGCGCGCCTCGTCACGAAGGGGCGCATGAGCGAGCAGAAGGCGGCGGACGTGCTCGCGCGCATCACGCCTGCCGCCGATTACGCGCAGCTGGGCGACGCCGACATGGTGGTCGAGGCCGTGTTCGAAGACCGCGCCGTGAAGGCGCAGGTCACGCGCCAGCTCGACGAAATCCTGCCCGCCACCTGCGTGCTCGCGACCAACACCTCGGCGCTGCCGATCTCGCTGCTCGCGCAGGCGAGCCGCCGGCCCGAGCGCTTCATCGGCCTGCATTTCTTCTCGCCCGCCGAGCGCATGCCGCTCGTCGAGGTGATTCGCGGCAACGCGACGTCGGATGCGACGCTCGCCCAGGCGCTTGATTTCATCGCGCAACTGCGCAAGACGCCGATCCTCGTGAACGACAAGCGGGGCTTCTTCACGAGCCGCTTCATCGGCTCGTTCGTCGACGACGCGATCGGCATGGTCGCCGAAGGCATCCACCCCGCGCTCATCGAGAACTGCGCGCGCCATGCGGGCATGCCGGTGGGGCCGCTCGCGATTACCGACGAACTGTCGATCGAGCTTTCCGTGCACGCGGGCGAGGCGCAGGCGCGCGAGTTTCCCGACGAGTACGTGCCGGGGCGCTCGGTGCCGGTCGTGAAGCGGCTCTACGAACTGGGACGCATGGGCAAGAAAGCGGGCAAGGGCTTCTACGATTACGACGAGCAAGGCAAGCGCTTGTGGCCCGGTCTCGCGGACCTCTATCCGTTGCGCCCGCAACAGCCTGAGGCGCGCGACATCCGCCAGCGCATTCTGTACGTGCAGGCCGTGACGGCGGCGCGTTGCATGGAAGAAGGCGTGCTGATCTCGCCCGCCGACGGCGACGTGGGCGCGGTGCTCGGCGTGGGCTATCCGGCCTGGACGGGCGGGCCGTTCTGCTTCATCGACGGCGTGGGCGTGGCGGCGTTCGTGACCGAGGCGGACCGCCTGGCCGACCTGTTCGGCGAGCATTTGCGCGCGCCGCAGTTGCTGCGCGATATGGCGGCCAGGGGACAGACCTTCTACGGCGCGACTCGCCGCGCTTGAGCGACAGGAAAGGCAAGGACCACGCATGAATTTCGAATTCACCGAAGATCAGGACGTGCTGCGCACCGAGGTGCGCAAGTTTCTCGTCAACGAAGCGCCGCTCACGCTGGCGCGCGCCACGATGGAAGACGGCGGCGAGCGCGCGAAAGCCGTGTGGGCGGGACTCGCGGGCCTGGGTGTGACCACGCTGATGCTGCCGCCTTCGTGCGGTGGACACGGCCTTGGCGCGCTCGAGCTTTGCGTGGTGGCGGAGGAGGTGGGGCGGCAGCTCGCGCCGGTGCCGCTCGCCTCGACGCTCTATCTTGCCGCGCAGGCGCTCTTGCTGGGTGCCTCGCAGGCGCAGCAGGAGCGCTGGCTGCCGCGCATCGCGCGCGGCGACGCGGCGACCTGGGCCGCGCCGCTCGACGGCCAGTGGCGCGTTGAGGCGTTGCCCGTGTTCGAGTCGGGCGTGCTGCGCGGCAGCGCGCCGCTCGTGCCGGACGGCATGGCCGCCGCGTTCGCCGTCGTGCTCGCGCGCGATACGCGAAGCGAGGGTCTCGTGCTGGTACTCGCGGAACTGGGCGCGCGCGTGCGGCGCACGCCGCGCGCCACGCTCGACCCGGCGCGGCCGTTTGCGTCGCTTGAATTCGACAGCGTCGAGGCCGAGCCGCTGGACGCCTGCGCGGACCCGCTGGCGCTCGTCAGCGCGGTGCGCGAGCGCGCGGCCATCCTGCTCGCGTTCGAACAGCTTGGCGGGGCCGACGCCGCGCTCGACATGGCTGCGGGCTACGCATGCGAGCGCCGCACGTTCGGCCGCGCGATCGGCTCGTACCAGGGCATCAAGCACAAGCTCGCCGATATCTACACGCGCAACCAGATGGCGCGTTCGCACTGCTATTACGGCGCTTGGGCGCTGGCGAGCAGCGCGCCCGAATTGCCGCTGGCGGCGGCAGGCGCGCGCGTGAGCGCGAGCGAGGCGTTCGGCTTCGCGGCGCAGGAGAACATCCAGACGCACGGCGGCATGGGCTACACCTGGGAAATCGATTGCCATCTGTTCTACCGTCGAGCGCGTCAGCTCGCCGTGATGCTCGGCAACGTGCACGAGTGGCGCGAGCGTCTCGTGAAGGGGCTTGAAGCGGAACTGGAAGCACAACCGCCGGCCTGACCCGATTCCGGGCGTGCGCGAGGCGCGGCCCACAGTACGGAGCGTGATCTGCATGGATTTTCACGACACACACGAAGAAGCGGCGTTTCGCGAGGCGTGCCGCGCATGGCTCGCGGCCAACGCGCCGCGCAAGTCGCGGCCCGACGAGGTGTTCGGCCGCGGGCTGGACGCCGCGCAGCGCATGGAAGCCGCTCGCGCCTGGCAGGCGCGCAAGGCCGAAGCCGGCTACGGCGCCATCACCTGGCCGCAGGCGTTGGGCGGGCGCGGCGGCACGCCGATGCAGGAGGTGATCTACCGCCAGGAAGAAGGCCATTTCAACGTGCCGGTGGGTTACTTCAACGTGAGCCTCGGCATGGTGATTCCCTCGCTGTTCGTGCACGCGAGCGAGGCGGTGCGCGCCGAGCACGTCGAGGCCGCGCTGCACGGCCGCACGCTCTGGTGCCAGTTGCTTTCGGAGCCGGGCGCGGGCTCGGACCTCGGCATGGTACGCACACGCGCCGAGCGCTGCACGGACGGCCGCGAGGGCTGGCTCCTCAATGGTCAGAAGGTGTGGACGACGCTCGCGCAGTTCGCGCAGTTCGGCATGGTGCTCGCGCGCACCGATGCGGATCTGCCGAAGTTCGAGGGCCTCACGTCGTTCTATCTCGACATGAAGACGCCCGGCGTCGAGGTGCGGCCGATCCGCCAGGCGAGCGGCGAAGCCGAGTTCAACGAGGTGTTTTTCAACGACGTGTTCATTCCGGACAGCCAGCGCGTGGGCGCGGTCGGCGCGGGCTGGAAGGTCACGCTCACGGCGCTCATGAACGAGCGCCTTTCGATCGGCGGCGTGATGCCGCCGGAGCTGTGGCGCACGGCGGCGCGGCAGATGCAGCAGGCGGGCTTTGGCGGCGCCCACGCGCTCGCGGACGGCCGCATGCGCGAGCGGCTCGCCGATCTGTATCTGAACGCGCACGGCCTGTGGCTGCTGCAATGCCGCGGCCTCACCGCGCTCGGCAAGGGGCGTGAGCCCGGCCCCGAGCTTTCGGTGGCGAAGATCGTGGCCGCGCGCACGCTCCAGGACTTCGCGTATCTCGCCATCGACTTGCAGGGCGCGCAAGGCGTGCTGGCCGCGAGCGAGCGGGGCGACGAGTGGGAGCTGGTCGAGCGACTGTGGTTCGGCGCGGCGGGCATGCGCATCGCGGGCGGCACCGACGAGATCGTGAAGAACAACGTGGGCGAGCGCGTGCTCGGCTTGCCGCCCGAGCCGCGCACCGACAAGGGCGTGCCGTTCAGCCAGCTCGCACGGGCCTGAAACGGGCCGCGCACGGGCCGACGCACACGAAAGACATAACAGGAGACGCAATTGAACGACAAAGGCCATCCCGCCAGCTTCACAGGCAGTGCCCGCACGCAAGGCGGCGCGTGCTCGCCCGATGAATATCTCACGCTCGACGCGACGGCCATGGCCGCGCTCGTGCAACGCGGCGAGCTGGAGCCGCAGGATCTGCTGGACGCGGCGATCGCGCGTTGCGACGACGTGAACCCGCGCATCAACGCCGTGAACATGCGCTGCGAGGTGCGCGCGCAGCAGACGCTCGCGGCGCGTCGCGAAGCGGGCACGAGCCGCGATGGCGCGTTCGCCGGCGTGCCCACGCTCGCCAAGGACATGCACACCGCCGTGGCGGGCACGATCACGACCAACGGCTCGCGCTCGCAGCGCGACGCTGCGCCCGCCACCTATGACGCCACGCTCATCGCGCGCTACGAGGCGGCGGGCATGGTCGTGTTCGGCAAGACGACGACACCCGAATTCGGCCTGAGCACGACGACCGAGTCGGCGCTGTGGGGCAAGACCTGCAATCCGTGGGATCTCGCGATGAGCGCGGGCGGCTCCTCGGGCGGCGCGGCGGCGGCCGTGGCCGCGGGCATCGTGCCGGTGGCGCACGCCACCGACGGCGGCGGCTCGATTCGCATCCCCGCCTCGTATTGCGGCGTGTTCGGCATGAAGCCCACGCGCTATCGCACGCCGCATGGGCCCGACGTATTCGAAGGCTGGTTCGGCGCGAGCTGCGCCCACGTGGTGTCGCGCAGCGTGCGCGATTCGGCGCTCGCGCTCGACGTGTCGCACGGCCACGAGAAGGGCAGCCCTTACTGGCTGGCCGCGCCCGAGCGTCCTTTCGCCGATGAAGTGCGGCGCGCGCCGTCGCGCCTGCGCGTGGGTCTCGTCGCCGACTCGCTCACGGGCATGCCGCTCGACGACGACATTGCCACCGCGCTCGATGCGACCGTGCGTCTGCTCACGAGTCTCGGCCATGAAGTCGAGCCCGTGACGCTCGCCATCGAATCGCAGCAGCTTTTCAGCGCGCACGGCGCCGCTTCGGGCACCGCGCTCGTCGCCGCCGTGCGCGACCGCGAGACCGCGCTCGGCCGCGCGCTGCAAACCGACGAACTCGAACCGGTGGCCTGGCGCATCGTGCGCAACGCGCAGCAGTATTCGGCGGAAACGCTGTATCGCGCGCGCCGCACGTTCGAGCGTATCGGGCTCCAGATGGAGGAGAAGTTCGACCGCTTCGACGTGCTGCTCTCGCCCGTCACGGCCACGCTCACGCCGCCGCTCGGCAGGCTCAGTCTTGAGCAGGAGTACGAAGAGTACATCAAGCATATCGTCGGCAGCGTGTCGTATACGGCGCTTGCCAACGTGAGCGGACAGCCGTCGATGTCGGTGCCGCTCGGCGTGAGCCGCAGCGGCCTGCCGATCGGCATGATGTTCACGGCCGCGCTGTGCGGCGAGGGACTGCTGTTCCAGCTCGCGGGCCAGCTCGAAGCCGCGCAGCCGTGGGCGCCGCTCGCGCCTTCGCTGTGAGGCGGGCAGGCGTGACCTTTTCCAGTACGTGCCCGGACCTTTACGGAAAGCCAGCATGAAAAGCGAACATTCCCCGCTGCGGCGCCACAGCGCGCTGCTTCTGTTCCTCGTCGTGTCGATCATCAACCTGATCGACCGGCAGATGATGGGCGTCGTGCTCGAACCCGTGAAGAAGGAGTTCGGCGTGTCCGACCTCGCCATGGGCCTGCTCACGGGCGTTGCCTTCGCGCTGGTGTATTGCGTGTTCGCGCTACCGCTCGGCCGCTTCGCCGATCGCACGAACCGGCGCAACCTGATCAGCTGGTCGTGCGCGGCGTGGAGCGTGATGACGCTCCTGTGCGGCTTCGCGACGAACTACTGGACGCTCGCGCTGGGCCGTATCGGCGTGGCCGTCGGGGAGGCGGGCAGCGCTTCGGCGTCGCTCACGATCGTGGCCGACCTGTATCCGCCGCGCCAGCGCGCGCGGGCGCTCGCCGTGTTCACGCTCGGCGCGCCCATCGGCACGCTCATCGGCCTGAGCGTGGGCGCGTGGATTGCCTACTACCACGGCTGGCGCGCCGCGTTCGTGTGGATGGCCGTGCCGGGGCTCGTGGCCGCGCTGCTCGTGCGCCTGCTCGCGTTCGAGCCGGCGCGCGGCGGGTCCGAAGGCGCGGCGCTCAACGACAGCGGGCGGCCCGAGCCGCTGCGCACCGTGCTGCGCGACGCCTGGCGCTCCAGCGCGTTCGTGAAGATCGTGATCTCCGGCGCGCTGCTGGGCTTCTCGGGCTACGCGTTCGGCATCTGGAGCACGGCGTTTCTCGTGCGTTGCCACGGCCTCACGCTCAAGGACGCGGGCGCGATCATGGGCCTCGCGGCGGGACCGGGCGCGATCATCGGCACGCTGTCGAGCGGCTGGCTTACCGACCGCCTCGCCGCGCGCGACGCGCGCTGGCAGCTCGGCGTGCCGATCGTGGGCGCACTGCTCGCGTTTCCGCTTGCCGTGGCGTTCGCGCTGTATCCGTCCGCCGACCCGTGGAAGTGGGGCGCGCTCGTCGTGCCGCGCGTTTCCGTGTTCATGCTCGGCATGTCGATCTTCGGCATGTGGTGGATGGCCCCGAGCTACGCGGCCATCACGCACATCATGCGGCCCGACCGGCGCGCCACCACGCTCTCGATCTACAACTTCGGGGTGACGGCGATTGGCGCGGGCTGCGGTCCGCTTGCCGTGGGCGCATTGAGCGACGCGCTCACGCCCGCGTTCGGCGAGAACGCGTTGCGCTGGGCGATGGTGGGCGGCGCGATGGGCTACCTGCTCGCGGGGCTCGTGCTGATCGGCGCGGTGCGGCCGTATGCGCGCTCGATCGCCGCCGCCGTGCGCGGGCCTGCCCTGGCCGCGCGCGCGTGAAGCATGCAAGAAGCGTGTGACCCGAACTGCACCGCCATGTCCGAACTCACCAATACCTTGGACCCCGCAGCCTGCGAGCGCCGCCGCAGCCATTACACGCTGCTGCTGTTGACGGCGCTTTCGGCCGTCTCGTTCATGGACCGGCAGATACTCGCGGTCATGATCGAGCCGATCAAGGCCGAGTTCGCGCTGAGCGACCTGCAAGTGGGCATCGTGTCGAGCCTGGGCTTCGCCGTAGGCTTCGGGCTGCTCGGATTGCCGCTCGCGCGCCTCGCGGATCGCGGGCACCGGCGCAATCTCGTCGTGCTCTCGCGCGGGCTGGGCGGACTCATCACGGCCCTCGGCGGCGCGGCAGCGGGCTTCTGGCAACTGCTGATCCTGCGCAGCGGCACGGCGCTCAGCGAAGCGGGCGGCAGCGGCTGCGCGATCTCGATGATCTCCGACCTCTTTCCGCCGTGGCGGCGCTCGCGCGCCATGAGCGTGCTGACCTCCGGCGCGAGCATCGGCGCGATGATGGCGTTTGTCGTCGGGGCTTCGCTGGCGGCGCGCTTCGGCTGGCGCATGACGCTCGTGATGGTGGGGCTCGCCTCGCTGCTGCTCGCCGGCGTCGTGCGGCTCACGGTGAGCGAGCCGCAGCGCGAAAACCTGAACGCCTTGAGCGCCCGGCGTGCCGCTGGGCGCGCCGTCGATCGCGGCGACCTGCGCGAGATTCTCGCGGCGCGCGTGCCGCGCTGGCTGATCGTTGCGGCCGCATCTAACATGTTCGTGCTGTACTCGTTCGGCACGTGGAATTTCGCGTACATGGTGCGCACACACGGATTCAGCTTGCAGCAGGCCGGCTGGATTGCGGGCGCGTCCGGCGCGGCGTCGGTGCTGGGCGGCCTCTTTTCCGGCGCGCTCGCCGACCGCCTCGTGCGCCGCGGCGACGCGCGCTGGCAACTCGGCGTGCCGGTGCTCGGCCTTGCGATCGCGATTCCGCTTGCCTATGTCTATCTGCTGCTGCCCGCCGGGCGGCTGACGCAGGTGTGGGGACTGATGATCGCCTATGCGTTCTTCGTGACGTGGTGGTCCGCGCCCACCTATGCCGCGCTCTCGCTCGTGGTGGCGCCCGAGCGGCGCGCCACTGCCAACTCGATGCTGCTGATCTCCGGCTATGTGCTGGGTCTCGGCGCCGGGCCGATCGTCACGGGGCTGGCCAGTTCGCTGCTCGCCGCGCGCTATCCGCACGATGCGCTGCGTTATTCGCTCATGGGCGTATCGGCGCTGCTCGTGCCCGGCTGGTACGCGCTTTTTCGCGCGATGCAGGCTTATCCCGCCGCGAGCCTGATGATGCGGGAAGAGGCTGTCGCAGTGCCCTGAATCACGGCGGCAAAAAAGAAGCGGCGTGCTCCGGTTTAGGGCACGCCGCTTTTTGTGTTTTCAGCTTGTGTTTAGACTTCGGCCGCTTCGGTATACGCCACCGCGCCGCGCGGCACATACACCCCTTCGCATTGTTCCAGATACTCCTGCTTCTTCGCGCGCGGGTTATAGAACTGCTTGTACCAAACGCGGGCCTTCATGAACGGGCCGTCGCTCGGCAGGAACATGCCGTTCAGGCACGGACCCTTGTTGGCCCATACTTCGAAGTCCTGCATGAACGAAAGCCGGCTCGAATCCTGGAACTGGCGCGCCGCGATGGTGTCGGGCAGCGTCACCTCGGCATTCTGGCCCGGCGACTTGACGAGCAGCGAATGCCACACGCGAATCACGCCGTCGTCCACCGGCGTGTGCGTGATGACGAGCACGGCGTCATAGAGGCCGGTCAGGTCGGAGATCAGCACGCCCGGCCCGTGGTAGGTCGTGACCGTGTGCAGGATCGGGCTCACGCCGTTGGCGCCCACGAGCGTGCGGTGCGGGCCGCATTGGCGCTGCGTGGCCGTGTGCGCGAGGAATTCGTTTTCGTAGCGCTGGACCGTCGAGCCGTGAATCGGCCCGAGATGCCCGTAGTCGCAAATGTTGTCGATGACTTCCTGCGGATGCTGCGCGAGCGTGCCGAGATCGTCGAAGGACTGCCAGCGCACCCACGAAGGGTCGTCCCATTGCGGCAGCGTCGGATGCGCCCATTCCGGCTCGCCGCCTTCGGGGTCGTGCCACACCCACACGGCGCCGAGGCTCTCCACCACGGTCCACGTCTTCACGCAGGCCGCCGCCGGAATTTCGCCGGTGTGATACGGAATGTCGTTGCACTTGCCGTCCGGACCGAAACGCCATGCATGGTAGGGGCAGCGGATGTCGTCGCCTTCCACGTTGCTGCCGCCGCCGTCGAGCACGACATACGACGTGTTGTTGGGGGCCGCCAGGTGCGTTTTCATGTGCGGGCAGTACGCGTCGAGCAGCACGACGCGGCCGCTCGCGCGCCCTCTATACAGGGCGAAGTCCTTGCCGAAGAAGCGCACGGCAAGCGGCTTGTGGGTGTCCAGCTCGCGTGCGTCGGCGATCATGAACCAGCCGCGCGGATAAGTGAATTCGCCAAGGCGATAATCTTTGGTGGTAGCCACAAAATCTCCCGGAGAGACATTTTCGGAAACTGCGCGGAAACTGCGCTTGCAGGTAAGGGCCATTGTTCGCCTGTGCGCAAGCGCGTGCATACTCTGTTCGGACGATGAGGCGGTGCCCCGGTCGGCGCGACGATATGGGGCTGATACCAGGCTTTGATTCCAGGCCGAACTCAGGCCGAACCCAGGCGGCGAAATCGTGCGCATGCCCGGAGAAAAAAAGACAGGAGACAACGACGATGACGAGGTCGAGAACATTCAATCTGGCCGATCTGCTGGAGATCGTGACAGCCAGGGTGCCCGAGCGCGCCGCGTTCGTGTGCGGCCCGCAGCGCCTCACCTACGCGCAACTCGACGAGCGGGCCACGCGGGTCGCCTCCGGCCTGCGCTCACGCGGCATCCGGCGCGGCGATCACGTTGGCATCGCGCTCTACAACTCGGCCGAATATCTCGAGACCTTGTTCGCCTGCTGCAAGATCGGCGCGGTGCCCGTCAACGTGAATTACCGCTACGTCGCGTCGGAACTCGAATACCTCTTTTCGACGCTCGACTTCAAGGCGCTCGTGTACGGCGAAGCCTTCGGCGAGGAAGTGCTGAAGGCGGCCGCCAACGTACCCGCGTTGAAGGTGCTCCTGTGCGTGGGCAGCGGCGCGCCCGAGGGCCGCGCCGAGCACTACGCCACGTTGCGCGAGCAGGGCTCGCCCACGCTCGACGACCCCGAGCGCTCCGGCGACGATCTCTACATGCTGTGCACGGGCGGCACCACGGGCATGCCCAAGGGCGTGATGTGGCCGCAGCGCGCGATCTTCATGGGCGCGCTCGGCGGCGGCGGCATGTACCTGGGCTGCCCGCCGGTCGAGACGCCCGAGGCGCTGGGCGAACTCATCGCGCGCCAGCCGTATCTCACGGTCCTCGCGGCCGCCCCGATGATGCATGGCGCGGCCATGTGGTTCTCGCTGATCAGCCTCTTCGCCGGGCACACGATCGTCGTGAACGACGAGACCGGTTTCGATCCCGCGCATATCTGGGACGTCGTGGTGCGCGACGGCGTGAACGTCGTGTCGGTGGTGGGCGACGCCATGGCGCTGCCGCTGATCCAGGCGCTCGAAGCCGCGCCCGCGCGTTGGGACCTCGGCAAGTTGATGGTGTTCGGCAACGGCGGCGCGGTGTTCTCGGATCACTTGCAAGCGCGCCTGAAAGCGCTCGTTCCGCATATCGCGCTCAATAACGGGCTGGGCTCGTCGGAGGTCGGCGTGGTGGGCGGCGGCGCGAAGCCCGCGAGCGGCGACGGCTTCATGGTGCTGGCGGCGCGGCCGGATCTCGCGCTCGTCGACGACGCGCAGCGCATCGTGAGCGGCGCGGGCGCCGAAGGCGTGCTCGCGCGCAGCGGCCACACGCCCATCGGCTATTACGGCGACCCGGTCAAAAGCGCGGAGGTGTTCGTCACCATCGACGGCAAGCTCTGGGTGCTGAGCGGCGACCGCGCGCGCATGGACGAAGCGGGCAACTTCGTGATGCTCGGGCGCGGCTCGCAATGCATCAACACGGGCGGCGAAAAGGTGTTCCCCGAAGAGGTCGAAGAGGCGGCGCGCCGCTACGGGGCCGTGCAGGACGTGCTGGTGGTGGGCATGCCCGACGAGCGCTGGGGACAGCGCGTGGCGGCCGTGATCGAGTTGAGCCCCGGCGCCGAGTTCGACGCGCAGGAATTCGACAGCGTGTGCCGCGCCAGGCTCTCCGGCTACAAGATGCCGCGCGCGGTGTTTCTGGCCGATCGCATCCGGCGCAGTCCTGCGGGCAAGGCGGATTACCGTTGGGCGCGCGATTATGCCGCGCAGAATGCCAGCGTGATTTGATGCGGGCGCGGGCTACGGCCCGTTGTTGTCGCGAACAGCCGTGGCGTCAATTGTTCGCTGCAAGCCGCATCGGGGCCGTTTGCGCGCTGCTGCGCATACCCGAGAAGTTGACCTCGGCCCCGAAAGGCAGCACGGCGCCCCGCGTGGAGAAGAAGAACCATGCCCCCTCGTGGCCGAAGTACGCGCGAAAGCAGGGGAAATCTTCTCGCACGCCCGGCGCGTCGGCACATCGAAACCAGTAGGTCGTGCCATTGAGCACGCCGTGGGCGAGTCGCCGTGACGGTAGGTCCTCGCAAGCCGGAGCTTCATAGGCAAGCGCCCGGCTCACTCTGCCCCCAGGCAGACGAACGGTGACTTGCCCGGCGACGCGATCGTCGCTGCCTGCTTCATTCGACCCCGGATCGATGGCGTCGCCCCCTGCACCGTGACTGCGAATCAGGGATCGAACGTGAGAGAGATGAAACGACGACGCCGTTTCCGATCCGGGCCGAAAGGGCTTGATGTTGTCCACGCGGCGACTCCTGTGCAATGGGTTCTGAGGGGCAACTGCAAGGATAGGATGTCACCGCGTGCACGCCTGCGACTTCTCGGCGCGCTTTGAGGCCGTACTCTATTTTCTGGAAAGAGCGGGCGCTTGTCTGTCGAAAGTGGGTGATATGTCCACTAACGTTTCAAAGCGCCCTGGATACGGCCTCGGTCACGCGCTTTGCTCGTCAGCCGATCTTGTTGGCCTGCTCCTTCGCGAGGAGGCGTTGCGCCTGTCGATCTCCGCGGTTGGCTTCCTGGGCGGTCTGCACCGACGATTCGCTGGCTTCGGCCAGCGCGGCGCGTGCGGCGCTGCTGATGGAGACGGAGTACGACGCCGACGCGGTTGACGAGGGCGACGATTGCGACGAGGTCGATGCCTGCGTGGTCGTACCGGACTGCTGCGTTTGCGTCGTGCTGGTCGATTGCGCAGAGGTGCTGGCCTGCTGGTTCTGCGCGCCGGTGTTCGCGACCGTCGTGGCGGCGGGTTGGTTGGATACTGCCTGGATTGCCATGAAAGGGCTCCCGAAAAGAGAAAAAACCGTGAACAGCGAATGTCTTATCGGAGCGGCTTCAAAATACTTGAGAAGTATTTATTTTCTGATTGCGCCTTGCCTTAAGGTTCACATAAGCAATGGCGGAAATTGCATTTTTAATTTCATAAATTTGACGTTTTTATTATTGCGACTTAATCGGATTATGAGCTCCTAACGCCCGTGCTGTGGGGCCGCTGGCCTTGCGGATCGTCGGCGCAATTTTCTGGAATAAAAGCGACTTTCATTCAGATGAATCGCGAATATGACTTTGTCATGGAAAAGACAATTGCCGTTTCTCGAATATTAATTCATTAAGGGGCTCATCGGCATCGGGTCAATGCCGATTTGAAATCGTCTCCTCCGGTTGACGCCGCAACGCGCGCTCGCATACCATCGCGCTAGCGGTGCAGGCCGCTTCCGGGTCCGCGGAAAGGGTTGAACCCACCTGTCGCGGCGAACCAGACGGCTTCCCATCCTTTGTGCGGGCGGTGTTGCGGACCCTCAGCCATTCCATGCACGAGGACCGTATGAAAACGCTGCCTGCCCAGGCCAATCTCGATCATTTGAAGAAGCAGGCGAAAGACCTGCTGCGTCTCTATCGCGCGGGGGACACCGCCGCCCTGGCGCGATTCGCCCAGTCCCTCCCCGCACTCGCGAATCGCACCGGCAACGCAATGCCGGCGCCCGATCTCCGCCTGCATGACGCGCAGTCCTGCCTTGCGCGCGAATATGGCTTCGCGTCGTGGGCGGATCTCAGTGCCTACGCGGACGCAAGCGCACTTGCGCATCGCGAGCGGACGGCGTTGATTCGACGCTGGCTTGGGCTCGCCTACGGCGCCGACGTGACGGGCACTTACGCCGCGGCCCGGCCGCGCGTTGCGGTCAAACTGCTGCTCGAGCATCCGGACATGCTCGACGCCGACCCGTACGTGGCGTGCACCGCCGGGCACTGGAAGGCGATGTCACGCGCGATAACGGCCGATCCCGCGTGGGTCAATCGGCCCGGCGGCGCGCTCGATCTGCCGCCGCTCGTTGCCGTCACGCATTCGAGCCTCGCGCAGCTACCCGAGTTTGCGGCGCGATTGCGCGAATGCGCGCATGCGCTGCTCGATGCCGGGGCCAATCCGAACCAGCGAATCGGCAATCGGCTGCCGCCCGCCTCCTTGGCTTCGCCCGTCGAGACCGAGCCGCTGTCGGCACTCTACGGCGCGGTCGGCGTGGCGCGCGATCCCGCGCTGACCGGCATGCTGCTGAGCGCGGGCGCGGACCCGAATGATGGCGAGTCGCTCTATCACTCGCTCGAAAATCCCGACTGCACGAGCTTGCTGTTGCAGCACGGCGCGCGCGTGAGCGGAACCAACGCGTTGTGGCGTGCGCTCGACATGCCGGATGCGACCGCCCTTGAGTTGTTGCTCGCGCACGGCGGCGATGCGAACGAACCGGCCCCCGAAGCCTTGATATTCTGGGGTAGTCCACTCTTGCGTGCGATCGCTCAGCGCAGGTCCGCACGTCACATCGCCGCGCTGCTGGCGGCGGGTGCGCACGCGAAGGCTAGGACCGCAGCGGGCGTGAGCGCCTATCGGCTCGCCATGCAGGTCGGTCTGCCCGATATCGCGGCGCAACTGCGTGCCGCGGGTGTCGACGAAACCCTCAGCGTCGAGGAGGAGTTCGTGTCCGCGTGCGCGCGCGCCGATATCACGCAAGCACGCCGCATTCAGGCGCAACATCCCGAACTGCCGCGATCGCTGCCGCCGGACCGGCTTCGGCTGCTGCCCGAAGCGATGGCGTGGGGATCGGGCGCGGCGGTGAAGACGATGATCGAACTCGGCTGGCCGCCGGACGTGCGCGGCGGCGACTGGGACGCTTCCGCGCTCAATCACGCCGTGTTTCGCGGTGACGCCGCCTTGACGGCATTTTTGCTGGACCACGGAGCGAACTGGCGCGAGACCCATGGCTACGGTTCCGATGCGCTCGGCACGTTGGGGTGGGCGTCCGAAAACGAGCCGGCCTTGGCGGAGCGCCCCGATTGGGTCGGCTGCGCCCGTGCGCTCATGAGGCATGGCGTGCCGACGGCGCAGCGAGACCCCGAGCATGACGACGGCGTGCTGATCGACGGCCGACGCATGCGCTTTTCTGAAGAAGTGACGGAGGTGCTGGTCGACGGGGCAAGCGGGCGCGTTGCCGCTCGCTGATACGGTTGTGTATTGCCGCCGCGCCTTCACTATGAGGCGCGGCGAGCCAGCGGTCGTGCTGCGCTACAACTGACGCTCGATCGCCGCCTTGTCGATGATCGACCAGACTCGCGCAATCTTGCGCTCACGAAACTCATAGAAGACATGCTCGGCGAACGCCACACGTTTTCCTTGCACCGCCAGCCCGAGAAACATGCCGATGGGTGTGCAGTCGAAATGCAACCGGCTTGCGATATTCGGCGGCTCGCACACGAGCGTCTGGATGTTGAAGTGCAAGTCGGGAATGTCGCGGAAGTCGCTCTCCAGCATGGCGCGGTAGCCGGACAAGCCGATCCGCTTGCCGTTGTGCTCCACGTCGTCGTCGACAAACGCTCCCAGCGTTGACCAGTCCTGCCTGTTCAGGCAGGCGATATAGTCTCGGTAGATTTCCGGCAGATCATTGGCGCCCATCGCAATCGTCCTCCATGTCCAGGCTCTCGATTGACGCCATAGTGGCGCATGATCGCGGCCGATGTGGGGCGCAATGTCTGTTTGCCCACGCAAGGCGTTTCGTGGCGCTTGACGCTTGCACCAGGCAGCCGCTAACTGGAAGATCGCACAACAGGTGAAACACCCGTGGGTGCGTTGGCTTGAGTTTCGTGCACGCGAAAACGAGGTGAAAAATGAATGCATCCCGCATCCTGGCCAACAGCCGGCTTTCAGCCTTTGTCCTGATTCTTCTGGCGCATGGCGCGGTACGCGCCGGCGATCGTGTCGCGCCTGCGGCCTCGCCGGGTTTCGAGCCGAGCGAGCTTTCGACGGACTGCATCGATCGGGAGTATCGCGGGAAAAACGCCAAGCTCGGACTCGACTACACCGACCTCATCAACAACTGCGGTGAACCGGTCATCATCACGTGGCAGTCGTTCAACAATGGTGCGCCGCAAATGGAGCGCGGGGGCATGGGGCAATCGCAATGCATTCCGCCCGGGGGTTCCATTACCACGGCCGCGCGCCAGAAACTCGGAGCGGCGAGCGAGAACCTGCCGGTGAGCGTCGTGACTTGCCAGTGAAGGCTGGCGCGTGCATTCGCGCCGACTCCCGGTCGTGACCTGGCAGTCCGAATTAGTGAGCGTCCTTGCGGATACCTCGCAGATTTTCACGTACGCGCCGGGCGACCAGTACGCTCAGGTAATCCATGACGCGCGCGCCATCGCTATAGGCGGCCCAGGTTTCTTCGACCATTTTCGACACGGTTTCCACGGGTGCATGGGTTTCAGCGGCAATCGCCTTGACGAGTTCTTCTGCGGCGTGCGGGTTCATCAATGCCTCCATGCAGACAGAGAGGGGGGCGCGGGAAGGACATTAAACTTCATTGCGCGGCCCGCGCGCCAATACATTTCGCCTATCTTCCGCGCCGTTTTGTTCGAGCCGCGTTCGAGTTTCGTTCGATCCGGATTCGTCGGTGCACAGCCTGTCAAATCTCATACGGCGGGCGTCGTCGCGCGCGCAACCAGACGCCGCGCATGAAGCATGGGCTTACCGAATAGCGGCCATCGAGGCTCGCTTGCCAAGCGAGGCCGGATAAGACCAAGGTCCTATGGCATGCGTCACTTTCAGGTGCCAGGCTGCGACGAACACGCGCGGGTTCCGGGTTGGCGTAACAGGCGTGGCATCCGATCGTAACAAGGGGACTCACATGCGCTTCCTGTCGAATCCAGTTGTTGCCGCCGGGCGAGGCTGTGTGCTGCTCGCCGCGACGATCGCTTTGTCGGGCGGCGCAATGCCCGCGTGGGGCGCGGACGATACCAGCGCCTCGGCCACGCAGGCGGTGCCAAGCGGCGCGTCGGTCGACACGCAGCACGGCACCATCAGCCTGATCGACCAGAAGAACGCGCTGATTGTCGTGACGGTGCCGGGCCACGACGACCTGAGCTTCAGCGCGAAAGACCACCGCGACGTGCTCGATATCGTCAAGGTGGGCGACAAGCTCACCGCGAGCTACATGGAGCCTTACGTCACCGGATTGACGCCGCTAAAGGGCGCGTCGCTCACGCGCCTGACCCACACGGCGAAAGTGACCGAGCATACGGCGGGCGCCGACCAGGTGAGCTTCCACGTGCTGCGCGTCTTCAGCGGCGTGGCGGAAGTCACCGGCGTCGATCACAAACTCAACCTGCTGACTGTCGAGGACAAGTCGGGCACCGCCCGTTCGGTGCGGGTGAGCCGCCCCGATCTCGTCGAGGTGATGCAGACGCTCAAGCATCACAGCCGCGTGCGCATCACCTACGAATCGGAGATGGCGGTCTCCACCTCGCGTTAGGACGCGTCAGGACGCATCAGGACGCTTCAGGAAGGCGTCAAACCGCCAGCGCCAGTCCGTCGCTGCGCGGATCGTGAGCGCCGCACGCCGTGCCGTCCATGTCCAGTCGAATGACGCCTGCCTGGCCCGCCAGCGGACTCAGCATGGGCAATTCCGCCATTTCGTGTCCCCACGCCGCGAGCGTGTCGAACACGGCGCGGCCCGCGCCGGATTCGAGCTTGAGGTTGTCGCGGCTGTCCGAGAACGTGCGCCCGAGCAGGAAGCGCGGTTGCGCGAGCGCCGTGAGCGGGTCCATCCCGTAGTCGATGAGCCGCGTGAGCAGCGCCGAAAGCGTCTGCGGCTGGCCGTCCGCGCCCTGCGTGCCGTAGAGCAGGCGCGGGCGGCCCGCCACGAGATACATGCCGGGGTTGAGCGTATGAAACGGTCGCTTGCCGGGCGCGATCGTGTTCGGATGCGGCTCGCCGCCGGGCGCGCGAAAGGCCGCGCCGCGGTTGTGCCAGAGGATGCCGGTGTCGCCGGCCATCACGCCGCTGCCCCAATCGTGGAAGATCGTTTGCAGCACGCTCACCGCGCGGCCCTGGGCGTCGGTGGCGGCGAGGTGGACCGTATCGCCTTCGCGAAAGCGATGCGGCCACGGCGCCGCCCGCGCGGGTGCGATGCGCGCCGCGCAGGCGGCGAGATGCGCGTCGCCGAGCAGCGTGTCCACCGGCACGTCGTGCGTGTCGGGATCGGCGAGATGGCGGTCGCGGTCGATGAACGCCTGCTTCACCGCTTCCACGAGCCGGTGATAGTAGCCGGCGCTGCCGTGCTCGCAATCGCGCAGCCCGAGCTTCGCGAGGATGCCCATGATTTGCAGCGTCGTCACGCCCTGGGTGGGCGGCGGCAGCGTGGCGAGCACGCCTTCGCCGTAGCGCAGCGTGAGCGCGGGCGCGGTGCGCACGCGCGTCGCCGCCAGATCGTCGGCGCTCAGCGGCGAGCCCGCTTCGCGCAGGCCGCGCGCAATGCGCTGCGCGAGCGCGCCTTCGTAGAAGTCGCGCGGGCCGTTCGCGGCGAGCGTGCGCAGCGTGGCGGCGAGCGCGGGCTGGCGGAATGTGGCGCCCGGCGCGGGGGTCGCGCCGCCCGGCAGGAACGTTTGCGCGAAGCCGCGCCACACGCGCGCGTCGCCGGATTCGCTCTCGCGATACGTGGCCCAGAAGTGCTGCGAGCGCGAGAGCGCAAAGCCCGCCTCGGCCAGCGCGATGGCGGGCGCGAGCAGCGTCTCCCACGCGAGCGCGCCGCCCCAGCGTTCGCGGCTCACGCGGTACGCGGCTTCCCAGGCGGCGACGGTGGCGGCGCTCGTGAGCGCCGAGGCCGGGCCGCGCACGGGAATCGCGCCGTCGAACGCGGGCAGCGCGCGCGCCGCCTGGCCGATGCCCGAGATCGATTCGACGGCGTGGCCGGATTCGGCGATCAGCCAGAAGCCGTCGCCGCCCAGGCCGGTGAAGTGCGGCATGGTCACGCATAGCACGGCCGCCATCGCGATGGCGGCCTCGATCGCGTTGCCGCCGCGCGCGAGCACGTCGCGGCCCGCTTCGCTCGCGAGCGTGTGCGGGCTCGTGACGAGGCCGTTGCGGCCGCGCGCGTTCGCGCTCGCGGTTTGCGCTGTCGTGTGCGCGTGCGGGGCCGCCGTTGCGTCCCGTGCCGCTTCGCCGCGCGGCGGTTGCGCCGGTGCGCTCATGCGGGCACCCCGGCGTCGGCGTGGCCGCCCAGATACGCGGCGGACAGCTTCGGATCGGCGGCCAGCTCGGCGGCCGTGCCGCTCGCGCTCACGCGGCCTTCTTCGAGCACATAGCCACGGTCGGCAATGGCGAGCGCCATCGCCGCCATCTGGTCGACGAGCAGCATGGAAAGCGATTCGCGGCGCAGGTCGTCGAGCGAGGCGAACAGTTCGGCGATCACCTTCGGCGCAAGGCCGAGCGAGGGTTCGTCGAGCAGCAGCACGCGCGGCTTCGACATCAACGCGCGCGCGATGGCCAGCATCTGTTGCTCGCCGCCGGAGAGCAGACCCGCCCGGCGATGCTGACGCTCGCGCAGGCGCGGGTAACGCGCGAACATCGATTCGATGCGCGCCTCGAGTTCGCCGCGCGGCAGGCGGCCCGAGGGAAACGCGCCGAGCTTGAGGTTGTCGAGCACCGAGAGTTCGGGGAACACCTGGCGGCCCTCGGGCACGAGCACGACGCCGAGCGCCGCGATGTGCGCGGCGTCCAGACGCGTGAGGTCGCGGCCGTCGAAGGTCACGCCGCCGGCCACGGGGCGATGCAGCCCGGCGAGCGCGCGCATGAGCGTCGATTTGCCCGCGCCGTTGGCGCCGAGCAGCGCGACCAGCTCGCCTTCGCGCACCTGCACGCTCACGTCGTGAAGCACTGGCGCTGCGCCATAGCCCGTTGTCACGTTGCCGACGCCGAGCACCTCGCGCGCGGCGGCGCCGTTCGTTGTCCGCGCGTGGGCGGGGCGCAGCGCGTGCAGCGTGTCGTCGTTCGTTGTGCCTAGATACGCTTCGCGCACCGCGTTGTTGGCGCGAATCGCGGCGGGCTCGCCTTGCGCGAGAAAGCGCCCCGCGTCGATCACGACGATGCGGTCCGACACGCCCATGACGAGCGACATGTCGTGCTCGACGAGGCCGACGGCGACGCCCGAATCCGCAATCGCGCGCAGCAGCGCGCCGAGGCGCACCTTGTCCTCGCTCGACAGACCCGCCGCGGGTTCGTCGAGCAGCAGCACGGCGGGCCGCGTGGCGAGCGCGCGCGCAATCTCGACGAGGCGGCGGTCCACGTGCGCGAGGCTGGCGGCTTGCGCGTTCGCGTCGCCGTGATAGCCGCATGCGCGCAGCAGCGCGAGCGCCTCGGCACGGGGCGCATCACCCCGCATGCGCGTGGTGCCGAACAGCGCGCCGAGCCGGCCGCGCGTGAGGGCGAGCGCGACGTTATCGAGCACCGACAGGCTGCCGAACAACTGCGAAGTTTGATACGTGCGCGCCACGCCCGCGCGGGCGCTTTCGAACGCGCCGCCCGCGGCGAGGCGTGCGCCGCCGAGCGTGCGCGTGCCGGTTTGCGGACGATAGAAGCCCGAGAGCATATTCAGGACTGTTGATTTTCCCGCGCCGTTGGGGCCGATCAGGCTCGTTACGCGCGCGGCGGGCAGTTCGAACGAGAGGTCGGAGACGGCCTTCACGCCGTCGAACGTCATCGAAAGCCCCTGCGCGGCGAGTGCGCGACGCGCTTCGACCGCGAGCGGCTCAAGCGACGGTGCCGCCACCGTGTCCTGATCGCGCGCCGCCGCCGCTTCGCCAGGCTTCGCAGCTACACGCGAAAAGAGCCGCCGTGCCAGCGCCACCGCCACGCCGGCCACGCCATCGGGCGCGCTCCACAGCACCACGAGCAGCAGCACGCCGAAGCACAGCAGGCGCAGGTTTTCGAGTCCGGCGAGCAGTTCGGGCAACAGGCCGACCACGGCCGCGCCCACGAGCGGCCCCGCCACCGACCCCGCGCCGCCGATCATCACCACGAGCACGAAGAGGATCGATTGCGAAAACGAGAACATGCCCGGCGTGACCATGCCTTGCAGCGGCGCGAACAGGCCGCCCGCGAGGCCCGCGAGCGCGGCCGAGAACGCGAAGGCCACGGTTTTCACCGCGAGCGCGTTCACGCCGATCGAGGCGGACGCCGTTTCGCTGTCGCGCACCGCGCGCATGGCGGCGCCCCACGTGCCGCGCGCAACGAGCGAGTAGAGCACGAGCGCGACGGCGAGCGTGGCGAGCGCAACGAGCGCGATGGCGCGCTCGCCTTCGGCGAAGCTGCCGAGCGCGGGGCCGAACACGTTCATGATGCCGTTCTGGCCGCCGGTGAGGTCGCCGCCTTCCACGGCGCTTTGCTCGATCACGAAGCCGAACGCGATCGTCACCATCGCGAGGCCGGGCCCGCGCACGCGCAGCGCGGGCAGCGCCAGCAGCGCGCCGGCTGCGGCCGACACGCCCGCGCCGAGCGCCCACGCGGCCCAGAAGTTCCAGCCGGATTGCGTGGTGAGGATCGCGACGGCGTAGGCGCCGATCGCATAGAACGCTGCATGGCCGAACGACACCTGGCCCGTGAGCCCGAGCAGCAGGTTCAGGCCCACACCGCAAATGGCGAGCAGCGCCACGCCCGCGAGCACCACGACGAAATAGCCGTTGACGCTGCATGCCGCGAAAGCGGCGGCCAGCAGCACGGCGGCCAGCGCCACGCCAGGCCACGGTCCGCGCGAGCGTGGCGCGCTCGCGCTTGCGCTCGTGCCCGGATGAAGCGCCTGCGCGCGGGCGGCGAGGGAAAGTCGGGAATTGCTCATACCTTGCGCACCTCCGCGCGCCCGAAGAGGCCGTTGGGCCGGATCGCCAGCACGACGATCAGGAGCCCGAATGTAATGATCTGCGTGTAGCTCGAACCGAGCGTGGCCGTAATCAGCGCTTCGGCTGCGCCGAACAGCAGCCCCGCGATCATCACGCCCCACGCGCTGGAGAGCCCGCCCAGGATCGCGACCGCGAAGGCCTTGAGCCCGAACACGGTGCCCATGTCCGACTGCACGTTGAAGAGCGGCGCGATCAGCACGCCGGCCACGCCCGCGAGCAGCGCGGAAACGGCAAAGGCGGCGGCTACCGTGCGCTGGATCGGGATGCCCATGAGGCGCGCGGCGTCGCGGTTCTGCACCACGGCGAGCATCGCCACGCCCCAGCGCGAGCGCCGCAGCACGTAATGGAGCACGGCGGCGAGCAGCAGGCCGACTGCGGGAATCACGAGTTGCAGCGGATACACGCCGAGCCCCGCGCCGCCGATGTGCAGCGACGACTGCGCGAGCGCCGAGGGCAGGCTGCGCGGCTCGGTGCCGAAGGTCAGCATGACGACGTTGTCGAGCACGATGCCGAGCGCCACGGTCGCCATGAGCCAGGCGTTCGAGCCGCGCCGCGCGAACGGTCGCACGGCCAGGCGCTCGACCACGAGCCCGTAGAGCGCGCATGCCGCGAGTGCCAGCGCGATGGCGAGCGGCATGGGCCAGCCGAGCGTTTGCGCGAACGTGTAGGCGAGCACGGCGCCCAGCATCATCGAGCTGCCCTGTGCGAAGTTGACCGTTGCGCTGACCGCGAACGTCAGATGAAAGCCGAGCGCCATGAGCCCGTACATGCTGCCGAGGCCGAGGCCCGCGACCAGCGCCGATATCCATTGCATGAGTGAATCTCCGGAGTGCCTGTGCCTTACTTCGAGGCCATCTGGCCGCCGGCGGCGCTCACCGGCACGATGCGGTTGTCGATGAACTGCGCCCACACGTAGTCGCTCGCGGAGAGCGCGTCGGGCTGCTGCTCGCTGAACGGATGCACGTAAGTTTTGATCAGGCCGTCGTAGCGGTCGATTGCATAGTAGCCCTTGCGAATCGCGTCGCCGTCGGTGGAGCCCGCCTTGTCGATGGCGAGCGCGCTCAGGCGCATCGCGTCGTAGGCGTTGGCGACGCCCACCGCGGGCGTGATGTCGTCGGTGCTCTTGATGTCCGGATACTTCGCCTTGAGTTCGGCCACCACGCGCGTGCTGACCGGCGTGTTCGCGCCGAAGAAGCTATAGGTCTGGACGAAATGCACGTTCTTCGCGTTCGGTCCCGCGAGTTCCGTGAAGCGGCCGCCCGCCGGGCCCCAGTGCGAGACGATCGGCACCTGCCAGCCCATGCGGTCGAGCGACTTCACCACCTGCGCCGAGGGACCGACGTTGCCGACCATGAGCAAGGTGTCGGCCCCTGCCGCCTTGAGGCGGCCGAGCTGCGGCGTGACGTCCACGTCGGTGGCCTCGAACTTCTCGATGCCGGCCGGCTTCATGCCCTTCGCGGCCAGCGCCGCGACGATGCCCTTTTCATTGGACTGGCCCCACGGATTGTTCACGAGGATGAGGCCCAGCTTCTTCGCGCCGAACGCCTGCTGCGCGTGCGCGACCATCGCCACGTCCACCAGCTCGTCCACGGCGGAAACGCGGAACGCGTAGTTCGGCTTCGCGCCGTTGTGCGTGATCTGCGTGCCCGCGGCCCAGGGGTCCATGAACGGCACCTTCTCGTGATTGGCGAGCGGCACGATCGCCATGGAAACCGGCGTGTCGAGGCCGCCGAACAGCACCGCCACCTTGTCCTTGTAGATCAGCTCGCGTGCGGCGAGCACGCCCTTGGCGGGATTGCCTTCGTCGTCGCGGCGCACGAGTTCGAGCTTGCGCCCGCCGAGCACGCCGCCGCTTGCGTTGATTTCGTCGATGGCGATGGTCATGCCGCGCGTGAGCGCCTCGCCCGCGCGCGCCGACTGGCCCGAGAGCGCGGTGACGAGGCCGATCTTGATGGTGTCGGCGGCGTACGCAACGCCGCAGGACAGCGCGGCTGCGGTGAGCGCGATGGCGACGGCGCTTGCCTTGAACCACTGGCGGCGCGGCGAGGAAGCGGGGCGGGCGGCCGTGTGAGCGATGCGGCGTGGGGACATGGGGCGGTTCTCCAGTGAGTTTGACGGGCGCGGACCGAAGCCGCGGACGGGTCGCTTCACGCAAGACCTGTGCCATTTCGTTCACGATCGATGAGGATTCGCCGCGACGCCAGTCACGGCAATGTGTGAACGATATGGAACACGATTTGCATACGATCTGCGTATCAAATGGTTGACCATCTGCATTGCGCCAAATCGGTTCGCCCTCGCACAAGGGCGGTGCGCGCGATGCAACGGATGGCACCACGAACAGCACCGCAATCGCACACACAGGTAACGACGCAATGACGACAACCTTCACGGCCGCCGCGCACATCGGCACGCCCGGCAGTCCCCACGAGAGCACCCGCACGGACCCGCGCTTCGGTGCGCTGCGCACGCACGGACGCTTCGACTATCGGCCGATCGTTGCGCGCGATACGTATTGCTGGCCCAACGGCGCGCGCCTCGCCGTGTATCTCGGCTTCAATCTGGAGCACTTCGCTTTCGGCGAGGGGCTCGGCGCGAATCTGGGCCCGCTCTCGCCGCAGCCCGACGTGCTCAATTACAGCTGGCGTGAATATGGCAACCGCGTGGGCGCGTGGCGCTGTCTCGACCTGTTCGACGATCTCGCGCTGCCGGCGGGCATTGTGATGAACACCGCGTTGCTCGATCATTGCCCGGCGCTGATCGAGGCATGCGTGAAGCGCGGCGACGAACTGATCGCGCATGGCCACACCAACGCGCACCGGCAAAGCGACTTCGAACGCGCGCACGAGCGCGACCTGATCGTGCATTGCCGCGCACGTATGGCGGCGCTCACCGGGCAAGCGCCCGCCGGATGGCTTTCGCCGTGGATATCGGAAACGCTCGACACGCCCGATCTGCTCGCGCAGGCGGGCTATCGCTACACGCTCAACTGGTGTCACGACGACCGGCCCGTGCGCATGCGCACCGCGCACGGGCCGCTGTGGTCGATTCCGTATCCGCAGGAAGTGAACGACATTCCCATGATCGTCGGGCGGCAACTCGACGGCGCGGCGTTCGCCGACATGATCGTCGATCAGTTCGACGAGATGCTCGCGCAGGCCGGGCACCCCACGCGCGGGCAGCCGCTCGTGATGGGTATCGCGCTGCATCCTTATCTGGTGGGTCAGCCGTACCGGCTGCGCCACCTCCGGCGCGCGCTCGCCCACATCGCGCAGGCGGCGCGCGCGGGCGCGATCTGGATGACGACGCCTGGCGCGCTCAGCGCGCACATGGACACGGTGGATGGGGTGGAGACCGTGGACACCGGCGCGGCCGCGACGATCCGCTAAACTGGGACACGTCCCACGCTCTCCACGCCCGCGCCGCACGCAACGACCATCATGTCCGCAACCCGACAGACCGCCGCGAAGAAAGCCGCCTTGAAAAGCCCCGCCTCGAAAAGCATCACAGCAAAATCAGCCGCGAAAAAAGCCGCCGCGCGCGAATCGATCGACGAGGGCGGCGCGAACGGGAGCGAGCCGGCATCGCTGGATACGCGCAGCGAAGCGCATCTGTACCGCGCCATCGTCGACGGCGTGCTCGCGCATCGGCTCACGCCCGGCACCAAGCTGCCGGAGCCGGACTTGTGCCAGCTTTTCGATGTGGGCCGCGCAACGGTGCGGCGCGTGCTCGAAAAGCTGGCGCATGACGGCATCGTCACGCTGCGCCCCAACAAAGGTGCGGTGATCGCGGAGCCCACGCCCGAGGAGACCCGCGAGATTTTCGAGGCGCGCCGCGCGCTCGAACGCGCGCTGGTGGAGCTGGCCGTGGCGCGCGTGACCGACGCCGACCTCGTGCAGTTGCGTAAGCAACTCGATGAGGAGCATGCGGCCATGCACCGTTTCGACCAGCCTTCGTGGGCGCGGCTCGCGAGCGACTTTCACCTGCGCGTGGCCGCGCTCGCGGGCAATGCGGTGCTGCTGCGCTACCTGAGCGAACTGGTGTCGCGCAGCTCGCTGATCGTCGGCCTGTACGAGCCGCCGGGCTACGCGCCTTGCGAGCACGACGAGCACGCGGCCATCGTCGAATGTCTTGCGCGGCGCGACGCACCTGGTGCGATCGAGCGCATGCAGGCGCATCTCGTCGATCTCGAACAGCGCATCGAAACCACGCGCATGCGCGGCGAGAAAAGCCTCGCCTCGCTGCTGGGACTCGCCGAACCGAAGGCGGTCAAAGCGCGGGCTTGAGACGTGTTGCGTGCCGCCGGGGGACGCCATTGCCGGGCGGCCCAGCGCTCAACGCTGGGCGGATATCGCGGGCCGCCATTCGTCCAAAATAATAACTAGTAATGATACTGATTCGCATTTAGAATTCGCTTCACCGTGAGGATACGGGACAAAGGTCAACACGCCGCGACGTTTGTCGCGGCCCAGGAAGCGGGGAAGAAATGCGGGCAGGGATGCAGAAGAAGGCGCTGACCATGCTGGTCGGCGTGGCGGTGACGACCATGTCGTCGGGGATAGCGCATGCGCAGGCCGTCACGGGCGACGAGGCGGGCAAGACGCAGCAGGGCGCGACGAGCGAGCCGAACAAGCCGGGTGAGCCGCCTCGGGACACGAGCACCCTGCCGGCCGTTGCGGTGAAGGCGGCCCGCGAATCCGCCTTTGGTCCGGTGAACGGCTTCGTGGCCAACCAGGGCAGCGGCGCGACCAAGACCGACACGCCGATCCACGAAACGCCGCAGTCGATCTCGGTGATCGGCCGCGCCCAGCTCGACGACCGCAACGTCACGAACCTCAACGACGCGCTCCACTACACGGCGGGCGTGCAGACCTACTACAGCAACGACATCCGCAACGACGCGTTCAACATTCGCGGTTTCAGCTCGGACTTTTTCTACCTGGACGGCACGCGCCTGCCCGCCGTGCCGGGCCGCGCGCTCGACCAGTGGCGCGTCGATCCGTACCAGCTCGAACGCATCGAGGTCGTGAAGGGTCCGGCGTCGGTGCTGTACGGTCTGGGCGAGCCGGGCGGCGTCGTCAGCATGGTCTCGAAGATGCCGACCGACTACGCGCGCGGCCAGGTGGATCTGCTCGCGGGCAGCTACAACCACTACGGCATCGGCATCGACACGTCGGGCCCGCTCGACGCGGACAAGCGCGTGCTGTACCGCTTCATCGCCTCCGAAACCTATAGCCAGAACCAGGTGGACTCCGTGCACGGCACGCGCACCCTGGTGGCGCCGTCCGTCACGCTACGCCCGAGCGCCGACACCTCGCTCACGCTGATGGCCACGTATCTGCATGACGATACGATGGACACGAACAACTTCCTGCCGTACTACGGCACGGTCGCGCCGACCCTCTACGGCCAGCGCATACCGACGAGCCTCGCCACCAGCAACCCCGGCTACGAGAACTACGACAAGACGCAATATTCGTTCTCCTACCTGTTCGAGCATCGTTTCAGTCCGGACTGGACCTTCAGGCAGAACTTCCGCTATTCGCATCTCGACCTGGACAACCAGGCGTTGTTCGGCTACAGCCTGAGCGCCGACCAGCAAACCATGCAGCGCGCGGCGATGAACCTGCGTTCGAGCTTCAATGACGTCGATATCGACAACCAGTTGCTCGGCAAGGTGAAGACGGGGCCGGTCGATCACTCGCTGCTGATCGGCTTCAACTTCACGAACCAGAACTTCACCGACAACGAAGGCTACACGTACACCGGCTACGCGCTCAACCTGTACAACCCCGTCGCGCTGAATCTGCCGGTGGTCGCGCCGTCGTTCAACGACACGCAGATGCGCCAGGTGCAGCGCCAGTTCGGCCTCTATGCACAGGACCAGATGGCGTACCGGAAGTGGCGCCTCGTGCTGAGCGGACGCGAGGACTGGGTCTCGTCGAGCAACCTCGACAACTTCAGCGGCGAGACGACCGATCAGCACAACAGCGCCTTCAGCGGCCGCGCGGCGCTGATGTATCTGTTCGATTCGGGGCTCGCGCCGTATATCAGCTACTCCACATCGTTCCAGCCCGTGATCGGCGTGAACGCCTATGGCGGAACCTACAAGCCGCTCAAGTCGAAGCAGTGGGAACTGGGCCTGAAGTACCAGCCCGCTTTCATGAACGCGAACTTCACGGCTGCGCTGTTCGATCTGCGCCAGAACAATGCGCTGACCGCCGCGCCCGATCCGGCGCTCACCGGCAACGTGCAGACGGGGCAAACGCGCAGCCGCGGCCTCGAACTCGAAGCGACCGCCGAGCTGACCGAAAACCTGCGTTTGCAGGCCGCGTACACGCTGCAAGACGTCAAGGTCACACAGGGCAGCGCGGACGATCCGACCGTCGGCAAGACGCCCACCGCAACGCCGCGCAATCTCGCTTCGGTGTGGCTCGACTATTCGCTCACGGGCGGCCCGCTGCGCGGCATGGGCTTCGGCGCGGGCGTGCAGTATGTGGGTCCGACCTACGCCGATACGGCGAATACGTTGCCCGTGGGTTCGTTCACGCTCGTCGACGCGGCCGTTCACTACGACATCGAGCACTGGCGCTTCGTGCTTTCGGCGAACAACCTGCTCGATCGCACCTATGTGGCGCGTTGCGGCAGCGTGACCCGCTGCCAGTACGGGCAGCGCCGCAATGTGCTGCTGACGGGGCGCTACGCGTGGTGAAGCGGGGCGGGTGAAAGTTGAGGCGGGATGACGCCGGCCACCTGGCGGTTGGGACTATCATGCGCGTTGAGGAAGCCGTGCGAACGAAGGCACTGCCTGGAGGCAACATCAACGCATGAACCCGTCCATCCCGCCCATCGAGCCTGTCGTGCCGGCGCAAACCGCGCTGGTCGTCATGCACTATCAGACCGACATACTCGGGCTCTTTCCATCGGTCGCGCCCACGCTGCTGGCTAATACGCGCGCGCTATGCGATGCCGCGCGCGCGAAAGGCGTCGGCGTTTATTTCGCGAATCTGCGCTTTAGTCCGGGCTATGCGGAAGTCAGCCCGTTGAACAGGAATGGGCAGGGAATCAAGCGACTGGGTCTCTTTCTGGACGACGGGACCGCGCCGCAGTTGAATCAACAGGCCGATGAGCCGCTCATCGCCGCGCATCGGGCCAGCGTGTTCTTCGGCACCGGTCTGGAGGCGCGGCTTCGCGCACGAGGCATCGATTCGCTGATCCTGGTCGGCATTGCAACGACGGGCGTCGTGCTCTCGTCGGTTGCGTACGCAAGCGACGCGGACTTCCGCCTCTACACGGTCAAGGATTGTTGTCACGACCCGGATACGGTGGTCCACGAACATTTGTTCGACACCGCATTCGATACGCGTACGACGGTGTTGTCGCTCTCGGATGCCTTGGTGTTGCTCGCCTAGGCTTTCGTGATCCGCTGCCGCCCGATGCATTCGGCGGCAGCGACTCACATCAGGCGGCCTGATTGACTTTAATCGCTATCAATTGGCGGCCGGTGACTTGGTGGACGGGGTTGCCAGCGTGTTGTTGCTCGGCGGCGGGTTGGTGAGGGTGGCCGCGCCGTTCGGCTGGGCCAGGTTCGGCGAACCCGCGCTCATGCCGCTGTCCGAGTTGGCGCCGCCAGGCGTGCCGTAGCCGCTCGTTGCGTTGGCGGCGGGCGCCGCCGCGGCCGGCGACGTGGTCGACGGGGTCGCCAGCGTGTTGTTGCTCTGTGCATATGCACCGGCCGACAGCATGAGTGCGGCTGCGGCCGCGAGCAGGGTGCGGGTGGATTGGTTCATGATGTGCTCCTCCATGATTAAAGTGAAATTTCGACGCAAACGATCCATTTGTATTGCTCTATGGCGATCGTTGTACGCCTGGTTCGTGGCGATCAAACTCGCGCAACCGTTTCAGGCGACGTGAAATCAGGCTTCTCAGGCCGGAATGGCTCGGTATTGCACGGTATTGGCGGCATACCGTGAGCCGATAGCGCGGCTTGCTTCGTGCCAGCTAATAACAAGTTTAGGAAAGTGGCTGCTGATAATTAAGCGCATTGTTCGCAAGTATTTATTTCGATTTTCGGCGTGACGCGTAATGGAATCGGATCCCCAATATGTGGGAAGCCCGATTTCACCGGTGCGGCGCGACGAATCGTTTCGGGGGCCGAATTGATGCGGGCGAGATGAACCGGGCCCTTTGCGGATATGCCGTGCCCGGCGCACAATGTGCTTGCGAATCTCTTGCGAGGCGACGCCACATGGCCGGATATCAGCCCGATGGATGGCATACCGTTACGCCCCGAATCGTCGTGCGCGATCCGGAAAATCTGATCGCATTCATCAAAACGGTGTTTCAGGCGCAGGGCGAATTTCGTGCAGGACGGCCCGCCCAAATCGTGATTGGCGATTCAATCGTGATGATTAGCGACGGAGACGGCTTGCGCGATTTCATGCCGGCATGTCTCTATGTCTACGTTGAAGACGCCGATTCGACCTACCAGCGCGCGATTGCCGCGAAGGCGATTTCGCTCGAAGCGCCAGCCGATATGCCATACGGCGACAGGCGAGCCATGGTGAGAGATCCGTGGGGAAACACATGGCAGATCGCCACGGATCAGCGTGATATCCCGGCTGCGCAGACCCGTTCGAGGTCAGATCACGGCGCTTAGGCCAACACGGGAAATCGTTGCGTGCCATGCGTTCATGAACCTGCGCCCTCGCGCTCGAGCCATGAACGAAACCGCTCGATCAAACCATCGCCGGACTTCTCATCCGGAACGTAAGTGCAATAGCTGCGCGAGGGCAGACGAGGGCCGGCGAACGGGGTGACGAGCCGGCCGGCGGCGAGATCGTCGGCGACCAGCGCGGTCGGCCCCATCGCGACGCCGATTCCGTCGATGGCGGCCTGCAAGGTCAGGTAGAAGTGATCGAAGGTCAACGCGGCAGCCGGTCTCAGGTCAGCAAGCCGCGCGCTCGCGAGCCAGTCGGGCCAGAGGCGCGGAAGGCTGGAGGTATGCAGCAATGTGTGCTGCCGCAAGTCGCCGGGCGATCGCAGCGGCGCGCGCTGCAACAGTGCGGGACTGCAAACCGGCAGCCGCTCCTCGGTCAGAAACGGCCGCATCGCATAGCCGTAGAACGTGTCCGGTCCACCCCGGATGATGATGTCGTGTTCCTCACTCAGGCTCTCCAGCGGCCCGTTCGACGTCTCCACCTTGACCTCCACGTCGGGATGTCCGGCGCGGAATTTCGCGAGCCGTGGCACCAGCCAGCGCAACGTGAACGTTGCGGGCGCATTCACGGAGAGCGTTCGTGAAGCTGTTTGCGGCACACCGTATCGCGCGGTCGCCTGCGCAAGCTGTTCGAACAAGGGGCCGATTGCCTCCAGATAGGCCTGCGCCGCGGGCGTGAGCGCCACGCGCCGGTTTTGCCGGTCGAACAGGGGCGCGCCAAGCCACGCCTCCAGCAGGCGCACGTGCTGGCTCACCGCACCCGGCGTCACGTGCAGTTCGGCGGCGGCTTCCTTGAAGCTGCCGAGCCGACCAGCGGCCTCGAAGGCCCGCAGGGCATTGAGCGGGGGGAGTACCGGCTTCATTCAAGTGAGTTTTTCTAACATGAATCCGCAATTTATCTCGTTTGTTGGCCGCTCACAAGATAGATATCCTTCTCGTCTGACCACTCTTTCAATGACCGCGTCATTGCGGCCCGTCACCTCCATGCTCAGCTATACCGGCGGTATCGTGCTTTTCGCCGCGCTGCTCCACGCGAGCTGGAACGCGATGCTGCACGGCAACCGCGACCGGTCCTTGTCGATGACGTGGATGAGCATCGCGATCGCCACGGTCTCCACGTTCGTCGTCCTCGCCAGCCCCTTGCCGGCCGCCGGTGCTTGGCCCTACATCGTCGCATCGGGGCTTGTGCATATCTTCTACAACGTGAGCCTCGTGCGCTCGTATCGGCGCAGCGATCTCGCGCTGGCGTACCCGATCGCGCGCGGCTCCTCGCCGCTGCTCGTCACGCTCGGCGCGGCGCTTTTCGCGCACGAGGCGATCGGCGCCTTGCACGCGCTCGGGATCGTGATGATTTCAGGCGGCATCATCGCCATCGCGCTACAGGGGCGTCACATGTCGCGCGCGGGTGCGCTGGGCGCGCTGACCACGGGGGCGACGATCGCGCTCTATACCGTGATCGACGGCATCGGCGTACGCTTGTCCGGCGCGCAGCCGCTCAGCTACACCGCATGGATGTTCCTCTTCTACTGGGCGATGCCGGTGCTGTTCGTCGCGCGGCGCGGGTTCGCGCCGCTATGGACGCCGGTGCGCGCCGAGCCGCTTTCGATCGCCTCGTCGCTGGCGGGCGGCCTCGTGTCGATCGCGGCGTATGGCATCGTGATCTGGGCGCTCCAGTCGGGCGCGATGGGTGCGGTGTCGGCGTTGCGCGAGACCAGCGTGGTGTTCGCCGTGCTGATCGGACGGCTATTTCTGCGCGAGGCGGTCAGCGGCATGCGCTGGGTCGCCTGCCTGGTCGTCGCGGCCGGCGCGGTTTTTCTGGGGCTTTGATACGACCTCACGCACGTTGTTTGCTGGCCGTGCGTGATCACCCGAGCGAGCGCGAAGGAGGGCTCCATGCTCAAACACATTGCAACCGACCTGCTCGACATCGCCTATGACGAACAGGGCGACGCGAACGGCTGGCCTGTGGTCCTGCTACATGGCTTCCCGTACGACATCCACGCATACGAGGACGTGACGCCACGCCTCACCGCCCAGGGCGCGCGCGTCATCACGCCCTGGCTGCGGGGATACGGGCCCACGCGCTTTCTTTCGCCCACGACACTTCGCTCGGGCCAGCAAGCGGCGCTTGGCGCGGACTTGCTGGCGCTGCTGGACGCACTCGGAATCAGCCGAGCCATTCTCGGCGGATACGACTGGGGCGGCAGGGCGGCATGTATCGTGGCGGCGCTCCAGCCGGACAGCGTGCGCGGGCTCGTTTCGGTCAACGGCTACAACATCCAGAATATCGCCGCCGCCGTGCAGCCGGCCGACCCCGAAAAGGAATACCGGATGTGGTACCAGTACTACCTGCATGGCGAGCGCGGCCGCGCCGGCTTGACGGAAAACCGGCGCGCGTTCTGCCGGCTGTTGTGGTCGCTGTGGTCGCCGACCTGGCGCTTCGACGACGACATGTACGCGCGCTCTGCCGCGGCGTTCGACAATCCCGATTTCGTCGACGTGGTGGTTCATTCCTACCGGCATCGCTTTGGCCTCGTCGAAGGCGACCGGCGGTTCGACGATATCGAGCGGCGCCTCGCCGCCATGCCGCCGATCACCGTGCCTACGATCACGCTCGAAGGGGATGCCGACGGCGTCTCGCCACCGGGGGGAAGAGAGGCGAACGCAACGCGCTTCACGGCGCGCCACGAGAATCGCATCGTGGCGAATGCCGGTCACAATCTTCCGCAGGAGGCGCCCGAAGCATTCGCCGAAGCGGTGCTCGACATCAACGCATGGACCGCTTGAGGCCACATTGACGGAGCGTCAAATAATATGATTAGCAATACGAATTGTCACGCGGGGCAATGCCACTGCGGCGCGGTGCGCTTCGAAGTGACGCTCAGCGACGGTTTCAACTCGGTCCGCCGCTGCAACTGCTCATACTGCCGCATGCGCGGCGCCGTGGTGGCGCCGGTCGAAGCGGGCGGGTTCCGGTTCCTGCACGGCGAGGAGGCGCTAAGCCGTTATCGCTTCAATACGGAATCGGCGCAGCACTTCTTTTGCTCTCGCTGTGGCATCCATACCCATCTGCAACGCCGGTCCAATCCGAATCTCCATGCCGTGAACGTGGCGTGCCTGGACGGCGTGAGCCCGTTCGATTTCGCCGAGGTGCCCGTGACGGACGGCATCAATCATCCGAACGACACGGGCGGCCCGGCACGCCTCGCGGGCACGCTGCGATTCATCGCGGCGGATTGAGGCCTTAACCGCGTTACCTTTCCTCCCCAAAGCGCAATTGCGTCTTGAGGTAATGCAGAAAGGCCTGCAACTTCGGCGAAGGCACCCGCTCGCGCGGGAACAGCGCATTCAGGTCTTGTTGCGGTCCTATCCATTCGGGCAGCACGTTTAGCAGGCGTCCTGCCTCGACCTCGGGCGCCATGCTGGCGTCCATGGCCAGCAACAAGCCCTTGCCCGCGCGCGCGGCGTCGAGAAGCAGCACCGGGTCGCTCGCGACGATCACCGGTTCGAGGGCGTAGTGCGCCGCTTTGCGTCCGGCCTTGCGCAAAGGCCAGGTGTAGCCGCTGTCGCTGCGGGCCTGATGCAGCGCGAGCGACGGATGAAGGTGGAGTTCGTCGGGAGCGGAGGGCGCGCCGTGCGCCTCGACATACGCGGGGCTCGCGTAGACCGACGTCGAGAAGCTGCCGAGCCGCCGCGCCACGAGACTCGAATCGGGAAGCGCGCCAAGGCGCAGCGCGACGTCGACTTCGTCGTCGAAAAGATCCAGGGGCACGTGCGTCGCCAGAATATCGAGGCGCACGTCGGGATAGCGCGTGCAGAATCCCGCAATCAATGGAGCGATCCATGTGGCGCCGAACGAATAAGGCAGTGTCACGCGCAGCCAGCCGCCGGGCGTGCCGCGTATGCGCTGAACCGCGTTCTCGGCTTCGTCGAGTTGCTTCGCGATGCCCCGGCAGTGCTCGAAATAAGCTGTGCCCGCTTCGGTGAGGCGCAGCTTGCGCGTGGTCCGGTGCAGCAGGCGCGAACCGAGGTGCGCTTCGAGTTCGCGCACGCGACGGCTCACCGTCGTCTTCGGAATCTGCAACGCGGTGGCCGCTGCGGTAAAGCTGCCTGACTGGACGACGCGAAGAAAAACGAGCGTGTCGTTGAGGTCTCGGGTCATGGGCGCATGCATTCCGGCTGAACGTTGAGGATAGCGCGAGGCTGGCACAGGGATTGTGCCATCGATGGTTCAATCCTTGCCGGTTTCGCTGGCTAATCGCTGGTGTGTTCCCGCTCTATCGTGTTGACTTCGACACGGAGGCGAACATGAATCTCAGCGAATACACGAGCCACGACGCAATCGGGCTCGCACAACGGGTGGCGGACCGCGAGGTCACGCCCACGGAGCTTGCCGAACTGGCGCGCGCGGCCATCGTTGCCGTCAATCCGGAAATCAACGCGGTGATCGAGCACTGGTCCGCTGCCGAAAGCGGCGGCTACGCGGAACATGGCGCGGGGCCGCTCGCGGGCGTGCCGTTTCTGATCAAGGATCTCGCGCTCGCCATGAAGGGCAAGCGGCTGGAACTGGGAAGCCGGCTTGCCAGCGGGGTGGTGGCGAGCGCCGATTCGTGGCTCATGTCACGGTTCCGCGCGGCCGGGCTCGTCACGATCGGCCGCACGACGACGCCCGAAATGGCGTTCAGCACGACGACCGAATCCACGCTGCAAGGCGCGACGCGCAATCCGTGGCAGGTGGCGCTGAGCGCGGGCGGGTCGAGCGGCGGCGCGGCCGCGGCGGTCGCGGCCGGCATCGTGCCGCTCGCGCACGCCACGGATGCGGCCGGCTCGATCCGCGTGCCCGCCGCCTGCAACGGCCTCTTCGGGCTCAAGCCGACGCGCGGACGCAGCTCGAACGGCCCCGATCTCGACGAAGTCTTCGCGGGCTTCGGCGTGCAACTGGGCGTGAGCCGCAGCGTGCGCGACAGCGCCGCGCTGCTCGATGCGATCCAGGGGCGTGCGAGCGGCGAGCCCTATGCGACCGCCGCGCCCGCGCACAGCTTTCTTTCCGAAGTGGGGCGCGAGCCAGGCACGCTCAAGATCGGCATGATGATCGATCCGTGGAACGCGGATCGAACCGACCCGGCCATTGCGGCGGCGGCGATCTCGACCGCAAAGCTTCTGGAGGACCTGGGTCATACAGTTCGGGAGGTGCGGCCGCCGCTCGGCGTCTCGTGGGACGCATTCGTGCAGATGAACGCGACGATCTGGACCGCGACGCTCGTCGGCTGGATCGAAGGGCTGGCGGCCGCGACCGGCCGTCCGATCGACGGGACGACGCTGGAGGCGGCGACGCTGGCCTGCTATCGCTACGGCAAGGAGGAAAAGGCGTCCGCATTCGCCGCCGCGCTCGCGATGCGCAACACCGTGACGCGCGCGGTCGGCCACTGGTTCGAGGACTTCGACGTGCTCCTCACGCCGACCCTTGCGCACATGCCGCCGGCTATCGGGGAATATGGCAAGGATTCCGAATCGATGAACGGCCTCGAATGGACGCAGCGCGTGTTTCAGCATGCGCCTTTCACGCCACCGTTCAACGTGGCCGGTGTCCCCGCGATGTCGGTGCCGCTGGAAAGTCATCCCCAAACGGGTTTGCCGATCGGCATGCAGTTCGCGGCGCAATTCGCGCGCGAAGACACGTTGCTGCGGCTCGCGGGACAACTGGAACGTTCACGGCCCTGGGCGGGGCGGCATCCCGCGCTTTGGGCCGGCAACCGCCGGTAACGCGCTCGCGGCGGTCCCGGCTTTACCGCCATCCACGTTACGCGAGTCCGTACTCCCGCACGAGTTCCTGCAAATCCAGCATGACCGTGCGGGCGGCGAACGGCACGGCGCGCGCATCGGTCACGAGCCAGTGCAGCGCCGCCGCGATCGCTTCCGGCTTCATCGCGCCATAGCGCTTCTCGATCTCGCCGCCGTCGCCGAGCGCGGCGCTCAACGCCTGGGTCGCCACCACGCCCGGGTTCACGCTGAATGCGCGTATGCCGTCGCGGCCGTGCTCGCGGTTCAGGCAGCCCGCCATGCGCGCGAGCGCCGCCTTGGAAGCGCCGTAAGCGAAGCCCCAGCCGCCCTGGTTGGCGGGTGCGGGCGGATCGTTCTTGCCCGCACCCGAGGAAACGTTGACGATCTGGCCGCTGCCCTGCGCGATCATCGAAGGCAGCAGCCTGCGCACGAGCCGCAGCGGCGCGCTCACGTTGCCGTAGAAGGTGCGCGCGAGCACGTCGTCGTCGGTGTCGAGCAGCATCGCGTTGGTTTCGCGGTCCTGGTACACGGCGTTGTTGATGAGCACGTCGACACGGCCGTAATGCGCGAGGACGGCTGCGGCGGCGTCGTCGAGCGAGGGACCGTCCATCAGGTCCATCGGCTGCGCGAAAACGTCGGCGCCCGTTTCGCGCACCGCTTGCGCGGTGGACGCGAGGCTGCCGGTGAGCAGCGAGCCGTCGCTGCGGCGCAATTGATGATCGAGCGCCTGGCCTTCGGTTTGCGTGCGCGCCGTGATGGCGACGCGCCAGCCTGCGCGGCCGAACGCGAGCGCGGTGGCGGCGCCGATACCCCGGCTCGCGCCGGTGACGAGTACGACGGGTGCGGAAGCGGACATGAAGTGGTTCGCAGTAGTGGGATCAGGCAGGTTGGGAAGCGGCCGCGTGCATCGCCGCCAGCCGTTGACGATAGGGATTGAGCGCGGCGGCGTAGAACGCGACGGTGGCCACGAGGATCGTCATCGTGCCGACGAGCGCGTAGCGCAGCGCGTCGTGCCCGTAAAGCGGCGTGAGACGATCGCTCAACACGCCGGTGACGAGCGGCCCCAGGCCGACGCCGAACAGCGTGAGAAACAGGTTGACGAGCGAGGCGGCGGTGCTGCGCTCGTCGGCGTTCACGAGCTGGCTCGCCGCTGCGTACGAGAGCGCCGGAAACCAGCTCGCGAAAAACGAAAACAGGAGGGCGAAGACCATCGCGTGCGGCACGGCAAGCGCGCCCGCGTGCCACGCACCGGTGGCGGGCCACAGCAGGAACGCGAGCACCGCCGGAATGCTGAGCGCGATGCCGATCATGGGCAAGGCGAGTTGCCAGCGCCGGTCGTGCGCGACGAGCCGGTCGCACAGCACGCCGCTGAACAGCGCGCCCGCTATTGCGCCCACGCCGCTCGTCACGCCGAATACGAAGCCCGCTTGCGCGAGCGTCACGCCATAGGTGCGAACCAGGAAAGTCGTGGCCCAGATGCCGTAGCCATAGGAAGCGACGCCCGCGCTCGCGCACGCGAGGCACAGGAAGCGCAGCGCGCGGATCGACCAGAGACGGGACAGTTGCGCGCGCAACGGCCGGCTGGCGGCGCGCGCGGCCGGGGCCAGTTCGAACGCGCCGCGCTGCGGCTCGCGCACGACGAGGCGCACGAGCAGCGCGAGCACGACGCCCGGCGCGCCGAAGAACAGGAAGGCCGCGCGCCAGCCGTGGGTTTGCGCGATCCAGCCGCCCGCCGCGAGTCCGACGAGCACGCCGAGGTTCGGCCCGAGCATGAAGACGCTGAGCATGAGCGAGCGGCGTTGCGGCGGGTACATGTCGGCGATGAGGGAGACCGAGGGCGCCATGCCGCCCGCTTCGCCCACGGCCACGCCCATGCGTGCGAGGAACAGTTGCCAGAATTGCGCGCTCACGCCGCACGCCATCGTCGCGAGGCTCCAGAGTCCGCAGCAGAGCGCGACGATGTTGCGCCGGTTCGCACGGTCGGCGAGCTTGCCGATCGGCACGCCGAGACCCGCGTAGAGCACGGCGAAGGCCACGCCGCTCAGGCTGCCGATGGCGGTGTCGGACACCGCGAATTCGCGCTTGATCGGCTCGATCAGGACCGCGATGGCCTGGCGGTCGATATACGAGAAGATGTAGACGAGCGCGAGCAGGGCGAGCCCGGCATGCGTGCGCAAACCGGGTTGATGGGGCTGGGAAGTTCGCATGGATGGGGCCGCAACGACCAGGTGGAGTGTTGTCCACGGTATCGTGGTGGCTGCGTGCGCCGCGGACATCGTCTCTTTGGACGACGCCCGGCGGTGCGCGGCGGGTTACGTTGCGTGCAGCATGTATGGCTGCGCCTTGCCGCAGCGCCCCCGCCTTAGACCAAAACCAAGGAGACAACGATGCCCGAACCCACCCGTGCCGACGCCATCCGCGCGCTGCTCGACGCGCAGCGCAGCGCCTTCGCGGCCGAAGGCGCGGTGAGCGCCGCCGCGCGCCGCGACCGCCTGCAACGCGTGATCGATATGCTCGTCGAGCACGCCGACGCGCTTTGCGAGGCCATGCATCAGGATTTCGGCAACCGCCCCGCCGCGTTTTCGCTCGCCAACGACATTCTGGGCTCGCTCGGCTCGCTCAAGCACGCGCGCGACCACTTCGAAGCGTGGCTCGGCGACGATCCGCGCCCCTCTGTCGCGCCGTTCGACAACTTCGGCGCCACCGCCTGGGTGCGCTATCAGCCCAAGGGCACGGTGGGCATCATCGGCACCTGGAACGCGCCGCTTTTCACGCTGCTCTCGCCGCTCGCCTCCGTGTTCGCGGCGGGCAACCGCGCCGTGCTCAAGCCTTCGGAAGTCACGCCGCACACGGCGGAGTGCTTCGCGGGACTGGTCAGGAGCCGTTTCGCGCCCGAGGAACTCGCCGTCGTGACGGGCGGCGCGGACGTCGCCGCCGCCTTCAGCGCGCAGCCGTGGGATCACCTCGTGTTCACCGGTTCGAGCACCATCGGCAAGGAAGTCATGCGCGCGGCGGCGGCCAACCTCGTGCCCGTCACGCTCGAACTGGGCGGCAAGTCGCCGGTGCTGATCGGCACGAGCGCGGACTTGCGCAATGCCGCCGAGCGCATCGTCGTCGGCAAGAACCTGAATTCGGGTCAGCTTTGCGTCTCGCCCGACGTCGTGTGGGTGCACGAGCCGCAACTCGAAGCCTTTATCGCGGCGGCGCGCGAGGTACAGGAAGGGCTGTATCCCACCGTTGCCGATAACGGCGACGTCGTGGCGATCGTCAACGCGCGCCACTTCGAGCGCATCGAAGGCTATCTCGCCGACGCCCGCGCGCGCGGTGCGCGCATCGAGGTGCTGGGCGAGGCGGTGGAAGGCGAGCGCGCCGCGAGCCGGCGCATGCCGCTGCGCGTGGTGGTCGATCCGCCGCGCGACAGCGCGATTGCGCGCCACGAGATCTTCGGCCCCGCGCTGGTCGTCAACACGTACAAGCAGGTGCAGGAGGCCGTGGCCGCGATCAACGCCGACGCGCGTCCGCTCGCGCTCTATTACTTCGGCGCCGACGCGGCCGAGGAAAAGTGGGTGCTCGACCACACGCTTTCGGGCGGCGTGTCGATCAACGACGTCACCATGCACCCGGCGCTGTACGACGCGCCGTTCGGCGGCGTGGGCGCGTCGGGCATGGGCCACTACCACGGGCGCGAGGGCTTTCTCTCCTTCAGCCACGCGCGCTCCGTCTACAAGGCGGGCGGCCACGACCCGCGCCGCGAGTGGGGCATGCTGCCGCCCTACACTGAGGCGTTCGGCGCGATGCTGCGCGCGGCGATCGTGCCCTGAGCCGGTGTTTCGCGATTCGCTCGCGCTCCGCGCATCGTCGGCTATCGTCCGTTTGCGTGATTCGGCACGCGGCCCGATCTCCGACGATGAGCTTTTCCAAACCATGCGAGGAAGACGATGACGCAGTTTCCTGAGATGTTCTCGGTGAAGGGCCAGGTGGCGATCGTGACGGGCGCGGGCAAGGGCATTGGCCGCGCGTGCGCGCTGGCGCTCGCGGGCGCGGGCGCCGATATCGTGGCCGCGGCGCGCACCCAGGCCGATCTCGACGCGCTCGCCGCGCAGGTCGAGGCGCTCGGCGCGCGCTGCCTGCCGCTCGCCTGCGACGTGAACGACGACGACGCGCTCTCGCATCTCGTCGAGCGCGCGCTGGCGCAGTTCGGCAAGATCACGCTGCTCGTGAACAACGCGGGCGGCGCGGGCCCCAACGACCCGCGCAAGATGAGCCGCGCCGACTTCGAGCGCGTGCTCGCGTGGAACGTCGCGCCTGCCTATTCGCTGATCCAGAAAGCGGCGGGCCCGATGCGCGAGGCGGGCGGCGGCGCGGTCGTGAACATCTCCTCGACGGCCGCGCGCTACGCGCAGAAGCATTTCAGCGCCTATGGCGCGGCCAAGGCGGCGCTGAACCAGATGACGCGCAATCTCGCGCAGGACTTCGCGCCCCACGTGCGCATCAACGCCATCGAACCGGGCACGATCATGACCGACGCGCTCGGCAAGTTCCTCACGCCCGAGCGCGAGGCGCACATGGTGAAGGCCACGCCGATGGCGAAGCTCGGCCAGCCCGAGGACATCGCGGCGGCGGCGCTCTTTTTGTGCTCGCCGGCCGCGCGCTGGATCACGGGCAAGGTGCTTGGCGTGGATGGCGGCGTGGAGGCGCCGAACTGGGTGTGAGGGGCGCTCGCAGGCCGGTAGCGGAGTGACTCCGGAAAAAAAAGGGGGCGCGCCGGGGAAACCCGGCGCGCCCCCTTGCTTTTACGCGCCGCTACACGAGCCGCCCGACGCGATGCCCGCTGTGCATCGCCCCTTCGATATAACCGAGCGTCGCGCAATCGCCCGCCGTATGCAGCGGCACGCCACAGCCCGCGAGCGAACGCGCGACGGCGTCGTCGGCTTGCGCGCCCGTGGCGAGCACGACCGAATCGGCGGGGACGAGGTGCTCCACGTTGTCCTTGTCGACCCAGCGCACGGCGTTCGCCGTGATTTCCTGCACGCGCGCGTGGCGTTCGACCTTCGCATGCTCCTCGACGGCTTCGAGCACGCGCCAGCGGCGCACGATGGAAAGCTCGGCCCCCGGCTTGCCCGATTCTTCGAGCACGGTTACCGTGCGGCCGCGCGCGAGCAGAAACTCTGCGAGTTCGAGCCCGACCAGGCCGCCGCCCACGATCACCACGCGCTTGCCAAGCGGCATCCAGAGCTTGGAGAGCCCTTGCAGCGCCTCCGTGCTGTTCGTCACGCGCAGCACGCCGCCCGCCTTGAAGAGCGCGCGCTCGGCGAAGCTCAGCTTGGCCTGGGCAATGGGCTGGGCGTCGTCGTTGGTCATCAGGCGGCGCAGTTCGTCGCCGCTCCACACGTGCTTTTGCGTCGCGCCCGCAATGGCCGGGGCCGCGCGCTTCGCGCCCGTCGCGACGACGATCGCGCTCGGCTTCAACTGCGCGACCAGTTCGGGCGTGGCGGCGGTGGAAAGCCTCACCTCGACGGGCAGGTGATTCATCTGCGCGACGAGATAATCGAGCAGACGGCCGTTCTCCGGATACGCGAGCGCCGCGAAAAAGAGCGTGCCGCCCAGCCGCTCGCCACGCTCGACGAGCGTCACGCGATGGCCGCGCAGCGCCGCCACGCGCGCCGCCTCCATGCCTGCCGGGCCGCCGCCGACCACGAGCACGTGGCCAGGCGTTGTGGCGGGAACGAGCGCCGCATCGTCCTCATGGCCCGTCTGCGCGTTCACCGCGCATTTCACGGGGCGGTTCACGAAAATCTCGCTCACGCACGCATAGCAGTAGATGCACGGCCGGATGTCCTGCGGCCGGTTGGCGGCGAGCTTGATGGGGATCTCGGGGTCGGCGAGCATCTTGCGCGCCAGTGCGACGAAGTCGTAGTGGCCGGCCGCGATGGCCGTGCCGGCTTCGTCGGCTTCGATGCGGCCCGCCGCGATCACGGGCACATCGACCGCGGCGCGCACGGCCTTCGCGTACTCGACGAACGCGCCGGGATGCTGCGTGAGCGGCGCTTCGGTGAAGTCGGAGCCGCGCTTGAGCGTGGAGTACGCCGACACGCTGATGGCGTCCGCGCCCGCGGCGGCGGCGAGCTTCGCTGTGGCCACGGCGTCGGCGAGCGTGATGCCGCCGGGCGTGTTGAGTTCGGTGCCGTCCAGGCGCACCCACACCGGGTAGTCGTTGCCGGTGCGCGCCTTGATCGCGTGGATTATCTCGATGAGCAGGCGCGCGCGATTTTCGAGCGAGCCGCCGTATTCGTCCTCGCGCCGGTTGTACCAGGGCGAAAGAAAGCCCGCGACGATATACGTATGCGCGCCATGCACCTCGACGCCGTCGAAGCCGGCCGCCTTGGCGCGCGCCGCCGCGCTCGCGAAGAACTCGATCATCTGCTCGATGTCGGCGCGGTCCATCACGCGCAGGCGCGGCTTGTTCTTGCCCGCGCCGCTCACGAAGCTCGCGATCTCCTGGTCGGTGAGCGCCCCGAAAATGTTCGGCATGTTGGGCGGCGGGACCGACGGCACCCAGAGTTCGCGGCCGTCGGCGAGGTCGCGCGTGGCGGTCTTGCCCGCGTGCTGCAACTGCGCGGCGATCTTCGCGCCGTGGCGGTGCACGCGCTCGACGAGGGCGGCGAGGCCCGGAATGAAGTCGTCGCGCGAGAGGCCCGCCTGGAAAGGCTCGGACGCGCCCGCCGGGTACGCCACCGCGCAGGCGCCCATGATGAGCAGGCCTGCGCCGCCGCGCGCGCGCGCCTCGAAGTACGCCTGCACGCGCTCGGTGCAAAAGCCGTCGGGCGTTGAATAGTTGTCCCCCATGGGCGCCATGACGAGGCGATTCTTCAGCTCGAGCGTGCCGATGCGGCCGGCTTCGAGCAAGGGGGCGTAGGGATTGTGGGTCACGCTGTCTCCGTCGATAGGGTCGGGGTGAGTTCGCTGCTCCCCCTGATTGTTTAACGCGCGGCCGTTGCCACAATCGTCCGTTTGGACGTATCGGGGCACATCGGGCGGCACGATGCTGGCAGACGTCGTCAATAGCGAGAGGATAACCGGCATGACTGTGATTGCGGTTTCGGGGTCGGCGGGCGGTATTGGCTCGGCGCTGCGCGAGGAACTTGGGCGCGAAGGCGCGCAGGTGATCGGCATCGATCTGCACGACGCGGAAGTGATCGCCGATCTCGGCAGCGAGGCGGGGCGCGCGCATGCGCTGGCGGAGGTGGCGCGTCTTGCGCGCGGGCGGCTCGATGGGCTCGTGTGTGCGGCCGGCGTGGGCGGGACGGTGCGCCCGCCAGCGCGCATGGTGGCGGTGAACTATTTTGGCGCGGTCGCGCTGATGGACGGGCTGTTGCCGCTGTTGCGCGAAGGGGAGCGGGCGGCGGCGGTGGCCGTTGCTTCTGTTTCCGCGACCAGCGGGCCTTGGCGCGGGCATCCGGTCGAAGTGGCGTGCCTCGATGGGGATGAGGCGCTGGCTTGCCGTCTTGCCGATGAAGCTGAGAACCCCTATGCGGGCTATGGCTGTAGCAAGCGCGCGCTCGCGGTGCGCGTGCGGCGGCTTGCGCGGGAGTGGGGGGCGGCAGGGGTGCGGGTGAATGCCGTGGCGCCTGGGCCGGTGGATACGGCGCTGCATCGCGCGGCGCTGGAAGACCCGGTGCTCGGGCCGCGGGCTCGTGCGTTTGTGCCGCCTTTAGGGGGGACCGCTGAGCCTGTTGAGATTGCGAGGGTGATACGGTTTTTGTTGTCGGCTGATGCTAGCTTCGTGCATGGGAGTGTGTGGTTTGCCGATGGCGGGTGTGATGCGGGGATGCGGGCGGATTTGTTTTGAGTTTTTTTTGGTCTTTTTGGGGTTTTCGCGTTTCCTTGTTTTCGTGTCGGTCTGCAGGGGGGACCTATCCGTCATTTCGTGGGCGAGGCATATCATGAGAGGTAAAAATCATGGATATGCCGATGAAGAAGAAACGCACGGTAGCTTCGCAGGCA
>NZ_QLSU01000029.1 GCF_003268775.1 Paraburkholderia unamae
CAGAACAGCGTGTACTTCGCGTGCAACTCCATGCCGAGCTGGAAGTTCTCGGTCGGCTCGCCGTCCTTGCCCACGCCCATGTTGCCGGTGGCGACACCTCGAACGGAGCCGTCTTCGTTGTAGAGAATTTCGGCGGCGGGAAAGCCGGGGAAAATTTCCACGCCCAGCGCCTCGGCCTGCTGGCCCAGCCAGCGCGTGACGTTCGCGAGGCTGATGACGTAGTTGCCGTGATTCTTGAAGTTATCGGGGAGCGCCCAGTTCGGCACGCCCTTCGCGCCCGTTTCCGTGAGGAAAAGGAACTTGTCTTCGGTCACGGGCACGTTCAGCGGCGCGCCCTGTTCCTTCCAGTCAGGAATCAACTCGTTCAAGGCGCGCGGATCCATGACCGCGCCCGAGAGGATATGCGCCCCGATTTCCGAGCCTTTTTCCAGCACGCACACGCCAATTTCGGCGCCTTTCTCCGCGGCCAGCTGCTTCAGGCGGATCGCGGCGGAAAGCCCGGCCGGGCCGCCCCCCACGATCACCACGTCGTACTCCATCGACTCGCGAGGGCCGTACTGCGCAATCCAATCTTCCGACGACATATCCTCGTCCTTCCTTGCTTGTTCAGCGCCTTGCGGCGCCCTGTCAAAACTGCACTTCGCTCAACGCGAGCACGCCTGCATCACCCTTCGCGGCCAGGATCGAGGTTTCGAGGCCGCCTGCCTGCGCGAGAATGTGCTCGCCGTAGAACTGCGCGATCGCGATCTTCGTGCCGTGGAACTCGGGATCGTTCGCGAGTTCGCGCTGCGAGACGAGCATGGCGCGCGCCATTTGCCAGCCGCACAGCACGATGCCCGCGAGCTTGAGATACGGCACGCTGCCGGCGAACACCGCGTTCGGATCGCGCTTGACGTTCGCCAGCACGTAGTCGACGACATTCGAAAGCGCGCTCGCGCCTTTCTCCAGTTGCGTGCGCAACGATGCCGCCGCCGCGCCGCCCGCCTGACCGAGTTCCTCGGCAGTCCTCTGGATCTCGCCGATCAGGGCCTTCGCGACCGCGCCGCCGTCGCGCACCGTCTTGCGGCCGATCAGGTCGTTCGCCTGGATCGCCGTGGTGCCTTCGTAGATGGCGAGAATCCGCGCGTCGCGGTAGAACTGCGCCGCGCCCGTCTCCTCGATGAAGCCCATGCCGCCGTGCACTTGCACGCCAAGGCTCGCCACGTCGTTGACCATCTCCGTGCTCCAGCCCTTCACGATCGGCACGAGGAATTCATAGATGGCGAGGTTGCGCGCGCGCACGTCGGCGTCGGCGTGGCAGTGCGCGTTGTCGCTGTACGCCGCCGCGACATAGGCCAGCGAACGGGCGCCTTCGGTCAGCGCGCGCATCGTGCCGAGCATGCGCCGCACGTCGGGGTGGTGAATGATGGTGGCCGACTGCTTGAGCGAACCGTCGACGGGGCGGCTCTGCACGCGCTCCTTCGCGTAGGCCACGGCCTTCTGGTAGGCGGCCTCGGCCACGCCCACGCCCTGCATGCCCACGCCGAAGCGCGCCGCGTTCATCATGATGAACATGTATTCGAGGCCGCGATTCTCTTCGCCCACCAGGTAGCCGATCGCGCCACCCTTGTCGCCGTATTGCAGCACGGCGGTCGGGCTCGCCTTGATGCCGAGCTTGTGCTCGATCGAGACGCACTCGACGTCGTTGCGCGCGCCGAGCGAACCGTCATCATTCACGAGGAACTTCGGTACGACGAAAAGCGAAATGCCCTTCACGCCTTCGGGCGCGTTCGGCGTGCGCGCCAGCACGAGGTGGACGATGTTTTCGGCCATATCGTGCTCGCCCCAAGTGATGAAGATCTTCGTGCCGAAGACCTTGTACGTGCCGTCGCCCTGCGGCTCGGCGCGCGTGCGCACGAGCGCGAGATCGGAGCCCGCCTGCGGCTCGGTGAGGTTCATCGTGCCGGTCCAGTCGCCCGAGATGAGCTTGGGCACATAGCGCGACTTCAATTCGTCGCTGCCTGCCGTGAGCAGCGCCTCGATGGCGCCGTCGGTGAGCAGCGGGCACAGCGCGAACGACAGGTTCGCCGCGTTGAGCATTTCGATGCAAGGCGTGGCGATCAGCTTGGGCAGCGCCTGGCCGCCGAATTCGGACGGGTGCTGCAAGCCCTGCCAGCCGCCTTCCACGTACTGGCGAAACGCCTGCGCGAAGCCCGGCGTGGCCGTGACCTTGCCGTTGGCGAGCGCGCTCGGGGCGCGGTCGCCCTCCACGTTCAGCGGGGCGATGACTTCGCCGGACAGCTTCGCGCATTCTTCGACCACCGCCTGCGCGGTGTCGAAACCGGCGTCTTCGAAACCCGGCAGGGTTGCGACGGCGTCGATGCCGGCCAGTTCTTTCAGCACGAACAGCATGTCCTTGACGGGGGCGGTATAGCTCATGATCTCTTCCACTCAAACAGGGATAACAAGACGCCGCCCGGCCAGGAGGTGCAAATGTGGCCACCATGCGGCAATACAGCACGGATCGTAGCGTCAAACGGCTGCCTCGCCACTGGCGAAACCGGACCACATGGTGACAATTCTGGCCACGCTATCGGCGGTTGTGCCCACCCGTCATGGGTGGGCGTCCCCACTTCGCGCTCAGCCGCGGCGCCGGTAGGTGCCGGGCGTGCTGCCGGTCCAGTGGCGAAAGGCGCGATGAAAGGCGCTCGGATCGTCGAACCCCAGATCCCCGCCGATGGCGGCGATGGTGTCCTGGGTGTCGGTCAGGCGCTGGATCGCCACGTCGCGGCGCAAATCGTCCTTGAGCACCTGGAAGGAGGTGTCTTCCGCCGAGAGCCGGCGGCAGAGCGTGCGCACCGAGCAGTGCAGGCTTTGCGCCGCCTGCTCGATGGTCGGCAGGTCGGGCAGTTGCGCGGCCAGGTACTGGCGCACGTTGTGGCTCACGAGCTGCTCGCTGAACGACTCGAAGATCCAGTCGCCGGGCGAGCGCGCGAGAAACGCGCGCAGGTTGCGCTTGCTCTGCCGGATCGGCATGTCGAGATAGTCGGCGCTGAAGCGCATCAGCGTGGCCTCGCGGCCAAAGCGTACCGGCCCCGAGAAGAAGTAACGGTGATCGAGCGCGTGCGCCGGCTGCTCGCAGGCGAAATCCACCTGCAAGAGCGCGATGCGCTGGCCGATGAGCCAGGACGACACGCCGTGCGCCAGCTTGAGCATCAATTCCTGGCCGAGCGGACCGATCGCGCCGTACGCCGGGTTGGCGCGCAGCGCGACTTGCGCAACGAGCCCCTGGCGGCGCGATTCGAGCCGGAAATCGTCGAGCACGATATGGAAGAACTGATCGAAGCGATGCAGCGCGGTTTCGAGGTTGCGCGCGTCGAGCAGGCTCAGGCAGAGGAATTTGAGCGTGCCGCTGCGAAACGGCCGGCTGAAGATGCCGGGCATTTCGTCGTCGAGCTCGATGGCGAGCGTGCGATAGAGCGTGGAGAACTGCTCCTCCGTCACGCGCCCGCCGGGCTTGGCGAGCAGTTCCAGCGCGATGCCGGCCTCGTTGAGGTAACGGCGGATCACGGCGGGCTGAGCGTGCGCACCGGCGAGAAAGCCGTTGACGAGGGAAATGGGAACGGTGGCGCTGGGCGATGGCATGCGATGGCGACGTGAGGCGGCTCGAACAGGGCGGTCGGCGTATTGGCGCGCACGCGCCATTCAACACGGCCCGCCCGCCATTCTAGAACGGCCGCGCGCATCGCGCCCCAAAGTCCGCAATCAGGCCGCGTCGCCCTGCCCGCGCGCCTGCGCGAATGCGGCGAACCACGCGAGACTCTCGGGGTTCGCCATGGTGTCGGGATTGGCGATTTTCTCCAGCGGCTGTCCGAGCAGGAGGCGCTTGATCGGCACCTCCATCTTCTTGCCCGAGAGCGTGCGCGGCACCGCCTGCACCTGATGGATCTCGTCGGGCACGTGGCGCGCCGAGAGCGCTTCGCGCACGCGCGCGCGAATGCGCTGCGCGAGCGCATCGTCCAGCTCGACGCCGGGGCGCAGCACCACGAAGAGCGGCATCGACGAGGCGCGCCCGAGGTACTCCAGATCGACCACGAGGCTGTCGAGCACTTCGGGCAGCGACTCCACCGCGCGATACAGCTCGCTCGTGCCCATGCGGATGCCGTGGCGGTTGATAGTCGCGTCCGAGCGGCCGTAGATGACCGCGCCGCCCGTGGGCGTGATGCGCAGCCAGTCGCCGTGGCGCCAGATGCCAGGGTACATGTCGAAATAGCTCTCGCGGTAGCGCCGGTTCTGCTCGTCGCGCCAGAAGTAGAGCGGCATCGACGGCATGGGCGCGGTGCAGACCAGTTCGCCCACTTCGTCGATGCGCCCGCGCCCCGCTTCGTCGAACGCCTCGACGCGCGCGCCGAGGCACCGGCACTGCATCTCGCCGGGATACACAGGCAAGGTCGGCACGCCCGCGAGAAAGCAGCCTGCGAAGTCGGTGCCGCCCGAAATCGCGTCGATCCATACGGGGCCTACGTGCTCCAGAATCCACACGTAGGCCTCGGGCGGCAGCGGCGAACCGGTGGAGCCCACCGCGCGCAGGCGCGAGAGATCCGACGCCGCGCGCGGCTCGACGCCCGCCTTCAGGCAGCCCTGGAAATACGCGGCCCCGGCGCCGAAGAACGTGACGCCGGTCTCGCCCGCGAAGCGCCAAAGCGCTTGCGCGTCGGGCCAGGCGGGATTGCCGTCGTAGAGACAGAGCGTCGCGCCCGCGAGCAGCCCGGCCATCTGGCAGTTCCACATGATCCAGTTCGTGCTCGCGTACCAGTGGAAGCGGTCGCCGGGATGCAGATCGAGATGCAGCGCGGTGAGCTTCACGTGCTCCACCACCACGCCGCCATGCGAATGCACGATAGCCTTGGGCATGCCCGTCGTGCCCGACGAATAGACGATCCACAGAGGATGATCGAACGGCACGCTCTCGATTTGCAGCGATGCGTCGCCGGCAACCGCGTCGCGCCACGCCGTGGCGCGCGGGTATTCGCTTGCGCTCGCCTCGGGGTCGAGTTGCGCGACGAACAGGAGCTGCTCCACGCTCCGCAATTCGCGCAGCAGATGGTGAATCAGTTCGCGCCGGTCGTGCGGCTTGCCGCCATAGCGATAGCCGTCAGCCGCGATCAGCACCTTCGGCTCGATCTGGCGGAATCGGTCGAGCACCGCGAGCGGTCCCATGTCGGGCGAGCAGACCGACCAGATCGCGCCCACGCTCGCCGTGGCGAGAAAGGCCACCACGGTCTCGGGCGTGTTCGGCATGAAGGCCGCGACGCGGTCGCCGCGTGCGACGCCAAGGCGCCGCAATGTCGCCGCGCAGGCCGCGACCTGGCGGCGCAACTCGGCCCAGCTCGTTTCGCGCGTGCGCCCCGCCAAGGCCCCGCTCTCGCTGCGCGAAACGATCGCGGGCGAGGCGTCGCTCGCGAGGCGCAGCGCCTGCTCGACGTAATTGAGCTCGACGCCCGGGAACCAGCGCGCGCCGGGCATGGCGGCGTCGGCGAGCGCTGCGCCGCGCGGCTGCCGCGAGGGAATCTGCGCCCAGTCCCACAGCGCGCACCAGAAGCCGTTGACGTCCTCGACCGACCAGCGCCATAGCGCGTCGTAGTCGTCGAACGTCAGGCCGCGCGCTTCGGCCAGCCATGTCGTGAACTGGGTGATGCGCGCCGACTCGATCTGCTGCGGCGTGGGCGTCCAGGCGGGTGCGCTTTCCGGCACGGTTTCGTTCATCTCGATGCGAAGGCTCTTGTGAATTTGTCTGAGCCCATGGTGCCGGAGCCGGCGCGCATCGAACAATTAAGGGAAACCAGTGGAACGCGCGCGGCGCTACCCCCGCATGAGCGCGGCCTGCGGTTCGCCCATGCCCGCCTTGTCGGCGAGGCGGATCAGCTCGGCGAACGAGCGCGCCCGCATTTTCTCCATCACGCGCGCACGGTGGATCTTCACGGTGCTTTCGGCCGTGCCGAGCACGCTTGCCACCTGTTTGTTGAGGAGTCCCGTGACGACGAGCGCCATCACCTCGCGCTCGCGCGGCGTGAGCGTGCCGACGCAGGCGTGGATCTGTTCGAGCTCCTCGTGCCGCGCGCAGGCGCTGGCCGAAAGCGCCAGTGCACGCGCGACGGCCGGCAGGAGCCGCGCCTCGTCGAGCGGCTTGACGAGGAAATCGGTTGCGCCATGTTTCATGGCGTCGACCGTCGAGAGAATGTCGCCGTCACCGCTCACGAACACCACGGGCAAGGTCGCGCGCAGGCGCTCCTGCACGGCGAGCCCGCTGCAATCGGGCAAATGCAGGTCGAGCACGAGACAGGCCGGGCCGCAATCCAGGTCGGCCTCGCTCAGGAACGAGGCGCCGTCCGGCCAGGTTTGCACGCAATAGCCCGCGACATGAAGGAGGCGCGCGAGCGCGCGCCGCACACTCTCGTCGTCGTCGACCACGAACACCATGCCAGACTCGCTCATCAGCGCACCCGCGCGGCCGTTGCGTGCGCTTCGCGTTCGAGCGGCAGCGACACATGGAAGGTCGCCCCGCGCGCGGCATTGTTCTCGGCCCATAGCCGCCCGCCGTGCAGCGTCACGATATTGCGGCTAATGGGGAGGCCAAGGCCAAGCCCCTGCGGCTTCGAGGTGAAAAACGGCGTGAACACGGCGTCGAGCGGTTGCGTGGCGATGCCCTCACCACGATCGCTCACCGACACGCGCACCGTTTGCGGCCCTTCGCCGCTCACCCGCGCCGTCACGAGCCGGTCGTCTGCCGTACACGCCTCAACCGCGTCGAGCGCGTTCATCATCAGATTGAGCACGACTTGCTGCAACTGCACGCGATCGCCATGCACGACATGCGGGCCGCCTTCGATCTCGACAGCCACGCGCACGTTGCGCTGCGCGGCGTCGCCATGCACGAGCGCCGCCACGTCGCGCACCAGTTGGCCGAGTTCCTGCGGCTGCATGTCGAGTTGGCCCTTTTTCACGAGCGCGCGGATACGGCTGACGATGCCGGCGGCGCGCAAGCCGTCGGCGGCAATGTCCGCGAACGTCTCGCGCAACTCGTCGCGATCGATGGTTTCGTTCTCCAGATAATGTTGCGCTGCCTGCACGTTGCTCAGTATCGCCGTGAGCGGTTGATTGATTTCATGGGCGAGCGAGCCTGCCAGTTCGCCAAGCGTCGACACGCGTAGCAAATGGGCGACCTCCGGCTGCGGCGGCAAGTCGAACGGTGTGGGCGGCGGCACGGTCTCGCGCGGCTTCGCCCGGCCCTTGCGCGGGCGGCTCGCGGTCTTTTCGGCACGCTTTTCAGTGTGCTTTTCGAGGCGCTTATCGGCGCGCTTTTCGCCGCTTGCCTGCGAAAAGCCGTTATTGCCCGCATTCGCGCCGATGTCCTGCTGACGGCTCGCGGATTCCATCATATTGTGATTTTTTGCAGTATTTTGAATAAACGGCGGAATTGAAACCCTTTTCGGTCGAATACTATCTCGCGAATTAATGGAATATCCGCGTCGATGAAATAGCGCGAAATCATTCCCGAACAACCAAAACGCTGTCGCGAGCGCGAGAAGTTGCGCAATGCAACATCCCGGCATATCGATACTCATGACGTGCATCTCCGATTTGCCGCGTTATTCGCCGCATTCACGGCCCCCGCGCCGGTGCGGCGCGCCCGCGATATGCCTCGGCGGGATCTCCAGGCACCAAGGTTTGCATAGGGATAGCGATTTGCCGAAACGGCGCGATCCCGTCCGGTTCAAGCGCTGACTGCCACGACATGATTGTAAGCAATTTGCGCGGGAAAGCTTATTCGGTGCGCAATGCCGTAATGCCGCACTTGCGCGGCATATTGTCGTACGCAATTCGCATAACGCCGCATGAAAGATGACATGCAATGGCGGCGCTTAATCCCGAAGATGCCGCCGATTCAGGGTCCCTATCGGACTAAAGTCTTATTGTCAGATTGTGCGCCCCCTAGCAGATTATTCGAGTAGCAGCGCGGGCACTTTTTTCGCATGCGATATCCGCGCTGTCGATACGCCGCAAGCTCACGGGTTGGCGCGTCACACGAAAGTTGCGCCGAGGCCAGTTCGTAATGGAGATCGCCCATGTCCGATTCCGCATCGCCTCGTCCTGCCGCCGCGCCCGACAGCGCAGCCGCGCCGGCCACCGCCACCAAGCTGCGGCTCGGCGCGCTCACCGCCCTCGTCGTGGGGTCGATGGTGGGCGGCGGCATCTTCTCCCTGCCGCAGAACATGGCGGTCAGCGCCGACGCCGGCGCCGTGCTGATCGGCTGGGCAATCACCGCGGTCGGCATGCTCACGCTGGCGTTCGTGTTCCAGACGCTGGCGCTGCGCAAGCCCGAGCTGGACGGCGGGGTGTACGCCTTCGCCAAGGCCGGCTTCGGCGACTATATGGGTTTCGGCTCGGCGTGGGGTTACTGGATCAGTGCGTGGCTCGGCAACGTCGGCTACTTCGTTCTCCTCTTCAGTACGCTCGGCTACTTCTTCCCGATCTTCGGCGAGGGCAACACGCCGATTGCAATCATCTGTTCGTCGGTGCTGCTCTGGGCGCTGCACTTCCTCGTGCTGCGCGGCATCAAGGAAGCGGCGTTCGTCAACCAGATCACCACCGTGGCGAAGATGGTGCCACTTTGCCTCTTCATCATCCTCTGCGCATTTGCGTTCCGCTCGGGCATCTTCACCACCGACTTCTGGGGGCAAATGAATCCCAAGCTCGGCAGCGTGACCAACCAGGTCCGCAACATGATGCTCGTGACGGTGTGGGTGTTCATCGGCATCGAAGGCGCGAGTATCTTCTCGGCGCGCGCCGAGAAGCGCAGCGACGTCGGCAAGGCGACGGTCATCGGCTTCGTCGGCGTGCTGCTCCTGCTCGTGCTCGTGAACGTGCTCTCGCTGGGCGTGCTCACGCAACCTCAGCTCGCCGCCTTGCAGAACCCTTCGATGGCGGGCGTGCTGGAACGCGTGGTGGGCCACTGGGGCGCGATTCTGATCAGCGTGGGTCTCGTGGTGTCGCTTGCCGGCGCGCTGCTCTCGTGGGTGCTGCTGTGCGCCGAGATCATCTTCTCGGCCGCGCGCGACCACACCATGCCGAGCTTCCTGCGCAAGGAGAACGCCAAGCAGGTGCCGGCCAATGCGCTGTGGCTCACGAACGGCATGATCCAGTTGTTCCTCATCATCACGCTGTTTTCGAAGGGCACGTATCTCTCGCTGATCTATCTCGCGACGTCGATGATCCTGCTGCCCTACTTCTGGTCGGCGGCTTACGCGCTCCTGCTCACGCTGCGCGGCGAGACCTATGAGAAGGACAGCCGCGAGCGCAGCAAGGATCTGATCATTGCGCTGATCGCCGTGATCTACGCCGTCTGGCTCATCTATGCGGGCGGCCTCAAGTATGTGCTGCTCTCCGCGCTGCTCTATGCGCCTGGCGTGGTGCTGTTCGCGCGCGCGAAACGCGAGATCGGCCAGCCCGTATTCACGACCATTGAGAAGTTCGTCTTCGCCGCAGTGCTGCTCGGTGCGCTGGTGGCGGCTTTCGGCCTGTACAAGGGCTTTCTCACCCTCTGATTCGAGGAGTCACATATGAGTACGGACACTGTCGCCTTCGGCGTCAACTCCGAGGCGGGCAAGCTGCGCAAAGTCATGGTGTGCGCACCGGGCCTCGCGCATCAACGCCTCACGCCCAGCAATTGCGACGAGCTTCTCTACGACGACGTCATCTGGGTCAGTCAGGCGAAGCGCGACCACTTCGACTTCGTGACGAAAATGCGCGAGCGTGGCGTGGACGTCCTCGAGATGCACAATCTGCTCACGGAAACGGTGCAGAACCCGGAAGCGCTCAAGTACATCCTCGATCGCAAGGTTCGCCCCGAAACCGTGGGCGTGTCGCTCGCGGGCGAGGTGACTAGCTGGCTCCAGGGGCTCGAACCGCGCAAAGTCGCGGAATTCCTGATTGGCGGCGTGGTGGCCGAAGATATTCCGGACACCGATCAAAGCAAGATCCTCAAGGAATTCCGCCGCTATCTGGGCTATTCGAGCTTCGTGCTCGCGCCGCTGCCGAACAGCACCTTCACGCGCGACACCACCTGCTGGATCTACAACGGCGTCACGCTCAACCCGATGTACTGGCCGGCGCGCCGCCAGGAAACGCTGCTCACTACGGCCATCTATCGCTATCACCCGGAATTCGCCGGCAAGGACTTCCAGGTGTGGTACGGCGACCCCGACGAGGACCACGGCGCGGCCACGCTGGAAGGCGGCGACGTGATGCCGATCGGCAACGGCGTCGTGCTGGTGGGCATGGGCGAGCGCACGAGCCGCCAGGCCATCGGTCGGCTCGCGCAAAACCTCTTCGCCAAGGGCGGCGCCGAGCGCGTGATCGTCGCGGGCTTGCCGAAGTCTCGCGCCGCCATGCACCTCGACACGGTGTTCAGCTTCTGCGACCGCGACCTCGTGACGATCTTCCCCGAAGTGGTGGGCGAGATCGTGCCGTTCTCGATCCGCCCCGACGACAAGAGCCCGTCGAAGCTCGAACTGCGCCGCGAGGAAAAGCCCTTCGTCGACGTCGTGGCCGAAGCGCTGGGCTTGAAGAGTCTGCGCATTGTCGAGACCGGCGGCAACGCGTTCGCGGCCGAGCGCGAACAGTGGGACGACGGCAACAACGTGGTGTGCGTGGAACCGGGCGTCGTGATCGGCTACGACCGCAACACCTACACGAATACGCTGCTGCGCAAGGCGGGCGTGGAAGTCATCACGATCACGGCGAGCGAACTGGGCCGCGGGCGCGGCGGCGGTCACTGCATGACCTGCCCGATCGTACGCGACGCGGTGGAGTATTGAGCCGCCGAGGCCTGAACATTCGCACTTAAGCGCATTCAAGCGCACTCAAGCGCATTCACCTGATTTCGCAACGGAGAACCGACATGGCTTTCAACCTGCGCAACCGCAGCCTGCTCAGCCTCATGCACCACAACACCCGCGAACTACGCTATCTGCTCGACCTCTCGCGCGACCTCAAGCGCGCCAAGTACACGGGCACGGAGCAGCAGCATCTCAAGGGTGTGAACATTGCCCTCATCTTCGAAAAGACGTCCACGCGCACGCGTTGCGCGTTCGAAGTCGCGGCCTATGACCAGGGCGCGAACGTCACCTATATCGACCCGAACTCCTCGCAGATCGGCCACAAGGAAAGCATGAAGGACACGGCGCGCGTGCTCGGGCGCATGTACGACGCGATCGAGTATCGCGGCTTCAAGCAGGAGATCGTCGAAGAACTCGCGAAATTCGCCGGCGTGCCCGTGTTCAACGGTCTCACCGACGAATACCACCCCACGCAGATGCTCGCCGACGTGCTCACCATGCGCGAGCATTCGGACAAGCCGCTCACGCAGATCAGCTATGCGTACCTCGGTGACGCGCGCAACAACATGGGCAATTCGCTGCTGCTGATCGGCGCGAAACTCGGCATGGACGTGCGCATCGCGGCGCCGAAATCGCTGTGGCCGCACGACGATCTCGTGGCGGATTGCAAGAAGTTCGCCGAGGAAAGCGGCGCGCGCATCCTGCTCACCGAAGACCCGAAGGCCGCGGTCAACGGCGTGGATTTCGTGCATACCGACGTGTGGGTTTCCATGGGCGAGCCGGTGGAAGCCTGGGGCGAGCGGATCAAGCTGCTGCTGCCCTACCAGGTGAACATGGCGCTCATGAAGGCGAGCGGCAGCGCGCAAACGCGCTTCATGCACTGTCTGCCCGCCTTCCACAACAGCGAGACCGTGGTGGGCAAGCAGATCGCCGACAAGTATCCGGAGCTCAAGGGCGGCATCGAGGTCACGGAAGAAGTGTTCGAGTCGCCGCTGAACCTCGCTTTCGAGCAGGCGGAAAACCGCATGCACACGATCAAGGCGATCCTCGTTTCGACGCTCGCCGACATTTGAGCCGCACGGCTTGACGGGGCACGCGCACCGCGCGGCCGGGCTTCAAACCCGGTCGCCTCGCGCGTGCTCCGCTTCAACGACACGCATAACCTCGGGAGTACACCATGCGAATCGTGATTGCGCTTGGCGGCAACGCGCTGCTGCGTCGCGGCGAGCCGATGACGGCGGAAAACCAGCGCGAGAACGTGCGCCTCGCGGCCACCCAGATCTCGCAGATCGCGCAGGGCAACGAACTCGTGATCGCTCACGGCAACGGGCCGCAGGTGGGCCTGCTCGCGCTCCAGGGCGAAGCCTACAAGGACGTGCCGGGCTACCCGCTGGACGTGCTCGGCGCCCAAACCGAAGGCATGATCGGCTACATGATCGAGCAGGAGCTGGGCAACCTGCTGCCGTATGAGGTGCCTTTCGCGACCATCCTCACCCAGGTCGAAGTGGACGCGAACGATCCGGCGTTCCAGCATCCGACCAAGCCGATCGGCCCGGTCTACACAAAGGAGCAGGCGGAGACGCTCGCCGCCGAGCGTGGCTGGAGCATTGCCCCGGACGGCGACAAATTCCGCCGCGTGGTGGCAAGCCCGAGACCCAAGCACATCTTCGAGATCCGCCCGGTGAAATGGCTGCTGGAGCGCGGCACGATCGTGATCTGCGCGGGCGGCGGCGGCATTCCGACGCTCTATGGCGAAGGCCACAAGCTGGGCGGCGTGGAGGCCGTGATCGACAAGGACCTCTGCTCGGCGTTGCTCGCGCAGGAGCTGGAAGCCGACGTGCTGATCATCGCGACCGACGTGAACGCGACCTATATCGACTGGAGCAAGCCGACGCAAAAGGCCATTGCGAGCGCGCATCCCGACGAGCTGGAGAAACTGGGATTCGCGGCCGGGTCGATGGGTCCGAAAGTGATGGCGGCCGCCGAGTTCGCTCGCAACACCGGCAAAGATGCGGTGATTGGCGCGCTGGCCGATATCGTGGCGATCACCCAGGGCAAGGCGGGCACGCGCGTGAGCACCGCAAAGCCCGGTTTGGTTTTCTATTAGGCCTGTTGCCTGACTGAGCGAGGCTAACTGAGTGTGGCTAACTGAGTGTGGCTAACTGAGTGAGCCTGACTGCGTAATCAGGGCGCGCGCCTGCGGCAAAACCGGCTGCGGCGCGCGCGGTTGTTTGACGCGCTTCCAGGACGCTCCCTACTCTTCGCGCGCCGGCGGCATAACCTGCGCGCTGATCGTGCGCTCCCGCCAGAACAAATTGTGGATGCGGCTCTGCAAGCGGCGCAGGCCCTCTTCGCTCGCGCTGTGAAACGTGAGCAATGCGGCGGGACGCCCCGCGCCTTCAATGCGCTCGATGGCGTCGAACGGCGGAAAGCCGTAGCGCTCCAGAAACTCGTTGATTTCAGCGTCCGAGACGTGTTCGTCGATATTTCCCAACAGCAGGTCGGCCATGGTCTACCCCTAGTGTGCGTTCATTCGTGATGATAGTGTGGATTGGCCCGGTGTGACGACAAACCGCGTGAATCCGCGCGTGCCGTCGCAAAACCCGCGCAAAACCCGCGCCGGACCTCGCCTCAACCCGCGGGCACGATGCCCAGCGCCGCTTGCACGGCATGAATGAAGTGCGCGCCGTCGAAGGGCTTGTGCAGGTACGAAACGGCGCCGGATGCATAGGCCTCGTCGCGCACACCGGCTTCGTCGCGCGCGGTGATGACGATCACCGGCATCCCCGTATGCGCGATGCGCCGTTGAACCGCCAGGCCGCTCAAGCCGGGCAACTGCACGTCGAGCACGGCGCAGCCCGGTTGCGGCCCATGTGCGCCGGACTGGGCAGACTGCGCTGCGAGCAGGCCGAGCGCGCCCAGAAAGTCCTCGCCGCTACGAAAGATCCGCGCGCCGATGCCTGCCGTGCGCAACAGGCGTTGCAGCGCGCGGCCGACAGATTCGTCGTCGTCCACCACGGCCACCCACGGTTGGGCATCGAGCATGTTCGCGCATTCCATGTTTCGCGGCCCAAGCCCACGTGCGGGCCCAGGCGCGGGCGATCAGACGGTATCCGGCACGTACCGGTAGGGATAGCCCGGGTCCACATAACCCTGAGCCTTCTGCCGGGCGGGCAACACGATCTTTTCGCGCGGCAGCGGCTCGTACGGAATGCTGCTCAGCAGATGATTGATGACGTTCAGGCGCGCCCGTTTCTTGTCGTCGGATCGGACTACGAACCATGGCGATTCCGGCGTATCCGTCATGTCGAACATTTCGTCGCGCGCGCGTGAGTAGTCGTACCAGCGCCGATACGATTCGAGGTCCATGGGCGAGAGCTTCCAGATCTTGCGCGGGTCGTTGATGCGCGACTCGAGACGCCGGGTTTGCTCTTTCTGGCTCACTTCGAGCCAGTATTTGATGAGGATCGTGCCCGAGTCGATGATGGCGCGCTCGATGAGCGGCACGCCGCGCAGAAACTCGTGCACCTGCTGCTCCGTGCAGAAGCCCATCACGCGCTCCACGCCCGCGCGGTTATACCAGCTACGGTCGAACACGACGATTTCGCCGGCGGCGGGCAGATGCGGCAGGTAGCGCTGGAAGTACATCTGCGACTTTTCGCGCTCGGTGGGCGCCGGCAGCGCGAACACGCGGAACACGCGCGGACTCACGCGCTCGGTGAGCGCCTTGATGGTGCCGCCCTTGCCCGCGCCGTCGCGCCCCTCGAACAAGATGCACACGCGCTTGCGATTCTTGACGACCCATTCCTGCAAGCGGACGAGCTCGCCATGCAACCGCGTCAGTTCCTTTTGGTACGCTTTCTCGCTGAGTTTTTCGACCGGCTCTTCCGTGTGCTCAGCTTTCACTTCCTGTTTTTTTGCCATGGAGTCGCTCCACGCGAAATTCGCCTCCCACGAGGCGGATCTATCCACTATGGTGGGCGAAAATTGATCGCGCAATAGGACTTTGGGCTAAGCCCGGATAGCGTTGACATCGAACAGGTGTGCGCTCGTCGGCGCGCCTCGAATACGCGCCTCAATCGTGTGCGTAATTGAACTCCGGCATGGCCTTGAGCTGGGCCTTGTCCGCCTGTAGCACGATCTGCCGGCTGCTGATGCGCAGATCGTTGAACGGTACGGCCACGAGATGCTTGCCCATGCCGAGAAAGCCGCCTACCGAGAGAATCGCGAAGGCGCCGTCGTTGGGCGATTCGAGCACGATGTCGTCGATCGCGCCGATCTTGCTGCCGCTGTTGTCGTACACCTCCGAGCCCACGAGCTTCGAGGCGCGAAAGCCGGTGCCCGACTGAACCGTCGCCATACGCTGCACTGCGATGTTTTGCGGCGCGCCCTGGGCCGGCGCCAAGGTGACGAACCCCGGCCCGCAACTCAGGGCGACAGCAAGCACCGCAGCATGACGTGCAAGCAGGCGGCGCAAATTCAGCGGGCGTTGCGATTGTGTCGTCATGGTATCCCCTCCCTCCTGCGAATTCGCGATGGATACCGGACCATTGCAAACGCTATGCCCGGCGGCGTCCCTGGCCCCGCTCAGGCAGGCGTCGCCCAATGGTCGAGGAGCGGCCCGTGTTCGCCATCAAGCGGATCGCGCGCGGGAAACGGCAGCGCCTGCATCGCGCGCAGTTCCGCGGCCGTGAGCGCGTCGCGCCGGATGTCCCACTGCTGCCCGCGCGGGTAGCCGCCCGCCACGTGAAATCCGCCGGCCAGCGAAAGCAGGCAATGCCCCGTGCCGGCAGGCAGCAACAACGCGTCGCCCGCGTGCACGCGCAGCACGCGTCCGCCCGGCCCGCCGAGAATCAGCTCAGCCGTGCCCGCGTACACGCCCAGCACCTCGTGCGCCGTAGAGTGGAAATGGTGATAGTCGAATACGCCGTCCAACCATTGCACCGGCCATTCGTTCGCTTCGAAGCGCTCGGTGAATGCCCGCGCGAGATCCTGCGTGCCCGGCGCGAGCGCGCGTCGATAGACGACCACGGGAAGCCGCGCGTTGTTCGGCACCCAACCGTGCGGGCCCAGATGGAACGCTTCCACGCCGCCTGCGGGCTCAGGCGCACGGCGTTCGGCCGGCTTGCGAGATTGATGCGGCGTGTTGAATGAATGCAATGCGTCATGTTCGTGCATCGTCACTGCCCCTTCGCATCGCCGCGCCCGGCCGCGCCCGACGCGCCATGTGCGGTCGTCGCTTTCATCGCTTTCGTCGCGCTCATTGCGTCGCTCGCCGGTTGCTTCGCGTGATGCGGTTTATGGTTCGCGGAATGTGTCGTTTGCGTGGTTTGTCCACGCTTGCCGGCAGGCACGCCTTGCTCGACACCGTGGGTCGGCGCGGGATAAACGCCGTTGGCCTTGGCACCGCTTGACTCCGTGGCCGGCGCCGTGGTGGGACGATCCGCGCCGCTATTGTCCTGCGCGTGCGCGGCGCCCACGCCTGCGAGCGCCGAAGCGGCGGCGAGGAAAGCCATCCTCAACGCGGTGTGCAGATTCATCGGCCATCCTCCTTGCGGCTTGTGGCGCGTAAATGGACTTCACATGCCTCACGCAGCAACCTGCGTACCGGGCCGCCGCGCACGCGTGAATCGCAGGAAAATCGATTCGCGATCCCAGGTAACGCCAGGTAACTGAAAGGCGACTGAAGCGCCTGCGGCGGCGCCCGCCGGGAAAAACGCCAGATGGACGACGCCACGCGGCACAGTGCTTGCTGTAACGGGTGCATACGGATGCGCGCGTGCGCCGAATATCCGGCGCACGCTTCGCGCAACCTGGAGAGGTCCATGCTTTCGAACCCGCTGAGTTCCCCTCGCCCGCTACCTGCTGCATGCCTTCTACACCGCACGCCCGAGGCGCATCTGCCAACGGAGGAGCCCAACGACCCGCACCGCCCGCCGCCTCCGCCTCGGGTGCCGGACAGCGAACCGCCCCCGGTGCCCGCGGGCGACCCGCCGCCCGAGGCACCGCCCGAGCGCCTGCGCTAGCGGGCCGGTTTAGCGCCTGGGCGGCTCCTCTTCGTCGGGCAAATCGAGGTCGTCGAAGTTGTCCGCGAGCGGATACGAATCGATACGATCGGGCAGCACGTCGCCGTCCGGCGAGAGCAAGGCGTCGCCATCGGCGGCGAGGCGCTCGCCCGTGCCCGTGCGATCCGTGTCGCTTTGCGCCTCGGTCTTGCCCTCTTCGAGCGCGTGATTGTCGAGTTCGCTGTCGCGGTCGAAGTCGTGGCGCTTCGCGCCGCGCGTATCGCTGCCCGTGTCCGACGCGTCGCCGGGGCCGAGCGAATCGATGTCGTGTCCGGGTGGGCCCGCTTGCGGCAGGTCGTCGTTGTCGGGGTCGAGCGTGCTGGTCATCGCGTCCTCCTTGTCGGGGATTGTCGATGCCCTTTCCCAGCAGATCGCGTGCCGCGGCACGTTTGCCTAACGCTCCGAACCACCGTGCGGCGGCAGCGCGAAACCCGCATTGCGGGCGGCTTGCAGTTCGCCGCGCGAGCAGCCGAGTAACGCCTTGATCTGGTCCGGGTCGGCAGGCTTCGATGTGCCAGTCAAAGCCCGCCGCGATCGTCTTGCGCCGGTCCTCGTCCTGCCCCCAGCCCGTGAGCGCCACCACCACCATATCCCGCGCCTGCGGCATCGCGCGCAGCGCACGCGTGCGCCGCGTCGGCGGGCAGATTCGCGGCCAGCGGGTGCGTGGAGCCCGCGCAGCGCGCGAACGCGGCGCCCGGCTCCTGCGCGCCTGCGAGATAGAGCCCGACGAACGGCAGGTCGCGGCGATTCTCGCCGAGCACGGCGAGCATTTCCTCGCAAGCAAGGGCCGTCGTCTGCGCATGGCGCGCCGCGCCGGAAAGCTGCGCCACCGTGGCGAGCCGCCGCTCGGAGAGCACGCACCGGGTGTCCTCGGTCACGACGCACAACATGCCTTCCACGCGGCCGCTGTCGCCGTGCGCCGGGCTGTACGAAAAGGTGTGCCAGGTTTCTTCCTTGAAGCCGTTGCGCTCCAGAATCAGCAGCAGGTTTTCGTCCCAGGTCGCCTCGCCCGTGCTCAGGACGTACTCGATGCGCGAGCCCGCCTCCTGCCAGACCTCGGCCCAAACCTCGCGTGCGGGCGCGCCGATGAAGCACTGCTTGACCCCGAGCGTCGGCCGGTAGGCGTCGTTGCAAAGGAAGGTCAGCTCGGGCCCCCAGGCGAGCCACATTGCGTAGCGCGAGCCGAGCATGAGCCGCACGACGGTTTGCAGACTGCGCGACCACGACGCGGCGTTGCCCAGCGGCGTCGCGGACCAGTCGAAGTCACGCACCATCTCGGCCATGCCGGGCGGCGCCTGTGCGGTCGCGGGTGCGGACATGGACACCACCGTCGACGCGGCCTGCAAAGAGGCGTGGACGTTCTCGTTCGGTTCAGCGGTCATCGGTAGTGCGCTCCCGCAGCGGCTTGTGGTCGGCGTCCTGCCTTCGCGCCCTCCGGAGGGGCGCAGGCCCTGGCGCATTTTGCGCGCCCGGCCGGGCGCGCGGGGGCATGCATGTGCGCTTTCGCGCCGCGTGTCACGTCAGACGAATGCGCTCAACCTGCGGTCTGGAGCCGATGCAGCAAGGCCGACTTCACCTCGGGCCATTCGTCCTCGATGATGCTAAAGCGCACCGAGTCGCGCTTGCGGCCGTCCGGCATGATGCGCTCGCGGCGTACCACGCCCTCTTCCTTCGCGCCCAGGCGCAGGATGGCGGCGCGCGATTTCGCGTTGAGGACGTCGGTCGTGAATTGCACGCGCACGCAGTCGAGCGTCTCGAACGCGTAGCGCAGCATGAGGAATTTGGCCTCGGTGTTGGCAACCGTGCGCTGCGCCGACGCGGCGAGCCACGTGGAGCCGATCTCCAGTTTGCGGTTCACGCGGTCCACTTTCCAGAAGCGCGTGCTGCCCACCACCCGGCCGCTCTCGCGCAGCCGGATCGTGAACGGGATCACAGTGCCCGCCTGCACGCCCGCGAGCGCGGCGGCGATCCAGGCTTCGACGGTTTCAGGCCCCGGCACGACCGTGACCTTGAGGTTCCAGAGTTCGCCGTCCGACGCGGCGGCGACCAGGTTCGCGGCATCTTGTGCGCACAGCGGGCGCAGTTCGATCACGCGGCCGGTAAGCGTGGGCAGGGAATCGGGCGCGGACGGGAAAGTCGCGTTGGTGTGGCCAGTCATGGCGGCTTGGGTTGAACAGAGGTGGCAGGAAATTCGCGCGCACCGCACCGGGTGCTTGCGCATTCTAGCGCCGCGGCGCGCTGCCGGGCCCACCCCGCCCGCGCCGCGTGAGCCGTTACAATCGCGCTCGGCCCCTCGCCGCGCAAGGCTGGGCGCCATCCGACCCCGCAACCTCGCGCATCGCACCATGGCCCGCATCCAGCTCCAGTTTCCCGAAGACCAGTTCTATTACTCGACCCACCTCACGGTGCGCGTCACCGACATCAATTCGGCCAATCACCTCGCCAACGATTCGATGATCTCGATGATCTCCGAGGCCCGCGCGCGCTTCCTGTTCGATGCGGGCATCGAGGGCATGAAGGACGCGCACACGAGCATCATCGTCACCGACCTCGCGACGACCTATCGCGCCGAAGCCTACGCGCGCGACCAGTTGTGCTTCGAAGTGGGCATCATGGATTTCAACAGGTACGGCGGCGACATCATCTTCCGCATCACGCGTCCGGCCGACGGCGCGCTCGTCGCCATGGCGAAGTCCGGTTTCGTGTTTTTCGATTACGAGGCGAAGAAGGTCGTGCCGATGCCGCAAGCGTTTCGCGAGAAGTTTCCGCTCGTGAATACCGTGGGCTGACGCGCGACGTCGAGCCGAACGGCGCTCAACGCGGCTGGAACATGATGAGCGCCATGCCGGCCAGCGTGAACGCCATGCCGGCCCAGTCCCAGGCGCTCGGCCGGATCGCCTCGACGGCCCAGAGCCACACCAGCGCGACGCAGACATAAACGCCGCCATAGGCCGCATAAGTGCGCCCGGCGGCCGTGGGATGGAGCGTGAGCAACCACGCGAAAAGCGCAAGCGAGGCCGCGGCGGGCACGAGCAGCCACACGCTCGCGCCTTCGCGCAGCCAGCGGTACGGCAAATAGCAGCCAACGATCTCGGCGAGCGCGGTTACGACGAAAAGCAGGAACGTCTTCATGGGTGGCGGCCGGATGGCGGGGGCGCCCATGGTAACGCAGAAGGCCCGGGCGCTCCCGACACCAACGCGCCTCGAACCTCGATCTATCCCGGCACTTCAGGGCCGCTCGCCGCGTGCGAGCCGCGCTTCGATTTCGCTCACCACGGGCAGCAGGTCGGCCACGCTGTCGATCACGTAGTGCGCGCCCGCCGCACGCAGGCGCTCCACGGCCGCCGCGCGGCGGCGCGCGAATTCGTCGGGCGCGAGCGCGTGGACTTCTTCCTCGGTCAGGCCGAACGCGTTGCCGCTCACGGCCACGCCGACCGTCCACGTGCCGCCGTTGATGCCCTCCTCGATGCCGACTTCGGTGTCGTCCACCTTGATTGCATCGCGCGCGAGCCACACGCCGAGTTGCGGCAGCGTGCGGTAGATCATGTAGGGCGACGGGCGGCCCTCGGGCGTGTCGCCCGTGCAGACGATGCTGTCCGCCTCGAAGCCCTGTTCCTTCGCGCCCGGCACGATCTGGTCGATGATCTCGCGCGTGTAGCCCGTGGTCGAGCCGATGCGCACGCCGTCGGCGCGCAGCGCGGCCGTCACGGCGGCCACGCCCGGAATCACGTCGCTGTACTGTGCGGCCACGGCCACATTCTTCGGCACGAAGACGTCATACACGGCGTCGATGTCGGCCTCGCCCGGCAAGTGGCCGTAGCGCGCTTCCCACGCCGCGGCGACACGGGGCAGCGCCATCAGCGCCGCGATGTGCGGGCGCTTGGCCATGCCCATCGGGCCGCGCGCCTCGTCGATCGTGACCGGCACGCCGAACTCCTCGAAGGTCTCGACAAAGGCGCCCATCGGCGCGCGCGAGCCGTAGTCGACCACGGTGCCGGCCCAGTCGAAGATCACTGCCTTGACATGTTTCATTGCTTGCGTCCTGCAAAAAATCGATGCTGTGAAGTCGTTGCGCCGCCCATGCGTTGAGGCGAACGCATAGCCGGATCACGCCGCGAGGGCTTCGCGCGCGCCGAGGTCGGCCGTCGCGGGCGCGGCGCTCGCCACGCCGAGCGCGCGCAGCGCTTCGCCGCAGGCCTCCACCACGCGGCGCATGACGCTTGCGTCGAGCGCGCCGATGCAGCCAATGCGAAAACTCTCCACGCTGGTGAGCTTGCCCGGATAAATGATGAAAGCGCGCGCCTTCATGAGCTCGTAGAAGCGCGCGAAGTCGAATGCCGGATCGGCGGGCGAAAAGAACGTGACGATGATCGGCGAGCGCCAGCCTTCGGTGAGCAGCGGCTCGAAGCCGAGCGCGCCCATGCCTTCGACGAGCACGTCGCGGTTGTGCGCATAGCGCGCGAGCCGGCCGGGCTGGCCGCCTTCGAGCGCATGCAGGCGCAGCGCCTCGATGAACGCGGCCACCGCGTGCGTCGGCGGCGTGAAGCGCCACTGCCCGGTGCGGTTCATGACGTCCCACTGGTCGTGCACGTCGAGCGCGAGCGAGTGGCTCACGCCTTTGGCCTCGCGCAGCACGCTCTGCTTCGCGATCACGAAGCCGAAGCCCGGCACGCCTTCAATACACTTGTTCGCCGACGACACGAACGCGTCGCACGGCAGCGTGCGCACGTCGAGCGGCACGGCGCCGAACGCGCTCATCGAGTCGATCAACAGGCGCCGGCCGTGGCGCGCCGTCACCGCGGCGATCTCCTCGATCGGGTTCAGGATGCCCGAGCTGGTTTCGCAGTGGACCACGACCACGTGGGTGATGTCCGGGTTCGCGTCGAGCAGGCGCTCGACGTCGGCGGCGCGCGGCGGCAGGTAGTCGCCGGTGTCGTGCACGGTGTGCCGGCGGCCCAGGTAGCGCAGCGTCGAGGCGATGCGCTTGCCGTACGCGCCGTTGGCGAGCACGAGCGCGTGGCCGTCGCGCGGCACGAAACTGCCGAGCATCGCCTCCACGCAGTAGCTGCCGCTGCCCTGCATCGGCACGCAGTCGTAGTCGCCCTGCGCGTCGCCCGCGATGTCGAGCAGCGCGCGGCGCAACTGTGCGGTCATGGCGCGGAAGTCGGCGTCCCACGAGCCCCAGTCGCGCTGCATCGCGGCCTTGGTCGAGGCCGCCGTGGTGAGCGGGCCGGGGGTCAGGAGATACGGCTCGGCGGGGAGGGTCATGCGGGCTCCGGTGGGCATCAGGACAGTCGATGCCGACACGTTAGCGCAGCGCCATGCATCGGTAAAATCGATATAATCGATGTCGATATAAGCCTTACTTATCGGTCGCGCCCGGCACTTTTATGACTTTTTCGTGACCATCTTGCGGAGTGCTTCGACATGCAATACGCCCAGTTGCGCGCTTTTCACGCGGTCGCCGAACATGGCGGGTTTTCGCGCGCCGCGCAGGCGCTCTCGCTCACGCAGCCGGCCGTGTCGGACCATGTGCGGCGGCTCGAACAGGATTTCGGGGTCAAGCTTTTCGAGCGCGGGCCGCGCAGCGTCGAGCTGACCGAACTCGGGCGGCGCCTGTTCGCGGTCACGCGTCAGATGGTGGGCTGCGAGCGCGACGCGCGGCGCCTGCTCGAAGCGGCGGGCGCGCTCGAATCGGGCGAGCTCGCCCTCGCCGCCGACGCGCCCGATCTCGCCATCAAGCTGATCGGCGCGTTCCGGCGGCGTTATCCCGGTGTGGTGATCAAGCTCTCGATCGCCAATGCGACCGAATGCATGCGCCGCGTGCTCGCGAGCGAGGCCGACGCCGCCATTACGGCCGCGCGCCAGGTGCATAGCCGGCTCCAGGCGCGCGTGCTGCGCGAGGAACCGCTCGTGGCGGTCGTGCCCACGGACAGCCCCGCCGCGAAAAAGCGCCGCATGACCTATGAGGAACTCGTGCGCGAGCCGATGGTGTTTCGCGAAACGCATTCGGTCACGCAGCAACTGCTCGAAGCCGAACTCGTGTGCAAAGGGCTACAGGTGCAGCCCGTGCTGTATGTGGACGGCCGCGAGGCCCTGCAAACGGCCATCGCGCAGGGCGTGGGCGTGGGCGTGATCGCGCATGCGGAATTCGGCGAGTCGAGGCGTATCCGCATGCTGCCGCTCGCGGACTGCCAGGTGCGCATGGTCGAATCGCTCACGCGGCTCGCCGACACCTCGTCCTCGAATCTGCTCGACGCGCTCTTTGCGACGCCGCTCGACTGAACGCGCTTCCGCTGACTGGTGCTGACTCGCGCATTCCTGCGCCGGCCTCAGGACACGACAATATCCGTGCCTACCGCGTGCAGCAGGTCGCGCAGCGTTTCGGCCTGCTCCATGCGCGCACCGTGGCGCAAATGGATGCGCAGCGCATGCCCCGCGATGCCCTCGACCGGGCGCGCGAGCCAAAGCTCGACGGCGAGCCCCAGTCCGTCGGGCGCATCGGGCGCGACCGGTTCGACGACGCGCGGCTTGAAGGAAGCGGATTCGGACATGTCGGGACCTCGTCAGTGGCGGGATCGACTTCATCGTAGCGAGGCGGCGCGCGCGCGCCAAACGAGAAATCCGCGTATGCAAATGAGCGTCGTGCGCCATTGGATTGCGCGAATGGCGGCATGCGCGCCCGGCCCGCTGCGCGCGATTTTTCGCGCCCACTATGCAAAACCCCGCAACCCTTGTCCGGCAGTGCGTGGCACACTGGGCGCATCGTTCCGCCCGGCACTGCGTTGCACGGGAATTGATGGGAGACATGCCTGATGGAACGCCCCTATACCGATCGGCGAGAAGCGGGCCGCCTGCTCGCCGCCCAGCTTTCGGCCTATGCCGGCAGACGCGACGTGATCGTGCTCGCCCTGCCGCGCGGCGGCGTGCCGGTGGCCTACGAAATCGCGCGGACGCTGCGGGTCGCGCTCGACGTGCTGCCCGTGTGCAAGCTCGGCTTGCCCTGGCAGCCGGAACTCGCCATGGGCGCGCTGTCGTCGAACGGCGCGCAGTACGTGGACAGCGCGCTCGTGCGCACCGCCGGCGTGAGCGAAGCGCAACTGCAAAGCGCGATGGCGCTCGCGCGCATCGAGCTTGGCCGCCGCGAGGCGCGCTATCGCGGCGAGCGCGCGCCGCTCGCGGTGGCGGGACGCGTGGCGATTGTCGTCGATGACGGCATGGCCACCGGCGCCTCGCTCAAGGCGGCGGCCCATGCGCTCGCGACGCTCGGCCCCGCGCGCATCGTCGCCGCCCTGCCCGTCGCGCCGGCGGGCTCGCAAGACCGCCTCACCGGCGCCGTGGACGAATTCGTCTGCGCGCGCATGCCCGCGACGTTCTACAGCGTCGGTCAGTTCTATCTCGACTTCGACCAGGTCGACGACGAAACGGTGCGTGAACTGCTGGACGCAGCCGCCGCTGACGACGGCGGCAACGCAGCCGGGCCCGCCTGAGCCGGGCTCTAGCGCACCGGATTCGCGGCGTACTCGCCCACCACGGTCTGCCACGGCCTCACGCGCCAGCTTTTCACGAGCCCCGCGAGCACATAAGGATCGGCGCGTGCGAATGCCTCGGCGGCGGCCGGGCTGTCGCCCTGAAAAAGCAGCAGCGCATTGTCCACGGGCTCGGCAATCGCGCCCGCGAGCAGCAGCTCGCCGCGCCCGGCGGCGGCCCACGCCAGCGCCAGATGCGCGCTGCGGTGCTCGGCGCGGCGCTCGAGATAGTCGTCGGTGAGTTCGTACATCAAGAGGTAGTGCATATGTGCTCTCCCAGGCGTTGCGGCCACGGCGAAACCCGCATGCCGGCCGGTAGCGGACATTGTGCAGCAGCGCGCACGTCAACCGAACACATGGCCGCGTCGTTTTAATGGCGGCTTTGCCATAATGATGGCCGCGCGAAGCGCACCTGCCATTACGGCATGGCCGCACGTCTACCGACAACGTCCAAATCCAAGGGAGTGAACGATGAAGATGCAATCCGTCATTGCTGCAATCGTGCTGGGCGGCGTGCTGGCCGCGCCAGCGTTCGCGCAAACCGCCGCGCCCGCTTCGGCGCCCGCCGCGAACAGCCAGCAGAACAAGATGAAAACCTGCAACACCCAGGCCGGCGACAAGAAAGGCGACGAGCGCAAGGCGTTCATGAAGCAGTGCCTCTCGGCCGCGGGCGTCCCGGCGCCGACGATGAGCCAGCAGGAACGCATGAAGGCGTGCAACACCCAGGCCGCCGACAAGAAGGGCGACGACCGCAAGGCGTTCATGAAGCAGTGCCTCTCGACGAAGAGCTAAGCGACACCGGCCTCGTCCGCAGTAACCGCGCGCCGCAGCCTGTGCTGCGGCGTTTTTTTGCGCGCGGATTTTGTGCGCTGCAATGCGACTGGCCGCATGGCTCGCACAGGTAATCCGTTGTGCGAATCATCACGTTGAAGCACGATTCCTGGCAGTCCCACGCAGCTGCCCCACGTAGTCGCCCTCATTCGGCCGCGCCGTTTTTCTCCTATGATGGCTCCAGCGGCGTTCCCTTCCCTCGCACAATCACACACAAGCCATCGGGCGCGCCGCGTTGACGTTGATGCCAAAGGCATCGAACGGAGGCGCAGATGGCATGGAGACACAAGAACCGCTGGTTTCGCCGCTGGCTGCTGGTGATGGTCTTCTGGCTGGTGCCGGTGATGATCGTCGCTGTACGCGAGATTCAGGACGAAATGGCCTATAACCGCGCGGACCTGCAACGCGCGCTGACCACCTGGACGTTCAGCGACGCCGAGCGCGCCGCAGGCGCCCCGCTACGTTGCCACGGCACGCCCGAAACCGCGCGTGCGGCCGGTTGTCCCGCCGCGGTGCTTGCAGCGAACGCGCAGCGCCAGCAGGAGGCGCGCAACGAATACGCGATGCGGCGCTCGACGCTCGCAAGCTACTTGTGGCACGCCTTCGTCGGCTACTGGGTCGTGCCGGCGGCCGTGCTGCTCGGCATCGGCGTGCTGCTCGGCGGCGTGCGCCGCGCACTGCGCCGCCCGGCGGCAAAACCGGTGCCGGAACGCTAGCGCTTATCCCATATGGCGTTGCTGCGTGCTTGCTCTGCGCAACCTCAAAGTGCGGAAGGAAACGTTCGTGTTATAACGCGAGCAGCGTCGCTGCATTGCGGCGCACGGCAACCAGAACGGAGAACAAGATGACCGCATCCCGCTTCATTTTGAAGACTTCTGTAGCAATCGCCATTGGCGCGGCAGCACTCTCGGGTTGTACCACCACCGGCAGCGACGCACCCAGCGCCGCCACGAACGCCTCCCGCGCGCAGGCAATCGACTCCGACACCGACGCCGCGCTGTCGCGCCTGTTCCAGACCGTGCCGGGTTCGCGCGAGCTCGTTGGCAAGGCCCGCGGCATTCTCGTCTTCCCGCGCGTGATCCAGGCCGGTATCGGCGTGGGCGGCGAACACGGCGACGGCGCGCTGCGCGTGGGCGGCAGCACGGTTGGCTACTTCAGCACCTCGTCGGCCTCGGTCGGCGCGACGCTCGGCGTGCAGTCGAAGTCCGTCATCTATCTCTTCATGACGCAGGAAGCGCTCGACAAATTCCGCAATTCGAACGGTTGGGCCGTGGGCGGCGACGCTTCGGTCGCACTCGTGAAGGTCGGCGCGAACGGCACCATCGACACCACCACGGGCACCCATCCGGTGGAAGTCTTCGTGCTCACCAACAGCGGCCTGATCGGCGATCTCTCGCTCGGCGGCACGAAGATCACGAAGCTCGCGCTCTAAGTCTCGCCCCGGTTCATCGCACGTCTGCGCGCTCAGCTCGTGGACGTGTCGATCACCTTGAAGCGCGAGCGCTTGTTCGCGCGAATCACCGCCTGATACGCCTGCACGTACTCCTGCGCCATGCGGTGCGACGTGAAGCGCTCCTCGAAGCGGCGGCGCACGCCCGCACGTGAAATACGCCCAATGCGATTGACCGCCGCCACGGCGCCGATCTCGTCCTCGACGATATAGCCCGATACGCCCTCGTCCACCACTTCCGGCACCGCGCCGCGATTGAACGCGACCACGGGCGTGCCGCACGCCATCGCCTCGATCATCACGAGGCCGAACGGTTCGGGCCAGTCGATCGGAAACAGCAGCGCATGCGCGCCGGAGAGGAATTCGGCTTTCTGGCTGTCGTTGATCTCACCGACGAATTCGACGTACGGCAGCGCGAGCAGCGGCTTGATGTCGCGCTCGAAGTACTCGCGGTCGGCCTCGTCCACCTTGGCCGCGATACGGATGGGCAGACCGCAGCGCCCGGCAATGCGTATGGCGGTATCGACGCGCTTTTCCGGCGAAATCCGGCCGAGAAACGCGAGATAGCGCTGCTCGACGGGCTGCGGCGTGTAGAGCATCTCGGGCAGGCCGTGGTAGACCGTGCGCAGCCACCGCGCCTGCGGCATGGGCTGGCGCTGCGCGTTCGAGATCGAGATGACGGGCGCGGTATTGAACGTATCGAACACCGGCTGCTGCTCGGGCAGATCGAGGCGGCCGTGCAGCGTCGTCACGAACGGCGTTTCCTGGCGCTTGAACACCGAAAACGAGTAGTAGTCCATATGGAAATGCAGCACGTCGAACTGGTCGGCCTGACGGCGCACCATTTCCATGAGGAGCATGTGCGGCGCGATGCGGTCGCGAATGCCGGGGTCGAGCCGCAACGCGCGCGGCCACACGGGTTCGAGTTTCGCGCTCGTGAGCGAATCGCCGCTCGCGAACAGCGTGACATCGTGCCCGAGTTCGACCAGCGCCTCGGTGATGTACGACACGGCGCGCTCGGTGCCGCCGTAGAGCTTGGGCGGTACCGACTCGGTCAACGGGGCGATCTGCGCAATTCTCATAGGTGTCTCCAGAAAACGGGGCCGCGGTGTCCCTTCTCTCGGCGTTGGCCTGTCAGTTGGCCGGTCATTCCAGGCCCGACAATTACCGCGCCCGCGCGGGGGCGCGATGCAAACGGGGTCGGACGCAAACAGCGCTCAGCGCTGTGGGCCGCACAGCGTGATTTCCCAATTATTCGACAAGCTGCGCGTCCATGCTTCGGCTCTTTCAATTTCTATACGGTGTTACATGCCGAAACAACCGGGCTAAACACTACCGCGCGGGCCACTTCCATGCGGGGGCGTCAACCGTGTCAGGGTCGGCGAACCCCGTTGCGCCGAGCCGCCGTTCGAGCACGATGGACTGGCTCGCCGCCTCGCGCTCCAGCGCGGCAACGAGCCTCGCCGCGTGCGAAACGACGATGACCTGCGAGTGCTGCGACGCCCGCGCGATGAGTCTCGCGAGCGACGGCAGCAGGTCCGGGTGCAGGCTCGTCTCGGGCTCGTCGAGCACGAGGAGTCCCGGCGGGCGCGGGCTCAACAGCGCCGCCGTGAGCAGCAGATAACGCAAGGTGCCGTCCGAGAGCTCCGCGCCGCGCAGCGGCCGAAGCAACCCCTCCTGGCGCAGCGCCACCTCGAAGCGGCCGTCGTGATTCACGATCTCCACGCGCGCGCCCGGAAAGGCGTCGCCAATCGCGGTGTCGAGCGCCGCGCCGTCGCCGATTTCGCGGACCGTCTGCAACGCGGCGGCAAGATTCGCGCCGTCGTCGGCGAGCACGGGCGAGTGCGTGCCGATCTGCACCTGGCGCGCGCTTGCATGTTCGTCGGTGCGGAAGTGGTCGTAGAAGCGCCATGAACGGATCTGCTCGCGCACTGCGATCATTTCGGGCGCGCCGCGCGGGTCGGCGTACTCCGTCATCATGCTGTCGAAGCTCGCCACGGGCTGCGCGAGCGTGGTCCACTCTCCGCTCTCGTCGCGAATGCGGATCATCGGCCCCTGGCGGTCGACGAGCAGCGCCGAGGGCCGCAGCAACGGCCCGTTCCAGATGCATTCGCGCTTGATCACCGGATCGAGCGAGAACTGCGAGGTCGATGAAGGCAGCGGCAAGCCCAGATCGATCGCGTAGCCGAAGGCGTCGCCCGCAAAGCCCAGGCGCAGGCTCACCACATCCTTGCGCACCGTGCCCTGCACCGCGTACTCGCCCGCGGCGACCGCGCGCGAAAAGCGCTCGGGCCCGGCCCATAGGGTGGATTGCAGGCCGCCCTCCCTGGCGAGCGACGGAATCACGCCGCCGCGCGCGGTGAGCGCGAGCAGGCGCAGCGCGCGATAGAGATTGGACTTGCCGCTGCCGTTCGGGCCGGTCACGACATTGAGCGCGCCGAGCGGCACGATAAGCTCGCGCAGCGAGCGGTAATTGGCGATGGCGAGCGTGGTGAGCATGAACGTGCGGGGTAAGTGCCGTGGGAAGCCAACGCAGCATCATACGCAATCGCGCAAAGACATCGAGGCATCGAGCCGCAAGCGCGTGCTGGGGCGCGGCCTGCGTCAGGGCGGCATGCGCCAAGGGTCAGCGCGGCTGCGGCACCGCCGCGAGATCGCGCAGGAAGTTGTCGCGCCACACGCCGAGGTCGTTGCGCCTGAGCGCCTCCATGTTGGTCTGGTAGCGCGCACGGCGCTCCTCGACCGGCATCGAGAGCGCGCGTTCCAGCGCTTCCGACATGCCGGTCGCATCGTGCGGATTCACGAGCAGCGCGCCCGTGAGTTCGGCCGCCGCGCCCGCGAAGATCGAGAGCACGAGCACGCCCGGATCGTCGGGATTCTGCGCGGCCACGTATTCCTTGGCGACGAGGTTCATGCCGTCGTGCAGCGGCGTCACGTAACCCACCTGCGATTCGCGGAACAAGGACATCAGCTTCCAGCGGTCGTACTGCTGGCTCAGGTAGCGGATCGGCGTGTAATCGAGGCCGGAATAGCGGCCGTTGATGCGCCCCGCCTCCCGCTCCAGTTCCTCGCGTATGACCTTGTAGCTCGCGACGTCCGAGCGCGTGGGCGGCGCGATCTGCACGAGCGTGACCTTGCCGCGCCACTCGGGCGACGTCTCCAGCAACTGCTCGAACGCATGGAAGCGCTCGACGAGCCCTTTCGAGTAATCGAGCCGGTCCACGCTCATGATGAGCTTGCGCCCTTCGAGGCTTTGCTTGAGGTCGAGCACGTGCTGGCGGCTTTCATAGCGCGCGGCCTGCGCGGCGATCTCGTCGGGAAACACGCCGATGCGATAGACCCCCGTGCGCAGCTTGCGGCCGTAGGCTTGCGCCTCGCCGTGCTCGTGGTCGCCGCCCGTCTCCGTGACCTTGCCGTGCGACTCGCGCACGATGTAGTCGTGAAACGCCTGCTGGTCGTTGCGCGTCTGGAAGCCGAGCATGTCGTAGCAGCACAGCGAGCGCACGAGTTCGTCGTGCGGCGGGATGGTCTGCAACACCTGCGGCGAAGGAAACGGAATGTGCAGGAAGAAGCCGATGCGGTTGCGCACGCCCTCCGAGCGCAGCGCCTCGGCGAACGGGATCAGGTGGTAGTCGTGCACCCAGATGTTGTCGTCCGGGTGAATCAGCTTCATGAGCTTGTGCGCGAGCCAGGCGTTCACGCGCCGGTAGCCCGCGTATTCGTCGCGCTCGTAGCGCGCGAGGTCGTTGCGGTAATGGAACACCGGCCAGAGCGTGGCGTTAGAAAAACCCCGGTAGTACTGATCGTAGTCCTTGCGCGTGAGGCCGACCGTCGCGAAGGTGACATGGCCGTCTTCGACGAGCGTCGGTCCCGCGTTCGCCACCGTCTCGCTCACCACGTCGCCGCTCCAGCCGAACCATACGCCGCCCGCGTCCTTGAGCGCGCCAAACACGCCGACCGCGAGTCCGCCCGCAGAGCCTTTGGTTTCCGTCGGCGTGGCCACGCGGTTCGAGACGACTATCAGTCTGCCCATCTTGCGGTTCCTCCTCCAGTCTTGCGCGCGCCGCATCGTCTGCCCCGGCAGCGTGCGGCGCTGTCGTTTGGTGTTCCCTTATCGTTGTTCATGCAACGACATCTCAACCGTCCCCGCGGCGGCTCTCCGCCACCGGCTCACGCGCGCCGGATTCAGCCTGCGCGTGCTTCGGAGCGGCGGCGGGCTGCCCCACCGGACCATCGTGTTCGCCCGCGCCCGGCACGCGCGTACCCGTGACCGGATCGGCCTCGGTATGCGCCGCCGTGCTGGAGGCCGCCTGACGCGCCGGGCGTCGCGCAAAGGCCGGCAGTTCGTCCGCGCTGCTTTCGAGCTCCGCCGAAACCTCGGCGCGCGCCCGTGGCAGAAATTGCGGATAGTGCTCGTTCACGAAGTCCAGCAGCCCTTCGCGCACGCGGCAGCGCAAATCGAAGTTCAGGCCCGAATCGCGCGAACTCACCAGCACGCGCACCTGCATGGCGCGCTCGTTGGCGTCGGTGACCTGTAAAACCTGCACGCGGCGGTCCCATTCGGGGGCGCCATCGACGATACGCGCCAGCGCCTCGCGCAGCGGCGCGAGCGGCATACGGTAGTCGAGCCACAAAAAGACCGTGCCGATGATCTGCGAACTGCTGCGCGTCCAGTTCGCGAACGGATTCTCGATGAACCATTGCAGCGGCACGATGAGCCGCCGCTGGTCCCAGATCCGTACCGATACATAGGTGCCCGTGATTTCCTCGATGCGCCCCCATTCGCCCTGGATCACGACCACGTCGTCGAGCCGGATGGGTTGCGAAAGCGCGATCTGCAAACCGGCGATCATGTTCCCTAGCACGGGGCGTGCCGCGATACCGGCGACGAGACCGGCCACGCCCGCCGAGGCCAGCAAGCTCGCGCCGATCTGCCGCACGTTCGGGAAGGTCATGAGCGCCGACCCGAGCCCGACGATGATGATGAGTACCATCACCGTGCGCGCGAGCACGCGGGCCTGGGTGTGGATGCGGCGGGCCTGGAGGTTGTCGGCGATGTCGAGCGGATGCGCGGCAATGATCGCCTCGCCAATGGCGGCCGCGCAGCGCACGGAGAACCACGTCATCGCCGCAATCAATGCGAACGCGCAGAGCTCACGCAGGCTGCCGATGAAGCGTAGCGTATCGGGCGCCTGCCACCAGACGAACTCCAGCGCGAGGACAACCAGCACGGCCAGCGCGGGCTTTTGCACGTAGCGCACGAACGCATTCACACGCGGATACGGGCGCGCGATGCGCCGCATGACGCGTTTGCCGAGCCAGTGCACGGCGACCGCGAAGACGAGCGCGAAGCCGCTCACGATCAGCGTACCGAACCAGTTTTGCAGCGGACCGTCGGCGAGACGGGAGAAGTCGTCGAGTGTCGGCATCTGCGGCCTGTTCCTCCTGAGCGATACGGCAACTCCTGGAAACGGCACGGGCGCAGGCCCGCGGACGGAAGCGGCGCGGCTCGCCTCTTTCGGAAGACGAGCGTCCTTGTGCGCCCTGGCCGCCGCCGCCCGCCGGGAACCGGTGGCAGCGTGGCCTCGAAGATTGCGGCGCGGCAAGGCAATCCGCCGCGCCGCGCTTGCTACGTGCAGCTAGTGACAGCGTGATGGCGAACGGGGCGGCATCAGCTCCCGTTGCCGGTCTTGCAGGGAAACGCCTTGCCGAGCCCGAGCGAAATGGCCGTGCTCGCGTTGTAGCCGGCCACGTTGGGGTTGTCGGCGATGTACTTGCGCACCGCGTCGGTGAGCTGCGCGGAACGGGCGTCCGGCGGCAGGCAGAAGTACTGCCCGACGCGCGGCCCGGTGGTCCCGCCGATCGCGTCGATGGTGTTGAAGATGCCGTCGGCGGCGCCTTCGATATACGCCGCGCACGCGCTGCGCGAAGCCACGTCGGTCTTCGTGCAAAGGCGATTGAGGTCGCTTGCCGTGAATGCAAAAGCGGAGAGCGGCAACGCCATCGCGCCCGCACAGATCAGAACCCGCAGCATGGTTCTCCTTGAATTGTCGTGGGGAGCGGCGCTTCGCGCGCCGCAAGGCGGCCGCGCCTCTTCGGCGCGGCCGCCTTTAACCCCATTATTTTGCACTGTTTTGCGGCGCTGCCGTACTCGCCGTGGGCAAGCCGGCCTGGGTCATGCGCGCCGTGAGGTCCTTGATCGCGTCCGGCGCCTTGTACTGGCGCGCGAAATCGAGCGCGGTCATGCCGATCTGGTTCTTGGCCCCGAGCGTCGCGCCGCGTTCGAGCAGCATCTGGATCGTCGTGAGATGGTCGCCGCGCGCCGCCATCATGAGCGGCGTCGTGCCGTTGGGCGAGAGCGAATTGACGTCGGCCGAATAGCCAATCAGCAGTTTCACGACGTCGTCGTTGCCGTTCGCGCTCGCGTAATGCAGCGGCGTCCAGCCCTTCTTGTTGACCTCGGCGCCCTTGGTGATGAGCAGCTTCACGAAGTCGACGTCGCCGTTGAGCGCGGCCAGCATCAGCGCGTTTTCGCCCGCGCGGTCTTCGGCAGCGATGTTCGTTTTCGGGTTATCGAGCAGGATCGCGCCGACCTTGTCTGATTTTTCACGCGCGGCCAGCACGAGGAGCGGCATGCCCTGGTCGTCGGTGGCGTTCGGGTCCATGCCGTTCGCGAGCGCTTTCTGGACACCCTTGTCGTCGTCGAACTTGACGCTCTTCACGAGCGAGTCGATCGGCGCGGCATGTGCCGCGGCCGCGCCGAACAGCGTGGCGGCGACACCGAGCGCAAGCGCGGCGGCGGTGCGGCGAACGGCGTTCCTGGCGGGATTGGTGTGCGAAAGCGGTTTTGAGTTCATGTCAAGCCTTAACGTTATCTGCTATCTCGTTGATATCTAACAAAATTGACAGCATGCGACCGGTGCTCAGGCCTGCGGCGGGATCTTGAAGAGCCGGAAAAAATTCTGCGTGGTGACAGCGCCGAGTTCGGCGTCCGGCAATCCGCGTTGCTGCGCAATGAATCTTCCGACATGGCTGACGTACGCAGGTTCATTGGGTTTGCCACGAAATGGAACGGGCGCAAGGTAAGGCGAATCGGTTTCGATCAAAAGGCGCTCGATCGGCACGCGCCGCGCGACCTCCTGCACATCGGTCGCGCTCTTGAACGTGACGATGCCCGAAAGCGAAATGTAGAAGTTCTGCGCGAGCGCGCGCTCGGCAATCGCCCACGGCTCCGTGAAGCAGTGCATCACGCCGCCGGGCTCGCCCGCGCGCTCCTCTTCCATGATGCGCAGGGTGTCGTCCGAGGCTGCGCGCGTGTGCACGATGAGCGGCTTGCCCGTGGCGTGCGCGGCGCGGATATGCGTGCGAAAGCGCTCGCGCTGCCACTCCATGTCGGCGATCGTGCGCTCGCCCAGGCGAAAGTAATCGAGCCCCGTTTCGCCGATCGCCACCACCTTCGGGTGCGCGGCCAGCTCGACCAGTTCGGTCACGCTCGGCTCGCGCATGTGCTCGTGGTCGGGGTGCACGCCCACCGAGGCATAGACGTTCTCATAGCGGCTCGCGATATCGAGCACCGAAGGCAGCGTTTCGAGATCGACCGAGACGCAGAGCGCGTGCGTGACGGCGTTCTCGCGCATGTTCTCGAGCACCTGCGGCAAGCGGTCGCCGAGGCCTTCGAAGTTGATGTGGCAATGCGAATCGACAAACATGGGTGGTCCTGCGATGGATGAGTCGGCTCAGGCAAAGAGCTCACGATAGCCGAGAAAGAGTTCCTCGAACACGAGGCGCGCATTCAGCGGGTGGTTCTCCACGGCGCGCTGGCGCGTGACGGTCTTCATGTAGCGCGCGAGCGCCGCCGCGTCGAGCTTCGCGGCGCAGCGCGCGAGCCCCGCGCCCGCCTGCGGGAAATAGCGCGGGCGGCCCGCCGTGCGCTCGGCCAGCAGGTCGTAGACCCAGCGTTGCAGCCAGCCGAGCACGAGCGGCACCGGCAGCTTCTGGAGCGTCTCGCCGCACGCGAAAGCGTCGCAGGAAGGGCCCGCCGCGAGCTGGGCGAGCGTCCAGTCGCGCAGCGTGCGGTTGGCGTCGCTGGCGAGCGCGAGCGCCGCGAGCGGCGCGCCGCCGGATTCGGCCAGCAGCGCCGGCGCGTCGTCCACGCCCTGCTGCGCGAGCCACGCCGTGGCGGCCTCGGGCGCGGGCGTGCCCATGGGCCACTGGCGGCAACGGCTGATGATGGTGGGCAGCAGCCGGTCGATGCGCGCCGACACCACGAGGAACACCACGCCCGCGGGCGGCTCTTCGAGCGTTTTCAGGAGTGCGTTGGCGGCGGCGACGTTGAGCGCCTCGGCCGGGTACAGCACGACCACGCGCAGCCCGCCCCGGTGCGAGCCCACACTCGTGAAATCGAGCAGCGCGCGCACCTGCTCGATGCGGATTTCCTTGCTCGGCGCGCGGCCTTTTTTGCCTTCCTCGCCCTCGCCCTTGTCGGCTTTTTCGGCTTTGGCGTCGTCCTCGCCGGCCGGGCCGATCTCACCGGCCAGCGCCTCGGGCACGACGATCCGGTAGTCGGGATGATTGCCCTGCTCGAACCAGTGGCACGCCGCGCACGCGCCGCAGGGCTCGCCGTTGGCCTGCGGCGATTCGCACAACAGGCCCTTCGCCAGATGCTGCGCGAACTGGAGCTTGCCGATGCCCGCCTGACCGTGCAGCAGGAGCGCGTGCGGCCAATGGCTGCGCAATTGCTGCAAGCGTTGCCAGTCGTCGGTTTGCCAGGGATAGATCATCTTTTGAATCAACCGGTTAGGCGAGCTTCGCGAGCGTTTGGGCGAAGCTCGCGCGACCTATAGGAGAACGCGATGCCGCTTTGCAATCAAAGGTCTGCAATCACGTGTTCGAGCTTTTTGCGAATCGCCTCGATGCCTTGCGACGAATCGACGATCGCGAAACGGTACGGCGCCTCTTCCGCGCGGCGCAGGTACTCGGCGCGCGTGCGCACGAAGAACGCGTCGGTTTCGCTCTCGAAGCGGTCCGGCTCGCGCGCGGCGCCGCGCCGCTCGCTCGCCGTGTCGGGCGGCAGGTCGAACAGCACCGTGAGGTCGGGCTGGAAACCGCCCTGCACCCAGCGCTCCAGCGTTTCGAGCTTGTCGCGCGGCAGGCCCCGGCCGCCACCCTGATAGGCAAAGGTGGCGTCGGTGAAGCGGTCGGAGAGCACCCAGTCGCCACGCGCGAGCGCCGGCTCGATCACCTTGGCGAGGTGCTCGCGGCGCGCCGCGAACATCAGGAGCGCCTCGGTTTCGAGGTCCATCGGCTGATGCAGGACGATCTCGCGCACCGCCTCGCCAAGCGGCGTGCCGCCCGGCTCGCGCGTCATGACGACCGTGCGGCCCGAGGGCGCCAGCTTCTGGGCGAGCTGGTCGCGAAACCAGGCGAGATGCGTGGTCTTGCCCGCGCCGTCGATGCCCTCGAACGTGATGAATCGGCCCCGCGCCATTTAGTTACCCCGGATGTATTTGTCGACGGCCTTGTTGTGGTCGACGAGATTGTCAGAAAAAACGCTGCTGCCATCGCCGCGCGCCACGAAGTACAGCGCCGCCGTCGATGCCGGATTGAGCGCCGCCTGAAGCGCCGCCACGCCGGGCAGCGCGATCGGAGTCGGCGGCAAACCGAGGCGCAGGTAAGTATTGTAAAGAGTGTCCGACTGCAAATCGCGCTTGCGCAAATGCCCGGCGTAGCTGTCGCCAAGGCCATAGATCACGGCCGGATCGGTCTGCAAGGGCATGCCAACCTTCAGACGGTTCGAGAATACCGCCGCCACGAGCGCACGGTCGCCCGCCCGCCCGGTTTCCTTCTCGACGAGCGAGGCGAGCGTCAGCGCCTCGTAGGGCGACTTGAGCGGCAGGCCCGGCGCGCGCGCGGCCCACGCCTCGGCGAGACGCGTCTGCATCAGCTTGTAAGCGCGCCGATACACCCCCAGATCGCTCGAACCCTTGTCGAACAGATAGGTGTCGGGAAAGAACAGGCCCTCGCCGTTGCCGTTCGGCGCGCTCGGCGCACCGATCGCGGCGAGCAGCTGGGCGTCGCTCATGTCCGCCGTGTCGTGTTTCAGCGCCGGATTCGCGTCGAGTTCGGCGCGCATGTGCTTGAAGGTCCAGCCTTCGATGATGGTGGCCACCGACTCGTTCACGTCGCCGAGCGCCATCTTCTGGAGCACGTCATAGGGCGTGATCCCGGCCTTGAATTCGTAGTTGCCCGATTTGAGCTGGCTTTGCAGCCCGAGCGCGCGTGTCATGAGCACGAAAAGCTGCGTTTGCACGGGCACGCCGCCGCGCCGCAACTGCAAGGTGACACTGCGCACGGTGCTGTGCGGCTTGATGGTGACGTCGAGCTGTGGAGTGGCAAGCTCGAGCGGCGTGGTGGCCCAGCGCCAGACGCCGCCCGCCGCGGCGGCGCCAATCACGACTAGCGCGGCGCCGGCAACAAGGCATTTCTTCAGGAGGGACATGGAAACACGACTCAGGGGGACCTCATATAATAACTGCTTGCCTTCGCTAAAGTCAGGATTGACTGTTCCCCGAATCCATGAACTCATCGCTCGATCCCGCATCCACGCTTTCCGCCCCCGAATCCGCGACCCACGCCGCGGCGAACTTCGATGCCGCCCTGAAGGGCGGCGCTTACGCGATCCTGCCGCAGTTCGGCGTGATCGACGCCAATGGCGACGACGCCGCGAGCTTCCTGCATAGCCAGCTCACCAACGACATCCAGCATCTCGACGTGACCGGCGCGCGCCTCGCGGGCTACTGCTCGCCCAAGGGCCGCCTGCTCGCCTCGTTCCTCACCTGGAAGACCGGCGACACGATCCGCCTGCTGATTTCGAAGGACGTGCAGCCGGCCGTGCAAAAGCGCCTCTCGATGTTCGTGCTGCGCGCCAAGGCGAAACTCACGGACGACAGCGACAAGCTGCTCGTGGTAGGCCTTGCCGGCGACGTGCGCGGCGCGCTCGCGGCCGAATTCGACGCGCTGCCCGACGGCGTGCACGTGAAGGTGGACGACCCCTCTGGCACGCTGATCCGCATGCCCGACGCGGCCGGCAGCCTGCGCTACCTGTGGGTCGGCCCCAAAGATGCCGTCGAGGCGCGCCTCGCGAAGCTCGACGGGGCGCTCACGCGCGTGTCTCCCGCCGTGTGGGACTGGCTCGACATCCGCGCGGGCGAGCCGCGCATCACCCAGGCGGTGAGCGAGCAGTTCGTGCCGCAAATGGTCAACTACGACGTGCTGGGCGGCGTGAACTTCCGCAAGGGCTGCTATCCGGGCCAGGAAATCGTGGCGCGCAGCCAGTACCGCGGAACGATCAAGCGCCGCACCGCGCTCGCCAACGTCGCGGCCGGGCTTGACGTCGTGCATCCGGGCGTCGAGCTGTTCCATTCCGACGATCCGGGCCAGCCGTGTGGCATGGTCGTGAACGCGGCGGCCGCCCCCGAAGGCGGGGTCGATCTGCTTGCCGAGATCAAGCTTGCCGCGCTCGAAACCGGCACCGTGCACCTGGGCGCCGCAGACGGCCCCGCGCTGCGCATGCTGCCGCTGCCGTACGCACTGCCAACCGAAGTTTGACGATACTCGCCGCGCTGTCCGCGCACGCGGCGCCTCGCGTCCCGCGCGGTGCTGGCGCGGCGCCACCCCCGACCCTGCAAGGGCCCATCCCATGTGCCTGATCGTCTTCGACTGGCGCCCGCACGCGAGCGCGGGCGCGCTCTTCACGCTTGCGGCCAACCGCGACGAATTCCTGCGCCGCACGGCCGAGCCGCTGCACTGGTGGCGCGCCACGGACGACATCACGTCGCCGGGCAGCTCCCCCGAGGGCGTGCTGGCGGGCCGCGATCTCGTGGGCGGTGGCACCTGGCTCGGCATGACGCGCGGCGGCCGCTTCGCGGCGCTCACGAACTATCGCGCGCCCAACGACATGCGCCCGGACGCGCCCACGCGCGGCACGCTCGTCTCGCGCTGGCTCACCGGCGCACAGGGTCTGCCCACGACGCCGCTCGGCTATCTCGACGAGGTGGCGCGCTCGGGCGATCTGTACAACGGCTTCAATCTGATCGTCGGCGACTGGGCGCGGCGCGAACTCGCCTGGTACTGCAACCGTGCGGATCGCGCACCCGCCCTGCTGCCCGAAGGCACGCACGGCATTTCGAACGCCGTGCTCGACACGCCGTGGCCCAAGCTCGTGCGCAAGCGCGCGGAACTCGCCGAACTGGCGGCGAGCGCAACGCAGGCGCCGCTCACGCGGCTCGTGGAGATGATGCGCGACCCGCGCGTCGCACCCGACCGCGAGTTGCCCGCCACGGGCATTCCCCTCGAACGCGAACGCGCGCTCTCGGCGGCGTTCATCGAAACGCCCGACTACGGCACGCGCGGCACGACGGCGCTGCGCGTGAGCGTGCGCGGCGCGCAACTGGATGTGGAAGCGCTGGAGCGCAGCGACGACGACGGCTCGCACCGCATCGTCCGCCCGGGCGCGTTCGAGCGTGAGGAAGCGTTCACGGTTGCGGCGGGCTGACAGCGCTGGCTCAGTCGCCGGTTCCCAGCGCCACGCGCAACGCCTGGGCAGCCTGCTGCTGCGCGAGACGCGCCTCGTCGACGAACGACCCCATCTTGATGAACTCGTGGATCACGCCCGCGTAGCGCACGAGCGTCACTTCATTGCCGGCCTCGCGCAGCTTCCGCGCGTAAGCCTCGCCCTCGTCCACGAGCGGATCGAATTCGGCCACGGCGATCCATGCGGGCGCGACGCCGCGAAAATCCGGCGCGTCGCGCGCGCCGTCGAGCGGCGCGAAGCGCCAGTCGTCGCGGTCTGAAACGTCGCGTACGTACTGATTGAAGAACCACTGAATGGTCGTGGCGGTCAGCAGATAGCCGTCGGCCAGACGCGCGTGCGATTCGGTCTGCTGATGCGCGCTCACCGCCGGATAGATCAGCAGTTGCAGCACGGGGGCGATGCCCGCGTCGCGCGCGAGCACGGCGCAAACGGTGGCGAGCGTGCCGCCCGCGCTGTCACCGCCCACGGCGAAGCGCGACGCATCGAGCGCATACCCGGCCGCGTGCGCGTGCAGCCACGCATAGGCGTCGAAGGCGTCGTGCACGGCGCTCGGGAAGCGATGCTCGGGGGCGAGCCGATAGTCCACCGAGAACACCGCGCAGCGCGCGTCGCGCGCGAACATGCGGCAGAGCGCGTCGTGCGTGTCCACGCTGCCTATCGTGAAGCCGCCGCCGTGATAGTAGACGAGCACGGGCAGCGGCTCGGCCCACTGGGGCTCGACAGGCAAGTACAGACGCGCGCGGATTGTCGAGCCGTCGCGCGCCGGCACCTGAAGGTCCTCCACGGCATGCATCGGCGCGGCCGGAATCTCCAGCACCGAGGCGCTCTTTTCGTACTCGGCGCGTGCTTGCTGCGGCGTCTGCTCGTGATAAGGCGCGCGGTCCGCGCGGGCCACCATGTCGAGCACGAGAGCGATCTTCGCGGTGAGTGGCATGGCACAGTTCCCCGTGCGCCGCTTATTGCGGCGCTTGCTTGACTTCGGGTTTGAGCGAGAGCGGATCGGTCGGGTTGCGCAATGTTTCGATATCCTCATGACGCAGCTTCACCGAAGCGAGAATCTGCGTATGCGTCAGGATATAGAAGCGCCCTTCTCGCACGGCGTCGAAAGTCGCCTTCGCGACGTCGGCCGGTGTGAGCTTGCCCGAGCGCACCGCGCGCTGCAATTGCAGGTCGGCGGCCTGCTGCGAGCGCGTGAGCGGCACATCGTTGCGCAAGTCGCCGGGGCGGCTGCGCTCGGCGTTCGCGATGCCGGTCGGCACGAAGGCCGGGCACAGCAGCGAGCAGCTCACCTGCTCGCTCACGTTCTTGAGATCGTGATACAGCGTTTCGGTGAGCGAGACCACGGCATGCTTCGACGCGTTGTACACGCCCATCGCGGGCGGCGAAAGCAGGCCCGCGACCGAGGCCGTGTTGACGATGTGCGCGCGCTCGCCCTGCGCGAGCATGATCGGCGTGAAGCTGCGCACGCCGTTGGCGACGCCCATCACGTTCACGCCGAACACCCAGTCCCAGTCCTTCGCGCTGCTTTCCCACACGAAGCCGCCGGTGCCCACGCCCGCGTTGTTGAAAAGCAGATGGACCTTGCCCCAGGCGTCGAGCGCCGCCTTCGCAAGCGCGTCGACCTGGGCGGGATCGCGCACATCGGTGCGCACGCCAATCGCCTGTGCACCGCCTTCGCGCAACGCGGCGACGGTTTCATCGAGCAGCGCCTGATCGACATCGGCGAGCACGAGCTTCATGCCGAGCGCGGCGGCGTGCTGCGCGAACGCGCGGCCAAAGCCGCTCGCCGCGCCGGTGATGACGGCCACGCGGCCGTCGAACTCGAACGGTTCGGACATTGCGAATCCTGCGGTGAATGCTGCGTGCGGAAAAACGAAGCGCCCGTTCCGGGCGCTTGCGTGAGCCGGTCAGGCGATCAGATCAGCTTGACGAGTTGCTTGCCGAAATTCTGGCCCTTGAGCATGCCGAGGAATGCGCCTGGCGCGTTTTCGAGCCCTTCGGCCACGGTCTCGCGATACGCAAGCTGCTGCCTGGCGACGAGCGTCCCGAGTTCCGTGAGCGCCTGCGGCCACACGTCCATATGCTCGCTCACGATGAAGCCCTGCACGAGCAGGCGTTGCGTGAGCAGCAGTTGCGGATACTTGAGCGGCATCGGCTGGCCGTCGTAGCCCGCGATCATGCCGCACAGCGCGATGCGCCCGAATGCGTTCATGCGCGCGAGCGTGGCGTCGAGCACTTCGCCGCCCACGTTCTCGAAGTAGCCGTCCACGCCGTCGGGCGTCGCGGCCTTGAGGTCCTGATACAGATTGCCCGCCTTGTAGTCGACGCAGGCGTCGAAACCCAGCGTTTCGACCACGTAGCGGCACTTGTCCGCGCCGCCCGCGATGCCCACCGCGCGGCAGCCCGCGCGTTTCGCGAGCTGACCGACCACGCTGCCCACCGCACCGCTCGCCGCGCTCACGACCACCGTTTGCCCAGCCTTCGGCGCGATGATGCGGTTCAGCCCGTACCACGCCGTGACGCCCGGCATGCCCACCGGTCCGAGATAGGCGGAGAGCGGCACATGCGTCGTATTGACGACATGCAGATCGCTGCCGTCCGAGGTGCCGTACTCCTGCCAGCCGAACATGCCGACCACCTTGTCGCCGGCCTTGAGCTTCGCGTTGCGCGACTCGACCACTTCGCCCACCGTGCCGCCGATCATCACCGAGTCGAGCGGTTGCGGCGCCGCGTACGACTTGCTGTCGTTCATGCGGCCGCGCATATAGGGGTCGAGCGAGAGGAAGTGATTGCGCACGCGCACCTGGCCCTCTTCGAGCGGGGCGAGCGGCGTTTCGACGAGACGGAAGTTATCGACGCTCGCGGCGCCTTCCGGGCGCGAAGCGAGCAGGATCTGGCGATTGGTCTGGGTCATGGCGTCCGTGTTGCTTCGTTGGGCGCGGCCTGGCAGTGCTTCTGGCGGTGCTCGCCGGCCGCGAGGAAAAAGAGCGATCGGGAGCGCGCGCCTACGCTCGCGCTCCCGGCCGCACGTATGGGGTTTTCAGCCGTCACTCGGGCCCGGCCGTGCGTTGGGGTCGCTGCGCAGGCGCTGGCGCGCCACGTCGCGGCCCACTGCGAGACGGCGCATGTACTTGAACGTGCCAAGCGCCTTGGCGACGAAATGGCCTTCGCTGTCGCGAATCTCGCCTTCGCAATAGGCCATCGTGGTGGAACGGTGCAGCACGCGGCCGGTGGCGCGCAATTCGCCGCGCCCAGGCTGCATGAAGTTCACTTTCATCTCGACGGTGACGACGCCCACGCCATCGGCCGCCACGCTGCGCGCCGCCATGGCGAGCGCGATGTCGCAAAGCGTCATCGTCACGCCGCCGTGAGCGACGTCCCACGTGTTCATGTGCCGCTCCGCGAGCGGCAGCACGACTTCGCTCACGCCGTCACGCGCGCTCTTGAGTTGCGCGCCGAGATGCTCGACGAACGGACTCTCGATGATCGTGAGCGCCGTTTGCGGGGCTTGCGTGCTTTCGCCTTGCGGCGTGCCGTCGCCCTGGGATTGATCTGCGGTACCGATCATGATGCGCTTCAGACCACGTAATCCACGCACTGGCGCGATTCGACCACGAGCTTCGCGAACTGCTTCACGACGAGATGCTCGGGGTGGTCCTGATAGCCGTCGAGCGCAGCCTGGTCGGCGAAGTCGGAAACCAGCACGAGGTCATACGTGGATGCGGGGCCCGGCTCGGCCACGCCAACTTCCAGGTGCAGCGTGCCCGGCACGAGATTGCGGCAGCCTTCGAGCAGCGCCTTGAACTTCACGACATTTTCCGCACGCGTCGCACCCTCGGCCGACTCTTTGAGCTTCCACATCACGATATGACGAATCACGAATACACCTCTTTCTGTCTGCATGGGAACAGGCGCTGCGCCGCGCGCGCGCCGACAGCCGTCATGATACCCGCAGCGGCGCGAGCGCGAGAGCGCCCCGACGCGCCTAAAACCGCGCCAGCGCGCGGGCGTCGTGACGGCGGCGGACGAGCCGGTCCGCCGCCCCGTGCGTCAGACGACTTCGAAGAGGCCCGCCGCGCCCTGGCCGCCGCCGATGCACATCGTCACCACGACGAACTTCGCGCCGCGACGCTTGCCTTCGATCAGCGCGTGGCCCGTGAGGCGCGCGCCCGACACGCCGTACGGGTGGCCAACGGCAATCGCGCCGCCGTTCACGTTCAGGCGGTCGGCGGGAATGCCAAGCTTGTCGCGGCAGTACAGCACCTGCACGGCGAAGGCTTCGTTCAGTTCCCACAGGCCGATGTCCTCGACCTTCAGGCCCGTCTGCTTGAGCAGCTTGGGAACGGCGAACACGGGGCCGATGCCCATTTCGTCCGGCTCGCAACCGGCCACCGCGAAACCGCGGAAGATGCCGAGCGGCTGCAAACCCTCGCGCTCGGCGACCTTCGCGTTCATCACGACGCAGGCGCTCGCGCCGTCCGAGAACTGGCTCGCGTTGCCCGCCGTGATGACGCCGCCCGGCATCGCCGTGCGGATCTTCGCCACGCCTTCGAGCGTGGTGTCGGCGCGAATGCCCTCGTCAGCGGCGATCGTCACTTCTTTGGTGACGAGCTGGCCCGTGGCCTTGTCGGCCACGCCCGCGAGCACCGTCATCGGCACGATTTCGTCGTTGAAGAGGCCCGCGGCCTGTGCGGCGGCCGCGCGCAGTTGTGACTGAACGCCATACTCGTCCTGGCGATCCTTCGAGATTTCGTAGCGCTTCGCGACGTTCTCGGCGGTTTGCAGCATGCTCCAGTAGATTTCCGGCTTGTGCTGATTGAGCCAGCCTTCGGCCACCATGTGGCGGTTCATCTCGTTCTGCACGCACGAGATCGACTCCACGCCACCTGCCACGAACACGTCGCCTTCGCCGGCGATCACGCGTTGCGCGGCGAGCGCAATCGTCTGGAGTCCGGAAGAACAAAAACGGTTCACCGTCATGCCCGCCACGCTCACGGGCAGGCCCGCACGCAGCGCGATCTGGCGCGCGATGTTCGCGCCGGTTGCGCCTTCGGGGTTCGCACAACCCATGATCACGTCTTCCACGCGCGCGGGGTCGATCTTCGCGCGTTCGACGGCGGCTTGAACCACATGGCCGCCAAGGGTGGCGCCGTGCGTCATGTTGAAGGCGCCCTTCCACGATTTGGCGAGGCCCGTGCGGGCGGTCGATACGATTACGGCGTCGGTCATGCGTGTCTCCTGCTACGAAATTGGGATCCTGCGGATGTCTTTGATTGAGTCTTCAGACGGACGATTCAGACGGACAACGCCAGCACGTCGGCCGACTGCGCGCGCTTCACACCGGCGGCGCGCAACTGGTCCCACGCGGTGGCGAGCGAGCCGTTGAGGTCGATGGCGCGCGAAGCGTCCTCGATCAGCACGGTCTCGAAGCCCGCGGCGCGCGCGTCGAGCGCGGACCACGCCACGCAGTAGTCGGTCGCGAGCCCGCAGCAGTACACGCGCTTCACACCCACTTCGCGCAGGTAGCCCGCGAGCCCCGTGGGCGTCTTGCGATCGGCTTCGAGAAACGCGGAATAGCTGTCCACGTCGGCGTGATGGCCCTTGCGAATCACCGCGCGCGCATGCGGCACGTCCAGGTCGCGATGCAGCGCCGCGCCTTCCGTGCCCTGCACGCAGTGCACGGGCCACAACACCTGCTCGCCGTACGGCAGCGCGACCGTCTCGAACGGCGTGCGCCCCGCGTGGTTGGCCGCAAACGAAACGTGCCGCACGGGGTGCCAGTCCTGCGTGAGCACCACGTGGCCAAAGCCCTGCGCGAGCCGGTTCGCCACCGGCACGACTTCATCGCCGCGCGCGACGGCAAGCGCCCCGCCCGGCATGAAGTCGTATTGCAGGTCGATCAGCAGAAGCACGTCGTCCGCGTTTCTCATGATGTTCGTCCGAAGCTGAAACTTAGTTGAACGTACCGCCCTTCGCGGCCAGTTCGACGATCGAAGGCGCGATCTCCCACGCGTCGCCGTTGGGCTGCTGCGTGTAGCGGCGAATGGCGCGCTCGACGTTGTAGAGGCCGACCGTGTCGGCGTACAGCATCGGGCCGCCGCGCCACAGCGGGAAACCGTAGCCCGTGAGATAAACCATGTCGACGTCCGAAGCCTTCGAGGCGATGCCCTCTTCGAGAATCTTCGCGCCTTCGTTCACGAGCGCGAACACGAGACGCTCGACGATCTCCTCGTCGCCGATCTTGCGGCGCTCCACGCCCGCTTCCTTCGAATACGCAACGATCATCTCGTCCACGAGCTTCGAAGGCAGCGCGCTGCGCTCGCCCGCCTTGTAGTCGTACCAGCCCGCGCCGGTCTTCTGCCCGAAGCGGCCGGTCTCGCACAGGCGGTCCGCGACTTTCGAGTACTTCATATCCGGCTGCTCCTGATAGCGGCGCTTGCGGATCGCCCAGCCAATATCGTTGCCGGCCAGATCGCTCATGCGGAACGGGCCCATGGCGAAGCCGAACTTCTCGATCGCGCGATCGACCTGCGCGGGCAGCGCGCCCTCTTCGAGCATATTGAGCGCCTGCCGGATGTACTGCTCGACCATGCGATTGCCGATGAAGCCGTCGCACACGCCCGAGACCACGGCCGTCTTGCGGATCTTCTTCGCGACCTGCATGACGGTGGCCAGCACGTCCTTGCCCGTTTCCTTGCCGCGCACGACTTCGAGCAGCTTCATCACGTTGGCGGGGCTGAAGAAGTGCAAGCCCACCACGTCCTGCGGCCGCTTCGTGAACGCCGCGATCTTGTCGACGTCGAGCGTCGAGGTATTCGAGGCGAGAATCGCGCCCGGCTTCGCGACTTCATCGAGCCGCTTGAACACCTGCTCCTTCACGCCGAGCTCTTCGAACACGGCTTCGATGATGAGGTCCGCTTCCTTCAGGTCGTCATAGGTGAGCGTCGGGCGGATCAGGGCCATGCGCGCTTCGAGCTTTTCCGCCGAGAGCTTGCCCTTCTTGACCTGCGCTTCGTAGTTCTTGCGGATCGTGGCGAGACCGCGATCGAGCGCTTCCGGCTTCGTTTCGAGCAGCGTGACCGGCAAGCCCGCGTTGAGGAAGTTCATGGTGATGCCGCCGCCCATCGTGCCCGCGCCGATCACGGCCACCTTCTGGATGTCGCGCGTGGGCGTGCTGGACGGCACGTCGGGAATCTTGCTCGCGGCGCGCTCGCCAAAGAACGCATGGCGCAGTGCGTGGCTTTCGGGCGTCTGCACGAGTTCGAGGAAGCACTCGCGCTCGTACGCGAGGCCCTTGTCGAAGCCCTGCTGCACGCCCGCCGCAACGGCGTCCACGCACTTCACCGGCGCCGGATAGTGCTTCGACATCGCGGCCACCGTGTTGCGCGAGAACTGGAGGAAGCCTTCAGCGTTCGGATGTTCGATCTTGCGGTTGCGCACGAGCGGATACGGGCCGGGCTTGTCAGCGGCCTTGCGCGCGAAGGCAATGGCTTCCTCGAGCAGGTCGCCTTGGGCCATCGCGTCGAAAAGGCCCGAATTCGCGAGCTTTTCGCTCAACACCGGCACGCCCGTGACGATCATGTTGAGCGCGGCTTCGAGACCGATGGCGCGCGGCAGACGCTGCGTGCCGCCCGCGCCCGGCAGGATGCCGAGCTTCACTTCGGGCAGCGCGATCTGCGCGCCCGGCGCGGCGATGCGGTAGTGCGCGCCGAGCGCGAGTTCGAGACCGCCGCCCATCGCGACGCTGTGGATCGCGGCCACGACCGGCTTCGCGCTCTTCTCGACTTCCTTGATGACGGTGTGGAGCGTGGGCTCCTGCGTCGCCTTGGGCGTATTGAATTCGGTGATGTCCGCGCCGCCCGAAAAGGCCTTGCCGCCTCCCGTGATGACGATGGCCGTGACCGCCGCGTCGCTCGCGGCGCGCGCGAGGCCGTCGACGATCCCGGCTCGGGTCGAATGCCCAAGGCCGTTGACGGGCGGATTGTTGAGCGTGATGACGGCGACGCCGTCGCGAGTCGTGTAGTCCACTGCCATTTGCCTGCCTCCATGCTTGCGGGCCGCGTCGCGTTCATGCGCCGGCCGGTTCATTGTCCGACATTCCCTGCCAGCAGGCAGAATACCTAAAAAAGAACGTTCGTTCAATTTTTTGCTGCACTGCGGACATCGGGGTTTGTACCAAGCGCCTCGATTTCCCGGGCGACTACCAAAAATCAGACGAAAAAAAACGCAGCCAGTTGGCTGCGCCGGAGAACTTTGCCCTTCTGCGTGTTTCTGCGCGTTTGCGCCTCGGGCCTTATTGGTGCTTCGCGCTCGAAGCCTCCGCGATGCCCTCGCTCGCGGCGTCATGCGCCGGATCGAGCGGACACCCTTCCACCGCGAGCGCCGTCGGCAGCACGTACGAGCGGAACTGCTCGCGCAGCTTGAGCTTTTGTAGCTTGCCGGTGGCCGTGTGCGGCAATGCGTCGACGAAGACGGCGTCGTCGGGTTGCCACCACTTCGCCACCTTGCCCTCGAAGAACGCCAGCAGCGCCTCGCGCGTGACTTCGGCGCCGGGCTTTTTCACCGCGACGATGAGCGGGCGCTCGGTCCAGCGCGGGTGCGCGCACGCAATGCAGGCGGCCTCGGCGATGGCCGGATGCGCCACCGCGATGTTCTCCAGATCGATCGAGCTGATCCATTCGCCGCCCGACTTGATCACGTCCTTGCTGCGGTCGGTGATATGGAGGAAGCCGTCGGGGTCGATCGTGGCGACGTCGCCGGTCGGGAACCAGCCGTCCACGAGCGGCGAGCCGCTTTCCTGGCGGAAATACCGGTCGATCACCCACGGCCCGCGCACGTGCAGGTCGCCGAACTGCACGCCGTCCCACGGCAACTCGCGCCCGTCGTCGCCGACGATCTTCATGTCCACGCCGAAAATCACGCGCCCCTGCTTTTCGAGCAGCGCCTGCTGCTGCTCGCGCGGCCGCTGCGACTGCTCCCAGTTGAGCTTCGAGAGCGTGCCGAGCGGTGACATCTCCGTCATGCCCCAGGCGTGGATCACCTGCACGCCGTAGTCGTCTTCGAAGCTGCGCAGCATCGCGGGCGGGCACGCCGAGCCGCCTATCACCGTGCGGTTGAGGGTGGAAAACCGCACGCGCGCGCCGCGCATGTACGAGAGCAACCCGAGCCAGACAGTCGGCACGCCGGCCGAGCAGGTCACGCGTTCCGCTTCCATGAGTTCATAGAGCGACTTGCCGTCCAGATCCTTGCCGGGCAGCACGAGCTTCGCGCCCGTGAGGGGCGACGCGTGCGGCACTCCCCAGGCGTTCACATGGAACATCGGCACGACGGGCAGAATCGCGTCGCGCGCCGAAAGACCCATGGCGTCGGGCAGCGATGCGCCATAGGCGTGCAGCACGGAGGAACGGTGCGTATACAGCGCGCCTTTCGGGTTGCCCGTGGTGCCGGACGTGTAGCAAAGGTTCGACGCGCTGCGCTCGTCGAGCATCGGCCAGTCGAAGTGGCCGTCCTGCGCGGCGAGCAGCGCTTCGTAGCAGAGCACCTCGGTGCGCATCTGCGGCCGATGCGACTCGTCGCACAGCGCGATCCAGCCGCGCACGTTCGGGCACTGCGGCGCGAGCGTATCGACGAGCGCGGCGAACGTAATGTCGAACAGCACATAGCGGTCGTCCGCGTGATTGACGATCCAGGCGATCTGCTCGGGAAAGAGCCGCGGATTGATGGTGTGGCAGACCGCGCCGAAGCCGGTCACGCCGAAATAGGCCTCGAGATGCCGGTAGCCGTTCCAGGCCAGCGTGCCTACGCGCTCGCCGGGCGCGACGCCAAGCGTCATGAGCGCCTGCGCAAGCTGCTTCGAGCGCAGTTCGCACTCGCGGTACGTGTAGCGATGGATATCGCCTTCGATGCGGCGCGAGACGATCTGCGCGCTACCGTGATGGCGCGCCGCGTGCGCGATCAACGACGACACTTGCAGCGGCACATCCATCATTTGACCCAGCAGCGGCGCACTCATCGGTAGCGGTCTCCTCGCGTTGATCGACGTTGTCGTTGTGTGTGTTCGTGTGTCTTCTTGTACGGCGCAGGCGCGGCGGCAGCTTTCCCGCGGCATTCGAAGGGTATTCAAGCGGCTCCCAGCACGCCGGCGGGTGCCGACTTACAATATCGAGTATTCAAAAGGCCCTCAATATGTCGTTTTCACCAGGCACTACCGAATCTCAAGGCGGCGCTGCCGCCTCGCCCATGCCCGCCTCGGGCCCGCTCGCCGACTTCGAACGCGCCTTGACCGCCCAGCGCGACGACGCCTTCGCCGCGCTGGGCGCGCGCTTCTATACGCGGCTGCCCGGCGCGCCGCTGCCCGCGCCTTACGTGGTCGGCTTTTCGAACGCCGTGGCCGCGCAGCTCGGGCTCGACCCGTCGGCCGTTGCCGATCCCGCGTTCGCGGCGTTCTTCAGCGGCAACTTCACGCGCGAGCGCTCACCTTCGACGATGTCGCATGCCACGGTCTATTCGGGGCATCAATTCGGCGTATGGGCGGGCCAGCTCGGCGACGGCCGCGCGCTCACGCTCGGCGAAGTCGAGCATGACGGCGCGCGCAACGAAGTGCAGCTCAAGGGCGCGGGCCGCACGCCCTACTCGCGCATGGGTGACGGCCGCGCCGTGCTGCGCTCGTCGATTCGCGAGTTCCTGTGCTCGGAAGCCATGCATCACCTCGGCATTCCGACCACGCGCGCGCTCACGGTGATCGGCTCCGACCAGCCGGTGCGCCGCGAAGACATCGAAACGGCGGCCGTGGTCGCACGCGTGTCGCCGAGCTTCGTGCGCTTCGGCCACTTCGAGCACTTCTATTCGCACGACGACGTGGACGCGCTGCGCACCCTGGCCGACCACGTGATCGCGCGTTTCTACCCGCAACTGCGCGAAGCCGACGACCCGTATCTCGCGCTGCTCGACGAAGCGGTGCGCAACACGGCGGCGCTGATGGTCGAATGGCAGGCGGTCGGGTTTTGCCACGGCGTGATGAACACCGACAACATGTCGATTCTCGGCCTCACGATCGACTACGGTCCGTTCGGCTTCATGGACGGCTTCGACGCCAATCACATCTGCAACCACTCCGATTCGCAGGGCCGCTACGCGTATCGCATGCAGCCGCAGATCGGCTACTGGAATCTCTTCTGCCTCGCTCAGGCGCTCGTGCCGCTCTTCGGCGCGCACTACGACATCGCCGACGAGAAGAAGCGCGGCGAGCGCGTGGTGGCGGATGCGCAAGGCGTGCTCGAACGCTTCAAGGGGCATTTCGCGCCCGCGCTCGAAGCGCGCATGCGCGCGAAGCTCGGCCTCGAACACGAGCGGGAAGGCGACGACGCGCTCGCGAACAAGCTCTTCGAAATCATGCATGCCAACCGGGCCGATTTCACGCTCACGTACCGCCATCTCGCGCGCGTTTCGAAACATGACGCGAGCGGCGACGCGTCCGTGCGCGATCTGTTTCTCGAGCGCGCCGCCTTCGACGCCTGGGCCGCCGACTACCGCGCGCGCCTCGCGCACGAGCCGCGCGACGACGCCGCGCGCGCGGCGGCAATGAACCGCGTGAACCCGAAGTACGTGCTGCGCAACCACCTCGCGCAAACCGCGATCGAGCGGGCCGCGCAAAAGGATTTCAGCGAAGTCGAGCGCCTCGCGAAAGTGCTGGAGCGCCCGTACGACGACCAACCGGAACACGAGGCGTACGCGGGCCTGCCGCCCGACTGGGCGAGTTCGCTCGAAGTCAGTTGCTCTTCGTGAGCGCGCCCCCATCTACGTGATCCTTGTTTTCCACCCGACAGGAACCCGACATGAGCCAGGACGACAACAACTCCCCCGCTTACCCAGGCTACAAGTCCGACGAGCAATGGCGCGAGCAACTCGACTCCACGCAGTACCAGGTCACGCGCCACGCGGCCACGGAGCGCGCCTTCACCGGCAAGTACTGGGATCATTTCGACCGGGGCGTCTACGACTGCGTGTGTTGCGGCACCCCGCTTTTCGAGTCCGACACGAAATTCGACGCGGGCTGCGGCTGGCCGAGCTACTTCCGGCCGATCAACGGCGAGGTGATCGAGGAGAAAACCGACCGCACGCACGGCATGCTGCGCATCGAGGTGCGCTGCAAGAACTGCGGCGCGCATCTCGGCCACGTGTTCGAGGATGGTCCGGCCCCAACCGGACTTCGGTATTGCATCAATTCGGCTGCGCTACAATTCGAGCCCAAGTGAGCGTTGGCAAGGCAGCCCCGCGCCCCGCGCGGGGCGCAATGCGGCCTTGAAAACGTCACGCCGTCTTGTAGCGGCTCATTTCGTAAACCTTCAGGCCGATAATGAAATTCCTGTTTGATCTCTTCCCGATCATCCTCTTTTTCGTCGCCTTCAAGCTGTGGGGCATCTTCACGGCGACGGCCGTGGCGATCGGAGCGACGCTCGTGCAGATCGCGTGGGTGGCGTTCCGTCACCGCAAGGTCGACCCCATGCTGTGGCTCTCGCTTGGCATCGTCGTCGTGTTTGGCGGCGCGACGCTCATGCTGCACGACGAAACCTTCATCAAGTGGAAGCCCACCGTGCTTTACTGGGCGTTCTCGGTCGTGCTGCTGGTCTCGCAGGTGGCTTTCGGCAAGAACCTCATCGAAGCGATGATGGGCAAGCAGATCACGCTGCCGCCGCGCATCTGGACGCAACTGAACTTCGTCTGGTCGATCTTCTTCGCGCTGCTCGGCATCCTCAATCTCTTCGTGGCGTTTCACTTCTCCACCGACGCGTGGGTCGATTTCAAGCTGTTCGGCGCAACGGGCATCCTCGTGGTGTTCATCGTCGGCCAGAGCCTGTGGCTTTCGCGTTACATGAAGGAAGAAGAATGAGCGACGTTTTTCTCAACGCGAGCCCGGCCGAGCGCATGGCGCTCATCGAAACACGCCTCACCGCGGCGCTTGCGCCCGTCGAGTCGATCGTCGTACGCGACGACAGCGCGCAGCACGCCGGACACGCGGGCGCCGCTGCCGGCGGTCACTATCATGTCACGATCGTTGCGCCCGCATTCGCGGGGAAAGCCCGCGTGGCAAGGCATCGCATGGTGTATGATGCGCTGGCCGAGGCCATGCAGCGCGGCATTCACGCACTCGCGATCACGGCGCTCACGCCCGAAGAAGCCGCGGCGCTGCCCCGGTAGGCCCACGTTAGATTTCGACCTTTTTGTTCGCCATTTTGGTTCGCCCCGTTAGGACTTTCCGATGACCTTGAAGAAAACCCGTCTCTGGGTGTTGCTGGCTGCGTGCGCGGCGGCTCCCGCGTTTGCGCAGAACATCGCCGTCGTGAACGGCACGCCGATTCCCAAAGCGCGCGCCGACGCGCTGGTCGACCAGCTCGTGCATCAAGGCCAGCAGGATTCGCCGCAGCTGCAAATGGCCGTGCGCGAAGAGCTCGTGAACCGCGAAATCCTCATGCAGGAAGCCATTCGCGAAGGCATTCCGAACAAGCCGGACGTGAAGGCGCAAATCGCCGTGGCGCAGCAGACCGTCGTGCTGCGCGCGCTGATCGAGAACTTCGTGAAGACCAACCAGCCGACCGACGCCGAAGTCAAGGCGCGCTACGACCAGTTGATCAAGGACGCGGGCGGCAGCGAGTACCACCTGCACCATATCCTCGTGGACAACGAGCAGCAAGCCAAGGACCTGATCGCCAAGATCAAGGCCGGCGCAAGCTTCGAAGACCTCGCGAAGCAATTCTCGAAGGACCCGGGCTCGGCCAAGAACGGCGGCGACCTCGACTGGTCGGATCCGAAGGCGTATGTGCCGGAATTCGCGGCTGCGGCCACGCATCTCCAGAAAGGCCAGATCACCGATACGCCGGTGCACACGCAGTTCGGCTGGCACATCATCCGTGTGGACGACATCCGCCCGGTCACGCCCCCGCCGCTCGAGCAGGTGCGCCCGCAGATCGTCCAGCAGATCCAGCAGGAAAAGCTGCAAGCGTTCGAAGAAAATCTGCGCAAGCAAGCGAAGATTCAGTAAGGCTCCAACAGGCCTCACGACCAGGCCTCACGACATGAAAAAGCCGCCCTCGGGCGGCTTTTTTGCGTTCTGGCTCGATCGTTGCGTCAACAACGAACGCCCCGCCATGCGCGGCTCACGGCAATGGCGAGGCGTCGAGCTCGTAGCCCGTGCTGCGCCCGCCGCCCTCCGCTTTGCGCAGCACGCCGCGCGCCAGCAGATCGTTGATGTCGCGCAGCGCGGTATCGGACGAGCATTTGGCGATGGCGGCCCACTTGCCGCTCGTGAGCTTGCCCTCGAAGCCGTCGAGCAGCTTGTTGAGCAGCTTCACCTGGCGCTCGTTGAACGGCGTCGTGGCCCAGTGGCGCCAGAAGCGTGCCTTGGCGAGCACCGCGTCCAGCGTGACCTGCGCCTGATCGACGGCGCGATGCAGCGCGTCGAAGAACCAGGCCAGCCACGGCGTGACATCCATCGAGCCCTTCTGGGTGCGCTCCAGAATGTCGTAGTAAGCCTTGCGCTCGCGCTGGATCTGCGCGGACAGGCTGTAGAAGCGCTGCGTGCCGCCATCCGCGCGCGCAAGCAGCAAATCGCCGATGGCGCGCGCCACGCGGCCGTTGCCGTCGTCGAACGGGTGCAAGGTCACGAACCACAAATGACCGAGCGCCGCGCGAATGAGCGGCGGCTCTTTCGGCGGGCTGTTGATCCAGTCGAGAAAACGGCGCGTTTCGGCCTCGATGCGGTCGGCGGGCGGCGCCTCGAAGTGCACGCGCTGACGGCCGATCGGCCCCGAGATCACCTGCATGGGCCCGCTCGCGTCGTCGCGCCAGGCCCCGACGTTGATACGCGACAGACCCGCGTAGCCGGTGGGAAAGAGCGCGGCATGCCAGCCGAACAGGCGCTCGCGCGTGACCGGCGCCTGACTGTTGGCGGTGGCGTCGAGCACCATCTCGACCACGCCTTCGACGTGGCGATCCACGGGCGCGAGCGCCCCGATGTCCACCCCCATGCGCCGCGCGATGGACGAACGCACGGAGGCGACATTGAGCTGCTCGCCCTCGATCTCGCTGGTCTTGAGCACGTCCTCCGTCAGGGCCGCGAGGCTGGCCTGATCGCGCAGCGCCATGCCGACATCGGCCAGACGGCCTGCCAGCAAGCCCTGGGCGCGACTGACCTCGGCCATGGGCTCGGCCAGCTCCGTCAGATCGACGCGCCATCGAGGCCAGTCGCCGGCTTGCCAGATGTAGGTATATTCGCCGCTATTCATGCGGCGATTATGAGGCGTATTCGCCGCACGCACAAGTTAATCGCCGCAAAATATGCGGCGATTAACGTCGGTATTCACCGCAAGGCCCGGTTTGCGCCGGCCGGATGGGCTCGCTGACGCCGCGCCACAATGTAAAAAACCCCGGCCAGCGCCCGTATGACAGGCTTGGCCGGGGTTTTCCGCCAGAGCTAGCCGCCCTGGCGCCGAACGTCCGCGTGGTGGCTAGCCGATCAGCCCACCCACTTGCGCGCGTTCTGGAACGCACGCATCCACGGGCTCGCCTCGCCCCAGGCTTCGGGGTGCCAGCTCATCGTCACGGTGCGCTGCACGCGCTCGGTGTGCGGCATGAGCACCGTGAAGCGGCCGTCGTCGGTCGTGACCGAGGTGATGCCTTGCGGCGAACCGTTCGGGTTGAACGGATAGCCTTCGGTCGCCTGACCGCGGTGGTCGACGTAGCGCATCGCCACGGCCACCTTCGAGATGTCGCCCTGCTGCGAGAAATCCGCGAAGCCTTCGCCGTGCGCGACCGCCACCGGAATGCGCGAGCCTTCCATGCCGTTGAAGAAGATCGACGGCGAGCTCTGCACTTCGACGAGCGAGAAGCGCGCTTCGAACTGCTCCGACTTGTTGCGCGTGAACTTCGGCCAGGCTTGCGCGCCCGGAATCATCGAGGCGAGACTCGACAGCATCTGGCAGCCGTTGCAGATGCCGAGCGCGAAGGTGTCCTGACGCGCGAAGAACGCCGCGAACATGTCCGCGAGCTTCGCGTTGAAGCGGATCGTCTTGGCCCAGCCTTCGCCCGCGCCCAGCACATCGCCGTACGAGAAGCCGCCGCAGGCCACCGCGCCCGCGAAGTCGGCGAGCGTAGCGCGTCCTTCGAGCAGGTCGCTCATGTGGACGTCGTGCGCGTCGAAGCCCGCGCGGTCGAACGCGTACGCGGTTTCGAGGTGCGAGTTCACGCCTTGCTCGCGCAGGATCGCCACGCGCGGGCGTGCGCCCTTCGCGACGAACGGCGCGGCGATGTCCTCGGCCGGGTCGAACGTGAGATGCGGCTGCATGCCCGGATCGGCGGCGTCGAGCAGCGCGTCGTATTCGGCGTCGGCGCATGCGGGGTTGTCGCGCAGGCGCGCGATGCGCCAGCTCACTTCGCTCCACACGCGTTGCAGTTCGGCGCGCGGCGCGTCGTAGATGCGCTTGGCGTCGCGGTAGATCTCGATCGAGTCGCGGGTGTTGAGCGTGCCGATCACATGCGAGCACACCGAAAGACCATGCTGACGCAGCACGCCCATCACGGCGTCGCGCTGTTGCGCCGGCACCTGGATCACGGCGCCGAGTTCTTCCGAGAACAGCGCGCGCAGCGTGCGGTCTTCGCGGCGGCCGCTGGTTTGCTTCGCCCAGTCCTTGGCGTCGCCGTAATCGGACTCGTGCTCGCTGTCGAGCGCGAGCATGTCGACGTTGAGCGACACGCCCGTATGGCCCGCGAAGGCCATTTCGCAAACCGTCGCCCACAGGCCGCCGTCCGAGCGGTCGTGGTAGGCGAGCAGTTGCTCGTTGGCGTTCAGTTGCTGGATGGCCGTGAAGAACTGCTTGAGGTCTTCGGCGCTGTCCACATCGGGCACCGCGTCGCCCACCTGCTGCGTGACCTGCGCGAAGATGCTGCCGCCCATGCGGTTCTTGCCGCGGCCCAGATCGATCGCGATCAGAACCGATTCGCCCACTTCGTCGGCGCGGCGCAGTTGCGGCGTCACGTGGCGGCGCACGTCCTCGACCGGCGCGAACGCCGAAATGATGAGCGACACCGGCGCGACCACTTCCTTCGCCACGCCCTCTTCGTTCCACTTCGTGCGCATGGAGAGCGAGTCCTTGCCCACCGGAATGCCGATGCCCAGCGCCGGGCACAGCTCCATGCCGATCGCCTTCACGGTGTCGTACAGCGCGGCGTCTTCGCCCGGTGCGCCGCACGCGGCCATCCAGTTCGCGGAGAGCTTGAGCTTGTCGAGCGAGAGGATTGGCGCGCTCGCGATGTTGGTGATCGCCTCGCCCACGGCCATGCGGCCCGATGCGGGCGCATCGATCACGGCGAGCGGCGTGCGCTCGGCCATCGTCATCGCTTCGCCCTTGTAGCCCGCGTAGTCGAGCGCGGTGATCGCGCAGTCGGCCACCGGCACCTGCCACGGGCCGACCATCTGGTCGCGCACCGTCGTGCCGCCAACCGTTCGGTCGCCGATGGTGATGAGGAAGGACTTGCTGCCGACCGTCGGGTTGCGCAGCACGCTCTTCGCGACTTCGTCGAACGCGACGCCCGTGACGTCGACGGGCGCGAGCGGGACGCTGGCGTGCTCGACGTTGCGGTGCATGCGCGGCGGCTTGCCGAGCAGGATGTCCATCGGCATGTCGACGGGCTGGTGGCCGCCGTTCGAAGCGAGCGCCGCTTCGTCGGTGTCGACCAGCTTCAGGTCGCGGTCATCGGTCGCGACGCCCACGACGGCGAACGGGCAGCGCTCACGCTCGCAGATCGCCTGGAACTCGGCCAGATCGGCGGGCGCGATCGCGAGAACGTAGCGTTCCTGCGACTCGTTCGACCAGATTTCGCGCGGCGAAAGACCCGACTCTTCGAGCTGCACCTTGCGCAGTTCGAAGCGCGCGCCCTTGTCCGCGCCGTCCACGAGTTCCGGGAAGGCGTTGGAAAGGCCGCCCGCGCCCACGTCGTGAATGCTCAGGATCGGGTTGCGCTCGCCAAGCTGCCAGCACGAGTTGATGACTTCCTGCGCACGGCGCTCGATTTCCGGGTTGCCGCGCTGGACCGAGTCGAAGTCGAGTTCGGCGGTGTTGGTGCCGGTCGCCATCGAGCTGGCCGCGCCGCCGCCCATGCCGATGCGCATGCCGGGGCCGCCGATCTGGATCAGCAGCGTGCCGGCCGGCAGGTCGTGCTTGTGCGTGTGCTGCGCGCTGATGTTGCCGATGCCGCCCGCGATCATGATCGGCTTGTGATAGCCGCGCACGGTGCCCGCCACGTTCTGCTCGTAGGTGCGAAAGTAGCCGCCGAGGTTCGGGCGGCCGAATTCGTTGTTGAACGCGGCGCCGCCGAGCGGGCCGTCGATCATGATTTGCAACGGCGAGGCGATGCGGTCCGGGCGGCCGTAGGCGTCGCTCGTGTCGGCGGGATTGCGGTGCGTGAGCGGCACGGCCGCGTCACGGGCGTTTTCCCACGTCTCACGCGCGTCGGGCAGATCGAGGTTCGAGACCGTGAAGCCCGTAAGACCCGCCTTCGGACGCGCGCCGCGGCCCGTCGCGCCTTCGTCGCGGATTTCGCCGCCCGAGCCCGTGGCCGCGCCCGAGAACGGCGAGATCGCCGTGGGGTGGTTGTGCGTCTCCACCTTCATCAGCGTGTGCGTGAGTTCGGTGTGGCGGCCGTACTGCTCGCCCGGCGTGCCGTCGGCGTTGTGCTTGCGCGGGAACCAGCGTTCCGCGACCGCGCCTTCCATGATCGACGAGTTGTCCGAGTACGCGACGATCGTGCCCTGCGGGCTGATCTTCTCGGTGTTGCGGATCATCGCGAAAAGCGACAGATCCTGGTCCTGGCCGTCGATCGTCCAGCTCGCGTTGAAGATCTTGTGGCGGCAGTGCTCGCTGTTGGCCTGAGCGAACATCATCAGTTCGACGTCGGTCGGGTTGCGTTCGAGCTTCTTGAAGTTATCAACGAGGTAGTCGATTTCGTCGTCGGCGAGCGCAAGGCCCAGTTCGCCGTTGGCCGTTTCCAGCGCCGCGCGGCCTTTACCCAGCACGTCGACGGTCTGCATCGGGCGGGCCGGCAGTTCGTCGAACAGATGCAGCGCCGTGTCGCGCGAGGCCGCCACGCTTTCCGTCATGCGGTCGTGCAGCGCCGCGGCCACCGCCGCGTGCGCCTCGTCCGACAGCGTTTTCTTGCCGCCCAGCAGGCCGCTCTTGAGCACCACGGTGTACTCGACGCCGCGCTCGATGCGGCGCACCTGCTCGAGGCCGCAATGGTGCGCGATGTCCGTCGCCTTGCTGGCCCACGGCGACACCGTGCCGAAGCGCGGCACGACGAGGAACGTGAGCGCGCTGCCGCGCTCCTGCGGGGCCGCGAACGGCGCGCCGTAGTGCATCAGCGCTTCGATCTTCGCGCTGTCGTCAGCGGAAAGCGGCGTGGCCGAGTTGACGAAATGCAGATACTGGCCGTGCACGCCGACGATGTTGGCGTCGATACGCTGAAGCGTTTCGAGCAGGCGGGTCTGACGGAAGTCGGAAAGGGCCGAAGCACCGGGGAAACACGAGAAGTGGGCCATGGACTGGGGCGTTGCGTCGAGGTTGCGTCGCGGCTTCGCCTCGCGCGATGCGTCGCAAGGTGGCGATGCGTCGCGCGGGGGATGGCGACGGTCAGGCGAAGGGAGACCGCGATTATAACCCGGAAGGCCTCGCCTGACCGCCCCGCAGGCGCTACCGCGCCCGCTCCCCTCCCCTTTTCGGGACACTCGCGGGGACCGGCAACGCACACGCCGCGCCCATGCCGTTCATTTCGCGATATGCCAGGCGCATTGGCGCGGGTTCCGGCGCAGGCGCAGGCGTGCGCGCGGCAGGCTTGCTGCCATGCGCGATGCGCGTCGCAGCCCGGCCTCGCGCATGGCGACGCGGGCGCTTTCGCTGCTATGATTGCGCGTTTCGTCTGATCGGCGCACCCGCACATCGCTTCGGCGCGCCGCACGCCCCACCTTTGGCAGAGCGCCCTCATCCGGGCGAGCGCCGCCTGTCAGCAGAACGTATCGTCATGGATGTCATCGTCATCGGCGGCGGAATCGCCGGCATCGCCACCGCCTGGCAACTGCGCGCGGCCGGGCATCGCGTCTGCGTGATCGAGCGCCACGCCACGGTCGCGCAAGGCGCGACCTATGGCCATAGCGGCATTGCGCTGCCCACGCCGCTCGATGTCTGGTTCGGCCCCACCTTCCTGCGCAACGGCCGGCAATCCTCGGGCGGCGTGATCAGCAAGACGGGCTGGCGCGGCCAGGCACACACCTTCGTCAAGCGCCTCGCCACGCTGCACGGCTCCGAGGCGTTCGCCGGGCGTTATGCGCTGCTGCGCCCGCTCATCGAATCGGCCCAGGCGGCGCTCGCCGACATCGACGCGCGCTTCCAGCTCGACTACGAGCAGCGCGACGGCCTGCTCTACCTCGTGCGCGGCAGTGACGAATGGTCGCTCACGCAACCGGCGCTCGAACTGCTGCGCCGCTTCGAAACGCCTCACCACGCGCTTTCGGCCGCCGAATGCGTGGCGTTCGACCACGCGATTCCAGCCGATCCGCCGTTCGCGGGCGGCGTGCGCTTCGAGACCGGCCGCGTGGCGAACTGTCCGCTCTTCGTGAAACTGCTCAAGCAGGTGCTCGACGCCCAGGGCGGCGTGCAGTTCGAGACCAGCCGCGAAGTGCGCGCGATCCGTCTCGAAGATCAACGCGCGGCCGTCGAGCTGGCGCCGCGCGCGAACGAGCCGGGCCGCTCACGCGAAGTCGAGGTGATCTCGGGCGACGCCGTGGTGGTCGCCGCGGGAGCGCAAACACCGAACCTGCTTGCGCCGCTCGGCCTCAAGATGCCGCTTTATCCGCTGCGCATGCACACGCTCAATTCGCCTGTGGCGCACGAGGAATGCGTGCCGAACACCACGATCGTCGACGCCGCCAAGCGCATCGCCATCACACGCATGAATCACCGGCTGCGCATCTCGGGCGCCGCCGTGCTGCTGCGCGCGAAGGAAGTCGACGAGGCGCTGCCCGAAGCCCTGACCGAAGACGCGCTCGCGCTGCTCGGCGAAGCCTCGCGCGATTGGGCGCCGGGCGCCGCGCGCATCTCCGCGGCGCTGCCGTGGGAAGGCATGAAGCTGCTCTCCGCTGACGGCCTGCCGGCGGTCGGCAACGTGGGCCATCCACGCCTGTTCGTCAACGCGGGCCACGGACCGGCGGGCTGGGCCCTCTCGCTCGGCTCGGCGCGCCTCGTCGCCCAGCAGATCTCCAACACCGCGCCGGACTTGCCCGCCGATACGATTACGGCGCTCTGGCCCGGCCGCGCCTGAAATGCGCCTGGGCCGTTATTGAGCCGCCGTTGAGCGACGCGTGCGGCCGCGACTTCGTCGCCCCGCGCTCGTTCGCCACGCTCATGAGGCGCGCCGTCTGACGTCGTGCTCGGGTATCGTTGCGTTGTCGCCTCTCCCGCCCGCCTCGCCATGACGCACGCTCCGCTTTCCCCCGCCGCCGCACAACCGGCGCTGCTCAATCCGCACGACCGTGCGCTCCCGCTTCTCACCGTCGAACAGCTGCGCGCCGCCGAAGTCGCGGCGCAGGCCGCCTTGCCCGCCCATACGCTGATGGCGCGCGCCGGTGCCGCGGCCTCGCACTTCCTGCGCGAGCAACTGGCTCACGCGCCCTCGACCGCGAGCGGCAAGCCGGTCTGGTTCGCCGCCGGGCCGGGCAACAATGGCGGCGATGCGCTCGTCGTCGCCACGGAGCTGCATCGCGTGGGCGTGGCGGTCGAGGTCTGCATGCCGGTCGAGGTCAAGCCCGACGACGCCCGCTGGGCGCTCGAAGCGGCGCGCGCGGCGGGCGTGCCGATCGCAGCCGCGCCACCGGCGTCGTTCGACGCCTACGGCTGGCTCGTCGACGGGATGTTCGGTATCGGCCTCGCGCGCGGACTCGAAGGCGTGTTCGGCGAGCTGGCCGGGCGCCTGTCGGCGCGCGCGCGCAGCCAAGGCCACGTGCTCGCGCTCGACGTGCCGAGCGGACTCGACAGCGACACCGGCAACGTGGTGGGCGACGGCCCGGCCGTGCGCGCGACCCATACCGTCACCTTCATCGCCGCGAAACCCGGCCTCTACACCGGCGTGGGCCGCAACCATGCAGGCACGGTGTCCGTCGCGCCGATCGGCATCGACACTCAGGACACGCCCCGCGCCGCCCGCCTGAACGCACCGGCGCTGTTCGCGCCCGCGCTGCCCGCCCGCGACTTCGCCACCCACAAGGGCACGTTCGGCACGCTCGCCGTCGTGGGCGGCGACACCGGCATGTGCGGCGCGCCGATTCTTGCGGCGCGCGCCGCGCTCCTCACCGGCGCGGGCAAGATCCACGTGGGCTTTCTCGGCAGCGACGCGCCGCCCTACGACGCCCCTCACCCCGAACTGATGCTGCACGCGGCCAGCAAGCTCGCGCTCGGCGCGATGGACGCCGTGGCGGCCGGCTGCGGAATGGGCGGCAGCGCCTCGGCGCGCCAGCTCGTGGACGCCATCCTGCGCCTTCAGGCGCCGGTCCTGCTCGATGCCGACGCGCTCAATCTCGTCGCCCGCGATGAGGCGCTCGCGGCACACGTTGCGCAGTCGGCCGCCACGCGCGGCGCGCCTTGCGTGCTCACACCGCATCCGCTCGAAGCGGCGCGCCTGCTCGGCGGCGACACGGCCGCCGTGCAGCGTGACCGGCTCGCCGCCGCACGCGCGCTCGCCGCCCGCTACGCGGCCGTCGTCGTGCTCAAGGGCAGCGGCACGGTGATCGCGGCGCCCGACGGCCGCGTCACCGTCAATCCAACGGGCAACGCGGGCCTCGCGACAGGCGGCACCGGCGACGTGCTCGGCGGCATGATCGGCGCGTTGCTGGCGCAGCGCCTTCCGCCCTACGAAGCGGCGCTCGCGGGCGTCTACCTGCACGGTCTCGCCGCAGACACGTTGTGCGCGCAGGGCGACGGCCCCGCGGGACTCACGGCGGGCGAGCTCGCGCCCATGGTGCGCAAGCTCATGAACCGGCTTTTTTACGCGCCCGATTACGAAGCCTGATGCCGGGCTCGATGAACGGCTGAACGCAAGTCGCCGCGTCACCGCACGCCCGTTCGCGCGGCATGGCGCTTGCTACACGAAGATGTCCGGCGCGCGCTAGCCCACAGCGCGCTTACGAGCGGCATGGCCCTGCGCAGCGCCGCGTCGGCCCGCTATACTGATTCTCTGCACGCCGTCTCCCACCGGAGGCGTGCCGTGTTTCCCCGCGGCGCGCGACGCGCGCGTTCAGCCACACCGGCGAACCGCGCCTGCCGCCCTCCATTCGTGATCCCTCGCTAGACGAACATGACGAATCCGCTCCCCGCCTGGTCCGCGCTACAGACGCATTACGAACAGATCCGCGACGAAAAGCTGCGCGACTGGTTCGCCCCCGCCAACGACCCCGCGCCGACGCGCGCCGAACGCTTCACGTTCGCGGGCGCCGGTCTCGCCGCCGACTTCTCGAAGAACCGCATCACCGACGCCACGCTCAAGCTGCTCGTGCAACTCGCGCGCGAAGCCGGCGTCGAGGCGCGACGCGACGCGATGTTCAAGGGCGAAGTCGTCAACCCGACCGAAGGCCGCGCGGCGCTGCACACCGCCTTGCGCGCCACCGAAGCCGACGCCCCGTTCCACGCGCAGATCCTCGCCGAGCGCGCGAAGATGGCCAGGTTCGCCGACGCCGTGCGCAGCGGCGCATGGACCGGCTACACGGGCAAGCGCATTCGCCACGTCGTGAATATCGGCATCGGCGGCTCGGACCTCGGACCGAAGATGGTCGTGCACGCGCTCAAGCATCTCGAACTGCCCGAGATCACCTCGCACTTCGTCTCCAACGTCGACGGCGCGGATCTGTGGCGCACGATCGAAAACATCGATCCGGAAGAAACGCTCGCGATCATCGTGTCGAAGACCTTCACGACGCTCGAAACGATGACCAACGCGCTGTCGATGCGCGACTGGTTCGTCAAGCACGGCTGCCCGCAAGGCGAACTCGCGAAGCACTTCGTGGGCGTCTCGGCCAACCCGGCCGAAGTCGTGAAGTTCGGCATCGCCCAAGAAAACGTGTTCGAGATGTGGGACTGGGTGGGCGGCCGCTATTCGCTGTGGTCGGCCGTGGGCCTGTCGATCATGATCGCCATCGGGCCGCAGCAGTTCGACGAACTGCTCGCCGGCGCCCACGACATGGACAAGCACTTCCGCGAAGCGCCGCTGGAAAAGAACCTGCCCGTGCTGCTCGGCATGATCGGCATCTGGTATCGCAACTTTTTCGGCTCGCAAAGCTATCTCGTTGCACCGTACTCCGAAGCATTGCACTACCTGCCTTCGTACCTCCAGCAGCTCGAAATGGAGAGCAACGGCAAGCAGGCGCGACTCGATGGCCAGTTCGTCGATTACGCGACCTCGGCAATCACCTGGGGCGAGCCCGGCACGAACGGCCAGCACGCGTTCTTCCAGATGCTGCACCAGGGCACGACAATCGTGCCGATCGACTTCATCGCCGTGCTCACGCCCGAGCATCCGCTGGGCGACCATCATCCGAAGCTGCTCGCGAACTGCTTTGCGCAGAGCGAGGCGCTGATGCTCGGCCGCACCGAGGAAGAAGCGCGCAAGATCGCGGGCCCGGACAAGCCCGAACTCGTGCCGCACATCATGTTCCCCGGCAACCGCCCGACTTCCACGCTGCTCGTCGACGCGCTCACGGCGCGCTCGCTCGGCGCGATCATCGCGCTCTACGAGCACAAGGTGCTCGTGCAGGCTTCCGTGTGGGACATCAATCCGTTCGATCAGTGGGGCGTGGAACTCGGCAAGATCCTCGGCAAGGTGGTCGAAGCCGACCTGACCTCGGCGAGCGCCGATGTGAAGGCGCATGATTCGTCGACGGCCGCGCTCATCGCGCGCGCCCGCGCGGCGCTCAAGCGCTAGATCGCGGGAATCCGGCGTGCGCTTGTCCAGCGCACGCCGCGCATCGTCCTGGTAGATCGCCTGGTGAACCAGGGCGCTAGCGTCCGGCTTCGACGTTGCTCGTGCTGTGCGCAACGCCATGCGGTGCGTTGGCGACGCGATGGCCCGCCTCGATCGTGACGATGGTGTCGCAGCGCTGCGCGAGATCGATGTCATGGGTGACGAGCACGAGCGTCGCCCCATTCGTGCGATTGAGTTCGAACATCAGGTCGATCACGGCGTGGCCCGTGGCGGCGTCGAGGCTGCCGGTGGGTTCATCGGCGAACAGCACGGACGGGCGCGTGACGAATGCCCGCGCAAGCGCCACGCGCTGCTGCTCGCCACCCGAGAGCAGCTTCGGGTAATGGCCCGTGCGCTCGGCGAGTCCCACGCGTTCGAGCAGCGTGCGAGCACGCGCGAAAGCCTCGCGCGTCGACATGCCGCCCTGCAACTCGAGCGGCAACGCCACGTTCTCCAAAGCGGTGAGATGCGGCATGAGCTGGAACGACTGGAACACGAAACCGACCGAGCCGTTGCGCAGCGCCGCGCGCTGATCTTCGGCCATGCCGGTAAGCTCATGGCCGAGCAGTCGCACCGAGCCCGCGCTCGCGCTGTCGAGACCGGCGAGCAGCCCGAGCAGCGTCGACTTGCCGGAACCCGAGGCCCCGACGATCGCCACACTGCTGCCCGCCTGCACCGTGAGGTCGATGCCGTCGAGGATGGTCAGCTCGCCGGTGGCGTCGGTGACCCGCTTGGATAAACCCCGTACTTCGATGACTGGATCGCTATTCATTCGCACATGATGACGCACAGGTTAGCCGTGAATCCACAGCGCGCCGCATGGCGCCGCGCCCTACGCTACACACTCACGCGCTCCGGCGCGCTTGCCTCGATCGCCGCCTTCGCCGGGGCCGCCATGTTCGGCGTGAGCGGCGGTGCCCGCGCCGCCACACCGGCGCCTGCGGCCGGCGCCGCGGCGACACCCGCAGCCACGGCCAGGCCGACGCTCGCCGTGCTGGGCGACAGCCTGTCGGCCGAATACGGCCTGCCGCGCGATAGCGGCTGGGTGGCGCTGCTGCGCCAGCGTCTCGCCAGCGAGCGAATCGATTATAACGTCGCGAATGCGAGCATCAGCGGCGACACGACGAGCGGCGGCCTCGCGCGCCTGCCACTCGTCATGCAGCGCATGAAGCCCGCCGTGGTGGTAATCGAGCTCGGCGCAAACGACGCGCTGCGCGGCGTGCCGCTCACTACGACCGAGAGCAATCTGCGCGCCATCGTCGCCCAGGTCCGCAAAGGCGGCGCGAAACCCGTGCTGATCGGCATGTACGTCCCACCGAACTACGGGCCCGACTACACGCGGAACTTCCACGCCATCTACGAGAAGCTGGCGAAGGAGATGAACGTCCCGCTCGTGCCCTTCCTGCTCGCCGGTCTCGCCGATAAACCCGAGCTTTTCCAGTCCGATCAGATCCATCCCACCCGGCAGGCACAGCCTTTGCTGCTTGACAACGTGTGGCCGGCACTCAAGCCGCTGCTCGGCAGCGGCGCGCCGCACTGAGGCGGGCAGCAGCGCCTCGGCGCAGGCCACAGTTTGTGTCAGAGGAGCGAGCCCGGCTGGCCGCTCCGTCTGAATCCGACCGACCCTGACTGGAGGGATAAAGCGTGAAATATTTACCTCTTATTGTCGTAACGGCGGCGCTCGCCGCCTGCGCCAATCAGCCAATGCCGAGCGGATCGCAGTCCGTCGGCACCAGCCAGCAACCGCCTGCGGCCGTTGCGCAATGCATCGCGCAAAAGTGGGCCGACAAATCGCAGCAAAAGGTCGTCTCGCAGTCCGTGCTCGCCAACGGCCAGGCTGTCGACGTCTACGTGCCGGGCCAGCAACCGCCCAACGGCGCCGCAGCAACCGTGCGCCCGGCGTGGAACGCCAGCGCGAAGACGTGGGTCGGCTTCCGCTCCGGCGGCGGCGCGGGCGGCGACGCCACTGGCGATATCAGCGCCTGCCTCTGACCGCCTGCTTCTGATCTCTAGCCAGGCGCGTCAGAATGCAAAAAGCCCCGCAAACATCTTGCGGGGCTTTTTTTGCGCGGGCGTCGCACGCCGGCGGGGATGACCGGCAGGCCGGTTACTGGCCGCCGTCGCCGTCGCCCGACTGACCCGCCGCTCCGAGTGAGCCATACATCTTGACCTTCGAGCGGTCGCGCAGCGCGTCGAGATACGCCTGCACCTGCGACTGGCCGTCCACCTGCGCGAGCTGCTGCTGCGCGGCGGCAAGGCGCGCGCCATCCGCGGCCGGGCCGTTGGTGACGCTGTTGACGCGATAGATCGCGTAGCCGTCGTTGCCGAGATCGACGCCCACGTAAGCGGGCAGCTTCTGCGCGTCGGCCTTGAACACCGCCGACAGCGCGCTGGGCGGCAAGCCCTGCGCGTCGTTGCGCGACACCTTGAGCGCCGACGAGAAGCCATCGGTCGACTTCGACTTTTGCAGTTCCGCGAGCTTCGCTTCGCCGTCCTTGCGCGCCATGTCGGCCGCTTGCTGCGCAACCACCTTCTGGCGCACGGCATCCTTGACCGCGGCGAACGCGGGCACGGTGGCCGGCTGATAGCTCGTGACGCGTGCGGAGATCAGCGTGCTGTTGCCCACGTCGATCGCCTGCGTGTTGTTGTGCTGGTTGACCGAGTCGCTGGCAAACACGGCGTCGAGGAACTTCTGGTTGTTCAGCGGGCTGTCCGCCGGCAGCGTCGCATTCGGCTTCGGCGTGACCGTGGCCGTCTGGATCGTGAGCTTGTACTTGTCGGCGGCCGGTTGCAGCGTCTTGGCCTGCTCGTAGACGCTCGACGTAAAGCCGTCGCTTGCGTCGGCCAGCAGCTTCGCGGCCTGCTGCGCCTTCACCTCGTTCGTGATCTGCGCCTTCACGTCGTCGAAAGGCTTCGTAACCGCCGGCTTCACGTCCGTCACCTTGACGACGTGATAACCGAAGTCCGACTGGATCACACCGCTGATCTCGTCCTTCTTGAGCTTGAATACCGCGTCGTCGAACGCCTGGCCGCCCGCGATCATGCCAGGGCCGAAGTAACCGAGGTCGCCGCCCTTCGAGGCCGAGCCTGGATCCTGCGATTCCTTCTGCGCGATCTGCGCAAATTGATCCGGATGCGCCTTCACTTCGGCGAGCACCGCATCGGCCTTCTGCTTCGCGGCGTTGCGCACGTCGGCGCTCGCGTCCTTCGGCACGGTGATCAGGATGTGGCTCGCGCGCACTTCTTCCTGCGTACGGTAGTGCGCGATATTGTCGTCGTAGTACTTCTTGAGATCGGCGTCGCTCGGCTGCACGCCGGCGGCCACGGTAGCGGCCGAGAGCACGAGATACTGGATCTGCGCCGTGGCGGGCGTGGCGAACGCGTTCTTGTTCGCGTCGTAGTACGCCTGGAGTTGCGCGTCGGTCGGCTGGACCTTTTGCGCGTAGTCGCTGACATGGAACGCGAGACCTTGCACGTCGCGCTGCTGCTCCGACAGCCCGGTGAGCTGCTGTGCGAGCGACTTCGGCGTGAATGCACTGCCGATGATCGACGCGGGCAACTGCTGCATGGCGAGGCTGTAACGCACGCGCTCGTCGTACTGCTCCGGCGTCATGCCCTGCATGGCGAGCAGTTGCTTGTACTGATCGAGATTGATCGTGCCGTCGGGATTCTTGAGCGACGAGATCACCGGGTCGGAGAGCAGCGCGCGGCGCACGGCGTCGTCCGATGCGGTGAGATGCAGACGCTGCGTTTCGTCCACGAGCACACGCTGCTGGATCAGGCCGTCGAGAATGTCCTTGCGATGCTGAGGCGTGTCGAACATGCTCGCGTCGAACTGCGCGCCCATGATCTGTCGAGCCTGATCCATCTGCTGACGTGCGGCGTTGTCGTACTCGACACGCGTGATCTTGTGCCCGTTGACGCTCGCGACATTCGCGCTTTCATCGAAGAAGCCGCGGAAACCTTGAATACCGACGAAGCCCAGCCCTGGCACGATGACCAGAAGCAGCATGAACATCATCAGGCGTTTGTGATTGCGGAAAAAGTCGAGCATGCGTGACCAGACGTTGAGGGCGCCAAAAAACGGAACGCCCGATATTACAACAGCGGCCAACAAAAAAGGCGAACCGGAGTTCGCCTTCTTGTCGAGATATCCTTGGCGGAGCGGACGGGACTCGAACCCGCGACCCCCGGCGTGACAGGCCGGTATTCTAACCAACTGAACTACCGCTCCGTGCGGTATTGCGCGAGACGCTGGAACCGAAGCTGTGGTGGGTGCTGAGAGGCTCGAACTCCCGACCTACGCCTTGTAAGGGCGCCGCTCTACCAACTGAGCTAAGCACCCAGCTTCATGCTTTCCTGCACTGCGACTTCTGCTGCGCCACCTCATCAGGTAGCGAGCCCGCTAGTTTAGCGCATCCTTCAGAGCTTTGCCAGGCCTAAATTTCGGAACCTTTGCCGCCTTGATCTTGATCGCATCTCCCGTGCGCGGATTGCGACCCGTGCGGGCCGTGCGCTTGCCGACGGCGAACGTGCCGAAGCCGACGAGCGTGACCGAGCCGCCCTTCTTCAACGTCCCTTTGACGCCGCCGATGACGGCGTCGAGTGCGCGTCCCGCTGCCGCTTTCGAAATATCGGCTTGTTGTGCGATGTGGTCGATCAATTCCGTTTTATTCATTCCAGCCCCCGAGAATGTGTTTGGGCAATCGTAAGAAAGAACATCAACTTATTGGAAAGACGGCCCCGGCAATGCGCCGGGCCCGCTCATTTAACGGGGCCGAAAGGCCCGTGTCAAGCGGGGTTGAGCCGGATGCAACGCGGCATTCGAGGAAGGCTTCGAACAGCGGGAAATGTCAGAAAACGCAGCGGCCGACGTTGCAGCGTCAACGATCGTGAAGGCGAAAAAAAAGCCCGCGGGCAATGCCGCGGGCTTTGTGCTTCCAGCGAGAAACCGTTTAGTGTTTGACCACTTCGGTTGCGCCGGCATCCTTCGTTTCGGCTACGGGCGCCTTCGCGTCCTCGGCCTTCACTTCTTCTTCCGGCAGCGGTTGCGGCACACGTTCGAGCGCGAGTTCCAGCACCTTGTCGATCCAGCGGACCGGCACAATTTCGATCGCGTTCTTCACGTTGTCCGGAATCTCGGTGAGATCCTTGACGTTCTCTTCCGGGATCAGCACGAGCTTGATGCCACCGCGATGCGCCGCGAGCAGCTTCTCCTTCAGCCCGCCGATCGGCAGCACTTCGCCGCGCAGCGTGATTTCACCCGTCATCGCGACATCGGCACGCACCGGAATGCCCGTGAGCACCGACACCAGCGCCGTCGTCATCGCCCCGCCCGCGGACGGACCGTCCTTCGGCGTCGCGCCTTCCGGCACGTGGATGTGGATGTCCTGCTTCTCGAACGCTTCGTCCTTGATACCGAGACGACGCGAACGCGAACGCACCACCGAGCGAGCCGCTTCAACCGACTCCTTCATGACGTCGCCGAGCGAACCCGTGCGGATCACGTTGCCCTTGCCGGGCATGACCGCCGCTTCGATCGTCAGCAGATCGCCGCCGACTTCCGTCCATGCGAGGCCCGTGACCTGACCGATCTGGTTTTCCTTCGCGGCCAGACCGAAGTCGTACTTGCGCACGCCGAGGAAGGTGTCGAGATTGGCGCTGTCCACCGTGACGGCCTTGTCGGCCTTCTTCAGCAGCAGCATCTTCACGACCTTGCGGCAGATCTTCGACACTTCACGCTCGAGCGAACGCACGCCCGCTTCACGCGTGTAGTAGCGAATGATGTCGCGGATCGCGCCTTCGGTCACCTCGATCTCGCCCGGCTTCAGCCCGTTGTTCTTCTTCTGCTTCGGCAGGAGATAACGCTGGGCGATGCTGACCTTCTCGTCTTCCGTGTAGCCCGAGAGGCGGATGACTTCCATCCGGTCGAGCAGCGGCGGCGGAATGTTCAGCGAGTTCGACGTGGCGACGAACATCACATCGGAGAGATCGAAATCGACTTCGATGTAGTGGTCGGCGAACGTGTGGTTCTGTTCCGGGTCGAGCACTTCGAGCAGCGCCGACGACGGATCGCCGCGGAAATCCATGCCCATCTTGTCGACTTCGTCGAGCAGGAAGAGCGGATTGCGCACGCCGACCTTGGTCAGGCTTTGCAGAATCTTGCCCGGCATCGAACCGATGTACGTACGACGGTGGCCGCGGATCTCGGCTTCGTCACGCACGCCGCCCAACGCCATGCGCACGAACTTGCGGTTCGTTGCGCGCGCAATCGACTGGCCAAGCGACGTCTTGCCGACGCCCGGAGGGCCAACCAGGCACAGGATCGGCGCCTTGACCTTGTCCACGCGCTGTTGCACTGCGAGATACTCGAGAATGCGTTCCTTCACTTTCTCGAGACCGAAGTGGTCTTCGTCGAGCACGGCTTCGGCGTTCGAGAGGTCGTTGTTGACCTTGCTCTTCTTGCGCCACGGCAGGCCGATCAGCGTGTCGATGTAGTTGCGCACGACGGTCGCTTCGGCCGACATCGGCGACATCAGCTTGAGCTTCTTGAGCTCAGCGTCGGCCTTCTTCTTGGCTTCCTTGGGCATGCGCGCAGCCGTGATGCGCTTCTCGAGTTCCTCGAGATCCGCACCCTCTTCGCCTTCGCCCAGTTCCTTCTGGATGGCCTTGACCTGCTCGTTCAGGTAGTACTCGCGCTGGCTCTTTTCCATCTGGCGCTTCACGCGCCCACGGATGCGCTTCTCCACCTGGAGAATGTCGATCTCGGCTTCGAGCTGGGCGAGCAGATGCTCCAGACGCTCCACGACCGGGAACATCTCGAGAATGTGCTGCTTCTGGTCGAGCTTGAGCGGCAGGTGCGCGGCGATGGTGTCAGCAAGACGACCGGCCTCATCGATGCCCGACAGCGAGGTCAGGATCTCCGGCGGGATCTTCTTGTTGAGCTTCACGTACTGGTCGAACTGCGAGACGATCGCGCGGCGCAGCGCTTCGGTTTCGGCGCTGTCGGCGTGGTCCGGCTCGAGCGGCATCACTTCGCACGAGAACTGCGTTTCCTGCTCTTCGATGGAGAGCGTTTTCGCGCGCTGCAAACCTTCCACGAGCACCTTCACGGTGCCGTCGGGCAGCTTGAGCATTTGCAGGATGTTGGCGATACACCCTACTTCATACATGTCTTTTTCGGTCGGCTCATCCTTGGCGGCGGTTTTCTGCGCGACGAGCATGATGTGCTTGCCGCCTTCCATTGCCGCTTCGAGGGCCTTGATCGATTTCGGTCGGCCCACGAAAAGGGGAATCACCATATGCGGGAAGACGACGACGTCTCGCAGCGGCAGCAGCGGGAGCGTGGTGCGTTCCGGCGGGAGGAGTTGGGTTCCTGACATTTCATTTCCCCATGAGTGGAATCAATTGTTCGGTAATTGAGGCCTGAGATACCGATTACAAGCCTCGCGCGTGTGGGAAAAGTTCAGTGACTCCAAAATAGTGCGCCATCGACCACAAGATAAACGAAAAAGCCGTTCATCCCATTGTATGAACGGCCTTTTTCCGGAACTCTTTAGCCGATCACCACCATCAGTTCGACCCAGCAACCTTCGGAGCGTCTTCGTAGATCAAGAGCGGCTTACCGTCGCCGTCGATCACGTTGTCGTCGATGATGACCTTGCTCACGCCCTTCATGGTCGGCAGCTCGTACATCACATCGAGCAGCGCCTGTTCCAGGATCGAGCGCAAGCCTCGCGCACCTGTCTTGCGGCGGATCGCCTTGCGGGCGACGGCCTGCAAGGCGGCCGGTCGGATTTCCAGCTCCACGCGCTCCATGTTGAAGAGCTTGTGATACTGCTTGACGAGCGCATTCTTCGGCTCGACCAGAATCTTCATGAGCGCGGCTTCGTCGAGCTTGCCGAGCGTGGCGACCACGGGCAGACGGCCGATCAGTTCGGGAATCAGGCCGAACTTGATCAGGTCTTCCGGTTCCGTTTCGCGCAGCACCTCGCCGGTGTCGCGTTCCTGCTTGCTCTTCACGCTCGCGCCGAAGCCGATGCCGGTCTTTTCCGTACGGTCGGTGATGACCTTTTCCAGACCGTCGAACGCGCCGCCGCAAATGAACAGGATATTGGTCGTGTCGACCTGGATGAAGTCCTGGTTCGGATGCTTGCGGCCGCCCTGCGGCGGAACCGAGGCCATCGTGCCCTCGACGAGCTTGAGCAGCGCCTGCTGCACGCCTTCGCCCGAGACGTCGCGCGTGATCGACGGGTTGTCCGACTTGCGGCTGATCTTGTCGATCTCGTCAATGTAGACGATGCCGCGCTGGGCCTTGTCGACCTCGTAATTGCAGTTTTGCAGCAGCTTCTGAATGATGTTCTCGACGTCTTCGCCCACGTAACCGGCTTCGGTCAGCGTGGTGGCGTCGGCGATCACGAACGGCACGTTCAGAAGGCGCGCGAGCGTCTGCGCGAGCAGCGTCTTGCCCGAGCCCGTGGGCCCGATCAGGAGGATGTTGCTCTTGGAGAGTTCGACGTCGTCCTTCTTGTCGAGGTGCTTCAGACGCTTGTAGTGGTTGTACACCGCCACTGCGAGGATCTTCTTCGCGCGTTCCTGCCCGATCACGTACTGGTCGAGGATGTCGCGGATCTCCTGCGGGCTCGGCAGGTCCGAGCGCGACAGCGCCGCGTCGACGCCCGCACCTGCGGCTTCGTCGCGAATGATCTCGTTGCACAAGTCGATGCATTCATCGCAGATGAATACCGACGGACCAGCGATGAGCTTTTTCACCTCATGCTGGCTCTTGCCGCAGAACGAGCAATACAACAGCTTCTCGCTGTTAGAACCTTTCTTGTCCGCCATGGATAAATGAGCCTCCGGACACTCTGTTACATGATACGCCGTTTCCCCCGGCCAGGCCGGAGGGTGCGTGAACCGCTTGCTGTGACGGCGTTGGGGGCCGCAGGCCGCGAAGCGCGTTTGCCGATTATTTCACAAGGTCTGCGCGGCGTCGGCTATCCCCTTTTGTACGGGGGCCGAGTTGCGCGTCATCGCCCGATTTCGCGGGGTCCGACGCGCAAATGTCGCTCGCGCGATGTTACGGACGCTTGTGCAGCACCTGGTCGACGAGACCGTACGCCTGGGCGTCGTCGCCGGACATGAAATTGTCGCGATCCGTGTCGCGCGCGATGCGCTCGACCGGCTGACCCGTATGGTGCGCGAGCAACTGGTTCAGGCGCTCCTTCAGGTACAGGATTTCGCGCGCCTGGATTTCGATGTCCGACGCCTGGCCGCGCGCGCCGCCCAGCGGCTGGTGAATCATCACGCGCGAGTTCGGCAGCGCGAAACGCTTGCCCTTCGCGCCCGAAGCCAGCAGGAACGCCCCCATGCTGGCCGCGAGGCCCATGCATAGGGTCGAAACGTCAGGCTTGATGAACTGCATCGTGTCGTAAATCGCCATGCCGGCCGACACCGAGCCGCCCGGGCTGTTGATGTACAGGCTGATGTCCTTGTCCGGGTTTTCGCTTTCGAGGAACAGCAGCTGGGCGACCACGAGGTTCGCCGTCTGGTCGTTCACTTCGCCCACCAGGAACACCACGCGCTCCTTGAGCAGGCGCGAGTAGATGTCGTAGGAACGTTCGCCGCGGCCGCTCGTTTCGACGACGATCGGCACGAGGCCGAGCGCCTGCGGGTCGAAGTCCCGCGATGCGTGGGAGGTCAACGTATCCAGCGATTGAGCGCGAATGGTCATGCGGTGCATCCTTGTCTGGAAAAGTTCTTCTGATATACCCGTATGGAGACGGACCCCGGTCAAATCAACCACACGAACAACATGGCTAAAACCCGCGGATACAAAAACGGCGTGCTGGCCGTCGGTTGCTCCGACAGCCGGCACGCCGTAGCGGGCAGATTTAAGCCTGCGCCGTTGCGCTTGCCAGTTCTTCGAAGCTAACTTGCTTGTCCGTCACCTTGGCCTTGCCGATCACGAAGTCCACGACGTTCGATTCGACGACGTAGGCTTCCATTTCGGCCAGACGCTGCTGGTTGGAATAATACCAGCGCACGACCTCCTTCGGGTCTTCGTAGCTTTTCGCGAATTCGTCGACTTCGGCACGGATCTGCTCCGGCTTCGCCTCGAGGCCGTTGGCCTTCACGAGTTCGGCCAGCACGAGGCCCAGCTTCACGCGGCGCTCGGCTTGCTCCTTGAACATTTCGGCCGGGATCGGCGCGTCCTTGGCGTTGGGCACGCCGCGCTGCGCGAGGTCCGCACGCGCCATTTCGACGAGGCGTTCCTGATCCTGCTCGACGAGCGCGTTCGGCACGTCGAGTTCCGAGATCTTCAGGAGCGCGTCCATGACCTGGTTCTTGACGATGGCCTGCGTGCGGCGCTTCGCTTCGCGCTCCAGGTTGTCCTTGATTTCGGCGCGCATCTTCACGAGGTCGCCGTCGGCGATGCCGAGCGACTTGGCGAATTCAGCGTCGATTTCCGGCAGGTGCGGCCACTCGATCTGCTGCATCGTGATCGTGAACTTCGCGGTCTTGCCCGCGACGTCCTTGCCGTGATAGTCCTCGGGGAACGCGAGGTCGAATTCGCGCGACTCGCCCTTCTTCAGGCCAATGGCGGCCTTTTCGAATTCCGGCAGCATGCGGCCTTCGCCCAGCACGAATGCGAAGCCTTCGGCGGTGCCGCCCTGGAACGCGACGTCGTCGATCTTGCCGACGAAGTCGACCGTCACGCGGTCGCCTTCCTTCGCTGCGGTGTCGGCGCCGCCGTCACCGTGCTCGCCCGCGTCGCCGCGAGCGTGGAAGTGCACGCGCTGCTTGCGCAGGATGTCGAGCGTACGGTCGATTTCGGCTTCGGTGATGGTCGTGGTCGTGCGCTCGATTTCGGCCGTTGCGACGTCGCCGAGCTTCACTTCCGGGTAGACCTCGAAGGTCGCGTCGAACGCGTAGTCGCTTTCAGCGGCTTCCGCCTTCGGGGCGAAGCTCGGCTGACCGGCGACGCGCAGGTTCTCGGCGCGGCTGATGTCGAAGAATTCCTTGCCGACCTTGTCGCTCAGGACTTCGGCTTCGACCTGGCCCGAATACTGCTGCGTGACCATCTTGAGCGGCACCTTGCCCGGGCGGAAACCCGGCATGCGCACGTTCTTCGCGAGTTTACGGATGCGCGAATCGACTTCTTTCTGCACGGCATCCTTCGGCAGGGAAATCGTCACGCGGCGTTCGAGCTTGCCGAGGTTTTCAACAACGTTAGCCATGGCTTCAATCGTCCTAAAATTGTTCGAGCGAATCAGTAATCTGTGGTCTTTGCGTGCCGCAGCCCGTTGGGGCCTTTCCGCCGGGGGCATTCCGATGCGGCTTAACCGCAACGCCGGCGCCTCGGTGCGCCGCTCAACTGCGCCGGATCGGGCGGTTTGCGGTGCGGTTCCGTCAAAAGAGCCAAGTATTTTAGCAAACTATTTCCCGGACCCAAGGGAAATGCCATTCGGACGCCATGTGAGCGTGCCATAGGGTCGGTTTTTGGCCTGTTTTCGCCCGCTTTTTGCCCGCTCCCAGCCCACTTCGAGCGCGCATCCGGACCTGTTCGATCGCGCATTGCGCCCCCGATGCGCGCTATCTCCGCCCGGGTATCCAGCGCACGCGGCAAGGCTGTTAAGCTTACGCTCGCGCCGGACGCCCCGCCGGCCGCAGCCGCTTCCAACACAATTCTTCCAGCAGAGACACCATGCCGAATTCGTCGACTGACGCCCCCGTTATCGTCATTGCTCCTGACTCTTTCAAAGGCTCGCTCAGCGCGGACGGGGTCGCCGCCGCGATCGCCGAGGGCATCAGCCGCGTGCGCGCCGACGCCGATATCCGCATCCGTCCGATGGCCGACGGCGGCGAAGGCACGCTCGACGCCATGCTTTCGGTGGGCGGCGAGCGCCGCGTGATCACCGTGGAAGGCGCCGCCGGCCCGAAGCGCGACGCGACGGTCGGCCTGTTGCTCGACGGCAGTGCGATCGTCGAGACCGCCGAGATCGTCGGCATCACGGACCCGGTCGGCATGGGCGTGCCGGTGAGCGCGCGCAGCACGCGCGGCATGGGCGAAGCGATTCGCGTGCTGCTCGACGAAGGCGTACGGCGCTTTTACGTGGCGCTCGGCGGCAGCAGCACGAACGATGGCGGCGCGGGCCTGCTCGCGGGCCTCGGCCTCCAACTGTTCGACGCCGCCGGCAAGCCGCTCGAACCCACGCCCGAAGCGCTCGCGCAGGTGGCGCGCGTGGACGCCACGAAGCTCGACGCGCGGCTGCGCGAAGCCTCGTTCGTCGGCATGTCGGACGTCGACAATCCGCTGACCGGCGAGCATGGTGCGACCGCCGTGTTCGGCCCGCAAAAAGGCGTGACGCCCGAACAGGTCGCGCCGATCGACGCGGCGCTCGGCCGTTTCGCCGATCTGCTCGAAGCGGCGCTCGGCCGCCGCGTGCGCGACGAAGCCGGCTCCGGCGCGGCAGGCGGCCTGGGATTCGCACTGCGCATGCTCGGCGCGAGCTTCGAGCCCGGCGCGGAAGTCGTTGCGCGCACCATCGGTCTGGACGACGCGCTCCAGAACGCACACTGGCTCATCACCGGCGAAGGCCGCTCCGACGTGCAAACGCTGCATGGCAAAGCGCCCTTCATCGCCTGTCGCCACGCCGTGGCCGCGGGCGTGCCCGCCACACTGCTGTCCGGCGCTGTGGACCCGGCCGCGCTGCCGCGCCTTGCGGAGCATTTCAGCGGCTGCTTCTCGCCGGCGCCCGGTCCCATCACGCTCGAAACGGCGATCCGCGACGCCGCGCGCCTGCTCGCCAACGAGGCCGAGCAGCTCACGCGCCTCAAATACGCTGCGCGCGCATCCATCTGAGCGCAGTCGCCGGGGCCCGTCGCGTATTCCGCAGTAAGCGATTAATAGATTCGTGCGCCGCGACGGGCGTACCGCACAAGGGTTTGGATGCGTTGACCCGCGCGCCAGATGGGGCAACAATCACGTAAACGCGACACGATCGCGCCCTTCCCAAGCGACCAGACCAGGACTCCCATGAAGGCAAGCAAAGCCGGACTCGAACAATTCCTCACCTATCGGCTGCATGTCCTGAACAAGCTCTCCGAACGGGGTGCCAGCGAACGCTATCAGGCGAAGCTCGGCATCACGCTTCCGGAAGCTCGGCTCATTGCAGCTGTGGGGGCGTTCGGCCCGTTTTCAGTGATGGAGCTTGCGCGCCACGCGAATCTCGACAAGAGCCAGGCGAGCCGCGCAGCCGAGGCGCTGATGCGCCGCGGCCTCATGCGCCGCGACACGAGCGAGGAAGACGGCCGCCTCGTACTCGTTTCGCTCACACCCGATGGCCGTGCGCTCTACCGCAAGGTCATGCCCGTCGCGCGCAAGTGGAATGTCGACCTCTTCGCGAGCCTCGACGACAAGGAACGCGAGACGCTCGCCCGCGCGCTCGACAAGGTGATCGAAGCGATGCAGGCCGAGCTGTGACCCGGCAGAGGCGATAAACGAAACAGATGGCCGCCCGCAACGGGCTGCCATGGCACGGATGAGCCGGACAAACAAAAAGGCCATGTACCGTGGGGTACATGGCCTTTTTTCGATGGTGCGTGAGGCCGGACTCGAACCGGCACACCCTTGCGGGCGTCAGGACCTAAACCTGGTGCGTCTACCAATTTCGCCACTCACGCGAATTCTTTGCGCTTGCTTCTTCTTGTTCTTTGCGCCCGGCGGGACCGCTGCGAATAACGCGTGCGATACAACCCTCTGCAACATGCCGACCGATCGAGTCCTCGTGAGACATCGGGCCGGCGCCACGCGCCTCGCCCGCAATCCGGCTCGCTTTCTGTCTTCTTTCGGCCCGCGCTCGCCGGGCTGCCCTGCATCTCATTATGAGCCGCATGATGGGCCGTGATGAACCGGCTACGCGCCTGCACCTCGAAAGCGCAAGCGCGAGATTCTAACCGATAGACCGGCGCTTGTCTGCATCCCGAAAACACGCCGCGCCGATGCGTGCGCCCGCCCGCCTGCCTGCACTGCCAGCCGCGCCGGGTCGGCCGAAACACGCCCCGGTGCTAGAATCGCGGCTCTGCCGTCGCGGCGGGCTCTGGCCGCCGCGCGAGCCGCATCGCCCCACACCCGCCAAACGCCGTGAACTTCGACGACTACTGCCTGCAAAAGGCGGCCCCCCCCGGATCGAGCACCTACTATGCGCTGCGTCAGGCCCGCGCCGCGCGCCAGCCGCTACTCACCGCCCTCTTTGCGCTGCGCCGAGAACTCGAGGAAACCGCGAAAGAGACGAGCGACCCCACCGTAGGCCGCACGAAGCTCGCCTGGTGGCAAAAGGAGCTGGCCGCGCTGGCCTCGGGCAATCCGTCCCACCCGGTCACGCAAGCGCTCGCGCAGCATCTCGACGATGTGAGCGCCGCTTATCCCGGCTTGCAGGCGCTGCTCGCCGGCTTCGAGATGGATTTCGAGCAGGCGCGCTATCTCGATCTGCCCAACCTGCGCCGCTACATGGACGGCGTGGGCGGCACGTTCGCGACGCTCGTCGCGCAGCTCAGCGCGCGCACCGACGAGGCGCGCCGCGACGCCGCGCGCTGGGCCGCGCCGCTCGGCAACGCGCTGATGCTCGCGCAGTTCGTGCCGGAGATCGGCAACGACGCGCGCCACGGCCGCATCTACGTCCCCATCGACGAGCTTCAGCGCTACAACGTGACCGCCGCCGATCTGATCAATCGCCGCTACAGCGCGGAATTCACGGAGCTCATGCAGTTCCAGACCTCGCGCGCGCGGGAATCGGTGCACGCTGCGCTCGCAGCGGTTCCCGCCGACACGCGGCGCGACCAGGGCACCTTGCGCGCGCTCGCGGCGCTCGAACTCGCGCTACTCGACGAAGTCGAGCGCGAAGGCCACCAGGTGCTGCATCAACAGATCGTGCTCACGCCCATCCGCAAGCTGTGGATCGCGTGGCGCGCCGCGCGGCGCGGTTGAATCCCGCGGTTGAATCCCACCCAAGCCTGCCGCGCGTGCCTCATGCCCGCAGCAACGGCAGCGGCTCGAAACGTTGTTGCAGGACCGCCTGCGCGTCGAGCCCCCACCAGGGCCCGAGCGCTGTCGCGTAGATCTGCCTGAAGTCCACGCCTACGGGCAGATTGCCGTTGCCGTCGAGCCGCGCCAGTTGCGGCGCCTGCCCATAGAGCCCGCCCGCCACCCGCCTGCCCGCGACGAAATGCGCCGACGCCGTGCCGTGATCCGTGCCGCGGCTCTGGTTCTCGCGCACGCGCCGCCCGAACTCCGCATACGTCACGATGAGCGTGCGGTCCCAGCGCCCCAGTTCGACGAGCGCGGAGCGCATCGCCACCATCCCGGCCGCGAACTGGCGCAGCAGGTCCGCATGGCGCTGCGGCTGGTTCTGATGCGTGTCGAAGCCATTTAGCGTCAGACGAATCGCCGCGACACCGCGCTCGGGCACAGGTGCACCTTGCGGCGTGTCGGCCGACGCGAGCGCCTGCATGGCGGTCTTGATCGAAGCGCCGAACGCGCCTTGCGGAAACGCCGTCTTGAGCGTGTACGCGCCTGGGCGCGGACGCAACTGGTCGGCCGCATGCACGATGTCGTTTTCGGTGTCGAGGATATGCGCGAGCGCCGGGTTGCGCTCCTTGAGCGAAACCGGCGTGACGAGCCGCGAGGCGCGCGCGAACTGCGCCGGATTCACGAGCGCGATGGCACGTGCGCCGTTCGCGAGCGGTCCCATCTCGGCGCTGCCCAGCACGAGCGCATCGGCGGCGAATCCACCCGGCACCGGCGCGCTCGCGAACGCGCGCGTGAGCCAGCCTTCGCGCAGATATTGATCGGCGCGCGAGGCCGTGTCCCAGATCTCGATCGAGCGAAAGTGCGAGAGATTCGGCTGTGCGTAGCTCACGCCCTGCACGATCGCGAGTTCGTGCGCGCCCCACATGGGCATGAGCGGCGCGAGCGCCGGATGCAGCGCGGTGCGCTCGTCGAGCTGCACCGCCTGCGCGCGCGGCACGCCGATGGTTTGCCGGTAGCTGTAGTAGAGCGGATCGGCAAACGGCACGACGGTGTTCAGGCCGTCGTTGCCGCCCTTGAGCTCGACGAGAATCAGCAGATTGTCGTAGCGGTTCGATGCGCCTGCGCGCACGGACTTCGCCCCTTGCGCGCGTGCCGCGCCCGGGAGCCAAAGCGTCGTGCCCGCCATCGCGGCGCCGGCCGCAAGAAAGTCGCGTCGCTTCATGCCTTGCCTCGCTCGTCAGTACGGTGGCGAACCCGGCCACCGGGATTTCGGCTTGTCATTTTCATGCTTCACTTCAACTGATACACCGGATCCATCAGCAGTGCCTGGAGATAGGAACCGGCACTGCTGCCGGCCGCAATCGCATCGACCGGTGCGAGCGGCAGCACGGCATGCTGCATCTGCAACTGCGCCGAGAGGCCGGGCTGCGCATCGGCGCTCAGGCCAAAGCGCGTGAGCCAGCCATCCAGATCGAAACGCATGCCGCCTTGCGGCATCGCTTGCCGCACTGCATTCGGCGTGTCTTGCTGCATGCCCGACGCGATCTTCGTCATGGCATGCGGCGCATGCGAGGGGCCCGTCTCGGTCGCGCGAAACAACTGCTCGACAAACTGCTTGCGCGCGAGCAGCGTCGAGCTGTTGATCCATGCCGCCCCGCCCGGCCAGCCTTTCACGTTCGGCGGATAGAACAGATTCTCGCCCAACGCGGCCGAGCGGCGCGCGAACGGCAGCGTGTCGCCATAGGTCACGTCGAAACGCCGCATCGTGCCGACGATGAACTCGACGGGCGAACTCACGAGCACGCCGCGATTGTGCTCGTCCCAGAACGCGGGCGTCGTCAGGAGCGCGCCGAGCGCCGCCTTGTTGTCGTAGCCGCTCGTGCGAAAGCGCACGGCGACAGTGTCGAGCTGCGCATCGTCGGGCGTAGCGGAGATGAACTCACGCCACAGCTTCGCGCTCAGATAACGGGCAGTTTGGGGCTGCGCGAGCAGGATGTCGAGCACCTGATCGCCGTCGAATGTTCCACTGCGCCCGAGCACGGTCTTCTCACCGTCGTCGTGCAGTTCGGGACGCCAGACGAAACGCCGGGTGTCGGCGTCGAGGCTCCAGCCCGTGTAGGCGCGCGCCGCTTCAGCCACGTCGCGCTGCGTGTACTGCCCTTCCCCGAGCGTGAACAGCTCCATCACTTCGCGTGCGAAATTCTCGTTGGGCCGGCCCTTGCGATTGCTCGCGCCATCGAGGTAAAGCAGCATTGCCGGGTCCTTCGCGACGGCATGCAACATCGTCGCGAAGCTGCCAAGCGCGTTACGTCGCAAGAGCGCGTTTTGCGCGGCCATCAACTGCGGCTCGGACACTTTGTCCTGCCCCGACGTGAAATGGTTGTGCCAGAAGAGCGTCATGCGCTCGGTGAGCGGCGAAGGCGTGACGAGCATCTCGCGCAGCCACCATGCGCGCAGTTCGTCGTAGCGCGCACCGCGCTGGCGTTGCGCCTCGCGGCGCTCGTCGGGTGTCCATGCGCGTTGCTGGGCGCGGCTCGGCAGCGCTTCTTCGCTCCAGGCGGGCAGCGGCGTGAGCGCCTCGGTGCGCGCGCTGTCGAGCAGCCGCGCGACGGCTTGCGCGCGCGTCAGGCCCACATAAGGCGAGACCTCATCGGCGCGTGGCGCGAAGCCCGTGCGAATGAGGAGATGGCGCGCGTCGTCGGCGTCGACGAGCGCGCCGTCGTCATCGTCTGACGATGCCGCGCGAGACATCGCGCCCGGCCTGAACCGTCTGGAGTCGCTCATGATGAATGGGCGCGCGGCGAGACGGCCGGCGCATGAATCGAATGTACCGGCTTAACGGTCGGCGAGAAACGGCTGTTGACCGCGCAATTGCTACGAGATTTTTCAGCGCGGCACGATCGCGTGCATAACCCGAATATGCCGCCCCAAGCCGGTAAAATCATGAAAGGCACGAGAAAGGCGTGCGGTGCGAGCGAAGAGAAAATGGCGCGCCTGAAACGCCGCGGCAATATCAGCGCTTATACAGTTCGCGCACGGCGTCTTCGATATGCTGGCGCAAGAGCTTGCGCTCGTCGGGCGTCATATGGCCGTCACGGCGGCGCTGATCGAGATCGGGGGGAACGGCGGGACGCTGATTGAGGTCTGATGCAGGACGCGGGATCGGGTCGCCGCGTACGCGGCGCATCGGTGACTTGCCACCCGGCGCGCGAGCGGGCGACTGCGTGTTCTCGTACCGGTCTGCGGAGGGCTGGGCCCGAGCCGGCACCGACTCCAATGCAGCCGCCACGCCACCGGCTAGCGCCAGTGCAAGCATGGTGTGGCGCATTGTCGGCCTGACCCCTCCCATCGTTTTGTTCCCTTCTTGACGCGGCAAACGGCTACCTCGAATGCATGTACGAACCCGACCTGCGCGGGCCTGGAATTTAAAGTCGAATGAAGTATCTACCGAACAGCCGCTTTACGTAAAGAAGTCTATCTGTCGGTGCTTGATGCCGTGGCACAGCACGGGTAAATTTTGTAACTGACTGTAACCTGATAATTGGTGCAAACTCGCATCACTATCCAATCGCGCTAAGATGCCAGGCATGGAAACCAAAAACCCGTCCAAAATTCTCGTTGTCGATGATGATCCCCGACTCCGGGATCTGCTGCGCCGCTACCTCGGCGAACAGGGCTTCAACGTATACGTGGCCGAAAACGCCCCCGCCATGAACAAGCTGTGGGTGCGCGAGCGTTTCGACCTGCTGGTGCTCGACCTCATGCTGCCCGGCGAAGACGGCCTGTCGATCTGCCGCCGCCTGCGCGGCAGCAACGACCGCACGCCTATCATCATGCTCACCGCCAAGGGTGAGGACGTGGATCGCATCGTCGGCCTCGAAATGGGCGCCGACGACTATCTGCCCAAGCCCTTCAACCCGCGCGAGCTGGTCGCGCGCATTCACGCCGTGCTGCGCCGCCAGGCGCCGTCCGAGCTGCCGGGCGCGCCCTCGGAAACCACCGAGGTGTTCGAGTTCGGCGAATTCGCGCTGAATCTCGCCACGCGCACGCTCACCAAGGCCGGGCAGGAAATTCCGCTCACCACGGGCGAGTTTTCGGTGCTCAAGGTGTTCGCGCGTCATCCGCGCCAGCCGCTGTCGCGCGAAAAGCTCATGGAGCTCGCACGCGGCCGGGAATACGAAGTGTTCGACCGGAGCCTCGACGTGCAGATCTCGCGCCTGCGCAAGCTCATCGAACCCGATCCGGGCAGCCCGCGTTTCATTCAAACGGTGTGGGGACTCGGCTACGTGTTCATTCCCGACGGCGCCGCCTGATCCTGGATGGTGTCTCGTTGTCTGCACTGCCTCTGTTGAAACGGGAAGGGTCCATGCGGATTGACCGGCGTTTGCTCACGCTCGCGTTCGGCGATCTGTTCTGGCGCACCTTCCTGCTGATCGCCCTGCTCATCGCCGTCAGCCTTGCCGCGTGGTTCCAGAGCTTTCGCGTGATCGAGCGCGAGCCGCGCGCGCAACGCGTGGCGCTCCAGCTCGTCGCGGTCGTGAAGCTCACGCGCACGGCGCTCCTCTACTCCGATCCCGATCTGCGCCGCGCGCTGTTGCAGGATCTCGAGAGCAACGAGGGCGTGCGCGTCTACCCGCGCGAAACCACGGACAAATACAAGCTCCAGCCCGACGAGTCACTCAATCGCCTGATCGAGCATGACATTCGCGGGCGCCTTGGCGACGACACCATCATCGCGCAGTCCGTGAACAACATTCCGGGCGTGTGGATCAGCTTCAAGATCGACGACGACGATTACTGGGTCGCGCTCGACCGGGATCAGCTCGACAACGTCACGGGCTTGCAGTGGGTGGGATGGGGTGTCTCCGCGCTCGCGCTCTCGCTGTTCGGCGCGGCTTTCATCACGAGTCTCGTGAACCGGCCGTTCGCGCGGCTGGCCATGTCGGCGCGCATGCTGGGCTCGGGGCAGCCGCCTGCGCCCTTGCCCGAAAGCGGCATGGGCGTCGCGGCCGAAACCAATCGCTCGTTCAACCAAATGGTGCGCGACCTGGAGCAACTGGAGGCCGACCGGGCGCTGATGCTCGCGGGCATCTCGCACGACCTGCGCACGCCGCTCGCGCGCCTGCGGCTTGAAACGGAGATGAGCCCGTCCGACCAGGCAACCAAGGACGCGATGATCGACGACATCGAGCAGATGGACATGATCATCGGCCGCTTCCTCGATTATGCGCGGCCCGCGCAGCGCATGCCCGAGCGCGTCGATCTTTCGGTCATTGCCGGCGAGATGGCTGCGCGCATGGCGAGCGAGGACGGCGTGCGTCTCATCACGCGGCTCGCGCCTTCGGCCATGATCGAAGCCGACGACACCGACATGCGCCGCGTGGTGGGCAACCTGATCGAGAACGCCCGCAAGTACGGCGCGAGCGAAACCGACGGCATTCCGCACATCATGCTCGAAACGCGTGTCTCGCATTCGCGCGTCGAGCTCTCGGTGGTCGACGAAGGCCCCGGCATTCCCGAGGATCAGCTCCCGCTCGTCACGCGGCCGTTCTACCGCGTGGACACGGCCCGCACCCAGGCCAACGGCACGGGACTCGGCATGGCCATCGTGCAGCGGCTCGTGGGCCGTTATCGCGGCGCGCTGCGGCTGCGCAACCGGCTGCCGGGCCCGGGCCTCGAAGTGACGATCGAGTTCCCGCTCGCCAAGGGCGCCTGATCGCCCCCGTCCCGTCTCTTCGTAACCCGTAGCCCGCGACGGCGCACGCTCACAGCACGCGCCGCCCGCTCCTGCGACAATCGGATCAAGGGCACGCTTTCCCGCGTGCGGAGCCAAAGCGGGCCGCCTGGCCCGCCTCTCGTCTGAGGATCCCCGCCATGAAAACCGTCGGCGACAAACTCGAAGCCTTCACAGTGACCGCCGCGAAGCCCGGCTTCAACCATCCCGAGGAAAACGGCGAGTCCGCGTTCATCGAAATCACGGAGCAGACCTTCTCGAACAAGTGGAAGGTCATCTACTTTTATCCGAAGGATTTCACGCTCGTCTGCCCCACCGAGATCGTCGCGTTTGCGCGGCTCATCAAGGAGTTCGACGACCGCGAAGCGGTCGTGATGGGCGGCAGCTGCGACAACGAATACGTGAAGCTCGCGTGGCGGCGCGAAGACCAGGACCTGAATCGCCTCAATCACTATTCGTTCGGCGACGTGAAGGGCGAACTGATCGATCAGCTGGGCATCCGCGACAAGGAAGCGGGCGTGGCGCTGCGCGCGACCTTCATCATCGATCCCGACAACACGATCCAGCACGTAACGGTGAACAACCTGAACGTGGGCCGCAGCGCAGAAGAAGTCCTGCGCGTGCTCGACGGCCTTCAGACCGGCGAGTTGTGCCCCGGCGGGCGCGAGATCGGCGGCGAGACGCTTTAGCGCAGCGCGACACGTCAACGCAGCGCGGCCTGGCGCCGCACCACCCTGCGCGTCACGTCTGGCTTGCCGCGGCGCGCGCGGGCAAACGGTTGCGTATCGCCGTTTCGAGCGGCCGCTTCCATTCGAGCACGCGCTTTTCCAGCACCTGCCACGACAGATGCGCGAGCAGCACGGCCAGCGCGAACTGCAACACGAGCGCGAGCGCCGTCTGCACCGTCTCCGGCACATGCAGCCGCGCATAGAATTCCGGCGCCACGCCCAGGCGCGAAGGCACCAGGTTGTGGAACAGATAGAAGCCGTAACTGATCGTGCCGAGATACGCGAGCGGACGCAGTTCGAGTGCGGCGACGAGCGTGCTGTCCTGGCGGCACACGAGCCACAGGAACAGCGCACCCAGAGAGAGCGCGAGCCCGATATCGAAGAGGCCCGGCAGCGCCGTGCCCGGCAGCGCTTGCCCACAATCCGCGCGCGCGAGCGCGAACCCCATGACGGCCGCGAGCGCGGCAAAGAACCACACGCCGCTCGCGGCCCCGGCGCGCAGCGACACGCGCGCGCCGCCAATCGACAACGCGCCGCCCAGCGCGAGCATGGCGAAATTCCACGGCGAGAACGCGTAGACAAGCGGCTCGATCGCACCTTCCTCGTACAGCGCGAGGTGGGCGAACGCGGCAGCGGCGATGACCACGGCACATAGCGCGAGATGCCGCGAAGCGCGCACGAACAGCAGTGCGAACGGCGCGACCAAATAGAACTGCTGCTCCACCGCGAGGCTCCAGAAATGCGACACCGTGCCGGGCCAGCCATCGTGCACCACGCCAATCCAGTAATTGGAGAGGAATGCGAAATGCCAGGCGAGACCCAGATCGACATCGCGCTGATAGAAGCATGCATGCGCGATGGTCAGCGCAATCAGCAGCAGGTAATACACGGGAAAAATGCGCAGCGCGCGCTTCATGAAGAAGACGTACAGCAGCGCGGCGGTGCGCGCGCCGTGCTGCTCGATGCGCAGCCGGTTGCGATGCAGCTCGCCGATGATGAGATAGCCGCTGATCAGGAAGAACAGCCAGACACCGATCTTGCCCGCGTCGATCGCATCGACGTGCGCCTTGTGCGAGAGGAATACGAGCACCACCGCGAGCGCTCGCAGGCCGTCGAGGCCTTTCACGCGTCTTTCAACTCCCGCCATTGCCCTCCCCACTTCCGGTTACCGGTTCAGTATGGGATGAAATAAACGGAAATTAATCGGCAAGAAAAGCGACGGCGATGATTGCAGTTGCAACCATCGCCGTAAGGTGGGGAGCAGGCACGCGCCCTGCTCAGCCGCGCGAACCCCCGCCAACCAGGGCTCGCAAGCGCGTCACGCGCGCAACAGGAGCACGGCGGCCTGGGCCTCGATCCCTTCGCTGCGGCCGAGATAGCCGAGCTTTTCGTTCGTCTTCGCTTTCACGTTGACGCGATCGAGCGGCAGGTTCAGGTCGTCGGCAATCGTCTTGCGCATCGCCTCGATATGGGGCGCGAGCTTGGGCGCCTGTGCGATCACCGTGGTGTCGACGTTCATGAGCGTGAAGCCCGCTTCCTGCACGCGGCGCAGGCATTCGCGCAGCAGCACGCGGCTGTCGGCGCCGTAGAACTGCTTGTCGGTGTCGGGGAAATGGCGGCCGATGTCGCCAAGCGCGGCGGCGCCGAACAACGCGTCGGTGATGGCGTGCAGCAGCACGTCGGCGTCCGAGTGGCCGAGCAGGCCCCGGTCGTACGGCACCGTCACGCCGCCGATCACGAGCGGGCGGCCGGGCACCAGCGCGTGCACGTCGTAGCCTTGTCCGATTCTGATGTCCATGGGTGGGGGTTCCGGGAGATGGGTGATGGGATTGCGCAGCGGGCTTATTCGGCGGGCTGCCTGAGAATGGCTTCGGCGAGCGCAAAGTCTTCGGGGTACGTCACCTTGAAGTTGCGCAGGCTCCCCTGCACGAGGCGCGGCTTGTGGCCCAGCCACTCGATCGCGCTCGCTTCGTCGGTGAGATCGTGGCCGTCCTGCTGCGCGCGCTCGATCGCGGTACGCAGCATGCCGATGCGGAACATCTGCGGGGTCTGGGCCTGCCAGAGGCCGTCGCGGGCCTCGGTGCGCGCGATGCGCGTGCCCGGCGCCGCGTCGTCCCGCGGCGCGACGCGCTTGAGCGTGTCGGCCACCGGCAGCGCCATGATGCCGCCCACGGGGTCGTCCTTGAGCGCCTCGACGAGCGTGCGGATCAGCGCGGGCGTGATACCGGGGCGCGCCGCGTCGTGCACGAGCACCCAGTCGTCGTCGCGCGCGCCGAATTCGGCAAGCGCGGCGAGACCGTTGTAGACCGAAGCCTGGCGCGAGGCGCCGCCGCAGCGCCGCACGGCGAAGCGCAGGCCGCCGAAGCGGCGGGCGTCGAAGTGGTTATCGTCGGGGGAAATCACCACGAGCGTCTGCGCGAATTCGTTGCAGGCGTCGAAAGCAGCGAGCGTATAGTGCAGGAGGTCGCGTCCGGCAACGATTCGATATTGTTTCGGCATGGCCGACCCAGAACGGCTGCCGGTGCCGGCGCACGGAATCAGGGCAAAAAGGCGTGAAGTCACGGTGTCGCGAGCCGCATGAGTCAAAGTAAAGGACGGATTTTATAATAGGTCCCTTAGCCGCACGCCGGACGCCCGCAAAGACGCCCGCGCCATGCGCCGGATTCGCGTGAATTCGAGCCGTGGCGCACGCCTGACCGGTCACCCGAATGGCGCCTGCCGCCCCGCCCCGCGGGCCGCGGGCGCCTTTCGAATGACCGCCGGAGCCCGGCCGGTGCAGCTTTGCGCATGGCTTTGCACTTGAAGGCCCGAGCCCGGCCCCCAAATTCTGGCATTGCACTTCGCCCGAGTTGGCCACCATACCGACACAAGCGTCGGCCACCCTGTTGCCTATGTCCGATATCGCCGCATCCTCGCACTCCCCGTCCCCCGTCGCCGTCGTCAAGCCGGGGCAGCGCTACGCATTCGACGGCACGCACGGCTCGTCCGACGCGCTCCTGATCGCCCGCTACCGCGAGGCCGCGCTCGCCGGCGCCGCGCGTGCTCCGCTGCTGGCCGTGATCTGCGCGAGCGCTGTGGACGCCCAACGGCTCGCCCAGGAGATCCCGTTCTTCGCCCCGCAGGCGCGCGTGCGCCTGCTGCCCGACTGGGAAACGCTGCCGTACGACACGTTCTCGCCGCACCAGGATCTCGTCTCCGAGCGCCTCGCCACGCTGCATGATCTCGGCGAGGGCCGCTGCGACATCCTCATCGTCCCGGCCACCACGGCGCTCTACCGCATGCCGCCCGCGTCGTTCCTGGCGGCCTATACGTTCTCGTTCTCGCAGGGCGAACGGCTCGACGAAGCGAAGCTCAAGTCGCAACTCACGCTCGCGGGCTACGAGCACGTGAGCCAGGTGGTGCGGCCCGGCGAGTACTGCGTGCGCGGCTCGCTCATCGACCTCTTTCCGATGGGCTCGCCGCTGCCCTACCGTCTCGACCTGTTCGACGACCAGGTCGACTCGATCCGCGCTTTCGACCCGGACAGCCAGCGCAGCCTCTACCCCGTGAAGGACGTGCGCCTGTTGCCGGGCCGCGAATTTCCCTTCGACGAAGCGTCGCGCACGGCGTTTCGCAGCCGCTGGCGCGAGGTCTTCGAAGGCGACCCGAGCCGCGCGACGATCTACAAGGACATCGGCAACGGCGTGCCCTCGGCCGGTATCGAATACTATCTGCCGCTCTTCTTCGAGGAGACGGCCACGCTGTTCCACTACCTGCCGGAAAACGCGCAGCTGGTGTTCTCGGGCGACCTCGACGCCTCGATCCGCCGCTTCACCAACGACACGAAGCAGCGCCACAGCTTCCTCTCGCACGACCGCGAGCGGCCGATCCTGGAGCCGCAGCGCCTCTTCCTGACCGACGAGGACTTCTTCACGTTCGCGAAGCCGTTCGCGCGCCTCGTGCTGCCGGCCACAAGCGAAGGCGGCTGGGCCACGGCGCTGCCGAGCCTTGCGATCGACCGTCACGCCGACGACCCGCTCGCCGCGCTGCGCGCCTACCTCGACACGACGAAAAACCGCGTGCTGTTCGCGGTGGAATCGGCGGGCCGGCGCGAAACCATCGCCCAGTTGCTCGCCGATAATCACCTGCGCCCCACGGGCGCGGACAGTTTCGAGGACTGGCTCACCGGCGACGAGCGTTTCGTGCTCGGCGTCGCGCCGCTGACCACGGGCTTCTCGCTGCCGGGCGAGGCGCTCGCCATCATTACCGAAAGCGAGCTTTACGGGCCGCTCGCGCGCCGCGCGGGACGCCGCCGCCAGGAACAGGCGAGCAACGTCGATTCGATGGTGCGCGACCTCTCCGAGCTGAAAGTGGGCGACCCGGTCGTGCACGCGCAGCACGGCATCGGCCGCTATCACGGCCTCGTGACGATGGACCTCGGCGAAGGCGATACCGAGTTCCTGCACCTCGAATACGCGAACGGCAGCAAGCTCTACGTGCCGGTTTCGCAGTTGCATGTGATTTCGCGTTACAGCGGCGCCGATCCCGACAGCGCCCCGCTGCACGCGCTCGGCTCGGGCCAGTGGGAAAAGGCGCGCCGCAAGGCCGCGCAGCAGATCCGCGACACGGCCGCCGAGCTGTTGAACCTCTACGCGCGCCGCGCCGCGCGCGAAGGCCACGCGTTCAAGCTCGATCCGCGCGACTACGTGAAGTTCGCGGAAAGCTTCGGCTTCGAGGAAACACCGGACCAGGCCGCGGCGATCGCCGCCGTGATCGGTGATATGACGAGCGGCAAGCCGATGGACCGCCTCGTGTGCGGCGACGTGGGCTTCGGCAAGACGGAAGTGGCGTTGCGCGCGGCGTTCATCGCCGTGATGGGCGGCAAGCAGGTGGCGATTCTCTCGCCCACCACGCTGCTCGCCGAGCAGCACACGCAAACCTTCACGGACCGTTTCTCCGAGTGGCCCGTGCGCATTGCCGAGCTGTCGCGCTTCAAGACCGCGAAGGAAGTGAGCGGCGCGATCCAGCAGATCAACGACGGCACCGTCGACATCGTGATCGGCACGCACAAGCTGCTGTCGTCCGACGTGCAGTTCAAGCGCCTCGGTCTCGTGATCATCGACGAGGAGCACCGTTTCGGCGTGCGCCAGAAGGAAGCGCTCAAGGCGCTGCGCGCCGAAGTGGACGTGCTCACGCTCACCGCCACGCCGATTCCGCGTACGCTCGGCATGGCGCTCGAAGGCCTGCGCGACTTCTCCGTGATCGCGACCGCGCCGCAAAAGCGCCTCGCCATCAAGACCTTCGTGCGCCGCGAGGAAGACAGCGTGATTCGCGAGGCCATGCTGCGCGAACTCAAGCGCGGCGGCCAGGTGTACTTCCTGCACAACGAAGTGGAGACCATCGAGAACCGCCGCGCGATGCTCGAAGCGCTGGTGCCCGAAGCGCGCATCGCGGTGGCGCACGGCCAGATGCACGAGCGCGAGCTCGAAACCGTGATGCGCGATTTCGTGGGGCAACGCGCGAACGTGCTGCTGTGTACGACGATCATCGAGACCGGCATCGACGTGCCGACCGCGAACACGATCCTCATCCATCGATCCGACAAGTTCGGTCTCGCCCAGTTGCACCAGTTGCGCGGCCGCGTCGGGCGCTCGCACCACCAGGCGTACGCGTATTTGCTCGTGCACGATCCGCAAGGGCTCACGAAGCAGGCGCAGCGCCGTCTGGAGGCGATTCAGCAGATGGAAGAACTCGGTTCGGGCTTCTATCTGGCGATGCACGATCTGGAGATTCGCGGCACGGGCGAAGTGCTCGGCGACAAGCAGTCGGGCGAGATCCAGGAGATCGGCTTCCAGCTCTACACGGACATGCTCAACGACGCCGTGAAAGCGCTCAAGGACGGCCGTGAGCCCGATCTGAACGCGCCGCTCGCGGCGACGACGGAGATCAACCTGCACGCGCCTGCCATCCTGCCTGCCGACTATTGCGGCGACGTGCAGGAGCGCCTGTCGCTCTACAAGCGCCTTGCGAACTGCGAGCACGACGATTCGATCGACGGCATTCAGGAGGAGCTGATCGACCGCTTCGGCAAGATGCCGCCGCAGGCGCACGCGCTGATCGAAACGCATCGGCTGCGACTGGCGGCCAAGCCGCTCGGCATCACGAAGATCGATGCGGGCGAAGCCGTGATCGGCTTGCAGTTCGTGCCGAATCCGCCCGTGGACGCCATGCGCATCATCGAGATGGTGCAGAAGCACAAGCACATCAAGCTCGCGGGCCAGGACAAGCTGCGCATAGAAACGCGCAGCCCCGACCTCGCGGTGCGCGTGGCCACCGTGAAGGAGACGTTGCGCGCGCTCGGCGCGCCCAATCGCGCGAGCGCTGCGCGCTAAGGTCCCGGCACGCCTTCCCGACGCCCACCCGACGCCCGCGCGGATCGCCTTCCGCGCGGGCGTTTTCACGTGATGTTGCAGCGCGCCATGCTGGTGGCCGGCGAGCGCTCCGGGAAGCCACACACTGCCGGTCGCTTTGGCTTGCCACATTCTTTTTGGGTAAGATGAAGAATACAAGCAAGCTGGAGTCCAACATGTCCCACGCCGCTGAAACAGCGCAGTCTTCCACGCAGTTCGCCTCCGTTCCCGCCTCGCTCCCCTGGGTTACCCGCCTCGTTTCGATGGATACGGTCAGCCGTCATCCGAATCTCGGCCTGATCGAGACGGTGCGCGACGATCTGCGCGCGCGCGGCATCGAATCGACGCTCACCTATGGCCGCGACGGCAAGTGGGCCAACCTGTTCGCCACGATCCCCGCCCATGACGGCGAAACGAACGGCGGCATCGTGCTCTCGGGCCACACCGACGTGGTGCCCGTGGACGGCCAGAAGTGGGACAGCGACCCGTTCAAGCCCGAGATCCGCGACGGGCTGCTCTACGGCCGCGGCACCTGCGACATGAAGGGCTTTATCGGCGCGGCGCTCACGCTGTTGCCCGAAATCCAGCAGACGAAACTCGCCAAGCCCCTGCACCTCGCGCTCTCGTTCGACGAGGAAGTGGGCTGCGTGGGCGCGCCGCTCATGATCGAGGAACTCGTGAAGCGCGGCGTGAAGCCCGAAGGCTGCATCGTGGGCGAACCCACGAGCATGCGCCCCATCGTGGCGCACAAGGGCATCAACGCGTACCAGTGCTGCGTGCGCGGCCAGGCCGCGCATTCGTCGCTCACGCCGCGCGGCCTCAACGCCATCGAATACGCGGCGCGCCTCATTTGCTATATCCGCGACATGGCCGACGAGTTCCGCGCCAACGGCCCCTTCGACGAGCTTTACGACGTGCCGTTCACGACCGCGCAAACCAGCACGATCGAAGGCGGCAACGCCATCAACACGGTGCCGGCGGAATGCCGCTTTGCGTTCGAGTTCCGCAATCTGCCGACGCTCGACCCCGAGACGATCTTCGCGCGCATCGAGCAGTACGCGCGCGAAACGCTCGTGCCGAAGATGCAGCGCGAGCACGCGGCGGGCGCGATCGAATTTACGAAGATCGCAGCCGCCCCCGGCCTCGACGCCACCGAGCAGGCCGCGATCACGCAGCTCGTGCGTGCGCTCACCGCCGACGACGCGCGCCGCAAGGTTGCGTACGGCACCGAGGCGGGCCTCTTCGCGCGCGCGGGCATTCCGAGCGTGGTGTGCGGCCCCGGCGACATCCAGCAGGCGCACAAGCCCAACGAATACGTGTCGCTCGAACAGCTCGCGGCCTGCGAAGGTTTCCTGCGCAAGCTCGTGCACGGCCTGTCCGTCGAAGCCCAGGCACGATAACCACGCCGCACGCGCACCGCCATGTCCACCGCCACGCCGCTGCCCACCAGCCACACGATAGACGGTGAGGCGATCCCCACGCTCGACGAGATCGCCTCGCAGCATTTCGCCCTCGCGCCGTGGGTGCTGCGCACCCCGGTGTTCGACCGCCATGATCTGTCGACGCTCGAAGCGACGCTCGTGAACTTCAAGTTCGAACTGCTGCAATCGAGCGGCAGCTTCAAGGTGCGCGGCGCGTTCACGCATCTGCTCGCGCTCGACGCCGCGCAACGCAGCGCGGGCATCACCTGCGTCTCGGGCGGCAATCACGCCATCGCGGTCGCGTATGCGGCCATGCGTCTCGGCATCAGTGCGAAGGTCGTGCTCTTTCGCACCGCGAGCGAGGCGCGCGTCGCGCAATGCCGGCGCTTTGGCGCGGAAATCGTCATGGCGGGCAACAGCAGCGAGGCGTTCGACATCGTGCGCCGTATCGAGACCGACGAGGGACGCTATTTCGTGCATCCGTTCAACGGCTACCGCACAGTGCTCGGCACGGCCACGCTCGGCTACGAATGGGCCACCCAGGCGCCCGACCTCGACGCCGTGGTCGTGCCCATCGGCGGCGGCGGTCTGGCGGCGGGCGTCTCCACGGCGCTGCGGCTCGCGAATCCGCGCGTGCATGTGTATGGCGTGGAGCCCGAGGGCTCGGACGTGATGAGCCGCAGCTTCGCCGCGAACCACACCGTGCGCATGTCCCATATGCACTCGATCGCCGACTCGGTCATGGCGCCGCACACGGAGCAATACAGCTATACGCTGTGCCGCCGCCATATCGAGCGCGTCGTCACCGTTTCCGACGACGACATGCGCCGCGCGATGCGCGTGCTCTTCGAGCAACTGAAGCTCGCCGTCGAACCGGCTTGCGCCGCGGCCACGGCAGGCCTGCTCGGGCCGCTGCGCGACACGCTGCAAGGCAAGCGCGTGGGCGTGCTGCTGTGCGGCACCAACACCGACCCCGACGCATTCCACTCGCACCTCTCGCTTGCACACTGAGGCGCACCGAGTCACATCGAGCGCGCCCGGCAGGCATGCCGCGTGCGCGTGCCCGGACTTCGCCGCCGGCCCTGGCCAACGCGCTCGGCAAAACGTCAGGGAATGTCAAACTGCTACCGCAATACGGACGCGTTCGCTATGATTGCGCCAATACGTCGTTTTGACCCCAGCCCCGTGCTGCGCCATTCAGGGAGAGCCCGCTCATGAGCATCGTCCAGGAGTTCAAGGAATTCGCCGTCAAAGGCAACGTGATGGATCTTGCCGTCGGTGTGATCATCGGCGGCGCGTTCTCGAGCATTGTCAACTCCATCGTCAAGGATCTCATCATGCCGGTCATCGGCGTGATCACGGGCGGCCTCGACTTCTCGAACATGTTCGTCCGGCTCGGCCACATTCCGGCCAGCTATAAAGGCAATCCCGAGTCGTACAAGGATTTGCAGACTGCGGGCGTGGCCGTGTTCGGCTATGGCTCGTTCATCACCGCGGTGATCAACTTCGTCATCCTCGCGTTCATCATCTTTTTGATGGTGAAATTCATCAACAAGCTGCGCAAGCCGGAAGAAGCCGCGGCCGCTGCTCCGGCGCCGACGCCCGAAGACGTGCTGCTGCTGCGCGAGATCCGCGACTCGTTGAAGAACAATCCGCGCTGAGTCTGGTCAGCGCCCGGACGAGAGAATCCGGAAAAAAAGCCCGCGCCGCCGCAAGGCCGCGCGGGTTTTTTTCGCCCTTGCCGTGCCGCCCGGCGACGCTCAGGGCGCGGGGCTCGCCGCGTCCGGCCCGAACGGCGCCGCCGCGCGCGCGGCCAGCGCCTCTTCGATCAGCCGTTCGAGCTGCTCGAAGTTGACGGGCTTCGTAAGATGCGCGGTAAAGCCCGCCTCGACGCTGCGGCGCACGTCGTCTTCGGTGCCGAAACCCGTGAGCGCGATAGCCGGCGCCGACGATTGTGCCCGGAACGCACGGATGAAATCGATGCCGGAACCGTCCGGCAAGCCAATGTCGCTCACCACGAGGTCGAAACGCATGCCGGCCGTGAGCGCCAGCGCACCGGCCACGCTGCCCGCCACCGCCACCTCGTGGCCGCTCGCGCGCATGAGTTGCGACATCACCTCGGCGGTGTCCTCGTGGTCCTCGATCAGCAGAATGTTCAATGCGCCCTCGCGGTGTGGACCACGCAGCTCGGCGGTGGCCGCCGCGCCTTCGCCCGGCACCGCGGTGGGCAGCACGATCGTGAAGGTCGCGCCGCAATGCGCGCCCGGACTTTTCGCGCTCACGCGCCCGCCATGCGCCTCGGTCAGCGCGCGCGTCACGGCAAGCCCGAGGCCGAGGCCGCCGAACTGGCGCGTGAGGTTGTGGCTGCCCTGCTCGAACGCGTGAAAGAGCTTGCCGATCTGCTCGGGCGCAATGCCGATGCCGGTGTCTTCCACCTCGATTTCCACGTGCATGCGCTCGTCGCGCGTGCGCACATAGATGTGGCCGCCGTCGGGCGTGAACTTCGCGGCGTTGCGCACGAGATTCCAGAGCATCTGTTGCAGCCGCGCGCGATCGCCGCGCACGTAGTGATGCTGCGCGCGCAGATCCACATGGACGTCCTGCTGCTTGATCTGGATTTCGCTGTGAAAGAGTTCGAGCACCGCCTCGATGACTTCGTGCACGTCGACGGTGTCGAGCGCGAGGCTCAGTTTGCCGTTGGCCACGCGCGTGAGATCGAGCAGATCGTCGATGAGGCGCGCCTCCAGCTCGATGTTGCGGCGGATCATCAGCACGCCCGTGCGCGCGGCTTCGGGCAGCCCGTCGATCTGTTCGAGCAGGCGCGTGCCCGCGAGCACCGGCGTAAGCGGCGTGCGCAGCTCGTGCGAGAGCATCGCGAGGAAACGGTCTTTCGCGCGATTGGCCTCCTCCGCCGCCTGGCGCGCGGCCTGCTCCGAGGCGAGCAAACGTTCGCGCTCCTCGGTTGCTTCGCGCTGCGAATCGATGTCCGTGCAACTGCCGAACCACTTGTTCACGCCGCCACGCGGGTCGCGCATCGCCACGATGCGAACGTCGAACCATCGGTACACGCCGTCATGACGGCGAATGCGCAATTCGTGGCGATAGTCGGTGGCGCCGCTGCCCACGGACCTGAGCCACGTATGGCGGATCTCCTCGCGGTCGTCGGGGTGCACGGCATCGAGCCACGTGAGGCCTTGCGCGTCGCGCGCGTCGAGCCCCGTGTAGTCGAGCCACTGCTTCGAGAGAAAGTCGCAATTGCCGTCCGCGCCGCAGGTGAGCACGAGGTGGGGCAGCGCCTCGGATAGCGTGCGGTAGTGCTCCTCGCGATCGCGCAGCAGCAGCGCTTCGTCGGAGGCACGTTGCAGCGCGACCTGCGAGAGCACGCGCGCCACCGCCTCCGGCAGATAGTCGAGATAGTCGCCCGACTTCGGCACCACGTCCGAGACACCTGCGCGCAGCGCGGCGATCACGCGCGACTCGTCGGTGAAGCCCGTCACGAGAATGGCGGGCACGCGCACGTCGTCGGCGCGCAGCCGGCGAAAAAAGTCGAGGCCTGTTTCGGCGCCGTCGAGCTGGTAGTCCAGCACGAGCACGTCGGGCGTATGGGCGGCGAGCAGCGCGCTCGCCTCCGTGACACCCGGGCAGGTGTCGACGCGCGCGCCGGCGCGCAGGAGCGACTTGCGGGCGAGGCGCAGGATGCCTTCGTCGTCGTCGACGACGAGCACGCGCGCACCGACCAGCATCGTGGTTGCGTCAGTCATGCGCGAAGCGTCCGTTCGGGCATGGGCCGCGCTTGCGGCCGTGTGGCGAGGGGTGAAGAGTCCATGCGTGATGCGTGAGTCAGTGGCAACGGATCAGGGTTGGGCGAAACGATGACCAGGCGGCAGCTTGACGACCTGGAGAAAGAAACCGAGTCGCCGAACGGCCTCGATGAATGCGTCATATTCGACCGGTTTCGTGATGTACACGTTGCAGCCGAGTTCGTAGCATCGTTCGATCTCGCGCGGGTCGTCGGTGGTCGTGAGCACGATCACGGGCACCGAGGCCGTGGCGGGCTCCGCCTTCAGGCGCCGCAGCACCTCGAAACCGTCCACGCGCGGCATGCGCAGATCGAGCAGCACGACGAAGTTGCCAAGCGCGTCGCGCGACGGATAGCGTGCGTCCCTTTGCGCGTCATTCTCCGCGCCCTGTGTGCCCGGCGCGCCGAAAAAGTAATCGAGCGCCTCCTGGCCGTCGCGAAAACGCACGAAGCCGTTCGAGATGCCCGAGCGCCGCAGGTTCCGCTCGACCAGGGTGGCATGCCCGTCGTCGTCTTCGATCAGCACGATGCTGACCTGTTCCCCGTTCTTCATCTCGACACTCCCACGTGCTGCAAGGGTCTATTGCCTGCTTGTTGAAAGGTTGCCGCTAGGCGGTGCGCAAGGGCTGGTCCGGCAGCGCGACGAAGAACGTCGAGCCCGCGCCTTCGGTCGACTCGACCCAGATGCGGCCGCCGTGCCGTTCCGCAATGCGTCGCGCGAGCGCGAGGCCCGTGCCCTGCCCGGCCGAATCGCCGCCGTGCAAGCGCTGAAACGCGCGAAAGAGCTTCGGCAGGTAGGCCTGCGCAATCCCAACGCCATTGTCGCGCACATAATAGGTCCGTGTCCGCTCGCCCGGCGTCGCGCGCACGTCTTTTTCGGCTTGCCCGTCCGCCGGTTCCTCGTGCCCTTCGCTGCCTGTCGCGCTTCCCGCGTCGAGCGCGCCGATCTCGATGCGCCCCGGCCGTGCCGGGTCGAGGTGCCGCAGCGCGTTGTCAACGAGGTTGCCGAAAATCTGCTCGAGCGCGACGGGGTCGCCCCAGGCGGGCGGCAACTCGCGCACCTCGATGCGCGCGGTCCGCGCGAGCTCCCCGCTCGGGCCGCTCAGGCCGCCCAGCACACGCTCCACGAGCCGCGCGACGTTCACGCGCTGCCAGCGGTATTCGAGCCGCCCGGCGCGCGAAATGCGCAGCAGCGCGTCGATGATGGCCGCCGCGCGCGAGACCGCCTGGCGCAGGAATTGCAATGATTCGTCCACGTCGCCGTCGAGGATCTCGGCCATGGCGCGGTGCTCGTGCCCGGGCAAGCCGGCCGAATCGATCTGCGCGCGCAACTCGTCGCAGGAGACCTGTAGCTCCTTCGAAAAGCCCTGGAGATTGACGAGCGGCGAGCGCAGATCGTGCGAGACGCTGTAGATAAACATCTCGTTGTCCTGCGTCTCCTGGCGCAAATGCTCGTTGGCGCGCGCGAGGTCGGCCGCGCGCGCCTGGAGCTGCGCCTTTAGCGCGGTCTGCTCGCGCTCGGCCGCTTGCAGCCGCACGCTCGTCTGGTGCAGCACGGCATCGAGCGCCGCGATTTCGTCGTTGCCCGAAAGGCGCGGCGCGAGCGTGGCGCCCTCGCCCAGCCGCTGCGCGTTCGCGCCGAGCGCGGCCAAGCGCACGCCCACGTTGCGCGCGAACGCCATCGCCGTGAAGCCCCAGATCAGCATCGAGCCCACCACCACGAAAATGAGCGCGTCCTGTTGACGCTCGCGCGTCTCGCGCAGCATGGCCGCGCGCGCCTCGTCGAGCCGCGTTTCCTCGGCGATGAATTCGCCCAGCACCTGGCGCACGGTGTCGATCTCGGGCGGCAAGCCGTCGCCGGCCGCCTGCGCGAACGGTGCGCTGTGGCCCATGCGCAATGCATCGGCGATATCGCCCGCCTCCTTGCGCCACGCGTAAGCAGCCGCGCGCATGTGCTCCACGCGCGCGAGCTGCGTGGGATTGTCGGCCACCATGCTGGCGAGCAGCGTGATGCGGTCGGTGAACTCGGTCCACACGGCGCGGCGGTCGATGAAGGAAGGATCTTCGAGCATGACGCCCGTGCGCAGGCGCGCGGCTTCGCGCAACAACGGGTCGACGAGACTCGTGGCCTGCCAGAGGATTTGCTGGGTATTCTCCGCGCGTTTCGCCGCGAGCGCGGCCTCGCCCTGGGTGTCGAACACGACGCCGAGCAGCGCCAGTTCGATCACGCTCGGTATCGCGATCAGCAAGAGCCCCTTGGCGAACAGTTTCATGTGGGTCTGTCTGGAGTCCGGTCAGTGGCCGGTCCGCACGACGCGCCGTGCCTCGCGCCGCGTTGGCCCGCGCGGCCCGGCCGGGGCCGCGAACGCCGGAACCGCAACATTATCTGCGCGAATTTTCAGGATGACAATCTGTGTGGCGCCACGCACCCTGGTTCGTGGAAAACCCGCTTTTTTGCGGCAATTCGCCACACTCCACGGACACACAGGTCTATTATTGAGACCGGAGACAAGCGAGAGAGCGCCGGGATATCTACATGAGCGCAACGTGCGATCCGGCATGACGTTTGCGGACGCAATGAGGGTTGGACAGGGGCATGACGTGCGAGCGGCGTAGCGCGCCAACGCACAACACGAGCCGCAAGCCGTGATCGCGGCGCGTCCCCGTTTCTATCCTCGTGAACCCTGCAAATCCGTGTGCTATAACGGATCGACGTGCGGCGCACCAGTCCGGGAGTGGTCGCATGGGAACGCTGAGTGTTTTGCAATCCACCTTTTTCAGGCGAATTTTTATGTCCTTCCCGAAAAAGCGCAAACGCATCAAGGCTGATGGCGACGAGTCGTTTCTCGCCGTGCTGAGCCACTTCAAACCGTTCGGCCAACTCGATACCAAGATCGCGCGTGCGCGCGCTCAGGACGAGCCAGTGCTGTACGCCCATGTCCTGCCAGGGTTGGACGTACTCCTGTGCAGCGTGCGTGGCGCACAGCCGCCGTATCCGGGCACGAGCGAATTGCGCAAACGCTGCATCGAATCGATCGCGCATGCGCTCGAGCAACCGATCGAAGGCCTCGAAAACGGCGGCTACTGGTATGAGGCGGACGGCTTCGGTTTTCTCGTGTTCGCGAGCCGCGCGCGCGGGCGGATCCTGCCCGAGTTCGGCGCGGCGCGTCCGTCGATGACTTCGCGGCGCGTCACGCGCCGCCAGGACGCCGCGGGCGACACGGCACCGCGCTCGCTGCGCTAGGCGGGCAGCGCCGGTTTCACGGAACGCGCCGGGTGCGAGCCACCCGGCGCGTTCTTGTTCGCCCTCACGCTTAGCTTCCCCGGTAGAGATTCGACGGCCCCGATTGCGGCGTGGACGGCGCAGGCTGCGTTCGCGTAGCCGGGCTCGCGTTGCCGCCCGTGGACTTCCCGCCGCCTTCCTTCGCGCCACTTCCTGCGTTTGTCGCGTTCCCCGCCGGCGGCTTCGGCAGCGCCGCCGCGTGCATCCTCTGGCCCGGCGGCGGCGCCACCGGGTGCTGACGCATCTGCGCGAACAGCTCGTCGCACGGCAGCGGCTTGTTGTTGCTCGGCGCGATCAGCGGGATCAACGCGGCGAACGGGTTGATCAGCCCGAGCCCGATCATCGCGCCGCCGCGCAGCGCAAGCGCCGTTGCATCCACGCCCACGTGCGGGTTCTTGAAGGTGCCCTTCACGTAGAGCGGCGAGCGCAGCGTGAAAATGCGAAAGCCCTTCGTGTGGGGATGGACTTTCATGTCCAACGACTCGTCGTGCAGATTGATCGGGCCGTCGATATTGATCACCGCGTCGTCGGTGTCGAGCGCGAACACGCGCGGATCGAGCGTGCCGTTGGTCGCGACGAAGTCCGCCGCCGCGCAATTGATCTTCACGTCGCGCGTGCCGAAGAGTTTTTCGTAGACCACGTTCGCCACGTTCAGGCCCGCCGCCTCCATGAGCAGGCGGCTGATCGTGCCCTGCGTGACGAGCAGCTTCACTTCGCCATTCGAGGTCGCGGCTAGCGCCGCCGGCGAATTGCCGGTGGCCGACAGCGACGCGTCGCCGTTGATCTCGCCGCGCGCCGACTGCATCGACTTCACGCTCGGGAACAACTGCTTGAGCTTAAGATGGCGCGCCTCCACCGTGCCGCGCGCCTTGAGCGGCTCGCCGCTGCCGTCGAGCGAAAGCCGCGTGGCCAGCGTGCCGCCCGCCACGCCGAATTGCAGCGGATCGAACACGAGCACGCCGTTCGTCATGCTCACGTGCGTATAGAGGTCCTGAATCGGCAGGCTGCCCTGCTTGATGATGCGCCGCCCCGTGAATTTGACGTCGGCGTCGATGGCGTTCCAGCGGTTGGTGCGGAACGGCTCGACGGGGATCACACGGTCGGCGGGCTGGCTGACCGTGTCGCCGCGCTTTTCCTTGCTCGCCTTGCTGTCCGCGCCGATGATCGGCGCGAGATCGGAGAACTGCAACAGGTTCGAGACCAGCACGCCCGAGAGCAGCGGCCGCGGCGAGCGCTGCTCGTAGACGAGCGTGCCGTTCAGGTCGCTGCCGCCCACACGGCCCGTGAAGTTCTCGTAGCGGAACACACTCGCGCCGCGATGGAACTGGCCGACGAAGTGTCCCTCGGTGGCGTAAGGCGGCGTCTCGGGCAGCGTCACGCCGGTTAGGTTGTAGAGATGCCCCATGCTTTGGCCCTGAAGCCACAGACGCAAGTCGACGGCGGCCAGATGCGCGGGGTCGGTGAGCGTGCCGACGAGCGCGATATGCATGTCGCCCGCGCGCACGTCGGCCTGGATCGGGAACGGGCGCTTTGCATCCTGGAGCGCGAGCACGCCGCCGAGCTTGCCTTCGCCCGAGAGCGGCGTCTTGTTGTACGTGCCCTTGATCGTCCAGCCGATCGCGTAGAACGGCTGCCGGGCGGGCGGCTTTGCGCCGGATGCACCCGAGGCGGCGCTCGCGGCAAGCGCCTGCGAGCCCACTGCGGGCGCGCTCGTTGCGCTCGTTACGCCCGGCGCGCTCGTTGCATTTGCCGTACTCGCCGCGCCAATCGCCCCCGAGGCCACTGCGCCACTCGCCGCGGCGGCCTCGCTGGCAGCACTGGCGGCCGCCGCCTCCGAGGCCGCCTGCTCACGCGCCTGCTGCGCGAGGCGATTCGCGCCCGCGCGGCCGATCACCTGCGCCGAGCCCTGGCGCGACGCGGCTTCCTGCTGCGCCATCACCTCGCCGATCGGAATGCCCTGGCCAAGCAGGCTCACGGCGATCTTCACGTCGGTTTTCGTCTGCTGATCGCTCACGGCGATGTTGCCGCTCGAAAACGTGATGTCGTGCAGATTGAGACGCCACGTGGAAGGCCCGCTCGAAGCGGGCAACTGGAAGGTCCAGTTATTGCGGCCGTCGGTGAGACGTTCGACGTCGACGGACGGATTCACGAGATTGATCGCAGGAATCACAATGTCGTGCGCGAGCAGCGGCAACACGGCCACTTCGAAGTCGATCTCGTCGAGCGTGGCGAAATGCGGGGACTGGGTCCAGGCGGGATTGGCGATTGCGATCTGCGTGGCGGAAAAGCGCGGCCAGGGCACCCAGGCGCGCCAGCCCGTTTCGCCAGGCGGCCTGCGCCAGCCGACCTTGAGGTCGCCTTCAATCGCGAATGGCCGCCCGATCGCCTCGCTCACCTTGTCGTTCACGTAGGGCTTCGCGTGGTTCCAGTCGAACAAGAGGATGAAACCCGCGAGCGCGGCAATCAACACGACGACAAGCACAACGAGCCATGCGATGATCCTGGCGAGCGTGCGGCCCAGGCTGAAAGCGTTGGGTTGCGGTGACGTCATGCGTACTCCATGTTTTTCCGTTGTTGTTTCGCCTGCCATGCAACACCGTAAGAGCAGTCAGCGTGCCCGGTTACATCGGGCCGACTTACGGGCCGACTAACCGGCTGACTTGCGGGCTCACGGACCGGTTGACTACGCGCCGCACGCTGCATGAACGCCTTGTTTGCAATCTTCCGATGCTTACGCACAAGAATTCTTCCACTCCACAAGACGAAGGCACGCCGCTCGTCGAGGCGCGCTCGCTCGCGCGGCGCGACGCCCAGCGCGGCCAATGGCTGCTGCAACCCACCGACTTCGCGCTGCGCGCGGGTGAGCGCTGCGTCCTGACCGGGCCGTCCGGCTCGGGCAAAAGCGTGTTCCTGCGTGCGCTCGCCCTGCTCGACGCCCCCGATGGCGGCGAGGTGCTCTGGCACGGCGAACATGTCACACGCGCGCGCATCGTACGCTATCGGCGGCATATTGCGTATTTGCGGCAGCGGCCCGCGCTGCTCGACGGCAGCGTGGAGGACAACCTGCGCTACCCCTACACGCTCGCCGTTTATCGCGACGCGCGCTTCGACGCGGCGCGCGCCCGCGCGTTATTCGACGCCGCCGGCCGCGCGAGCGACTTCCTCGGCCGCCTGACCTCCGAACTCTCGGGCGGCGAGGCGCAGATCGTCGCACTCGTGCGCGTACTCCAGCTCGACCCCGACGCATTGTTGCTCGACGAGCCGACGGCATCGCTCGATCCCGAGTCGGCGCGCGGGGTCGAAGCGCTCGTGGCGGCCTGGTTCGATCAGGCGAGCGCCGCGCGCGCGACCGTCTGGGTTTCGCACGATCCCGCGCAGGCGCAGCGCGTGGGCACGCGGCACCTGACGATGCGTGCCGGCGTGCTCGAGAAACCGGCCGCGCAGGTGGTGACCACACAGGGAGCCGCGCCATGAGCCCAGGCGTGTTGCAGAACCTCGGCATCGGCGACGTCGCCATCGCGGCGCTGCTCGTCTTCGTGAACGGCGCGGTTTCCGTGCTGCTCAAGCTCGACCTCGAACGCAAGCTCGCCTGGGCGGCCGTGCGCACCGTCGTGCAACTGCTCGCGATCGGCTACGTGCTCGGCTGGGTGTTCGCCTTCAATCGCTGGTACGTGGTACTGCCGCTGATGGCGCTGATGACGCTGATCGCGGGCTTCGCGGGCGCACAGCGCGGTACGCGCAGCTACGGCGGCCAGCGCGCGGACAGCATCGTGTCGATCTGGGTGAGCGCGTGGCTCGTGGCGGCCGTGGGGCTGTTCGTGGTGATCCGCATCCGGCCGTGGTACGAGCCGCAGTATGCGATTCCGATCCTCGGGATGATTCTCGGCAATACGCTCACGGGCGTGTCGCTCGGCGTGGAGCGCATGATGCAGGAGCTGACCGCGCGGCGCGACCGCGTGGAAAGCGCGCTCGCGCTCGGCGCAACACGCTGGGAGGCCGCGCAGGCGAGCGCGCGCGAGGCGGTGCGCGCCGGCATGATCCCGACGCTCAACCAGATGGCTGTGGTGGGCGTGGTGAGCCTGCCCGGCATGATGACGGGCCAGGTGCTCGCCGGCCAGTCGCCGCTTCAAGCCGTGCGCTACCAGATCGTGATCATGTTCCTGATCGCGGCGTCTTCGGCGCTCGGCACGGTGGGCGCGGTGCTGCTCGCCTACCGGCGGCTGTTCTCACCCGAGCATCGCTTTCTCGCCACGCGGCTCGTCGAGCGCAACGCGCGCGTCTAGCCGCGCACGAGGTGCACCAGACGCACCGGCAGCACAAAGCGCGCGCCGTCCGCCCTGCTAGCGCTGCGCCGAGATCGTGATCTGCGTGCCGTCGCTGAGCGTGAGCGTTTTCGCGGTGCCGTTGGTCGGCATCGTGAGGTGCGCGACTTCGCTATGCGCGACCACGGCGGGACACGTGATCTGCGCGCCGTTGCTCGATACCGATTGCGTGCCGTGCGGCGCCTGGGCGCGGAAGCTCACCTGCACGGTGGCCGTGCCGTTGCTCGCGACGATCGGCGCGAGGCGCAACTGGGTCTGCCGGACCATTGCGCCGTTCGCGTCGAGCGGCAGCGTAGCGTAGTCCGGACAGCCTTGCGGCGTGGCGACGGCGCCGCCCGGCGGCGTGGTGCGCCAGGTGAAATCGTCGGTGTCGCCCGAGCGCAGCGTACGGGTCTCCTGGGCGTTGCCGAACTGCTTCGACGCGACCCGCACGGTGTAGCGGATCGGCCCGTCGGTTGCGGCCTTCGAGGTGACCGTGATCGGCGTGGCCGCGAACACGGGCAGCGCGAACGCGCAGGAAACGGCGAAAACGAACCGGGCAAGCGCCGCGTGGCGGCGGCGAGTATGGCGGGAGCTGCGGCAAGGCATGCGTCACCTCCTGGCGGGAACGGCCGCGCCCGATCGCGTTGACGGCGTGCGCAACGAACGCGGCAAGCCGCGCAGGTCGGGCACGACGCACCGCGCTCGTGCGGCGGATGGTCTGTTAGCAGTCTAGCGCGCCGCGCGACGGCTTGCGCCGAGGGTACGCATCGAACGGACCAGGTTTTATCCCGCTTGCCAGCGCGCGTAATTTGCTTGCCGCGCGACGGCATGCGCCCGCGCGCCGTGCCTCACCCGCTTTGCATAGGCGGCAAGGTCGGCGCAACCACGGATCAAAGGCCGCGAATCAGAAGCCGCGCATCAAAAGCCGCTCAGCACCAGCTTGCCGATGGCGCGCCCTTCTTCGAGCAGCTTGTGCGCGCGCCGCACGTTCGCCGCGTTGATCGTGCCGAGCACCTCGCCGAGCGTCGTGCGCAGCGTGCCCGCGTCGACGAGCCGCGCCACTTCGGTGAGCAGCTTGTGCTGCTCGATCATGTCGGGCGTCCTGAACATCGAGCGCGTGAACATGAACTCCCAGTGCAGCGCGGCGCTTTTCGCCTTGAGCAACTCGACGGGAATCGGCTTGTCATTTTCGACGATGGTCGCAATGTCGCCCTGCGGCTTGATCACCTGCGCGGCGGCCGGGAAGTTGGCGTCGGTGTCGTTGAAGATCAGGACGTAATCCACGCTATCGATACCGAGCGCCTTCAACTGCGCGGGAATGTCGCCATAGTGATTGACGACGTGATCCGCGCCGAGCGACTGCGCCCATTGCGCCGATTCGGGCCGCGAGGCGGTCGCGACGACGGTGAGCTTCGCGACCTGGCTGGCCAGTTGAATGCCGATCGAACCGACGCCGCCCGCCCCGCCGAAGATCAGCACCGACTTGCCGGCGTCCGCGCCGTGCGGCGAGACGCCCAGGCGCGCGAACAACGCCTCCCACGCGGTGATCGCGGTGAGCGGCAGCGCGGCGGCATGCGCGAAGTCGAGCGTAGCCGGCTTGCGGCCCACGATACGCTCATCCACGAGCTGATACTCGCTGTTCGAACCGGCGCGCGTGATGTCGCCCGCGTAAAACACCGCGTCGCCCGGCTTGAAAAGCGTGACCTCGGGGCCGACCGCCTCCACGACGCCCGCCGCATCCCAGCCGAGCACGCGCGGCGCGCTCTCGACGGTGGCTTTCGGCGCACGCACCTTGTAGTCGACCGGGTTCACGGACACCGCCTCGACCTTCACGAGGACGTCGTGACCGGCGGGAACGGGCGTGGGCAACTCGACATCGACGAGCGATTCGGGGTCGTCGATCGGAAGATAGCGGTAGAGGGCGACGGCTTTCATCAGAAGCTCCTGGGCGGGATGGGCCGGCGCCGGGTGGCGCCGTTCGAAACCATCTTAGGTGGCGCCATCCGCCCCCGGTAGCGGCGCAATCCGCGAAACTTTCTTTGGCGATTTTTGAAAATGATCGCCGGTCTGGTCTCGATTTGCCCGCTTGTTGCCCGCTTGTTGCTCACCAATGCGCCGCTACTTCCCGCCCGCTTCCAGCTCGAACGTCAACTCCGCCGTCAGCTTCTGCTGCACGCGCCCATAGGCGTCCCAAGGATCGGCGTGCTCGATCGCCGCGAGGCGCGTGTCGATGTTGGAAAGGATCCAATGCGCGCCGCCCGTCGTCGCTTCCAGTTCGTCCCAGCCGATCGGCACGGACACGCCCATGCCCGGCCGCGCCCGCACGCCGTACGCAGCCGCCGTGCTGGCGCCGCGCGCGTTGCGCAGGTAATCGATGAAAATTTTCTTCTTGCGATGCTCCGGGCCCATCGTCGCCGTGAACTGCGTGGGCCACATGGAGGCCAGATGCTGCGCCGCCGCACGCGAGAAGGCCTTCACCTCGTCCCAGCCCGCCGCGGGCGTGAGCGGCACGACGACGTGCAGGCCCTTGCCGCCGCTCGTCTTGCAGAACGATTCGAGGCCGAGCTCCGCGAGCAACGCGCGCGTGCGCTGCGCCGCTTCGATCATGCGGTCCCAGCCGAGCGCCGGATCGGGGTCGAGGTCGAACACGACGCGGTCGGGCCGCTCGATGTCGCCCACGCAGGCGTTCCAGGTGTGCAGTTCGATCACGTCCATCTGCGCGGCGCTCACGAGCGCCGTGGGCGTGTCGATGGTGAGCAGCGCCGGATGGCCCGGATCGAGCCCTTCATGCTCCGTAAGCTCGGGCAGCGGCGCGCGGCCGCTGTGGCGCTGGAAGAACGTTTCCCCGCTCAGGCCGCGCGGCGCGCGCACGAGCGATACCGGGCGCTCGCGCAGATGCGGCAGGATCCAGGGCGCGACGCGCGCGTAGTAGCGCACGAGTTCGAGCTTGTGCGTGCCGCTGTCGGCGTCGATAACGCGCCGGGCGCTCGTGATGCGTATGCCGGCGATTTCGCTTTCGGCGGCGCTCCCGGGGCGTCGGCGCCGGGCGGCGCGAGGCGAGCGGTGCACGGACGCGGCGAGCGAGGCCGGCGCGGCGGCGTCCGAAGTCTGGGCCCGCTCGCCGCGCGGCGTTCGGGCAGTGGTGGCTGCTTTGGCCTTGAGAGCGTCCTGCATACCGGTTCCCCTGGTGCGCCACGACGCACATGGCGCGTCGCGCGACGCGAGTCGCGACACGTTTGGTTGACGGCACGCGGCGGCCGCCCCCGTCGGATCGCCGCACGTGCTTTCATTGTGCCTCGAATGGGCGCTTTCGTCGCCGTAAGGTGTACGCGGCGCGGCCCAACATCTCTATGAATCAGGGCGGCATCGAGGGCAACCGGACGGGTTGAAACCGGGGCGCGCGGCCCGCCGCAAGCGTCGAGAAGTTACAATATTGCGCTTTGCCGCGCGCGCCGCAGCGCCTCACGCGCGCGACATGCGCCCTTTTCACCCGTCCGCCCCGCCGACGCCGCACCGGGGCTCTGCCCGCCCAGCCATGAATCTCGTCATCCAGAGTCCCGCTCCGCTCGACACCGCCCACCACAAGGCGCTCCTCGCGCTCGCGCGCGGCAGCCGCCTCACCCCGCTCGACGCTCACGCGATCCGCATCGAGAACGCCGAGCCCGCCCAGCGCGCCGATCTGGACGTCTACTGCGGCACGCACGAGCTCGACTACGCCTTCGTCGAAGCGGGCCGCGCGCTGGCCGATTTCGGCCTCGTGGCGATGGACATGGATTCGACGCTCATCACGATCGAATGCATCGACGAGATCGCGGACTTCTGCGGCCTGAAGGCCGAAGTCGCGGCAATCACCGAAGCGTCGATGCGCGGCGAAATCAAGGACTTCAACGAAAGCCTCACGCGCCGCGTGGCGCTGCTCAAGGGTCTCGACGCGAGCGCGCTGGAGCGCGTGTACGAGGAGCGCCTGCAACTCTCGCCGGGCGCGGAGCGCATGCTCGCGGGCGCGAAGGCCGCGGGCCTGAAGACGCTGCTCGTCTCCGGCGGCTTCACGTTCTTCACCGAGCGCCTGAAGGCGCGCCTCGGGCTCGACTACACGCACGCGAACACGCTGGAAATCGTCGACGGCAAGCTCACGGGCCGCGTTGTCGGCGAGATCGTCAACGCCGACGTGAAGGCGCGTACGCTCGCGCAAACCTGCGCGCAGATCGGCATCGAGCCGCGCCGCGCGATCGCGATGGGCGACGGCTCGAACGACCTCAAGATGATGGGTGTGGCGGGCCTCTCGGTGGCGTTCCGCGCGAAACCCGTGGTGCGCGAAGCGGCAAGCGTCGCGTTCAACTTCGTCGGGCTCGACGGGCTGCTGCGCCTCTTCTGATCGCACGTTCACAGCGGCCGCAAATAACAACGGCCACTCGCGTCCCTATGGGCGCGAGCGGCCGTTTTTGCATAGTGCGATTTATTCAGGCGTACTGGCTTTTTCCGCGAGCCTCGCGAGCGCGCGCTCGATGTCCGCACGCAGATCGGCTTCGTCTTCGAGACCGATGTAGAAGCGCACCAGCGTGCCGCGATGCGGCCAGCTCGCGGCCGTGCGCATCGAGCCGACGTCGTACGGCATGGCAAGGCTATGCGCCCCGCCCCAACTCCAGCCCAGCGAGAAGAGTTCGAGCGACTCGCAGAACCTGTCGATCTGCGCCGCACTGTAGCGCTCGTCGAACACCACGGAAAAGAGGCCGCCCGCGCCCGTGAAGTCGCGCTTGTAGAACGCGTGGCCCGGGCAGTCCTCGAATGCGGGGTGCAGCATGGTCGCGATTTCGGGGCGCGCCTTGAGCCAGCCCGCAAGCGCGAGCGCCGTGCTGTCGTGCGCCTCGAAACGCGCCTTCATGCTCGGCAGCGCGCGCAGCACGAGCGAGCAGTCGTCCACCGACACGCCAATGCCAAGCCGCATGCGCGCAGCCTTGAGCTTGAGATACAGATCGCGGTCGGCGGTGATGGTCGCGCCCATCAGCACGTCGCTGCCGCCCGACTGGTACTTGGTGAGCGCCTGCACCGAAATGTCGATGCCGTGCTCGAACGGCTTGAACGCGAGACCCGCCGACCACGTATTGTCGATCGCCGTGATGACGTTGCGCGCGCGCGCCACCGCCGTGATCGCGCGCGTATCGGGCACTTCCATCGTGACCGAACCGGGCGCCTCCAGCCAGATCAGCTTCGTGTTCGGCTGGATCAGGTCGGCGATGCCCGCGCCGATCATCGGGTCGTAATAGCGCGCCGTAAGGCCGAAATCGCGGGCGAGCCAGTCGCCGTGATCGCGGTTCGGCGAATAGACGTTATCGGGGATCAGCACGTCGTCGCCGGACTTCAGCAGTCCGAAGTAGACGTTCGAGATGGCCGACAGTCCCGACGGCTGAAGCAACGCATACTCGCCGCCTTCGATCTCGGCAATCCGCTTCTGAAGCATGGCCGAAGTGGGCGTGGCGTGCAGGCCGTAGCGCCATTGCGCGTCGTTGCGCCAGTCGAGCGCGCGCACCGATGCGAGGTCGGGAAACACCACGGTCGAAGCGCGCGTGACGGGCGCGGCAAACGATTCGAAGCCGGGCGTGAGGTCGTCTTGCGGGTGAACGATGCGCGTCTGCAACGCGCGGCTGGAGTCGGATTTCTTCATGTCGGAGCGAATTCGGTTGAGGCGCGGTCACGTTGCGGCGCGCGGCTGGCCATTCGGCATGGAAGCCGTGGGGCCCGCGCGCGCTTGCAACACCGCATACCGAAGAGTAACACCCGCGGCCGCGCTTATTGTCCGATGACGAGATTGCCCACGCCGTTCACGGCCTGGCCACCCTTCGAGGCGGACGTGGGAGTAGAGGCAGAAACGGGAGCCGCCGCAGCCGTGCTGCCTTGCGCAACCGGCTTCAAGTCGAACGGCACCGGGTTGGAATCGTCGGGTTCCATGCGCTCGCCCGTGAGCGCGCCGTCTTCGGCGAACGTGCCCACCCAGTTGCCGCTGATATGCGTGCCGTCGTTCGAGTCCTCGGCTTCGAGCGTGGCGCCGTCGCGGTCGCCCGCGATCAGGTTCACCTCGCCGGTGTCCGTGAACTGATATTCGCCGTGCACGCCGGTCGGGTCGTCGTCGTCGGTCTTCGCGCCCAGGCGCATGACGATCGGGCGTTTGCCGAGCGTGCCGACGTATTGCGGCAGCTTCGCGAACTCGGGGTTCGGCTTGAGCGGCGACGCGGCGGCGCTCTGCGCGTGCGCAGCGAGCGGCAGCGCAAGCGCCGCCACTGCCACCGCCGCCGCAGCGATCACGAGCCAGCCGCGCGCCTTTATGGCGCGACCGCTATCGCCGGGTCGAGCGGCCGCGCGCGGCGGCCGCTGTGCTTGCATCACAACTTCCATCTGTGTCCTTCCCTCACTTGCAAGGCGGACGGGGCGAGCCGGCGGATCAAATGCGCTCGAAGATGGCCGCAATGCCCTGGCCGCCGCCGATGCACATCGTCACGAGCGCATAGCGCCCGCCAATGCGTTGCAGTTCATAAAGCGCCTTCACGGTGATGAGCGCGCCGGTCGCGCCGATCGGGTGACCGAGCGAGATGCCCGAGCCGTTCGGATTGACCTTGGCCGGGTCAAGCCCGAGTTCCTGCGAAACCGCGCAGGCCTGCGCCGCAAAGGCTTCATTGGCCTCGATCACGTCGAGGTCGCTGACCTTCAGGCCCGCGCGCTCGAGCGCCTTCTGCGTGGCCGGCACCGGGCCGATGCCCATGTAAGCCGGATCCACGCCCGCATGGGCGTACGAAACGAGGCGGGCGAGCGGCTTCACGCCGCGTGCACGGGCAGCGTCGGCGCTCATCAGCAGCACGGCGGCAGCGGCGTCGTTGATGCCCGATGCGTTGCCCGCCGTGACCGAGCCGTTTTCCTTCGCGAACACGGGCTTGAGCTTCGAAAAGTCCTCGAGCGTCGCACCGTGGCGCACGTGCTCGTCGGCGTCGAACACCACTTCGCCCTTCTTCGACTTGAGCGAGATCGGCAGGATCTGGTCCTTGAAGCGGCCTTCGGCGAGCGCGCGCTCGGCACGGCGGTGCGATTCGAGCGCGAGCGCATCCTGCGCCTCGCGCGTGATGCCGAACTTCTTCGCGACGTTTTCCGCCGTCACGCCCATGTGGATCGCCTGGAACGGGTCGTGCAGCGCGCCGATCATCATGTCGACGAGTTGCGTGTCGCCCATGCGCTGGCCGAAGCGCGCAGCCGGCATCGAGTACGGCGCGCGGCTCATGTTTTCCGCCCCGCCGCCGATCGCGATGTCGGCGTCGCCGAGCAGAATGGTTTGCGCCGCCGAGACGATGGCCTGGAGGCCCGAGCCGCACAGACGGTTCACGGTCAGCGCGGGCGCGTGCTGCGCGACGCCGCCGTTGATCGCGGCCACGCGCGCGAGGTACATGTCCTTCGGCTCCGTGTGCACGACGTTGCCGAACACCACGTGCCCCACCGCGTCGCCTTCCACGTTCGCGCGCGAGAGCACTTCGCGCACCACGCGCGCGCCGAGATCGGTCGGCGAGAAGTCCTTCAGGCTGCCGCCGAAGTCGCCGATTGCCGTACGCACACCGCTCACCACCACTACTTCGCGTTCCATTGTCTTGCTCCTCGTCTTTCTGATTGAAATGAATCTTGTTCTTCTTGCTGAAACGTCGCGTGCTCAGCCGGCCGGTTGCGCGGCCAGCATGCGCTCGACGTCCTCACGATACGGAAGCGGCGCCACCGCGCCATAGCCCAGGGTCGAAAGCGCGGCCGCCGCGTTCGCGTAGCGCGCGGCGGCGAACGGGTCGTCGCCGGCCGCGAGCCGCGCGACGAATGCGCCGCCGAAGCAATCGCCCGCGCCCGTGGCGTCCACGGCCGCGACCACGTGGCCTGGCACGACGCGCCGCTCGCCCGGTGTCGCCACGTAGGCGCCGTCCTTGCCGAGCTTGAGCGCCACCACGCGTGCGCCGCGCGCGAGCAGGTAATCGACGATCGCATCGCGGTCGTCCAGGCCCGTGAGCACGGCAACGTCGTCCCAGCTCGGCAGGCAGATGTCGGTCAGGCGCAGCACCTCGTTCATCACGGCGCGGGCGCGCGCGAGCGGCCAGAGTTTCAGGCGCAGATTGGTGTCGAAGCTCACCCGCACGCCGTTGGCGCGCGCGTGCTCGACCGCGGCGAGCGCCGCGTCGCACGCGCTGTCGCTGATCGCCACGCTGATGCCGGAAAGATGCAGCACCTGCGCCGCGGCAATCGCATCGCGCGGCAAGTCGCCCGGCGTGTAACGGCTTGCGGCCGAGCCCTTGCGCAGATAGTCGAACGCATGGCCGGCCGGCCCGTGCGAAACGAAGTAGACGCCCGTGGGCGCCGTGGCGTCCACGCGCACCGCCGACGTGTCGACGCCTTCGCGCGTCCACAGGTCGATCAGCAGGCGTCCGAAGTGATCGTCGCCGACGGCGGAGACGAAGCCCGTGCGCGCGCCCTGGCGCGCCGCCGCGATGGCAAAGTTCGATGTGTCGCCGCCGAAGCCTTGCAGGTATTCGGGACGATCCCGCGAAGCCTGGTTGAACTCGACCATGGCCTCGCCATACGCGAGGACTTGCGCAGCGCCGCTCGTCATGCCGTTCAGACCTCGCCCCACAGGTCGTGGCCGTCCGCGCCGGTGATCTTCACCGACACGAAGTCGCCGACCTTGTAGCGCTTCGACGCCTTGGTCGCGGGCGCGACATACACCACGCCGTCGATCTCGGGCGCATCGGCCGCCGTGCGGCCAATCCCGCCATCGGCGTTGATCTCGTCGATGAGCACCTTGAGCGTCTTGCCGACCTTGCGCTGGATGCGTTTGGCCGAAACCTGCTCCGCCACTTCCATGAAGCGCGCACGGCGCTCCTCGCGCACCTCGTCGGGCAGCGCGCCGTCGAGTTCGTTAGCCGTGGCGCCTTCGACCGGCGAATAGGCGAAGCAGCCCACGCGGTCGAGCTCGGCCTCGCGAATAAAATCGAGCAGCGTTTCGAACTGCTCCTCGGTCTCGCCCGGGAAGCCCGCGATGAACGTGCTGCGGATCGTCAGATCGGGGCACATTTCGCGCCACGCCTTCACACGCTCCATCACCTTCTCCGCGTTTGCGGGGCGCTTCATGCGCTTGAGCACCTCGGGGTGCGCGTGCTGGAACGGGACGTCGAGATACGGGAGCACATGGCCCTTGAACGGACCTTCGGCCATCATCGGAATGACTTCGTCCACGCTCGGATACGGGTAGACGTAGTGCAGGCGCACCCAGGCGCCGTACTGCGCGGCCAGCTCACCCAGTGCGGCGACGAGGTCGGTCATGCGCGTCTTGATCGGCTTGCCGTTCCAGAAGCCGGTGCGGTACTTCACGTCCACGCCGTAGGCGCTCGTGTCCTGCGAGATCACGAGCAGTTCCTTCACGCCGGACTTGAAGAGGTTTTCCGCTTCGAGCATGACCTCGGCGACCGGGCGCGACACGAGGTCGCCGCGCATCGACGGGATGATGCAGAACGTGCAGCGGTGATTGCAGCCTTCGGAGATCTTGAGATACGCGTAGTGGCGCGGCGTGAGCTTGATGCCGGCGGCCGGCACGAGATCGACGAACGGATCGTGCGGCTTGGGCAGATGGCTGTGCACCGCCTGCATCACCTCGCCCACGGCGTGCGGGCCGGTCACGGCGAGCACCTTCGGATGCACTTCCTCGATCAGGTTCGAGCCGCTCGCGCTGGCCTTCTTGCCCAGACACCCGGTGACGATCACCTTGCCGTTCTCGGAAAGCGCCTCGCCGATCGCGTCGAGGCTCTCCTGCACCGCTTCGTCGATGAAGCCGCAGGTATTCACGACCACGAGATCCGCACCGTCGTAGGAACCCGAGATTTCATATCCCTCGGCGCGCAGCTGAGTGATGATCTGCTCGGAGTCGACAAGCGCCTTCGGGCAGCCGAGGGAAACCATCCCGACGCGCGGAGCGGGGTTGCGGGAGGTCGTTGATTCAACAGGGTTTTTCACGTGTACGTCCGGATGTGGGGCGCGGGGCGAATTAAGCGCGGCGCGAGGATCTTGCCAATCCGCCATTTTACCCGTTTGGCGTATCGTGCGGTGCAGCATAACGGCCCGCACGCCCGGGCCGTCAGGGTCGAATGAAATATCGACTGGATCAAACTTCCGTCACCTTTTTCTCGCCCGGCTACGGCCCCGCCGCATAATTCCGGCCGCCAGAACCTCGTGCGCGGTTCATGGCCCCCTTCAACCGGCAACGCGGAGACACCCAACGTGAACAAGAACCCGACGCTTATCTCGCGAGACAAGCTCACGGCTGCGGCGCTCGCGCGCTCCAAGGCCGGGCTCTCGCAAAGTGCGTTCGCGGCGTTGCTGGGCGTTTCCACACGCACGCTACAGGACTGGGAGCAAGGCCGCCGTCAACCCACCGGCGCCGCGCAAATGCTGCTGCGGGTGGCCGTGGCGCACCCCGAAGCCTTGCGCGATTTACAGCGCGCCTGAAAGCGCTTGCATCGGCCGCGTGGCGAGGCGTGGCCGCCCGTGGCGTAGCGCGACGAGCGCCAAGGCTGCGCCCGGCCGCGCGCCAGTTACGACGCGCCGCGAAGCGGCGCAACCCACCGGCCGTCGCTTACTTCTTCTCTTCCTCGCCGCCCTCGGGCGCGCCCTGGGCAGGCGCCGCCGCACCGCCCGGCGCTGCGGGCTTGAACGGGAAGCTGCTGAACATGTTCTTCGCCTGGTTCTGCATCTGCTCCTGCATCTGCACGAACATGTTCTTCGACTGCTCGATGTAGCTCGTCATCATGCCCTGCATCATCGGCGCCTGCATGTTCATGAACTGCGACCAGACTTCGGGGTTCATCGCGTTGCCTTCGTAAAGGCTCTTCGACTGGTCCGCAAGCTTGTTCTGGATGTCGATGAACGCCTGGATGTTCTTTTCCAGGTAGGTACCCATCATGCCCTGCATCGCATGGCCGTAGAAGCGGATGATCTGCGACAGCATCGACGACGAGAACATCGGCAGGCCGCCGCTTTCCTCTTCGAGAATGATTTGCAGCAGGATGCTGCGCGTCAGATCCTCGTTGGTCTTCGCGTCGATGACCTTGAACTCCTCCTGATCCAGCACGAGTTGCTTCACATCAGTCAACGTGATGTACGTGCTCGTCTCCGTGTCGTACAGCCGACGATTCGGATATTTCTTGATGAGACGTTCGGCGGTTTTCTTTGTAGTCGTCATGTGTCGCCCTTGTTAGCGCCAACGCGCGGCGGCCACTGCCGTCGCGCGTTGGTCTAGCCCGGTAGCGGCCTGCCCCGGTGTGCAAACAGGCCCGCTGCCGCCCTCGATCCCTGCTACGCGGGGATCAGCCCATGTGCAACCCGCCATTCAGCGAGAAGTCAGCACCGGTTGCAAAGCCTGACTCGTCGGAGGCGAGCCACGCCACGATCGAGGCGATTTCCTCGGGTGCGCCCAGACGGCGCACGGGAATCGTCGCGACGATCTTTTCCAGCACGTCGGGACGGATGGACTTCACCATGTCCGTGCCGATATAACCCGGCGAGACGGTATTGACCGTCACGCCCTTGGTCGCCACTTCCTGGGCGAGCGCCATCGTGAAGCCGTGAATGCCCGCCTTGGCCGTGGAATAGTTGGTCTGCCCGAACTGGCCCTTCTGACCGTTCACCGACGAGATGTTGATGATGCGGCCCCAGCCGCGCTCGACCATGCCGTCGATCACCTGCTTGGTGACGTTGAAGAGGCTCGTGAGATTGGTGTCGATCACGGCCGTCCAGTCTTCGCGCGTCATCTTGCGAAACACCACGTCGCGCGTGATGCCGGCGTTGTTCACGAGCACGTCGACTTCGCCGACCTCCGCCTTGATCTTGTCGAACGCCTGGCGCGTCGAATCCCAGTCGCCCACATTGCCTTCCGAGGCGATGAAGTCGAAGCCGAGCGCCTTCTGGTCTTCGAGCCACTTCACGCGGCGCGGCGAATTCGGGCCGCAGCCGGCGACCACCGTGAAACCCTGCTTGACGAGGCGCTGGCAGATGCCTGTTCCGATACCGCCCATACCGCCCGTTACGTACGCAATACGCTCTGACATAAACCACACTCCATTATCGTTTTCCGGATGCGCCGATCGTCAGCGTTGATCAACGGCTCCGGCCTCGCTCCTTCCCGCTGTCTCCGCCTGCGCCGTTCGCGGGCCACCGCTCAAGTGACCTGCGCGTTCGTCGCGGCGCCGGGGCGAACCGCTAGCGGCCCGCCCCGGCACTCCCGTCACGCGCGTTCGAGCGCGAGCGCCACGCCCATGCCGCCGCCGATGCACAGCGAGGCGAGGCCGCGCTTCGCGTCGCGGCGCTGCATTTCGTGCAGCAG
>NZ_QLSU01000030.1 GCF_003268775.1 Paraburkholderia unamae
GATTGTGCAATGCTGGCAGCGAGCCTGGGAGCACGTCACGCCGTTCTTTGTGTTTCCACCCGAGATTCGACGGGTTGTGTACACGACCAACGCCATTGAGAGTCTGAACATGCAGCTACGCAAGATCATCAAGACCCGGGGCCACTTCCCCACCGACGAGGCTGCCATCAAACTACTCTGGCTGGCGCTGCGCAATGTGCTGGCCAAGTCGGTACGGGCAACCTTCGACTGGAAATCCGCGATGAACCAGTTTGCCATCCTGTTTGGCGAACGCTTTACGCTCGCCCGAGGTTAGGATCTGTTAAACCGCCTTGCACACAAAAATGCGGATAGGTTCAGGAAACGCGAAAAAACAAAAAACCACGAAAAAACAAAAAAGCCCTCTAAACTTCAAGGCGCCGAAGCCGTCTTATCCCTCCCCAACCCACAACTCCGATAAGCCTCCGTCTGCAAAGTCCGAAACCGCTTGGCCTGCGCCTTCGCGCGATCGACGCGAAACTCCGACCCACCTTCACCACCCAGCGTCGCGTACTTGGCAAACGTCGACTGATCGACAAACTCGTCATAGGGCAACACAGCGGCCATCTTGTCGATCACGCACGAGCACTTATAGACGTTTGCAAAATCGTGCCCGTTATCGTCCATGCATCCCAGCACGTATTCCACGCGCCCTTGTGTCGGGTAGTTGTACCCGCTCGCCGGTGCGGGCGATTTAGGCGCGTCGTCGTCCGCGCGGGCGAGCGGCACAGCAAACGCGAAAGAGGCACACGCCACCAGCGTAAAACATCGTAGGTTCATTTCACGCCTTCATGAATGGAGTCGCATCAGGCGGCGGCCCGCGCGAGGCGCAAGCCGCCATGCTCTCTCTCGCCGCGCTCAGTTCGGCGCGAACGGATGCGCCACGCTGCCTTTCCTGGCCACCACTTCGGCCGCGCTCGGCTCGCCGTTCACCGCGCGCTGGATCGCCTCGCGCGTGGCCTTGTAGTTGTACTCCTGAATCTTCTTGTCGTCCTCCGCCTGCCAGTGAATGAACACGCCCACGCACAGGAACAGGTCGTCGGCTTCGGCCTGCGGGATCGTGCCGTCCTCCACGCTGTCCGCCACCGCGAGCGCGACCGCGTGCTGCGCCGGTCCGAACATCTGCACGGCCTGGCGCGCGCCCTTGATCGTCACTTTGTTGAACAGGATCGTGTTCGGCTTGGCGAGCAGGTTCGGTGCGACGACTGCGAGCAGCGATGTGAAGCCATCCTTATTGTTGGTGAGCGCGTTGCAAAATGCGGTTTCCGCAGCCGAACCTCGCGGTCCGATCAGCAGGTCGATGTGCGCGACTTCGTTGCCATCGCCGACGAGCGACTCTCCTATCAGGACGCGATTGATCTTGGCCATGCTGTTCCTCCGATGAATGGACTAGGGACTTGCCGACTGAGTTGCCGTCCAGGTCGGCGCAGGACGGCGATCGACGGGCGGCGGGTTGTGACACGGTGGCATTGACTAACAGGATCCGTGCCAGCGCATGCACAGACTCACGCTGCGCGCGCCGCGGCGAGGCAGCCCGCGACGAACAGCGTCGCCACGGCGAGGTCGGCGCTCGTGCCGGGGTTGATGCCGCGTGCCTTCAGGTCGGCATCCCATGCGTCGAACGCGGCGAACGGGTCGAACGGTGCGTGCGCATCGAACGTGATCGGGCCCGTGCCGCGCAGCGCCGCGAGCCATTGGGTGTGCCGCTCGCGTGCCGCAAGCGTGACACTGTGCGCCACGGCGTCGCCCTGCTTACGCACAATGTGAGAGTCGGGCCAGCGCCCGAGGAAGGCGAGAAAGACGTGCAGCGTGGCCAGCTGCGGCTGCCCGGCGGGCATCTCGCGCCATGCCGCGAGGCCGGTCTCGAACACGTCGCGAAAGCCGTTCGCGTACTGGCGCGCGATGCTGTCGCGCGCGGCGGCGAGCGTCATCGCCTCGCGCAGCGCGATCGTGGGCGCGGCGTGCACCGATTGCTCGGGCGCGTCGCCCAGGCCCCCCGGGTTGGCGAGTGCGATCGCGCGATAGGCGAGGCGCGCGTCGTCGAGATCGAGCCGCGCCAGCACGCCTTCGGTCGCTTCGCGCCACGCGCCCTCAGTGAGTGGCAGCGCCGTGTTTTCCAGCGCGGCGGCGAGCGGCGCGACGAGCAGCACGATGCCGAGGTTCGTATTGCAGCCGGCGGCGTCGCGCGTGCGCGCGACCGCGTCGAGCACGCGGCTGCCCACGGGCACGCCGGGCGTGAACAGCGCGCCCGCGGCGGCTTCGGCGCTGGCCAGGAACTGCGCCGCGCGCATGCCGTGGCCCGCGCTGCGCTCGCTCACGTTGCCCGGCTTGGGTGTTTCCACGTCGAGCCGGCAGGCGTCGAGAAAAGCTTGCCGCGCCCGCGTGATGGCGGCCGGCGTCGGGTCGCCCGGCGGCTCAGCCATGGCGTTCGTGCAGCGGCACCACGGCGGCGGTGTTCGCGTCGCTGGCGCGCGCGAGCGCTTCGCGTTGCGCGGGCAGCCTGCGCACAAGCAGATCGTCGACGAGCGCCGCCGCGATATCGATAGCCGTGACCGATTGCAGGCCGCGCCACGCCGCCACGCCGTTGACCTCCAGCACGAGCGGACGCGCCGCGTCGTCCGGATCGGGGATCAGGTCCACGCCCGCGTAGTCGAGTCCGAGCGCTTCGGTCGCGCGTATCGCCGTGCGGGCGAGCGCCGCGTCGAGTTCGGCCGCTTCGCACTTCGCGCCTTGCGCGACGTTGTGAATCCAGCCCTTGCCGCCCGTGCGCCGCATCGCCGCCACGGCCCGCCCGCCGATCACGAGCACGCGCCAGTCGAAGCCAGCGCGCCCCGCATCGACATAACGCTGCAAATAGGCCACGTCGCGGTACGGTTTGAGCGAGGGCAGCGGCGCGAGCGCACGAGGGCGCCCGCCCGCGGGGCCGAGCCGCCTGAGGCCGTGGCCTTGCGAGCCGAACAGCGGCTTGAGCACGACCCTGCGCCCGGCCGCCGCCTCGCGCATCAGCACGCGCTGCGCAAAGGCCGCCGATTCGCCCACCCACGTCGCGGGCGTCGGCACGCCGCTGCGATGCAGCAAGAAACTCGTCATCGACTTGTCGACGCTGCGCTCGATCGCGCGCGCGTCGTTATACACGGGCACGCCCGCTTCGCGCAGCGCGTGCAGAATGCCCAGGCGCAGCGTGACCTGCTCGAAGGTGCCGCCGGCAATGCCGCGCACGAACACGGCGTCGGGCAGCGTGCGGCCGAAGCCGGGCAGCATCAGGCCGTGAGGCGTCCACGTGGTGTCGATGCGGCATTGCGCGAGATCGACGCAGCGCGCCTGCGCACCGCGCGCGCGAAAGGCCCGTTTGAGCCGCGCGGTATGCCAGCCGGTCTCGTCGGTCATGATGGCGATGCGCAGCGACGTCTGCGCGCGGGGCGCGCTCAAGTCGCTCGCGTCGCTCATGTCGCTCATGTCGCTCAAGCCGGGCAAGTCGAGGCTCATGACGCGGCGCTCCACTGGCCGTGCAGCACTGCCGCGTCCACGCCACCGCCGTGCCAGGTCGCGCCGCTTTCGAGGCTGCTCACCCACACCTCGGCGGGGGCGAACAGCGCGGGATCGATCTGGTAGAAGTCGTGGTTGAACGCGGCGAAGATGTCCGCGAACGGGCGGCCATAGTCGCGCGAGGTCGAAGCGGGCAGTTCGGCCGCGAGGCGCTTTGCCACGGCGTCGTGCTTCACGGTGAGATGCACGCGGCCGCCGTAGAGGATCGCGTCGTTGGTGCGCCCCATCGCCTGGAGGCCGTCGGGCGCGGGCGGCGGCAAGGGCGCGGAGCCGCCCGCTTCCACCACTTCGTCGAGCGGCACGCCGAGCACATGTGTTTTGTGCAGCGCGACTTCGACCACGCGCGCCACCACCTGTACCGTTCCCGCGACAGAGTGCGTCGGCGTGACGATGAGCGTGAGCTGCGCGGGTGCGAGGCCGCAGTCGTGCAGCACCTTGTCGATCACCACCTGGGGCGGCAGGCGCTCGACTTCGAGCACCAGCGCGCCGCGCGCGTGGCGATCGCGGTAACCCAGTTCCGCATAGAGCGGCTCCTTCACGGCCAGCGCGCGCGCGGGCCCCGAGCCCAGCGAGAAGAACTTCTTGCCGCCGGTCTGCTCGCGCGTGGCCGAGAGGCTCCATCCCGCGTACTGGCTGCCCAGGCACGCGAGCACCGGCCACGAGGTGCGCACTTCGATCATGCTCGGCCACAGCGGCTGCGCGTCCAGGCTTTCGCGAACGGTGACGTGGCCAAGCCCGCCCATGCAGATGCGCGCGATCAGCACGCCGGCCGCGACGCTGCCCGGCGCTTGCGCGCCGGCGTCGACGAGCACGGTGCCGTGCGCCGTGTGGCTCACGGCGGCGCCGAAGCGCGGCGCGTCGTCCACCAGCCGGGCGACGAGGCGCTCGCTCAGCGCGTTCACGCTCGGTGCATTGGGGCCGACGGGCGGCGGGGTGTCAGGCGTTGCAGGAGAGTCGGTCATGGTCGGGCTCGGTTTTTTGCCCGGTTGGGTACGCCGGGCTGGGTTCGATGCGTTGCAGAACGCGCGTTTGCTGCGCGTCGAGCGCGCGCCGCACGGCCTCCACGGAGGGCGCTCGCACGAGCAGCGTGCAGACGGGCTGTCCCGCTTCGAAGTGCGTGCCGGGCATCGGCACGTCGCGGCAGCGCAGATCGCGCAGGCAGGCGTCGCTGAAGGCTGGCGAGACGTCGAACGCGTGCGACGCGAACAGCACGCGCTGACCCGCTCGCCCGCGCGCGTGGGGGGCTGCGCAGGCCGCGCAGGTCGCGGTTGCGGGCGGCAGGCGGTCATGCAGGCAGGCTTCGATATGCCAGGCGAGCAGCCCGCGCGGCCACGTGCGTGGCGCGGCGGTTTCGTAGAGCGCCATCGTCGCGCTGGGGCGCGTGTTGATCTCCAGCAGTGCGAAGGTGTCGCCGTCCAGCAGGAAGTCGCAGCTATGCATGCCCGTGAGTCCGGTTTGCGCGCAAAGCGCGGCGATGGCCGCGCACACGCGCGCGGCGATAGCGGGCGCGAGGTCGATCGGCCCGATCGAACCCGCGTGCACGAAGGGCAGGCTCCCCATCGCGCAGACGAGTTGCTCCGCGAAGCCGATCACGCGCGCCATGCCGTGCGCGGCGATGAACAGCGCGGAGAGCGGGCGCCCGCGCACGTGCCGCTGGAAATAGGCCGGCGAGGGATCGTGCTCGCCAAAGCCGGCCAACGCGTGCAGATCGCCGACGCTTTCCGCGCGTTCGATATGGGTGCCTCCGCAACCTTCCGCGCGCTTGATGAGCCAGCCTGGCGGCGCGGCGGGCGGTGCGAAGCGCACGGGAGGGTGAGGGATCGCGAGCGCGTCCAGCAGCGGGAAAAAGCGCCGTGGCTCGCGCACCGCCGCGCCCGCCGCAACAGGATTGCCGATGAAGCGCGGCAGCCCCGGTGCATCGCGTAGCCGCGCGACGAACGGTTCCAGCCCGCTGCCCGCGATCCAGCCGATCAAGCCCGGCGCTTGCGCCGCGCGCGCGAGCGCTTCGGCGAGGCGCTCGCCGTCGATCGACAACGGCGCGCTGCCGCCGATGTCGGTCCATTGCGCGGCGGCCGCGCGCGTGTCCCGATCGCCGAACGCGTCGAGCGCGAGCACGCGCAGGCCCGAGCGCGCGGCGGACTGCGCCAGCATGCGCGCGGACAGTCCCGCGACCGCGATGCAGGGCGCCGGCGTGGCCGATTTCATGGGCGCTTCATGACTGGTCGCGAAGGCGGCGCGCTCAATCGAGGCAATCGAGGCAATCGAGGTCAATCGAGGCCCGCCGCCACGGCGCGGGCTTCGTCGAACGCTTCGGGGAAGCCCAGGTAGACCGGCTTGCCGCCGGTGCGCATGCGGATAAAAAGCCGGTGCTCCACCTGATACTTGACGTTGCCGATCGCAAGCGCGCCGATGCCGATCGGCGCGGCCGCGCCTGTGGCATTCGCCAGGCCCGTGATCGGCTTGCCGTTGTTAACCACGTTCACGCCCGCGATGCCTTCGGGCGGCACCGCGTTGACATCGGCGGCGATGAGCAGGTGCCGCGCGTGCGCGAGGTCCTGCGCGCTCACCACCTGTACGCCCGCGAGCGCCGTGGCGAACACGATCTCGGCCTCGCCCAGCGCGTCGCGGGTTTCGGCGGGCGTGGCCGTGCTCACGCCCTTGGTCGGAATCCGAAAGCGCGCGTTGATTTCGTCGCTCACGCGCGCGGCGCGCGCCTGGCCGCTGTGGCTCGCAATCGAGACGTCCGCGCCGAGCGAGGCGGCCATCGCCGCCGCCACGCGCCCGACCGCGCCGGTGCCGCCGAGTATCAGCACGCGCTTGCCGCCCAGTTCCATGCCGTAGGCCTTGGCCAGATGCCGTTCGACCAGCGCGACAAGCGCCGCGGCGGTCGTGTACGACCCGCTCGGATCGGCGAATACCGATACCTCGAACGGCGGGACCATGGCCTTGCGCGCGGCGTCGAGCATGTCGGCGGCGAGCATGACGTCGCGCCCGCCGATGAAGATGCCGGTGCGCGACACGCCCTTGGGACCGCGCGAAAAAATCGCGTCCTGGGTCAGGTTCGCCACCATCGCGGCTTCGACGTTGCAGTACGGCACGATGACCTGGTAGCCGGCGTCGGCGGCCATGTTCACGTCGAACGGGCTCATCTGCGGCGTGGCGGTGAACATGTGCAGGATATAGGGCCGCTCGGCGGGCTTTTCGGTGGGCTTTTCAGGGCTGGTCGACATGGCAGGGGGCTCGTTTCGGTGGCGATCTCGTGGACTGCGCAAGGGAAGGGCTCGTGGCCACGCATGGCTGGGCAGGGTTGGGAGTCGGGGCGCGGCGCGCGCTGCCGGGGCTCAAGACCTCGCGGCGCGCGCAGGGCCGCTCATGCGGCGTCGACGCGCCGCTGCGCGCGCACGTCGGCGCGCCGCACGTCGGCGCCGCGATTGCGTCCCGCGACGACCGTGCATTCGATGTGCGGCATGCCGCGCGTGGCGGCGCGCGCCGTGGCCAGCGCGCAGGCCGCGTCGTATTCGCTCGCGACGATCGCGAAGCCCGTGGGGCCCCACGAACTCTGGCCGATGCCGGCCGGCCGTTGCGCCGCCACGGCGCGCAACGCGCGCTCGACGTCGGGGCTCGCGAACACGCCGCCTTGCACGGGCGCGAAGTATTCGCCGATGGTTTGCTGCAACTGCGTGAGGCCGCGCGCGAACGCGGCGATGTCGCCTTCGGCCGCGCCCGGCAGGATCTGCATCAGCACGAGATGGCACAGATGCGCGGCGAGCGCTTGCGGAAACGGCGCGAGCGCCGCGAGGCCGCGCCGTTCCGCGTCGCCATGCAGCCCCTCGCGCGCGTTGTCGCTCACGAGCAGCACGCGCCAGCTCTCCGGGAACGGCTGGCGCGCGAGCAGCGGCGGCACGCCCTCGCGCAAGCCGCGTGACGGGCCGCCGTCCACCAGCAGGCCACCCGTTTCGAAGCCGAGCACGCCGATGCCCGAGCGCGCGCCGCGCCCGAGCAGCGCGGCGAGCTCCGCGCTCGTCGCCGCGTGGTCGAGCAGGCGCGTGAAGGCGCTGCCCACGGCGAGCGCGAGCTGCGTGCCGGAGCCGAGTCCCGTGTGCGCGCGCGGCGTGCGGATCACCTCGATCGCCACAGGTGCCGGGTCATAGGCCGCATGCAGCCGCGCGAGACAGATCGCGATGCGCTCGCGCTCCGCCTCGCTCGCCGCGCCTTCGATGCGGTCGCGCTCGGCGCGCCGCGCTTCGATGCGGGTGCCGCCGCCCTCGATCACGAGCCCGAGGCTGCCGAACGCGCGGCCGAGCGAGGCGTTCGGATCGAGGAAGCCCAGGTGCAGGCGCGCGGGGGCGTCGACGCTCACGCTGGCGTCGGGGGGAAGGCGGCGAACGTGGAGCTGCATCGCGAGAGTCCTCGTGCTTGGCGGGTGCCGGAGGGCCGCCGCAGCGACGGCGCGTGCCGTGACGCGGCGAACGGTTTCACGCGAACGCAGACGCAAAAGCTGTACCAGGCGCTGTGCCTGGCACTGCACCAGGCACTGCACCAGGCACCATCGCGCCCAACGTATGCGCCTCAGCCGCCGGGCGCGTCGTACTTGATATAGCGAAAGCGCGGGTCGTCGCGGGGCGTGCCTTCGAGCGGGCCGCCTTCCGCGCCCGGCTGCCACTGAATGAACGATTCGATTTTCGCGGCGAGCGCGAAGTCTTTATCGGTGATGCCCTTCGCGGAATGCGTCTTGAGCTTCACGATCACGAATGCATAGGAGACCGTGAGATCGGGGTGATGCCACGCCGCCTCGGCAAGGTGGCCCACGGCGTTCACCACCATCAGCGTGCCTTTCCAGCCTTCGGTGCGGTACTTGCGGCGCAGCCAGCCGTCCTCCAGATACCAGTGCTGCAAAGGGCCGGTGAGGCGTTGACGGACCTCGTCGTCGGTATAAACCTGGGTTGCGTTTGCCATGAGCGTTGCTCCGCGCGGGTTGCAGGGACGTCGGCGATGCTGCGCTGCCGAAGAGGCATCGCCAGGTGAGTTGCCGATTTGATTTGCAATTGGCGAGCCAGCAGCCGGTGCGCCGGCAACGAAGCGCGGTGCCCGTGGTCGCCGTCGTGCCTCGCGGCGGGCACGTTTCGTTCCGGCCGGTGACACAGTATGTCCCACCCCGCGGCGCGACGGTTCACACGTGTGACACCGGCGAGCGCACGCCCGCGCGCCGCCCGGCCCATGCGAGGGCGGCGCGGCTCGCGCGCACACCCGCGCCGCCATTGGCCATGCATGACGAATTCACGACAAACACGCGCGGCCCGGCCATTCCGGCATGAAACCTGCATTGGGCACCGTGCGCCGAATAAAGCCCGACAACAACGATCGGGAACGTGCGCGGGTTCGTTACCCTGCATTCGATGAGGCGCGCTCGATGCGACGAGGTAGCGTGGGTCATTTGTGAGTTGCACTGCAAGACCATTCTGGAGGAGACATGAACTTACGCACCGCGGTTCTTGGGCTCGCGATCCTCGCGTCGGCAGCCCTGAGCGCTATCGTTGCACAAGCCGATCCCCAGCTTGACGGAGCCATGAAAAATCCGTCCAACTGGGCGTCGCAAGCGGGCGACTACGCGAATCACCGCTATAGTCCGCTCAAGCAGATCAACGAAAACAATGTCGGCAAACTACAGGTGGCATGGACCATGTCGACCGGCGTGCTGCGAGGCCACGAAGGCTCGCCGCTCGTGATCGGCGACACCATGTACATCCATTCGCCGTTTCCCAACAAGGTCATCGCCATCAACCTGAAGGACCAGACCTTCCTCTGGCAGTACCAGCCGAAGCAGGACGACGCCGTGGTCTCCGTGATGTGCTGCGACACGGTCAATCGCGGGCTCGCCTACGGCGACGGCAAGATCTTCCTGCAACAGGCCGACACCAAGCTCGTCGCGCTCAACGCGAAAACCGGCGACGTGGTGTGGACCGCGCAGAATGGCGATCCGAAAGCGGGTGAAACCAACACCAACGCGCCGCACGTCTTCGGCGACAAGGTGCTCACCGGCATCTCGGGCGGCGAGTTCGGCGTGCGCGGGCGTCTCATCGCCTACGACATCAAGACCGGCAAACCCGCGTGGACGGCCTATAGCACCGGGCCCGACAAGGACATGCTGATGGACCCCGACAAGACGATGACCTACGCCGACGGCAAGATGGTGCCCGTGGGCGCGAATTCGTCGCTGAACTCGTGGAAGGGGGACCAGTGGAAGCTGGGCGGCGGCACCACGTGGGGCTGGTATGCGTGGGACCCGAAGCTGAACCTTGTCTACTACGGCACGGGCAATCCGGGCACGTGGAACCCCACGCAGCGGCCGGGCGACAACAAGTGGTCGCTCTCGATCTTCGCGCGCGATCTCAACACCGGCGAGGCGAAGTGGGTCTACCAGATGACGCCGCATGACGAATGGGACTACGACGGCGTGAACGAAATGATCCTCACGGATCTGTCGATCGACGGCAAGAACGTGCCCGCCATCGTTCACTTCGACCGCAACGGTTTCGGCTACACGCTCAACCGCGCGACCGGGCAACTGCTGGTGGCGCAGAAGTTCGATCCGGCGGTGAACTGGGCCGACCGCATCGACATGCACAGCGGCAAGCCGATTCGCAACGCGGCGTATTCGACCCAGGCCGCGGGCGCGGACCACAACGTGAAGGGCATCTGCCCGGCGGCGCTCGGCTCGAAGGACCAGCAACCGGCCGCGTACGATCCGAAGTCGCATCTCTTCCTCGTGCCGACCAATCACGTTTGCATGGACTACGAACCATTCGATGTCGACTATGTGTCGGGCCAGCCGTACGTGGGCGCGACGCTCTCGATGTACCCGGGTCCGAACGACAACAACTCGATGGGTAACTTCATCGCCTGGGACGCTTCGAAGGGCAAGATCGTCTGGTCCAAGCCGGAACGCTTCTCGGTGTGGTCGGGTGCGCTGGCCACGGCGGGCGGCATCGCGTTCTACGGCACGCTCGAAGGCTACATCAAGGCGGTTCGCATCAGCGACGGCAAGGAACTGTGGCGCTTCAAGACCCCCTCGGGGATTATCGGCAACGTGTTCACCTACGAGTATCAGGGCAAGCAGTTCATCGGCGTCTACTCGGGCATTGGCGGCTGGGCCGGCATCGGCATGGCGGCCGGGCTCCAGAAGTCGACCGAAGGCCTGGGCGCGGTGGGCGGGTATCGCGAGCTCGCGAAGTACACGGCGCTCGGCGGCACGCTCTTTGTCTTCGCCATTCCCGACAGCCACAGCTAAGCGGCTGGGTCGGACCGAAGCGCGCGGGCCTCTCGCCGCCAGTCGCATGACGGCGGGCGGCCGCGCCTTCCCCTGGACGCCTTGTTCATGCGCCGTCCAGCTTGTGCACACTGCGCCGTTTCAGGCATGAAGCCGATGCAACGCATCGCGGCGCAGCCTTATTTTCAGGGAGACATCTGCAAATGAAATGCCCATCCATCCTGTTGCGTGCGGCGCTGCCCGTGGCTTTTCTCGTGCTGCCCGTCGCGTACGCCCAGACCAATCCCGCGATCGCCCAGGTGGCGTACAAGGTGGTCGACGGCACCAAGGTCGACGGCAATACGTTCCTGGGCTGGAAGACCTGGCGCGCGCTCGACTGCGAACGCTGCCACGGCGCGCAGCAACAGGGGCTGGTGGGTCCGTCGCTCGTCGATGCGTTCAAGACGCTCGACAAGACCGAATTTCACCGCACCGTGTTCGGCGGCCGCGTGGCCAAGGGTATGCCCGACTTCAGTTCGAGCCAGATGATGCAGAAGAATTGGGAAAATCTGTATGCCTATCTAAAGGGGCGCTCGGACGGCCAGATCAAGCCGGGCGACCTGCAATCGATGGATCCGAAATAAGTCCGCGGGCCGACCTGAGGAGGTGATCGATGCGTCATGGCAACCGAATGCACGTGTATGGCGCGCTCGTAGCCGCCGCACTGGGATACGCGGCACTCTCCTTTAGCGCGGTGCGCGCCCAGGGCGAGGCCGCGCTGCCCAACAACGACGGCGCCGACGGCGTGCTGCGGGTGTGCGCGGACCCGAACAACATGCCGCTGTCCAACAGCAAGGGCGAGGGCTACGAGAACCGCATCGCGAGCCAGATGGCGAGCGATTTCGGCTACAAGCTCGAATACACGTATTTTCCGCAGCGCATGGGGTTCGTGCGCCACACGCTGCGCGAAAAGGAGCCCGACTCCGATCGCTACAAGTGCGATCTGGTGATCGGCGTGCCCAAGGGCTATGACATGACGTCGACCACGCAGCCTTATCTGCGCTCGACCTATGCGATGGTATTCACGAAGCGGCCCGAGCTCGCCGGCATCAACACACCCGACGACCTGCTCAAGCTGCCGCCCGACCAGCTTCACAAGCTGCGCTTTGGCATCTTCTCGCAAACGCCCGCCGTCGACTGGCTGCTCAGCCACGGCCTGATCGACCAGGCCGTGTCGTACCGCGTGCAAAGCGGCGATCCGCAGGAGTATCCCGGCCAGATGATCGAAAAGGATTTGCAGGCGGGCAATGTCGACGTCGTGTTTCTCTGGGGGCCGATTGCGGGCTACTTCGCGAGCCGCTCGGGCGACACGGTGAAGCTCGTGCCGTTCCCGAGCACGCCGGGCATTCGCTTCGACTACACGATCTCGATGGGCGTGCGCTACGGCGAGAAAGCGTGGAAGGACAAGATCGATCAATGGATCGGCGCGAACCACGACAAGATCGACAGCATCCTCACGAGCTACCAGGTGCCGCTGCTCAAGCCCATTGACGCACCGGCCGCGAAGCCCGCGGACGCGGCTCAATGAGGCGCGGTTCCGGTGTTCAGGCCATGCGGGCGCCGCGCGCATGGCGGCGGGCGCTCGCCGTGTGCCTCGCGTGCTGCGCGTGCCTGCTGCAAAGCCCGGCGCGCGCCACGGGCAACGACGAGATTTCGCCCGCCGAGCGGCTCATCTTCATGACGGATCATCTGCACGACGTGGCGCAGCAAAGCGAACTCGACTACGCGCTGCTCAGTTCTCAATCGGGTTCTCAAGCGGGTTCGCAAGCTCCCGAACAGGGCGCCGACACCGTGCGCGTGCTCGTGTCGAGCCCCGGCAACGCCAAGGGCGACGCGCAGGTGTCCGACCACAGCGGGGCCGTGCCCTTGCCGAACGCGGGCCTGGCGTGCAATCCCGTCATCATCTATTTTCTCGAACGCGACATTGCGGACATGGAGCGCGCGACCGGCGGCAAGCGCCGGTACTTCCAGCAGCGCGTGCGTCTCGCGCTCGCCGCCAACCCGAAGATCGAGACGGTCACGAGCCAGATCAACGGCAAGGCCGTCAAGGCCCAGCAGATCGTGATCCAGCCATACAAGAACGACCCCAACGCGGAGCGCTTCGCGCAGTACACGGGCAAGCGCTACACGTTCCTGATCGCCGACAGCGTGCCGGGTCAGGTCGCGCTGATCCGCACCGACGTGCCCGGTGCGAACGACGACTTCGCGCATCCGTTGCAAACGCAAACCCTGCGCTTCGACACTGTCGTGCGCAAGCTGCCGACGCCGCAAAACGGTCCCGCGAAGTCGCCGAACGCGCCGCGCGCGAATCGTTGAACGGGTGGGCCAGCCGTGAATTTTGTCCGCTCGCTGACCTTGCGCCAATTGCAGATCTTCGTCGTCGCGAGCCGCTATACGAGCTTCGCGCGCGCGGCGGAGGAACTGCATCTGACCCAGCCCGCCGTGTCGATGCAGATACACCAGCTCGAAGAGGCGGTCGGCCTGCAACTCTTCGAGCGCATCGGGCGCAAGCTCTCGCTGACCGAGGCCGGCGAAAAGCTCACGCACCACGCGAGCCGCATTCTTGGCGAGATCAAGGATGCCGAAGATGCGATGACGTCGCTCACGCAGGCCGACAGCGGCTCGATTTCGGTGGGGATCGTGAGTTCCGCCACGTATTTCGCGCCCAAGCTGCTGGCGATGTATTCGCATCTGTACCCGAAGGTGGACGTGCATCTGTCCGTGGGCAATCGCGATGCGCTGCTGCGCCTGTTGCAGGACAACGCGATCGACCTCGCCATCATGGGCCGCCCGCCGCCGGAAATGAGCACCACGAGCGAGGCGCTCGCGTGGCACCCGCAAGTGCTGATCGCCCCGCTTGACCATCCGCTGTACGGGGCGAGCGGCTTCGATCTACAGGAATTGCGCGGCGACACCTTCTTGCTGCGCGAGCCGGGTTCGGGCACGCGCATGGCCGCCGAGGAAATGTTCAGACAGCATCTTTTCACGCCCGCGAAGGTCGTGACGTTCGGCAGCAACGAAACGATCAAGCAGGCGGTCATGGCGGGCATGGGCGTGAGCCTGATTTCGCTGCACACGCTGTTGCTGGAGTTGCGCACGCAAGAGATCGCGCTCCTCAAGGTGAACGGCACGCCGATCGAGCGCACCTGGCAGATCGTGCATCTCGGGGCCAAGCAGCTTTCGCCCACTTGCCGCGTGTTCCGGCAGTATCTGCTCGAACACACCGCCGCGTTTCTGGAGAGCGAATATGCGGTGTTCGTGCCGTCGCCCGCGAAGTCGCAGGTGTGGGCCTGAGCCATGCCGTTGCCTGCTGCCGGGATAGGAGAGAGGGTATCGATGGATTCCAGCGAGCCGCTTCAGGACTGGCGCCTGCGTGCCTTGCAGATCGAGGAGGAAGTCGCGAGCGTCGTGATCGGTCAGGCGCAGGTCATTCGCCTCATCACGGTGGCGCTGTTCGCGCGCGGCCACGTGCTGCTCGAAGGCGGCGTGGGCGTCGGCAAGACGACCGTGCTGCGTGCGTTCGCGCGCGTGGTGGGCGGCGCGTTCGAGCGCGTGGAAGGCACGATCGACATGATGCCGGGCGACCTCGTCTATCACACCTATGTCGACGCCGAAGGCAAGCCGCGTATCGACCCCGGCCCGCTGCTGCGCCACGGTGAGCGTCTCACCACGTTCTTCTTCAACGAAATCAATCGCGCGCGCCCGCAGGTGCAGTCGCTGCTGCTGCGGGCGATGGCCGAGCGTTCGGTCTGGGCCTTCGACCGCGAACATCACTTTCCGCACATGACGGTGTTCGCCGATCGCAACAAGGTCGAACAGGAAGAGACGTTCGAACTGGCATCGGCGGCGCGCGACCGCTTTCTGTTCGAATTGAGCATGCCCACGCCGGACGACGCCAAGGTGAGGCGCGCGCTGATTTTCGACGCCGCGTACCACGACGTCGACACGCTGCTCGCGAGGCTCTCGCCCGCCGTCGTGCCGTGGGAGCAGTTGAATCACATCGGCGCGATCATTCAGCAGAGCGTGCAGTCGAGCCCGACCATCGAGCGCTATGTGCTGGACATCTGGCGCGCAACGGAAACGCCGCAGCACTTCGGCATCGCGCTCGAAGGCGTGGAAATGGAGCGGCTCGTGCTCGCGGGCGCGAGCCCGCGCGGCATGAGCGCGCTGTTGCGCGCGGCACGCGTGGTGGCGTGGCTCGACGGCCGCTCGCACCTCGTGCCCGAGGACATTCACGGCGTGCTGTTGCCCGCGCTCGGTCATCGCGTGTTCTTCACGCCGATCTACGAATTGCGCCGCCAGGAACTGGCCGAAGCGCTGATCGCGCAAATCGTGAACCGGGTGGCCGTGCCCTGAGCCATGAACGCGACGGCGCCATTTCACTATCGCTTTGCGTTGCGTGCCTCGGGGCATCGCCCCGGCTCGCATCCGGGAACGAGTGTGGGCGCGGGCGACACGTTCGCGCTGCATGGGCGCCTGTTTGATCACCCGGACCCGCGCCGGCTGGATTTGCGCGCGAGCGTGCGCGCGGCGCGCTCCGAATGGCTCGTGAGGCTGCACCTGCAACGCTCCGCCGTGCCGGTGCAGGCGCTGGTGGATGTCTCCGCGTCGATGCGCTTCGGCGCGCGCCGCACGAAATTGCAGGTGGCAGCCGACTTCGTGGAGGCGCTGGGGTACAGCGCGTTTCGGGCGGGCGATCCGTTAGGCATGCTTGCTTTCGATCACGACAAGCGCGACGACCTGTTCATGCCGGCGCGAACGGGGCGCGGCGTCGGCAACGTATATGCAACGATGTTGCGCGAGCACGCCGATACGGCGGATCTTGCCGGCGCGCCAGGCCACGGGGCGACGATCGCGGGGCTGCAACGCGTCGCGTCGAGACTGGCCGGGCGGCAGGCGCTCGTTTTTCTCGTCTCCGATTTCCACTGGCCGCTCTCCGGCATGGCGCTGGTGCTCGATCTGCTGGTCAATGCGTATGTGGTGCCCGTGGTGGTGTGGGACCGCGCCGAGATCACGCCGCCCGAAGCCGGGCGACTGCTGGCCGTGCGCGATGCGGAAGCGGCGCGGCACCGCACGCTGTGGCTGCGGCGCGGCGTGCGCGAGCGCTGGCTGGAAGCGGTCGCGCAACGGCGTACCGACCTCGCGCGGGCGTTCGCGCCGCGCGGCATCCGGCCGTTCTATCTGCACGACGAATTCGATCCGGAGGCGATGTCGCGCTACTTTCTGGAGGCGGCCGCATGAGCGCGGGCGCTGCACGCGGCCTTCGCCTCGCGCTTGCGCTCGCGTTTGCCGCTGCGCAGGCGTTCGCCACGACTCCAGCGGATGCCGCCCCTTCGAACAGCGCGGCGCAAGCGACGGTGCAGGAGCCGCGCGCGTTCGGCTATCAGCTTGGCGACATCCTCACGCAGCGCATCCTGCTGCCGGACGGCGATCGCGATGCGGTGGCGCCGCCCTCTATCGGCCGCGCCAGCGCCTGGCTCGATCGCAGGCGCGTTCGAATCGACAGTGACGCCGAAGGCCGCTCGTGGATGGCGATCGAGTACCAGGTCGTCAACGTCGATCCGACGCTCACGCGCATCGCGTTGCCCGCGTTGACGCTGACATCGGCGTCCGGCGCGGCCATGCAGGTGCCCGAGTGGCCCGTGAGCGTGGGCCCGATGACGCCTGCCGATACTTTCGATGCCTTCAATACCGGCGACCTGCAAGCGATGCGGGCCGACCGCCTGGCGCCCGCCGTGCCTGTCGAGCCGTTGCGCCGCCGGGCGGGCGTCGCACTCGCGCTGCTGGGGCTCACGCTGCTGTCGTGGGCCGGGTGGTGGCGCTGGCGCAACCGGCGCGAAGCCGCGAAGTTGCCGTTCGCACGCGCGTGGCGTCGTATCCGCAAGCTCGACGGCGCGAACGCCGACACGTCCGCCGATGCCTGGGTCCACCTGCATCGCGCGCTCAACGAAACGGCTGGACGCGTTGTCCACGCGGGCTCGCTGCCCGGTCTGTTCGAGCGCGCGCCGTACCTGAAGCCGTTGCGCGCGCAACTTGAGCAGTTCTATGGCCGCTCGGCCGCGCGGTTTTTCACGCCCTCGCCTGTAGCGACGGCCGCACCCGCGCCGCTTGAGGGCGCCGCCGCGCTGCGCACGCTAAGCGAGGCGTTGTACCGCGCCGAGCGCCGTCAGCAGCGATGAGCTTCTCGCCCGACTTCTCCCTGCCGTGGCTGCTGGCCTTGCTGCCGCTCGCGTTGCTGCCGCTGTTGCCAAGGCGCGGCGACGCGCTGGTGTTCCCCTCGCTCGCATGGCTGCCCGCCGATCGCCTCGGGTGCTGGATGGGCTGGATCGCACAGGGCGGCGCGGTCATCGCGATGCTGGCGATCATCGTCGGGCTTGCCGGTCCCGGGCGGCCGCACCGGCAAGTGCTGCGCACCGGCAGCGGCGCGCAGATCCTGATTCTGATGGACCGCAGCGCGAGCATGGACGAAACGATGAACAGCAAGGGAGTGGGCGCGCCCGTGGGCGAATCGAAAAGCCATGTCGCGCGCGCTTCGCTCACGCAATTCGTCGCCCAGCGCCCGCACGACCAACTGGCCTTCATGATGTTCGGCACGAGCGCGCTGCTGGTCATGCCGTTCACCTACGATCACCCGGTGATCGACGCGGCGATCGCGGGCACGGCGGTGGGGCGCGGCATGCCGGATACGCAGCTCGATCGCGGGCTGCTCACGGCCATCGGCGAGTTCGACGGGCGGCACGCGTCGGGCCGCCGCGCGATCGTGCTCGTGTCCGATGGCGGCGCGCGGCTCGACGAGCGCGTGCAACGGCTCGTGCGCGACGGGCTGCTGCGCGACCAGATCGCGCTTTACTTCATCTATTTGCGCAGCAGCGTGTACAGCCCCGACCTGAACGCCGCCGCGCCCGCGAGCGGGGCATCGGCCGAGGCCGAACTGCATCGCTACTTTTCCTCCCTGAGTACGCCTTACCGTCTTTTTCAGGCCGGCAACGCGAAGGCGATGAAGGACGCCATGGCCGAAATCAACCGGCAGCAAAACGCGCGGACCACGTTCGTCGAGCATGTGCCGCGCCAGGATCTGAGTCCGTATTGCTTCGCCGTGGCGCTCGCGGCCTGCGCGCTGCTCGTCTTGCTGCGGGTGTTTCAGGTGCGGGGCTGGTCGTGAAGCGCGCGTCGGTTCACCTCATGTTCGCGGCGCTCGCGCTGGCCTGCGCCGGGGTGGCGGCCTACGACGGGCTGCGCCTGCTGCGCGCGCAGCAGATCAACGAGGCGGTGACGGCTGCCGCGCATTCCGCGCAGGCGAAGGGCGCGCCGCGCGCTGCGGCCCAAGGCGAAGCGGTCCAAGGCGAAGCGCGCGAAGTGCGGCTCGCGCACGCGGTCGCGCTCTCGAAGCAGGGCGCGTACGATGCGGCGGCTCCGCTGTTCGAATCGCTGGTTCGCGACGGCCCGCTCGACGCGGCCGGCCGCGCGGCGCTGTTCGATCTCGGCAACCTGTATCTGCGCGAAGGAATTGGCCACGGCGCGCCGGGCACGATCGTCGCACCCCCGATGATCGAGGAGGCCAAGGCGCGCTATCGCGCGTTGCTGCGCGACGATCCGGACGACTGGGACGCGCGCTACAACCTCGAACGCGCGCTGTGGCTCGCGCCCGAAACGCGCACCGCCGCCGACAAGCCCAACATCACGGAGCAGCACGACGTGAAGGTGCACGACCCGCAGAGCAAGGATCTGCCGTGAGCTTCGCGGCGCGCGTGCGCGGGCTTTTCGCGGGGCCTCACTGGAAGATTCCGGCCGCGTGCCTGTTGCTGGCCGCAGCGGTGAGCATGCCCAGCGTGGCCGTGCCGCGCGATACGTCGAGCGTCATCGTCACGTTCGACATCACGCAAAGCATGAGCGTCGAGGACGTCGCGATGGACGGCGTGCCGACGAGCCGCATCGCCTTCGCGCGCGCGGCGATGCGCGACGCGTTGGGGCAATTGCCATGCGGCTCGAAAGTCGGCTGGGGCGCGTTCACGGGACAGCGGACGATGCTGCTGCTGCCGCCCGTCGAAGTCTGCGGCAACTACGACGCGCTGCTGTCGTCGCTGGAGCGCATCGACGGGCACATGCGCTGGACCAACTGGAGCCGCATTGCCGAGGGGGGCGTTTATTCGGCGGTGCGCGCGGCGCAGGACGTGGGACACGGCGCGGCCGTGCTGTTCGTCACCGACGGCCAGGAAGCGCCGCCGCTCCTGCACGCCGACACGCTCGCGCGCGACATCAATCCGGGCGGCGTCAAAGGCTGGCTGATCGGCGTGGGCGGCGACCAGGCCGTGCCGATTCCGCGCACGGACGACAACGGCCGCCGCATGGGCTACTGGCGCGCCGAGGACGTGATCCAGGTGCCGGAGCAGGATCGCGCGGCCACGACCGGGCCGAGCCACGAGGAGTTGTCGGCTTTGCAGGGCCACTACCTGGAGTCGGTTGCCGGGCACATCGGCTTTCGCTACCGCCGGCTGACGGGGGCCGATTCGTTGCGCGACGCCATGCTGGACGCGCGGCTCGCCCACCGCGAACCCGTGCCGACGGACCTGCGCTGGTGTCCCGCGCTGCTGGCGTTGCTGATGCTCGTCTGGCGCTTCTTGCCGCCGGTGGCGCGCGGCCGGGCGAAGCAAAGCACTCGTCCCGGCGGCTGAGCGGCCCGCGCCGCGCCTATCGGGAAAATGAATGTGACCCATTCCAACATTTAATTTGTGGATGACGGCGGGATCCGATAGCTTATGGAGGTCCATTTCCCCTGGGGCGCGCAGCGTGGCCCCCACCCGCCGAGGCACATTCATGATCGACCGCGTATTCGTCAACGCCGTGGGCGCTGACGGCAAGCCCATCAATCTCGCGGTGCGTGACGGGCGCTTCGTCAGCATCGGCCCGGAGCGCGTGGAGACGGGCGGCGCAGAGGTCGTGGACCTGAAGGGCCGCCTCGTGCTGCCGGGTTTCGTCGACGGCCATATCCACCTCGACAAGAGCTTCGTGGGCGACCGTTGGCGCGCGCATCGCGCCGCCGCGACGCTGCGCGAGCGCCTTGCCGCCGAAAAAGAGGCGCTCGCGAGCGCGGCGCCCATCGCGCAGCGCGCCGAAGCGCTGATCCGCCAGGCCGCGTCGTTCGGCACGATGGCCATGCGCAGTCACGTCGACGTCGATGCGACGACCGGGCTGACCCATCTCCATGCCGTCATGGAAGCGCGCGAAAAATGGCGCGATGTCGTGGACATCGAACTCGTGGCCTTTCCGCAGGCGGGCGTGGTGTCGTGCCCCGGCACCGCCGATCTGCTCGACGCCGCCGTGCGCGAGGGCGCCGAGGTCGTGGGCGGCATCGACCCGACCACGCTCGACGGCGACGCTGGGCGCCAGCTCGATATCGTCTTTGGCATTGCGCAGAAGCACGGCGTGAAGATCGACATTCATCTGCATGAGCCGGGCGAGCAGGGCGTCGAGCAGTTGCATCGCATCGCCGCGCGCACCCGCGCGGGGGGCTTGGCGGGCAAGGTGACGGTGAGCCACGCCTACGCGTTGGGCGATGTCGACGCTGCGCCGCTTGGGCGCGTGGCCGACGCGCTGGCCGAAGCGGGCGTTTCGATCATGACGAACGCGCCCGGCGACCGCGCCTTTCCGCCGGTGCTGGCGCTGCGCGCGGCGGGCGTGCGCGTGTTCACCGGCAACGACAACATTCAGGACGCGTGGTGGCCGTACGGCAACGGCGACATGCTCCAGCGCGCCATGCTGGTGGGCTATCGCTCCGGCTTCTATACCGACGAAGCGCTGCTAGTCGCGTTGGACATGGCGACCGAGGCCGGCGCGGCCGTGCTCGGCAAGCCGGGCTACGGCCTGAAGGCCGGCAACGAAGCATCGTTCGTTATCCTGAAGGCCGAGAACGCGGCGGCGGCCGTGGCAGCCGCGCCCGCCGAGCGCGTCATCGTTCGACGCGGGCGGTTCGAGAACGACGCAGCCCGTCTGCAATTCGAACCCGCGACGCCCGCGTGCGCGCAGCACGGCTGATTATCCCCGGCGCCGCCCACGCGCGGCGCGCTTCCTGAAAACGCGTCATCCCACTACACGGAGCGTACCGAGTGTCATCGCGTCCCTACTATGCACCGCACGGCGGCCATCCGCCCCAGACCGAACTGCTGACCGATCGCGCCATGTTCACCGAAGCGTATGCGGTCATTCCGAAAGGCGTGCTGCGCGACATTGTCACGAGCTATCTGCCGTTCTGGGAGCAGACGCGCCTGTGGGTGCTCGCGCGTCCGCTCTCCGGCTTCGCCGAAACGTTTTCGCAGTACATCATGGAAGTGGGGCCCGGCGGCGGCAGCGAGCGCCCGGAACTCGATGAAGCGGCGCAAGGCGTGCTTTTCGTGGTGGAAGGCGAGATCGTGCTGACGCTCGACGGCGTCGAGCACCGGCTCGTGCCTGGCGGCTATGCATACATCGCGCCGCGCGCGAACTGGTCGTTGCGCAATCGCGGTGCGGACTGCGCGCGCTTTCACTGGATTCGTAAGCATTACGAAGGAGTGGAAGGCGTGCCCGCACCCGAGTCGTTCGTGACGAACGAGCGCGACGTCGAGCCGGTTCCCATGCCCGGCACAGAGGGTCGTTGGGTGACGACGCGCTTTGTCGACATGAGCGACATGCGTCACGACATGCACGTCAATATCGTCACGTTCGAGCCGGGCGGCGTGATTCCGTTCGCGGAAACGCATGTGATGGAGCACGGCCTGTACGTGCTGGAAGGCAAGGCCGTCTATCGGCTCAACCAGGACTGGGTCGAGGTCGAAGCCGGCGATTTCATGTGGCTGCGCGCGTTCTGCCCGCAGGCCTGCTATGCGGGCGGGCCGTCGCGCTTCCGGTATCTGCTGTACAAGGATGTGAACCGGCACATGAAGCTCACGCTCGGTGCGGCGGGTGGGAACCGGGGCAAATAGCCACGGCGCGGTTACGTTGCGCTGATCAACGCACCGACCAACGCACCATCGCGGGCAACGATGCGCCCGCCGGCCACCACCAGCTTGCGCGGTGGCCGTGCGACCACGGCATGCGCAACGGTTTCGGCTTCCACCAGCACGAGGTCGGCGCGCGCGCCCGCGTGCAGGCCATAGTCGGCGAAACCGCAGCCGCGCGCGGCGGCCGTGCTCACGCAGTCGAACGCCATTGCCAGCTCGTCGTCGCGGCGCAGATCGTAGCGCATGCCGATCAGCATCGCGCGTTCGAGCATGTCGGGCATGCCGTACGGCGTCCATGTATCGCGGATGCCGTCGTTGCCGCCGAAGATCGTCACGCCCAGTTCGCGGCAGCGCTTGAGCGGCGGAACGGGGCGCGAAGGCGGCGCGCTCGTGAGCAGCGCCACGTCAAGACGCGCGAGGCGCTCCAGCAGCGGCTCGGGTTGCGGCAGCGCGCCGAGACAGAACGCATGGCTTACCACGACCCGCCCTTGCATGCCCGTCGCTTCCACGCGATCGAGCAGCAGTTTCAACGTGAACGCGCCAACTTCGCCAGGCTCGTGAAGATGAATATCGATGGGCTTGCCGTGACGCACCGCCTGCGCGAAGGTGGCGTCCAGCGAAGCCACGGGATCGCCGTCGATCAAGGCGGGGTCGAGCGCGCCGAGCACGTCGGCGCCGGCCGCGAGCGCGCGCTCAAGCCATTCCTGGGTGCCGGGGCGCACCAGCATGCCCGACTGCGGAAACGCGACGATCTGCATGTCCAGCACGTCGCGCAGCGCGTGGCGCGTTTCGAGCACGCCTTCGAGGTAGCGCAGGCCCGCGTCGGTGTCGATGTCCACATGGGTGCGCAGGCGCGTGGTGCCCGCCGCCACGAACGCGCGCGCAAGCGCGAGCGACTGCACGCCCGCATCGTGCGCCGAGGTCTTGCGCCATGCGCGCTCGTTCTCGATGCGATCGACGAGATTGGGGCCGACTTCGTTGCGATACCAGGCACGGCCCCAGTGGGTTTTGTCGAGGTGGGTATGGCCTTCGACGAAGCCCGGCAGCAGCAGCGCGCCGCCGCCGTCTTCGGTCGCCGCGCCCGGCGGCGGTGTCAGGTTCGGGCCGAGCGCCTCGATGTGCCCGTTCGCTATCGAAACGGACACGGCCTCGCCCGTGGGCAGGCGGACATTGGAAAGCAGGAGAGGGCGAGTGGCGGAGGTCATGCCGGTTCCACTGAAATGATCATGGGGTCGCGCAGCGCGCGATGCTTTGCGGCTGCCGAGAAGCGTTGAGGCGCGCCACGACAGGTCGCCGCGGGCACGGTGCCATGTTAGCGGCGACTCGCGGCATGCAGAAGTTAAATGTTCTAATGCATACCAGTGCACAATTGAATACATTGGGGCATTTCGCAGGCGGCGAGACTGCCCGCATTCATGCCGCGCGACGGAAGACGGCATAGGCATTCGACAGACAATTCATCCAATGAAAGGCAACGCGAAAGGACATAGGCCGCTGTTCGATCTGGATCTGCTGCGCGCGATCGTCATGGTGGCGGACTGCGGTTCGTTCACGGCCGCTTCGGCGCGACTGCACTCCACACAGTCGACGGTGAGCCAGAAAGTGCGCCGCCTGGAAGACATGGCCGGGCACAAGCTGCTGGAGCGCGGCAGCCGCGAAGTGCAGCCGACCGACGCGGGCGAGACGCTGCTCGCCTACGCGCGGCGCATGCTGGCGCTCAACGACGAAATGATCGAATCGTTGGCGGGCGCGAGCGTGGGCTTGACGGTGCGCCTGGGCGTGCCGGAGGACTTCGTTGGCGGACCGACGACGCATATGCTCGCGGCGTTCAATCGCAAGCATCCACAGGTGAAGCTCGAAGTGACGAGCGGATTGAGCCGCGACGTCGCCAGCAGCTACGACCGCGGCGATCTCGACATCGCGCTCGTGAAGCAGCGGCGCAACAGCCGCGAAGCGGTGGCGAGCTGGCCGGAGCAACTGCGCTGGATCGACAGCGCGAAGCATCCGTCGATCCTGCTCGATCCGGTTCCGCTGGTCGCCTTCCCGCCGCGCGGACTCTATCGCGACGACATGACCAATGCGATCGAGGGGCTCGGGCGACGCTGGCGCATGAGCTTCATCAGTTCGAGCCTGAGCGGCATTCAGGCCGCGGTGGCCGACGGCCTTGGCATCAGCCTGCTGCCGGCGCGCTCGGTGACCGCCGAGCACGCCGTTCTGACACAGGAAAGCGGGCTGCCTGCGATCGAGACGATGGACATTGCATTGCTGCACCGGCCCACGGCCGATCAGGTCGTCAAGGAGTTGGCGAAGATGTTGTCGCGCATGCTCGCGACGCCTTGAATTCCATCACCTTTTCCATTGATTCGGATATCGAATTAATGGCCGGGCGGCGATCAATCCACGTCGTCGGTTTGCGCCATGCCTTCAAGGTTCGCCTGCAATGTCATGATGACGCGATGCGCGGCCTCGATTTCCTTCACGGTCAACCCATCGGAGAGGCGGTTGACCCAGGGGCCCTGAAGTTTCATCGCGGCGTTGAAGGCTTGCCTTCCTTCGTCGGTCAAAACGACTAGCTGCGCGCGGCGATGGTGCGGGTTCGCCTCGAAGCGGACGAGGCCGTCCTGCGCCAGGTCGTTCACGATCCGCTGCACGTTCTGGCGATTGGCCCCCAGATCCCGCGCGATCCATGCCACGGGTTGCGGTTGCTGCGCCGCTGCGATGGCGCCAAGCATCTGCCAGCGTGCGCTTGTGAGGCCGAGTCCCGCGACCAGACGATCCCCCGAGGTCAACAGCCCCCCGTTGAGACGGAAGAGATCCATGATGATGCCGGTGAGGCACTCACCGGCGGGCGTTCTCGCTGTCTTGCGCATAGGTCATGATCGTTTCAAATTGACATCATCGTGTCAATTTACTATAAATCGATCAGGTCAGGTTGAACTCAGTTTGCATATAGGACCTGCGCACCAAGGAGCGAATCATGTTGCAGTTACGACCCCTCGATCCGTCGTTCCCGATCGAACGTCAGCTTGCTACCGACGCGGCGCCCGCCGTGCTCGTGAACCTCTTCACGCTGGCTGTGGACGATGAGCCGAAGTTCCTCGACGCCTGGCGAAACGACGCGGCGTTCATGAAGCAACAACCCGGGTTTATTTCCGCGCAACTTCATCGCGCACTCGGTGAGAACGCGACGTATCTGAATTACGCGGTATGGGAATCGACGGCGCACTTTCGGGCGGCGTTTTCGCACCCGGCGTTCCGCTCCAGCCTCGCGGCTTATCCTTCCTCGGTGTGCGCGTCACCGCATCTGTTCCGGAAGGCGGGTGTGGAGGGGATTTGTGATGCCTAGAACGCTTCGCTTGATGGGGTGTGCCCCCAAGTAGCGTTTCAGGCGATGTTGAAGCGGGCGCAATGGCTGCGCCCGCCTGTGTCATTCGAGGTCGCGCGTCTCCAGTTCGAACGATTGACCGCCGTTTTTCTCCAGCACGTTTCGAGCGGCTTTCTCGATGCTCGGGCGGTTGGCCTCGAAGGCGCTCAACAGCGCGCGCGCCGACGTGCCGGTGTTGCCGAACCGGTCGTTCAGCGCGTCCAGCGAGACGCTGCACCATACGGGGTGGTTGTCGACGTGTGCCTCGAACGCCACGCGCGCGGCCGCCACGGCGTGGCGGCGGCTCGTAAATTCGATTCTCATCTCGGTCCTCCGTGTGCTTCGTTGGCAAATGGCCAGGGTCCGCTATCAGCGTGAACTGGCCCTGGAAGTGCTCTTGGGGCGGGGCGAATGCCGTCGCGCTATTTTGCCGTGGCCGCGCCCGCCGGCTCGCGGCGCAGCATATTGTCGTCGGTGGGCTTGCGGGGCTTTTTCACGGGCATGGGGTCCGGGTTTGACGCGCTCAGCGCGTCCGAAGCGGAATGCGGCGGTTTCGCCATCGGCGTGGAAGTCTGCGCCCGCGCGCCACCGGCGATGACCGCGGCGATGGCGGCGATGACGGCAGCGGCGCAATGGCAATATCGTATCGCAAGCGCGCGCGGTGCGGGTTCATGAATGCTCCTGTGTTCTGCCCGGGGCCAGCGTAGCGAATTGCGTGCCTGGGCATCGCGGGCATAGCTTATGCGTGCGCGGCGCGCGAGGCTATTTCTTCGCGGCGAACGCATCGCCGATCTGCCGTGCGCGCTTGACCTCGTCGCTGTGCAGGTAAATGGAAGTCGTCGAAACCGACGCGTGGCGCAGGTTGTCGCGCACGGTCGTCAGCTCCGCGCCGCGGCCCAGCGCGTGCGTGGCGTGCGTGTGGCGCATCCAGTGCGGGCTCGCGCGGCGCAGCTTTTCGGCGAGGGGCGGGTGGTCGGCCTCGATCGCATCTGCCGCGAGACGGAAGAAGCGCCGCAACACGCCCCATAGCCGCACGCTGCTGATGGCCGCGCCGCTGTCGGCATCGAGGTTGCCGATGATCGGTGTTTCCGGGCGCCAGCGCGCCTGCGTGACCGGCAGCCCGCGCTCGGCCAGATAGTGCGCGAGCGCCTCCCACGCGAGCGGCGGCAGCGCGACGCGCGCCACCTTGCCGCCTTTGCCCGTCACGCGCAGCCAATGATCGCCGCGCACATCCGTTTCCACGTGGCCGAGCGTGCCGCCCACCAGTTCGCTCGCGCGCAACCCCGTTGCATAGCCGAAGTCGAGCAGGAATCGCAGTCGCTGCGCGGCGGGCGCGGCCCAGCCGTACGACCATTCCAGGCCGTCGGCGATGGTGCGTGTCAACGCCCATTCGCCTTCGGTAAAGGCGTGCGAGGTGTCGAGCACCGACGCAGCGTTGCCGCCGCGCACCTTCACGCCTGCGAACGGATTGGCAAGCACATAGCGCTGCTCGACGAGCCAGCGGAACAGCGCGCCGAGCACCGTCAGCGCATGCGCGACCGAGCGCGCGGCAAGACTGCCGTTGAACGGCCGCCATTCCGGCGACGTGCGCGCCCGCACCGGCCCGACCCAACGGCCGCGCGGCGACGGATGGCGCAGGAACGCGCGATAGGCGAGCGCATCTTCGGTGGTGAGCGAGGACAGCGCGCGGCCGCGTTCGACGATCGCCCAGAGAATCAGGCGCTCGGCCTCCTTGCGGTAGGTGCGCTTCGTGGCGGGCGTTTCATGGAGTGCCAGCCAGGTCTGCACGGCCTCGTAGTCGTTGGAGGCGTCGAGCGTGCAGGTCGCGCGCGGCGCGCGGAACGTGCCTTCGGAGCCGTCCACCTCGTGTGGCAGCTTCAGCGTTTCCCACGGCGCGATGTCGCCGCGCTGGCTCGCCACCACGAGCGCGCGAGCCTTTTCGGTGAGCGCGGGCCAGGCGGCGAAGAACGCCTCGATGGCGCGCGCGCTCGCGGCGCCCAGTCCCGGCACGGCCTTCCACCATTGGCGCCGGCGCGGGATGCGCACCGTGAGGTCGGCTAGGGTGGTGATGCCGTGCGCGTGCAGCACGCGTACGGCGCGCGGGGCGAACCACTGCGCAATTTCATCGGCGATTTGCGGTTCGGGCGCTTTTGCGCCGCGCAAGGCTTCGACGGCCTGCGCCACGGCTTTGGCGTGCTGGATGCGTTCATCCACGGGATGCGCGAGCAGTGCCGCGAGATCGTCGCGATGCGCGGCGCGTGCGATGGCTTGCAAGCGCCGCCGGATGCGGCCGAGCACGCCGCGCGCCGATTTCCCGTCGCCGAGCGCGGCGGGCAGATAACGCGCCACGGCTTGCCTCACCGGCAGCCCTTCATACCAGGCACGCAGCACGGCGAGTTCATCTGCGTCGGGAAAACCGGCCGAGGAGGACGGGGCGGGGGCGGGCAGTGGGATGGGGCGCGATTTCATGGTGGATAGTTTACAACATGAATGAGTGCCTTATGATAATCAGGCTTATCTAAATGGACGCACTGTGCGTTGAGTTTTGGAGAATCATGGACTCTGGCTGGTCGCGCTATATGGCGTTGGGCGGGCAGCGGCGAGGCCGAAGGCATTCCTTGCACGATAGGTCTACGGTCTATCGGTTGCGCCGGAGATTGCTGGGACAGTCAATTGCGGGATAGGTAGAGGATAGCCGCGCCGATAATCACGTACTCCACAAACACGCTTTGCCTCCTATGCGCTCAGATGACAAAACGCTCGCAATGGATGCCGTCGAATCTGATCGGCTGTGGAGCCCGATTCATGACTATCCTGCCTGGGGAGTGAAGCAGGGGCACGGGAGCTTTCTCACGCTCGAATTCGGTCAGCCTGAGCTTCGCATTCGCGAACCCGTGGTCGCGCCGCCCGACGCCAGCGCAAAAACAAGAGCGCGATGTGCCCGAAGGCTGGTCACCGTGACGGGCCATTGGCATCTCTGGATATATTGCTGCAATTGGCAAATCACACTCAACGGCACTTTGGCCGCTCATAGTGAATCACCTGACGGCCGTATCGCCTTCGCCGCTTCGCGACTTGACGGGCAAAGCTGGTCGCTGTGACGCGTGACACCCACGTTGGGGCATGGGCGTTTTCCTTTGATCTTGGCGGCATGCTGCGGACATCGCCATACAGGGATGATCCGACGGTCGAACAGTGGTATCTCTTTGATCGAGGTACTGGCAATGTTCTATCGGTTCGCGCTGACGACTTCGCTTCATATGGCCCTGGTTGCCTTGACCCGCGAGAAGAGAACTGGATTCCGCTGTGGACGGTGCCGCGCCAGGCGCACGATTCATTGCCCGCGGCCGGCAGCGGGCATGTCAAATCATCCGGTGGGGAGCAGGATCCCGTGTAACGGCGAACGGTAGATCAGTTCCACTGTTTCAGCTTCGAACATAAGACTCGACTCCCTCGATTTCAGCGCCTTTGTGTCTTATTCGCGTACGCCAGCCGTCCGGGCCACATCACCTCGGATCAGGCACCGTAGCTCATTGGTTGTCCATACCATTCGCTTCGCTTAAGGAACTGCGCCCAGGTCAAAGCGTCAGGATCGATCTTTCGGCTCCATTCCAGATCGCGCTGGGGGGCGTAGTAGCCGTATTCGACCGCGTACTCAACCATCCCCACCAGTTCACGCACAACGTATTCACTGGTGCCGAATGCGGGGAAGTGCCGCAGCAGCTCGTCACGCGAGTAGGCCGAGGCATACTGCGCCTTCTGTCCTGCCACGCGGGCGAACGTGTCCACCATTTGCCGCGCGGTCAGGATCTCGCCGATCACGGGCAGGGCCTTGCCTGCGTATTGCTCCGGATGGTCGAATATTTCCAGCACTGCGGGGCCGGCCGCAGTGAGCGGGTCCACGAATGGCATGGGCACGTCCGGCGGCAAGTAGATGGCGAAGATCAGGCTGCCATCGGCGCCGCGCCGGGGCACGTAGTACTCCAGGAAGTTGCTGTAAAAGAACGCCAGATAGATGAAAGTGCTGCGCAGCGACAGCGTGCGGATATGCGCTTCCACCCGCGCCTTCTCAGTAAAATGCGGCGCCCACTTGCAGCCGCCGGTGCGTTCCTCGACGTTTTCCAGACCGCTCCACACGACATGTTGCACGCCTGCGGCGCACGCCGCATCGGCAAGCTCGCGACCCAGCGCCAGCTCGGGCTGACCAGGGGGCGGCATCGGTGTGGTCGGCGGCGTCATCAGGAAGGCGCCGTGAGAGCCACGCATCGCCGCGGTGAACTCGGCTTGACGACCCAGCTCCAGCGCAACCGTGACGATCTCGGCGCCTTGCTCGGCCAGGTGGCGCATCGGTGCGCTGTCCGCACGCCGGGAGAGCGCACGCACCCGGTAGCGTCCACTGGCCAGCAAAGCCGTAGCCACGCTGCGGCCCTGTTTGCTGGACGCACCGACCACGGTGATCAAAGGTCTTTGTGAACTGCTGGACATGCGGTTTCTCCGAATATGGGCGAGCCGTTCGCGCTCGCGAATCAGCCCCTAGTCTCGGTCGGTGGCGGGTATATGTAAAATTGGGATTCTTTTGACCCACTATCCGTTCCATGGATACCACACGTCTGGATCTCAATCTGCTGGTCACGCTGGAAGCCCTGCTGGTGGAGCAGAACGTCACCAGGGCGGCGAGCCGCCTGCACCTGAGTCAGCCGGCGGTGAGCGCGCAGCTAAGCCGCTTGCGCGATCTATTCGACGACCCGCTGCTGATTCCGGCGCAACGAGGCATGACGCCCACGGCCAAGGCGCTGGAGTTGTTGGACCCGCTGCGTCAGGCACTCGACCAGGTCCGCGCCACGGTGACCCGGCACAGTGATTTCGACCACGAGCGGGCGAGTCTAACGGTGGTCATCGCCTGCACCGACTACCTTCAGGTTGCGCTGGTTCAGCCGCTGGTGCTTCGGCTGCGCAAACTGGCACCCGGCGTGCGCGTGGCACTGCGCAGCCTGGACATCCCGCAGTTGGAGGCGCAGCTGGCGCGTGGCGAAGTGGACCTTGCGCTGATGACGCAGAGCGCGGCAGCGCCTCGTCTGCGCACGCGACATCTGTTCGACGAGCGCTATGTGCTGATCGGTCGACACGGCCATCCAGGGCTACGCGAAAGCATCACCGTGGCGCAGTTCTCCCAACTGGAGCACGTCATTGTGTCGTTGCGCGGCGGTGATTTCGTCACGCCGGTAGACGACGTGCTGGCCACGCTGGGACACCGGCGCAACGTGGTGCTATCGGCGTCGTCGTTCCTGTTCCTGCCGGAGATCGTGTCGCAATCGGACTTCGTCGCGCTGGTGCCCCAACGGTTGGTGCGCGATCGCACCAGTCAGTTGCAGATTGTCGAATGCCCGTTTCCAGTGGAAGGATTCGAAGTGGGTATGGTGTGGCACGAGCGTAACCACACCCACAATGGCCAGCGCTGGGTGCGCGAAGCGCTGATAGCGGCTTCAAACTGACCTCGAAGCGTAAGGCTCCGCTCAGTCTGGAACAGGAACATCCATGGATAGGCGCCACATCGAGGCGCTACATCGAGGCCCCACATCGCGATGCCGGCCGCCCGCGAGGTTGGCAACCGGATCGAAGGTCGCGCCACGCGCGCCCACTGGCGCTGGCGAGCGCCAACGCGAGCAGGCGGCAAGCGTTTCAAGCGTCGGCTGCCTGCCAGACCAGCGCGACCGTTTGAAGCACGATCAGCGCGCGGGAAGTGGAGGTCCACACTGACTTTCGAACATTGGGCGCGCACCGCCAGGCACAGACCATCCATAGAAACAGTCCTGCGGCGTAGAGCATCACAACGGCCAGCAACGCGAGTGTGGATACCTCGCGTTGCACACACGTACGCAGGATAAATCCGGCCGCGATGCCATAGGGCAGGCCGAATAGCCACCACACCTTCCATAACCGTTCCTCACCGCGCCATGCCTTCATGAACATGTTGACCTCTCGTGTGTAAGCGGCCCTCGATACTAATCCGATCTCAAAAGAATCCGTTGATACGCTGCCTGATTTTCGTTGTCGAGTTCAGGTAACGCTCCATCATGATGAGACAGGCGAGGCGGCACAGGACGGCCATATTCCTGGTCAAAGGACCGAACGGACGGAATGGAAATGAAGGAATGCAGACGATTTGAAGAGTGCGATCTCGCGGCGATGCAGATTCGAACACCGGTTGATGGGCGCTAACGCCTGAGCGTATTCGCAGAAGGAGCGCAGAGTGAACGAAACGACCGCGCCCCAGCTTCGCCTGAGTCCGGCCGTCTTGCGCCGCATCACAGGCAAAGCCAAGGCACGCCACCGCCATCAAGCTTCCCGATAGGTCCCCTTGGCCCTGGCCGCCTGCGCGGCCAGAAGGTCCATGAGCGGGGGGCTCAGGCAATCGTACGGCTCCAGGCCCTTATCGCGCAGCGTTTGACGCACATCGGCCATCGCCGAAGGCGGCGTGCCGCTCTCGATGATCGAGGAAACAAAGGCCGCGAATCCGGGGCCGTCCCAGCCGGCATCTTTCGAAAGCTCCGTGTGAATGAAGTCGAGACCGTAAAACGCGTGATCCTTGTTCTCGATGCGCCCATAAAGGTGCGTGCCGCACGCCGTGCAGGCGTGCCGCTGGATCACGGCCTTGTCGTCCACGACCTTCAGCTTTTCTCCGTGCGCCGTTACCGTCACCTTGTCGCGCGGTACCACACCCACAACGGAGAACAGCGCGCCCGCGGGCTTCCAGCACTTGGTGCACCCGCAGGCGTGATTGAACGCCACCTGCGAGTCGATGCACACTTCGACCGGGTCTTGCGCGCACTGGCAACGCAACGTGCCGCCCGCGAAGTTTTCGGCGCCTTTCTGGATGCCGCGGTCAACCGTCGGATGAATAGCTGAGGCCATGGTGTTTCTCCTTCCTTCAGTGTCAGTAATGAACGACTGTCCGGATCGATTTGCCTTCGTGCATCAAGTCGAACGCTTCATTGATGCCTGCGAGCGGCTTCGTGTGCGTCACAAACGGTGCGAGCTGGATCTTGCCTTCCATCGCGTCTTCCACCATGCCCGGCAGCTGCGAGCGGCCCTTCACGCCGCCGAAGGCCGTGCCCAGCCAGCGGCGTCCGGTCACGAGCTGGAAGGGGCGGGTGGAGATTTCCTGACCCGCGCCCGCCACGCCGATGACCACCGACTGTCCCCAGCCGCGATGCGCGCATTCGAGCGCCGCGCGCATCACGTTGACGTTGCCGATGCATTCGAAGCTGTGATCCACGCCCCAGGTCGTCATGTCGACGATGACCTGCTGGATGGGCTTTTCGTGGTCCTTGGGGTTGACGCAGTCGGTGGCGCCGAAGGCGCGCGCCAGATCGAACTTGCCGGGGTTGGTGTCGACGGCGATGATGCGGCCCGCCTTGGCGAGCTTCGCGCCCTGGATCACGGCGAGGCCGATGCCGCCCAGCCCGAACACGGCGACGGTATCGCCTTCCTGCACCTTGGCCGTGTTCTTCACCGCGCCGAGGCCCGTGGTCACGCCGCAGCCGAGCAGGCACACCTGTTCGGGGTTGGCTTGCGGGTTGATTTTGGCGAGCGACACTTCGGCCACCACGGTGTATTCGCTGAACGTGGAGCAGCCCATGTAGTGATAAATGGGCTGGCCGTTGTAGCTGAAGCGGCTCGTGCCGTCGGGCATGACGCCCTTGCCCTGGGTGGCGCGCACGGACACGCACAGGTTCGTCTTGCCGCTCTTGCAGAACAGACACTCGCCGCATTCCGCGGTGTAGAGCGGGATGACGTGATCGCCGGGCTTGACGCTCGTCACGCCTTCGCCCACCTCGACGACGACGCCGGCGCCTTCGTGGCCGAGCACGACGGGGAAGAGGCCTTCGGGGTCGTCACCCGAAAGCGTGAAGGCATCGGTATGACACACGCCGGTATGCGTGATCTTCACCAGCACCTCGCCCTTGCGGGGCGGTTCGACGTCGATCTCGACGATTTCGAGGGGCTTGCCCGGCGCAAACGCAACAGCAGCACGTGATTTCATAGCAGTCCTGTTAAAAAGAAGATCGAACAACCCGCTGCGGGTCCGCGCGGTGAACTAGCGCAAATAGGTTCGAATCAGGGTTACGACATCGTCGATCGATCCGGGTGGCGTCTGCTCCGAGTCCGCGAGATGCGAGAACTCTTCGCGCAAATGGCTTTCGAGCACCCCGGCCATCACACCGTTGATCGCCCCCCGTATGGCCGCGAGTTGCTGGAGCACGGGTGCGCATTCGGCGCCTTCCACCAGGGCGCGCTCAAGCGCGTCGAGCTGGCCGCGAACCTTGCGCACGCGCGTCAAGACACGCTTCTTTTCTTCGGGGGAATGGGGCATGACAGGGTCGATTTCCGGATACTGGTTGGCAGTATAGGTCAATACTGGCAGGGAGTATAGGTTTGCGCCATTGAAAATGATGTCGCCAAGGCGTTCAATCGCGCCGGATCGCAGACTGCGGCGGGCTCGACAAGCACAACGCGTGCGCAACGCCACAGGGTTAACCCGCTTCATTACGCCTTGTAGGCATCCACTTCAACGTGCTATCTTTCGCACTGTGTTACCGATAACAAAATGTGTTCCACACAACCGGTAGCGTGCGCAAATCCGCGCCCAAAGCGGGTGCATGCGGCATGCCGCCATTTCGAATCAAACTGGAGGAGACAATGCCCCTCGGAAACGTCGCGCCAGGCGACCTCTCTCGCTCCGAAGGCGCGCACGCCGTGCACATGCCTTCGGCCGCGCAATTGCGCCGCGCCATCGTCACGGGCGCGGTCGGCAGCGCGCTCGAATACTACGACTTCGCGATGTATGGTCTCGCGTCGGCGCTGGTTTTCAATCGCGTCTTTTTCGCGAGCTTCGGCGCCACGGGCGGGTTGCTCGCGAGCTTCGGCGCATTCGGCGCGGGCTTTCTCGCGCGCCCGCTCGGCGGCCTGTTTTTCGGCTCGCTCGGCGACCGCAAGGGCCGCAAGTTCGTGCTGCTCGCAACCGTGCTGCTCATGGGTATCGCCACGACGCTGATCGGCGCGCTGCCGACCGGCCCCATCGGCGCGGTGATGCTGGTCCTGCTGCGCCTGTTGCAGGGTTTCGGCGCGGGCGCCGAGCAAACCGGCGCGGCCACGCTGATGGCCGAAATCGCGCCGGTCAAACGCCGGGGCTATTTCGCGGCGTTGCCGTTCGTCGGCATTTTCACGGGGCTTGCGCTCGCCACGCTCACGTTCAAGGTCCTGCAAATGTCGTTGAGCGAAGCCGACCTGCTCGCATGGGGATGGCGCCTGCCGTTTCTAGGCAGCGTCGTGCTGATCGGCATGGCGATCTGGATTCGCCTCAAGCTCAAGGAAAGCCCCGTATTCGAATCGCTCGAACAGAAGCACGAAGTGATCGGCACGCCGATGCGCCTGATGCTCAAGCAAGGCCGCCGTCCGCTGGTGGCGACGTCGCTCATGCGGCTCGGTGAAACGGGGGCGTCGACCATTTACACGGCGGTCGCCATCGCTTATCTGTCGAATTTCGTTTCGCTCAACCAGCATTTGCCGCGCGCTCAACTCGATGGCGTCGGTACGCGCGCCGTCTTGATCGCCAGCCTCTTGAGCGTCCTCACCACGCCGCTCTTTGGCGCGCTCAGCGACCGTGTCGGGCGCATTCCCGTGTATCGCGTCGGTGCGATTTTCTCCGTGCTGTGGGCCGTGCCGGCCTGGTGGATGATCGGCACCGGCGACGCCACCCTCGTCACGGTCGCGCTCGTGGGCGGCTTCACGTTCGGCGCGCAGAGCATGCTCGGTTCGCAGTGCGCGCACTTCGCCGAATTGTTCGGCAATCGCTACCGTTATTCCGGCGTGGCGCTCTCGCGTGAAATCGGCGCGCTGCTGGCAGGCGGTCTCGCACCGATTCTCGGACTCTGGCTCGTCGGTCTCTCGGGCGGCAAATTCTGGGTGATGGGCGTGTATATGGCCACGCTGTCGCTGCTCACCGTCATCGGCACGCTGCTCTCGACCGAAACGCGCGGCCGCGACCTCACGCGCCTTGACGACGCCGTTGGCGCAAGCAGCCGCTGATCCCGACATTCCAACAATCATCCGTTCCTTCTCTCGCGCACATTGTCATGACTCGACCCGATCTACTCGTCGTCACGCGTTATTCCGATGACGACATGCACGCACTCGCGCAGCATTACACGCTGCACGTCCTTTCCGATGCGGCCGATCCCGCGCGTCTGCTCGACGAAGTGGGGCCGCGCATTCGCGCGCTTGCCACCAACGGCGAAAGCGGGGCGAGCGCGGCGCTGATCGATGCGCTGCCCGCGCTCGAAATCATCGTGTGCTACGGCGTGGGCGTGGATGCGATCGACCTCGAACGCGCGAAGGCACGGGGCATCCGCGTGACCTATACGCCCGACGTGCTCACCGGCGACGTGGCGGACATGGGCATTGCGCTGTTGCTCGCGCTCGCGCGGCAGATTCCCGCAGCCGATGCCTATGTGCGGCGCGGCGACTGGGGCCGCAAGCCGATCGCGCTCACGCGGCGCGTGTTCGGCCAGCGGCTGGGTATCGTCGGATTGGGGCGGGTAGGGCGCGCGCTCGCGAGGCGCGCGACGGGCTTCGATATGCAGGTGATGTACCACGACCGCATGCACTTCGACGACGTGCCGTATGCGTGGTGCGAGAATCTTGTCGATCTCGCCCGCGAGGTGGATTTTCTGGTCGTTTGCGCGGCCGCCGATCAGGGCACGCGCGCGTTGATCGACGCGCGCGTGCTCGATGCGCTCGGGCCCGACGGCATGCTGGTCAATGTCGCTCGCGGCAGCATTGTCGACGAACCGGTGTTGCTCGATTATCTGCGCGAGCGGCGCATTGCCGGCGCGGCGCTCGACGTGTTCTGGAACGAGCCCGCTATCGATCCCGCCTTCGCTTCGCTCGACAACGTGGTGCTGCAACCGCATCGTTCGAGTGCGACCCTGCAAACACGCGCCGCGATGGCCGAACTCGTGCGGGGCAATCTCGCGGCGTTCTTCGCTGGTGCGCCGCTCGTGAGCGAGTATCCGCTCGTGCGCGAAATCGTGGTTGTCTGAAAACACGTCATCCGGCGGCGGCGAGCGAGGATCGTGAGGCATTAACACGGCTCGCTCCTCGCTCGTCACCGTCCCAGCCGCCCTCCCAACGATCGCACTCGCGATCGACTTTCCCTTCCTCCCAATCTCCGTGCCGATGGCTTCGATGTCGGCATCGGCAATCGTCCTGCCTCCGCGCGAATTCCTCCGATCGTGACACCGGGTGCTCCGGCGACGAGCCTTTGTCGCAGCCATCCGCAATGGTTTCCAAATAGCTGCAATTGCATCTGACACGCGCGCCCATTTGGATAGCATTTTTAATTGGTTGGAGGCGCGTTGCCGCGCCCGCATAGTGGAATCCTGATGTCTAAAGGCGGCAGCCCGAACGAACCCGATGCGCGCCGCCGACATGCCAAGGAGACACTCATGACAGTGGAATTGCAGGAAAAGCCGCTGCACGCGGATCTCGTAGCCGCGCGCGGCGTCGCTCAGGCAGCCGGTCTGCCGTATGCGGGCAGCGTGACGCCCGAGCAGGCGTGGGCGCTGCACCAGGCGGGCGAGGCGGTGATCGTCGATGTGCGCACGGGCGAGGAGCGCAAGTTCGTCGGCCACGTGCCGGACACCTTGCATGTCGCCTGGGCGACCGGCACGAGCTTGACGCGTAACCCGCGCTTCGTGCGCGAGCTGGAGGCAAAGACCGGCAAGGGCGCGGCGGTCGTGCTGCTGTGCCGCAGCGGCCACCGCTCGGCCCAGGCCGCCGAGGCCGCCGCGAAGGCGGGCTTCGCGCACGTGTTCAACGCCAGCGAAGGCTTCGAAGGCGATCTGGACGAAGCGGGCCATCGCGGCGTGCGCAACGGCTGGCGTTTTCGCGGCCTGCCGTGGGTGCAGGACTAGCGACGGTTCATCCCGCGCGCCGGATCATTCACACGAACAACGAAGAGAGAACGAGCGTGACCGTATTTCATGTGGCCGAGATCGTCGACGCGCTCCAGGGCGTGCGACAACAATGGCGCGAGTTGCAGCGGCGCGCGCTGGAGCCGGGCGGGCGCGACCTGCCCGCGCGCGAGGCGCTGGCCGACGTGATCGAGACGCTCAAGGGCGTGCTGTTCCCCATGCGCCTCGGGCCGCCCGATCTGCGCCAGGAGAGCGAGAATTTTTACGTGGGTCACGCACTCGATGCGGCGCTGCATGCCCTGCTCGCGCAGGCACGGCTCGAACTGCGCTACAAAGCCCGGCACGCCGACTCCGATCGCGGCGAGATCGATGCGCGCGCGCTCGCCGCGGTGCGCGCATTCGCCCAGCGTTTGCCCGCGATTCGCGCGCTGCTCGACACCGACGTGCTCGCCGCCTTCAATGGCGACCCCGCCGCAGGCAGTGTGGACGAGGTGCTGCTCTGCTATCCCGGCGTGCTCGCCATCACGCATCACCGGCTCGCGCACGAGCTCTATCTGCTCGGACTACCGTTGCTCGCGCGCATTATTTCGGAGCTTGCGCACGCGGCCACCGGCATCGACATTCATCCTGGCGCGCGCATTGGCAGCGCATTTTTCATCGACCACGGCACTGGCGTCGTGATTGGCGAGACGGCCGTGATCGGCGAACGGGTTCGCGTGTATCAGGCCGTGACGCTCGGCGCGAAGCGCTTTCCGCGCGACGCCGCCGGCAATCTGGAGAAGGGCCTCGCGCGCCATCCGATCGTCGAGGACGACGTGGTCATTTACGCGGGGGCGACGATACTCGGGCGTGTCACGCTCGGGCGGGGCGCGGTCATCGGCGGCAACGTCTGGTTGACCGAAAGCGTGCCGCCGGGCGCCCACATCACCCAGGCGATCTCGCGCCACGAAACGCGCGCGCCCACGCCGGGATATACCGCCGAGATCGACACGGCCGTACCCGCGCCTGCGCCGATCGCGATCGCAGCGGGCGCACCGCGATGAGTGCCATCGTTCACGACTTCGGCGCCACGGTGCGGCGTTTGCGCGAGGCGCATGCGTGGTCGCAGGAACGCCTCGCCGAACATGCGGGACTCAACCGCACCTACGTCGGTGAAATCGAGCGCGGCACGGCCATCGCTTCGATCGTCACCGTGGAAAAGCTCGCGCACGCGCTGGGCGTGAGCATAGGCGAGCTGCTCGTGAGCGGCGCGGTGGGTGTGGCGAACGCCGTGGCGCTGCCGGTCAGTCCGCTGCATCCCTGAGGGCAATTCCTTGTTGTCCTTCATGTCGTTTTATGCCCCTTGACGTCTATAGCCGGTTGAACCGCGCAACAGGGCTTCCCATAATCCGTTGTCTTCATAAGCAAAGCTGTTTTTCTCATAAGTAACCGGAGCCCTCATTCATGTCCACGACTCTGAGCGGCCAGACCGCGCTTGGCGATAACGCCGCGCGGCAACTGGCGAACGCCACCAAGACCGTCCCGCAGCTTTCCACGATCACGCCGCGCTGGCTGACGCATCTGCTGCAATGGGTGCCGGTCGAAGCGGGCATTTATCGTCTGAACCGCGTTAAGGACCCCGAAGCAGTGCGCGCGGCCTGCACGGCGCGTGAAGACGAAGGCACGCTCCCCACGACCTTCGTGCCGTACGAAGAACAGCCGCGCGAGTATTTCCTCAACGCGGTGAGCACGGTGCTCGACGTGCACACGCGCATCTCCGACCTCTACAGCAGCCCGCACGACCAGATCAAGGAGCAGTTGCGCCTCACGATCGAGACGATCAAGGAGTTGCAGGAAAGCCAGCTCATCAACAATCCCGACTACGGGCTGCTCGCGAACGTGGAGGAAGATCAGCGCATTTTCCCGCTCACGGGCGCACCCACGCCCGACGATCTCGACGAGTTGCTCACGAAGGTGTGGAAGGAGCCCGCGTTTTTCCTCACGCATCCGCTCGCGATTGCGGCGTTTGGCCGCGAATGCACGCGCCGTGGCGTGCCGCCGCCCACGGTCAGCCTGTTCGGCTCGCAGTTCCTCACGTGGCGCGGCATTCCGCTGATCCCGTCCGACAAGGTGCCGGTTGCCGACGGCAAGACCAAGATCCTGCTGCTGCGCGTGGGCGACAAGCGCCAGGGCGTGGTGGGCCTTTATCAGCCGGGCGTGGCGGGCGAGCAGGGGCCGGGTCTTTCGGTGCGCTTCATGGGGATCAACAATCAGGCGATCGCGTCGTATCTGATCTCGCTGTATTGCTCGCTCGCGGTCCATTCGCCGGACGCGCTGGCAGTTCTCGATGATGTGGAGATCGGCAAGTACCATGACTACCCTGACACCTACCGTTAATCCCACGCCGTTGCCGGGCGGCTTGCCCGACCCCGCAACGCTCGCGCGCCTCGCCAACGAGTTCTTCAGCACGCTGCCGGGCAATGCGGGCGCACCGGGCGTCGCGGCGGGCAGCGGGGCGGTGGGCGGCGTGCCGTCCGCCTTGCCCGCGGCCGCGCCGATCCTCGCCTCGCTCAGCAATCCCGCACCGGCGGGCTCGCCGCTCGCGGGGCCGGGCGGCACGGGCACCGGCGTGCCGGGCTTCGCGCCGCCGCAAGGCAAGGTGGCGGGCGCGAACCTCGCGCCTTCCGCGCCCACGCACGTGCTCGCGCTGGGCAACCGCGCGCCCGCGCTCGCGCCGCATGCCGCGGCGGCCAATGGCCTGCCGGACAATGCCGTGTCGATCGCCCCCGCGCTGGAGCCGCGCGTGGGCGGTGCGTTGCTCGGCGTACCGCAGGGCCATGCTGCAAGCGAAGCTCCGGTATCGGCCAGCGAGCGCTCGCCGTACTATTTCACGTCGCCAGGCGGGCACGGCTGGCCGCGCGAGCCGCAGGAGATCGTGGTGCCTTCGCATGGCCTCGCCGCCCCCGAGACATTCGGACTACCAGGCGACGACGCACTGCGCGGGCTGCTCACGCTCAATCGCCCGGAATACGGTACGCGCGACGGCTCGGCACGGTACTTCCTCGATGAGAAGGAAAACGCCGCGCCGCGCACGCCAACCGGTGGCGCGCACCCGCCGTTCGACGTCAATGCGGTGCGGCGCGATTTCCCGATCCTTCAGGAACGCGTGAACGGCAAGCCGCTCGTCTGGTTCGACAACGCCGCGACGACGCACAAGCCGCAGGCCGTGATCGATCGCCTCGCGTACTTCTACGCGCACGAGAACTCGAACATCCACCGCGCCGCGCATGCGCTGGCCGCCCGCGCAACCGACGCCTACGAGCACGCGCGCAAGACGGTGCAGCGCTTTATCGGTGCATCGTCGCCCGAGGAAATCGTGTTCGTGCGCGGCACGACCGAGGCGATCAATCTGGTCGCCAAGACGTGGGGCGTGCAGAACGTGGGTGAAGGCGACGAGATCATCGTCTCGCACCTGGAGCATCACGCGAACATCGTGCCGTGGCAGCAACTCGCCGCGCTCAAGGGCGCGAAGCTGCGCGTGATTCCCGTCGACGACTCGGGCCAGGTGCTGCTCGACGAGTATCGCAAGCTGCTGAACGACCGCACGAAGATCGTTTCGGTCACGCAGGTGTCGAACGCGCTCGGGACCGTGGTGCCGGTGCGCGAAATCGTGGAACTCGCGCATCGGGCGGGCGCGAAAGCGCTCGTTGACGGCGCGCAGTCGATCTCGCACATGCGTGTGGACGTGCAGGCGCTCGACGCCGACTTCTTCGTGTTCTCGGGCCACAAGATCTACGGCCCGACCGGCATCGGCGTGGTGTACGGCAAGCGCGAGGTGCTCGAAGCCATGCCGCCATGGCAGGGCGGCGGCAACATGATCCAGGACGTGACGTTCGAAAAGACCGTGTTCCACGGTGCGCCCGCGCGCTTCGAAGCCGGCACCGGCAATATCGCCGATGCCGTGGGGCTGGGCGCCGCGCTCGATTATGTGAGCCGCATCGGCATCGAGAATATCGCGCGCTATGAGCACGATTTGCTTGCGTACGCAACGAGCGTGCTCGCGCCGGTGCCGGGCGTGCGCCTCGTGGGTACGGCGCGCGACAAGGCGAGCGTGCTCTCGTTCGTGCTGAAGGGCTACACGACCGAGGAGGTGGGGCAGGCGTTGAGCCGGGAAGGCATCGCCGTGCGCGCCGGGCATCACTGCGCCCAGCCGATCTTGCGGCGCTTCGGCCTGGAAGCGACCGTGCGGCCTTCGCTTGCGTTCTACAACACTTGCGACGAGGTCGATGCGCTGGTGTCGGTCGTGCGCGGGCTCGCGCCGCGCCAGTAAGGCCAACGCGGGGCGGCGACGCCCCGCGTCCTTGCGCTTACTGCTTGACGGCAACGGTCTGCTGCGTCGGCAGCAGCGTCCATTGACGCTCGCGCACCACGAGGTCGATGCTCTTCACGCCGTCGATGCGGCGCGTGCGCGGATCGAAGGTGGCCTTGCCGAACACCACGCTCGGCACGTCGTGCAGCTTCGGCAAGGCGTCGTGCACGCCCTGGCGGGTCGTGCCGCCCGTGCGCAAGGCGTCGGCGGCGATGACAACGGCGTCGTAAGCGAAGGCGTTGAACGCGTCGGGCTCGCGATGGTATTTGGCCTTGAAGCCCTGCACGAAGCGCTGAACCTCCGGGCGCGGGTCGCCGGGGAAGAAGCTCGTGTTCGTCGTCACGCCGTTCACGGCGTCGCCCCCCAGTTCGAGAAACTTCGGCGAATACACCGAACTCGCCGCGACCACCGGCAGGCCGATGCCACTCTCCCTTGCTTGCCGCGCGATTTGCGCACCGTCGGCGTAATAGGCGATCAGCACCAGCGCGTCGGGGTGCGTGTCGCGCACGCGCACGAGCGTCGCGCGAAAGTCCTTGTCGGTGGGCTGATAGCCTTCGGCGGCCACCACTTGCGCGCCGCGCGCATTGGCCGCCTTCACGAACACGTCCTTGCTCGCGCGGCCCCAATCGGTGTTCTGATAGAGCACCGCCACGCGTTTGTAGCCTTGCTTCACGGCGAGATCGGCGAGGAGCGGCTGCGCGTCGGCCTGGCTGACCGACGGGCTCCAGATATAGTCGCCGCCTTTGGTGAAGTCCGGATGCGAATTCGTGAAGCCGAGCTGCACGAGCCCGGCACGCTGATAGATCGGCGACGCCGCCATCGAGGCCGGGCTCGAAAAATCGCCGAGTTCGATCAGGATGCGCGGATCGGAGACGAACTTCTGCGCGATCGTCACGGCCTGGCGCGGGTCGCTCTGGCTGTCCTCGAACACATAGCGCAGCGGATGACCGTTGATGCCGCCCTCCGCGTTGATCTGGTCGAGCGCGAGATCGAAGCCGGCTTGCCATTGCGCGCCATACTGCGCGTTCGGTCCCGTGAGCGGTCCGCTCACGCCGAACCAGACCGGCTCGCCTGTCGCCGCCGCCGCGTGCGCATTCGCACCGAACGCGAGCAGTCCCGCACCGGCCGGCGCGAGCACGAGGGCCGCCGCGAGGCGCGCGAGCAGCTTGCGCCGCACGGCACGAAATGATGTCGTCATCGCTGTGTTTCCTTCTTGTAAGAGTTGAGTGACGCAATGAATGGAAAGGGACGCCGTAACGAGTCTCCAACGCACCCATCGTCTGCACAACCAAGCGATTCAGCTATCGATATGCGCCTCGCGCGTGGCCTCATGCCGCGTCATTCGGGAAACACGGGCTCTCCGAGCGTGAGCATGAGGCGGTTGGCCCACGCGAAGATGGCGATCGCGTGGCTGAGATCGAGTATCTCGGCTTTCGTGAGCCCCGCTTCGCGCAGCGCGTGGAGCGACGCGCCGTTGACTGCCTCGGGCGCGAGCGTCAGGTCGATCGCATAGCGCACGATCGCGCGTTCGCGCGGCGTGGTGCCCGCGGTGCGCGGATCGGCGAAGACCTGTTCGATCACGTCGTCGCGTTTGGCCAGTTGCTGGAAACGCTGCGCATGCACGGAGGCGCAATAAACGCAGCCGTTCACGCGCGAGACCACTGTGCTGGCCAGTTCGCGCTCCGCGCGCGAGAGCCCGCCGGGGGCATACATGATGCTGTTGAACGCCCCCGAGCGCGCGGCGAGCACCGCAGGCTCGTGTACGAGCAGCAGGTAATAATCAGAGGTTTTCGCTTGCGGATGACTGGCTTCGAGCACGGCGAGTTGTTCGGGCGAAGCGTCTTCGAGCGCGACCGTGTCGAGCCATGCCGACCATCCGAGCGTTTGCGAGGTGAAACCGTGTGTGTGGCTCATGCGAGTTCCTCCAGTGCGCGCAAGGCGGCGACCACGCGCACCTGGTACGCGACGAAAGCGATCAGTTGTGACAGCACGACGATGGCGCGCGTGGACAGGCCCGCGTTTTGCAGTGCCGCGAGGGCGGCGGGCCCCTGTTCGGCGGTTTGCGCGGGTGCGGTGGTCACCGCGCGCGCGTGGGCGAGGATCGCGGCGAGGCGTGAAGAGGGGGCGCTCAACGCGGCGCTCCGCTCGGTTGTCGTCGATTGCGTCAGTGTGTCGAGCAGCGCGGCGGCCTCGACGCCGCTCGCACCCAGCGCGGCGAGACGTGCGCGGTAAGCGCGTGCCGTTGCGTCGGCGCGTGTCAATGCGGCGGTATAAGCCGCTGCCGCGAGGCGTTCGGCAAGCGGGAGATCCTCGGCCTCGGCGTCGAGCAACGCGTCGAGGCTGCCTTGCGTGTGCCGCGTGGCCTCGGCGCGGTGTGCGCGCAAGGCGGCGGTCTCGCCGTGAGCGTCGAGCCCCGCGAGTTGGGCGACGAGGTCGTCGCGCGCGATGGTGGATTCAGTCGATTCGGTTGACATGGTGGTAAGCGAGTCAGAAAGAAGGAGTGGGTGCGGGCGCGTCGGCGTCGGTCCATTCGTCGCCGAGCAGTTCCGCCTTGTCGAACGCTTCCAGCGCCGCGTAGTGGCGTTCGCGGTCCGCGTCGAACAGCATCGAGGCGATGGCGCGCGCGAGCCGCTGCGCGCCGTCGCTGATCGCCGGAATGTCGCCGGCGACCTTGCCGTGCGAGAGACTCGCCGCATGGTTGAAGCAGTGAATGCGCGCGAGTGCGGGGCAGGCGCCCGCTTTGCGCTCCTGGAAAGCGAAGCGCCGGTCGAGGTCGGGTGAATTCGCCAGTTCGTCGTCGGGCAGCGAAGCCGGCGGCGAATAGCGTTCGCGCCAGCGCCGCACGTGCGGCGCAATGGCTGCGAACTCGGGGCGCGTGTCGATGTGCGTGTGGAAGCCCGTGGCGAAGATCACATAGTCCAGTTCGTAGCGACCTTTCGGCGTGCTGAGGATGATCGTTTCGCCTTCCAGCGTGAGCGTTTCGAGCGGACTCGACAGATGAAAGAGCGCGTTCGGGTGGCGGGACACGCGCAGCACGCTGTCACGCGGAGGTGGCGTTTGCGACTGGCCCGCGTAGTGGAGGAAGCGCCATTTCCAGTCGTCGTCGAGATCGGCGAAGCCATGCACGAGGCCGGGACTGCCGATGCCGGTGAGCTTGTTGATCGCGGGCAGCGTGGCGCGCCGAATGAACAGATCCACGCGCGCCGCACCCGCTTCCAGCGCGCACGCGGCATTGTCGAACGCCGAAGCGCCCGCACCGACCACGCCCACGCGCTTGCCGCGCAACGCGGCGAAATCGATGGCATCGGAAGAATGCGCACGCATGTGGGCCGGCAGATTCGCGGCTAGCGCGGGCAGCGCAGGGCCGCCGGTGCCTTCGCGGCCCGTGGCCAGTACCACATGGCGTGCGATCACGCGCTCCTGCGCGCCGCCCGTGGAAGCGAGTTCGAGTTCGGGCAACCCGCCCGCGCGCGGGTGCAGCAGCGCGAGCCGCGTGTCGTTGCGCACGGGCAGGTCGAGCACGCTCCGATACCAGCGCAAATACGCCATCCATTGGTCGCGCGGAATCTTGTAGAGCGCTTCCCACTGCTCGCGCCCGAACTGCGCCTCGTACCACGCACGGAACGTGAGCGCGGGCAACCGGAGCGCGGGGCCCGCCAGTTGCTTGGGCGAGCGCAGGGTGAGCATGCGCGCGTGCGTGAGCCACGGTCCTTCAAGTCCGGCAGGCGCGGTGTCGAAGGCCTGAACGTTGCCGATGCCCAACAGGCGCAACTCCGCCGCAATGGCGAGACCGGCCATGCCCGCGCCGACAATGGCGACATCGAGCACACGCTGACCATCGATTTCGCGCGGGGGCACCCAGGCGGGCGCGGGCAGGTCGAGCCACGCGAGGTCTTCGCGCAAGCGGGCTTCGAGCGCGGCAAGACCGGTGGCGGTGATATCGGCGTCGTTTGGACGCTCGACGGCGTGCAGGGTGGCGCTCATACGGTCGCTCCTTCGTTGGTGTGAGGCGAGGCAGTCGCCTCGCGGCGGGCGAGCAGCGCGTCATGACGCTGCGCGCCGTGGCGTGTTGCGCCCGGCAGCAGTTCGAGCGAGACGGCCGCCACGGCTTCCACGAACGCCTTCGCATCGTCGCGCGGCGGTCTGCCCGCCGCGCTGAATACGCCGTAGAAGAAGGGAATGTCGACGTCGAGCGCGCGCGTCACCACGCCCGCGACCGGTGTGCCGAACGCGGTGGCGGGATCGACCACGGCGACGGCAAGCCCCGCCTGCGCCGCCATCATCGCGTTGAGCGATGCATTGCTTTCGAGCACGACGTGCGCGCGCTGGCCCGCTGCCTCGAAGGCGCGGTCGATGCCGCGCCGCAGGCGATAGCGGTTCGCGACCGTCGCGAGGCTGCGCGGGGCGAGTTGCGCGAGCGAGAGCGTTGCCGCCTGCGCGAGGGGATCGTCTTCGCGCAGGACGGCTACGCAAGGCGCTTCGATCACGTAATGCAGATCGATATCGCCGTGCGCGAGCGGCAGCGTGGCTATGCCGATGTCGACGGCGCGCGAGAGCAGCGCGTCCACGACCTGCTCTGCTGCGGCGCTACGCAAATGCGTGTCGATCGCAAGGCCGCTGCGAGCGAGCGCGCGCGGCACGAGTGCCGCCGCGAGCGCAGGCGTGGCTGCCACGCGCAGCGGCCGCGCTTCGTCGAGACCGATGGCCCGCGCGCTCGCGCGAATCGCGTCGAGCCCGACCAGCGAGCGCTCGACTTCCGCGTAAAGCAGGAAGGCGCGTTGCGTGGGCGTCACGCGCGGCCCCTTGCGATCGAACAGGGCGTAGCCGAGTTCGAGTTCGAGATCCTGAATCGCGCGCGTCACGCTGGGTTGCGAGCGGCCCAGCAAGCGGCCCGCGCCCGTGATGCTGCCGGCTGAAATCACGGCGGAAAAGGCTTCGAGTTGATGCAACTCCATGCGGCGTCCCATTCATGTGGTGTGGGCATTCTAGGGCCACCTGTATGCGCGATTCTTATAATAAATCGAGCTTTCCAAATGAACGTTCGACAAATGATGGAGACGTAGCCGCGTTTTCCGCACGCCGTTCACGCCGCGCGAAAAGCACGCAAAGTGCCGTACGGCAAGGCGTTGCGACACCTGGGCGCAATGCGTGCACCCGCGCAATCCCGCAAAGCGAATAAGCATTTCACAATCGCACTTAATAGCTTTAACTCGAAACTTGGTTGGTTCGCGTATTTAGCGCGTGATTAGATCGCAGCACTTCAATCCGTCGTATGGGAATCAAGCATGTCGAACCGGTCAGGCAAAGAGGGCGGCGCGTTCGCGCCATTCAAGTGGTTGCGCACGCTGGCGTGCCTCGGCGCGTTGGCGTTGCCTTACGCGGCGCACGCGGCCGATCCCTATTGGGTGGGCGTGAGCGGGCCGCTCACCGGCCAGGACGCGCAGTACGGCGAGCAGTGGAAGCGCGGCTTCGACCTCGCGCTCGAACAGATCAACGGTAGCGGCGGCATTCACGGCCATCCGTTGCAATACGAGTTCGAGGACAGCCGCAGCGACCCGCGCCAGGCCGTGGCGATCGCGCAGAAGTTCACGGGCGACAGCCGCATCCTGCTTGAACTGGGCGACCTCTCCAGCGGCGCTTCGATGGCGGCTTCGCCCATCTATCAGCGCGCGGGCCTCGTGCAGTTCGGCTTCACGAACTCGCACCCCGACTTCACGAAGGGCGGCGACTATATGTGGAGCACGGCGATCAGCCAGGCCGAGGAGCAGCCGATGCTCGCGCGGTACGTCACGGGCGGCCTGGGCTTCAAGAAGATCGCGGTGCTCTATCTGAACACCGACTGGGGCCGCACGAGCGAGGACATCTTCGCGAAAGCCGCGCGTTCGAACGGCGCGCAGATCGTGGCCGCCGAAGGCTACCAGCCCGACGAAAAGGACTTTCGCGCCACGCTCACGCGTGTGCGCAGCGCGAACCCCGATTCGATCGTGCTGATCTCGTACTACTCGGACGGCGCGCAGATCGTGCGTCAGGCGCGCACCGCCGGCGTCACGCTGCCCATCGCGGCAGTGGGGTCGGTGTACTCGCCGAAGTTTCTCGAACTCGGCGGCAACGCCGTGAACGGCGTCTATACCGAGTCGAACTTCTTCCCCGGCGATCCGCGCCCCGAAGTGCAGAGCTTCGTGCAGCGCTATCGCGCGAAGTACGGCGCCGACCCCGACACGTTTGCCGCGCGTGCCTACGACGCCATGATTCTCTCGGGCGAACTGCTACGCCGCTACGGCGCCACGCGCGCCGCCGTGCACGACGGCCTCGCGAAAATCGACGATGTGCCGAGCGTGATTTTCGGGCACTTCCGCTTCGATGCGCAAACGCGCCGCGTGGCGGGCGCGAAGAATCAGGATCTCGTCGTGAAGGACGGCAAGTTCGCGCGCTGGGACGGCGCAAGCGCGCTGCGTACGCAATAAGCGTGGCGACTCCTTAGGCCTCCAAACGGAAACCTGGCGACCATGAGCGCATGGCTTGACTACACTCTCAACGGCCTGATCGTCGGCAACATCTATGCGTTGCTGGCTGTGGGGCTGGCGCTGATCTTCGGCGTCTCGCATCTCATCAACTTCGCCCACGGCTCCGTCTACATGGTGGGCGCGTTCGTCGGCTGGCTGTGTCTCACGCGGCTCGGCTTGCCGTTGCCGCTCGCGCTCGCCGCCACCATCGCGGCTTGCGCGGTGCTCGGCATGGCGATCGAGCGCATCGGGCTGCGGCCGCTGCAAGGCGCGGCGCGCATCGCACCGTTGCTCGCCACCATCGGCATCAGTTTCGTGCTCGACCAGCTCGCGCAACTCGTGTTCGGGCCTGACCCGCGCCCGGTGCCGTCACCGCTGCCGAACTGGACGCTCTCGATCGGCGGCGCCACGCTTGGCTCGCTCGACGTGCTGATCGCGGCGATCGGCATCGGCGCGGCCGCCGTGCTCTACGCGTTCCTGCGTTTTAGCCGTCTTGGCTGGGCCGTGCGCGCGACGGCGCAGGACCGCGACGCGGCGCAGCAGATGGGCGTGGACGTCAACGCGGTGAACCGCGTGGTGTTCGCGATCGCGTGCGGACTGGGCGGCCTGAGCGGCTTGCTCGTCGGCATGTACTACAACAGCATCGACCCGGCGATGGGCTTCCAGGCCACCCTCAAGGGCGTCGTGGCGCTGCTCATAGGCGGCCTCGGCAACGTGCCGGGCGCGATTGCGGGCAGCCTGCTTCTCGGGCTCGTGGAAAGCTACGGTGTGGCGCTCTTTGGCACGAGCTATCGCGACCTGTTTGCGTTCGTGCTGCTGCTGGCGTTTCTCGTGTGGCGTCCTAACGGTTTGTTCAGCGCGAACCGGCGCCTGCCGCCCGAGCCGCTTACGGGCACCTTCGTTTCGAACCGGCGCGCGATCAATGTGCCCAAACCGGTGATCGCCGTCCTCATCGCGATCGCCGCCGCGCTGCCGTTCGCGGTCTCTTCCGGCTACGTGTTGCAGACGCTCACGAACGCGTGGATCTACGGCCTGCTTGCGCTGAGCCTCACGCTCGTGGCGGGCACGGTGGGGCAGATTTCGCTGGGTCACGCGGCGCTGCTGTTGATCGGCGCCTATGCCTCGGCGCTGCTCTCGGCCGATTTCGGCTGGTCGCCCGCGTTGACCATCGTGCTCGCGGGGCTGCTGACGGCGGCGCTCGGCACGCTGCTCGTGTATCCGTCGTTCCGCCTGCGCGGCCATTACGTCTCGATCGCGACGCTCGGCATTGGCGAGATCGTGGGGCTCGTCGTGCTCAACTGGGACGGTCTCACACGCGGTCCCATCGGCGTGTCGGGCATCGCGCCGCTCTCGCTGTTCGGCTGGACGCTCGACAGCGCGCGCTCGGTCTACTGGTTCACGCTCGCCGTGCTGATCGTGCTCGCGCTGCTGCAACTGCGGCTGCTGCACTCGCATCTGGGCCGCACGTGGCGCGCGGTGCGCGAAGACGACGTGGCCGCGCGCGCCTATGGTGTCAAACCGAACCGTTACAAGGCGCTCGCGTTCGCGTGGGGCGGCTTCGCGGCGGGCATAGGCGGCGGGATCGCCGCGCACCTGTACAGCTATATCAACTACCAGACCTTCGACTCGCAGGTCTCGATTCTCGGGCTGACCATGGTGATTCTCGGCGGCCTGGGGAATGTTGCGGGCGCAATCATCGGCGCGACGGCGCTCATCAGCCTGCCCGAGCTGTTCCGCTTCGCCGCGGAGTATCGCATGCTCGTGTACGGCGTCGTGCTTTTGCTGCTCGTGCGGTTCAGGCCTCAGGGCTTGTTCGGTTCGGTCTGAAGGGGAAACACCATGTCCACGAATGCCACGGCGAATGCCGAAATCCTCTTCGATGTGCGTAACGTCACGCGCCGCTTCGACGGGCTGACCGCCGTAGCGGGGGTGAGCTTTTCGATTGCGCGCGGCGAATGCGTGAGCGTGATCGGTCCGAACGGCGCGGGCAAGTCCACGCTCTTCAATCTGCTCGCGGGCGCCGACATGCCCAACGAAGGCGTGATCCGCTTCGACGGCGAGGACGTCACGGGCTACGCGCCCGAGCAGCTTGCCGCGCGCGGCCTTGCGCGCACGTTCCAGCATGGCCGCGTGTTCGGCAACCTGAGCGTGCTCGACAACGTCTTGATGGGCGCGCATGCGCGCCTCGAAGTCGCGCGCCGTGGCTGGCCGGTTGCGGGCGCGGTGGCGGAACTGCTGCGCGCGTTGTTTCAGCCGCCCGCCGTGCGGCGCGCCGAGGCCGCGCTGCGCGCCGAAGCGCACGCGGTGATCGAGCGCTTTGGCGAGCGGCTCACGCCGCGTGTCGACCAGCCCGCGCACAGCCTTTCCTATGCGAACCGGCGGCGCGTGGAGATCGCGCGCGCGCTGATGCTCGGCCCGCGCATCTTGCTGCTCGACGAACCGACCGCCGGCATGAACGAATCCGAAACGGCCGAAATGCTCGCGCTGCTGCTCGAACTCAAGCGAGAAGGGCTGACCATTCTGCTCATCGAGCACAAGCTCGAACTCGTGATGACGCTGTCCGACCGCGTGCTTGTGCTCGACGAGGGCCGCGTCATCGCACAGGGCGCGCCGCACGAGGTGCGCCACGACCCCGCCGTGATCGAAGCCTATCTCGGCCATCGCCATGTGGGCGCCGACGACCTTTCGCGCGCGGTGGCCGTATGAGCGAGGCGCAAGTCATTCCACTTTTCAACGACCCGACCCGCGAACGCCGCACCATGACCACGCCGCTCCTGAAGCTCGACCGCATCGACACGTTCTATGGCCAGAGCCAGGTTCATTTCGGCGTGACGGTGGCGGTGCCGCGCGGCGAGATCGTCTGCCTGCTCGGCGGCAACGCAAGCGGCAAATCGACCACCATGAAGGTGATTCTCGGCCTGCACAAGGCGCGCGCGGGCACGGTGAGTTTCGACGGCGCACCGCTCGACGGGCTCGATACCGCACAGATCGTGCGCCGCGGCATTGCCTCCGTGCCCGAGGCGCGGCGGCTGTTCGGCGACATGAGTGTGCGCGAGAATCTGCTGATAGGTGCCTTCACGCGGCGCGACCGCGAAGGCATCGCGGAAGATTACGAGCGTATGCTCACCTTATTCCCGCGTGTGAAGGAGCGCCTCAACCAGCGCGCCGGCACGCTTTCGGGCGGCGAGCAGCAGATGCTCGCGATGGCGCGTGCGCTGATGAGCCGACCGAAGCTCGTGTGCATGGACGAGCCGACCATGGGGCTCTCGCCGCTTTACGTCGACAAGGTGCTCGACCTGATCCGCACGATCAACGCCCAAGGCGTGACGTTCTTCATGGTGGAGCAGAACGCGAGTCTCGCCTTGCAGATCGCGCATCGCGGCTACGTGCTGCAAACGGGGCGCGTGGTGCTCTCTGGCGAGGCTTCCGCGCTGCTTGCGGACGAGCGCATTCGCGACGCCTACCTGGGCGGCCCGCTCGCGGCGCAAACGGCGTCGTAACCGAAGGAGCAGGCGGCGCGCGAAAGCGTTCGTGCGCCGCCTGGCATTACGTTTCCCTCACGCCGCGCCGCCTTCCACGAAGCGCAGCGCGACACCCGCGGCATCGGCGGCGGCCACGCGCAGCGCGCCGTCCGCAGTCGTGGCGAAGGCAACGCCGTTGCGTTCGAACAGTTGCCGCAACGTGCTGAGCGAACGCACGCGCAGATCCAGCGCCACGTAACGCTCGCTCCCATCCTGGGTGACGGCAACCGCGCCATAACGGCGCTCGGCCTCCGCCGGCGTCACGAACTCGACGCTCGCGCGCCCGGCCTTCAGACGGTAACGATCCTCGCCGACCGGCTCGATGACGCCGGGCCCGAACAGACGCTCATAGAGATCGGCGACCCGTTGCGGCGTGGGCGAAGCGACGACGAAGCCGACAATGTCGGTCACGCCGTTCGGATGCTCCCGGTCCTCGTCGCGCCATACGAGCTGCGGCGTGAAGTGATGGCAGAAAAACGTGCGGCCGTTGCGCACGAGTTCCGCGCCAAGACGCACGGTGCGAAAGCGCGCGTCCTGTGCGCCGCCTTCCAGTTGAACGGGCCGGAAGAATTCGGCGGGCGGCTCGACCGCAATGCCGCGCGCGGTGATCGCCTCATGCAGCGCGAACGAATCGTCGGTCTTGAACACGAGTCCCGAGAGGCCAAGCGGCGCATCGACAATGTCCGGGCGGTTCACGCGCTTGCCTGGCTCGAAGCCGAGCAGTTCCAGATAGTTTTCGCCGAAGATCGCGAGGTGATTGCTCGATCCGAGCGAGTGATGACCGCGCGCGGTCAGGGCAAAGCCCAGCTTGCGATAGATGTCCGACGCCTGGTCGAGCTGATCCTTGACGTTGACGACGACGTGGTCGAGTACGGGGGCGGGGATGCGACTCATTGCAGCGTATTCCTCCAGTGTGCAGGGTGCGGAACGCATGCCACGAAGCCCGCTGCGATTCCGTTGGGTGGGAAAGACGCTCGAAAGTGTACTGACTGTTGTGCACGCCTTGAACCAAGCGATCGTGATTTGTTCAGCGCGATTTGGCAGAAGGCGGGGCCTTGCGCCCCGTCTCCCTCCCGATGGCTCAACGCTCCCACGTCGGCGCCGTCGGCGTGTTTTCCCTTGCATATCGCTCGATCGCCGCCTTGAGCACGGTGCGCTCGATCGCGCCTTCGTCCGCGAGCGCGCCGAGCGCCGCAATCGCAATGGCGATTCGATCGACCTCGAAGAACTCGCGCAGGGCCGCGCGCGTGTCGCTGCGGCCAAAGCCGTCGGTGCCGAGCGTGACATAGCGCCGTGGCACGTAGGCGCGAATCAGTTCGGGCACGGCGCGCACATAGTCCGTCGCCGCGACGACCGGGCCACGGGAGCCTTCGAGAACCGACGTCACATAGGGCGGCGTTCCAACCTCAGCCGCACTGAAGCGCCGATTCCGCTCGGCGGCGACGCCGTCGCGATGCAGTTCGGTGAAGCTCGTGACACTCCACACCGCCGCCTCGATGCCCCAGTCCTGCCTGAGCAGTTGCGCGGCCGCGAGCACTTCGCCGAGGATCGCCCCCGAGCCCAGTAACTGAACGCTTGCTTCGGTGCCTTGTGCGTCGTGAAGCGGGTAGATGCCTTTGAGCACCCCCGCGCGCAGCGCTTCGAGATCGGCGGCCGGCGCGGAGGGTTGCGCGTAGTTCTCGTTGGTGACGGTCAGGTAATAAAACACGTCGCGCTGACGTTCGACCATCTCCCGCATGCCTTCATCCATAATGAGCGCGACCTCGTAGGCGAACGCGGGATCGTAGGCCCGGCAGTTGGGCACCGTCGAGGCGGCGAGATGGCTCGTGCCGTCCTGATGCTGAAGTCCTTCTCCGCCCAGCGTCGTCTTGCCCGCCGTGGCGCCAATCAGAAAACCGCGCGCGCGCTGGTCCGCCGCCGCCCAGATCAGGTCGCCGATGCGCTGAAAGCCGAACATCGAGTAGTAGATGTAGCAGGGCAGCATCGGCAGATCGTGAACGCTGTACGACGTCGCAGCGGCGATCCACGACGAGATGGCGCCGGCTTCCGAAATGCCTTCCTCGAGGATCTGGCCGCCGCTGTCCTCGCGGTAGTACAGCATCGTGCCGAGGTCCTCCGGTTCGTACAACTGACCAAGTGGCGAATAGATCCCGACCTGGCGGAACAGGTTGGCCATGCCGAAAGTGCGCGCCTCGTCTGCGACGATCGGGACGATGCGCGGCCCGAGCGTCGGGTCCTTCAGGAGACTGCCCAGCATGCGCACGACCGCCATGGTCGTGGACATTTCGCGGCCGTTGGCATCGAGCGAGAACTGCGCCCAGGAAGCGAGTTCGGGCACCGTCGGAACCGACGACGCGGCCTGTCGCCGCCGGGGCAGGTAGCCGCCGAGCGCCGCCCGGCGATCGTGGAGGTACTTCATCTCCGCACTCGTGGCGGCGGGCTTGTAGAAGCGCAATTGCTCGACGTCATCATCCGACAAGGGCAAGCGGAACCTGTCCCGGAACGCCTTGAGTTGCTCGACGTCGAGCTTTTTCTGCTGGTGCGTCGTCATCCGCCCCTGGCCGATCGGGCCCATGCCGAAACCCTTCATGGTCTTGGCGAGGATGACGGTCGGCTGGCCGCGGTGGCCGGTCGCCTTGTGATACGCGGCGTGGAGCTTGCGAACGTCGTGGCCGCCACGGCGCAGGCGGTCGATGTCGTCGTTGCTCAAATGGGCCGCCAGTGCCGCAAGCTCGGGGTTCTGGTTGAAGAATCGTTCGCGGTTGTACTGGCCGTCGTTCGCGGAGAAGGTCTGGAACTGGCCGTCCACAGTATTGGAAAAGGCGCGCAGCAACGCGCCGGTGCGATCGCGCGCGAACAGGGCGTCCCAGTCCGAACCCCAGAGCACCTTGATGACGTTCCAGCCCGCACCCGTGAATTGCGCTTCGAGTTCGTCGATGATGCGGCCGTTGCTGCGCACCGGGCCGTCGAGCCGCTGGAGATTGCAGTTGATCACGAAGACCAGGTTGTCGAGACCCTCGCGCGCGGCGAGCGACAACGCGCCGATCGATTCGGGCTCGTCCATCTCGCCGTCGCCGAAAAATCCCCAGACTCTGCGCTCATCGGTGGTCGAGAGGCCGCGATTCTGGAGATAGCGCATGAAACGCGCCTGGTAGATGGCATTGATCGGCCCGATCCCCATCGAACCCGTGGGGAACTGCCAGAAGTCCGGCATCAGCCACGGGTGCGGATACGAACACAGGCCCGGCCCCGCGATCTCCCGGCGGTAGTGTTCGAGATGGGTTTCGTCGAGAAAGCCTTCGAGATACGCCCGCGCGTAGACACCCGGCGACGAATGCGGCTGGAAGTACACCAGGTCGCCTCCGCCCGCGGCGGTCGCACCGCGAAAGAAGTGATTGAAGCCGACTTCGAACAGGTCGGCCGCCGACGCGTAACTGGCGACGTGTCCGCCGAGTTCGCCATAGGCCCGGTTCGCGCGAACCACCATGGCCAGGGCGTTCCAGCGCAACGCCGCCGCAAGCCGTTCTTCCGTCTCCACGTCGCCCGGGTACGGGCCCTGTTGTTCGACCGGGATCGTGTTCACATAGGGCGTCTTGCTTGCGCGGGCCGTCGCGACGCCGCGCGACAGCGCATGGGTGGCAAGGCGGTCGAACAGGTACTGCGCCCGGTCGAGGCCCACGTGCTGGATGACGCCGTCCAGGGCATCGAGCCACTCGGCGGTCTCGTGCGGATCACCGTCTTCCTTGCTTTGGGTAAGGGCCAGCAGCGACGCACCGCCGCTCGATAAATCGGTCATGACACAACTCCGGATGGGGGAAAACGGGTGTCTGAACTTGCTTGGGATCGTCGTGCCAGCTTACGCGCCGAGCCGCAGAATGTGCGTCTCTTTTGACTCCGGAATCGTTACCGTATAGTGTAGAAATTCCTTCAATCGGCTTGTTTGAGGAATTTGCGCACTATGACTTCAGAACAGAAGTCCGGCCCCCGCCGGCTCGACCGCATCGACATCGCGATCTTGCAGCAGCTTCAGAAAGACGCTCGCATCACCAACGCCGAACTGGCGCGCGCCGTCAATCTTTCATCGACGCCGTGCTTCAATCGCGTGCGAACGCTGGAGCGGCTCGGGCTGTTCCGCCAGCAGGTCACGCTGCTGGACGCGGAAGCCCTCGGGCTGCATCTGAATGTGTTTATCCAGGTCAGCCTGGAGAAACAGGTGGAAGACGCGCTGAACCGCTTCGAAGAAGCGATCGCGGAACGGCCCGAGGTCATGGAGTGCTATCTGATGACCGGCGACGCCGATTACCTGCTGCGCGTCGTGATGCCCGACATGCAGAGCCTGGAACACTTCATCGTGCACTGGCTCACGAAAATTCCCGGCGTGTCGAATATCCGGTCGAGCTTCGCGCTCAAGCAGGTCCGCTACAAGACGGCGCTGCCGTTGCCGGCGAGCGGGATGGAACTCGTCGCGCGGCACGATGCGCCGATCGAGTGGACTTGAGCGTCTGATGCCGCGCGTTAGTCGCTGAGGAAACGGCCGAGGGCGGCGAGCACCTCACCGGGCGCGTCCTCGGGCAGCAGATGACCGCCAGGCAAGGCCTCGCCCCGCACGTTGTCGGCCCACCTGGACCACGTTTCGACCGGCGATGTTTTGCGCGCCGTCTGCTCCCGCTCGCTCCATAGCGCGAGCACCGGGCAGGCGAGCTTGCGTCCGGCGGCGAAGTCGCTCGTGTCGTGTTCGAGATCCTCGGCGACGGCGGCGCGATAGTCCTCGCATATCGCATGACGCACATCCGGGTTCCTGAACGCGGTTCGATACGCGTCAAGCGCCAACGGATCGATCCGGTCGAGCCCTCCCGCCATCTTCGCCAGCGCGGCGTCGATATAGGCGTCGGGGTCGGCCGCCAGCATCCGCTCGGGCAGATCGGCCGGTTGAGCCAGAAAGAACCAGTGCCAGGCGTTGAGCGCGAAAGCCTTGTCCACGCCGGCGAGCGCATCCATCGTCGGGATGACGGTCATCGAGGCATACGCGGCGACGCGCCGGGGGTGATCCAGGGCAAGCCGATACCCCGCGCGTGCGCCCCGGTCATGCCCGACCACCGCGAAGCGCTCGTGCCCGAGCGTGTCCATCAACGCCGCGAGCGCCGCCGCCACGCGGCGTTTGCTCCAACGCGGCGAGTCGTTGCGGGTGCGGCTCGCGCCGTATCCCGGCAGGTCGGGCACGACGACGGTGTGCGACCTGGCGAGCGCGGGCGCGATCAGGCGCCAGGCAACGTGGGTTTGCGGATAGCCGTGCAACAGCAGCACCGGCGATCCGCTTCCGCCAATCTTGCCGCGAAACGAGACATCGTCCGTCTCGACTTCGAGATCGGCGAAGCCTGGAAAGAAGACCTTCACCGTGGTGCGTTCGGCTTCGGGTGTCATCAATATCTCCTTGTCGCGCCGTGCGTCATTGCGCGGACGCCGTCCTGACGAATTCGGCCAGATCGCGATTGAAACGATCGGATTCCTCAATGAATGGCGCATGCCCCGACTCGGCGTACACCTTGGTGGCGATGCGCGGATTCAGCGCGCTCGCCCGCGCCAGCGTCGCGCGCGTATTGACCAGTGCATCGCGGCCGCCGTAGAGAAAGAGCAGCGGCACGCGCGCCTGGCCGACGCCTTCGGCGGCGAACACCGTCATCGTCGGAATTTCTCGCTGCATGTCCCACGACGCCATCGCCGCGTTCGCCACCAGGCGGTCGAACGTGTCCGGCTCCGGCTGACGGTTGAAGCACAGGCCGACGAACGTGCGCTCGCCGTCGAGATGCGTTTTCAGGTCGGGCGAATTCATGTCTTCGTAGACCTGCGGGTGACTCACGAGTTGCTCGGGCGTGAGTTCGACCACGCCATCGACATACACGGCCCCGGCAATCTCACGATCGCCGTATGCCGCCAGGTAGTTCGATATCACCACGCCGCCAAGCGACCAGCCCACCAGCACGGGCTTGCGCGCGTGCGAGCCCTTGATGACCGCCGCGAGGTCGTCGCCCCAACGGCGGCCGTCGCGGTACGGCTCGGCGCCAGATGGTTTGTCCGATAGCCCGTGGCCGCGCAAATCGTACGTAATGATGCGGTATTGGCGCAATGCGGGGCTTTGTACCTGCGCCTGCCAGTTCAGACGGCTGCCGAGCAGACCGTGAATCAGAATAACCGGAGGACCGTCAGGGTTACCGCTTTCCTGCACTGCCAGTTTCACCCCGTCGTTCGACGTGACCATGTAGCTGGCAGGGGCAGGGGCGGCGGCCGCGTCGGGCGGCGTGGCGAACAGCATGGCCGCCGTGATCGCGGCAAACGGCAATGAGGTGAGCATTCGGGCGCGCATGGTGCGTTCCTCAAGAGTGGACAGTGCGCCCAGTCTCAACCCTCACACTGGTGTGAGAGTCAAGCGTCTTTGTGCTAGTCTCGTTTCATGAACACGATGCCCTCGAACGAGATGCTCTCCATTGGCGAGCTTTCACAGCGCACCGGTGCCAGCGTGCGATCGATCCGCCACTACGACGAGCACGGTTTGCTCGCCTCGGTGCGCGCGAGCAATGGCTACCGCATATTCCCCGCCAAGGCGCTTACGCAGGTCAGGCAGATCCAGCGCATGATCGCGAGCGGCTTCACCATCGACGATATTCGTGGCTTTCCCGATTGCATGCTGCTGATCGACGGCGCGCGTTCCTGCGACCAGATCACCGATGTCCAGCGGCAACGCCTCGAAGCCATCGATCGCCAGATCGCCGACCTCGAAAAGCGGCGTTCGCGGCTCATCAAGACCTTGTCGGAAGGCGCGGTTCCGCCCGTCGAGTGAGCGTGCAACGGCACGACGGCTAGGCCGGCAGCAGGCCAGCCGCGCGATAGCCGTCGATCAACGCATCGTAGAGCGATAGGTCCGCGCGGCTCCTTGCAAGCAACTGCGCGCCCGCTATGGCCGCGAAGATGGCGCGCGCCCGTTGTTCGCTCTGCGCGGCGTCGACCACGTTCGCCGCGCGCAGCACCTTGGCCAGCCACGCCACGTTCACGTCGGCGAAGGTGCGGACTTCCTGCATCACCTCGTCGGGCAGGTCGTCGGATTCGGCGGCCATGAAACTGCACAGGCACATGCGATTGCCGCTCTCAAGCGCCTTGCGAAACGTGGCCGGGTAGCGCCGCAGGCACTCGCGCGCATCCGCGGCCCCCGCGAGTTCCGCCTCCAGCGCCGCCGCGGTGTTCTCCCAGTAACGCCGCGCGACCGCCGCGCCAAGGTCGGCCTTGCTCGCGAAGTGATGGTAGAGGCTCGCGGCCTTGATGCCCACCTCGTCCGCCAGCTCGCGGACATTCAACCCGTTGTAGCCATGCGCCTGCGCGATCCGGGTCGCGGCCAGCAGGATCTTCTCCCGGGAACTTGAGCCCGCGTCGTTCTTCACTGCCTTCGCCTCCGCCTACACGAATTTGTGGTTGACGCCTCCGATTATAGCCTTTATGGTTAATCTAACGATCGTTAGGTAGGTGAATTTACGCAAGCGCGGCGGGCTCCCGCATCGCCGCGCCTAACCCATTGCTCATACGAAGAGAGGCCGGCAATGACATCCAGCACCGCCCACCGCGCAGCGGTCAGGCACCCCGCCATGACGATTTACGATTTCCCGCGCGGCCCGTATCCCACCCGCGTGCGCATTGCGCTGGCCGAGAAGGGCCTGGCATCGCACGTCCGGTTCGTGATGGTCGATTTGTACAAGGGGGAGCACAAACGGCCCGAATTCATTGCGCGCAAGAATTATTCGGGCACGCTGCCGGTGCTCGAACTCGACGACGGCACGCTCATCGCCGAATGCACGGCGATTACCGAGTACCTCGATGCGCTCGACGGCGCGCCTGTGCTCACGGGCGGCACGGCGCGCGAAAGGGGCGTGATCCACATGATGAACAAGCGCGCCGAGCTGGAGTTGCTCGACGCCGTGAGCGTGTACTTTCATCACGCGACGCCGGGGCTCGGGCCAGACGTGGAGCTTTACCAGAACGCCGAGTGGGGCTTGCGTCAACGCGACAAGGCGATGCGGGGCATGCACTATTTCGACGGTGTGCTCAGGCAGCAGCCGTTTGTCGCCGGAGAGGCATTCTCGATGGCCGACATCACGGTCATCGCGGGTTTGCTCTTTGCCTCGATCGTGAAGCTTCCTGTTCCTTCGGAATGCGAAGCACTTCAAGACTGGCATGCGCGCATGATGGCGCGCGAGAGTGTGGCACGACAGCCCGCATATTCCGCGCACGCGTAGCCGTCAAAAAGCCATCACGCCTGGTTCCCGCTACGCCGAACGGCGCGCTCCCGAGGCGCTTTTCCTGGGGGCAGGCCGACGTTTCGCCGCATTTGCTGCACTTGCCGAAGCCGCCGCAAGTTCCTCGCGAGTCAGCACCCAGCCCGTGTTGCCCGCCAGCGCATCGACCATGAAATCGATGAAGGTGCGCGACCTCAGGGGCATTTGCGCGCGCCTTGCGTAGCAGATGTAGAGCCCCAGATCGTCGCTCAGGTTGTGGGTCAGCAAGGGCAGCAAACGACCGGTGCGAATCAGGGGAACCGCGCTGAAACTCCCCAGTTGCCCGATGCCGACGCCGCTCGCAACGGCGTCCGTTTCGAGTTCGGGCTCGTTGGTGCAGAGCACGGTGGGGACGTCGCGGTACACCGTCTCCTTGCCGACGCGGAACACCCACGGCGCCACGCGCCCCGTGTTCGGCTGCCGGTAGCCCGTGCACGCGTGGTTCGCCAACTCGTCGATATGCTGCGGCGCGCCACGTTGCGCCACGTAGTCCGGCGACGCGCACACAATGAGCTGCACGGGCGTCAGCCTTCGGGCGATGAGCCGGCCGTCCGCGGGCAGGCCGCCCCGGAATCCCACGTCGATGCGATCGGCGATCCAGTCGGAAAACCGGTCGTCGAACTGCAAGTCGAGCGCGACTTCGGGATAGCGCTCGCGAAACCGCAGGATGAATGGCCACAGCACGGCTTTTCCCAGGCTTTGCGGGGCGCTCACGCGCAACGGCCCGGCCATGGTTTCCTTGCCGCGCCGGGCGTCGGCGAGCGCCTTCAGCAAGCCCTCGTGGGTCGGCTGCACCTCGCCCCGAAACCGTTCGCCCGCTTCGGTCAGGCTGAGGCTGCGCGTGGTGCGATGAAAGAGCCGTAGGTCCAGATGCTGTTCGAGCTGCGCGAGCGCGAGACTCGCGGCCTGCGGCGCAATGCCCAGATCAGCCGCCGCCTTGCGCAGGCTGCCGAGCGTGGCCGCGCGCAGAAACACCGTGATTGCCCTGATCTCGTTCACTTTTCCGATTCCCGATTCCCGTCCGGCAGCGTGTGACTCACAAACGACTCACGAACGATGCGCAAACGATTGGCAAGATTTTCTTGATTATAAATCCGCCGATCAAGGGCTAGTTCGTTGCGGGTCGCTTGCCTATATTTTGCGGGAAGCAGACGGTCTGCTTCGGTATCCACCTTGAAAAACCCGCACAGGAGCTTGAACATGGGCAGCACATCGAAAATCTGGTTCGTCACCGGCGCGTCGAAGGGCGTGGGAAAACACCTCGTGACGCAACTTCTCAAACGTGGCGATCGTGTCGCCGCCACGTCGCGAACGCTCGAATCGCTGGTCGAGTCGTTTGGCGAGGCGTCGGCGCAATTTTTGCCGCTCGAAGTCGATCTGACCCAGGACGACAGCGTGCGCGCGGCGCTCGAACAGGCGTTCGCCACGTTTGGCCGGCTCGACGTGATCGTCAACAACGCGGGCTACGCGCAGCAAGGCACGGTGGAAGCCCTGTCGGACGATGAAATCCGGCGCAATTTCGACGTGAACTTCTTCGCGCCGGTCACGGTGCTGCGGCATGCGCTCGCGCGCCTGCGAGCCCGGCGCAGCGGGCACGTCATCAATATCGCGTCGATCGTCGGCTATCAGGGCGGCTACGCGGGCTGGGGCAGCTATGTGGCGACCAAGTTCGCGCTCGCGGGCCTGAGCGAATCGCTCGCGGCCGACGTGGCGGAACTCGGCATCAAGGTGACCGTGGTGTATCCGGGCCCCGTGCGCACGGACTTTCTGGCGGACGGTGCGCTCGCGGTGGCCAGGCGCCAGATCGATGAATATTCCGAAGCAAAGGCCTCGCTCGATTTGCACCTCGACACGCTGCATGGTCGCCAGCCGGGCGATCCGGACAAACTGGCCGCGTTGATCGTCGATTGCGCCAATGAAGCATCGCCGCCGTTGCACTTATTCGCGGGCAGGATCGCCGTGGACCTGGCCGATCAAAAGATCGCGGCGGTGAAGCAGGATCTCGCGGCCTGGAAGGAGGCGGGCGTGGCAACGGATTTTGCTGACGCCGTGTGAGCGGTCAATGAGCGACTAATGAGCGACCAGCGAGCGCCGGGCCGCGTCAACGCGGGGCATGCATGCGTCGGCCCTTTTTCCTGATCTCGCGTGACAGGTCGCCCAGCGTGACATTGGCGAACTTCTTGAGCAAGGCTTCTTCGGCTTCGCGCACGGTGGCCGAAAGATGCGCATTCACCGCCTGCTCGACGAGACATTGCGGATCGTCCTCGCTCACGAGGTCGGAGAAGAGGGCGGGCTCGCCCGCGCTGCGATACACGTCGAGCAACGTGATGTCGTCGAGCGCCACACTGAGCGCCCAACCGCCGCCGTGCCCCTTTTCCGACTGGACGTAGCCGCTCTCGCGCAGGCCCGCCAGCAAGCGGCGCACGACAACGGGGTTCGTGCACAGCATCTCGGCGATCGCCTCGGAAGTCAGGGGGTGGTCGGCGTGTTCCATATGCAGCAGCGCGTGCAGCACGCGGGACAGTCGGCTATCCGTTCTCATCGACGCACTCTCTCTCGAAACATTTGAAGTTGCATGAATGATACCATTCGACCTATCATGTAACTCCTGATGTTTCATGATGGTGTCATGTCGCGCGACGTGTGCCTCCCACCCAACCGGAAAAGCACTCATGCAAGAACACTACGATGTCGCGATCGTCGGCGGCAGCTTCGCGGGCCTCTCGGCCGCCATGCAACTCGCGCGGGCGCGGCGGCGCGTCCTGTTGATCGACGCCGGCTTGCCGCGCAACCGTTTTGCGGCGCATGCGCACGGTTTCCTCGGTCAGGACGGCGTGCCGCCGGCCGAAATCGCCGCCACCGCAACGAAGCAGTTGCTCGCCTATCCCACGGTGACGTGGATCAAGGGCGAGGCGCGCCGGGCGTCCGGCGAACAGGGCGCGTTTCAGATCGAACTCGCCGACGGTTCGCGCAGCACGGCGGCGCGCCTCATTCTCGCCACGGGCATCAAGGACCAACTGCCCGCCATACCGGGCCTGGCCGAGCGCTGGGGCGTGAGCGTGCTGCACTGTCCTTACTGTCACGGCTATGAGGTGGGCGGCCGGCGGCTGGGCGTGCTGGCCACGCATGCGCACTCGCTCCATCAGGCCATGCTGATTCCCGACTGGGGCCCGACGACGTGGTTCACGCAGGGCGTGGTCGAACCCGGCGCGATTGAGGCCGCGCACTTGCAGGCGCGCGGCGTGAGCATCGAGCGCACGCCGGTGGCCGAGGTATTGGGCCAAGCGCCCGGCATCGAGGCGCTGCGTCTGGTCGACGGGCGCATCGTTCCAGTCGACGCGCTGTTCGTGGGCCCGCGCACCGAGCTAACCAGCGATCTGGCCGTTCAACTCGATTGCGCCATTGACGAAGGGCCGATCGGTCCCGTGATTCGCGTGAACGACTGGAAGGAAACGAGCGTGCCGGGCGTCTACGCCGCAGGCGATATGTCGTCCGCGATGACGAACGCCACGTTCGCCTCCGCCTCGGGCGTCATGGCGGGCGTGGCCGCGCACCGGTCGCTGATTTTCCCGGCGTGAGCGGGGCGGCGGGCTGTCGAGGGTTGCTGTCGCGATGTGGGCGGGATATGGGCGGAAAGCGGGCAGGAAGCAGGCGGGTCGAATGATACGCACGCGTTGATTTACCATTAGGCTCCCACGTCCCGGTCCCGCATCGCCCATGGAACTCCGGCATCTCCGCTATTTCATCGCCGTCGCCGAACTGCGCGGCGTACGCGCAGCTTCCGAGCAACTGCACGTGACCCAGCCCGCGATATCGAGGCAGATCCAGGACCTCGAACAGGCCATCGGCGCGGCGCTGTTCGAGCGTACGCCGCGCGGCCTCACGCTCACAGCCGCGGGCGAAGCCTACCTCGCCGAGGCGCGCGACATCCTCGCGCGCGTCGATGCCGCCAATCGCCTCGCCCGGCAAATCGCCTCCGGCTTGCACGGGCATCTGCGCATCGGCTTCGTCGAAAACGCCGCCTGGAGCGGCGTGGTCTCCCGAGCGCTGCGCGAGTTCGAGCGGGTCGTCCCGCAAGTCTCGCTCGAACTGCAACCGATGAATACGCCCGAGCAACTCGAAGCCATCGCGGCAGGGCGGCTCGACGGCGGCTTTTGCTATCGCGTGGGCGTCCAGCCCGAAGGCATCGCCGGGGTGCCCGTGCTCGAACAGAATGTCGTGCTGGCCGTGCCCGAAGCGTGGCCGCTCGGGCAGGCGGGGCCCGTGGCGGCCGCCACGCTGCGGCAAACGCCGTTTATCGCGTTCCCGCGCCGCGTCTACCCGGCGTATTACGACCGGCTGCTGTCCGCCTGCGCCGAACGCGGACTCACGCTCGATATCCGCCAGGAGGCCAGCACCGAAACGGCCATTCTGTCGCTCGTCTCAGCGGGCATGGGCGCCGCGATCGTGAATGCCGCGAATCGCGACCGGCCGCCCGCGCGCGTACGTTTCGTCGAGCTGCAAGACCTTTCGGTGCCGCTGCCGCTCGAATTCTGCTTCGTGGCGAACGGCGCCAACGTGGCGCTGGAGCGATTCGTCGAGCAACTGCGGTAGAGTCGCGCGCTCACCGGGGGGAAAAGAACCGTACGCGGTGATGCCTTCAAGGCATCGCCCGCCGCAGAAAACGGCATTGGCCAGGCGTTTTATCGTCGGCGATAGTGAAGGCAACCGGGGCGCCGCCCCGCCTTTCACTGCTCTCCGATCGCGCCATGACCCAGCCCGCTTCGCTTATCGCCACCGATGTGGATTTCGAACGCACCGGTTTCCAGACCGGCGCCCTCCGTCTGCCCTGGTCGCACGACCGCTCCGCCTACGGGCACATTCCCATTCCTCTCGCGGTGCTCAACGCCGGCACGGACACGGGGCCGACGGTTCTGCTCACGGGCGGCAATCACGGCGACGAATACGAGGGGCCCGTCGCCCTGTTCAAGCTGTTGCAGCGGTTGCCGTCGATGAAGATCCGCGGGCGCATCATCGTGATTCCCGCCTTGAACTTCCCCGCCTTTGCCAATGGCTCGCGCACGTCGCCGATCGACCGGGGCAACCTGAACCGCTTGTTCCCCGGCGCGCGCAACGGCCAGCCGACTGAAATGATCGCGCACTACGTCGAAACGGAACTGCTGCCGCGCGCCGACGTCGTGATCGATCTTCACGCCGGAGGCGCGTCGTTCGACCATCTCCCCACGCTGCTCGCTTCGCCGCCGGAGCGGGGCGCGAATACCGACGCGAATACCACCGAAAAGCGCGCGCTCTATCTCGACCTCGTGCGCGCGTTCGGCGCACCGGACACGATGATCATGGATCTGCTCGGCGAAGACCGCACGTTCGCGGCGGCGGCCGAACGCCACGGCAAGCTGTTCCTGTGCGGCGAGTTCGGCGGTCACGCGGGCTGCGACGCGGCCAATCTCGCGATTGTCGAAAACGGCCTGAGCCGCGTGCTGCACCGGCTCGGCGTGACGCGGGAGCCCGATGCGCCGCCCGCGGGCGACACCCGCTTCCTGCGCGTGGAAGGCACGGCCCACTATGTGTATGCGCCGCTTGCGGGCGTGTTCGAACCGGCTTTCGCACTGGGCGATCGCGTTCGCGAAGGTCAACTGGCCGGACGCCTGTTCGATCCGCACCAGCCCTGGCAAGCGCCGCGCGAACTCCGCTTCCAGGCGCACGCCAAGGTCATGTGCCTGCGCACGTTCGCACGCGTGGAGCCGGGCGATTGCATCGCGTTGCTCGCCGCCGACGCCGTCGTCGACTGAGCGCCGGACAAGACAACCGCCCAGGTTGCCCGCTCGCCGCCTCATCATCAGGAGACCCCGCTTGAGCCCTTATCCTCCCTCGACGCCATCGACGCCCACGACCGCGTTGGCCGAACCGCCCGCGCACGCCTCCCGGCCGCTCTCCGGCGAAGTGCGCCATCCGGTCTACGTCGTGCTGCTGTTCTTCCTGTGCTTCGCGTTTTCGTATCTGGACCGGCAGATCGTCAGCATTCTCGTGCAGCCGATCAAGCAGTCGCTCGCGCTCACCGATACGCAGATCGGCCTGTTGCAGGGTCTCTCGTTCACGCTGTGCTACGCGACGGCGGGCGTTTTCGTCGCGCGGCTCGTGGACCGGAGCAACCGCGTGAAGCTGATCGCCGTCTGCATCGCCATCTGGGCGATCTCGACCACGGCATGCGGCTTCGCTTCGAACTTTCCCGAACTGCTCGCCGCCCGCGCGGGCACCGCGATCGCGGAAGCGGCGCTAAGCCCCGCAGCGTTATCGATCTTCAGCGACATCTTCACGCCACGCCGCGTGACGCGCGCGAACAGTGTCTTCATGCTCGGGCCCTACGTGGGGGGCGGGGTGGCGTTGTTCGGCGGCGGCCTGCTGTTGTCCGCCGCGCACGGCGAGCGCGGCGCGTGGCTCGCGGCACATGGCGTCGAGCCCTGGCAGGCGGTGTTCATCGCCGTGGGCCTGCCCGGACTCCTGTTGGCGGCGCTCGTGGCCTGCACGGTGCGCGAGCCCGCCCGGCGGGAAACCCATGCGCATGCGGCACAAGCGAACGATGTCATGCCGTCGCTGCGCGATGTCGTGACCGAACTGTTCGTGCGCAATCGCTTTTGCCTGCCGTATTTCGCGGCCTATGTGGCGTTGATCACGTTGTTCTACTCGCACGCGGCGTGGTTCCCCAGCTTGTTGATGCGGCATTTCCATCTCACGCCGAAGGCCGTGGGCCAGTTGGCCGCGCCCGCGTACATGATCGGCGGAACGCTCGGCGTGGCGTGCGCGGGCATGCTCGCCACCCGCGTCACGGACGAAAGCGCCTTGCGCAAGGTGCTCGGTTTCTCCGCCGGCGCGGTTGCCGTGCTGGTGCCGGCCGCGATTGCGATGCCGCTCGTCGGCAGCAGCACCGTGGCGATCACGCTCTATGGCGCTTGCGCGTTCACCGCGAGCATCGCCATGGGCCTCGCCCCCGTGCCGTTGCAGATCGCCGTGCCCAACCGCATGCGCGGGCGCTCGCTTGCCTTGCTCGTGTTCATGACCAACGCGATCAGCGGCGGCGTGGGCCCGCTTGCGGTCGGCTACCTGAACGAGCGCCTGGGTCACACCGGCAACAGCCTGGGCGTGGCGCTGGCCGTGACCGGTGGCGTGTCCGCGCTCATCGGCGCCGCACTCTATGCACTGGCCATGCGCCGCGTGCCGGTTCGGCATACTCTCGCTACGGAGTGAGACGCTCCAAGACCTTCAATACACGAACATCGTTATGAAAGACGCTTTCCTTAGCCTGACCGTGGGTGACGCGATCGTTACCCGTGTCGACGAAACCGCCTTCGCGCTGGCGCCCGACGTCCTGTTCCCCGACTGGAACGCCGACGCCGGCCGCGCGCTGGAACAACGCCTCGCGGCGGCCAGCCTCGACCTCCCGGGCCAGCGCGTGCCGATGCGAACGCACTGGTGGGTCGTGCAGGTCCACGGCCTGACCATCGTGGTCGATACGGGCATCGGCAATGCGAAGGCGCGGCCGTTCAGCGCCTTGTTCGACCGGCTCGACAACCCGGTGCTGGCGCGCTTCGACGCGGCGGGCTTCCGGCGCGAAGAGGTGGACTTCGTGCTGCTCACGCATTTGCACGTCGATCACGTGGGATGGAACACGCACTGGCAAGATGACCGCTGGACGCCCGTCTTTCCGAACGCGACTTATGTATTCAGCCAGGGCGAGCGCGACTTTTTCGCGACGCCCGCCGGGGAGCCGCGCCGCATGGTGTTCGAAGACAGCGTCTTGCCCATCATCGAAGCGGGACAGGCGCGCGTCGTGCCCGATGCGGGCGCGCAACTCGTGGATGGCGTGCGCTTTCTGCCCACGCCGGGCCACAGCATTGCGCACATGGCGATCGAGATTCTCTCGGCAGGGCAGGCGGCGCTGTTCTCCGGGGACGTCATGCATAGCCCGTTGCAGGTCTATCGTCCCGAGTGGAATTCGACTTTCTGCCGCGATCAACCGCAGGCGCGCGCCTCGCGGCAGTGGTTGCTCGACCACGCCGCGAACACCGGTGCGATCGTGTTCCCCGCGCACTTTCCCGAAACCTCGGCCGGTACGGTGCGCAAGGGGGTGCACGGCTTCGAATGGCGCTACCTCGACGACCCGCGAAGCTAATCGGCGAGCCTGGCGGGCCCGAGCAATTCGGCGGCGAACATGCCCGCCGCCGACACGGCGTCCACGGCGAAGCAGCCGATGTGCTCGCGGATCGTCGCGGCGAAGCCGATCGTCGAAAGGCCCGTGCAGGAGAACGCGATCACCCGCGCACCCGCCTCGTGCAACCGGCGCACGGCGTGCAGCGCTGCCGCCTGGCCCTCGGGCGTGAGCAGGTCGTTGGTTTTCGTGACGCCCTCGGGGCGCGCGTACGCGACATCCTCGCCGAGCAGCCGTCGAAAGGGCAGCGGCGCCTGCGCGCCGATGCCGAGCACCGCGACCGGCAGCCCGGTGAGCGCCGCGACGCGCGCCGACGCGCTGCCCGCGCTCACCACCGGAATGCCGACCGCCTCGCGCAACAGCGCAAGCCCGGGGTCGGCCGCGCAGCTCAGAAAGAGCGCACGCGCGCCATCGGCTTCCATCTGCCGGCCGAGCGCGACGATCTTCGGCACGGCGAGCGCTTCCGTGTGCGCGTCGAAGATGCCGGTGGGCTGATCGGCGATACAGCGCGTGAACGAGTCGATGCCGTACTGCGCCTTGATGAGGCGGCCGTGCTCCAGCAACACCGCCTCGTCCTGCGTCGTCAGCACGCGAATAATGCCGAGCGTCATCGTTGCACTCGCGCAAGGCTCGCGCCGGGCGCAAGCGGTTGCGGCGCCGCGCCGTGCACGAAGCGCACCGCGTCGTGCGGGCCGTGCAGCGTGACGGCGTCCTGCTCCACGTGAAGCCAGTCGCCCTCGGGCAGCCCGATCACGCTCGCATGCGGATTGGCCACGAGATATTCCTCGATCCGCTGATTGCGCGTTTCACCCTGATGCCCGGCGGGCAGCGCGTTCGTGTAATGCGGATTGATCTGGAAGCCGATCAGATCGAGCGCCGCGAAGCCGTTCGGGTCGACGATCGGCATATCGTTAGTCGTGCAGATGGTCGGGCAGGCGAGATTCGCGCCCGCGCTCCAGCCGAGGTAGCGCGCGCCGCCTTTCACGGCTTCGCGGATCGGATCGAGCAGGCCGCGCGTGCGGCATTGCGCGAGCAACTGGAACGTGTTGCCGCCGCCCACGACGATGAGTTGCGTCTGCGCAAGCGCCGCCTGCGCTTCGGCGGCGCTCGCGAACGTATGCACCGAGCGCAGCGACACGTTTGCAGGCGCAAGCGCGGCGGCGACCTTGGCCGCGTACTCGTCCCAGCTCATCGTCACGCCCGCGAAGGGCACGAACAGGGCTTCGGTGGTCTGCCGGCCGCCGCCGGGCGTGAGCGCGCGAATCGCGTCGAGCGCGTGAACGAGGTAGGCGCCGTCGGGGCCGCGCGAGTTGCTCAGAAGCAGGGCGTTCATTGAAGGACCTCCGCAGTCAGTCGCGCGATGAGCGCGTTGGAAAGGATCACGGGCAAGCCGCTCGCTTCCTGCACGATCTGGCGATGGCGCTCGACGAAACCCATGCAATCGAGAATCAGCAGGTCGGCGCCTTCGTCGCGCAACTGGCGCGCGGCGGCGATCAGCTCGCCGGTCTCGTCGGCGCTCCGGTACGGCGAGGCGGCGGCGCAGATCGGCGCGCGGTGCAGCCCCGCCCACTTGCGGAACTCGCTGTCGATCTGGCTCGCGAGCGGCACGACGATGCCCACCTGCCGCTCGCCCGCGAGCGCGGCGGCCGCGGGCGGCACGATCCGGTCGGGCTCGATGAGCCACGCGGCGCGGCCTTCGAGACCGTGGAACTCGCCGGTGCAGAGCACGAGCACCACGTCGCAGCCTTGCGCGGCGAGCGCATCGATCTTCTCCTGCAACACCGCGCGCACGGCCGGCTTGTCGATGACGACGGACGAGCCGTCGAGCAGGCGCGAAACGAGCGTGGCGTTGCCCGGTTGCGGCGCGTAGCGCGTTTCAATGACTTCGCGCGTGAGGCCGTCGAGCACGCCCATGTGCACGCGCGGCAGCGCGGCGGGCAGGTGGGCGTCGAGAATGGGCGTGATGTCGGCGCGCGGCGCCTGGCCAATCGTCAACGTGCCGAGCTTTCGTGTTGTCATGTGGGCCTCCTCATCGACCGGGATGACGCACCTTCAGATGCGCGAGCGAGCCATAAAGTTCGAGCAGGCGCGCGTAGTCCTTCTCGTCGTGGAACGCGCAGGTGCCACGCCCGAATTCCTTGGCGACCTCCACCGCGAACTTGACCGCGAGCGCGATGTCGCCCTCGTGGCTCGCGCCCGTGCCGCAGCCCGGCACCACGCTTTGGGTCGTGATCGCCACGCCCACCACGGGGGCGCTCGTCGCGATGGACGGCTGCATGATGCTGTTCAGGTGATGCACGCCGTTGCCGTAGGGCGTGATGTCCTGCGTCGTCACGGGGAAGGTGACCGCGGGCTTGCCGCTCGTCATCTCCATGATCCGGATGAGATCCTCGGACACACGCAGGATATAGCCGTCCTTCACGGTCGGGGAGATCGCGTAGCCGCTGTGGTTGATGATGCGGTTGCCCTTGGTCGTGTCGATCGAGAGCACGGCGTCCATCTCGTCCCAGACTTCGTGGGCGTTGACGTCCTCCGTGTCGATGGGCGAGTCCATGAAATCGACGGGGTCGTGCGGGCGCGTGGGCGCGGTGGGGCAAACGTGCGTGGTGAGGAACACGTCGCCGGGTAGCGGGTCGCCGTTGCGGCGCATTTGCGCGAGCTTGAGCGCGGCTGCGACGGCGGCGATGGCGCCGTCGGCATCCGACACGAGACCGATGCGCGAAGGCCGCGCACCAATGCCGCCGAGCCGCCCGACGATGCCGAGCGTTTTGGCCGTGCCGCCGCGGCGCTTGCCGTCGTCGCCGGGAATGGCAATCTTGACGAAATCCGTCGTGCCCTTCGGGCCCCCGATCTCGGTCACGTCGACGCTCACGCCTTCGTCGGCGAACGGGGCGAGCAGATCGACCACGGTTTGGCCGCTGGCGTAGCGGCTGTCGAAGGCTTCGAAGACCTGTAGGGTTTGTGCAAGACTCATAGGATGGAACTCGGATTGCAAAGAGGATGCCGGGTGAGGAAGCCCACTGCCCGAAGGCGCATGCGCCGCGAGTGAACGCAGCGCGCCGCGCAGGGGCAGGAGGGCGGAATGTTCAGCGCGATTTGATTAGCGATCCGAAGAAGCTGTAGAGCGCGTCGGCGGCGATCACGCCCGCGGCGAACACCTCCATGCTGCTTTTCGCGGCGGGGTTGCGGCGTTCGATCACGAGCCGGATGGCGATACCCGTCACCACGGCCCAGCCGGCGAGCGGGCTCGCGATCAGCAGGCCGGTGGCGAACAGCACGCCGAGCTGGCGCTTCGGGCCGCCCGCGAACTGCAACACGGCGCCCACCACGGCCCAGATCAGCAGGGAATGCAGGATGCCGGGGGCCACGCCCGCCTGAATCGTCGAGACGTAGACTTTCGCCACGGGCGGAATCTGGCCGTTCGCAAAGAATGCGTGGTGCGCGAGCAGCACGACCGGAATGGCGACGACGAACGCGAGCATCGCCGCGATCAACTGCTGACGGCGGCCGGCCAGCTCGAACTCGGGGTCTTCACCGTGCCCGCGCAGAATGAAGCCCGCCTTCAGGTCGTAGCCCATGTCGGCAAAAGCGGGGCCGGTGGCGGCGGAAAAGCCGCACAGCATGACGAGCGAAACGGTCGGAAAGCCGATCAGCATGCCGATCAGCAGCGTGATCAGGGCCACCGCGAAGGCCGGGAACCAGCCCGAGTGCATGGCCGCGATGCCGACGATCAACTCGTGCACGAAGGCCGCGAGCGCCGCGTAGAAGATGAAGCCGACCAGCATGCCCGGCGACATGTCGCCCCAGATGCCGCTCAGGAACGCGACCAGCGCGGCGAGACCGATGTAGGCGATCGCCCCGAAGCGCAGCGAACTCGCCACGGTGGGCACGGCCGCAAGTTGCGAACCGCCACGCGCCGCCTTGTTGCCCTTCTGGTCACGCAGCACGAGGATGCCGACCTGAATGAGCGCGACGAGTCCCGCGCCGATCATCATGCCGTGCGGAATGTAGGCCTTGTCGATGGCGAAGTGAAAGAGCGGCACGGAATAGCCGCGAATCAGAAAGCCGAGGCCCAGCATGCCGAGCGCCCAGATATTGCCGATGAAGGCCGTGCCGAACGCCGACATCGGAATGCCGAGCCACGAGCCGATCAGACCGACGCCCACGCCCACGCCGAGCAGGCGCGCCTGCTTGCCGCCCTCGTCGCCGGCCTTGATCGCCTCCGCCGCCGCGACGCCTTGCGGCCACGTGCCGGTTGCCGGGAACACGCTGGTGCCGAACATGCGGTACAGCATGTAGCCGTCGAGCAGCATGCCGAGCGCGACGCCCGCGAACATCGGCAGCACGAGGTCTTCGCGGCCGAACAGGAAGGGAATGGCAATCGGCAGCAAAAGACTGTTGGCCGCGCCGAACGTCGCGGCGGAGATGGCGCTTTGCGCGAGGTTCTGCACGTGCACGGAGCGATAGGCGCGGAAAAAGCGCAAGGGCACGCGCGCGCAGATCATCGCGGCCAGCGCGCCGACGATCGCCGTGTTGGGCGTCACGCCCACTTTGACCAGCAGTTCAATGCCGATGATCGCGCCAAGCACGCTAAGCACGGCGAGCAGCAGCAGATTGGCGGGCGACAGCGCCATGGGATGCGCCTGCGGCGCGCGCTGGGCGCCGCCGCTCGCGGGCGCTCCCGCGCCGGGTGGCTGATGGTCAGGCGAGTGCGAAGCATGCATGAGTGGTCTCGTCAAAAACACGCCGATGTCTCGACGCGGGTGGCGGATGCTGCGGATTGGAATGAGCGGGCGCGCGGGGCGCCGCTTGATTGACTGCATTCAGCGCCGGTTTTACGGCGTGGAATTCGTGGGAAAGGCGCTCCAGTACGGGTCGCCCAGCGAGCGGCCGATCGTGCGCGCCTGCTCCCGAACCGCTTCGCCGAGCGCCACGATCGCGCCATCGTCCTGCGCGCCCGCGGGGAAGCTCAGGCAGAACGACAGGCATTCGCCGCTCGACGGGTCGGCGATCGAGCAGCCCACGGAACACACGCCGTAGAGCGCTTCGTTCTGCGCCAGCGCATAGCCGCGCGAGCGTGTGAGCGCGACTTCGTCGAGCAGGGCGTCGAGCGTGGCGGGTCCGCGCGCCGGGGCGCGCGAGTCGCTGAAAGGCGCATCGGCGCCGATATCCGCGGCGTTGGCGTTCACCGTCTGCGCGCCCTCCGGGCGCAAGCCTTGCGGGAAACGCGCGCGGATCTGCCCATCCGTTTCGCGCGCAAGCAGCGCGCGGCCCGTGGAGGTCGCCCACGAGGCCGAGCGGTGGCCGGGGTTCGTCATCGCGCGAAAGGCGAGGGAGCCCGGCCGCACGCGCAGCACCACCACGTCGTTGCCTTCGAGCACCGAAACGTAGCCCGTATGCCCAAAACGCTCGCCGAGTGTTTCGAGCGCCTGCGCGCACATGTCGATCAGCGCGCTGGACGAGCGCACGAGATGGCTCAGTTCGAGCAGGAGCATCGAGGGCCGGTAGGCGAGCGACTTCTTGTCCCGCTCCAGCAGCCCGGCTTCGCTCATCTGCTTGAGCACCCGCGAGGCGGAACTTTTTGGCATGCCTAACTGATCGACGAGGTCGATCATCGACATCTCGCGCTGCTCGCGCGCCATCAGGCGCAAAACGCTCGTTGCTGTTTCGAGAATGCTCATGCGTGTCTCACTCGTTCGTCGCTTGCTGCTGCACTATCGTTGCCTCTTTACGTCGGTTCCATTTTACGGAACCGAGTTCCAATTTATCGAATATCGTAACGAAGGAAAGGCAGCCCGGAAAGCGTTTCAAAAATAATTTGTGCTCCAAACCACACGACCCCGGCAGCTGCATCAAAACGTTTTTTTGCGATGCCAACTAGCGCTTAGAATAAATTTCAATCTGGAACACGGTTCCAAAATACGGAACCACACAACGGGGAAGCTTCTGTGAACGTCCATTGCAGGCGTTGAAAATCCGGCGGCATCGGTCACGCTGAAAAAGGCGCCTGAGCGGCGGCCAACGCATCGGTTCTGATCCATGCGCGGGGCGACGGGCACCGCGCGGGTGGCGCTCGTCCCTTGCATCGCGTAACGTCGCCGCCGCAGAGCAACGCCATGTTTGAAAAGCAGATTCATTGATTAGTACAACCAATATTTTCAATCAGACCACTACTGAAGAAGGGGTAAAAGAATGTTGAAGAAGTTTGCATTGGCAGGCGGCGTCGCCATGTCGGTACTCGGCACGCAGTCGGCACACGCACAAGGCTCCATGATCCTGTACGGCATCATCGACGAGGGCTTGACGTACACGAGCAACCAGAAGGGCTCGTCGGCGGTTCAGCTTCAATCCGGCAAGCTGGGCGGAAGCCGTTGGGGTGTGAAGGGCGAGGAAGCGCTGGGCAACGGGCTGAGCGCCCTATTCAATCTGGAAAACGGCTTCAACGCGACCAACGGCACCAATAGCGCGGGACGCATGTTCGCGCGCACCGCCATTGTCGGCTTGAGCCAGAAGGGCATGGGCACGGTGACATTCGGCCGCCAGACCGACTCGCTCGCGGATATCGTCGCGCCGTTCTTCGGCTCGGGCTACTGGACCCCGGCGACGCATATCGGCGACAACGACGACATGAACTGGTATTTCCGCGTCAATAACTCGGTGAAGCTCACGACCGAGACGATTTCCGGTTTCAAGTTCTCCAGCATCTACGGCTTCAGCAACCAGGCCGGCGCGTTCGCCAACAACCGCGAATGGTCGGCGGCCGCGAGCTATGCAAACGGGCCGCTCTCGTTCGGCGCGGGCTACATGCTGATGAATCACCCGAATTCGACGTCGAACACGAGCGGCGCGCTGGGCGGCGCGTCGTCATCGAACGGCGACGACTACGGCACCGCCTTTTTCTATGGCCTGGACGGCGGCGTGGCGCGGCAGCAGGTGGTGGGGACCGGGGTGGGCTATGTCGTGGGCGCGGCGCAGTTCGGCCTTGGCTACAGCAACGTGCAGCTCGACTACAACGACGGCGCGCAGCGCAAGCTCAACAATCTTGACGCGAACCTGCGCTACCGCGTGAGCGCGCCGCTTTCCCTGATCGCCGACTACACGTTCACGTTCGGCACCGCCGACCACGTGGCGGGATCGAGCGAGCATCTGAAACCGCGCTGGCATCAATTGACGCTCGGCGTGGACTATGCGATGAGCAAACGTACGGAGTTCTATGCATCGGCCGAGTATCAGCTTGCTGCGGGGGACGCGTCGATCGCCGTGGGCAGCACGCTCCAGAAGTTCGCCTATATCCAGTCTTCGGGCGGCCCCTCGTCGAGCCCTTCGCAGGTCGCGGTGTCCGTTGGCATTCGCCACAAGTTCTGAGCGGCTCGCGCAAGCCGATGCCGCTCATCGCTTGCGCGTGGCGGCGCGCGGCGTTCCGCGCTTCGCGTGTGAACCTTCTGGCCGAACGTGGCTTGCCAGCAAGTGTTCGAGCCAGTCGGCAAACACCAGAATGCGGCGCGACACATGCTGGCGATGCGGGTAGAGCAAGGTCATCGGCATGGGCGGCGCACGGTACGCGGGCATGACCTCGACGAGCTCGCCCGCGCTCAGGTGCGCCTGAACATCGTAAGCGGGAATCTGGATGAGGCCGAGCCCCGCCAGACAGCACGCAATGTACGCTTCGGCGCTGTTGACCGTCACGCGGCCCTCGACGGCGAGGGTCCGCAGCTCGCCGTCCTGCAACCACTCCCACGGCGCCACGCGGCCGTTGGACGGCGACGCATAGTCAATCTGCCGATGATGCGCAAGGTCGACTGGGCTGCGCGGGATACCGTGGGCGCCGAGGTAAGCGGGACTCGCGACATTGATGAGCGGCAACTCGAACATCGGGCGCGCGATGAGTTGCGAATCGCTCAACGGACCCACGCGCAATGCGCAATCCACGCGCTCCTCGATCAGGTTGACCGCGCGGTCGGTCATGCCCAGTTCGATGTCGATCTGCGGGTAGCGTTCGAGGAATCCGGGCAGCGCGGGGGCCACGATCAGGCGTCCGATGCGGGCCGGCACGTCAACGCGCAGGGTGCCGCCGGGCGCCGTTGCGGAGTCGCGGAAGAGGTTTTCCGTCTCGTCCATGTCCGCGATCAGCCGCAGGGATCGCTCATAAAACACCGCGCCGTCCGGTGTCGTCGTGACCGTGCGCGTCGTGCGGTTCAGCAGGCGCGTGCCGACCCGCTTCTCCAGTTCCTGGACAGCCGCCGAAACGGATGAGCGTGGCATGCCCATCGTGTCGGCGGCGCGGGTGAAGTTCGTGCACTCAACGACGCGTACGAATACGCGCAGCAAATCGATACGATCCATGGCGTCAATCGGTGGTGGTGCAGCGGTGGTGCGGCGCTCGCATCGCGCATGCGTGGCGTGCGAGCGCGTTGTCATTGTTCGGCGTGGCTGACAGGTGCGGTCAGAAAACAGGGGTTCTATCGCCAATGGGCGGAATATAGCATTGCTGGGGTTGCGGCCGTACCGGACCGCGGCACATTTGGAGCGCACCATGTCTGACCATAGCATCAAAGGCAAGACCGTTCTGATCGCCGGTGGGGCGAAGAATCTCGGCGGGCTGATCGCCCGGGATCTGGCGAACCACGGCGCGCGCGCGGTTGCCATTCACTACAACAGCGCCGGCACGCGCGCCGATGCGGAAGAAACCGTGGCGGCCGTCAAGGTGGCGGGCGCGCAAGCGGTCGCGTTTCAGGCCGATCTGACCGGCGCGGCGGCCGTTGAGAAACTGTTTGCCGACACGATAGACGCGGTGGGGCGACCCGATATCGCGATCAACACGGTCGGCAAGGTGCTGAAAAAGCCGTTCACCGAGATCACGGAAGCGGAATACGACGAGATGGCCGCCGTCAATGCGAAGTCCGCGTTCTTCTTTCTGCGTGAAGCCGGCCGCCATGTGAACGACAACGGCAAGATCCTGACGCTCGTGACGTCGCTGCTCGGTGCGTTCACACCGTTCTATGCGGCCTATGCGGGCACCAAGGCGCCCGTCGAGCATTTCACGCGCGCAGCGGCGCAGGAGTTCGGCGCGCGGGGCATTTCGGTGACGGCGGTGGGACCGGGCCCGATGGACACGCCGTTCTTCTATCCGGCCGAGGGCGCGGACGCGGTGGCCTATCACAAGACTGCCGCGGCCTTGTCGAAGTTCTCGAAAACGGGCCTGACCGATATCGAAGACGTGGTGCCGTTCATCCGTCACCTCGTGAGCGACGGATGGTGGGTGACGGGTCAGACCATCCTCATCAACGGCGGGTATACGACGAAGTAATGCGCTATTGATTTGCCGGGCTTCGTCTCACGAAGCGTGCGGCTCACTTGGCATCGAGTTTCACATCGATGGCGGCCGGAGAATGTCCGCGTTCTCCGGCATAACGTTGCGCGTCGTCTCCGGAGCGTTCAGGCGAGTCGGCCATCGGCGCATTGCGGGTTTCTTTCAGGCCCGCAATCGCCGCGAGCGATACCAGCGTTGCGCACGAAATCGCCGCCGAAATGGCCAGCGTGCTATGCGTCCACGCGACGAGCGCGGCGGCCAGAAACGTGGCGGGGCCGGAAAACAATGCCGCAGAGAAGTGGTAGGCAATCGACAAGCCGCTATAGCGCACCGTCGTATCGAACGCTTCCGAGAAAAAGCTTGCTTGCACGCTGTACGTCGCACCGTGCCCGATGGTGATGGCGAGGATCATCGCGAGCGTGATAAGCAGCGGCGAGCCGGTTTGCAGCAGCCAGAAAAACGGAAATGAAACGACGCCGAGCCACACGGCGCCCGCCGCATACACCGGCTTTCTGCCAAAACGGTCGGACAACATGCCGAAGAACGGCTGGGCGAACACATTGATCGCGGCGGCCACCATCACGGCAATGAGCGCCACATGAATCGGCGTGCCGACTTCGTGGGTGAGATACGAAAGCGACCACGTCGAATAAATATAAAAGCCGACATTGAGCGCCGCCTGCGCGAGGATCACGAGCACGAGCGGCCGGCGGTAGTGGCGCCATAGCGTCACGAGCGGCGCGCGCGTGGCGTGCTGCGCCTTCTGGGCGCGCTCAAACGCCGGTGTTTCCGCAATGTTGAGGCGAATATACAAGCCGACGGCGACCATCACGGCGCTGAGAAGAAACGGCAAACGCCATCCCCACGCGAGAAACTGCTCTTGCGGAAGCTTCGCGAAGAGATAGAGCGATATCGTGCCGAGCAGCATGCCGAGCGGGTTGCCCATCTGCGGAATGGCGGCATACAGGCCGCGCCGGTTTTCCGGGGCGTATTCGATGGCCATCGTGGTTGCGCCCCCGTATTCGCCGCCCACGGCGAAGCCCTGGAGCACGCGCAGGAACACCAGTGCGAGCGGCGCCGCGATGCCGATCGACGCGTAAGTGGGCAACAGTCCGATCAGGAACGTGCCCACGCCCATCACGAGTATCGATACCGCAAGCATGCTCTTGCGCCCGAAGCGGTCGCCGAAATGGCCGAATATGGCCGCACCTACGGGCCGCACGACGAGCGTGATGCCGAACACCGCAAACACGGCCATCGATCCCGCTACCTGCGAGAAGTTGGGGAAGAAAAGCTTTTCGAACACGAGCGCCGAAGCCGTGCCGTAAAGGAAATAGTCGTACCACTCGGTCGCGGTGCCGATCATCGTGGCCAGCGCCACTTTGACCGCCGGTTTTGTTTTCGCAGGGTCGTGCATCGTCTCTCCTCCTTGTTCTGATCGGGTGTGGCTATGCCACTCTATGCGCGGCCACGGCCGCCCGCGATACGCCAGCATTGAACGGCGCATTCGAAAAAGCCGAATAAACCGCGCCAATCATGCAAAGCGGGCAAACACGCCACTCGCACGCCACGAACACGCACCAGGATTTTCAAAAATCCCTTTCGCTTTGCCTGCCTGTACGACCTGAACGAGCGTGCGCGATCATCGTCACCAACCTGGAGGGCGTTGACGTGAATGATTGTGACGTGATCGTTGTGGGCGGCGGCAACGCGGCGCTGTGCGCGGCCTTGTCGGCGCGCGAGCAGGGCGCACGCGTGCTGCTGCTCGAACGCGCGCCATTGGAACAGCGCGGCGGCAATTCCGCCTTCACGGGCGGCGCATTTCGCATCGCCTACGACGGCGTGGAGGATCTACAACAACTCATACCAGACTTGCAGGACGCCGAACGGGAAAGCGCGGACTTCGGCGAATACCCGGCGACGCAATTCTTCGAAGAAGCGGTGACCATGAGCGGCTATCGCGCCGACGCCGACGTGCTGGAGCAGGTGGTCGACCAAAGCTTGCCGACCATGAAGTGGCTGCGCGAGCAAGGCGTGCGTTTCGCGCCGATCTACGGCCGCCAGTCGTTTCGCGTGGGCGGCAAGCATCGTTTCTGGGGCGGCCTGACCGTGGAGGTGTCGGGCGGCGGCTACGCGCTCGTCGAGACGCTTTTCGCGCGCGCCAAAGCGGCCGGCGTGGAAGTGCGCTACGCCACCCGTGCAACGAGCCTCACGCGCGAGCACGATGCCTGGGTGGTGGGCGTGCGCACGCGCGAAGGCGAAGGGCAACTGCGTGCGGGCGCGGTGGTGCTCGCCACCGGCGGATTCCACGCGAATCTCGCGTGGCGTGCGCAATATCTGGGGCACAACTGGGACCTGGCGCGCGTGCGCGGCTCGCGCTACAACACCGGCGACGGCATCGACATGGCGCTGCGCGCGGGCGCTGTCGCCCATGGCAACTGGAGCGGCTGTCATGCCGTGTTCTACGACCTGAACGCGCCCGCGTTCGGTGACATCTCGTTGCTCAATCAACAAAAAAACTATTTCACGCTGGGCATCGTGGTGAATGCGCAAGGGCGCCGCTTTGTCGACGAAGGCCGCGATTTTCGCAACTACACCTATTCCGGCATGGGCGCGCACGTGCTGGCGCAACCCGGCGCAGTGGCGTGGCAGGTGTTCGACGCCAGGACTCACGACCTGCTGCCCGACGAATATCGCGTGAAACACGCCACACGCGTCACGGCCGACTCGCTCGAAGCGCTCGCCGCGAAGATGGACGGCATGGATGCGCCCGCATTCCTCGACACGGTGCGCGCGTTCAACGCGGCCGTGAACGACTGCGTGCCGTTCAATCCCGCCGATCGTGACGGTCGTGGTACGCAAGGCATCGACCCGCCCAAGTCGAACTGGGCGCTCGCGCTCGATACGGGGCCGTACTTCGCCTATGCCGTGACCTGCGGCATCACCTTCACCTATGGCGGCGTGAAAGTGAATGTGAACGGGCAAGTGCTCGACGAAAGCGGCGAACCGTTGCCTGCACTGTATGCGGCAGGCGAGATGGTCGGGGGACTCTACTACGTGAAATACGCGGGCGGCATCGGACTCACGGCAGGCTCGGTGGTGGGCCGCGCGGCGGGCGCTCATGCGGCCCGCCGGAGCATGACGCATAACGAACCGATGGGGAGAGAAGATGTTGCGTGAACTGGAAGGCAAGGTCGCACTCGTGACGGGCGGCGCGGGCGCAATCGGCGCGGCGGTGACCGAGGCGCTCGCACGCGCGGGAGCCACCGTCATATGCGCGGACAAGGTAATGCCGTCCGCGCACGCGGAGCAGGCGAGCGTTCACCCGGCGCAGTTGGACGTCACCTCGCAAGAGGATAGTGTGCGTCTCGTCGCCGATATCGTCGCGCGTCACGGCGCACTCGACATACTCGTGAACGCGGCGGGCGTGGTGTCGTTCGGCAGCGCGGCAACGCTTGCGGAAAGCGAATGGGACCGCGTGCTCGACATCAATCTCAAGGGCGTTTTTCTCGCCTGCCAGGCGGCGATGGCGCCGATGAAGGCAAACGGCTTCGGCCGCATCGTCAATATCGGTTCGGTGGTGGGCAAGAACGCGGGCAACGCGCGGCCCTGGCTCGACGCGGCCGAACAGGCGCGGGCGGGCAATGTCGCCTATGGCGTATCGAAGGCGGGCGTGCACATGTTGACGCTCTTTCTCGCGAAGGAACTCGCGGCGCACGGCGTGAGCGTGAATGCGGTCGCACCGGGCCCGATCGCGACCTCGATGACAAGCGGGTTTCCCGACGCGCTGCGTGCGCTGATTCCGGCCGGCCGGATGGGAACGCCCGCAGACGTGGCGCGCGCCGTACTGTTCCTGTGCGCGCCGGACAATGGCTTCGTGACGGGCGAAATACTCGACGTCAACGGCGGAATGTACTGTGACTAACCAAGAGGAATACGAAGTGAGCAAGACCATTTATCTGGTGCTGGACATGCAGAACGATCTCATTCACGCGGAAGGCCCAAGCGGCAAAGGGCCGCTCGGCGAGCAGGTGCGCGAACGCGGGATCATCGCGCGGACCTCGCTCGCGCTGCAAAAGGCGCGTGCCGCCGGCGCTCTGGTGGGGTTCGTGCGAGTGGGCTTCAGTGCGCACTACCAGGAATGCCCGCCGAATTCGCCGGTCTTTTCCGGCGCGCCCGCCGCGGGCCTTTTCAAGCTCGGGGAGTGGGGCACGGCCATTCATCAGGATATCGAAGTGCGTGAGACCGACTTGCAGATCGTCAAGCATCGCGTGAGCCCGTTCTATTCGACCACGCTCGAAGCCCAGCTTCGTGCGCAAGGCGTCACGCGCATCGTGTGCTCGGGCGTCTCCACGCAGGCCGTCGTGCAGGCCGCCGTGCGCGACGCGCACGACCGCGACTACGAAGTGGTGGTGCTCGACGACTGCTGCGCCGCGCATTCCGCGCAGGAGCACGCGAATTCGATCGACAGCATCCGGCGCTTTTGCCGCGTCGAGACATCGGAGAGCGTGACGTTCGCGTAACGCGCCACGGGCCGGTCGGGAGCGGACGCCCGGCTGGCTTCGATCCACCCTACGGAAAACGCCAACATGAGCCTTCGTATCTGGCATCAAAGCTTCACCGTCCTCTCCGACCTCGGCGCGTACAGCGACGCGCTCGACGCGCACTTTCGCGCGATTGCGCGCCCCGGCACGGAAATCGTCATGCACGGCATGGCGCCGGGGACGTATCGCACGAACTATCCCGGCGACGACATCAAGTATGCCTCGCTCCAGTATCTGCACGGCTTGCAGTTTCTCTCGGCCGGCGTGCGCGCGCAGGAGGAGGGTTTCGACGCCTACGCGATCAGCACGCTGCCGGAGCCCGCGTTGCGCGAAACGCGGGCGTTGCTCGACATTCCGGTGGTCGGCTATGGCGAATCGGCAATGCTGCGCGCGTGTCAGTTGGGGCGGCGCTTCGGCGTGCTCGTGTTCATCGACGAACTCGCGGAACTCGTGGCCGACAATGCGGTGCGCCACGGACTTGGCGGGCGCTTCGCCGGTGCACGTCATGTCGGCTTTCAGTTCGGCGACGTGCTCGAAGCATTCAGCGAGCCTTCGCGGCTCATCGCAACGTTTCAGGAAAGCGCGCGCCGCCTCATTGCCCAGGGCGCCGAAGTCATCATCCCGGGCGAAGCGCCTTTGAACGTGCTGCTCGCGCGCAACGGCGTGCGCGAAGTCGACGGTGTGCCCGTGGTCGATTCGCTGGCCGCCTGGGTCAAGGACGCTGAAACGCTCGTCGATCTGCGCCGGGCGGGCGCGCATGGAACCTGCCGCCGCGGATACTTCTCGGGCAAGCCGGACACGACGCGCGTACAGGAAATACTCGCGTTTTACGGCCTCGACAAGCTGCACGCAAAATGAAAAATACGCCGCCCGTGCATCGAAGCATGGGCCGGCGTGCTTTGAGTGGCGTAATTGATGCGCTTACGCTACCGCCCGCGCTGTACCGGAATGCGCTCGCGATGATCGGGGCGGCTTTGCGGGCCGATCACCTCTAGCATGAAATCGCTGAACGCCTTGAGTTTCGGCGAAACGAAACTGGCCTTCGCCGAGACGAGGTGAAACGCGCGGCCGCCGTGATCCCACGCATCGAAGGCGGCAACGAGGCGGCCATCGGCAAGCTCCTGCCGCACGAAGATATCGAGCACGCAAACGAGGCCAAGACCCCGGCAAGCCGCGCTCACCAGCGCATCGGAGCTATTGAACGAGAGCCTGCCTTCCGGCGAGACAACGGTTTCCTCGCCGTCGCGCGCGAAAAGCCACGGCTGCGGCTCGGGCCGCCCCTCGGGAAGGAGGCCGAGGCACAGTGACGGATCGAGATCGGCGGGCGAGCGCTCGCGCACGGCGTCCACGACGTCGGCGCGTCCGCACACGATATAGCTTGCGCTGTAGAGCGGACGTGCGACCAGTTCCGAATCTTCCACGGCGTCCATACGGATGGCCAGATCGAGTCCGCGCTCGATGAGCGCGTGCGGCTGATTGGTCAGATTGATATTGACCGAGAGACCGGGATACTGCGCGAGAAACGACGGCAGCGCCGGCAACAGCAGCGCATGACCGATCGCAATGGGCGCTTCGACATTGAGCGTGCCGCGCACTTCGGCCTGCGCCTGCGCCGCCTCCTGCTCGGCGGCGTGCACGCCTTCCAGCAGCACCCGGCAGCGCGAATGAAAGCGCTCGCCGGCGTCGGTGAGGCGCAGGTGCCGCGTATTGCGCTGCAAGAGCGTGACGCCCAGATGTTTCTCCAGATTGCGCACGCACGACGTGACCGTCGCGTTCGCTAGATTCAGCGACTCCGCCGCGCGCGAAAAGCTGCCGCACTCGGTCACGCGCACGAATACTTCCATTGCCCAAAGTCTGTCCATGCTTCCTCGTTGAAGTTGTCCGCTTACCGGCTTGCCTTGCGCGCGTCGGCACGTGCGTTACGGCTCGCGTCCACGCGCGCGATGAGCGCCGGAAGAAATTCACCCCAGTCGGCCACGATGCCCACGTCCGCCACCCGGAAGATGTCCGCTTCCTCGTCGCTGTTGATCGCGACAATGCGCGTCGTCGCGCTCACGCCCGCCAGATGCTGCGGCGTGCCGGAGATGCCCACCGCGAGATAGATAGCAGGACTCACGAATTTTCCGGACTGGCCGACCTGATGCGTAACGGGCACCCACCCGGCGTCGACGGCGGGCAGGCTCCCGCCGAGCGCCGCGTCGAGACGCGAGGCGAGTTGTGCGAGCAGCTCGAAGCCCTCCGGCCGCTGCATGCCGCGCCCGCCGCTCACCACGACGCGCGCCGTTTCGACGGGCAGGCGCGCGGCGTCGCCCGCAACCAGCACGATCTCATCGGCGTCGTGCGGCCCGCTCGACGCCTCCTGCCATTCCAGCAAACGAGGCGTAGCGGGAGCGTCCGGCGCGCAACCCGCGCCCGAAGTGCGCAACGCCGCAAACCAGGGGCCGCGTTCCGAGCGAACGCGCACCGTGCTGCGGCCGCCGAAAACCGCGCGATCGGCGTGCACGCCGTTGGCGTCGAACGACACGCCTTGCACGCGCCCGAGCGCGCAGCCGTTGAACGCGGCGGCAAGCCTCGCGGCAACTTCTTCGCCGAGCGCGCCAGCGGGTGTGCAGACGCAATCACCGGAACCCAGCGCTTGCGCTTCGAGCGCGCGCATGAGCACACCGGTGAAATCGGCGGCCAGAACCGGGTCGCGCAAGTCCGCGACGGCGATGCAGACGATCTTGCCGAGCGGCAACCGTTGCAGACGCTCCGCGAGATCGGGCTGATGCGTGCGCGTCACGCATAGGGCGTGCACGTCCAGGCCCTGCGGCCGGGCCATTTCCAGCACGTCGGTGGCTTGGCGCACGAGTTGCTGGACGTCGTCGAGTTCGTCGAGCAGCAACGCTACGAGGCGGAAAGGAGAAGTCGTGGTCACGTCGGGCCTGCGCTATCAAGAAGTTCGAGAACGGCGTCGAGTTGGGCTTCGAGTCCGGCGGCGGCGTCGAGCGGCGCGCGCCGCGCGCGCTCCACGCCCGTCGCGGCGACAAACTGCATCGGCACAATGCGCGCCTCGCCGCCGCCTTGACGGGCGATGGTGTCGATCGTCAGCTTCTTTGCGAGCATGACGTTCTTCATGAGTGGATGGCGCAAGCGGTTGCTGCGCGCGTTCGTCAGCGTCACAACGCAGTGCGCGGGCACGCGAACGTGTTCGGTCACATGACTGCGCGTGCGCACGGCCCGCAGCGCGCCGTCGCTCTCCGCGCGCAGTTCCTCCGCCATCGTCACGAGCGCTGCGCCCGCTTCACGCGCCAGCCACGCGCTGAAAGCGCCGTCGTCGAGATCGCCGAATTCGCGGCCGGTGAGCCACAATGTGCCCGCACTCGCCGCTCGCACACCCGCCGCCACTTCGCGCGCGAAGGCGGCGGGGTCCCAGCGCGCCGCGTCGTCCACCGCAAGCAGCGCGACGTGTTCGGGCTTGTGCGCCGCGACCGCGCGCAGCAAGCCGAGCGCGCCGGGGCCCTCGGGCATGTAGACGGCAAGCGTGGCGTCAGGCAGCGATTCGCGCAGGCGCAGCGCCACTTCGAGCGCGGCTTCATCGAACGGACTGAGCTTGCGCGCGATGCCGTCGAGCAACGCGGCGTCATGCAGCCAGTCGCCTTTGGGCAGCGGCCACTTCGGGTCGAGCACGCCCGCGAGCAGTACGCAGATCTGCATGCTATTGCTCCGTCCCGGCCGCGCTGCGGGCGGCAAGGCGCCCGAAGATCGCAGCCTTGCCGAGCGCCGTGCCCGTCATGTACGCGCCGCCGTGAAACCCACCCACGATCTCACCGGCCGCATAGAGCCCTTCGAGCGTCTCGTCGAATACATTCACCACGCGCATGCTTGCGTCCACGCGCAAGCCGCAATAGGTGCCGAACACGGCCGCTGTGGAAGGGTAGGCATAGAAAGGCGCGTGCTCGATGCGGCACAACTCGCCGTGGCGATGGACGAGATGCGCGCGGCCGAACGCGTCGTCATGCCCGGCATCCACGGCGGCGTTATAGCGCGCGACCGTGTCGAGCAAGGTCTCCTCCGGCACCTCGATCAGACGCGCAAGTTCGGCAAGACTGTTTGCCTCGATGAAAAGGCCTTCCTCGCGGCGTCGCTCGAAGTCGAGAATGCGCACGCGATCGTCGCCGCTCTCCATGATGCGTTGATCGAGAATCTGGAATGTCGCGCCATAGGGCTGGCGAATCGCGGCGTCGCCAAGCAGCTTGTATGAAACCGATTCGTCGACAAAGCGCTTGCCGTCCTGATTCACGGCAATCGCGCCCTTGTACACGGCGAGACAGCTATGGTGATTCGTTTCGTCGAGCGGGTGCTTGCCGTAAGTGCCCTTGATATAGGCCATGTCGCGCAGGTCGGCGCCGAATTCCAGCGCCATCTTCAGGCCGTCGCCCACGTTGCCGTCGCCGCCGATGAACACCGCTTCGTCGTATTGCGGCGCGTAGTGATGCACCATCTGCGCGTTGCGGCAAAATCCGCCGCTCGCGAGAATCACGCCAAGCCGTGCCTCCAGGGTGACGGGCTCGCCGTCAATCAAGGCGTGCACGCCCGTGAAGCGGCCATCGGCCGCGCGAACGAGGCGGCGTGCCGCCGCGTTCATCGTCACGCTCACGCGGCCCGTTGCCGCGCAGGCGCGCGCGAGCTGTCGCACGGCGTCCGCCGGATCGACCGAATGCACGCGCGGCACCGACTGTCCCGACGATGTCTCGATGGAAGCGCCGAACACCACGCCATGCTCTCGCATCCAGTGATACGTGCCGAGCTGGTTATCGACGTAGGCGCGTACGAGCGATTCGTCGTTGTCGAAGTTGCCGACTTCGCGCAGGTCGGAAAAGAGCAGGGCGTCGCTGTCCTCCACGCCGTGCTCGCGCTGGAGTTCCGTGCCCGCGAAGGCGAGGCACCCCCCGCTCATCGCGGAGGAGCCGCCCGTTTCGGGCTGCTTTTCGAGCAGCGTGACGGTGAGGCCCGCATTCGCCGCCTCAAGCGCGGCGCAAAAGCCCGCCATGCCGCCGCCGATTACCAGAAGGTCGGGTGTGGTCATCGCGCCTCCCTCAGCAACGGCTGGCGATTGTCTCGCCCGCCAGTTTGCCGAACACGAGACCCTTGAGCACCGAAGTCGCACCCGTATAGTTGCCGTAATACATGCCGATCGTTTCGCCCGCGGCATAGAGGCCCGGAATGGGGGCGCCGTCCGTGTTGAGCACGCGCGCGGCGGCGTCCACCTTCAGACCGCCGAACGTGAACACGTTCGCGGAGATGATCGGATAGGCGAAGAACGGCGCGCGGTCCATCGGCAATGCCCAGTTCGACTTGCGCGGTTCGAGCCCGTGCGTGCCGAGCCCGTCGGCGGCGAGCGGATCGTAGCGGCCTTCGCGGCAGGCCGCGTTGTATGCGGCAACGGTGCTGGCCAGCGTATCAGCCGGAACACCGAGTTTCGCCGCGAGCACTTCGAGCGTCGGCGCTTCGATTGCGGGCTGGTCGGTGCGGATCGCGAGGCGGTAGTTCGGAATGTCCTTCACGCGCTGATCGAGGATCACGTAGGCGATGCCTTCATCCTGCTCGTAGATGCGGCGTGTCACGCGTTCGTACCAGGCATCGACCGTACCGGGCGCCTCGTCGGTAAAGCGCTGCCCGCGCTTGTTGATCAGGATGCCGTACGGAAATACGAAGATCGACGGTTCCGAAACGCCGGAGCGCGGGTCCACAGGCTCCGCGTGGTAGCTGCCGAACTCGCCGCACGGCGCGGCCCCCGCACGCAGCGCCATGGCGATGCCTTCGCCCTTGTTGTAATAGCCGCCCTTGCACACGGGGCGCAGATAGACCGAGCGCGGCCCGAGATACTGGGCGAGCATTTCCGGATTGCCCTCGAAGCCGCCGCTCGCGAGCACGACGGCGCCCGCGTAGCGGCGGCGGCCCGCACCGCGTTTCCACGCGGCGAGCCCCGCCACCGACCCTTGCGTGTCGATGATCAGCTCGCGCGCCGTGCACTCGTAATGGAAGGTGACGCCAAGCGCCTCGGCCTGCGCCGCGAGCGCTTCGACCATGGCCTCGCCCCCGCCCACGGGCAACAGGCGCGGCTGCGAGCTTGTGAGGAACTGCGTGGGCAGGAAGTCGAAGCGCACGCCCATGTCGCGCAGCCACTGCACCGAGCCGGGCACATGCTCGGCGAAGGTGGAGAGCACGTCCGCGTCGGCGAGCGCGAGCGATGCCGTGGTCTGCGACCACGACGAGCGGTCGAGCGCCATTTCCGCCATCAGGTCCGGGTCGGGATAGCAGCTTGCGTTTTCCCCGAGATGCTCCTCGAAATCGTCGGAGACTTCGTCAAGCGACTTCATGCGCAAATAAGCTTCCGTGAAGCGGCTTTGCCCGCCACGCTCGGCGCGCGTGGCGCGTTCGAGCACACACACGTTCAGGCCGCGCTGTGCGGCGCTCACGGCAGCCGAAAGGCCCGCTACGCCGCAACCCACTACCACTACGTCAAAATTCTCGTCCATCGTCTCGCTCTCACTGGTGAAGACACGAACGCAGAATAGTGGGCGCGAGCAACGGGGCAAAGCGCCTGGCGGCGAATTCGCCTTTCGATAAAGACGAAAGATGCGCCGCATGCACTCCCTAATCGGTGTGAACTGTCTGGCTTCGGCCGCCGCCGTTGCCGTTCGCGTTGCCATTACGCTTCACGCGATAGTCGAGTTGCGCGCGCGTGAGACCGAGCAGCGCGGCGGCCTTCGACACATTGCCGTTCGCCTCCGCGAGCGCCGCGTTGACCAGCGCGTCTTCCACATCGCCCAGATTCGCGCCTTGCTGGCGCACCGCTGCGCGCGCCCAGTCTTCCAGCGAAGCGGGCGGCGTGCCGCCGGAATCGCTTGCGCCTATATTCGCCTCGGCGGCGGCGCTCGCGAGTGCGTCGCGCTTTTCGAGTGTGCCGGCTTCCGTGAGGCGCATGAGACTCGAATGCGCGAAATTCGAATCGACGCTGAAGAGGTGACGCAGGTCGAGCGATTCCCCATCATCGGCAAGAATAATGCCGCGCTCGATCACGTTCTCGAACTCGCGGATATTGCCGGGCCACTTATGGTTGAGCACGGCCTGCAACGCGCGCGGCATGATGCCGGGTACGTGGCGGCCATGCAGCGCCGAGAGACGCTTGGTGAAATACTCGATCAGCAAAGGCAGATCGTCGCGACGGTCGCGCAGCGGCGGAATATGGATGGGAAAAACGTTGATGCGGTAGAACAGGTCCTCGCGAAAGCGGCCCTCCGTCACGGCCTTGGGCAGATCCTCGTTGGTGGCGGCGACGACGCGCACATCGAGCTTGATCGTGCGGGTGGAGCCGAGCCGCTCGAACTCGCCGTTCTGAAGCACGCGCAACAGCTTGCCCTGCGCGCTGAAGCTGAGAATGCCGATTTCGTCGAGAAAGAGCGTGCCGCCGTTGGCGGTTTCGAAGCGCCCGGCGCGCGACTCGTTCGCGCCCGAGAACGCGCCGCGCTCCACGCCGAAGAGTTCCGATTCGAGCAGTTGTTCGGGAATGGCCGCGCAGTTGACTTCCACGAAGGGCTTGTCGGCGCGGCTGCTCCAGCGATGCACTTCGCGCGCGACCGCGCTCTTGCCCACGCCGCTCTCGCCCGACAGCAGCACCGTCGCGCGCGTGGTCGCCACGCGCCGCACCTTGTGCAGCATGGCCGTGAAGCTGACCGACGAGCCGATGAGCATCGGCATGGCGGGTTCCGGCTGCGCCGCCGGCGAGGGCGCCGCTTCTGGCGCCGCAACGCTTGCCTTCAAGCCCGAAGCACCTACCATCGCGCGCGCGGGCGGCGGGGCGACATGCAGGTAGTGCAGGTCTTCCTCGGGGTCGTCCCAGCTTTCCACGGGCTGCGCGATCACACGGCACTTGGCTTGCCCCATCGCGCGGCACTCCACCTCGCGCGCGATGATGCGCTTGCCCATGATCTTGCTGAGAAAACCGGACGTGTAGCCAATCCCCATCCAGCAGGCGCTCTCGTGCCCGACGCCATAGTTGGCGATATGGATCTCGTCTTCGCAGTTGTCGTTCCAGAAGAATTCCGAATAACAATAGCCGCGGTGATTGTCGATTTCGATATGCACGGGTTCGGCTTTCACGAAGCCTTCCAGCGCATGAAGCTGTGCGCCCGCCACGATGATGTCGAGCTGCGAGCGATGAGCACGCACTTTCCAGGCGAGTTCGGCGTCGCGCGAACCCGCTGTATAGCCCAAACGCGTAATGAGGCGGCGCGTGCCTTCGAGCCCGAGCGAATCGATCATTTCGCGCCGCATCGCGCCGAGCACTTCAACCGGCAGCAGCGCCATGCGCCGGTCCTGTAGCCAGATGCGTCCCTCAACCGGATTGAAATGCAGTTGCTCAGCGATATCGCTGAAGTCCATTGAGTCAAGCAAAACGAATTCAGGGGGCAAATTGCACTCCGCCTGTTTTCGTTCGGGGGTCGTGTTCATATTCGTCCTTCGTTGCCCAGCCACGATCGATGCAGGCGCAACGATACGGGCGGCGCATTCCGTCCGTAAATTCATGAAATCCCGCACTGGCGGCTCGCGTCGCGACGGACATTTCATGATTTTCTGGATTTCAATGTGGGCGAGCGCACACGGCCCGCGTGCGACGGGCGCGCTTGAAAACACGCCGGGGCCTTACTGGACAGGGCAGCGCGCGAATACGGGGCACATGGCCAAGGTGCATGGCATACCCTTTGCTTATTAGGGCTCGCGCTTCACGAAAGTCTTCTGGCTTTCGCGCAATCGACAAGTTCTTAACGGAAAACGTGCTGGACGGAGGAGATATGGCCGAAACGGCTGCCGCAATTTCTAACCTTGGCTATGTCGTGCTGGGGGTGAAGGATCTCGGTGCATGGGCGGATTTCGCTCACAACCTGATGGGGTTTCAGATCGCGTCTCGCGATGACGGCAATGCGCTGGTGCTGCGCATGGACGAGTACATGCAGCGCATCGTGCTCGAAAAGAATGAGGCCGACGACATTCAGGAAGCCGGTTGGGAGTTCGAGACCGAAGACGAACTCAACCGCTACGCAGCGCAACTGCGCGAGCGCGGCATCACGGTGACACAAGGTGACCGCGATTATCGCGCGCGCCGCCGGGTCGAAAAGCTCTACTACTGCGAAGACCCGAACGGCTATCGCCACGCCTTCTATTTCGGCCCCGAAATTGCGCAGATGACGAATCCGTTCCGCTCGAACGTCATGCGCGGCGCGGGCTTCGAAACCGGGTCGCTCGGCATCGGCCACATTCTCACGACCGCGAACAACTACGGCGAGTCCGTCGACTTCTACCGCTCGATAATGGGGCTGCGCGTGAGCGACTACATTCGCGAGGAGCGCGCCCCCGGCATCGTCGTGGACGCGACGTTCATGCACACGAAAACGGGCCGCCACCATTCCCTCGCCACCGCGGCCATTCCCGGTCCCAAGCGCCTCAATCACCTCATGGTGCAGGTCAAGGAGATGGACGACGTCGGTCTCGCCTATGACCGGTGCACCGCGGCCGGCGTGCCGATGTTCCTGCATCTCGGCCATCACCCGAACGACCAGATGTTCTCGTTCTACGTGCAAACGCCCTCGGGCTTCGCACTCGAATACGGCTACGGCGGCATCGTGATCGACGACGCGACGTGGAAGGTCGTCAACTATTCGAAGATGAGCGACTGGGGCCACAAGCGCACGCCGCCCGTGCCCGCCTGAGCGTAGCGGCGCGAAACGCCGCCACGCCGCATCCCCGCCAGGACGATGTGAACCGGCTCGCGTTGCCGGCGGGGAGTTGTTTTGCCCTTTTTCCAGGGGCAAGTGAGGATCTGGAATGATGGATTCGGCGATCGAAGCCGGGCACGAACATAACGAGGCGCTGGTGATCTGGACTACGAATAACCTGATTCACGGTATCGCAGCGGCGCATTGGCCGCAGTACAAACAGCCTGACGCGTTCCACACCGTCATGCATGCGTTTCTTTCGACGGGGAAAACCTGATGGTAGCCATTTTCACAAGCAACGCGGGCGAGGCCGCTTCGGCCCGATGCCCGATCAACGGCGTAGACCCTTCGCTCTTTCGCGCGGGCATGCGGCGTCTCGCGGGCGCGTGCTCGATCATCGCTTCGCGCAGCGGCGACCTGCGTGCGGGATTGACCGCGACCGCCGTTTGCTCGGTCAGCGCGGAGCCCGCGCGGCTGCTCGTTTGCGTGAATCGCTCGGTGCGCGCCCACCAGGTGATCAGCGAATCGGGACTCCTGAGCGTCAACGTCTTGAGCGAGCATCAGGAAGACATCGCGCGGCGATTCGCGGGCATGGTCATCAACGTGGTGGGCGAAGACCGTTTTCTCGGCGCAGGCAACTGGCGTGAGGGCAGGCTCGGCATCCCGCTGCTCGAACAAAGCATCGTGTCGTTCGGGTGTCAGGTCATCGAGGAAATTCCCGGCGGTTCGCACACGGTTTTTCTTTGCGATGTGATCGAAGTGAGTTGTGAGAGAGAGGAGACGCCGCCGCTCGTGTATTTCGGCGGGAAATTCGCCCGTCTGGAGCAGGCGGACTCGGAAAATTCAAACGGAGGAGCAGCATGAGCACGGTATTGAAACAGTCGGTCGAACGCGTCATTCCCACCGAAGCGGAACTCGTCGAGCGGGCGAGGGCGATGATCCCGATGCTGCGCGAGCGCGCGGCGGAAGTCGAAAAGAACCGCTCGGTTCCGGCCGACATCATCGCGCAGTTCAAGGAGGCGGGATTCTTCCGCATTCTCCAGCCGCGCCGTTGGGGCGGCTACGAGATGAACCCCGCCGTGTTCTTCAAGGTCCTCATGGAACTGGGCCGCGGCTGTTGTAGCAGTGCCTGGAACATGATGATCCTCGGCATTCACACGTGGGAATTCGGCCATCTCGACCCGCGCGCCTGCGAAGACGTCTGGGGCCAGGACGACTCGGTGATCATCGCGTCCTCGTATGCGCCGTTCGGCACGTACAAGCGTGTGGAAGGCGGCTACATCATCAACGGCCGCTGGCCGACTTCGAGCGGCACCGACCACGGCCAGTGGGCGTTTCTCGGCCAGATGCTGCTCGACGAAGAAGGCAAGCCCGTGGATCGTCTCTCGATTCTCGTGCCGCGCACCGACTACACCATTCTCGACGACTGGCATGTGTTCGGTCTCGCCGGAACGGGCAGCAAGAGCGTCGTGGTCAAGGACGCCTTCGTGCCCGACTACCGCACGCACAGCCTGGCCGACTACACCATGAGCGATCGCGGCAACATGTATCTCTATCCGTTCTCGCAGATCTTTTACGCGGCGGTATCGTCGGCGATCAACGGCATGGCGCAGGGCGCGGTCGACCTCTTCATCGAACAGATGCAAACGCGCCGCGACACGACGGGCGGCGCAAAAACGTCGCTCAGCCCGTATGTGAAGGATCGTCTCGGCAATGCGGTGGCGCGCGTGCGTTCTTCACGCGCCCGCATCCTGCACATGATGCATGAAACGACCCAGTACGCCGAGCGCCGCGAACTGGTGCCGCTCGACGACCGTGTACCCGCCATGCTCGACATCGCGCGCGTGGGCCGCGAAAGCGAAGAGGCCGTGATGTTGCTGTTCAAGGCGCTTTCCGCGCGCGGCATCTACCTGGACAACCCGTTGCAGCGCATTCTGCGCGACGTGATCGCGGCGGCCAATCACATCACCCAGAACGCGGACGACACGGCGGGCACGCTTGGCGGGTACCTGCTCGGCCAACCGCTGCCGCCGCTCTTTTACTCACGCGACCCGCTGCCTGGGCAGGCCGCCGCGTAATCCGGGCACAACCCGGCAAAGGCGCGAATCCACGGCGCGGTCTGCGGCACGCTTGCAGCCGCGCCGGTTTGAATCACCCATGCAGAACACGGGAACCACGGAATGGACCCTTCATTGATTGCGGACCTCGGCGACGAACTCTGGCGCGCGCTCGACAACCAGACCACCGTCGAGCCGCTGACCTCGCGCCACGAGACGCTGAGCGTCGAAGACGCTTACCGGATCCAGCAGCGACTGATCGAACGCCAGGTGAGCGCGGGTGCGCGCATCGTCGGCAAGAAGATCGGTGTGACGAGCGACGCCGTCATGCAATTGCTCAACGTGCATCAGCCGGATTTCGGCTACCTGCTCGACACGATGTTGCGCGAAGAAGGCGCGCCGATCGATACCACGAAGCTCATTCAACCGAAGGCCGAAGGCGAGATTGCGTTCGTGCTCAAGCATGACCTGATGGGGCCGGGCATTTCGGTGGCCGACGTGCTGCGCGCCACGGAAGGCGTACTCGTGTGCTTCGAGATCGTGGATTCACGCATCCGCGACTGGAAGATCCGCATTCAGGACACGGTGGCCGACAACGCCTCCTGTGGCCTGTTCGTGCTGGGCAGCCAGTTTGTCGATCCCCGCTCGCTCGATCTGCGCACCTGCGGCATGGTGCTGGAGAAGAACGGCGCGGTGGTCGCAACGGGGGCGGGCGCCGCGGCGCTCAATTCCCCGGCCAATGCCGTTGCCTGGCTGGCCAATACGCTTGGCAGGCTCGGCGTGCCGCTCAAGGCCGGTGAAGTCATTCTTTCGGGATCGCTTGGAACGATGGTGCCGGTGAAGGCGGGCGACAACCTTCATGTGTCGATTGGCGGCATCGGCAATTGCTCGGCCCGTTTTGTTTGACTTTGTCGATGGGAGTAAGCCGCCTGAAACGGCTTTCGGTATTTGCGAATGAAGCGTTCGGATTTGCTGTCTTTTTTCGGCAATAGCGCACGCGATACCATTCGCAATACTAATCATATGGCTATCGGCATCACGCGATAGCCGAAAACACAGTGACATTGGATAGTGATCCGATCAAGGAGGAGTGCAATGGCTGCATTGACCGAAGCAGGAACGAGCAAATTCGCGCGGATCAAGGAAGGTGACCTCGACGCGCAGGTCCATTACAACGACGCGGGTACGGGCGAAACCGTCGTGATGATGCACGGCTCCGGTCCCGGCGCTTCCGGGTGGAGCAACTTTCATCGCAACATCGACACGTTCGTGGAAGCCGGCTATCGCGTGATCCTGCTGGACTCGCCGGGCTGGAACAAGAGCGATCCCATTGTGGTCACGCGCGGCGCGCGATCTGAAATCAACGCGCGCGCGCTCAAGGGCCTGCTCGACGTGCTCGACATCGACCGCGTGCACATTCTCGGCAACTCGATGGGCGGCGTCAACGCGCTGTCGTTTGCGCTGAACTATCCCGAGCGCCTGGCCAGGATGGTCATCATGGGCGGCGGCGGCGTAGGTCCGAGCCTCTTCCAGCCGATGCCGCTCGAAGGGATCAAGCTGCTGTTCGGTGCGTACAAGAACCCGACGATGGAAAGCCTGCGCCGCATGCTGGACGTGTTCGTCTTCGATCCTTCGACGATTACCGAAGAGTTGATTCAAGGCCGTTTCGCAAACATGATGGCGCGCCGCGATCACCTCGAAAACTTCGTCAAGAGCCTCGAAGTGAATCCGAACCAGTTTCCGGACCTGAGCGGCCGGCTCCCGGAAATCAGCGCGCCGACCCTCGTGACCTGGGGCCGCGACGACCGCTTCGTGCCGCTCGACAACGGCCTGCGCATGATCTGGGGCCTGCGTGACGCGCAATTCCACGTGTTCAACCGCTGCGGCCACTGGGCGCAGTGGGAGCACGCGCAAGCGTTCAACCGTCTCGTCATCGATTTTCTGAAGCACTAAGGCGTCGCAAGGGCGGCGCAGTCACGTTGTCTTGCGCCGCCCCCGCGCGCCGGCATCACCGAAAGACCACAACCGGAATCGCTTCTGGTTGCGAGACACGCATCACAAATACGAAAAAATAGTTTGGAGACACGGTGAAAGCGAAAATCATGACATGCGCGGCGGCCACGTTGCTGGCCGGCACGGCCCACGCCCAGACAAGCGTCACGCTGTTCGGCGCCATCGACGCGGGCCTGACCTGGGTATCGAATGCGGGTGGCCACTCGAATACCTTCATGCAGGGCGGCATTTCGAACAACACGGGGTTCGGCATTTCCGCCATCGAAGACCTGGGAGGCGGCACCCGGGCCATCGCAAAGCTGCTCAACACCTTCGACATCGGCACGGGTTCGCTCTATAGCACCGGCCAGATGTTCCGGTACTCATACGTGGGGCTCGACAACGATTCCCTGGGACGCCTGACGATGGGCCTGCAAACCGACTTCATGTTCAATTACATGACAGTCGATCGCTGGGGGCCGATGCTCGCCTCGCTCGAACCCACGTTCACCCAGGGCGGACCGTTTCCGCAGCTTGGCGCGCCCGCGTTCGGCTCGATGGACTTTCTGCGCACAGCCGACCTCTATTCCACACCCAACGCCGTGACCTATGAAAGCCCGCGCATGGGCGGCTTCAAGTTCGGCGCGATGTACGGCTTCGGCGGCGTGGCCGGCGCATTCAGCCAGAACAGCACGCAGAGCTTTGGCCTGAGCTATAACACCGGCCCGGTCGCGGTGGATGCCGCATACACGTACACGAAGTTTCCCACCATCAATGAAGGCAACAGCGGTCTGCGCGACTGGGGCGTGGGCGGGCGCATACCGGTTGGCAACGGCTTCGTTGCCGCCATGGTGGCGCAGGCCACCAACACCTATAACAACGCGCGCGTGATGGTGTACGACTTCGCCGCCACGTATCCGCTCACGCCGGCTGCAATCGTCGGCTTCGCGTATCAGTTCAACGACGGCAATCACGTTGTCAATGACGTGAAGATGCACCAGGTCGGACTGAATCTCGCGTACTACCTGTCCAAGCGCACGAGCGTCTATGCGTTTGCCGTGTACCAGCATGCTTCGGACGGCGCACCCGCGCTCATTCCGGGCGCCGGCGCATTCTCGACTTCGGGCAACCAGACCATGGTGCGCGTCGGGATGATGCACACCTGGTAAGACCCGCGCGCGGCTCGCGAACGCCGCGCGCCAATGCCCGGACACTACAGAACATTGGAGACATCCATCATGGAAACGACGGCTGCCGCCTCAAGCGGGCGCGCTGACTGGAACCTGCGCTACGAGGTCAAGGCGGTATTCCTGCTCGCATTGGGTTACGGACTTGTGGGGCTGGACCGCAACATCATCTATCCGCTCTTTCCCGTGATCGCGAAAGAACTCGGCATGAATTATCAGGATCTTGGCCTGATTTCCGCCGTGCTTTCGCTGTGTTGGGGCCTCGCCTCGATACTCACGGGCCGCCTCACCGACCGCGTTGGCTGCAAGCGCGTGATCGTGCCCGCGGTGATTGCGTTCTCGCTGCTGGTGGGCGGCAGCGGCCTCGCTGCCGGCATGATGAGCATGGTGCTGTTGCGCGCGCTCATGGGCGTCGCGGAAGGCGCTTATGTGCCCGCGAGCATCGTGGCGACGGTCGAGGCGTCGAAGCCGAGCCGTATCGGCCTGAACGTGGGGCTTCAACAAATGTCGGCGCCGCTGGTGGGGCTAGGCCTCGGGCCCTTGCTCGCCGTGGGCATGCTCAAGTTCGTGCCGTCGTGGCACTGGATCTTCGCCATCGTCGCCGTACCCGGCTTCGTGATCGCAGTGCTGCTCGCGAAATCGTTGCGTGCCGATGCGCCCGCCGCGCACGCCCAGGTGCGGGAAAACTCGTCGTGGTTCGAGGTGCTGCGCTACCGCAACGTGGTGTCGGGCACGCTGCTGATGCTCTGCGCGCTTTCGGGCCTCGTGGTGCTGTCGGCGTTCCTGCCCAGTTATCTCACCGACCACCTGCACCTGGGCATGGATTCGATGGGGCTCGTGCTTTCCGCACTCGGCGTGGGGTGCTGCGTTGGCGTTGTCGTGCTGCCCGCGTTGTCGGACCGGTTCGGCTGCAAGCGCGTGATCGTGGCTGCGCTCGCGTGCGAGGTGGTCGGCCTCTGGTTTCTCACGCAAACGGGCGCTGACCCGGTCAGGCTCTTCGTTTTGCTCGCTATCGTGACGTTTCTCATCGCGGGGGTCATCGGCATTACGGTCGGGCCGTTCGCGAATGAATCGGTGCCGCCGGAGTTGGGCGCGACCGCAACGGGCATGATCGTCGGGCTGGGTGAAATCATCGGCGGCGCCGTGGCTCCCGCCGTCACGGGCGGCATCGCGCAGCACGTCGGTATTGCCGTGATCGTGCAGATCGCGCTGGGCTCCGCTGTGCTCGGACTGCTGATCTCGGCGTTCGGCATGCGCGACCCGAAGCGCGATTTCGCGGGACGCCGCGCCGAGGCGGCTTAACCACGGTTTTTCTCACGCGCCTCGCGAGCGGGGCGCTCGAGCGAATCACAAGCGAATCACAAGCGAATCACAAGCGAATCACAAGCGAATCAATTTGCCAACGAACAAGAACGGAGAATACAGGTGAAAACACTCAAGGTCGCTCTGGCGGCAGTGCTCATGACGGTGATGTTCGGAGTACCAGGCGTATTCGCGCAAGGACAGCAAGCCAGCGACGCCGCAAACGCAGTGGCGCAGGGTCAGGCCAATCCCGCTTCGATGACGAAAGCGCAGAAGAAAGCCGCGCGCAAGGCCGCTCGCAAGGAGGCCCGCGCGAAGAAGAATGCGGAGTTGAAGAAGCTCGAGAGCGCGGGCTACAAACCGGGTGGATACGATCCGAACTATCCGGAAAGCGCGCAGGGAGCCGAAAGGAAGGCGGCGGGCGCGTCGGCTGGCCAGTGACAGGGCGCTTGTAGTCGCCGTGTCATCAAGCCTGATAAGGCAATGGCGCTCGAATGCTGGATGGCATTCGAGCGCGTGAATCCATCAACAGGGAGACTGCGTTGTGAAACTGCTGCGATACGGCCCGGCTGGCGAAGAGTTGCCTGGCATGCTTGATCGTGAAGGCCGCATCCGGGCGCTGCGCCCGATAGTGAGCGACATCGACGAAGACGTGCTGTCGCCCGAGGGCCGCCGCTTCCTTGCGGCCGTCGACGTGACGCAACTGCCGGTCGTGCCCGGCGCGCCACGGCTCGGTCCGCCTTTGCGCCGTGTACGCGAAATCATTGCAATTGGGCTCAACTATCGCGATCACGCGCTGGAAGCCGATTTGCCGATTCCCGCCGAGCCACTCGTGTTCAGCAAATCGACTTCGTCGATAAGCGGTCCGAACGACGACATCGTGCTCGCGCCGGAATCGGCCCATACGGACTGGGAGATCGAACTGGGTATCGTGATCGGCAGCGTGGCGTCGCAACTCGGACAGGACGACGCAATGGCAAGCGTGGCCGGTTATTGCGTCGTGAATGACGTTTCGGAGCGTCACTGGCAATTGCAGCGTAACGGGCAGTGGGGAAAAGGCAAGAGCTTTGACACCTACACGCCCATCGGCCCGTGGATCGTGACGCCGGACGAACTCACGAATCCGCAGGGCCTGGCGTTGACTCTGTCCGTCAATGGCCAGGCAAGGCAACGAGGTCACACGCAGGACATGATTTTCAGTGTGGCGCAGATCGTGAGCTACTGTAGCCAGTTCATGACGCTGCGGCCCGGTGATCTGATCATCACCGGCACGCCCGCTGGCGTGGGACTGGGTATGAAGCCGCCTGTGTACCTCGCTGCCGGTGATGTCATCGATATGGCGATAACCGGCCTGGGTGAGCAGCGCCATGTGGTGAGGTAAGCGCGGAAAGCCGGGATCTAGTCGGCTTCCGCGCCGTCCCATCCACCTCCCAGCGCCTTGTTCAGCGCAATGAAATCCGTAGCAATGAGCACGCGGCTCTGAATCAGCGTGTCTTGCGCCGCATACAACGAACGCTCGGCCGTCAGCACTTCGAGAAAACCCGTCGATCCCGAGCGATAGAGCGATTGCGCCATCGCCGCCGCGTCGCCATAGGCATCGGCGGAACGCTTCAGGTTCTGCACGCGCTCGGTTTCGCGCGAGAGCGATACGCTGGCGTTTTCCACGTCTTGCAGTGCAGTCAACACCGCCGAACGATACGCGATGAAAGACTGGTCGCGCTGCGCATCGGCAATCTCCACCGCGGCCTTCAGGCGACCTGCGTCGAAAAGGGGAATCGTGACCGCGGGTCCGATCGACCAGCCGATGGACGAATGCCGCGCAAGGTCGCCGAACTGCGTGCCCGACGTGCTGAGCGTGCCGGTGAGCGTGACGCGCGGATAACGTGCGGCCTCGGCCTGGCCTACGCGCGCCGTGCTCTGTGCGTAGCGCCGCTCCGCAGCGCGAACATCGGGGCGGGCGAGCAGCACGTCGGCGGGCACGCCGAGCATGACGGGCAGCGGCGGAACAGGCACATCCTGCGCGCGCTCCATACTCGCGAGCAGCGCGCCCGGAGCCCGGCCCAGCAGCACGGCCAGGCTGTGCACGCTTTGCGCATAAGCGGCCTCCAGCGCGGGGATGGTGGCGAGCGTCGACTGCGCTTCGCCCGATGCGTTCGCCGCGTCGAGGCCCGAGTTCGAGCCAGCCACGAAGCGTATGCGCGTGAGACGCGCGGTTTCCTGCTGTGAGTCGGCCGTCGCGCGCGCCAGCGCAAGGCGCGCCTGGTAGCCGCGCGCTTCGACATAGTGCGTGGCCACGTCGCCCACCAGCGTAAGCAGTGTTGAACGCAGATCCCACTGCGCAGCGTCGAGTCCGCCTTGCGCGGCTTCCAGCGAGCGCCGGTTTCCGCCGAAGATGTCGATCTCCCAACTGGCGTCGAAGCCCGCCTGGAAGAGGTTGGCGGGGCTGCCCACGCCGAGTACGGACGTGCTGGCGCCCGCGCTGGAAGACGTTGTGGTGACGGCGTGCGAGCCCGCACCCGAGCGCGTGAACGCAGCCGTGCCGTTGAGCGACGGATAAAGCGCGCCGCCGGCCTGACGCACCACTGCGCGCGCCTCGCGCACGCGAGCGGCGGCGGTCGCCACGTCGAGGTTGCCGCTGACAGCCTCTTCGATCAGCGTGTCGAGGAGCGGATCGCTCAGGTGTACCCACCACTGGCGCAGGTCGGGACGCTCGGCGGCCTGCGCGCCGTTCGCCTCGGGCGCCGATTTTCCGCCGCTCCATTGAGCGGGCACGTCCGCGTGCGGCGCACGGTAGTCGGGCCCCACGGCACAGCCTGAGAGCAGCAGGGCCGCGACCAGGGGCACGACCACGGCCGCAACGCCGGCCTTGCGATTCGAGAGCGATGTGCGATTGAGCTGCCGTTTCATGTTGGTGCGTTGAAGTGCGTTCATGTGCGTTCGCGCTTGCCCCGGCCGAAGGTTTGCCGTACCGCCACGTAGAGGAGCGGCGCGAAGAAAATGCCGAGCACGGTGGCCGCGACCATGCCGCCCATCACGCCGATACCGATGGCGTTCTGTGCCCCCGAGCCCGCGCCGGTCGCGACCGCGAGCGGCGCGACGCCGAGAATGAAGGCGAACGAGGTCATGAGAATCGGCCGCAGGCGCTGGCGCGCGGCGTCGAGCGTCGCTTCGAGCAGCGTCGCGCCACGTGCCTCGCGCTCCAGCGCGAACTCGACGATGAGGATCGCGTTTTTCGCCGCGAGACCGATCGTCGTCAGCAAGCCCACCTTGAAGTAGACGTCGTTGGTCTGAGCGCACAGCATCGCGGCCAGCAGCGCGCCCGCCATGCCCAGCGGCACGGTGAGCATGACGGCGAGCGGAACGGACCAGCTTTCATAGAGTGCGGCGAGGCACAGAAACACCACGAGCACCGAGATCGCGTAGAGCGCTGCCGCCTGGTCACCCGCGAGACGTTCCTCGTAGGAGAGGCCGGTCCATTCATGCCGGAATCCCGGCGGCAGTCGGGCCACCAGCTTGTCGATCTCGCTCATCGCCGCCCCGGAGCTGACGCCCGGCGCGGCCTCGCCCTGGATTTCGAGTGCAGGGACACCGTTATAGCGTTCGAGCCGTGTCGGGCCGAAGGTCCAGCGGCCATGCGCGAACGAGGCGAACGGCACCATTTCCGCACTTGCGTTGCGCACATGCCAGCCGTCGAGGTCGCTTGGCTGCATGCGGAAGTCGGCGTCGGACTGCACATAGACGCGCTTCACGCGGCCACGGTCCACGAAGTCGTTCACGTAATTGCTGCCCCAGGCCACCGACAGCGTGTTGTTGATGTCGGCGAGATTCAGGCCTAGCGCGCTCGCCTTGGCCTGGTCGATGTCCACGGCGAACTGCGGCGTCGGCTCTTGCCCCGTGGGGCGCGTATTGGCGAGCCGGGCGCTGCGCGCCGCCGAGCCGAGCAACGCGTCTCGGACCTGCGTGAGCTGTTCACGTCCTGCGCCATTGGTGTCCTCCAGGTAGAAGTCGAAGCCGTTGGACGTGCCCATGCCGTCGATTGCCGGCGGCAGGAGCGCGTAGACCTGCGCGTCGCCGATGGCGGCGAACGCGGCGCTCGCGCGCTGCGCGACTTCCTGCGCGGAGAGATTGGCGGACTTGCGCGCCTCGAAGTCCTTCAGGCGCACGAACACCATGCCTGCGTTCTGGCCCGAGCCGCCGAAGCCGTAGCCCTCGATGGCCATGACGCCTTCCACGGCATCCTTCTCTTTGGTCAGGTAGTAGTCCGTAACGGTCTTGAGCACGTCGCGCGTGCGCGCATTCATGGCGCCGGCGGGCAACTGCACGGCGGTCAGCAAAATGCCCTGATCCTCGACGGGCAGAAACGAACTGGGCAGACGCATGAACATCCAGCCCATCGCCACCACGATCGCCAGAAAGATCGCGAGAAAGCGCTTGCCGCGCGTGAGGATGCCTTCCACGCCCGCACGATAGGCGAGTGAGCCGCGATCGAAGCCACGGTTGAACCACGCGGCGAAGCCACGCTGCGCGCCGTGCGCGGCAGGCTTGCGCAGGATCGTCGCGCACAGCGCGGGCGTGAGGATCAACGCCACCGCCACGGAGAGCAGCATCGCCGTGACGATCGTCACCGAAAACTGCCGGTAAATCGTGCCTGTGGAGCCCGATGAAAACGCCATCGGCACGAAAACGGCCGAAAGCACCGTGGCAATGCCGATCAGCGCGCCGGTAATCTCTCGCATCGACTTGAGCGTGGCTTCGCGCGGGGAGAGTCCTTCCTCGGCCATCACGCGCTCGACGTTCTCCACCACCACGATGGCGTCGTCCACCAGCAGGCCGATCGCGAGCACCATCGCAAACATGGTCAGCGTGTTGATCGAATAGCCGAACACGGCGAGCACGCCGAACGTGCCAAGCAGCACGACGGGAATCGCCAGCGTGGGAATCAGTGTGGCGCGCATGTTCTGCAAGAACACCAGCATCACGATGAACACGAGCACGATGGCTTCGACCAGCGTTTTCACGACCTCATGAATGGAGAGCGTGACGAACGGCGTGGTGTCGTACGGATAGACCACCTCCACGCCCGCGGGCAGTGTGCCCTTGAGCGAAGCGATGAGTCCCTTGATGCGCTTCGCGGTGTCTATCGCGTTGGCGCCGGTCGCGAGATTCACGCCCAGCGAGGAAGCGGGCATGCCGTTGTAGGTGGACGCGTAGGTGTAGTTCTCCGCGCCGATTTCCACGCGCGCCACGTCCTTCAACCGCACGATGGCACCGTCCGAGCCGCTCTTGACGATGACGTCGGCGAATTGCGCAGCCGTTTGCAGGCGGCTTTGCGCGGTCACGGTCGCATTGAGTTGCTGGCCGGCGCGCGCGGGCTGCGCGCCCAACTGGCCCGCCGACACTTGCGCATTCTGCGCGCGCAGCGCGGCTTCCACATCGCCGGGCATGAGCGCGTACTTGGCGAGCCGGTTGGGATCGAGCCAAACGCGCATCGCGTAGCTCGAACCGAAAAGCTGCGTGTTGCCGACGCCCGGCACGCGGCGAATCTGGTCCTGCAACGTGCTGCCCACGTAATCGTCGAGATCGACGGAGCTGAGCTTGCCGTCCGTGGAGACGAAGCCCACCACCATCAAAAAGCTCGCCGACGACTTCGTCACCGTGAGCCCGGTGCTCTGCACGACCGAGGGAAGCTGCGCGGTGACGAGCTGGAGCTTGTTCTGCACCTGCATCTGGGCGACGTCGGGATTGGCGGCGTTGCTGAAGGTGAGGCGGATCTCGACCTCGCCCGAGGCGTCCGAACTGGCCGCCATGTAGAGCAGATTGTCGAGGCCCGTGAGCCCTTGCTCGATCACGCGCGTGACCGAGTTCTCGATGGTCTGCGCATCGGCGCCGGCGTAGTTCGCCGAGATCGAGATCGTGGTGGGCGCGATCTCGGGATACTGCGCGACCGGCAGGCGCTTGAGCGCGAGCAGCCCGGCGAGCATCACGACGATGGCGAGCACCCACGCGAAGACGGGGCGTCTGATGAAAAATGCCGACATGTCGTTCCTCAGGTGCGGTTGCCGGGCGCGGCGGCCTGGGCCGAATTCGCGGACGGCGCGGCGGCGCGCTCAGGCAACTTGCGCACGGTGCCCGTCGCGGCGTCTATCGTGACCTCGGTGCTTGCGACGGCGTCGCCCGCGCGCGCCTGCTGGCTGCCCTCCACGACGAGCGCGTCGCCGTCACGCACGCCGTGGGTGACGAGCCAGTCGTTGCCGTGCTCGCGCGCGTGGCCGAGCACGACTTCCTCGAGCTTGCCGCCGCGCACGAACAGTGCGGTCGCCTCGCCACGCGCGTTGCGGCTCACGGCGCGCTGCGGCAGCAGATAGGCGCCGGGCGTCGTGCCTTCCGCGACGATCGCGCGCACGTACATGCCGGGCAACAGCAGGCGGCGCGGATTGGGCACGCTCGCGCGCAGCGTATAGGTGCCCGTTGCCGTGGCGACGCTCGATTCGCCGAATTCGAGCCTGCCTTCGAGCGGATAGAGCGAGCCGTTCTCGAGCTTGAGCTTCACTGGCACCGCGCCGCCCGCAGTGATCACGCGGCCCGCGTCGATGGCCTCGTGCAGGTCGAGCAGGCTCGCGCTCGACTGCGTGATATCGACATTCACACGGTCGATTTGATGGATCGTCGTGAGCGCCACGCTCTGGCTCGCGCTCACGAGCGCGCCGGGCGTGAGCGTCGAGCGGTCGATACGCCCCGAGATGGGCGCGCGTATCGTGGTGCGCTCGAGATCGATACGCGCGGCTTCCAGTGCGGCCCTGGCGGCCGATACGTTGGCGCGCGCCTGCGCGAGCGTGTCCATCGATTCTTCATAGTCCTGCCGGCTGATCGCATTCTGCTTGATGAGATCCTTGTTGCGATCGGCCCTGGCCTGCGCGGCGGGGACGGCTGCCAGCGCGCGTTGCAGCGCGGCTTCGGCGCTGTCGCGCGCAGCTTTGTAGCTTGCCGGATCGATCTGGTAAAGCGGCTGGCCGGCCTTCACTTGCGCGCCTTCCACGAAAAGACGCTGCTGGATGATGCCGCCGACCTGCGGGCGCACTTCGGCTTCGAGAAACGCGACAACGCGGCCCGGTAGCTCCGTGCTGACCTGCACGGTCTGCGGGTGGAGCGTGACCACACTGACCTGCGGTTTGGGCATGCTCTGCGACGCGGCGGCGTCGTGTTCGCCGCGGCACGCTGCGAGCGCGAGCAGCAGGGCAACCACGGCCGTGGCCGTTCGCGTGGTTGTTCTCATCGAGTGGGTATTCATGGTGTGCGGTGCATGCGTGCGGCGCGATGGCGGAGGCTGGATGCTGGCATGCGGCCGTTCGGGGAGGATGGAGATCGTGTGGAGATTGTGTCGAGCGAGCCGCGCAGGCTGCGCGAATCGCGAGGAAATGCGCAATGGAATGCGCGGCGGACGTGGCGAATTGTTGAGATATGATGGAGACTCGATGGAGCAAATTGCGGCGCAACGCGCAAGCGGTCACGATGGAGCTCCCGCTTGACGACACGCCCGCCCAGACGCACGCGATGAACCATGAACGCGCTGATCCTGATCGCCGAAGACGAACCTGAAATTGCCGAAATACTCGACGCCTATCTCACCCGGGAAGGCTATCGGACCTACCAGGTCGCTAACGGCCAGTCGGCGCTCGATGTGCAGCCGGTCCTGAAACCCGATCTCGTGCTGCTCGACATCAAGATGCCCGGCAAGGACGGCTGGGAAGTGCTCTCCGAATTACGCCGGCGCGGCGATACGCCCGTGGTGATCGTGACGGCGCTCGATCAGGACATCGACCGCTTGCAAGGCTTGCGCATCGGCGCGGACGACTACGTGGCGAAGCCGTTCAATCCCGTGGAGGTGGTGGCGCGCGTCGGCGCCGTGTTACGGCGCACGGGGGGGGCACGCACGGAGCCGGTGTTGCGCGTGGGACGCCTCGAAATCGACACGCAAAGCTATATGGCGAGCGTGCGTTCGGCTCCCGGCGTCGGCGGCGCGGAAAAGGGCGGCGTGCAGCTTGCGCTGACCCTCACCGAATTCCGCATGCTCGCGCACATGGCGAAGTCACCCAATCGCGTTTTCACGCGTGGCGAACTCGTTGACGCGTGCCTTCCGGGCGGCGACGCGCTCGAGCGCACCGTCGACAGTCACGTGAGCAATCTGCGCAAGAAGCTCGACAAGGCGGGCGCATCCGAAGTGATCGCGGTCGTGCGCGGCGTGGGCTACCGCCTGGGTGACGCCGAATGAACGGGCCCGTGGAGCATCGCGGGCGGCTCGTCCGCCAGATCGTCCTGTCGATGGGGCTCGTGTCCTGCATCACCATGCTCATTGCGTTTGTCGGGTCGATCGTCATCTACGGGCTGCTCTTTCTGTTCTCTCCGCCGCCGTATCCACCCACTGGCAAAGAGCTTTTCATTCCCGACCCGCGCGACTATCTGATCTTCGCGATTCTCCTGCTGTTCGGGCTCGTGGTCGCGGTGATCATGGCGTCGCGGCTCGCGCGGCGCATTCTCGCGCCGCTCAATTCGCTCGCGGAAAGCGCCCGCAGCATCGCGGCGGGCGACCTCGCGGCGCGTGCGCTGCCGGGCGACCGCTCACTCGGCGAGACGGCTCTGCTGGTGGACGACTTCAACGCCATGGCTGTTCGCCTGCAACGCATGACGGCCGACATGAGCGCCTGGAATGCGGCTATCGCGCATGAACTGCGCACGCCGCTCACGATCCTGCGTGGCCGGTTGCAGGGCATGAAGGACGGCGTATTCAAGTCGGACGAAGCGCAGATTCGCGGGCTGCTGTTTCAGGTGGAAGGCCTCACGCGTCTCGTGGACGACCTGCATATCGTGACGCTTCAGGACATCGGGCGGCTGGAAATGCGCATGGAGCCCACGCGCATCGACGTGGAAATCCGCCGCGCCGTCGACTCGATCGTCGAGGAACTGTCCGAGGCGGGGATCATGGTCGAACTCACGCTGGCACCGGTCGTGGTGCATTGCGACGGCACGCGAATTCGTCAGGCCTTGCTGGCGCTGCTCGACAACGCGCGACGATACGCCGTGCCGGGCACACTCGTGGTTCGTGCCGACGGTGACGCCGACAACGTGCGGCTGTCTGTGGAAGACGAAGGGCCGGGGGTTACGCCTGGATTCGAGGCGCAGATGTTCGAGCCGTTCGCGCGCGCGGACGCGTCCCGCTCGCGCAAGTTCGGCGGCTCCGGCCTCGGGCTTTCGGTTGTGCGGGCGATTGCACTGGCGCACGGCGGGACAGCGAGCTACCGGGAAAACAGTCAAGGCGGATCCACCTTCGAATTGGTGATCCCGGCATCGGCTTTTCAAGCGGCCGCGATCCCGAACTGACCGCCATCAGCTTTTCAGGGGCGTGCGAAGTGAACGCGGTGTGGCGGGAGCGAACCCAGACCCGCCCGTGCTCAGGTTAGCCAGCCGCGCGCGCCGCGGTCCAATCCACCGCCGCGTCAAACAGCCGGATTCCCGCCTCCGAGAGATTGGGAAACGAATCGTTGTCCATGAAGAACATGGTGCGACGCGCCGGCGCGAGCGCCTCGTAGTCCATCGTCGCGCCTTTTTCGTAGGTGAAAATCGCGGCCTTCTCCGGCTGGCCGTAGATCGTGGCGATGATCGACGCGCCGAGTCCGGGCTTGCCCCAACTCATGGGCGCCTGCTTGCGAAATACGTTGGACACGCCCGCCGGCAATCCCCCCGACGCGGCATGCGGCGCGTTCGTGAGCCACAGATAGCGCTCCTTTTCCACTTCGCCGAAGTCGGTATCGTGCCGCTTGCCGCTCATGGCGAGGTCGTCGAGCAGGTCGTTCTCCCACGTGAGCAGCGGCACCGGCGCGTTGCGCCAGCCGGCGGGCACGTCCTTCGCGGAGACGGTCGATGAAATGACAACGAGCCGCGCATCGTGCGCGAGCGCGGGGTCGACATCCTGATTGACGAGCCGCACGGTGTAGCCGCGCGCTTGCAGATGCGCCGCAATCTTCTGGTCGACGGCGAAATTCGGTCCATTGAGCTGGACCACCATCAGGACGGTGCCCGATGTGTCAGGCCCCTGTGCGCGCGCGCCGCGTGCGGCGAAGGACGCGGCAATGGCGCCGAGCGCGAATAGCGCATTGCGGCGCGAAAGGGTGCTGGGAGCCGAAGACGAGGGACGCTGTTTCATGAGAGTGCGTGTGCGCATCAGAATTCGAAAGTGGAGAGCAGCGAGACCTGGCGCGCGTCGCCTACCGCGACGAAGTAGCGGTTCGCGCTCGACGGGTAATAGGTCTTGTTGAAGAGGTTCTTGACGTTCAACTGGAACGAGACGCGGCGCTCGCCCCATTTCGTTTCGTAGGTCGCGAACGCGTCGGCGACGGTGTAGGCAGGCAGCGTGAAACTGTTGGCCGAGTCGCCCGGACGCGAGCCCACGTAATGCGCACCCGCACCCACGCGCAACTGGTCACCGCCGAATACGGTGCCGAAGTCGTACACGGCCGCAAGCGACGCCGTATTCTGCGCGACGTTCCAGAGCCGGTTGCCCGCATATTCCGGGTCCTCGGTCGTTTTGGCGTCGATATACGCGTAGCTCGCAATGACACTCACGTGCTGGCCGATCTGGCCGGAAACGTCAAGCTCCACGCCGCGCGATCGAGCCTTGCCCGAGGTGCGCCAGTCGGTTTCCTTGGTCGTGTCGTTGTACTGAGAAACGAGCACATTTGACTTGTCGATGTTGAAAAGCGCGAGCGTGCCCGTGAGACCCGCCGGCATCGCGATCTTCGCACCGAGCTCCCACGACGTGGCTTCTTCCGGTCGAACCGAAGAGTCGATCACGACGCCCGTGCTGAGTGGCGCGATTGACGAAGTGGGCTTGAGCGACTGGGTGTAGCTGCCGTAGAGCGAGACGCGATCGTTCCATTTGTAAACCACACCCGCACGCGGCAGCCATTTATTGCCGCTCAGGTCGGTGTTTGCCACAAAAGGCCGGCCTTTTCCAGCAATCTGGTTATATGAAATGAAGCGCGCACCGCCCACGAGAATCCATTTGTCGGTCAGATGCAGGCTGTCCTGGAGAAACACGGACGTGTCGTGCAGCGTGTCGGTCTGATCGCTGTCGCTCGCCGACACCGTACTCGACGGACTTTCTCGCCCATACACCGGATTGAAATAATTGAACGTATATTGCGTGGCCTGGCGCAGGAGGTCGGCGCGATAGATGCGACGGTATTCATCGTCCACGCCGATCTGGAGATCGTTGCGCAGGCCCGCGATATCGAAGTGGCCATCGACATAGGCAATTGCGTAGCTGTCCGTGCTCACCGCGCCGTGCGTCGCGTCGTTGCTGCGCGAGAGCACGCCCGTCGTGCTATTGACGCCTTGCACGCGCAACTGGTTCGCATCGTAGGTCTCGCGGTTATAGCTATAGCCGAAATGCGCCTTCCAGTTCGCGTTGATCTGATGATCGACGAGCAACTGCACGAGATGCGACTCGCCAGTCATGTTGTTGAACGGCTCATCGAGACGTTCGCGCGCGGGAATGGCCAGCGGCTCGTTCGTCTTGGGATCGAGTGCCGTACCGCGATCAAACGGATAGAGAAATTTGCGGTACTGATACGAGAGCACGACCTGCGTGTCGCTCCCGTACCATGCGACGGAAGGCGCGACCAGGGTCTCGCGATGTTCGCCATAATTGCGCCAATACTGCTCGTTCACCTGATCGAGCACGAGCCGGTAAGCGAGCCCCGTGTCGCCGATCGGGCCCGTGGTGTCGAGCGCTACGCCGCCCCCGTTGCGGCCGTGGCCATAGGTGGAGCCGAGCACCGAAATCGCGTGATAGGGCGTAAGCATGGGCTGCTTGCTGACCACGTTGACCACGCCGCCGGGGTCCATGATGCCGTAGAGCAGCGACGTGGGGCCCTTGAGCACTTCCACGCTATCGACGGCGTCGTTGAGCGCGCGACCCTGCACGAGCGGCATGCCGTTTTCCATGATGGAGCCGTCGCGGTTGCCGCCGAAGCCGCGCTTGAGCAGCGTGTCCTGCGTGCCCGCGAGCGTATTGCCTTGCACGATGCCGCTCACGTTCGCGAGCGCGTCGTCGAGATTGCGGGGCCGCTGATCGCGCAGCACCTGGGCGGGCACCACGTTGACGGCCTGCGGCGTGTCGAGCACGGGCGTGTCGGAGCGCGTGACGTTCGCTTCGGCGGGGGCGCGATAGCTGCCCGCCTTGATCGACGATGCACCGACTTTCACGGCGGGCAATACGGCGCGATTATCGGGTTCGACGTTGGCCGGGTCTTCGATCAGCGTGTAGCTGCCGTTCGCCTGCGCATTCGCCGCGAGTCCTGTGTTGCGCAGAATGTGCGCGAGGCCGTCCGTTACGCCATATTCGCCGTGCAATCCCGCGCTCGTGCGCCTCGCTGCGAGTTCGCCCGGAAATGAAATCATGACGCCGGCCTGCTGGCCGAACTGGTTCAACGCGGATTCGAGCGGCCCGGCGGCGATGTCGTATTGCTGGCGCGCCGATGCCAATTCCCGCGTCGCGCCCGCATCCGGGCCGGCGAAGGCGGGCGTCGTCGCACTGATGGCGAAGAGGGCGAGCGCCACGATGCTGATCCAGTGGCGTTGGCGCAAAGAGGGAGCGGCAGGGTGCGACGCGCGCGACGCCTCGCCGTGGGCAGGTGAATGCATGTTCGAAAAGGCAGGAAAAAGTCGGATGAAGTGCTGCTCTCATCTGGCTTGTCCCGCGAGAATCGAAAACAGCTCACTTTTTTCTGAATTTTTTTATCGAGCCGTAAAGGGGCTACCGGGCGGGGCTACCAGGCGGCGGTTAAACGCAGGTCTCAACGCTCACGCCATCACGTGCGAGCGGGCCCGACAGTGACCCAGAATCGCGTGAGATAGTCCACACGTAGTGGCAGGGCGCGCGTGAGCGTTTCGAGCACGAGATCGGTATCGGCGAGCAGATAGGTGCCGGAAACTCGCAGCGAGGCCACGCGCGGATCGCACCGCAGCAGACCTTCGCGATAGCGCGAGAGTTCGTCGAGCAGATCGGCGAGACGCATATTGTTTGCAACCAGCATGCCTTTGGTCCACGCGGAGGCGTCGTTCGAGACTGGCGCTTTTTCGAGTACCGCGTTCTCCGTGAATTGCGCGCGTTCGCCCGCGTGCAGCGTCTGCGTGGCGGAGGGCGCGGCGCCCGGCACGACGCGCACGGCGCCTTCGAACACGGCGATGTGCGTGTCGTCTTGCGCCTGACGCACCGAAAAACGCGTGCCGATGGGGGTCGCCGTGCCTTGCGCGGTTTGCACCACGAAGGGCCGCGGCGCGAGGCCGTCGCGATGCCCCGTGGCGACCATGATCGCGCCGCGGCGAAGCACGATGCGGCGCTCTTCCTGCGTGAAGCGCACGTCGACGGCAGTGGCGGTATCGAGTGTCAGCGTGGTGTCGTCGGCGAGCGTGACCATTCGGACTTCGCCCGTTGCCGTGTGCAGATCCGAGACCCAGCCCGGCCATGCCGAGCGATGGCGCGTGCTCCATGTCGCGCCGCCTGCGAAAAGCAGCAGCGCAAACGCCTTGATGCCGGCGCGGCGACTGCGTGACACGCCGCGTCCCGACCGCGTGAGGGCCGAGCGCGCGGCGTTCGCGGAGGCGCTATCGCCAATCGACTGAAAGCGGCCCGAGACGTCCTGGATATGCTGCCAGGCGCGCTCGTGATCGGCGTGCGCGGCGCGCCACGCCTCGAAGGCTGCGCGCTGCGTGGGCGTCACGCTGCCGCTACTCAGATCGAACCACCATTCCACGGCGCGATGGGCGACTTCGGGTGCCACGTTGGGCGGAACGAAATTCACGGCGCCCCCGCTCAGAGCGCGAAAAAGCACTGCGCCGCGGCTTTCACCAGATAGCGTTTCGTGGTGGCCAGTGAAATATCGAGCGTCGCCGCAATTTCGGCATGCGTGGCGCCATCGAGTTGCGCGAGCAGAAACGCGCGTTTGACGATGACGGGCAGACCGTCGAGCCGCTTGTCGATTTCGCAGAGCGTTTCGAGCAGCACCGTCTGTTCTTCCGGCGACGGCGCGAGCGCTTCGGGCACCTGAGCCAGCGCTTCGAGATACGCGCGCTCGACCTCTTCGCGACGCCAGTGGTTGTAGAGCACGCGCTGCGCGACCGTCGTGAGGAACGCTCGCGGCTCGCGCGCCTCGATCGGTTCTTCGCGATCGAGCAACCGCGCAAACGTATCGTGTGCAAGATCACTCGCGTAATGCGCACAACCGAGCTTGCGACGCAACCAGCCGTGCAGCCACCCGTGGTGCGCCCGATAAAGCGCTTCGACTTCGAGGTGGATGGCGGACGGGAGGGCTGTCATACGCGACATACGCGAGTCTGGTTCGGACAAGAATGGCTTTCTTACAGCAAGCTTCGCAGGGTACACGTCATTGAGATAAAAGTAAATGAGAAGCGTTATCACGAAAGATGGGCGGCGTGGGGCTTGATGGTTGGCTCTTGATTCGGTCGTTATTTAACATAATTAACATTATCGAACTTATGGCTGTTACGGCTTTTTTGAAATGTCCGGTTCTGGCTCATTAGAAATGTCCGATTTCTGCCCTAGTTGACGCGCACGCTCGCGTGAGGCGTCGACCAG
>NZ_QLSU01000031.1 GCF_003268775.1 Paraburkholderia unamae
CGCAGGTCGGTCGTGACGACTGCGGGCAGCGTCAAAGACAGCGTTTCCGCGCCGCCATCCACTTCACGCGACACGGTGGCCTTGCCATCGGCCACGACAACCTTCGAAGCGAACGTAGCTTGCGGCAGGTTCGCGAGCGCCGCGAGCATCTGGCCGGTCTGGTTCGAATCGTCGTCGATCGCCTGCTTGCCGAGAATGACCAACGATGGCTGCTCCTTCTCCACCAGCGCCTTCAGGAGTTTCGCCACGGCGAGCGGCTGGAGGTCTTCATTCGACTCGACCAGGATCGCTCGGTCCGCGCCGATCGCGAGCGCCGTGCGCAGCGTTTCCTGCGCCTGCGCCACACCGGCTGAAACGGCGATCACCTCGGTCGCGACACCCGCTTCCTTCAACCGCACCGCTTCTTCAACGGCGATTTCATCGAACGGGTTCATCGACATCTTCACATTGGCGATGTCGACGCCCGTGCCATCCGACTTCACACGAACCTTCACGTTGTAATCGACGACCCTTTTCACGCTCACGAGTACCTTCATCTTGCTTTCCTTTCGTCCTGCCAGTTCAATTCGGAACCCGGCTCACCCGGCCGGCTTGCGCTTGAACGCGCGCCTCATTTTCATTAGTCATGCGAGCTGACTCGTTTGGCACTGGCCTGTCCCGGTGTTAACCCCTAAGCACACGCGAAGACCAGAAGGGCTCCGCGCCGACGATCCCAAGCATCAAAAAAATTCGAGAAAATTCGCCTTTTTTCGACCTTCAGGGCTTGTAGAAATCGCCCCCTGCACGAGTCGTACGGCATCGTTTGCGACACGCACAGACCACAAACAAACCACTTATAAACAATTACTTACCGAACCTACCCGGCTACCGAACCACCCAGCCAGACGCAAATAATATTGTTCGTGTTGACAGCACTGTAAGACGTCACTCATCATATGTCAACGCGCAAAAAAATGACTTCGAAGCGCAGGACGAACACGGCGAGAACGGCAGCAGGAAATGGGCTGACAATGCCCTTTCACGTCCGCCAGGCGTTCGTCAACGGAAATTCGCGGAGCTTCGCGTCCGCATATGTCTTAAGACTTGAACAGGAGAGTCATGGTGGCCAGTCACGACAAGGCACGGGTGGGCGTCGACATCGGTGGAACCTTCACCGACGTTGCGCTGGAACTGGGTGGAAAGCTTTTCTCCACCAAGGTCCTCACGGACTACACAGCGCCCGAGCGCGCGATCATCAAGGGCATCGGCATCGTGGCCGACAAGGCCGGCATTGGTCTGAAGGATATCGGCGTCATCATCCACGGCACGACCCTCGCAACGAACGCGCTGATCGAGCGACGCGGCGCGAAAACGGCTTTCATTACCACCCAGGGTTTCCGCGACACGATCGAGATGCGCACGGAAAACCGCTTCGAACAGTACGACCTGAACATCAAGCTGCCGCCGCCGCTCATCGAGCGCTGCGACCGCTTTACGCTCGCCGAGCGCGTCGACGCGCAGGGCGGCGTCCTCCTTACGCCGACCGAGGCGCAGATTTCCGCCATCGTGGATCGCATCGAGCAAGGCGGCTACGAGAGCGTGGCGGTTGGCTTCATCCACGCCTATGTCAACGGCGCGCACGAGCGCGCGATGCGCGAGGCGCTCGAAAAGCGGCTGCCGCATGTGTCGGTTTCGATTTCGAGCGAAGTGTCGCCGCAGATCCGCGAGTTCGAACGCTTCAACACCGTCTGCGCGAACGCCTACGTTCGCCCCATCATGAAGTCGTATCTGGACCGCCTGCTCGGTGAAGTCCGGGCCGCTGGCGCGGTGTGTCCGATCTTCATCATCCATTCGGGCGGCGGCATCGTGTCGATCGAAAGCGCTTCGGAGTTTCCGGTGCGCCTCGTCGAATCCGGCCCGGCGGGCGGCGCGATCTTCGCCGCGCACATTGCCGCGCGCTACGATCTCAACACGGTCCTCTCGTTCGACATGGGCGGTACGACGGCGAAGATCTGTCTCATCGACGATCTCACGCCGAAGACGGCCAATACGTTCGAAGTCGCGCGCACGTATCGCTTCAAGAAGGGCAGCGGCATGCCCATTTCGATCCCGGTCGTCGAGATGGTCGAGATCGGCGCGGGCGGCGGCTCCATCGCTTCGCTCGACGTGATGCGGCAGATTCGCGTGGGCCCGCACAGCGCCGCGTCCGAGCCGGGTCCGGCGTGTTATCAGCGCGGCGGCGACCAGCCCACCGTGACGGACGCCGACCTGCTGCTCGGCCGCCTCGATCCCGCGAACTTCGCGGGCGGCAGCATCCTGCTTTCGAAGGACAACGCCGCCAGCGCCATGGTTGTGAAGGTGGGCGGCACGATTCACCTGAGCCCGGAAGAAACGGCCTACGGCGTCGCGGAAGTGGTCGACGAGAACATGAGCAACGCCGCGCGCGTTCACGCGGTCGAAAGCGGCAAGGACATCGGCGACTACACGATGATCACCTTCGGCGGTGCGGGTCCGCTTCACGCCGCGCGCTTATGCGAGAAAAGCGGCATCAAGAAGTTCATCGTGCCGCCGGGTGCGGGTGTGGGTTCGGCAATCGGCTTTCTGCGCGCGCCGTTCGGCTACGAAAGCGTTCGCAGCGCGACCATGCGCTTCAACGACTTCAACGCCGACGTGCTCAACGAAATCGTCGGCCAGTTGAGCGAAGAAGCGCTGCACTTCGCTCGCCAGGGCTCGGGCGATGCGGAACCCCAGGTCGAAGTCAAGGCGTTCATGCGCTATGTCGGCCAGGGCTGGGAAATTCCGGTGGCCTTTCCGTACCGCCAGTTCGCCGCGCAAGATCGCACCGCATTTGCCGAGGCATTTACCCGCGCCTACACGCAGTTCTTCGGCCGCCCCATCGACGGCCTCGACATCGAGATCGTGAGTTGGGCCGTGAAGGCAAGCTCGCCGCTGCCGCCGGTCGAGCGTCTCCAGCTCGTCAGCTCTCGCGACGCCGTCACGCCGGCCAGCACCCGGCAGATTTTCGATGCGGCGCTTTCGCGCTTCGTCGAAGCCGCCATCGTGGAGCGCGGCTCGCTGAAGGTTGGCGAAAGCGTGAAGGGCCCGGCCATCATCGTCGAGCCGGAAACCTCGACGCTCGTGACCTCGTCCTTCGACGCCATGGTCCAGCCCGACGGCTGTCTGCTCGTTGTCGCCAAAGAACTGAACGCCGCCCGCGCGAACCAGGAGTAAAGCATGTCTCTCAGCAATCTCGACACCATCCACATGCAGGTCATGTGGAACCGCCTGATCTCCGTGGTCGAAGAACAGGCAATGGCACTCATCCGCACGGCCTTCAGCACCAGCGTGCGCGAAGCCGGCGACCTCTCCGCCGGCATTTTCGACAAGCGCGGCCGCATGCTGGCGCAAGCCGTCACCGGCACGCCGGGGCACGTCAACACGATGGCCGAAGCCGTCGAGCACTTCATGAACGACATCGGCGTGGAGCGCATGTATGAAGGCGACGTGTACCTCACGAACGACCCGTGGAAAGGCACGGGACACCTGCACGACTTCACGGTGGTCTCTCCCTCGTTCCACAACGGCGAGCTGATCGGTTACTTCGCGAGCACGGCGCACGTCGTGGACATCGGCGGCCGCGGCTTCGGCCCGGATTCGCGCGAGATCTACGAAGAAGGTCTCTTCGTGCCGATCATGAAGCTGATCGAGCGCGGCGAAGTCAATCGCGACCTCGTCAATATCATCCGCAACAACGTGCGCGAGGCGGACAAGGTGGTGGGCGACCTCTACGCCCTCGCCTCCTGCAACGAAACGGGCCACAAGCGTCTGATCGAAATGCTCAAGGAATTCGATCTCAAGGACGTCGAAGGAATCGGTGAATTCATTCTCGCGCGCAGCCGCGAAGCGACGCTCGAACGAATCGCCGCGCTGCCCAGGGAAACCGCGACGAACGACATGACGCTCGACGGCTACGACACGCCGGTCAAGCTGAACGTCACGCTCACCGTGGGCGACGATCATCTCCTCGCCGATTTCGCGGGCACGTCGCCGGCAAGCCCCTTCGGGATCAACGTGCCGCTGCTGTATGCGAAGGCGTACGCGTGTTACGGCCTTAAGTGCATCATCGCTCCGGAAGTGCCGAACAACGCGGCGTCGCTCGAACCGTTCCGCGTCCAGGCGCCCGCAGGCTGCATCCTGAACGCGCAGCGCCCAAGCCCGGTTGCCGTGCGCCACGTACTCGGCCACTTCGTGCCCGATCTCGTGCTCGGCGCACTGAACAAGGTGCTGCCGCACCGCGTGCCGGCCGAAGGCTCCGGCGCATTGTGGAACCTGCACGTGAGCGCACGCCCGGCGCGCGAAGGCTCCGGCCTCAAGGGCAGCGAGATCCTGATGTTCAACAGCGGCGGCACCGGCGCGCGCGCGGAACTCGACGGCCTTTCCGCCACGGCTTTTCCGAGCGGCGTTCACGCGATGTCGGTCGAAGCGACGGAACAGGTCGGCCCGATCGTCGTCTGGCGCAAGGAAATGCGCTCGGGTTCCGGCGGCGCGGGCGAGCATCGCGGCGGCCTCGGCCAGATCGTGGAGATCGGCCCGCGCGACGGCTATCACTTCCGCTTCAACGCGATGTTCGATCGCATCGATCACCCGGCGCGCGGGCAGTCCGGCGGCCAATCCGGCGCGGCGGGTGCGGTCACGCTTTCCGATGGCTCGCGCATGAAAGGCAAAGGCACGCAGGCGGTCGCGGAGCATGAGCGCGTCACGCTCTCGCTGCCCGGCGGCGGCGGCGTCGGATCGCCGTCGCGGCGCGATCACGCAGCGCTCCTGCGGGACATCCGCAATGAATATATTTCGGAAGCGCAATTGCAGGAAGATTATGGACTGACGCTCGACGCGCTGCATGCGTCGGTCACCCGGTAAGGAGCACAGCATGCCTGAGATTCAAACGCCCCCCTTCAAGAACATCCTGATCACCGGCGCGGCCGGTGCGCTCGGCACGGTCCTGCGCGAATCGCTGCGCCCTTATGCCGAAACGCTCACGCTCAGCGATCGCAGCGCGCTTGGCGAGACGCGCGAAAACGAACGGCATGTCGTCTGCGATCTGGCCGATCGCGATGCGGTGTTCGAAATGATGAAGGGCGTCGACATGGTGATTCACCTGGGCGGCGCGCCCAGGGAAAATACCTTCCAGGTCATTCTCGATTCGAACATCGTCGGCAGCTACCACATTTACGAAGCCGCGCGCCAATGCGGCGTGAAGCGGGTGATTTACGCAAGCTCGGTTCACGCAATCGGCTTCTACGAGTGCACGCAGACCATCGACGCGAACGTGCCGCAGCGTCCCGACAGTCTGTATGGCGTGAGCAAGACGTTCGTGGAGAACCTCTCGCGCTACTACTTCGACAAGTTCGGCATCGAGTCCGTCTGCGTGCGGATCGGATCGTGCTTCCCCAAGCCCGTCGATCGCCGCATGCTCGCCACGTGGCTCTCCTATGACGACTTCTCGCATCTGTGCGAGCGCGCCCTGATGGCGCCGAGCGTCGGCCATATGGTCGTGTACGGCAATTCGGCCAACAGCGCGAACTTCTGGGACAACACGCAGGCCGCGTACCTCGGCTTCCGCCCGCAGGATTCGGCCGATGCGTACCGCGCCGAGGTGTATGCCAACACGCCGACGCCCGATCCCCGTCACCCGGCCGTGCGCTTCCAGGGCGGATCGTTCGCGGCCGACGGCCACTTCGAAGACCCGAAAACGAACTGATACTCGCGCCCCCACCTCCTGTCTGGAACTTACCAAGATGGCACAACAGGCATCAAAGACCCATTACGATGTGGTCATCGTGGGTGGCGCTGTCGTCGGCAGCGCCACCGCGTACTTCCTCGCGAAGAACCCGGACTTCAACGGCTCGGTGCTCGTGATCGAGCGCGATCCGACTTACGCGCAGTCGGCAACCGCGCTGTCCAGCGCGTCGATACGCCACCAGTTCTCGAACCCGCTGAATATCCAGATCTCGCGATTCGGCACCGACTTCATCCGCAACTTCCACGAACGGGTGGAAGTCGACGGCGACGCGCCCGAGCTTGGCTTCAAGGAAAACGGCTACCTGTATCTGGGCGACGCCAGGGGCGCGCCGATGTTCGAGCGCAACTACGCAACCCAGCGCGAGAACGGCGCGGACGTCGTGCTGCTCGACCCCGAGCAGCTTGCGGCGCGCTTTCCGTGGCTCAACACCGATCAGCTTGTCAACGGCGTGTACGGCCAGTCCGGCGAGGGCTGGTTCGACAGCTACGGCCTGCTTCAAGGCATGCGCAAGAAGGCGCGCGCGCTCGGGATCGAATACATCGAGAACGAGGTCGTGAACGTCCTGCGCGAAGGCTCGAAAGTCACCGGCGTCGTGCTGAAAAGCGGTGAAACCATTGGCTGCGGCGTCATGGTGAATGCGTCGGGCACGCGCGGCCCGGCAATGGCGCGGCTCGCCGGCCTCGACATTCCCGTCGAACCGCGCAAGCGCTGCCTCTTCGTTTTCGACTGCCGCACGCCGCTCGAAGGCGTCGTGCCGCTGACGATCGATACGACCGGGATCTTCTTCCGGCCGGAGGGAAAGTATTACCTCACCGGCTGCTACCCCGACCCCGACCCGCTCGCCGACGTCAACGACTTCGACGTCATTCATTCGGAGTTCGAAGAGATCATCTGGCCGGCGCTGGCCGAGCGCGTTCCCGCCTTCGAAGCCATCAAGGTCGTGAACGCGTGGGCAGGTCACTACGACTTCTGCATGCTGGACCACAACGCGATCGTCGGACCGCACGCGGAAGTCACGAACTTCCTGTTCGCCAACGGCTTTAGCGGACACGGACTGCAACAGTCACCCGCGATCGGACGCGGCCTGAGCGAGTTGATCGCCTATGGCGAGTATCGCTCGCTGGATCTGCGTCCGCTCGGTTACGAGCGGGTCGTCGAGAACCGCCCCTTCCTCGAGGAAGGCGTGATCTGAACTGCGCCAACGGTGCCCACGGAATAGAACGAGATGAAACCTTCCATCTACCAACGCGCCGTGGTCACCGGCGCGTCGAGCGGAATCGGGCGCGCAATCGCCCGCAAGCTGGCCGGCGACGGCATGCACGTGTATGCGCTTGGCCGCGACCTGGCTGCGCTCGAAACCCTGGCGAGCGAGGGCAATATCACGCCCGTCGCGCTCGACCTGCGGGACTTGACGCCGCTGCGCGATCTCTTCGAGCAGGTTGAGATCGACGTCGTGGTCAACAACGCGGGGCTGCTGCCGGGCCTCGCGCCCTTCCCCGCCAGCTCGCCCGACGACATCGACAGCATGATCGACGTGAACCTGCGCGCGCCCCTGCACCTCGCGCATCTGGCGCTGGCCGGGATGACGCGCCGCAAGCGCGGGCATCTCTTCTTCGTGGGTTCGAGCGCGGGTCGTTTCCCGCATCCCAATACGGCCGTCTACGGTGCGACGAAGGCCGCGATCAGCCTCTTTTGCGACTCGTTGCGCTGCGACCTGCTCGGCAGCAACGTGCGCGTCACGGAGATCGCACCGGGCCGCGTGCAGACCAATCTGTATCGCACGGCGCTGGGCGAGCAGGCGGCGAACCAGAAGCTCTACGAGGCCTATCGCTCGATCCAGCCCGAACACATCGCGGAACTCATCGCCACGGCGCTCAACCTGCCCGAGTATGTGGATGTATCGCGCCTGGAAGTCTTTCCGACCGACCAGGCGCCAGGCGGATCACACATCGTTTCCATGAAGTAATTGCGGAGCCCTCTCAGCCATGAAGAACCAGAAAGTCGTAATCGTCGGCGGTGCATCCGGCCTCGGCCTGTCGATCGCCAACCTGATGCTGGCGGACGGCGCGGACAGCGTCGCGCTGATCGACAAGAACGGCCCGCTGCTGGACGACACCGTTGGGGCGCTCACCGCGCAAGGCCATCGGGTCGTTGGCGTGGAAGGCGACATCACGCGCAAGGCGTCGGCCCACGAGGCGTTCGCGAAGGCGCTTGACGCGCTCGGCCGGGTGGACTGCCTCGTCAACAGCGCGGCGATCTATCCGCGACGCCCGATCCTCGAGATCTCCGATGACGAGTGGGACCTCGAAAACGCGGTCAACATCAAGGGCACTTACCACATGATGGTCGCCGCGATCGAGCACATGCGCAGCCGCGCGAAGGTCGAGCCGAACGTGGCAGGCCGCATTGTGAACATCACTTCCGTCGACGCCTTCAAGGCGCATCCGCAGAACGCCCACTACGCCGCGACGAAAGCGGCCGTCGTGAGCCTGACCAGATCGTTCGCGCAGGAAGTGGCGAAAGACGGCATTCTCGTCAATTCCGTCGCGCCCGCGGGATTCGCAACCGAGCGCGCCAAAAAGCTCGGATTCCTCGGCGAACTCGCCGCCGCGAACCCGCTCGGGCGCGCCGCGGAACCGGAGGAAATCGCGCACTGGGTGGTCATGATGGCCAGCAGCCGGAACACCTATGCAACGGGAGAAAACGTGATCGTCAGCGGAGGCTATATCTACGCCTGACGAAGATCAAAAGCCCTGCCCTCCGCGCTCCGGGGGCGGGGCTGCTCCCATCGGACTGTGGTAAAGTCGTCGTAATATGTCATACGGCGCAGGTCAGACAAGATCCACGCGCCACGCGGTCCGTCTGCATCCGTGAATTGCAGCGCTCTCCTGATCCGGTGTGGAGCACTCGGAATGACTCTGGACGCTGAAACCCTCCTTAAAAGTGCCGCGACCTCCGGAAAGCGGCGCAGCCTCACCGAACTCGTCATCCAGGCGCTGAACGACAAGATCGATCGCGGTGAATACGCCCCGGGCGCGAAGATCCCGATCGAGGCGGAACTGTGCACCGAATTCGGTGTGAGCCGCACGGTGATTCGCGAAGCCGTCGCGTCGCTGAAACTCGGCCGCCGCCTGATTGCGCGGCACGGCGTGGGCGTGTTCGTGGCCGAAGCAGGCAGCCTGTCGAGCGGGCGCGATTTCATCGACGGCAACACGCTCAACAACTCGATGCACGTGCTCGAACTGCGCATTGGCGTGGAGACGGAGTGCGCCGCCTACGCCGCACTGCGGCGCTCCGAAGCCCACCTCAAGGCGTTGAAGGAAGTGTACGCACGCATGGAGATCGTCTCTGTCGAGGACGACGCCGAGTGTGCGCGGGCCGATTTCGAGTTTCACCTCGCCATCGCCACCTGTTCGGAGAACCCGCACTTTTCGTCGATTCTGCGCACGCTCGGGCAGGAGATCATTATCGATCTGCGCCTCAAGCACGCCAAGGCCAACGCGAAAGAACGCAAGACCTACATCCGCCGCATCCAGCGCGAGCACGCGGACATTCTCGACGCGATCGAAAGTCAGGACGAGGCCGCGGCACGGCGCGCCATGCGCCGCCACCTGAACGAAAGCCTCGAGCGCTACCATCACCTTACGAGTACGCGCGCGGAATAGCGCCCCGAAACAATGCGTTGCCACTGCCGGAGTCGAACCGGCAGCGGCAACACCATAAGCATTCCTGAATGTTTTCCCAATGCGGTTGGCCCGATTCACTCCCTGCCTGCCCGTATTCTCATTCGACCGGGCGGACTTTCCGATTGCCAGGCCCCGATTCAGCGCCGGGTTCGGACCGCATTCAGTTCTGCACCGGCTCCAGCTTCTCGCCATAAGCCACCGCCTGCGGCACCCATTTGCCGTCGACGACCTTGTAGAACGTGGCGGCCGGGTCCTTCATGTCGCCATTCGGCATGAACGCGATAGTGCCGGAAATGCCCACGAACGATTCCGTCTTGATGAGCGGCCCGTATACCTTGGGGTCCGTCGAATTGGCCTTCTTCATCGCGTTGACGAGCACCCAGGTCGCGTCATACGCCGCGGGCGCATAGGCCACCACGCCTTCGTTGTATTTGGCCTTCATCTTGGCGTCGAACTCCTTGCCCTGCTTCATCTTCGAGAGCGGGATGCCGTAGTCCCACGACGTCGAACCGTTCGCGCTCTCGCCCGCGACCTTCAGGAAGGTCTCGTTTTCGAAACTGCCGCCGCCGAGCAGCACCGCACGCATGCCGAGCTGGCGCATCTGCTTCACGAGCATGCCCGCCTGCTGATCGAGTCCGGCCCAGAACACCACATCCGGATTGAACGACTTCATGCGCGTGAGCTGCGCCCGGAAATCCACGGATTTATCGGTCGTGAATTCGCGATCGACCACCTTGCCGCCCGCCTGCTCCACGCCCTTGACGAACTCGTCGGCCATGCCCTGTCCGAACGCTGTCCGGTCGTCGATCACGGCAATGCTCTTGCCTTTTAGCGCCTGCACCGCGGAGTGACCGGCAAGCTGGCCCATCTGCGCGTCGGAGTTCACCACCCGGAAGACGTTGGCATAGCCTTGCGAGGTCAGGCTCGGGTTGGTCGCGGTGGGCGAGACCATCGGAATGCCGCCGGCGTTATAGATGCGGGATGCGGGAATGCTGGTGCCGGAGTTGAAATGGCCGACCACGCCGGCGACTTTCGAGTCGACGAGTTTCTGGGCGACCTGGGAGCCCGTTCTGGGGTCGCCCTGGTCGTCTTCGGCGTCCAGCACGAAATGGACGGGCTGCCCGCCAATCACGAGCTTCTGGGCGTTCGCGTCGTCGAGCGCGAGTTCGGCGCCGCGTTTCAGATCGATGCCGTAATGGGCGGATGCACCAGTCAGCGGCGCCGCGAAGCCTATTACCACGTCGCCCGCGTAGGCGCCGGAGCTGAAGGCGGCGGCGCCGAGCGCCAACGTGACCGCCACGGCAACGCCGTTAAGGGGAAACAGCTGTCTCATTTCATACCTCGACTGGATTGGTCTGTGGAAAAGCTTCCGGCTCGTCATCGCGCAGGGTGCACGACATGGAGCCTTGACTCGGAACGTCAACGCCGGGCACTCGGGATCGGCAGGCGGGGCTGTCCGCCGCGACGCTGATTGATAGACAAGGTATTAGGTAGGACATCATATGTCAACGGGCCAAAATAAAACTTCGGACCAGGGTTTTCGTGACCCTGGCGGCCCGGTGTCAAATGCCATGGGATGACGGCGCGCGCAATGGCGGCCTGCTGGACAGGGGCATGCCCCGATGACGGGTTCACCCGTCGCTCACTGAAAGTTGGCTTGCGACCGGCGAGCGCCATGCCCCTTTTTGAACTCAATCGGCTTCTAGTCGACTTGCGCGATCGAGCCCCGCGCTGGCCTCCTCAACCCGCGCGTGGCGTTGCCACAGGGGGCGTGCCGTCGTGAAAGAGCTGGCTGAGCTGCCCACGCAGTTCAGGCGAATCGGCGTGATGATGCACGCTCACCGCGTGCTGCACCGCCGCCTCCAGAAGTTCCGAGTCCGAATCCGCCGAAATCGCAACCGTGCAATGCATTTCGCTCGGGAACTCCCTACAGTCAATGTATTTTCGAGCCATGGCGAATCTCCTCGTGATGCGGCGATCACCGCGCACGCGCGAGCCGCCCGCGCATGCGTAAAAATTATAGAACCCATGCAATACGCTTGCTAAACTATTAAAACCCGTCCACGTATAACAATCATCTGAATGAATTGCGCAGCACTTTTATTTATCAAGCTGCGTAATTTAGGTTATCTAATTAATCTTCGAGACTTCGCCGGCGCTCCTGCTCCCCAGCCGGGCCGCGCGGCGAAACCCTCGCAGACCGGGCCCGCATGGCCCGTACACTCCGGCTGCGCCCGCCGCCCTTTCTGAAAGCCCCTCCTTCCCGCTTTCCTGTTCCAACGCACGCTGTGCATCGCGCGTGCGAAATCCGCAGATTGATTCGACGATTGACGCGAGGCCCGCGCGGGCGCGCTCAATCCAGCCAGTCCACGCAAATCGCGCTTGCGCGCGCCTGCACGCAGCGCGCGATGCGCTGAATGAGAGAGGTGTGCCATGTCCAGCCTGTCGAGCGATTCCATCGAGACATTGAAAGGCGCGCTACGCGGCCAGGCGCTGCAACCCGGCGACGCGGGCTACGAAGAAGCGCGGCAAATCTGGAACGCGATGATCGAGCGTCGCCCCGCGCTGATCGTGCGCTGCCAGGGCTGCGCCGACGTGCGGCGCGCCGTGGCGTTCGCGCGCGAGTCCGGGCTGCCGCTCGCGGTGCGCGGCGGCGGCCACAATATCGCCGGAAGCGCGCTGTGCGAGGGCGGCGTCGTGATCGACCTCTCGCTCATGAAGTCGGTGCGCGTCGAGCCCGCCACGCGCCGCGCGTATGTCGAGCCGGGCGCCACGCTCGGCGACTTCGATCACGAAGCGCAGGCGTTCGGCCTCGCCACGCCGCTGGGAATCAACTCCACCACGGGGGTGGCCGGCCTCACGCTGGGCGGCGGCTTCGGCTGGCTGAGCCGCCGCCTCGGCATGTCGGTCGACAATCTGGTTTCCGTCGATGTCGTGACCGCCGACTGCAATCTGCTGCGCGCGAGCGCCGACGAAAACGCCGATCTGTTCTGGGCGATACGCGGCGGCGGCGGCAATTTCGGCGTGGTCACGATGTTCGAGTTCGCGCTGCACCCGGTCGGCCCCGAAGTGTATGGCGGGCTGGTGGTGCTGCCGATCGACGCCGCAAAGGAAGCGCTCGCGCACTATCGCGAAGCGAGCGCGGCGATGCCGGAGAACTTGACGGTCTGGAGCGTGCTGCGCCTCGCGCCGCCCCTGCCGTTCCTGCCGCCCGAAGTGCACGGCAAGCCGATCATCGCGTTCGCGATCTGCTACACGGGATCGCTCGACAGCGCGGCCGATGCGGTGGAGCCGGTGCGCCGCTTCGGCAAGCCTTATGGCGAGCATCTCGGGCCCATGCCTTACGCCGCATGGCAAAAGGCGTTCGATCCGCTGCTCACGCCGGGCGCGCGCAACTACTGGAAGTCGCACAATCTCGCGACGCTGCCGGACGGCCTGATCGACACGCTGCTCGACGCCATCGCGCGGCTGCCCTCGCCCCAGTGCGAAATATTCTTCGGGCAAATCGGCGGCGCGACGCTGCGCGTGGCCGCGGACGCGATGGCCTACCCCAATCGCGACGCCCTCTACGTCATGAATGTGCACGGCCGCTGGACCGACGCCGCCGACGACGCCCGCTGCATCGACTGGGCGCGCGGCTTTTTCGAAGCCTCGGCGCCTTATGCGCTGGGCAGCGTGTACGTGAACTTCCTCACCGAGGACGAACGTGCGCGCGTTGAAGCGGCTTACGGCCCGAACATGGCGCGCCTGATCGCCATCAAGACTCGCTACGACCCGGACAATCTGTTCCGGCATAACCAGAATATCCAGCCCGACGCGTCGCGAGCAGGGAGCAACTGATTCGCCATTCGATTGTCAGCGTAAGGAGATTCGTCATGTCGACTTATGTGGTGCTTGCGCAATTCACCGACCAGGGGATTCGCAGCGTAAAGAACAGCGCGCAGCGCGCGGGGCAGGCTGCGGAACTGGCCCGTGGATTCGGCTGCGAAATGAAGGAGATCTACTGGACGATGGGGAAATACGACATTGTCACGATCGTCGAAGCGCCCGATGACGAAAGCCTGATGGCATTCGGTCTCGCGCTCGGCGCGCTTGGCAATATCCGCACGCAAACGTTACGCGCGCTGAACAAGAGCGAATTCTCGGCCATTCTCGGCAAGCTGCCGCAGTAGAAAATTCGCAAAACATTCGGAAAACACTCGTCAAACATCAGGCGGCGGCGAACCGGGTTCCGCCGCCCGCCGCGCGACTCAACGGCGCGGCGCGCGCGACGTTCTGCGTTAGCCGCGCAGCTTGTTCACGAACTTCAAGGCGCGGCGCGCGACGGCCGAATAAAGCTCCGCGCCCTTGAGCGCCGGATCGACGTGACGCTCGTACGGCTGAAGCGCGATCGGGAAATAAGGCGAAAGCTGCTCCACCACGCGCTGCGGCGAAATGCGCGTGTTGCTCTGAACCACGGCGAACATGCCGTCGCTTTCCGGCGCGAGATGGCGGGCCTCGCTCCAGCCTTCCATCTTGTCGGCGAACCACACGCTTTCGTCGGCGTGCAATGCCCGTTGGCCGGGTTTCGGGCCCGTGTGATAGCGCTCCAGCAGCCCTTCGCGCTCGGCGTTGAGCCAGTAAAGCGTGTACTCGGTCCAGTCGAGCGCGTAATTGGCGAGCAGCACGCGGCGCCAGTCGGTGCCGTGCACCGTTTCGAGCCGCTGTTGCAGGCTCAGGCACAACGTGCGCGACAGAATGGCGGGCGTCCACCAGATGCCGTCGCGCGAGAGTTGCGGGTCGACGTCGAGCAGCTTCGCCGACGCTTCCCAGTAGTACGGCTCCACCGTGCGCGGCTGCACGTGCGTGAGCGCCTTGCCGTCGAGGATCAGCGTGTCGGCGCCAAAACGGTGCGTGGCGAAACAGTCGGGGTCGAGCACGAGAAAATACTCGGTCTCGATCCAGGCGGGCGCGTTGAGCTTGATGATCTGCTGGCGGTGCCAGTTGCGGATCTGATGACGCTGCGAAAACTCCGCGAAGATGCCCATGTGCAGCGATTCGTCGACCACCTCGATCGGAAAATCGGACCACGCCTTCGCGTAGCCTTTCACCTCTTCGAGTTCGTCGTGCGGCACCACGATGACGAAGCGATGAAACAGTTCCGGCCGCGTGAAATGACGCAGCGAGGAGAACAAAATATCGCAGCGGCCAATATTGTCGGCGTAATGCCGCCCGCGTGTCTTGATCGGCAGGATCGCGCTGATCTGTTGCATGGCAGTCGGACCCGGCAGGTTAGAAGAAGCGGTAAATGAAGGCGGGGATATAGCCGCGCCGGTGCGTGAGCGCGATGCCGATGAGCCTGCCGCCCGCGTCGAGCACCTGCGCCTTCAGGCCGAGCACCACCGGCTTGCGCGACACTTCGGCGCGCACCGCCATCACGGTTGCGTCCGCCAGCGCCGCGTTTTCGATGCCCGTGAACGACTGGCTCGCGGGCGGCGCGTGCACGACGATGTAGTCGTGCGCCTCGCGCAAGGTGTCGAAAAGGCTCGTGGCCTGTCGCCACGACGAAGGAAACAGACCGCTTTCGGGGCGCGCGACCACGATGTTGTGCCGCTCGACGCTCTCGAACACGAGGCCGCCCGATGTCGTGACGTCGCCGGGCTTCGCATGCGCGTCGTGCTCCGGCGCGCCGTGGCCCGACCAGGTGAGCAGGCCCTGTGCGTTCGGCTGGCCATAGAGCGGCGTGTCGGTGCCCGAAGCCATGTCGAGAATCAGGATCGGTTTGGTCGAGCGGTGTTCCAGTTCGACGGCGAGGCCGCGAATCACCGAGAGCAGGCCATCGTTCTTGCCGAACGAGAGCGCCATGATCACCTTCGATGGCGCGTCCGTGCTCGCGTTGATCGCGGCGATCATGCGGCCGTACGCCATGTGCGCGGGCCGGCTCGCCGGTAACGCGCCGTCCGGCGAAACCGCGCCCGGCGCGCCGGCGCCGCTCAGTTTCACGGGCGCGTTGAGCACCGGCAGCAACAGCGAGCGCTCCACCTGCTCCGGGCTCAGGAAGGTTTCGCGCAGGCTCGCCATGATCAGCACGACGAGCGCTGAAATCAGGAGTCCTGCGGCCACGCTCGCCGAAACGATCAGGCTTGCCGAAATACTGCGCTGCGAGGGCGGGAACGGCGCCTGGATCACGCGCACGTTCGTGCTATTCACCTGGCTCACCTGACCTTGCTGGATGTTCGCAAGCTCGACCTGGCGCGAGCGGTCGCGGAAGCTGTCGGCAAGCAGATCGCGGCTTGCCTGCAACTGGCGCATCTGGCTGGACACGTCGCTCAGGTTCTTGAGCCTCGCGCGCGCGTCCTTGATCTGGCCTTCCAGCGTCGCCTGGCGCGCGAGTTCGCCCGCAATGCTGGCGTTGAGCGTGGCGAGCTTGCCCTGCACCACGTCGTAATAGTCGTTGTGGCCGAAACGCGTGGCCGTGGCCATCTGCTTTTTCCGCCGCTCGATGCTCGCGTGCATGTCCGTGATCTGCTGGTCGAGCTGCTGCACGAACGGCGAGCTGTCCATATAGCGCGAAGCGAAATCGGCGCGGCGCGATTCGAGCTGCATCAGCGAAAGCTGCATCGTGTCCAGCGCGTGAGCGGCTTCGGAGTCGTCGGTGAAGATCGGGATGGTCGCCTTCACGCCCTTCGACGAACCCTGCTCCGACTTCAGTTCGCCGCGATGCTGCGCAAGCGAACTGTCGTTCTCGAACTTCTGCTGCACGAGCTGGCTTTCGAGCAGCACGGCGCGCGAGATCTGGTCGTCGACATTGACGATGCCGTGTGTCTTCTGGAACGCGAGCAGGTCGGCGTCGGCCTTTTTCAGTTGCCGCGCGACTTCGTCGCGCTGGCCGGTCAGGAAATCCACGCGCCCGGACGTGAAGATCGTGGCGCGGCGCCGGAAATAGGTGTCGAGCAGGCGCGAGAGCGCATCGGCCGCCGCCTTGGGGTCGGCGTCGTAGTACGTGAGGTTGATGGTGCTCGCGAGATCGTTCTGCTCGATATGCAGCCGGTGCTCGAAATCCTGCAACTGGCTGTCGATTTCGTGCTCGCTCGCGTTCGGCCCCAATTTGGCGATCACCACGTCGCGATGCAGTTCGGGACTGCTCAGGATCTGCGCCTCCACGCCGTCGAGCTGGCCGATGGCCGGCTGCACCGCGCCGCCGCCGTTGGGGTTGTTCGACTGGTCGTAGTAGCCCGCGAGCAGCACGAGCAGCGTGGCCTGGGCGCGGTAAGGCATCGGCACCACAATGGCGACGGCGAGGCCGATGGCCACCACGGCAAGAAATACCGCTGTTGCAATCTTGCGGTAATAAAAAAAGGTGTTGAGATAATCCCGGACCGTCAGTTCGACAACTGCTGCCTTCCGTTCAGGCCTTGTTCTAGTAGTAATAACCATACAGGTGCGGTTCCGGGCCAACAATAGAGATTCGACGGCGCATATAATACGTAAGAAAACATCTGGAAGGTCGGATCAAACCGGCATTCCCTAAAATTTATTGCGAGTTCCACCCTTCATTAACGGCAATCACTGCCGTTACTTGACATGAATAAGGAACCGCAAGCCACCGCTTCAAGCACGCGCCCGATGAACATAACCCGCCCGGCCTTAGCCTTGGGGCTGATGACGCTTACCGCCTGCACCCAGACCTGGGTGGAGCCGAAATACCAGCAGCCGGACCACTTCGCAGCGTGGTCGGAAGCCACGCCCAGCGTGTACCGCATCATGCCCGGCGACGACCTGTCGGTCGTGCTGCCGTTCAACGCCGAGCTCAATTTCCGCGGCTCGGTCGCGCCGGACGGCTCGCTCACCATGCCGTTCGCGGGCACGATCCCCGCGGCGGGGCTCACGGTCGCGCAACTCGCCGACTCGGTCAACAAGGCGCTCGCCACCGGCGGCATGGCGAAGAACGGCTACGCCTCGGTCTCCATCATCCAGTCCGCCGCGAAAATCTATGTGGGCGGCCAGGTCGGGCGTCCCGGCGAAATCGCCCTGCACAACGGCATGAGCGTGATGCAGGCCATCATGGCTGCCCAGGGGCTGCTCGACACGGCGCGCACCAACGAGGTTGTGCTGATTCGCCGCAGCCCCGACGGCCGCGAGATGTTGCGTACGATCGACATCGACGCCCTCACGCACCGCGGCGATTCGAAGCAGGACGTCGTGTTGCAGGCCGCCGACACGATCTTCGTGCCAAAGTCGTCGATCGCCGAAGTCGACCAGTGGATCGACCAGTACATCGACAAGGTCATCCCGTTCAATCGCGGCTTCGACTACACGATCTCGAACAACCCCACCTGGCCCTGAACGAGCCCGGGCCGCACGCCGGTTTGCCGGGCGGGCGGAACACTCAATCGCGATGGAAACAGCCTCAACGACTACCGGGCTCGCCCCCGTCTTCTCGCGCGAGCCCGCCAGGTGGCGGGTCACGTGGTGGCTGCTCGCGCTGCTGCCGCTCTTTGGCCAGACCTTCCACTACCTCAGCTCGCTCGTGCCGCTGTGGGCGCTTTCGAAAGCGCTGCCGGTGATCTCGCTGCCCGCCGTGCTGCGCCTGGGCGGCCACCCGCGCTTTCCCATGACGCGGCAAATCCTCATCAGCTTCGCGTGGCTGCTGCTGGTGCCGAGCTTCGCCGCCGTGATCTATTTTCACGAGAGCTTTTTCACGAGCATCACGGCGCAGGTGAAGCTCCTGCCGATTCTGTACTTCTTCTCGTTTCTCGCGCTGCTGCTCACGCTCAAGCCGACGCTCGGGGAACTGGAGCGCGGCTTCATCGTGCTCGGCGTCGTCATCCTTGCCGTGCTGATCGTGCTCTGGGCCGTGGTGCCGTCCGACTGGTACCAGGAGTCGTATGTGATCGGCCAGTCGCCGTTTTTCAGCAGCGACAACCGCGGGCACCGCATCCGTATGTCGATGTATTTCCCGCTCATCCTGCTGTTCTTCTGCTTCCGGCGCGCCTGGTTCGAGCGGCACGCGGGCTACCTGCTCGGCGTCGTGATCGCGTTCGCGGTCACGCTCCTGATCGTCAAGACGCGCGCGATGGTGATCGGCATCATGGGCGTGCTCATCATCAACGCCTTCGTGTGGTCGCGCCCGCTCGCGCGTCTCGGCCTCCTGCTGTGCGCGCCCCTCGCGCTCGCCGCGATGTTCTCGGCGGGGTATCTCGCCACGGTGTTCAGCACCGACGCGAGCACCGGCTTCGACACGCGCCGCGTCACCATCCTGCTCGCCACGAAGTTCCTCGGCAGCGACCCGATGCGCTGGCTGTTCGGCGTGGGCACGATCAGCTCGACCAGCAAGGACAACCTGATCGACTACTTCCACCACTTCTTCTTCCTCGCCGACATCACGTGGCTGGGCATCGTGTTCGAATATGGCGTGCTCGGCGCGCTGATCATCCTGTGCTTCCAGTTGCGCGGCATCGTGTTCTACCGGCGCCTGCGTGCGCGGGTCGAGGACGATTTCCTCGGCTCGCTGTACGACTATCTCGTCTATATCCTGCTCATTTCCGCCTTCTACCCGCCCACGCTCACGCCGGGCGAGACCGCCGTGATACTCGCGATCTTCGCCTACGTGTGGCGCGCGGGGGAGCTGGACCACGCCCCCACCGACTCCCGGATCGACCATGCCACGCCAGAAACGCCCTAGCCTGCGCACACGCCTGATCGGCGCGGCGCTGCTCGCCACGGGCGCGGCGGCCTGCACCGACGCCACGTCGGGCACGCCCTTGCCGGTCGCCATCACGGTGGACGCCGCCGCCGGGCGGCACCCGATCAGCCCGCTCATCTACGGCGTGAACTTCGGCACCACGGCCACGCTGCAAGACCTGCGCGCGCCGCTGAACCGCTCGGGCGGCAACAGCGCCTCGGCGTACAACTGGCGCATCGACGCGCGCAACGCGGGCAAGGATTGGTATTTCGAGAGCCTCGGCGTCAATCCCGACGACATCAACGACCAGTTCGGCGAGCGCTTCGTGGCGCTCACCCAGGCGGGCGGCGCCACGCCCATCCTGACCATTCCGATGCTGGGCCGGGTGGCGAAGCTCGGACCGCAGCGGCAAACGCTTGCGAGCTTCTCGATCGCCAAATACGGCCCGCAGCCCAACCACGACGTGGACGGCCACGCGGACGCGGGCAACGGCGTGGCGCCCGGCGGCAAGCCGATCGTGGGCAACGACGCAAACGACGCCACCACACCCGACGATCCGCAAAACGAGCAGGCGCGCGTGGCGGACCTCGTGCGGCAGTTCGGCGGCGCTAGCGGTGGCAACAGCGATGGCACGAGCGGTGGCGGCGTGCGCTACTACGCGATGGACAACGAACCGAGCCTCTGGCAGTTGATTCACCGCGACGTGCATCCCACGGGCGCGCACGCGCGCGAGATCGCCGACAAGGTCGTCGCCTACGCGCGCGCCGTGAAGGCGGCCGACCCGCACGCCCAGGTCGTGGCGCCCGAGGAATGGGGCTGGCAGGGCTACTTCTACAGCGGTTTCGACCAGCAGTACGCGGTGGATCACGGCCTCGAACACGCACCGGACCGCGCGAACGAAACCCAGGGCCTGCCATACGTGCCGTGGTTGCTCGCGCAATGGAAAGCGGCGGGCCATCCGGTGGATGTGTTCAGCCTGCACTTCTACCCGCAGGGCGGCGAATATGCCGAGTCCGGCGTGACGAACTCGCAGGCCGTCGCGCTCATGCGCAACCGCTCCACGCGCGACCTGTGGGACACGAACTACAAGGACCCCACGTGGATCAACAGCGTGGTCGCGCTGATCCCGCTCATGCGCCACTGGGCCGACACGTACTACTACCCCGGCACGCCCATCGGCATCACCGAATACAACTGGGGCGGCGACACGCTGATGAACGGCGCAACGGCCCAGGCCGACGTGCTCGGCATTTTCGGGCGCGAAGGCCTGGATCTCGCCACGCGCTGGGGCACGCTCGATGCGTCGATGCCGGTGTACAAGGCGTTCAAGCTCTACCGCAACTACGACGGCCAGGGCGCGGCGTTCGGCGCGACCAGCATTGCGGCGAACGCGCCCGACCCGGACACCGTCTCCGCGTTCGCGGCCCTGCGCGAGAGCGACCACGCGATGACGCTCGTGGTCGTCAACAAACAACTGGACCGCACGGCCGACGCGAGCATCGCGCTCGCGCATTTCGCGGCGAGCGGCGTGGCCGAAACCTGGCGGCTCGCCAACAACACGTTGTTCCGCATGCCGGACGCGCGCTACCAGGACGGCACGCTGCGCGCGAACCTGCCCGCGCAGAGCGTGACGCTGTTCGTGCTGCGCGGCGCGGCGGGCGATGCACCGCATGAGTGAGACCGGCGAAGCGCGCGCGAGCGCCCGGCAGCACAGCGCATCGATGATGCGAGGCTCGCTCGTGAGCCTCGGCGTGCGCCTGCTCGACCTGCCGAGCCGCTACGGTTTCCACCTGCTGATCGCGGCCATGCTGGGCGTGGTCGAGACCGGCAACTTCTATATCGTGTTCAGCACCATGGTGGCGCTGGCGGGTTTCGGGCGCCTCGGCATCGATCAGGCGCTGACTCGGCAGGTCGCCATCGACCTCGCCTCGGGGCGCACGAGCGCCGTGCGCCCCGCTATCCGCCGCGCGCTGGGAGTCGTTGCGCTCGCCTCCATCGCTGTCGCCGCCGCGCTCGCTGCGCTCGCGTTTGTCATCGCGCAGCACGTGCTGCACAAGCCCGAACTCGCGTGGCCGCTCGTGCTCGGCGCGCTTTCCTTCGTTCCGCAGAACGTGGGCGCGACAGTGGCGGGCGCGCTGGCCGGGCTTCAGCGCGTGGGCTACAGCCAGATGATCTATTCCTGGCTGTGGCCCGCCATCTTCTGCGTGGCCGCCATTCCGCTCGGCCTCGCGCACGGCATGGGCGTGGCGAACACCCTCGTGCTGATCGCCGCCAGTTTCACGCTGACCGCGCTCGTCGGCGCATGGCTCCTCAAGCGGTTTCTCGCCTCGGTGCCCGCAAGCGGCGCGCCGCCCGCCGAAGCGCCGCGTTTGCTCAAGGCGGGTTTGCCGCTGTTCACGCTGGAGTTCACCAAGCTCCTCATCACGTCCGCGCCCGCCATCGTGCTCGGCATCGTCGCGTCCTCGCGCGAGACCGGGCTGTTCGCGCTCGCGTGGCGTCTCGCGCTCGTCGTCAATCTGCTGATCAGCGGCGTGACCGGCATGGCCGCACCGAAGTTCGCAAGCCTCCATGCGCACGACGATCGGCGCGGCCTCGAACGAAGCGCCGCCCAGGCCGCGGGCCTCGTGCTGTTGCTCGCGCTACCCGTGACCGTGTGCATGCTGCTCGTTCCCGAACATCTGCTGCACCTGTTCGGGCCGGGCTTCGGCGGCGGCGCCCCCGCGCTGCGCGTGCTCGCGCTCGGCCAGCTCGCCGCCGCGTGCTTTACCGCCATGCCCGAACTGCTCGGCATGACCGCGCACACCTCCGTGCTCTACCGGATCAACGTCTGCTCGGTCGCCGTGCTGCTCGTCGGCCTCGCCGTGCTCGCGCCGGTTGGCGGCAGCGTCGGGGCCGCCGCGGCGGCGTCGCTCGCCATTGCCGTGAACGGCGCGCTCGCGGCCTGGGTGGCGCACCGGCTGCTGGGCGTGGCGCCGCTTGCGTTGCTCGGGCGCTGGGCGCTCGGGCGCGTGTCGCGCAGCGCCGCCGCGCAAGACGGCACGCAGCAAGGCAAATAGCGCCTGCGCGCACGGGCCGCCGTGCAGAGGCACGCAACCTCGCAATCTCCCATTTACGGTCTATAACTTTTGCCATCGGGACGGCATGGGCGACACCATGCCGTTTCCGGATTGCGATTCACACCGAAACCCGGTCCGACTTTCGCGCAGGCCGCAGGATCAGCCCGCCGGTCTGCGCCTTCGCTCACGGAGGCGTCCGATGAAACGCCGCGAACTCCTGGCTGTGCTTGCCGCCGCCGCGCTTGCCGAGGTGACTGCCGCGCAGGCCGACGAAAGCCCCGCGCACTACACCGACGAAGTCGCGCTGCCCAAACCCAACGCCGCCGGCACGGTATCTCTGGAGGAAGCCATCGCCCGGCGCAGGTCCGTGCGCAGGTTCAAGCCGGACCCGCTGCCGGTCGAAACCATCGGCCAGTTGTTCTGGGCCGGGCAAGGCGTCACGAGCCCGGACGGCAAGCGCGCCGCGCCTTCGGCCGGCGCGTTGTATGCGCTCGAACTGTACGCGGTGAGCGCCGCGCAGGTGATGCACTACCTGCCGCGCGAGCACCGCGCCGCGACGCGGGTCACGCCCGACCTGCGCCCCGAGTTGAAGGCGCTCGCGCTCGGGCAAGCGTCGGTTGGCGCGGCGCCGGTCGTGATCGTCGTGGCCGCCGAGCCCGCCCGGCTCTCGCCGCGCTATGGCGCACGCGCCCAGGTCTATGCCGACCTGGAGGCCGGCCACGCCGCCCAGAACATCCTGCTCCAGGCGGCCGCGCTCGGGCTCGGCGCCGTGCCCGTGGGCGCGGTCGACGGGGCGCCGGCGGCGCGCAAGCTCGCGCTGCCCCATGGCCAGAGCGTGGTGTATCTCATCCCGGTAGGCATGCCGGCATGAGTTGCCGCAAGCGGCGATGCCGCCACGCCCGGGCGGGCGACGGCTTCAGGCCGCGAACGACAACGCCGCCTCGGCTTGCAGCGCGGCGTGCCACGGCGTCCACGCGAGGCCGAAGGTGGCTTCGGCGCGGCGCGCGTCGAGCTTGATGTCCTGTTGCCACAGCCGCGCGAGCGAGGGCGGCAAGGGCGGCGGCACCTTCACGCCGCCGAGCTTGCGGCCCGCGATTTCGGCGATCTTCAGCGCGGGTGCGAGCAGCTTCGTTTCGAAGGCGAGGCGGCGGCCGCCGATGCGCTCCACGGGCGTCGCGCCCAGAATGCGTGCGTACGCAACGAAGTACTCGTTCCAGCGCGGCGCGTCGGCCATCGCGAGGTTGTAGGCGCGGCCACCCGCGGTCGGCGTGCTCAGCGCGGCCAGCGCCGCGCGCACGACGTCGTCGATATGCACGAGGTTGCTGCAACCGTCGCCCGCCGCGCCCAGGTCGCCCAGACGTCGCGCGCGCAGCAGTTGCGCGATGCGCAGCGACCATTGCGGACTGCCGCCGCCGTAGATGCAGCCGGGGCGCAGCACCGTGAGCGCGGGCAGCGTGACGAGCAGCCGCTCCGCTTCGCGCTTCGCTTGCCCATACGGGCTCACGGCTTGGAGCGCGGCGTCTTCGTCGATGCGGCCTTCGGCCGCGCCGTACACGGCCATCGAACTGAAATGTACAACCGGCAGCGGCGTGCCGTGCGCGTCGAGCGCCGCGCGCAATGCGCGGGCGTTGGCGACGATCGCCTCCGGCGCGCCGGCCACGCAGTTCACGAGACCGTCCGCGCCCGCGAGCGCGGCGCGCAGCGAGGCGGGGTCCGCAGCGTCCACGCGGCGCAGGCCGCTTCCTTCGCGGCGCGAGGCGGCGACCGGCTCGGCCCAGTCGGCGGCGGCGAGCGCCTTGACGAGATGGCGGCCGACATAGCCGGTTGCGCCAAGAACGAGGATGCGGGCTTTCTGCGCGGTCATCATGCAGGCTCGGGAAGGTTGACGGTGGCAACGGGCAACGCGGACAAGTCCGCCGCCTGCTTGAGGTGTTCGGCGAGGCGCAGCGCGAGCGCGACGATCGTGAGGGTGGGGTTCGCCTGGCCCGACGTCGGGAACACGGCCGCGCCCATCACGTAGACGTTGTCGGCTTCGTGCAGGCGGCAGTTGGGGTCCACCACGCTCGTGCGCGGGTCGAGGCCCATGCGCGCCGTGCCGATGTGATGGCCGCCGTACGCGCCGTAGCGCGTCATCTCGGCTTCGACCTGCGCGGGGTCGTACGTGAAGCGTCCCACGCCCGCGCGCTCGACCTCGTGCGCGAGCGCCGCGAGCGCGCGGCTCACCGTCGCGACGTCCTGCGCGCTATAGCGCCAGTCCACGTGGATGCGGCGCAGGCCGAGCGCGTCGGTCGCCTCGCCGAGCGTCACGCGGCTGGCCGGGTTGGGCTCCTGCTCCGCATGGAAGTCGAGCGAGAAGCGCAGGTTCGCCGGGCGCACGATCACCGAGGGAAACTTGCGCGCCGCCAGCGTGCGCCGGCGCAGCCAGTGCCACAGGAAGCGCGCCGTGTTCGGTGCGTCCGCAACGACGTTCCTCAGATGCGCGAGCGTGGAGCCCGCATAGCCTTGCGGCGTGCCATCGTAGAGCCGCTTGGCGTATTCATACGGGACGATGCCGCGCGCGAGATACAGCGCGGAGAGAATGCCGTTGCCGTGCCCCGCATCCGGAATGCGCGGGTGATGCAGACGCGCGACGAAGTTGCCCGCGCGCAGCGCGTCTTGCCGGTCCGCGCGCAGCGCGAGGCGGCGGCGGCAGTACACGCCCTCGTCCGACACCTCGTAGCCGTGCCACACGAACTGCGCCGCCGCGAGGTCGAGCGTGCCGATGGTGCCCGCAAGATGGCTCATGTAATAGCGGCCCACCACGTCGTGCGCGTTACCGAGCCCGCGCCCGCTCGGGCCGGGGCTGTTGAGCAGCAGGCGCGGCGCTTCGAGCCCGCCCGTGGCGAGCACGAAGGCGCGCGCCGCCACCAGGAACGCCGCGCCGCCGAGCACGCGCACTTCGGCCGCGCCCACGCGTCGCGAGGAGCCCGCCAGCATCGGCAGACGGCACAGGTTCGCGTGCTGGAGCACCTGCACGCGCCCCTTCGCGAGGCGCGCGCGATAGCGCTGGCCGAAGTCGGTCGGGCAACTGAAGCGCTCGAGCGTGTGCGTCGAGAACGCCTCGCTCGCAAAGCCGCCGATCATCGGGCGCAGCGGCGCGGCCAACGCGCTCTCCGCCGTATAGGCGAAGTCGCCCGCCTCGCACAGCGCGTTGGCTTGCGGGTAGTGGCGCAGCACGTCGGCGAACGCGATCGGCCAGCCGCTGTGCGCGATATGCGCGCGCGCGTCGAAGTCGTGCGCGTCGAGCGGCATGCAGCGCCCGCCCCACAGCGTGGTCGAGCCGCCGAAGCGGCGCACCCGGTAGCTTTCCGGCGGCGGGTGAAGGCGCGCGTCGGCCACGGTGCCCGCGTACAGGTCCTGGGTCGCCGGCTCGGGCGCGTCGCCGCCGCTTTCGAGCACGATCACGTCGAGGCCGCTTGCCTCCAGCGCGAGCGCGAGCGTGATGCCGGCCGCCCCGGCGCCCACGATGCACAGGTCCGCGCGCAGCAGCGTGCCGGCGGGAATATCACGGGCGTCGACGATCATCGTGTGTCCGATCCCAAGGTTGATGCGAGGTCCGCTTCGAGGTCCGATGCCAGGCGCGCATTCGATGAAATTTCAAGCGCATGTCGATATTTGTCTCGAAAAACGCACGCCAGTGTTACCCACCGCACCGACAGCGCAGTAATATTCTCCCTGAAGTTCAAAAGCATCTTGGCAAAAGCCAGGAGACCAGAAAAAACTAAAACGTTCGTTGTGGTTCGGGGTGGCGCTGCGCCTGCTTGATGGGCGACGCGCGTGGGCCTCGTCGCGCGCGGACGTCGGGGTCACAAAAACAACATGAGCAGTGCGCCTTACTTGCCAGCGGCGCCGCACGCGGCCGCACGGGGTGTTTTCACGCCGAGCATTCCCTTGTTCGGACTCGATATCGCAGCAGTGTCGTTCGACACCGCGCTCGACGTGCTTTGCGCAGCCGCCATGCAGCGCGACGGGCGCGCACGCGTGGCGGTCACGCCGAACGTCGACCACGTCGTGCGCCTCGACTCGCAGCCCGAATTCAAGCGTCTTTACCAAACCGCCGACTTCCTGTTCGCCGACGGCATGCCCGTCGTGTGGGCAAGCCACCTGTTCGGCCCGCCGCTGCCCGGCCGCGTGACCGGCTCCGACCTGCTGCCCGCCTTGTGCGAGCGCGCCCGCGCGGGCGGCTGGAAGGTCGTGGTGGTGGGCGGGCGTCCGGGCCACGAGGCCGCGCTCGTGAACGGCTTCGCGCAACACTATCCGGGCCTCGACATCACGGTGATCGCGCCTTCCATGACGTTCGATCCGACCGGCCCCGAGGGCGCGGCGGTCGCCGAGCGCGTGAGCGCGGCGGCGCCCGATATCGTGTTCGTGTGCGTCGGCATGCCCAAGCAGGAACGCTGGGCGCTGCATCACGCCGACAAGCTGCCGGGCGGCCTGATGCTGTGCGCGGGCGCGGCGGTGGAGTTCGCCGTGGGCCTGCGCGAGCGCGCCCCCGCGTGGATGCAGCGCTGCGGCCTCGAATGGTGCTGGCGCGTGATGCAGGACCCCGCGCGCCTGTGGCGCCGCTACCTCGTGGACGACCGCCGCTTCTTCGGCATCCTGTGGCGGCACTGGCGCGTGGCGCGCACGCAGCGGCGCGCCGCCTGAAGCGGCAACGGCGGGGGCAACGGCGTCACCCGCCGAGCGGCAAACCAACGCGGCCGCGCTCGACCGGGCGCGCGCGTCAGACCGCATTGCGACCGGAGATGATCGAAGGGATCGTCTTGAGCAGGATCTGGAGATCGAGCCAGAGCGACCAGTGCGTGATGTAGTAGCGGTCGAACTCCACGCGGCGCTGCATCTTGTCGGGCGTGTCGGTCAGGCCGCGCAGGCCGTTGATCTGCGCCCATCCCGTGATGCCGGGCTTCACGCTATGGCGCAGCATGTAGCCGGGAATGAGCCGGCGATACAGCTCGTTGTGCTCGGCCGCATGCGGGCGCGGGCCGACGAGGCTCATCGAGCCGCCCAGCACGTTGAAAAGCTGCGGCAATTCGTCGAGCGAAGTACGGCGCAGATGACGCCCCACCGCCGTGATGCGGTCGTCGCCGCTGCGCGCCTGGCGCAAGCCGCCCTCGCCCTCCCTGCCTGCCTCACCTGGCGCGCCCGCATCGCGCGCGGCGACGCGCATCGAGCGGAACTTGTGCACGACGATCGGCAAGCCGTGCTCGCCGTTGCGGCGCTGGCGGAACATCACCGGGCCGGGCGAGTCGAGGCGGATCGCCAATGCGATGACGAGCATGACCGGCCACAGCAGCGCGAGCAGCACACACGCGCCGACGATGTCCACCGCGCGCTTGAGCATGCGCGAGAGCCCGAGGATCGGCACGTCATGCAGCGCGAGCAGCGGCACGCCGGCCAGGTCCGAGCTGGTGGTCGCGAGGTCGTCGAGGAAATGCACCTCGGGCACGAGATAGATCGCCGCCGTCGAATCGCACAGGCGGCTCACGACGTCGGCCGTGACCGCGGCCGTGATCTCGCTGCGCTCGGGCTGGCTCATCGCGAGGAACGCGATCTCGAACGCGTTGGCGTGAATGCGCCCGGCCGCATCTTCGTAGCGGCCCAGATACAGCGGCAGGGTTTCGCCGGCGCCCGGCGCGACGGGCGCGTCGTTGTAATAGCCGACCACCTGAATGCCGAGGATGGGCGAGCGCCGCAGGCGCAGGTTGAGCTTGCGCGCCTCGCTGCCCATGCCGAAGAACACCGCGTGACGCTGGTTGCCGGGCGCGTTGTTGATGCTGTGCGCCACGCCGCGCAGCACGGCAAGCCCCACGAGTTGCAGCGGCAGCGCGAACGCGGCCCACTGTGCGACCAGCACACGCGGGTCGCCGCTGCCGCCGTCGCCGTGCGTGATGAACAGCAGCGCCATCAGCACGACCGGCAGCCGGCACCAGCGCCAGGCGCCACGGCCGAGCATCCACCAGAGATTGCGCGCGCTCGACAGCAGATGAAAACGCGCGAACACCACGAACGCCGTCACGGCGAACGCGCCGGTCAGGGCGCGCGTATAAGGCGTGTCGCCAACTTGTCCGTGCAGCGGCAGCAGCGCGACGAAGGCGCCCGTATTGAGCGCCGCGCTGATGCCGCCGACCAGCGCCATGAAGAGGCGGTGATGGTGGGTCGACTGAGTGGACATGGCGAGTTCGGCTGGATCGTGCGGCTGCGTAACTGAACAGCGGGCCTCAATAGTGTTGATATGGCCCGGCGCTTGCATGGCGGGCGTCGCGTTGGCGTATGAGGGAAACCGTCTGTGCACGGCGCGTGCGGACACAAGCGGCGGCGCTCGATGCGCAGGCAACGCTTGCGGTAGAAGGCACCTTGCGAACGTACGCGCTTTTTTCAGTCGACTTCATGCGACGCGCTCGCTTCACGGTGCTTGCGTACCAACGGCCGCTCCCCAGTCGGCCTGATGGCGCGGCACGCTTTCCGGCGGCGCGAGTGGTCTAGGCTCGCACCGATTATCCGAAAATGGCGGCTCGCCATCCGATATTTCGCGCGTATCTTACCAGTCCATTATGACTTTGCGTATGCAGTAAAGAAGATGCAATGACTTCCGGCGATATTGTGGTTAATTTCCCGATTCGCCGGATTTAACGCCCGGCGTATTAGTGGCGCATGGTCGTGCTTTATAAAAAACAATACCGGTTTATTTCGACCATGAATCTGTCGATTTACGCCCGCGCAAACGTTTTAATCGGTGGATTGAATCGGGCGGACGTCATTGACGAGCGCGTCATTGGCGCTGTCGGGTGTCAAGTCTCACGCCTCATCTCACGCACGACCGCGCGCGGCACCGCATCGAGGCGCGGCACGCCGGTAAGCGCCATCGCCACTTCGAGTTCGGTTTGCAGCAGCGTCAGCAAGTGCGCCACGCCCGCCACGCCGCCCACGGCGAGCGCATGCAGCACCGGCTGGCCGATCAGCACGGCCTGCGCGCCAAGCGCCAGCGCTTTCAGCACGTCGGTGCCGCGCCGCACGCCGCCGTCGAGCAACACCGGCACGCGTGCGTTCACGGCCGCCGCAATGCCGGGCAGCACGTCGAGCGTGGCCGGCACGGTGTCGAGCGTGCGGCCGCCATGATTCGACACGACAATGCCGGCCGCGCCCGCATCGAGCGCGCCCGGCACGTCCGCCGCGTTGAGGATGCCCTTGAGCAGCACCGGCAGCGCCGTTGCGCGACAGAGCCACTCGATGTCGGCCCAGGTGGGCGCGCCCGCAAGCAAGCCCTTGAACACGGGGCTGCCGCCGCGCGCATCGAGCGCCTCGGCGCGAGCGAAGCCGCGCAGATTGACCGACTCCACGCCCTCGGGCAACCGAAAGCCCGCGCGCTGCTCGACGTTGCGTATGCCGCTCACGGCCGCGTCCACCGTCACCACGAGCGCGCGATAGCCCGCGGCCTCCGCACGGCGTACGAGTGTGAGCGTGTCTTCGCGGCGCGGCTGCATATAGAGCTGAAACCATAGCGGCGCGTCCGCTGCCTGCGCCACCGCTTCGAGCGCCACGCTCGCCTGCGCGCTCACGGTCGTCCACGTGCGCGTGAGCGACGCCGCGCGTGCGGTGGCGAGTTCGCCCTCCTCGCAAACGAGCCGGTGCCAGGCGGTCGGCGCGATCAGCACCGGGTAGTCGAGCGTTTCGCCCAGCAACGTGGTGCGCGCCGTGGCCGACGACATATCGACCAGCGCGCGCGGCATGAGCTGCACGCGATCGAACGCGGTGCGATTCTCGCGCTGCGTGATGCCGTCGGCGGCCGCGCCCGCGATATAGGCGCGAATGGCGGGATCGACGCGCGTGTGGAAATGGCGTTCGTAGTCGAACAGCGAAACCGTATCGGCGGGAATGTGCATCGTGCGGCTCACAGCTCCGACCAGCGGCGCAACAGATTGTGATAGTGATTCACGAGCCGGAGCACGGCCGGGTGCTCGTCTGCGGACTCGTTGCCGCGCGTGAGCCCCAGGTCCGAGCGCAGGGCGATGATGGCGCAGTCGAGTTCGTAAAGCATGGCGCGGCTCGTTTCGTCCTTGACGAGCGATTGCGCCCAGAAAAACGAGGCCCAGCGGCTGCCGCGCGTGACCGGCGTCACACGGTGCAGCGTGGAAGCGTGATAGACGATCATGTGACCCGCCGGCAGCTTGATGGCGCGCGACCCTTGCGCGTCGTCGATCACGAGTTCGCCGCCCTCATATTCATCGGGGTCCGAAAGAAAGATCGTGCTGGACACGTCCGCGCGCATGCGCATGCCGCCCGTGCCGGGCACGGTCTGGATCGCGTTGTCCACGTGCGTGCCGAACGTCATGCCCACGTCGTAGCGATTGAAGCGCGGCGGCAGCACGCGAAACGGCAGCGCCGCGGAATGATAGGTCGCGTTGCGGCCCAGCGCATTCAGGATCAGTTCGCCCAGTTCGCGCGCTTCGGCGCTTTCCGCCGGAATTTGCAGATTGCTCTTGGACTTCGCCGCGAGATCGCCGGCAGTGAGACGGCCGTCCACCCACTGCGAAGCTTCGAGCACCTGGCGGCAATGCTTCACATCGGCAGGCGTGAGCACGTCGGGAATCTGAATGAACATGATGAAGGCGGGTTTCGTAAACAGACGAACAGCGTACACGATCCGGAAAACCGGAATCGTGTACGCCGCCGCTCGGCGCTATCGCGGGTTATCGGCTTCCATCCGTTGCCAGCGCAACGATCAGAACGTCACGCCCGCGTTCAGGAGGAACGTGCGGCGCGAAGCCGGCACCGCGCGCGCCGAGCTGAACGCCGACTGGTAGTTCAGGTGGTCGGTGAGGTTGTACAGATTGAGCGAAATGCGGTACGGCCCCTGCTCGTAGCCGACCATGCCGTCGAGCGAGAAGTTGTTGGGCATGCGCGCCGTATTCGCCGAATCGGCCCAGTAGCCCGAGGCGTACTGCATGCCGCCGCCCACGGTGAGCTTGCCCGGCAGCGGCAGCAGCGAATGCGGCACGATATAGCTCGTCCACAGCGTGACGTTGTTGTTCGACACGCCCGGCGCCGTCTTGCCGATCGACGTCGCCGCGCTCGCCTCGGTGACGATGCCGTTCAGGTACGCATACGCAATGTTGGCCGACCAGTTGTTCGTGATCCAGCCCGTGAGCCCCAGCTCCACGCCGCGAATGCGATAGCCTTCGCCGTTGTCCGAGAAGCCCGGCGAGAGTTCGCCCGTGTCCGGGTCGATCGTGTATGCATGCGACTTGCGCGTCTGGAACAGCGCGGCCGTCACGCCCAGTCGCTTGTTGAGGAAGTCGAGCTTCGTGCCCACTTCAACGGTGTCCGCGCGCTCCGGCTCATTGCCCACGCCGTCTTGCGGCACTTCCGACTGCACACCGCCCACGGCGAGCGCAATGTCGGTGCCCACGGGTCGATACGTGCGCGAGAACGACGTGTAGAACATCGAATTGTTCGTCGGCTCCCACATCGCCGCAATCGCGGGGCTGAGCTTGCTCGACGAAGCCGTGCCGCCCGCAACGGAGGTCGCGTTGGTCCAGTATTTGCTGCGGAAATAGTCCCAGCGCAGATTGCCGAGCAGCGAGATCTGTTGCGTGAGCCAGATGCGGTCGTTCGCGAACAGGCCGATATCCGACGACTCCGCGTCGCGCGTGGTCGCGCCGTAACCGAGCGACCAGCCCGCGGGCATCTGATACTGCGGATTGACCACGGTCTGGTTGTTCACGCGGCCCGTCCAGGTGCCCTGGTCGCGATGGTCGCGCTGATAGTTCATGTCGAGACCGACCACGGCGCGGTTGCGGAACGGCCCGAGATCGAATTCGCCCTTCGCGGTGGTCACGTTCTGCACGCCGATGCCGCGCTGAAGATACGCGGCGCCGCCGCCCGCGCCATACGACAGCGCGACGTTCTGGGCCGCCAGCAGCTTCTTCAGATCGGTGTTGCTGATCGCGGCGGGATTCGTCGAGGAGAAGTCGCGCTCGTAAAACGTGAAGCGCGTGTCGTTGTCGATCTGGATGCCGTTATTGAGCTTCTTCGTGAACAGCGACGAGACAATGTGCGTGTCGCTCTTGTCGTGGTCCGTGCTGCGCACATAGGACGTGGACGAATCGAGACCCGGCACGCCGTATTCGAGCAACGGACGATAGATGCCGTCGGAGCCTTGCGCCGTCGGCTGGCCGTAGTCGGGCACGCCGTCGCGATGCAGGTAGGAGTAGCCGAGATGCCACTCGGTGTTCGTGCCGATGCCCGTGCCGAAGTCCACGGCCACGCCCGCGCGGTTGTCCTTCACGTTGTCGCGGTCGGGCGTGTTGCCGTTCTGGTACATGCCGTTCACGCGCAGCGCGGTGGTGTCGCCCAGCTTGATGTTGCTGTCCACGGTCGTGCGATAGGTCGAGCCTGAGCCGCCGCTCTGATCGATGCTCGTCGACGTTTCCAGATTCGCCATCTTCGAGGTCTGGTTGATGAGACCGCCGATGCTGCCCACGCCGAAGCTGTCGCCCGACGCGCCCTTGATGACCTGCACGCTGTCCACGTCGAAGCTGTCACGCTTGTATGCGCCGAAGTCGCGCAGGCCGTCGATATAGATATCGCCCTTGGCCGAGAGCCCGCGAATCTTGAACTGGTCGCCGCTCTGGCCGCCGTTGCCCTCGCCCGTGGAGATCGTGATGCCCGGCACGTTCTTGAGGATCTGTTCAAGCGAGGTGGCTTTCTGCTGCTCGATCAGCTCGTGCGGGATCACATTCACGGTCTGCGGCATGTCCCTCACCGAGTCCGGCAACCGGGCGATGCCGGTCGTGGCCTCGTTGGTGTTGCCCGGCAGCGCCGCCGTGACGGAGATCTTCGGCAGCGCGCCGCCTTCGGCGGCCGCGAGTTGCGTGTCGCCGCCCGCTTGCGCGAGCGCCTGGGTGGCTTGCGACCCGGCCTGCGTGCCAGCCTGCTGGTCTTTGCGCGCCTCGGCCGTGGCAGCCGGGTCTTGCGCGAACACCATCAAGGGCACGGACGTGAGCGTCATCGCAACGCTCGCGGTGGCGGCGCCGGAAACGAGACGGCGAATCGCAACCGATGTGACTTTCTGCTTCATCAAACTGCTCCAGTTCTTCTTGAATGTGTTTCGAAAACTATGTCGTACTGCGAATCATCAAGGAAAGCGCGCAGGCTCTATCCCCGGCCTTCGCTGAGCGTGAGCGAGGGCCGGCCCGATTGACTGGCGTTTGAATGTTCGGCGCGCTTTACCGTGCGACGGGCCTGGCGCAGACCAGGCCATGGTCCTGCGCGAGCCGGCAGGCAGGCAGACGCCTACGAAAAACTCATGCGCCGCAGACACGGCTGCGATGGAATCGGCCGCGCCCGCGTACGGTGGGAATGAGCGACGGTCGCGTGGGGGAAGGTCTCCCCTGTCCGTAATCAGCCGGACTTGTAATGCCGTCGCAGGGAGAAATATAAGGGTTTGTAACTTTAATGTAAACGATTCTTATTTGACTGGAAGGACTTTGAACGTTTACAGAAGATTACGCAGCAGGGGACAGAACAGGGAGAAGTGCGAGAGGTTGCGTGCGCAACGAACAGCGGAAAAGCAAAAAAAGCGGCGGCCGGCATCATGGCCGGCGCCGCCGCGCGGCATGCACGCCGTCAATGGCCCGCATAGATCGAGCGATCGCTCACGCTGGCCATCACGGGCGCGCCCGAGTCCGAGCCTCCCGTCATCGCCACGCCGCCCACCGCCGTGCTCCCCGGCGCCGCGCCGTGCGCCTGCTCCTGCGCCACGATGGCCTCGGCGTGCTGAATGTCGTCGGGGTAGTTGAGATCCGAAGCCGACGGACGATAGCCCGCCTGCTCCACCCGCACGAGATCGGCGATCACCTGAGCGCGGGTGACGGGTGTCGCGCTGCTCTGCGCGGTCGGAGCGGTCTGTGCGGTCTGCGCAAAAGCGGCGGCCGGAGCGGCCAGCGCGCAGGCGAGGAGCAGGGTGGAAACGAGTGCTTTCATGATGTTCACCTCTCAATGAATGGCCGCCGCACCGGAAAGCGATGCCGCTTCAGCCGCCCTCGGCAATGTCGCGAAGGTTGACTGCATTCTGGTCGCGCCGCGCTGACCCAAAGCTGACCCGCCGATTACGAGTTCGTTATCTCTCGCGAACGCCGCGAGCACAGGCCTCGCGCAGCAACGCGCGCAGATGACAAATCCGTAATGTCGAGGTCAGCAGCGGGTAAGCGCCTCCTCCCGATACTGGCATCAACCGCGCGGCCTCTCGCGCCCCTCTTTCAGACCCAACCCGGAACACGCCATGTGGATCGTCAAACTGGCGCTCAGGCGCCCTTATACGTTCATCGTGCTCGCCGTGCTGCTCTTTATCCTCGGGCCGCTCGCGATCATGCGCACGCCCACGGACATTTTTCCGAACATCAACATTCCTGTGGTCAGCATCGTCTGGAGCTACAACGGCTTCTCCGCCGAGGACATGGCGCATCGCATCACCTCGAACTACGAGCGCGCCCTCACCTCGGACGTCGACGACATCGAGCACATCGAATCGCAGTCGCTCAACGGCGTCTCGGTCGTGAAGGTGTTCTTCCACCCCGGCGCCGACATCAACCGCGCGATTGCCGAGGCGGCCTCGAACTCCGCCTCGATCCTGCGCATCCTGCCGCCGGGCACGCTGCCGCCCAACATCATCACGTACAACGCCTCGACGGTGCCGGTGCTGCAACTGGGCCTCTCCAGCAACACGCTGCCCGAGCAGTCGCTCTACGACCTCGGCAACAGCTTCATTCGCACGCAGCTCGCCACCGTCCAGGGCGCGGCCGTGCCGCTGCCCTATGGCGGCAAGATCCGCCAGATCATGGTGGAGCTCGACCCCAAGGCGCTCCAGGCCAAGGGGCTCGCGCCCGCCGACGTGGTGAACGCCGTCAACGCGCAAAACCTCATCTTGCCCGGCGGCACCGCGAAGATCGGCTCGCGCGAATACAACGTGGAGATGAACGGCAGCACGCAGACGGTTGCCGCGCTCAACGACCTGCCCATCAAGACCGTGAACGGCAGCGTGGTGTACGTGCGCGACGTCGCGCACGTGATCGACGGCTACGCGCCGCAAACCAACATCGTGCGCGCCGACGGCAAGCGCGCCGCCCTGCTCACGGTGGAAAAGACCGGCAGCGCCTCCACGCTCACGATCATCAGCCAGGTCAAGGCGATGCTGCCGAAGATCGCCGCGGGCCTGCCGAGCGCGCTCAAGATCACGCCGCTCGGCGACCAGTCGGTGTTCGTGAAGTCGGCGATCTCGGGCGTCGTGCGCGAGGCGCTGATCGCCGCCTGCCTCACGGCGGCGATGATCCTGCTCTTTCTCGGCAGCTGGCGCGCCACGCTCATCATCGCCATCACCATTCCGCTGGCCGTGCTCACCTCGCTCATCGCGCTCTCCGCGCTCGGCGAAACCATCAACATCATGACGCTGGGCGGGCTCGCGCTCGCCGTGGGCATACTCGTTGACGACGCAACCGTCGCGATCGAGAACATCACGCACCACCTGGAGCGCGGCGCGCCGCTGCACGACGCGATTCTCAACGGCTCGGGCGAGATCGCCGTGCCCACCTTCGTCTCCACGCTCTCCATCTGCATCGTGTTCGTGCCGATGTTCCTGCTCTCGGGCGTCGCGCGCTATCTGTTCGTGCCGATGGCCGAGGCCGTGGTGTTCGCCATGTGCGCGTCGTACTTCTTCTCGCGCACGCTGATTCCCACGCTTGCCATGTACCTGCTGCGCGCACGCGACCCGAACGCCGCGCCCGCGCGCGGCATCGCAGGGGCGTTGACGCGCTTTCAGGCCGCCTTTGAAACGCGCTTCGAAGCGCTGCGCAACCGCTATCGCGCGCTGTTGCAGGCGGCCATCGCGCAGCGCCGCCGCTTCGTCGTGCTGTGGCTCGCGCTTTGCCTGGGCTCGCTCGTGCTCGTGCCGTTCACGGGCCGCGACTTCTTCCCCGCCGTCGACACCGGCGAAATCCGCCTGCACCTGCGCGCGCCCACCGGCACGCGCATCGAGCAAACGGCGCGCATTACCGACGAAGTGGAGGCGAAGATCCGCAGCGTGATTCCGGCCTCCGAACAGGCCGCCGTGCTCGACAACATCGGCGTGCCGGTGAGCGGCATCAACCTCACGTACGACTCGTCCGACCCCATCGGCCCGGAAGACTCGGACATCCTCATCACGCTTGCGCCGAAGCACAAGCCCACCGCGCAATATGTCGCGAAGTTGCGTAACGTCCTCAACGCCGCGTTTCCGGGCGTGACGTTCGCGTTCCTGCCCGCCGACATCGTGAGCCAGATCCTCAACTTCGGCCTGCCCGCCCCCATCGACGTGCAGATCGTCGGCAACAAGCTGGCCGCAAACCGCGTGGTCGCCAATCGTCTGCTCGACCAGATGCGCGGCGTGCGCGGCCTCGTCGACGCGCGCATCCAGCAGCCCGGCGACGAGCCGACCATCAACGTGAACGTCGATCGCACCAAGGCGATGCAGGCCGGGCTCACGCAGCGCGATGTCGCGCAGAACCTGCTCATCGCGCTCTCGGGCAGCTCCCAGACCACGCCGAACTTCTGGCTCGACCCGAAGAACGGCGTGAGCTATCCGCTCATGGCCGAAGTGCCGCAATACGACATCCATTCGCTGCAAACGCTCGCCAACATTCCGGTAACCACGCAGTCGGTGCAGGTCAATCCGCAAAACCAGCTCGGCACGCTCGGCACGGTCTCGCGCAGCGAGCAGCAAGCCGTGGTGTCGCACTACAACGTGCAGCCCGTGCTCGACATCTTCGCCTCGACGCAGGGGCGCGACCTTGGCGGCGTCGCCTCCGACGTGAACCGTCTCGTCGACGCCGCGCGCGCGCAGTTGCCGCCCGGCTCGTCGATCGTCGTGCGCGGCCAGGTGCAGTCGATGAACGCCTCGTTCAGCGGCCTCGCGGCGGGCCTCGTGTTCGCCATCGCGCTCGTCTATCTGCTGATGGTCGTGAACTTCCAGTCGTGGCTCGACCCGCTCATCATCATCAGCGGCCTGCCGGGGTCGCTTGCCGGCATCGCGTGGATGCTGTTCGTCACGCAAACCACGCTCAGCGTGCCGGCGCTCACTGGCACGATCCTGTGCATGGGCATCGCGACCGCCAACAGCATTCTCGTCATCAACACGGCGCGCGAGTCACTCGCCGGCGGCATGTCGCCGCTCGCGGCGGCGCTCGACGCGGGCTTCAACCGCTTTCGCCCGGTGCTGATGACAGCACTCGCCATGCTGATCGGCATGCTGCCGATGGCGCTCGGTCTCGGCGACGGCGGCGAGCAGAACGCGCCGCTCGGGCGCGCCGTGATCGGCGGCCTCGCCATCGGCACGCTCTCGACGCTCGTGTTCGTCCCCGTCGTCTTCGGCATGGTGCACGGCTGGCTGGCCAAACGCCGCGCCGCCCGGGATGCACAAGACAACGCCCGCACCAACGCTACCCATCACGTTGAATAAGGATTCCCAATGAACCAGACCAATCCAGCCGGCGCGCCCGACGACCGCGACGCCAACGCACAGCCTGGCGCGCACGCCGAAACCGCCCCGGCGAAACCGCGCCGCGCCGCCCTCGTGATCGGCCTCGCCTGTCTCGCGGCGGCGCTGCTCGCCGCCGGCATTGTGCCGCGCCTCGAAGCGCGCACCACGCAAGCGCAACAGGTGGCGGCGCAGCGCGACCTGATCGTTGCGACGCTCGTGCCGCAGCGCGCGCCCGCCAGCCAGGACCTGCTGCTGCCCGGCTCGGTCATGTCGTGGGCCGACGCCTCGATCTATGCGCGCACGAGCGGCTACGTCCAGCACTGGTACGCGGATATCGGCGCGCATGTGAAGGCCGGCCAGACGCTCGCGCAGATCGACACGCCCGAACTCGACGCGCAACTCCAGCAGGCGCGCGCCGACGCAGCCACGGCGCAGGCCAACTATCGCTTCGCGAGCAGCACGGCGCAGCGCTGGCAGACCATGCTGCAAACGCAATCGGTCTCGCCCCAGGACGCGCAGGCGAAGACGAGCGACGCCGCTGCGAAGCTCGCCACGCTCCAGGCCGCGCAGGCCAACGTGTCGCGGCTCCAGGAGCTGGTTTCATACCAGAACGTGACCGCGCCTTTCGACGGCGTGATTACCGCGCGCAACGTGCAGGTGGGCGCGCTCGTCACGGCGGGCGGCACGCCCGGCCTCGCCACCATGCCGGGCGAGCTGTTCCATATCGCGCAGACCGACCGGCTGCGCGTGTACGTGGATGTGCCGCAGGACGACGCGAGCCTCGTCACGCCCGGCACCGCCGTGTGGTTGACGACGCAACAATATCCGGGCCGCCGCTTCGCCGCGAGCGTCGCGCGCACCTCGAACGTGATCGATCCCGTGAGCCGGACCTTGCACGTGGAAGTGGACGTGGACAACCACGACGGCGCGCTCATGCCCGGCGCTTACGCGCAGGTGCATCTCGCACTCACCACGGCCACGCCCGCGCTCGAACTGCCCGTGAGCGCACTGCTGTTCCGCCCCGACGGCGTGACGATCGCGGTGGTGGACGCGCACGACAAGGTGCAACTGCGCAAGGTCACCATTGGCCGCGACTTCGGCACTTACGTGGAGATCGCCACGGGGCTCGCCGCATCGGACCGGGTGATCGACAATCCCGGCGACGCCATCGCCAACGGTCAAAGCGTGCACGTGACGGCAACGTCCGCGCCGGGCAACAAAGCCTGAATGGCGAGGTCCATCATGTTCAAACGCCCCCTCACCCCGTTGCGCACGATCGTCGTGGCCTGCACGGCCGCCTCGTTCGCCGCATGCACCACGTTGCCGCATTACAGCGCCCCTTCGGTCGACGTACCGGCGCACTATGCCACTCAGCCCGCCAATGCCCCTCAGGCCGCTCCCGGCTGGGCCGTCGCCGCGCCCGCGGACGGCAAGCCGCGCGGCCCGTGGTGGACGATCTTCGGCGACAGCGAACTCGACAGCCTCGAAGCACGCGTCGATGTGTCGAACCAGACCGTGCGCCAGGCGGTGGCCAATCTGCAAGCCGCGCGCGCGATGATCGACTACCAGCGCGCGGGCTATGCGCCCACGGTCACGGCGGGCGTGGCGGCGCAGCGCTACCGCACCTCGCAGAATCTCGTCGACCGGTCGCTCGCGGGCAAGACGATTCCCGACTATTCCACGGGCGTCACGGCAAGCTGGGAGCCCGACCTGTTCGGCCGCGTGAAAGACGCCACCACCGAAGCGCACGCCAACGCCCAGGCAAGCGAGGCCGACCTCGAATCCGTGCGCCTTTCCGTGACGAGCCAGCTTGCTTCGGACTACTTCGATTTGCGCACGCTCGACCGCCAGAAGAAGCTGCTCGATGACACCGTGACCGCCTACACGGCGGCGCTGCGCATTGTCCAGCAGCAGCTCGCCGACGGCGCGATCGACGCCTCGGCGGTCGCCCAGGCGCAAACGCAACTGGAGAGCGCGCGCACGATGGACAGCGACATCGACGTCCAGCGTGCGCAGCTTCAGCACGCCATCGCGACGCTGGTGGGCGTGCCCGCTTCGTCGTTCGTGCTGCCGCCGCAGGTGGCGCCCGTCGTGGTGCCGCAGATTCCGGCGGGCGTGCCCTCGGCGCTGCTCGAACGGCGCCCCGACATCGCCGCTTCCGAGCGGCGCGTGGCGGCGGCCAACGCGAGAATCGGCGAGGCGCGCGCGGCCTTCTATCCCGACCTCACGCTTTCTGCCACGGCGGGGCTCGAAAGCACGTTCTTCGCGCCGTGGCTCAGCGCGCCTAGCCTCTTCTGGTCGCTCGGTTCGCAGCTCGCGGGCACGCTGTTCGACGGCGGCCGCCGCGACGCCACGCTCAAGGGCGCCAATGCGCAATACGACGGGGCCGTGGCTGGCTACCGGCAAACGGTGCTCACGGCGTTCCAGCAGGTCGAAGACAATCTGAGCGCGCTCGACACGCTGGCGAGTGAAGCCGAAAGCCAGCAGCGCGCGACGGCCGCCGCGCAACTCTCGCTCAAGCTCACGACCAACCGCTACCAGGCGGGCGCGGTGAACTATCTCGACGTGGTGACGGCGCAGACCATCGCGCTCGCGAACGAACGCAACGAGCAGCAGATCGCGGGGCGCAGGCTCGACGCGAGCGTGCATTTGCTCCAGGCGCTCGGCGGTGGCTGGGACCGCACGACGCTGCGCAATCTCAGCGCGACGCCTCAGGCCGCGCGAACGTCAGGATGAAGCGCGTGCTCGTCGCGTCGCTCTCGGCGCGCGCCGAGCCGCCATGCAGCGTCATGATCGTGCGTACGATGGCGAGCCCGAGGCCCGCCGACGCGCCCGCGCGCGGCTCGCTATGGCGCGAGGCGTCGGCGCGATAGAAGCGGTCGAAGATGCGTTCGAGCAGCGCGCCGTCGATCGGCGTGCCCGGATTGGCCACCGTGACCTCCACGGCCGTGGGCGTTTCGTCCACGCGCAGCGTGATCTCGCCGCCGCGCGGGGTATAGCGCAGCGCGTTGGCGAGCAGATTGCCCACCGCGCGCCGGAACAGTTCCTTGTCCGCGCGCAACCGCCCCTGGCCTGCCACGCGGATATGCACGCCGGCCTCGTCGGCGAGACCTTCGAAGTAGTCGGCGATCTGCGCGAGCGCTTCCTCGACGTCGAACGCCGCGAGCGTCGTCATGAATTGCGGGTGCTCCGCGCGCGCGAGAAAAATCACGCTCTCGATCATGCGCGAAAGCCGTTCGCATTCCTCCAGATTCGATTCGAGCAGCGCTTCGTATTCCGCCGTGCTGCGCGGGCGCGCCAGCGCCACTTCGGTCGATCCACGCAGGTTGCCAAGCGGCGTGCGCATGTCGTGGGCGAGATCGGCCGTGTATTGCGACATGCGCTCGAAGCCGCCGTGCAGGCGATCGAGCATCGCGTTCAGCGACTTCGTGAGCGCCTCCAGCTCGCTGGGCGCGCGCTCGATCTCGATGGTCGTATCGAGCCGGTCGACCGTGACGGTGGCCGCGCGCTCGGCCATCTCCCGCAGCGGGCGCAGCGCCTCGCGCACGAGCATCCAGCTCATCAGGAACGCGAGCAGCATGCCCGCGAAACCAAAGCCGTAAAGCCGCTCGCGATAGTGGTCGAGCAGGCGCCAGCGGTCGGTCATGTCGCGCGCGATCACGGTCGTGACCTGCGTGCCGTCGGTGAGCGACGCGGCGGTGGCGATCCCGCGCACCGGCACGCCGAACGCGTTGCGCCACTCCACCACGTCGTCTTCGGTAATGCGCTGCGCCGGTCCGAGGCGCCGGGAAAGGGCAGCCTGGGGAAAGAGCGCGTCGGCAATGCTTTCGGTGTTGTGCTCGAACAGTCGCTCGCCGCTCGCGTCGAGCATCTCCATCGAAAGCGCGGGATTGCCCAGCACCTGGCTCGTGAGGCGCTGGGCGTGCGTGCGCACATCCGCCGCGTCGTGCAGTTCCTGCGCGAGACGGCGCGTATGCCGCGAGATCAACACGATGTCCAGATCGTCCTGCCGCTTGACTTCGCGGTCGAGCGTGAAATAGAGCGTGCTGCCCACGAGCGCGAACACCGCCAGCGTCGTGCCGGCGAAGCTCAGCGCCAGGGTGGCGGTGAGCGAGCGAGCGGCCATGCGCGCCATCAGGCGGGCCCTTTGATTTCGGCGACGTAGCCCACGCCGCGCACCGTATGAATCAGTTTGATGTCGAACTCGTCGTCGACCTTGGCGCGCAGGCGGCGAATGGCGACTTCCACGACGTTGGTGTCGCTGTCGAAGTTCATGTCCCACACATACGAGGCGATCTGCGTGCGCGTGAGCACTTCCCCCTGGCGGCGCACCAGCAGTTGCAGCAGCGAGAACTCCTTGGGCGTGAGGTCGATGCGCTTCGCCCCGCGCTTCACGCGCCGCCGCGTGACGTCCACTTCGAGGTCGCCGAGCGCCAGCACGTCGCTCTCGCGCGGCGGCCCGCGTCGCGCGAGCGTGCGCACCCGCGCGAGCAGCTCGACGAACGCAAATGGCTTGACGAGGTAGTCGTCGCCGCCCAGCTCCAGCCCCTTCACGCGGTCAGCCACGTCGTCGCGCGCGGTGAGGAACAGCACGGGCGTAGCGTGGGTGGCGCGCAGGGTCTTGAGCACCGCCCAGCCGTCCATGGTCGGCAGCATCACGTCGAGCACGATCACGTCGTACGCGGCTTCCTTCGCGAGGATCAGGCCTTCGGCGCCGTCCGCCGCCACGTCCACCGCATAGCCGGATTCCTCGAAGCCCTTTTTCAGGTAGGCGCCGGTTTTCGGCTCGTCTTCGATCACGAGAATGCGCATCGCCGTTCCACTATCTGTGTGTCCGGCTCAATTGTATGCGCTCCGTTGCGCCGGGGGGCTTAACGCAGCGTCGCTCCCGGGCGGCGCGGCGCCTTCGTATCCCGCCACGAGCCATTTATGTCCATCGCGCCACTCCTTGCATAATCCTGCTCAGAAGCGCGTCCGCCCTCGCGCCGGCGCCATGGCCTTTGCGGACCTTCCCGACAACCATGCCTGGCAAGCCATGTTTTCGCGGTAGGCCCGTGTGGCGGCACGTCGTTGAACCGTGCTGCCGGCCGGTGTAGTTGTGATCCTCTTGAGGGCGTTCAAATCCGCTCCTCTATCTACCTTTCGAGTGCAAGCGATGATTACCGTGCAGGAGTTGCTGGATACCGAATCCCTGAAACTGACGGCTATCGCTGGCTTGTCCGGACTGACGCGGACGATCACCTGGGCCCATGCCGTTGACCTTCCCGATCCCTGGCGATGGATTACCGGCGGCAATCTGGTCATGACGACGGGTGCAGGCGTGCCGCGCGAGGCTTCCGACCAGATTATCTGGCTGGAGAAGCTGGCGAGCAGCCATGCCAGTGCATTGGTCGTCGCGCGCCGGGCCGATGCGCCGGAACTCTCACGCGAGATGCTCGACGCGGCAGACCGTTTGATGTTCCCGGTACTCGAAGCGAGCTTCGAGCTTGAATTCGTGCAGTTGTCGAAGCATGTGATCGAAAGCGTGCTGCAAGCCCAGCGCGAGCGCTTCAGAGCCAGCGAACAACTGTTCGAGACGTATGCGGCCGCCCTGCGCGAAGTGCCGGACATGGCCGGACGCCTGACTGTGCTATCCGACCGGTTGCGACTCGGGCTGGCAATCGAAGACGCGCGCAGCGGCTCGATCATCGTTTCCTCGAACCCGTTGCCCACTTCTGTCGAGACCGAGCCGGTCTTTGTCGAACGCGTCGCGATCGGCGGCCGGGCGAAAGCGGACCTGGTCATTCAGCGTCGAGACGCGCAAGCGATGCAGGATCCCCTGCTGGTGCGCTCTCTGCTCGGCCTGCTCGCGATCGAGCTGGAACGGATGATGATCGACCGCGACAAACTGCGAGAGGAAGGCGCTGCGCTCTTGCGCAGCCTCTTGAAAGGCGAGGCCGAATTTTCCTTTCGCCCCATGCTGGAGCGCCGCGGGTTGACGGGCACACTCGTCGTGCTCGCGCTCACTCCCGGAAAGCAGGGGCCGTGGAGCGCAGCCGAGATCCACCATGCGCCACCGTTGCACGCCCGCACGCCCCTGCTGCTCGATGATGACGTGCTGCTCGTATTGGCTCAGGATCACGTGGACACGCTGGAATGCCTGCGCTTCGGCTTGGGCAAGGGCACCGTGGCCGGCATCAGCGGGCCTGTCACGGAGGCAGCCGGCTTTCGCGAGAGCGTGCGCCAGGCGCGCCTCGCGCTGGCCCAGGCACACGAAGCCGGAAAGGATCTCGTGCGCTACGGAGAAGTCGACACCGGCTACATCACGATGCCGAGGTCGCTTGCCGAGGCGAGTGCGTTGGTCGGCCGCTACCTCGGTCCCGTGATCGAATACGACCGCGTCCACGGCACCGCCCTGCTCCCGACGCTCATGACGTTTCTGGAGAACGACGGCAACTGGAAATCCGCCGCCTTCGACCTGACGATCCACCGCCAGACCCTCGTCTACCGCCTGAAGCAAATCGAGCAGCTAACCGGCGTCAAACCGACCACGACCGACGGCATCACGCGATTGTGGCTGGCCCTTAAGGCGGGAAAGGCTGCCAATCTGTTGTCCGATGCCCCTTTGAAATCATCAGACGGATAGTCATACATTTGTATAAGCGCTGTCCCTCGAATCGACATTTTGCGCATAGCCTGGCCCGCGCGCTTTGCTTTTAATGGAGGTAACAAAAGACACATTTCGATTCCAGGAGACAACCAATGCCTATTCAGACGGAACTCGATCCACGGCTGAAACATGCTCTGAAAACCCGGCACATCAGCATGCTGGCGCTCGGAGGCGTGATCGGAGCAGGCTTGTTCGTAGGCTCCAGCGCAGTCATTGCATCGACCGGACCCGGCGCGTTCATCACCTACGCCATCACCGGGCTGATCGTCGCACTGATCATGCGCATGCTGGGCGAAATGGCGGCGGCTCACCCCACGAAGGGGTCGTTTGTCGACTACGCGCGCCTCGCTTACGGCGATGTCGCCGGCTATGCGATGGGGTGGCTGTACTGGTATTTCTGGGTGATCGTGGTCGGGTTCGAGGCCGTTGTCGGCGGGCAGACCATTCATGCGTGGTTGCCCACCCTGCCCGTCTGGATCATCTCGCTAGGGCTGATGGTGATGATGACGGCGCTCAATCTGTTGTCCGTCAAATCGTTCGGCGAAGCCGAATACTGGTTCGCTGGCGTCAAGATCGTTGCCATTGCCGCTTTCCTGATCATCGCGGGCGCCTACGTCTTCCATTTGTGGCCAGGATCGACCGCGACGTTCTCCAACCTCACCGCCCACGGTGGCTTCTTTCCCAAAGGGGTGGGCAAGCTTTTCACGGGCGTCGTGGTCGTGATCTTCTCCATGACAGGCGTGGAAGTCGCGACCATTGCGGCTGCCGAATCCGAGCATCCTGAGCGCAACGTTCGCCGTGCGGTCAATACGGTGATGGCACGCATCCTGATCTTTTTCGTTCTTTCCGCGTTCTTCATCGTCGTTGCCCAGCCGTGGACGGACATCGTGCCGGGCCAATCCCCGTTCGTGGCGACGCTCGAAAAGATAGGCATCCCCGGCGCCGCAACCGTATTGACAGCCGTGATCCTCGTGGCCGTGCTGTCCGTGCTCAACGCCGGACTTTATACATCGTCGCGTCTGCTGCTGGTCCTCAGTTCGAACAACGAAGCACCGAAGTGGCTGGGAGGTGTCAATGGACGCGGCGTCCCTGCCCTGGGCGTCATCGCGTCAACGCTCGTCGGATATGGCTGTGTGGTGATCGCGGCGCTCTGGCCCGATACGGTCTTCCTCTTCCTGATCAACTCGTCGGGTGCGGTGTTTCTGTTCGTCTATCTGATGATCTGCCTGTCGCAACTGAAGCTAAGAGGCGAATGGGAACGTCGTGGCGTGCTGAAGCTGCGCATGTGGGGCCATCCGTGGCTGCCGCTCCTCGTGACCGTCACGATCGTCGCGGTTCTGGTCAGCATGGCGATGGATCCGAAGACGCAGATCAGCCTTCTGCAAAGCGTCGTCGCACTGGTCGTCATCCTGGCCTCCTACCCGGCGTTCTGCGCCAAAGGCAAGCGCAAGCAGATGCGGACAGCAACACCGTCGGCGGCGAATCGCACGTAACGCCGAATCGACAACTCGACCCACACCTCGCACCTGCACGGTGATCGTCGCAGCGGGCAATGCCCCCCGAATGGCATGAACAAGAACCTGGATTGGTAGGAGAGACGGATGCCGTCCGCACAAGAACTGACGCAGATTCCAAACCGCCCGCTGTGGCACGCGCCCTCGCGCGCGCGCGACACGCTGGAGCGCGAAGCGCAGGCCGATGTCGTAATCGTCGGCGCAGGGTATACAGGGTTATGGACTGCGTACTATCTGCTGAAGGCGCAGCCATCGTTAAACGTTGTGCTGCTGGAGCGGGAAACGGTCGGCTTCGGCGCTTCCGGCCGCAACGGCGGCTGGGCGTCGGCAATATTTCCGATTTCGCTCGAACGCGTGGCGCACATGTATTCGCACGCTGCGGCATTGCATTTGCAGGCAGCGATGAACGAGACAGTAAGCGAAATTGGACGCGTGCTCGATCTTGAAGGCATCGATGCGGACTATGCAAAGCAAGGCTTTCTTTCCCTTGCCCGGAGCCAGCCACAGTTCGATCGAATTCAGGCGTCAGTCGATGCGTCGGTTCGCTTTGGATTGCCGGATCAATGGCGCACGCTCGATGCGAAGCAGGCTTCGACCCGGATCGGAGCCCGGCATGTGCTGGGCGGCCTTTACACCGAGCATTGCGCGCTGATCCATCCTGGCAAGCTGGTGCGCGGACTGGCAGCCGTTGTGGAGGCCATGGGCGCGCGAATTTTCGAGAAGACAGCCGCGCTCCGCATCGCACCTGGAAAGGTGAGCACCGCGCATGGCGGCATCACGGCGAGAACGGTTGTGCGCGCAACGGAGGCATTTTCGTGCCAGCTTCCGGATAGCAGCCGCTCCGTCATTCCGCTCTACTCCCTGGTACTGGCAACGGAGCCGCTGCCTCAGGCGCTGCGCCAGCGGCTGGGACTCGATCATCGCCTGGCCTTCAATGACATGCGCCACCTGAGAGTTTATGGACAAGTAACGGCGGAAGGCCGCCTGGTGTTTGGCGGTCGCGGCGCCCCATACCGCTTCGGCTCCCGGATGGCGCCGGAAGACGACCTCGTCGACAAGGTGCATGCCAACATCCACGCCGCGATGCTCGAGTTCTTCCCCGACCTGGCCGCGGCCCGCATCACGCATCGCTGGGGCGGCGCGCTCGGTGTGTCGCGGGACTGGTGCCCGACTGTGAGCATGGACAAGGACGCGCGCGTTGCGTGGGCGGGAAATTATGTCGGCGATGGCGTCGCAACGAGCAACCTGGCCGGCCGCATTCTGCGCAATCTGATTCTCGATCGCGACGAGGAGATCAACCAGCTGCCCGTGGTGAACCATCGCTCACCGGCGTGGGAGCCGGAGCCTTTCCGGTGGATAGGCGTCAACGGCGGTCTCACGGCGGCGGGCTTCAGCGATTTCGAAGAACGTGTCACCAGGCAACCATCGCGTACCGCACGCGTCCTCGAAAAGCTGACGGGCGCCCATTGAAAAAAAGGAGTGATGCATGACGAAGTTCACCATTGTCAAAGCCGCCGATATTGCTTCGGCCCGACTCGCCTCAGCCGGTCAACGCGCCGGGGCCGATAGCGGCGATCCCCAGATTGCCGTCAAGACTGTTGCGCCCGAGGCGGTTGGCAATCTGGGGATCTGGGAATGTCAGCCAGGAGGCTGGCCGGTGATAAACCGTCCCGATACCGAGTTTACGTACATCATTTCCGGCCGCGCCAGGCTCACCGATGACTCGACGGGTGAAGTGACCGAGATCGTCGGTGGCGATCTCGTGATCTTGCCGCCCGGTTGGACGGGGCGCTGGGATGTCCTGGAGCCCGTTCGCAAGATCTACGCGATTTATTGAACCTGATCCGCGAGCATCGGGAAAGCGGCGAGTTCGCGATGCCGACGGCCAGGCGACGTTTTATTTAGCTGAGAGATTTAGCTGAAAAGCACAGACCGCAGGGTATCGATAAAACTAACCTATCGTTTGGAGATCAAGCATGCGTAAATTCATGATTCTTGGCGCGACAGCCTGCACGTCGGTCGCACTAGCACTGCCGTCAATGGCACAGGAAGTTGTCGTGATCGGGCATTCCGCCCCGCTAACGGGGCCTCAAGCGGCAAACGGCAAGGACAATGAATATGGCGCGCGGATGGCGGTCGACGAACTCAATAAACAAGGGGTGCTGATCGCGGGCAAGAAGGTAACGTTCAAGCTGGAGTCGCAAGATGATCAGGCCGACCCCAAAACAGGCGTTCAGGTTGCACAGAACCTCATTGACCACAACGTCGTCGCTGTCCTGGGGCCGTACAACTCCGGCGTGGCGATTCCTGCGTCTCGCCTCTACAACAATGCGGGGGTGCCTCTCCTGCCCGTAGCATCCAACCCGGCGATTACGAAGCAAGGCTTCAAGAACATCTTCCGGATTGGCGCCAGCGACGCCCAACTTGGCGGGACGATGGGGGACTTCGCCGCCAGGGAGTTGAAAGCCAAAACGGTTGCCATCATCGACGACCGCTCGGCATATGGGCAGGGCATCGCGGAACAGTTTGAGGAATCGGCCAAGGCAAACGGCCTGGAAATTGTCGACAAGCAATTCACCAACGGCCAGGCCGTCGATTTTCTCGGCATTCTCACGGCGCTCAAAGCGAAAAACCCCGATGTGATTTTCTTCGGCGGCTACGCATCCCAGGCTGCGCCGATGGTTAAACAGATGCGGCAGCGTGGTCTGAGCGCGAAGTTGCTTGGCGGTGACGCTATCTGTACAGCCGACATGGGAAGAGTGGCAGGCGATGCGGCCTCAATTGTCTACTGTTCTCAAGGCGGAGTGGCCCTGGACCAGACCGCGGAAGGGAGACAATTCATCAAGAAGTATAAGGACACCTATCATACGGACATGCAGGTTTACGCGGTCAACTACTACGACGGCGTAAAAATGTTGGCCGACGCCATGACGAAAGCCGCGACGACAAGTGACAAAAGCAAGCTGATCGCACAACTGGCGAAGGAACAATACAAGGGAGTCGCCGGCACGTACTCCTTCGACGCCGAAGGCAATCTCAAGGGTGCGCCGACAACCGTGTACGTGATTCGAAACGGCTTGCCCGTTCCTTACGTCAGGTAAGCGAAGACGCCGGGTACCTGTTCAAGCGTACCCGGTCGATCGGCTGGATTAGACACTCCCGCTCGCTCGTCAAAACACGCTATCGCCGCGGGCGTCAGCGTTTGTTCCAGGCGATGCGCGCGCGGGCGGGGAAATGCCTGCTCACCCTATCCAGGCTCACGACTGAAAAATGGCTGAAATAGCCGGCGGTGCACGAGCAACAGTAAAGGCGTCGACACCATCGAAAGCGCGACGACCAGCGTGACGAGCGACGACTGGCGTTGATCGATAACGCCTGCCGCCAATGACGCGGCCATCACCACAAATGCAAACTCGCCGCCTTGCGAGAGCAGAATGGCAAAGTAAGACCGTTGCGTAGCCGGCACGCCAAATCGGTTTGCGAGAAGCCACAGCGCGATCGTCTTGATGCCAACCAGCGCCACGACCAGTACGGCGACACGGACCGGTTCGCGCAGCAAGACGCCGAAGTCGATGGACATGCCCACTGCAATGAAAAACAAGCCGAGCAGCAGCCCCTTGAATGGAGCCATGTCGACTTCTATCTGATGACGATGTTCCGAATCGGCGAGCAGTACACCTGCGACGAAGGCGCCCAACGACATCGAGAGATGGACGGTCTGCATCAGCAAAGCAATGCCAATTATCCAGAGCAGTGCAAACGCGGTGAAAATCTCGGGGACTTCGATGCTGCTGATCACGCGCAGCACCATATTCAGCAGATAGCGACCGGCAAGCGCCACCGCGACGAGCATGACGAGCGCTTTCAACGCCAGCAGCCACCCCGGTTCCGATGCGGAAACGGCAACCTTCGGGGCGAGCAATGGCAGGAGAGCAATGAGTGGAATGGCTGCCATATCCTGGAACAGCAGAATGCCGAAGCCGGCCCGGCCGGTTGGCATGTCCATCAGTTCGCGGTCCTGAAGTTCCGACATGACCATTGCGGTGGACGACAGCGACAGCGCGAGACCGCCGGTCAACGCAATGCGCCATGGCAACCCCAACATCACGAAGACGCCCAGCAGCGCGGCGGCACACACGGTCATCTGCATCGTGCCGTAGCCAAAGATGGTGCGACGCATTGCCCAAAGCGCGTCGACCCGCATTTCGAGTCCGATCACGAACATCATCAACACGATACCCAATTCCGAAAAATGGAGAATCGCGTCGATGTCGGTCACGAGCCTCAGCGCCCACGGACCGATCATGATGCCCGCCACCAGATAACCGAGCACGGCACCAAAGCCGAGGCGGACGGCGAGCGGTACCGCAATCAGCGCGGACCCCAGAAAGATGACTACATCGATCAGCATCTTTGTCATGCGATGTCCCCAATCAATGCCGCCACATTGCCCCGATTCACGGCAGGCCGGCCACTTGAGTCAGGCGGAATCCAGGTGAACGGACCATCACATGCCTGAATGCATGTTCGCAAGCCAGTCACGTTCCGCCATGTTGCGTCCCGCGCATCCTGCTTTACGCCGATAAAGGAAATCCGACTTGACCGCCCATTCGGCATCAATATGTCAGCCATTCTATGATGGCACGGTCAGCCAGTTTTCAATTGGCGATCTCCACATCCCGAATGCCGCGCCCTTTTCGCCTGCGCGCCCCTGACGACGGAGTCAGTCATGCTACACAATCTACTAGCCGCCGCGCCGGCCATGATCCTGTGCCTGTTGCTGCAAGCCGTGGTGGTCGCGGTCTGCCTGCGCCGGTACGCGCGCTTCCGGCGCAACGTCAAGGGACAGGATTTGCTGTGGGTGGACGTCCTGCTATTGGTTACCGTGATGCTGCTGACCTTGCTCTGCAATTTTGCCCAAATGGCAATCTGGGCCGCGTTGTTCATGGTATTAGGCGAATTTTCTGATTTCGCCACCGCGCTATATCACTCCGCGGTCAATTTCATCACGCTGGGCTACGGCGACATCGTCATGTCCAAGGAATGGCGCATGCTTGGCCCAATCGAAGCAGCCAATGGCATCCTGATGTTCGGCGTTTCCACTTCGGTGATGACGGCTGCGGTCATGGATGTGATCAAGTACCACCATGCCCGGCTCCAGCAGGAATAGCCGGGAAAGCAGGCACGTGCCGGGCGCGGTGTGGAGATATGCCGTTCCCGCATGGGCCGTCATGCGTTGAAAGCTTCCCGCTAGTCAAGCTTCATGAGGCCCATGTGCATGGCCGTGTCGGCGCACATCACGACCAGTTCGTCGTGGGATACGCCTTCGGTCAGCCGATGGTTGAGTACCTCGTCGAAGGTCCCGGCGCACTCGGAGACCGCGCTCATCGCATCGCCCTCGGTGCGGTTATAGGCCCCCGCGATGAGCGATCGCGCGCGGCATTTGGCGGCGGCGATGGTTTCCTGAGTCGAGGCGCCGGAACTCGCGGCCCGACATTCCGGAACAGGGACAGGCTGGAACGCCAGCGCCAATGAAGGGATGAGAAAGGCAGCAGCAATGTATCGGCGGGACATGGCGTATCCTTTCGTGAGGATCTTCGTACCGACATTACCCGATAGTCACCAACTCTAGCCGCGAACGGCTCATCGCCGATCTTCCCCTGGCGTGAGCCTGTTAGCAATCTATCACCTCCACGACGCGGCGTCAGTGATCGGCCACTATGAGATACCCTCATTGGCCCTTTGCCCCGATTTGGCACGCTGCCCCGATTCGGTGCTTACCCTAAGCCATGATGTGGACGCCACCGTCCACATAGAGCGTCTCGCCAGACAATCGCCGTGCGTACGGCGTCGCGAGATAGGCACAGGTGAAGCCCACGTCCATGATGTCGACCAGTTCGCCAAGCGGTGCACGTTCGGCCGCCTGCGTGAGCAGCACGTCGAAGTCTTTCAAGCCCGATGCCGCACGCGTTTTCAAAGGCCCGGGCGATACGGCGTGCACCCGGATCTGCTGCGGACCCAGTTCATACGCGAGATAGCGCGCGCACGCTTCCAGCGCCGCCTTGACCGGCCCCATGACGTTGTAGTTCGGGACCACCTTGTTCGCGCCGTAATAGCTCATTGCGAACAGGGAGCCGCCGTTCTTCATCAACGGCGCGGCGAGCCGAGCCATGCGCACGAACGAATGGCATGAAATGTCCATCGCCGCCGCAAAGCCCTCGGCGGAGCAGTTGAGCAGCCCTCCCTGCAAATCGCTCTTTGGCGCCCATGCGACGGAATGCACGAGTATGTCGAGTTCGCCCCATTCGCTCGCAATCCGCTCGAATACCGCTTCCAGCTCATCTTGCCGCGACACATTGAGCGGCATGAAAATGGGCGCGTTGAGTTCTTTTGCCAGCGGTTCGACGTATGACCTGGCCTTTTCATCGGCGTAGGTAATCGCGAGATCGGCGCCCACTTCATGGAACGCTTTCGCGCAGCCATAGGCAATCGAATGGTCGTTGGCGACGCCCGTCACAAGCGCCTTCTTTCCCGCCAGCACCGGATGTTGAATGCTCTGGTTCATCGGACTCCTCCTCGGCGATCAGGCCATCTCACGCAATGCCCGCCACTTCCCGCGTATGACGGGCGATCATGAGTTCTTCGTTGGTCGGGATGACCCACACCGCGACTTTGCTCGACGCCGTGCTGATGCAGGGCGCACCGGCCTCGTTGGCGCTGCCGTCGATTTCCACGCCGCACCAGCGGGCCTGTTCGCAGGCCCGTCGCCGGATCTCCGGCGAGTGCTCACCGATACCCGCCGTAAACACCAGCGCATCGAGTCCCCCGAGCGCGGCGGCGAGTGACCCCAGCTCGCGCCCGATGCGATACGCGTATAAATCGATCGCGAAGGCCGCCCGCGCGTCGTCGCTGGCCAGCAGCGTGCGCATGTCGCCCGAAATACCCGATACGCCCAGCAGCCCCGAGTGGCGGTACAGCAAGTCCTCGACACCGCGCGTATCCATTTTCAGTTCGTCGAGCAGATAGAGAATCACGCCGGGATCGAGATTGCCGCTGCGCGTGCCCATCGGCAGTCCATCGAGCGCGGTGAAGCCCATCGTGCTCGCGACACTGCGGCCTGCGTTCAGCGCGCACATGCTCGCGCCATTGCCGAGGTGGGCAACGACCGTGCGGCCTCTCGCTGCCTCGGGCGCGATATCCGGCAATGTTCTCGCGATGTATTCATACGACAGGCCGTGGAAGCCGTATCGCCGCACGCCTTGCGCCGTCAACGCCGCCGGCAGCGCAAATGTAGACGCAAGCGCCGGCTGTGTCGCATGAAACGCGGTATCGAAACACGCGACCTGCGGCACATCCGGATTGCGCTCCGCGATGACACGAATTGGCTTCAGGTTGTGAGGCTGATGTAGTGGCGCGAGCGGCGTGAGTTTCTCGAGTTCATCGAGCACGCCGGGTGTGACGGCCACGGGCTTCGAGAAGCCCTGGCCGCCGTGAACCACACGATGCCCGACCGCGACGAGCTGATTGCCGTCGCGATGACCGCGCAGAAACTGGGCGATGTATGTGACCGCCTCCTCATGCCCGATGGGACTGTCGCGCCAGTTCGCCTCGCCGGTCTGACTGCCTTTCCCGTCGAACGCGACGAAATGCGGTGAAGAAAGCAATCCTTCGATCTGCCCGCGCATGACAAGCGGCAGGTCTGGCGACCCTGCATTGAACGCGCTGAACTTGATGCTCGAAGAACCCGCGTTGAGAACGAGAATGACATCGGCCATTGGCTTCCCCTTTATCCCATCAACCGCGCATCTTCCCGGCGCTTTTCGGCCACGAACCGGTCGCACATTGCGTGTTCGCGATTCACGATGCCTCCTTGAGGCCAGGCGCCACGCGCGCGGGCGGTGCATCCGGTGCCGGATGCTTCGAAGCGACAGATAGCGCCACCGGTCCGCTTTCCACAGGCAGGGACGAACGGATCTTGTCGAGCATGCCGAGTTGAGCGGCGGTCGGCCCCGCTTCCTGAACGCGCCTGTCGGCCAGAAGCTTTTCAGCCAGCTCTAACAGCTTCTCCCGGTCTTTGCGGTCTTTCAGCAGATCCGGCAGCGTCGCGAGCGCCTGCTCCGGCTCGTAGCGCACGATGATCTCCTGCTCGCCGCGCACGCGTCTCCACTGGTCGCCGGGAAGCTGGGGCAGCCAGGCGGCATAGTCCTTCGCAAGTTCGTGGCGCAGGGCAAGCCGCGCGAGCGGCAGCGGCTCGCCCCGGCGCGCGAGCAGGCAAGCGGCGCGCGCGAGCGCTTCCGTATAGCCGCCCTCTCTCATCGAGGCCAGCGCATCCCTCACGTAGGGCAGATTGCGGTGGTCGCCCGCCGGCTCCGCGGGACGGGCGCTCGCCTCTTCATCGTGTTCCACGCGATACAGGTTTCCGTACAACGAGAAGAACGCGCTTTCCGTCATGGCGTCGCGCATCGCGCGGTAGAAGTCGAGCGATGCGCTGAGCATTTCCGAGCCACAGTGCTCGACCGCCCTCAACCGGGTGTCATCATGGGTTTCGGCATGCCGCTTCGCCCGGACCGCCTCGGCGGTCGGGCCGAGCCACGCGAGCCACGGATTCAGGTCGGAAAACGCCCAGCGTTGCGCGCGCAGCGGATGAAACTGACGCTGCAACGTCGCCGTCGTTTCGTTCGAGAACGCCCGCACCCACGGTTGCAGGAAGAGTTCGTACGTACGCTGGTTCAGTTCCGACACGCGCTTGACGGCCTCGAACGGCTGCTCATCGGTACGCTCGAACCGGTTCAGGCGCGCGGCGATATCTTCGAGCCGATACTCCTGGAACGACACGTCGTATTGCGTTTTGCCGTCCTCGCCCCGGCTTTCGGCAATCTCCATGCCGTAGAGACCGGGCGGGAAGGATTCGATCGCTTCGAGCACGGATGCGATCTGCTGATGCTCCTTCTTCGCCACCTTGCCCGAAACAAAAATGCCGAGATGACCGATGCTCTGGTGCACGAGCCCGACAATCACCTGTCCGCGCGCCTTGATTTCCTCCGTGCTTCCGTAAATGTCGGCGACCCAGTTGAATGCCTGCTGGGGCGGCGTGATGTTGTCGCCGAGAGACGCGAACAGGACGATCGGCGACTTGATTTCCCGCAGATCGAACGCCGCACCGTCAAGACCGCGCACCTCGCCCGACCAGAGCTTGTTGCCCACGAACAGGTTGCGCGTGATCCACTCGATCTCCTCGCGGTTCATCAGGTAGTAGCCGCCCCACCAGCGCTCGAAGTCGAGAAAGCGCGGCGGTTCGGTATCGACGTTGTCGAACAGGTGATAGTACTTGTCCCACAGGCTGTTCGCGGGATTGAGGTTCTCGAAGTTCTGCACGAGATGCGCGCCGTCGAACTTGCCGTTGCCGAGGTCCGCCGTCAGCGACGCGAGCCAGGTGCCTCCCAGCATGCCGCCGGAATAGCGCATCGGATTGTCGCCTTCGCCTTCGCTCCACGCGCCGCTCCAGTAGGACATTGGAGCGCCATTGATGACGAGCGGCCCCGTATGGTCCGGATCGGAACTCGCCAGCATCATCGCAGCCCAGCCGCCCTGGCAGTTGCCGACGATGGCCGGCTTCGGGCTGTCGGGGTGCAGTTCGCACACCTTCCTGATGAACTGCTCTTCCGCCGCGCACACGTCGAGCATCGTCTGGCCAGGTTCCGGATCGCGAAAGAAGATGACGAAATACACGCAGTGGCCGGCCTTTAGCGCCACGCCGGCCTGCGAGTCGTCCTTGAAACCGCCTATGCCGGGGCCGTGGCCCGCGCGCGGGTCGATGATCACGTAAGGACGCTTGCTAACGTCCACGACAACGCCTTCGGGCGGCAGCAGCCGCACGAGCGCGTAGTTGACCGGCCGGGCGAGCGTGCGGCCGTCGACAACGAGTTCATGGTCGAAATGCAGAACAGGCTGAAGACCGTGGCGCGCCTGGTCGACGAAGCCGTTTCCGCGCTGACGCAAGGTGTCCCAGAAGAGTACGGAACGCTCGGCGACATCCATTGCGTAGCGGTAGCCGGCCCAGGGATCCAACGCCGTTGCCCATGCCGGACTGCCCTGCGCGCGCTTGTCCGTGTCGTCCAGCCGCTCTGCCGCGTCCGCGACGCGCTGCCTGAATTGCGATTGCGCGAGTTCCGATCGTTTTGCGAGGAGCCGGGCAACCTTGCTTCCGACTTCCTGGCTACGTGCATATCGATTGGCTAGGTCTGTCATTGCATCACCTCGTGAACCGGGAACGAGTGGGACGGGACACGTCCGTGGTCTGAAGATTCAGGCGGACGAAGACATGTGCGGCTCGTACTTGCCGAGCCGTTTCGCATAACCGGCGAGCTATCTACAGGAAATCGGGTGAAAAAACGGCTAAATACAGATCGGTGACAGGGCGATCAGGATCGCATCATGAAAATAGTGGAATAACAGGAATACTTACTAATATTCTTGATAAGAATTCTCATTGTTATTACAGCGGCGAGGGGCGTCTCCCTCTGTCACACTGGCAGACCAGTGTGACAGATTCGTTACCGCATGCCATCTTTGACCGCCCGCCGGTCATGCGCCGCGACGTACGTTGAGAGCATGGAGACCGGCAGGCCAAAGAACCCCTGGCCGGTGTGCGGGTCCGCCTCAATTGTGCTGCGCCTGAGGGCATTCCGCCTGATACCAGCGATCGACCTGATGCTGCGCCGCATGCAGGTTTTGCGGATAGTGCGGATCGAACCTTCTCGGGTCATAGCCCGCCTTCCTCAGCGCGGCCAGCTCACTCTGGTTTTGCTCTTTTGTGACAGGCGCGTGGCTCTTGATCGCGGCGAGATCGCGGCATTGCTTTTCGCTCAGATGGGTCGCGCCTTGCGCCAAGCCTCCGGCGGCCATGCCAGCGAACGAGATCGTCAACGCGCAAATCATCGGCCAGATCTTCGGTGAATGCTTCATATCACGTCCCCTTTTGTTAGGCCACGCAGCACAAACGATGATACCAGCGCCGACACGGCGGCTCATGCGCAGCTGTCGGTCTCGACGCACACACCGGCGCACAGCGTCCAGCCCAACCGCGCATTCGGCGCATAACGCCGTTAGCGCGCGGACCGACACGTGGCGATAATGGGGGCTTTGCTCTCGCCCCGACGATACCCACATGAACGATTCAAGCGACATTCGTTTCCTGCTGACGATACGAGAGGCCGGCAGCCTGGTTGCGGCGGCGAGAACACTGGGGATTTCGCCACCCACGGTCACACAGCGGCTGCAACAGATCGAACGGAAGCTCGATACGCGCCTCATCGACCGCACGGCTCGCCGGTTGCGCTTTACCGAGGAAGGCACGCTGTTGTGCCAGCGCGGCGCCGACCTCGTGCAGCAATTCGACGCGTTGTTCGACGATGTGCGCGCGCGCCAGGGCGGGCTCGCCGGCACCGTGAAGATTCGCGCGCCGCTAGGGTTCGGGCGGCGCCATCTCGCTTCCGTCGTTTCCGCCTTCCAGCGGGACAATCCCGATGTCGACATCGAACTGACCCTCACCGATCAACCCTTGAGCGAAACGGCCGAGCGCTATGACATCGTGGTTCACATCGGCGAGCTGCCGGCGTCGAATCTGATCGGCTATGCGATCGCGCCAAATGCACGCTTCGTCTGCGCCGCCCCGGCGCTTTTGAAGCGTTTCCCGAACCCCGAAACCCCGGACGATCTGCGGCAACTTCCCTGTATCGTGCTACGCGAGAACAACGAAGACGCATCGCTCTGGCAGTTCCGCAAGGGCCGGACGACGCGCAGCGTCAGGGTGTCGTCGAAGTTGTGCTGCAACGACGGCGACGTGGTTCGGCAGTGGGCGTGCGAGGGCCGCGGCGTCATTCTCCGCTCGGAATGGGATGTCGCCGACGATCTCGCAAAGGGCGATCTCGTGCGCCTGCTTCCCGCCTGGAAAGCCGGCGACGCCGACGTGATCGCGCTCACCCGCAATCGCGCGGGCTTGCCCGCCCGCACCCGCCAGTTCATGCGCTATATGCAGGCGCGATTCAAACCGCAGCCGCCGTGGCGAAGCTAAACGGCGCATCAACCGATATTCGGCTTTTGTGAATCATTGATTTCATCTGGCCAAATCGGCAATGCGTGTTCAAACTCTATACTGGGTGGCACGAACGACATCAAGGGAGTTGCCTCGCTCATGAGCCATCCATCTGTGCCGGACGCCTACCCGAAGGCGGTCCTCTTCGATCTGCTCACCGCGCTACTCGACTCATGGACGCTCTGGAACAGCGCCGCCGGTTCGGAGCAGGCGGGCAAGGTGTGGCGCGCCGAGTACCTGCGTTTGACTTACGGATGCGGCCGATATGTCGACTACGAACAACTCGTGCGGCAAGCGGCAACCCGCACGGGCCTGCCGGAATCCGCAGCCTATGCGCTGGAAGCCAACTGGCTGAACCTGGCGCCGTGGAGCGGGACGGTCGAGGTCTTGCGGCAACTGCAACCGCATTGCAAGCTGGCCATCGTCACCAACTGTTCGATACGGCTTGGCCGCCAGGCGGCGGCGCTCATGCCGGTCAAATGGGATGCCGTGGTCACGGCCGAAGAGGCCGGCACATACAAACCGGATCCGGCGCCATATCGCCTTGCGCTCGCCGCGCTTCGCGTGGCGCCTTCGGATGCGGCTTTCGTCGCGGGGTCGAGCTACGACATGTTCGGCACCGCCGCAGTCGGCCTGCGCACTTACTGGCACAACAGGGTCGGTCTGTCGTTGGTAGAAGGCGCGCCGCCGCCTGAAATCGAAGCGCCCACGCTTGATGCGCTGGTGCCCTGGTGCAAGCGTTTCGGCGCGCCGGCTCACACCAATCTGTCTGCCTGAAACCATGAAACTCGACGAACTCGATACCCCCGCCGCCCTCATCGATGTCGCACGGATGAACCGGAACATTCAACGCATGCAGTCGCGCATGAACGCACTCGGCGTGAGGTTCCGGCCGCATGTGAAAACGACCAAATGCCTGGAGGTGGTGCGCGCGCAACTGGCGGCGGGTGCGAGCGGCATCACGGTATCCACGCTAAAGGAAGCGGAAGCGTTCTTCGCGGCTGGCATCGCCGATATTCTCTATGCGGTCAGTATCGCGCGTTCGAAACTGCCAAGAGCGATGGCGCTGAAACAACAAGGCTGCGACTTGAAGCTGGTGGTCGATAACATACTCGCCGCAGCCGACGTCGCGCAGTTTTGCGCCGCGCAAGGGGAAACGTTCGAAGTCTGGATCGAGGTCGACACGGACGGACATCGTTCGGGGATCGACCCGGAGCAGGATGCGCTGCTGGAAGTCGGGCGCATTCTGCACGACGGCGGCATCAAGCTTGGCGGGGTAATGACGCATGCGGGGTCCAGCTACGAACTCCATACGCCTGATGCGCTATCCGCGCTGGCCGAGCGGGAGCGCTCAGGGTGCGTTCGCGCCGCACAGCGCCTGCGCGACGCGGGTTTTCCTTGCGAGACGGTGAGCGTCGGGTCGACGCCCACCGCGTTGGCCGCAAGGAACCTCGATGGCGTGTCCGAGGTGCGGGCGGGCGTGTATGTCTTTTTCGATCTCGTCATGCACAACGTCGGTGTATGCTCGACCGACGATATCGCTTTGAGCGTGCTCGCAACCGTGATTGGTCATCAACCCGAGAAAGACTGGGTGATTCTGGACGCGGGCTGGATGGCAATGAGCCGCGATCGCGGAACGTCGAAACAAACGCGGGATTTCGGCTATGGTTTGCCCTGTACGCTCGATGGCACACCGTTGAACGACTGGATATTAAGCGGCGCGAATCAGGAGCACGGCATTCTGTCGCCGGTGCAGGGAACGCAGGGAAAGAGCCTGACGGCGCTTTTCCCGATCGGCACGAAGCTGCGCATCCTGCCCAATCATGCCTGTGCGACGGGTGCGCAGTTCCCGGAGTATCACGCGCTGTCCGACAATGACGAAACGACTTTATGGAGCCGCTTTCATGGCTGGTAACGAATCGGGCGCGCGCTTGCCGCGCATGGAAAACCCGGCAGGACTCGCGACGCCGGGCGGCCACTACAGTCACGTGGCGATCGCAAACGGGCTGGTGTTCGTGTCCGGCCAGTTGCCCATCGACGCGCAGGGCCGAAAGCTGACCGACGCGTCGTTCGAGGAGCAAGCCCGCCAGGTGCTCGCGAATCTCGAAGCGGCGCTGAACGGTGCGGGCAGCAGCATCGCGCAACTGGTGCAGGTTCGCGTGTATCTCGCCGATATCGAGCATTGGCCGGGCTTCAATCGGATCTACGCAGACTGGGCGGGCGAGGCGCGACCGGCCCGCGCGATCGTGCCGGTCGGCCCGCTCCACTACGGCTTCAAGATCGAGGTGGAAGCGACGGCGCTGGCATAAGCGCCTTCCGGCGCATGGACGCAAGCGCGCTCGCAACGCTAAAGTCGACGGAACAGGAAGGCTCAGAACCCCTGCGCGGTGCCGGTGGAGTGCGCGACCAGCAGCACGACTCCGAGCAGGCAAGCACCAATGAAAACCGCCAGCCCCACCGCCACGAATGGCAGCCAGCTGAAGTTCACATTGGCGAAGTCGGCTTCGTGGGCCGCGCTCTTGCGCACGCCGAAGAAGCTCCACAAAACAATGCGTACCATGCGCAGGACTTCCATCATTTTCTCCATTTCGCTCGATCGACTCGATCGTATGGAGCGATGTTGAACCCTCTCGGGGTACAGAAAAAGCAGCAGACACGAACGATTTGACCGGTGCAGCCGGGACGGCTTTGCCACCGCCACGAGACCGGGATCCTGCACGCCATGTGCGTACAGCCTCTGCTGCGCTCATTTAAGCGCCATCTGCTGCTTGAGGCGCCAGGTAGCGCGCGATAAGGTCTTGGCTCCGTGTTCACTCTGGCCCTGGCCTTTGCGCCGTCACCATGTACCGCTACAACGAATTCGACAAGGCCTTCGTGGCGAGCCGCGCGGCCCAGTTCCGCGATCAGATCGAGCGCTGGCAAGACGGCACGCTGAGCGAAGACGCATTTCGCCCGCTTCGCCTGCAAAACGGCTGGTATGTGCAGCGGCACGCGCCCATGTTGCGCGTTGCGGTTCCCTATGGAGAGCTGTCGAGCGCGCAGCTTCGGGTGCTCGCCCGCATTGCCCGCGAATATGACGCGCCTGAGGCCGAGGTCTACCGCAGTGCGCTTGCGGCCCAGCGCAAGCTCGGCACCGTGCGCCTGCCGACGCATCACGCGCACTTCACGACGCGCACCAATGTCCAGTTCAACTGGATTCCGCTGTCGAAAGCCGCCGATGTGATGGACCTGCTCGCCACGGTCGACATGCACGGCATCCAGACGAGCGGCAACTGCATCCGCAACATCTCCTGCGATGAGCGCGCGGGCGTGGCGCCCGACGAGATCGCCGATCCGCGCCCTTTTGCCGAGATCATGCGTCAGTGGACGACGCTGCATCCCGAGTTCGCGTTCCTGCCCCGCAAGTTCAAGATCGCAATGACAGGCGCCACGGAAGATCGCGCCGCGACGGGCTGGCACGACGTCGGCTTGCGTCTCCTGCACGACGAGAACGGCGAGTTGGGCTTTCGCGTAGCGGTGGGCGGCGGCATGGGCCGCACGCCGGTCATCGGCGTCGTGCTGCGCGAATTCCTGCCGTGGCGGCACATCATGAATTACATCGAGGCGGTCGTGCGCGTGTACAACCAGTTCGGCCGGCGCGACAACAAATACAAGGCGCGCATCAAGATACTCGCGAAAGCCGAAGGGCAACGCTTTATCGACGAAGTCGAAGAAGAGTTCCGGCAGATCGTGGAGTGCGACGGCGGTCCGCACACGATTCCGCAGGCCGAGTTCGACCGCATGAGCAGGTACTTCGTCGTGCCGCCGCAGGTGGCCGCGTGCACGCCTGCCGACCCGGCCGCCGCTGCTGCGCTCGAAGCGGCCGCCCTGCAAACGCCTCAGCTACGGCGCTGGCTGGAGCGCAACGTCGCGCCGCACAAGAACCCGTCGATGCGCATCGTCACCCTCTCCTTCAAGCGCCTGTTGCAGGCGCCCGGCGATGCGTCGGCGGAGCAGCTCGAACGCGTGGCGGATCTCGTGGACCGCTTCTCAGCGGGCGAAGCGCGCGTCACGCACACGCAGAACATCGTGCTGCCGTGGGTGCATGCCGACGACCTGCTGCCGCTCTGGCAAGCGGCTGTCGAAGTGCAGCTCGCGAGCGCCAACGTGCATCTGCTCACCGACATGATCTCGTGTCCCGGCGGCGACTTTTGCGCGCTCGCCAACGCGCGCTCGCTGCCCATCGCGCAGAGCATCATGGCGCGCTACCAGGACCTCGACGAACTCAATGACATCGGCGAGATCGATCTGCATATCAGCGGCTGCATCAATTCGTGCGGCCATCATCACAGCGGGCATATCGGTATTCTCGGCGTCGACAAGGACGGCGCGGAGTGGTACCAGATCACGCTTGGCGGCGCAGACGGCTCCGCGCGCAGCGGCGAGGCACGGCCCGGCAAGGTCATCGGCCCGTCGTTCGCGGCGCATGAAGTGACGGATGCCGTCGAAGCGGTGATCGGCTGCTATCTGGCGCTGCGCGAGCAGATTGGCGAGCGCCGCGAGACGTTCATCGAAACCGTGCGCCGCGTCGGGCTCGATCCCTTCAAGGCCGCCGCGGACACGGTGCGCGCAACGGCGGTGGAGGCTGTATGACGAAGGCTTCGCGTATTCGGCTTCTAGGCGCCGCAGAGCATGCCGACGATCACCCGGCAGTCGTCCTGACGCTGCCCAACGACGCGGACCCGCTTGCGCATGCCGCCGACATCTCGGGCGCCACGCGCGTCGAGTTGCAGTTCCCTGCCTTCACCGACGGGCGCGCCTTTACCCAGGCCTATCTCATCAGACGCCGGTTGGGTTTTCGCGGCGATTTGCGTGCAACGGGCGACGTGCTCGTGGATCAACTGCTTCAGATGGAGCGCATGGGCTTTTCCAGCGCGGTGTTGGGCGATGGCGTTCGCGTCGAGGATGCGCTTCGGCAACTGGAACGCTTTCCGGCGTTCTATCAGGGCGATGTGCTGCGTGACGCGCCCTGGCGCTGGCCAGTGTCACGTTAGCGGCGTCTTCGTCTGGCTCGCGACGCGCAAGAGATCGCGAACGCCTTGCTTCCCATGAGATGGGTTCGAGTGCACCGCATCGGGGAAGATCAAGTTTATTCCGAGCAAGTGCTCCACTTGCATCAACGTTCCATCCCGGCGCCATTGGAGGCACTTGATGTAGCAGGTCTTGATCGGCGGCATGTCAGCGGGCAGATCTTTCCAGGATTTGCGTTGTGACAGCACCCACAGGACAGCGTCCATGACGTCGCGTGGGTGACGCCGCACTTTCCCATAACGCCTCATTTCATCATACCGAAAGAGGCTGGCAATGCGAGCCCAGTCACTGTCGCTAAGCGGTCGATATTCGGACATATCAAGCGACAATAATTACGCTGGCGCAGGATACGGCTCCTGCTATGCGCTGTCCGATTGGAACGGCGTATAAACGCCGCGATCGCAGTTCCAACATGAGTGAAAAACGCATTTTCCAGTTGGACCTGTCGCAATCAATAGATCAGTGGTTGCATACCTACGCCCTAAACTGTTGCGACCGGCGTGACCGGTGAGCCAGCCGCCCCTGGCAACCGCAGCGGTGGTGCTGTGAGCAGGAACCGGTTGCGGCCATGCTCGCGCAGCCAACGATTAAGCGGTGAAAGCAACCATTGCTCGCCAAGCGGCACTCCCAGCTTGAACAGGCAGTGTTCGTGGATGGTGCTCGCAGCGCCCGGCGGTGGCGGCAGAATCTCAACAGCACGATTGTCCGAAATGAGGGCTGCGACACCGGAGTCAGTGATCCATTGCAGCAGTCGGGAGTCGGATCCATCGAGCCCTGCGCAACTGTTGTGCAGCCGCCAGGGGTCCGGTGCCTTGTTCATCTCGAGCAGCAATTCGTCAAAGCCCGTGCATAGACACAGCATGTCGCCGGGTTCGACCTCCACTGCGTCGTCATCGAAGATACGCATGAGTTCGTCATAGCCGACGCGATGCTGTTCGCGGCCAAAGCGCTCGAAGAGGTCGACCATCACGCCGCGCCCTTGCACGCATGTCGCAGCGATCGTGTCGATGCCCAGCGGTCCGGCGCTGACGCCTTCATGACGAGCCCATTCCTCCACGCCCTCTCGCGGCGGCGGCGTCACAATATGTTCGCCACCGCGCCATCCGTTGTAGTACACGACCTCGGCGACGCCGTCTCCGTCCGCATCGAACTCGGCGCCAACGTGGGCAAGGCTGTCCCACTGAGTCGAGTATTGGGTGGAAAGCAGCACGGCGTCGTCACAGACAACCGAGGACCGCATTGCGCCTGGCACATGTCGCGAGTGATTGTGAAAGCACTGGCCGCCGTGCATCGCGCCGAAGAGCCGGGGCGGGTGTCGGCGTGGATTGGCGACGTTGCCGCCAGGATAGTCGAGCGGCAGGCTCAAGCAAAAAGCGATGCCTTCCCGCGCCTCGGCGAGGCCCTGCCTGACCTTTGCCGGCGTCAAAAGATTCAACCTGCCGATTTGATCCGCGTCCCCGAAATCGCCCCAGTTCGACCCTTCCGGCCGACGTATCCAACGCTTGCCCATGCTGCCTCCTTGAACTCATGTCGCTGAACATACCGTTCATGGAGAACATTCGTCAATATCGACTGTTATTATCGATATATTGTTCAGCCCGGTAGAATCCCGCTGTAGTTGACCTTCCAGCGTACGAGCGGCACCTCATGTTGCTGCTCCCAGGCATGGGCTACCCATCCTGCGATCCGCCCGAGCCGAACCAGATTCGCGTCCGGCTCGGCGCCGATGCGACGGTTCACATAGGCAGCAAGCAGGGCAAAATCCGGTTGCTGCCCCGTGAGATCGATAGCAAGGTCAATGGCGCGCACAAAGCGCGCGAAGTTTCGGTCGCTGGCCAACAGCACACGCAACGCAGCCAACAGCGCCGCCGAGCGCGGATCTGGGGCATTGAAGGGCGAGTAGCCAAACCCCGGGATGTCCTCGCTCTCCCGCACACGAATCCTGACCGGCTCGGTCGTATCCGCCGCGCTGTCTATTTCGGCCAGAAAGCGCGACACCGCGCCCACGCGAACAGACGGCAGGCGTCTGCCCGTAACGGCCGAGAGGCCGGCGATGACACATCGGTAAGGCGTCGCGCCGGTGCTGGCAGCCGCGCGGGCGACGTAGGTGACGGGATGCAGCGCCTGGTCAGCCGAAAGGACAAGCACCCTGCGTACCGCATCTTCCAGTTTCGGTCCGCATTGGGTTGTCGCGCCGATGTACCGATGAAGCGGCAGCGCTGCCGGCGATGTCTGCCCCAGCATCCATGCAGCAAACCAGCGCAAGACATCGGCCCCTGAGCGAAGAAAACCCTGCTTGCCGAGGTCAAGTGCGCGAGGATTGGCGCCCTCGACAGCCGGAAGCAACATGATGGCGCGGTCCAGCGCGTCATAGTTCGCGCAGGCTTTGAGCAACGCGTCACTTTTCCCAGGCAGCGAAGTCGGCGGGCCATCGAAGGGATCGAAGTCGCCCGCATCCCACAGCAGCCGGGCGACATCCTCGAGGGTGGCCTCCTCTGCCAGATCGATGGCGCTCACGCCTCGATAGAAGGAGCCCGCCTCCGTCATCAATGTGATAGCCGATGAACCCATGAGACCCGGCGCGGTGTCGCGTGCCGAGGCGGGCGCGATCCCCGACTTGATCTGTTCAATGTCCGAGCGCAGGTAGCGACTGACACGGCTGCCACGAGTCTTGTGCGCACGGATGTTCTTTCGGCTGACATAGGTATAGAGCGTGGGCACGCTGACATTCAGTGCGCTTGCGGCTTCCTCCGCCGTCATGTAGAGGCCATCGCTGGAGCCCAGCGGTACGGGAGTTGCGCTTGCCATAGGATGAGAATGTATCAGTCGATATATCGATGATTATCATCGAGATTGACTGACGATGCCACATACATCGACACTTGTTCCTACCGGGCCATTCTTCGCCCGGATGGAGACAACATGAAGGAATGCAGGTTTATTGCCGCGAGCGGAATGCTCGGCATCGGCGTCCCGGAAGACAGTTTGCGCAAAGCGATGGCGTGCGAGCCGCACTTCGTTGCCGCCGACGCCGGGACCACGGATGCGGGCCCGTTTGCGTTGGGCATGGGCGTGTGCGCTTTTCCACGTGAAGCGATCGTACGAGATCTCGCCACCCTGCTGCGAAACACCGTGCCCGCCGGAATTCCCTTGCTGATTGGCTCCGTGGGAACGGGTGGCGCGGACGTGCATGTCGACTGGTTCATGGAGATCGTGCGCGAGGTCGCAGCCTCTGAAGGTCTGAAGCTCAAGGTGGCCGAGATTCGCTCGGAGCAGTCAAAGGACTTTCTGGCGGAAAAACTCGCTCAGGGGCGCATCCGCGCACTCGACCCGGCGCCCCATCTCGATGAAACGACGATCCGTCGCAGCGAGCGCGTGGTCGGCATGATGGGCGTCGAGCCGCTGCAAGCCGCGCTCGCCGCAGGCGTCGATCTCGTTGTGGCTGGACGCTGTAGCGATCCCGCACTCTATGCGGCCATGCCGATCCAGATGGGCCTTCCCCATGGGCTGGCCTGGCACGCGGGCAAGGTTGTCGAATGCGGCCCCTCGGTTTGCGAAAGGCCCGCGCACGGGATGGTCGTCGGCTATGTGCGGACGGACGAAGTGGTGATCCAGCCGATCGGCCCCGGCTTGCGTTGCACGACCCAATCCGTCGCCGCGCATAGTCTCTACGAGAACGCCGATCCGTTTTGCTTCACCGAGGCCTCCGGCGTACTGGACATCAGCGAGACCCTCTATGAACAGATCGACGAAACAAGCGTGCGGATACGGGGAAGCAAGTTCTGGCCAGCCGAGCGGACCACCATCAAGCTCGAAGGCGCCGAACTCGTGGGATATCAAAGCATCATGGTGGGCGGCATCCGCGATCCCTTCATCCTGAGGGAATTCGACGACTGGCTCGGCAACGTGATCCAGCGCGTCCAACTGTCGGTGGAAAAGGTATTCGGTAAGTCATTGGAAGCGATGGGCGCGAGGATCGACTACCACGCATACGGCCGCGACGGCGTAATGGGAACGCTCGAGCCAGATCGCGCACGAATCCCGCATGAAATCGGGCTCGTTGTCGAAGCCACCGCTGCGGACCAGCAGACCGCCAGCGCCCTCGTGCAATTGACACGGCAACCGTTGCTGCACCAGCCCACGACCAAGTGGAAAGGATCGATCACGGGCTTCGCTTGCCTGCACAACCCGGCGCACATTGAACGCGGACCGGTGTATGCCTTCAACATGAATCACGTTGTGCTGCCGGATTCGCCGGCGTCCATGTTTCGAACCACCATCACGCCTATCCCGGAAGCCACGCATGCAACTCTCTGACATCGCCGCGATGGTTCGCAGCAAGAACGCCGGCCCTTTCGTATTGACTTTCGATGTCCTGTTCAGCGACGACGAGAGCTATCAACTCGTCAAGCGCTCCGGGGCGCTCAGCGCGGAGATGTTTTCGCGTCTGTATCAGACTACGCCCGACAAGGTCCGTTTCTTCGAATGCGACAGCGCTCGCGCATTCAAGTTCAGCATCCCGCACCCGACGACGCAAGGTGCACTGGGGGCATCCGATCTGCACGGGGGGCAGCAGTTCATTCCGCTGCTGAGCGTCTCGATCGACTGACCGGTCCACCCAGGAGGAGACACCATGAACAAAATATTGATGGCCGCAAGGGCCAGGGAAAGTCGCGCGTCGGTTCGCAACGATCCCGCGAATGCAGTCGCAGTCGCGCAGATCGGTGCGCGCATTGATGCACTGGAAGGATCAACGCGCCTGTGGGGATGGCTCGCCCTGATCGCGGTGGGCGGCTTCTTTGAGGTCTATGATCTTGCGTTGACCGCGCCCATCTCGCCCGGGCTCGTGGCGGCGGGGATATTCAAGACCGGCACGGCCGGCCTCTTTGGATTTTCTGACCAGGCGACCTTCATATCAGCCACCTTCCTTGGCCTGTATCTCGGCGTGATCGGCTTTGCGGGGCTGGGAGACCGGTTCGGCCGCAAGGTCGTCTTCGGCTATGCGCTGGCGTTCTACGCGCTCGCAACGTTCGTCATGGGGTTACAGGACGACTCAATCTGGATCTGCTTCTGGCGACTCCTGGCGGGTGTCGGACTGGGCGCCGAATCGGTTGCCATCGACTGCTTTATCGTGGAGATCATGCCCAAGCACCTCCGCGGAAAAGCATTCGGCACGGCTAAATCCATCGAGTATTCTGCGATCCCAATCGCGGCCCTACTGGCAGCCATCCTGATTCCTCATCCGGTATTCGGTGTTGAGGGATGGAGGTGGTTGACCTTCCTTCCCGCGGCGGGCGCAGCGGTTTTCTGGATGTTTCGCCGGAACCTGCCGGAGTCCCCTCGCTGGCTCGCATCGCAGGGGCGCGCGGAAGAAGCCCATGCGGTGCTGAATGCCCTCGACGAGGGCGGGCAGCAAAAAAGCTGTTCGGCACCGGTTACGCAAGACGCGACTGACCCATACCCGGCGCGCCGCGATGCATCGCACTACGTGCGCAATGCGATGTTGATGATGATCGTCTACTTCGTCTTCCAGAACATCGCCTATTACGGATTCAGCAACTGGATCCCCACCTTGCTGGAGGCGCAGGGTGTGCAACTGAAGCACAGCCTGTTCTACACCTTCGGCGTCAGCCTCGCAGCGCCTCTCGGGCCGATATTGATCGCCCTGCTGGCAGACCGGTTCGAGCGCAAACACCAGATCATCGCCATTGGCCTGGTTTCCATTGCGCTGGGGTTGATCTTTGCACACTCGACGTCGCCGGTCGGCTGGATTAGCGCGGGTATCGGATTGACGTTCGCAAACGCCGCCTTGAGTTTTCACGGACACGCCTATCAAAGCGAAATCTTCCCCACCTCCATCAGAGGGCGCGCTGTCGGCTTCGTGTACTCATTTACGAGGTTGTCGGCGGCAATCAGTGGATACATCGTTGCCTTTGTATTGACGCGCGGTGGCGTCCCGGCCGTGTTCCTCACGATCAGCGGCTGCATGATCATTGCATTGCTCACCATCGGATGGGTTGGACCGCGAACGCGCAACAGGAGCTTTGAGGAGATCTCGGGACGGCCTTAAGCGCATCGAGTCGCCCGGATGAATCGCACAACGCGGTAATTCGCGCGGCTGCCCGGAGCAACGGCGATCCCAGTTCGAATCTCGTCAGGCTCACAGCTTACGCAACCGGTCGCTATCGGGTGAAGCGGCATCACAAGGCGAGGCTCAGTGGCAGGCTGGGCAGAACGTCGACTATTTCCTGTCGAATCGCATCGACATATATCCCACTGCCGCATACCCGCATCACACGGATGCCTCAGCGCCTCTCGTGAGCCGCCTGCCGAGAAGGCAACGCCAGCCAGATCCGCCGCACAACGCCGAATAGGCGACTCGTAGCGAGCGAGGATGCACCTGGCAGCCTGCCTGTATCAGTTGATATCGCTATTTGAAATTAAATAAGTTGTACTACATATAAAATCTGGAGACGAAATGAAGAGATTTGCGTTACCGGGAGTTCTTTTCGCCATGGCGTGCGGGAGCGCGAATGCGCAGTCTGACATAACGCTATATGGTGTAGTCGACGGTGGCATTCGGTGGGTCAATGGCACCGCGGGCGGAGCAACAGTCAAATTTTCGGGGCCGCTCGACTCCAGTAGATTCGGCTTGCTTGGCTCAGAAGACCTGGGCGGTGGAACAAAGGCCATTTTTCGCCTCGAAAGCCAGTTCAACATCGGAAATGGCGCGCTGTCGTCAAGCAACGTGCTGTGGCAGCGAGACGCCTACGTAGGGCTCGAAAACACGCAGTATGGGCTCCTCACCGCAGGTCGCCAGTTCAGTTCATTTGAGGATCTTGGCATTTCGCTCGATCCCTCGCACATCGGCGGAAGCGACATCGCGCTTGCTCCCACGGCGCTCCTCGCCGCCAACTTCTTTACGCTCGACACGCGGTTCAATAATTCCGTCAAGTACCGCTATCGTTACGCCGGAACCGAGGCAAGCGCGAGCTATTCGTTCGGTGGCGTGGCAGGGAACCAGCGGGCGGGATCTAGCTATTCCGGTCAACTGAACTACACACGGGGCCCGTTCAAGGGGGGTATCGCATATCAGCGCGTGTACAACGCCGACGCGTCACAGGCAGCGCAAAGCTACTTCGCGGGCTCCTCGTGGCAGGCCGGTCCGGTTCGGCTGTTCCTCAGCTATCTGGCGCTCAGGGTGAGCGGTACGACAAAGAACCCGTCACAGCGGCGCGACGACGTCCCGCAGGGGGGCTTCATATGGCAATACACGCCTGCCCTATCGTTGACTGCCGCCTACTACGACGACATCGCCAGCAACCTGGGCAACAAGGAAGGAGCGACAGGGCACAAGCAGACCGCTTACGTGATCGTGCGCTACTCGTTGTCGAAGCGCACGGATGTCTACGCCGAGGTCGACCGGAATCACTTCTCGGGAAAATATATCAATGATCCCACGAACCTCGCTGCTTTCGGGCGAGCTCCGAATAGCACGGGTATCACGGGTGCTTCAATTGGACTGATTTCCCGGTTCTGATACCGCGGTGCTTCAACTCGTCGAACGGGAGGCATCGGCCATAAGCGGGTCACATGCGGGCCACATGCTTCCACAAACAACGAGGCGCGGCAGTGCTCGCCGCGCCGCCGCGCCTCATTTTCGAACGCCGTTGCTTTGTTAGTGCGCCGCGCTCACCTGGGTAGCCGGCTCACCGTGACGCGTCCGCTGCGACACCAGGATCGCGATGGCCGCGAGCACGGCCGGCACGGCCAGCATCGCGAGAATCGCACCGAACTGCCAGCCGAGGCCGAGCAGCGCGCCGCCAATGGCGGAGCCGAAGATGCTGCCGAAGCGGCCCATGCCCAGCATCCAGCTCACACCCGTTGCGCGCGCAACCGTCGGGTAGCGGCCCGGCGCATAGGCGTTCAGGCCCGTTTGCGCGCCGCTCATGCAAAATCCCGCCGCGAACACCAGCAATGCGAGCGACGAAGAGAGCGCCCCCATGCCCGCCAGCACCAGCACGCAGATGCCGCCGCCCAGGTACGCGGCGCTGATGACACGCGCCGGACGCACCTTGTCCATGATCCAGCCCACCAGCACCGCGCCGATCGTCCCGCCGATCTGGAACATGGCCGTGACGTTCGCCGCCGCCGTGATCGACAGACCCGCGTCCTTGATGAGCGTCGGCAGCCAGCCGGTGAGCAGGTAGATCACGAGCAGGCCCATGAAATACGTGACCCACAGCGCGAGCGTCATCACGCCATAGCCTTCCGAGAACAGCACGCCAAGCGGCTTGCGCGTGGGCAGAGGCGGTTCGTTCGAGACGAAAGTCTCGGCGCCCGTGAAGTTCGCGCCCGTCACGCGGTTGAGAATCGCGCCAATGCGCATGCTCGGTGCGCCACGCACAGCGAGCAGGCGCGCCGACTCGGGCAGGAGCCACGCCTGGAGCGGTACGAGCACAAGCGGAATGGCGCCGCCGAAAATCAGCACGGCGCGCCAGCCGTGGTTCGGCACCAGCCAGCCCGCGGCGAAGCCGATCAGCGCGGAGCCCAGGTTAAAGCCCGTGAACATGATCGTGATGAGGAGCGCGCGCTTGCGCTGCGGCGAATACTCGGAGAGCAGCGTGGTGGAGTTCGGCATCGCCGCGCCAAGACCGATGCCGGTCAGCACGCGCAGCACGGCCATCGAAACGGGCGATTGCGCGAACGCCGTGAGAATCGTGAACACGCCGAAAAGGAACACCGAGGTAATCAGCACCCATTTGCGCCCGACGCGGTCCGAAGCGGGGCCCGCGGCCAGCGCGCCGATCACGAGGCCGATGGGCGCCGCGCTCATGACGAGCCCGAACTCGGGGCGCGAAATGGCCCACTCGTGAATGATGGAGGGTGCAACGAACCCCATGATGGCCACGTCCATGCCGTCGGCGGTCACCGCCAGAAAGCACAGCGCCACCAGGAGCCATTGATAGGCCGAAATGGGGCGTTCGTCGATGAACGCCTTGATATCGATTGTTTTGCTGCCAGACATCTGTAGTCTCCTGTCCGTTTTATGGTCAGCCGTTCGCTCGGGCCCGGGTCGCCCGGGTCGCTTACGTATCCGGACTGCGATCCGTCGATCGGGACGATAGGGGGACCGCGCCTCGCGTGAAAGTGCGGGTTAACCACATATTGGGTGCCGGCGCGCTCAGCCGGAGGCACTGGCGGCGGGCTCGCGCCGCCGCGATCGTGCCGCTGAGCCGCGCCGCGCCTGGGTCCGGCCAATTCCGTGCGCGCTGTGCCTGCCAGGGCGCGCGCGTGGAATCGGATCCGGCGGGATAAATAAAACGGATGCCGTCCGAAGGGATTCGCAAACGCGGCACAGGCACGGCACAGACACGACACAAACGCGACACAAACGACGCGAAAACAACCGGCCGATCGCGCGGAGTCGGGCCGCCGCGCCAACGGCCACTGCCTTTCGGATTTTCCGTCAATCTCCATGCGATTTATTTATCGCATGCCTCTCGCGCCACGGGATCGCTACCGACCACCATGCCGCGCCGTGTCTTCGCGACGATCAAGCCTCGCGTCACGGCGTCGCGCATCGCACGGTTGACCGTATTGACATGCACGCCGATGAAATCGGCCATATAGCGCTGCGAGGGCAAGCCGTCGCCGCTGCGTAGCTCGCCCGAACCAATGGCGGCTTCGAGCGCGCAGACGATTTGCCGCCATATCGGCATGCCGTCGCACGAAAGATACGGGATCCATTTGACACGAGCCGGCACGAGCGCGCTCCTTCCTTGTCCAGCAGGTAAAAAGCAAACCGGCCCCGCAGGGCCGGCCGGTTCAACATCTACTGTGGACTGCCCTTCACGGCGCCGCGACGCCCTGCGTAGCCGGCGAGTACGACGTGTAGAAGCTCGAGCCCGCCCAGGTGTGCGTGGGCTCGTTGTACAGCGGCGAGCCTTGCGTCCAGTTCGCGCCGCTGTGCCAGTCGCCCGTGCCCGAGAACTGCGCGACAGCCGGGTACGGATAAACCGGGCGGCTCGCCGTCACGTTGTTCGACGAGTCGGTCTGGTAGGTCATGACCGCGTTCGGCGCCGTGCCCTGCTCGGCCCAGGCCGTGATCTGCGAAACCAGGTCGATGTTCGGGAAACCCTCGCCGCCGCCGCAGTGACCCACGCCGGGCACGAGGTACATGCGCGCGAAATCGCTCACGTTCGAGGCGCCCATGGTGTTCTGCATGGCCTCGAAATACTGGATCGTGAAGAGCGGCGAGATATGCTGGTCGGCCCAGCCGTGCCACAGAATCAGCTTGCCGCCCGCCTTGTGGAAGGCCGAGAGGTCCGGGCTCGTGGCGTCCATCAGCGGGTGATTCGCTTGCAGGTAGGTCGGGTAGAAGCTGGCGTCCGTGTAGCCGAACGTGTCGATGGTCGGCATGGTGGGCGAGCCCGTGAAGATCAGGTTGTAAGCGCCCGTCACGATCATGTAGCTGAACAGCTTCGTCACTGGCACCGGTGCGTCCGTCGAATTCGTCGTCGGCACTTCCACGCCTACCCAGTTCTCTTCCGAGCCCGGCTGCGGGGAGCCCGCGAGCATGCGCTCGCCCGTGGTCGCGTCCACCGGGCCGCCGTAGATCTTGCTCGCGGTGGCGACTTCGGCGGCGGTGAGGCAGCTGCTCGTGTTCGTCGCGCCTTGCGGACACTGGATCGAAGCCGGATCGAAATTGCAGGTGCGCGGATCGGCGATCAGGCCGTCGGGCACGCCCGCCTGGCCGCCGCACGCCGCCACCACGGCCTTGTGTAGCACGAGCGCCTTGTCGGCGTAGAGCACGGCGTTGCCGGTGCTGTCGCCCGTGGTGCTTTGCGACTTCACGCTCCAGCCGTGATACAGCGAGTTCTGGATCTGGAAGTGCGCGGCCGGTGCGCCCGCGATGATGCCGTTATAGTCGTTCGGGTAGCGTTGCGCGGCCATGAGCGCTTCGCGCCCGCCGTCCGAGCACCCCACGAAATACGCGTACTTCTGCGCCTGACCGTAGTAAGTCTTGATCAGTTTTTCCGCCGTGAGGGTCGTGATGTGCTGACCGCGATACGCAAAATCGGCCTGCTTTTGCGGGTCCGTGGCCCAGCTCGCGTCATTGCCCGAGTGGCCCATGTCGGTTGCCGCCGTCGCGAAGCCGCCTTGCTGCACAAGCGGGCACGTGTAGCTGAAGCTGAACGACGACTGCTGGGTCGGGTCGCTCACGTTGCCGCACAGGCCGCCGCAGCCCAGCGCCGCGAAGCGCTGCGTCCAGCCGCTCACCGGCAGCGCCACCTCGAAGGTATTCGAGGGCGCGAGCGTGCCTTTCACGGTACAGAAGTTGACCGAAGCGCCGTTCACGGTTGCCGTGGTCACCGTGGCCGACGTAATCGTGCTGCCCGCGCCGCCGATATCGGTGATATCGATCGCCGCCAGCTTCGAGCAATCCACCACGGGCGTCACGACCGCGAGCGGCGCTTTGGCCGCGTCGCTGCTACTGGTACTGCCACTGCCGCCGCTGCCGCACGCGGCCACGAGCGTGGCCGTCGCGCACACGGCGAGCAGCCCGAGCAACGAAGCCGCACGGGCCCTTGCGCTCGCGAAAATTCGCTTTGAATGCAGATGACTCATCTTTGCCTCCTGACGTTGTCCATATCGTTGTCCGTATTCGAGTTGTCCCGATTCACTTTTCACGTCTCCACTTCTCTTTCTTTTAATTAGGATGTCTAATTACAACCGATGCGTGAACCGGACGATGCCGCGTGTCCGATCCGATCCTCCTGCTGCGCCTTGCGTCTTGCCTCGCGCCGCCTTTTACGCGCGACGGCCTGCGATCAACCGCCGGCCGCCGTCATGCCAAATGCCCGTTTGGTCGCCTCGGCCTGATCCGAAGCGAGGAACGCCAGAAAGTCCCCGGCAGCCGTTTGCCGCGTGGAGACCGCACAAACCGCGGCGGAAAATACCGTCACGAGTTGCGCCTCGCCCGGCAGCGGGCCGATCACGTCCACGCCCGGCACGTCCTTCAATTCGCTCAACTGCTGGAACCCAAGCTCGACCTCGCCGCTGGCAATCAGGCTCGCCACAGGCACGCCCGGCTGCGCCTTCACGAGGCGCGGCAACATCGTTTCCGCCACGCCCCAGCGTTCGAGCAGGCCCACGAGATGGTCGCCGCTCGGGCCCGTCGAATAGCCGATGCGCGTGGCGCGCGACATCGCCTCACGCAGCGCGCCTTCGGTGCCGATGTCCGGATGCGGCACACCCGCGGCGACGGCCGCCGCCATGCCGGAGCGCACGATATCCACGCGCGCTCCCATGAGGCTGGCGCCTGCGAGCAGCCGGTCGATCGCGCCCGCGGCGAGCACCGCGAAGTCGAACGCCGCGCCGCCCTGCACGCGCCGCGCGGCCTCCACGCCGCCCAGCGACGTCACGCTCACGCGGCACCCGGTTGCGCGTTCGTATAAATCGGCCAAGGCCGCCAGCACCTGGCGGGTCGCCATCGACCCGACGCCCATGAGCGTGGCGTCATGCTTCACATCGTTCTCTGTCATTGACTGGCTTGTCCGTCGATATGGCGCGAGGCATGCCTCGCATGCGCTCAGCGCCCCTTTGCCTTAAGCCGCGCGTCGAGGCGCGGATACACCCGGCGCGCATTGCCCTCGTAAATCTTGTGCCGGTCCGCCGCATCGACATGCGCGGCCTCGATATAGCGCTTCGTGTCGTCGTAGTAATGCCCGGTTTCGGGGTCGATGCCGCGCACCGCGCCGATCATCTCGCTCGCAAACAGGATGTTCTCGACCGGAATCACGCGCGTGAGCAAATCGATGCCGGGCTGGTGGTACACGCAGGTATCGAAGAACACGTTGTTCAGCACGTGTTCTTCGAGCCGCGGCTTCTTGAGTTCCTGCGCGAGGCCGCGAAAGCGCCCCCAGTGGTACGGCGCCGCACCGCCGCCGTGCGGAATGACAAAGCGCAGCGTGGGAAAGTCGCGGAACAGGTCCGAAGTCAGGCATTGCATGAACGCGGTCGTGTCCGCATTCAGATAATGCGCGCCCGTGGTGTGAAAGCACGCGTTGCAGCTCGTGCTCACGTGAATCATCGCCGGAATGTCGTACTCCACCATCTTCTCGTAGATGGGATACCAGTGGCGATCGGAAAGCGGCGGGCTCGTCCAGTGGCCGCCCGAAGGATCGGGATTCAGATTGATCGCCACGTTGCCGTACTGCTCCACGCACTTCACGAGTTCCGGTATGCAGGTGGCCGGATCGACACCGGGACTTTGCGGCAGCATCGCGGCGGGCACGAAGCTGTCGGGGAAAAGCTCGCTCACGCGGTAGCACAGCTCGTTGCAGATCGCGGCCCACGTGCTGGAAATCTCGAAGTCGCCGATGTGATGCGCCATGAAGCTCGCGCGCGGGCTGAAGATCGTGAGGTCGAGGCCGCGCTCGCGCATCAGCCTGAGCTGATTGCGCTCGATCGACTCGCGCAGTTCGTCGTCGCCGATTTTCAGCTCCGACGTTTTCGGCATGCCGGACGGGTTGCCGATGGCCGCAATCTGGCGCTTGCGCCAGGCCTCCAGCGCCTGGGGCGCCGTGGTGTAGTGGCCGTGAATATCGATGATCATTGAGACCCCTGCTACGGGTGCAGCGCCGCAAAGCCGCCACACGAATGGAACTGCGCAAAACACGATCGATACGGTACGAATTGAGGGCGCCACGCCAGAAGCCAGGGCTAATACCTGGATTTCGCAAGAATCATCGCTCATGGCCCCCCACGCGTCCACGGGCAGCGGTGCGCAAAGACCGCCATTCTCACGTCCTGTGGGGCTCGCGCGGCGCTGCGGCGCTCAAGACGCGGGACGAAACGCGCAATCGCGGTTCCGGTTGGAGATAAACAAAATGGATGCCTCGATAAACATCTGGTAAGCGGCGCCAGGAATTCGAAAGCGCTCGATGGCCGTCGCCGGCCCGCTCCGCCGAATTCGTCCATAATGAACCGCCCCAATACCGATGAGCCGCCATGCATAGCGATCCATTCGAAATACGCGTGTCCGACGATGCGCTCGACGACCTGCACCGGCGTTTGCGCGCCACGCGCTGGGCCGCCGCCACGCCCGCGCCCTCATGGCAGCAAGGCACCGACAACGCATGGCTGCGCGAACTGGTCGCCTACTGGGCGGATCGATATGACTGGCGCGGCGCCGAGCGCGCGCTCAACGCGCAACCGCAATTCATTGCCGAACTGAGCGGCCAGCGCGTGCACTTCGTGCACCGGCGCGGCGTGGGTCCGAGCCCCTATCCGCTGGTCATCACGCATGGCTGGCCGGGCTCGTTCGCCGAATTCCACGCGCTGCTCGAACGCCTGTGCGACCCCGCGGCGTTCGGCGGCGATCCCGCCGATGCTTTCGATGTCGTCGTGCCTTCGCTGCCGGGCTTCGGCTTTTCGCCGCCGGCGGCGCACCCCGGTTCATCGGCGTTCCAGGTGGCCGATCGGTGGGCGGCGCTCATGCGCGGACTCGGCTACGCGCGCTTCGGCGCCCAGGGCGGCGACCTGGGCGCGGGTGTTTCGATCGCGCTTGCCGCACGGCATGCGGACGCCGTGGAAGGCATCCACCTCAACTTCCTGCCTTCGTCGTACGAACCTACGCTCGATAAGCTCGATAAAGCCGCCGCCCCGCTCAGCCAGGCGGAGCAGGACTATCTGCGCGAGAAGACGGAATGGGCGGCAATGGAAGGCGGCTACGCGCACGTGCATGCGACGAAGCCGCAAACGCTGGCGGCGTCGCTCAACGACTCGCCCGCGGGTCTCGCCGCGTGGATCGGCGAAAAATTTCGCGCATGGAGCGACTGCGACGGCGTGATCGAGCGCCGGTTTTCGAAAGACGCACTGCTTACGAACCTTTCGATCTACTGGTTCACGCAGAGCATCGGCAGTTCGATGCAGATGTACTGGGAAAATCGCTTGCAACCGTTTCGCTTCGCAGCGGGGCAGCGCGTGCAGCCGCCCGTCGCGTTCGCGCGCTTTCCCAAGGAAATCAATCACCCGCCGAGATCATGGCTGGAGCGCGTGTTCGACGTCGCGCAGTGGACGGACATGCCGCGTGGCGGCCATTTCGCGGCCATGGAAGAACCCGACCTCCTCGCCGCCGACATTCGCCGTTTCTTCAAGCGGTTCCGGCAATGAACGCGGGCGAGCGTGCTCAGCGCGTCGCGCTATCTCCGAACGGATGCGCGGGCGCGTCGGTCACCCGCCACGCATAGCGCCTGAGCAGCGCGGCGTAGCCCCCAATCACGAAGCCGCCGCACTTGCGCCGATAGTCCTCGCGGCGCATGCGATAGGCGCGCGGCAGGTGAAACCACGCCAGCCCCGGCAAGTCGTGATGCACGAGGTGATAGTTGTTGTTCAGGTACAGGAGCCGCATGACGGGCCCGGCCTCATTGATGGCGATGCGCGCCTTCGGATGGGCGGCCGCGCGGTGCTCGTACAGCGAGCGCACCATCGCGAGCCCGAGCGCGGGCCACGTGATCGCAGCGAGGTAGTACCACCACGGCACGCCCGCATAACGCTGCACGCACGCGAGCAACAGCGTGACGGCCGCAAGATGCGCAAGCCACATCGGCAGATGACGGCGCTCGCCGCGTTGCAACGCACCCGCCGCGCCGCGCAGCATCGCGGCGACGCTCATCGGCGGCCCGATCACCATGCGCCCCACGAAACTCTTGCGCGCGAGCCACAACACGCGCTGCCAGCGCGGCAGTTGCGTCCACCGGCCGGGCAGCACGTAGTTCGTTTCGGGGTCGATGCCGGGCATCGTCAAGGCTTCGTCGCGATGGTGCGCCATGTGGCTCTCGCGGTACAAGGCGTACGGAAACCACACGGCGAGCGGCGGCCAGCCGAGCGCCGCGTTCAGCCAGGTGAGGCGCGTGGGATGGCCGTGCATCAATTCGTGCTGCAAGGACATATGCCAGGCGCACAGCACCACGAGCGGCGGCGTGGCGGCGGCAAGCGTGAGATGGCCGGCATGCAGGAGCGCCAGCACGCCCGCCCACCCGCCATAGATCACGCCGATGAGGAGCCACGTGGGCCACTCGGTGCGTGCGGTGAAGCCTGTTGCGAGCGAAGCGATTTCGCGCGCGTGGTCTACGTCGAAGTATTCGGCCATGCTCGTTGAATCCTGCTGCAATGATTCGACCCCATCGTTTTGGAGCGCGAAACATCCTGGGCCATCCAACATAACGAACGCGCCGCGCTTCACCAAACAATAGATTCGTATTTGCTTAGCTGCATGCGGCGTCAGGCAGGCGCGGCGCGCGGCGTAGAATGCGCCCATGAACCACTGGATCGCCTCCCTGCCGATGTACAACGTCACGCCGCAACACGCCGCGCACTGGAACGCGCTGCTGCGCGACTGCATGACGGCGTTCGCGCGCGCGGGCGGCCCCGGCGACGTGACGCTTGCCGAAAGCACCGACGTCGACTTGATGACGCACTGGCGTCGCGAAGACTTGCTGCTCTCGCAAACCTGCGGCTTCCCCTACCGCATGCTTGGACTCGCAAGCCACGTCCATCTGATCGCCACGCCATGCTTCGACGCGCCCGGCTGCGAGGACCACCGCTATCGCAGCGCGCTCGTCGTAGGGGAGCAGGCGTGGGAGCGCGGTGCCACGACGCTCACCGCCTGCCAGGGCCTGCGCGCAGCCTGCAACAGCGCCGATTCGCACAGCGGCATGAACGCGCTGCGCCATGCCGTGGCGCCCTTTGCGCGGGACGGCCGTTTCTTCGCTTCGCTGCGATGGACCGGTTCACATGCCGCCACGTTGCGCGCCCTGGCGAACGGCGAGGCGGACGTTGGAGCCATCGACTGCGTGACGCTTGCGTTGCTGCGCGACGCACACCCTGAAGCCCTGCGCGGCGTGCATGTGCTGGGCATGACGGCTCCGGCTCCCGGCCTGCCGTTGATCGCCTCGCGCGCGCTCGCCGAACCGCAGGCCGAAGCGCTGCGCGCGGCGCTCGATACCGCCCTCGCCGCCAATGTCGAGCGAGCACGCGCGCTGCGCCTGCACGGCTTCGCGAGACTCGGCGGCGACGCCTACGCCGAAATCGAACACATGGCGCACGCCGCCGCGCAACTCGGCTACGCCGAGTTGCGTTGAGCGAGCGGCGGGATCAGCGCGCAACAGCGGCGGCGGGTTCGTCCGCGTAATCCTCGCTGTCGATGTCGTAACCCGACGGCTCCCAGCGGATTGCGAACAGCACCAGCAGCGACGTGAGCGGTGCGATGGCGATCACCCAGAAGACCTTGGTGCCGAGTGCGGCGGCGAGCACCGGGAACAGGAAAAGCGAAATGGTCGAGGCCGAGCGCACGAGCGTTTGATTGAAGCCCACGCCAATGCCGCGCAGCGAAGTCGGATAGCTGAGCGACGCATAGGTCATGCTATGCGAGCCGGGGCCGAATCCCTGCCCGAACAGATAGCCGCCCAGCAGCAAAATGGCAAGGACGACGAAGAAACCGTTGCCGGGATGGCCGATCAACGCGAGCCCGATCAGCGAGACGAACTGCAAGGCGTGGCCGAGCGCGGTCATCTTCCATGCGCCGACGGTGGGCGCGGTGCGCACGCCGATCAGCCCGCCGACGAACGCGAACAGCAGGTTCAGCGTAAGCGCGGCCACGATGGTCGTGAGCGGCCCTTGCTGGAGGAAGCTCGCGATGATCACGGGCAGGCCGAAGATGATCGCGTTGTAGCCGAACGAGGACGCCGCGCCGATCGTCGCGGCGAGTATGGTGCGACGACGGTAAGTGGCGTTGAAGAGCACGCCGTAGTTGCGCCACGAGGCGGCGCGCGGTGCGCGCACCGGGGCCTCGCTTTTCTCGACCACGGCGTCCACGCCATACGAGCGCTTGAGGATGCGCGCGGCGCCCTCCAGGTCGCCCTGATTGGCGGCCCATACGGGCGACTCGCTGATATAGCGGCTGCGCACCGCGATGATGACGAGCGCCGGCACCGCGCCAAACGCGAGCGTGAGCCGCCAGAGCCAACCAAGCTGATGCTCGGGCAGGATCGCATAGAGGCCGAGGATCAGCAGATAGCAGGTGCTCGTGGCCGCGTACCACGCGGGGCACCATGCGGCCACGCTCGCCGCCTTGTTGCCTTTGCCCGCCACGCGCGAGAACTCCGCGAGAAACGCCATGGCCACGGGCAAGTCCAGCCCGACCCCGAAGCCCATGAGAAAACGCGCGCCGCCCAGCACCCACGCGTTGGGCGCAAGCCCGGCCGCGATGGCCGCCACGACGAAAAACAGCATGTCGGCCATGAACACGCGGTAGCGGCCGATACGGTCGGTCAGATAGCCGCCGAACAGCGCGCCGAGAATCGCGCCAAATGTAATGGCCGCCGAAACGAAGCCCACCTGCACCGGCGAAAGCGCGAATTCGCGCGCGATGTCCTTCACGCCATAGGCGAGCGAAGTGAGGTCGTAGGCGTCGAGAAACACGCCGCCCAGCGCGATGGCGATCACGATGCGCGCGTTGCTGCCCTGCGCGGCTCCCGCGTTGACGATACGGGCGACGTCCTGCGCGGAACGAATCACCGCGTGCTGCGAAGCGGCCGCAGCCTCTGGCTCGGAATCTTCGCGGGCTTCCGGTACCGGAACGGCGAGTGTGGACATGACGGGTACTCACTGAATGATTGCAATCGCTGCATCGTAGCCACACCGTTGTGCATGGCAAAACGACGTTTTTAGCTAAGCAATGCTGCCGAAATTGGTTGTCCACCCGTGGCGCGCTCTCTAGCATCGCCTCATCCACAACTCATCGAACGATGGACCTATGAATAAAAGAACATGGCTGGGAACCGCGCTGGCTTCGCTCGCGCTGGGCGTGAGCCTCGGGGGCGCGTCGCTTGCTCAGGCGGCGGACAATACGGTGCGCGTGGGCATCATGTCGGGCGAGGACGAGGACGTGTGGCGCGTGGTCGCCGCCAACGCCGCGAAGCACGGGGTCACCGTGAAGGTGACGACGTTCTCCGAATACACGCAGCCCAATGAGGCGCTTTCGGTTCACGACCTCGACGCCAATTCGTTCCAGCACAAGCCCTATCTCGACGCGCAGATCAAGGCGCGCGGCTACCACATCGTGCCGGTGGGCTTCACGTACGTTCAGCCGATCGGCCTTTACTCGCGCAAGGTGAAGTCGGTGGCGGACCTGCCGCAAGGCGCCGCCATCGGCGTGCCGAACGACCCGAGCAACGAAGGCCGCGCGCTGCTGCTGCTCCAGGCGCAAGGGCTCATCACGCTGCGCGCCGACGTGGGCCTCTTGCCCACCGCGCGCGACATCGCGAAGAATCCGAAGAACATCCATATCAAGGAACTCGACGCGGGCATCATCGGCCGCTCGATCGGCGATCTGGACGCGGCCGTGGTCAACACGGACTGGGCGGTCAAGTCGGGCATCAAGATTCCGCAGGAGCGCATTGCGCAGGAGCAGGTGCCGGGTAATCCGTATCGCAACTTCATCGCCGTGAACGATAAGGATGCCAACGCACCGTGGGTGCACACGCTGGTGGAGAGTTACCAGCAGCCCAACGTGGCCGCCGAGATTCTCGCCGTTTATCACGGGGCTACGTTGCCCGCGTGGAAGGACGCGCCGCAGCAGTAATGACCACTGCGAAAGTAATTCGGTTGCCGAATCACTTTCGCTTTCCCTTGTGTTTTCCGATCGGGCCGCCCGGCGATTCACGCCGCGGCGGCCCGCTTTCATTTACACCGCTTCCGGCACGCGCCGAAACCCGGCGCCCGCGTGCCGCTCGGGCAACTCCGCACCTTCGCCAAAGAGCTTCTCGCGCAACGTGCCCGGCGCATAGGCCGTCTTGTAGCGCCCGCGCGTCTGCAATTCCGGCACCACGATATCCACGAAGTCCTCGTAGCTTTCGGGCACCACCGTGCGGCTCAGGTTGAAACCGTCCACGTCGGCCTCGTCGATCCACGCCTGCAACTCGTCGGCGACCTGCGACGCGCTGCCGACGATAGCCGGGTAGCGCCCGCCCAGTTCGAACATCTCGAGCAGCTTGCGCCGCGTCCAGCCGTTCTGCTTCGCGGTGCGCGTGGCGGACTCGATCGCATTGCCCGGGGTGTAATCGACCGGTTCGTCGAGATCGTATTGCGCGTAATCGATGCCGGTGCTCGACGCGAAATGCGCGAGCCCCGCCTCGCGGCTCGCATACTGGCGGTAGTCCGCATACTTTTCGCGCGCTTCGCGCTCGGTTGCGCCCGGCACCACGGCCGCGCCCACGAACACTTTCACGTCGTCGGGGCGGCGCCCGGCACGCACGAGCTGCTCGCGCAGCGCACGCACCGTTTCGCGCGCGGCCGCACGGTTCGGCGGCGAAATGAACACACATTCGGCGTGGCGCGCGGCGAAGCGCTGGCCGCGCCCCGAGCTGCCCGCCTGGAACAGCACCGGCGTGCGTTGCGGCGAGGGCTCCGCCAGGTGGTAGCCGTCCACGCGATAGTACTGCCCCTCGTGCTGCACGCGATGCAGCTTTGCCGGGTCGGCGAACACGCGCGCGGCCTTGTCGCGCCGCACGGCGCCGGATTCCCAGCTTCCTTCCCAGAGTTTATAGAGGACTTCCAGGTATTCGTCGGCGCGATCGTAGCGCTCGTCGTGCGGCAGTTGCTGCTCCAGTCCCATCGCGCGCGCGGCGCTGTCCAGGTAGCCGGTCACGATATTCCAGCCGATGCGGCCCTGCGTGAGGTGATCGAGCGTGGAGAAGCGCCGCGCGAGCAGATAAGGTTGCTCGTAAGTGAGGTTCACCGTCACGCCGAAGCCCAGGTTCTGGGTCACGGCGGCCATGGCCGGCACGAGGAGCGTAGGGTCGTTCACGGGCAACTGGATCGATTCGCGCAGCGTCACGTCCACGTTGCGCTGATACACGTCGTACACGCCCACGATGTCGGCGAGAAAGAGTCCGTCGAAGAGGCCGCGCTCCAGCGTGCGCGCGAGATTCGTCCAGTAGGCGATCGTCCGGTAGTCGGTCGAGCGGTCGCGCGGGTGCGTCCACAGCCCGTGATTGATGTGCCCAACGCAATTCATGTTGAACGCGTTGAGCAGGATGGGCTTGTTCGCCTGGTGGGTTCGGTTTGATTCGGCCATCACAATGCTCCGTGCCGCGGCGGCAGCGTGTCGTTGAGGTAGAAGTTGCCCACCGCGTGATACTTCCAGCGCACAGGGTCGTGCAGCGTGTGGGTGCGCGCGTTGCGCCAGAAGCGGTCGAGTCCGAGGCCGTCGAGCGTCGCGGCCGTGCCCGCCAGTTCGAACAGGCGCGAACCGGCGTCGAGCGAGATCGTCGTCGTCAGTGCACGCGCTTCGGCCACGGCAATCGAGGCCTCGGCCACCGTGCGTTCGTCGGGGGCGGACTGGGCGGCGTCCACGAAGCGGCCCGCGCGGCGCACGAGCGCTTCGGCGGCGGCGAGGCGCGCCGCCAGATCGCCGAAGTGAAAGATCGCGAGCGGGTCGTCGGCCGCGCGCTCGACCTTGGCGTCGATCCAGGGACGCGAGCGCTCGCGCACGAATTGCAGCGCCGCTTCGAATGCGCCGCGCGCCTGACCGAGGTCGATTGCGGCGTGAATGATCTGCGCGAGCGGGCCGATGGTCGTGGGACGCTCGAACGAGCGCTGGAACGGCACGATCCATTCGGGCTCGACCCGCACGCCGTCGAACTGCACGGAGCCGCTGCCCGTCACGCGCTGGCCGAAGCCGTCCCAGTCGTCGGTGATCGTCACACCCACTGCGTTGCGCGGCACGAATGCGAGGTACGTCACGTCCTGGCCTGCCTCCTCGGCAACCACGAGCGTGGGGATCCAGTGCGCGTAGAGCGCGCCCGTGCAATAGAACTTGCGTCCGTCGATGCGAAAGCCGCCCGCATCGCGCGTAAGCCGCGTGCGGCGCTTGAAATCCTTCTGGCCGATCTCGGCGAGCGCATTGCCAAAGCGCTCCCCCGCGAGCACGCGGTCGTAAAAGAAACGCTGCTGCTCAGCGCTCCCGCCCACGCGCAATACTTCGAGCGCGTAAAAGTGGTTTTGCGGGATCTGCCCGAGCGAGCCGTCCGCTGCGGCGATGATTGCGGTCACTTCGGCAAGCGTGCCGTTACGCACGCCGGGGCCGCCGTACTCGCGCGGCACGGTGATCGCCCACAGGCCGCTCGCGACGAACGCATCGAGTTCGTCCCAAGGCAGACGGCGCTCGCGGTCGCGCAACGCCGCTTCGGGCGTGAACTGCGCGGCGAGCCGTTGCGCGGCGGCGAGCGCCGCTGCGTCGTCGGCCAGACGCGCCGGCGCGCGCGGTGGTGCGGCACGCCGTGGCGCGCCGCCGGTTTCAGCTTCGGAGAAGCCTTCGGTGATGGGAAGTTCAGTGCTCATGGGGCTCAATTCCAGGCGTGGCGCGCGGGCAGTACGTGGTTCAGGTGATAGTTGCCAAGCAGATGCAGTTTCCAGCGCAACGGATCGTGGAGCGTATGCGTGCGCGCATTGCGCCAGTGGCGATCGAGGTTGTGCGCGGCACGCGTGGCGGCAGAGCCCGCCAGTTCGAACAGTTTCTCGCTCGCTTCGAGCGCGAAGCGCGTAGTCAGCACCTTCGCCTGCGCCACGGCAACCGATGCGCGTGCGCTCGCCGACTCATCGACGGGATGCGCAGCGATGGCGTCGAGCGTATGGCCCGCGTCGCGCAACACCTCCTGAGCGGCGTGCAAGTCGATCTGCAAGCGGCCGATATCGGCGATCACATAGGGGTCGTCCGCCGCGCGCGCCGCGCCCGAGTCGATCCAGGGGCGCGCGTGCTCGCGCACGAAGGCGATGGTGTCGGCCACCGCCGCCTCGCCGATGCCGAGATCGATGGCGGCTTGAATCAGTTGCGAAGCGGGGCCCGATAGGCCGGGGCGTTCGGCGAGTTGCCAGATCGGCAGCACGTCGGCGGCGCTCACCGGCACGTTCTCGAAGATCACCGTGCCGCTCGCCGTGGTTCGTTGTCCAAACGAACTCCAGTTGTCGATGACGCTGAGACCCGGCGCGTCGCGAGGCACCCAGACCTGCACGGCGCGGCCGGCGTCGTCGGTTGCGCGGGTCGGCACGCGGTGCGCGAAGAGTGCGCCCGTCGAATAAAAGCGCTGGCCACTCAGGCGCAGACCCTGTGGTGTCGAAACGAGTCGCGTGGTGCCTTGCAGAATGGTAGTGGCCGCCGCCGAGCGGCGCTCCGGACCGGCGTTGCCGAGCCTGCGGCCCGCCAGCACTTCGCCATACAAGCGCGTTTTCTGCTGCGCGCTGCCGACTTCGCGCAACACGCCCAGCACACCGAAATGATTTTGCGGGATCTGCCCGAACGCGGGGTCGGCCGCGCACAGGATCGAAAAGACTTCGGCCAGCGTGGCGTACGAGACATTCGGGCCGCCGTATTCGCGCGGCACCGTGATCGCGCCGAGTCCGCTTTCGGACCACAGATCGAGTTCGTCCCAGGGCAGCGCGCGCTCGCGGTCGCGCTGCGCCGCGCCCGGCGCGACCGCGGCCGCCAGCGTGCGCGCGGCGGCGAGGGCTTGGGCGTCGTCGGCAATGCGCCGCACGCGGGCGGCGTCGGGAAGACGCGGCAGCGGCGCGGCGTCAGCAGGATAAGCAGGGGTCGACATGACATTCCAGGGCAAGCCAGTTGCATCCCCTGTTCGAACGCCACAACGGAGCGCGCCGACGCTTTGACCCGGCGAGCGCCGCTCGGGCGTCGAGCAGGACCAGCCCCCCATTGGAACAGCCCGGGTCGCAATCCCCTACCAGTTAATTCGCAATTGCATATCAGCAATGCCGATGTGGCGTGCGCCTCAGGCCTCCACGGCCGCCTGAACCACCACGCGCGGTTCGCGCCTGAGCGCGAGCAACGACGCCGCCACGATCAGCAGGCCGCCCAGCCATGCCGTGACCGTGAGCCGCTCGCCCAGCCACACACACGCGAACAGCGCGCCGAACACGGGCTCGCTGCCCATGAGCAAGGCCACGCGCGTCGGGCTGCTGCGCGCCACCGCGTAGTTCTGCACGAAGAAGGCGAACAGCGTGCAGCCCGCGACGAGATACAGCACGCTGCCCCAGAACGCGGCGTGGGCGTGCCAGTGCGGCAGCGGCTGCCACTGCTCGGGCGCAACGGTCAGCGCCAGCACCGCGCAGCCGCACGACACCACGGCGGCTTGCACCGCCGTCATCGTGAGCGGCGGCACCGTGCCCGACTTCATCACGCGCTTGGCCGCGCAACTCGTGAGCGCACGCAGCAGCGCCGCGACGAGGACCAGCAGGTCGCCCGGGCTCGCCGCAAAATGGCCGCCCGTGAGCAGGAACGCACCGAGCAGCGACACGGCGGCCGCCATCCATTCGACGGGCCGCGGCGCACGCCGCAGCCACGCCCACTCCACGAGCGGCGTGAGGACCACGCACAGGCTGATGAGAAACGCCGCGTTCGACGCATTCGTGAGCGATACGCCAAACGTCTCGGCCAGAAAGATGCCCAGCAGCAGCAAGCCCACGCCGAACACGCCGAAACGCTCGCGCCAGTTCGCTTGAAGGAGGCCGCGCAGTGCGGGCGAAAGCACGACAAAGGTAATGCCAAAGCGCAGGGCGAGCAGGCCCAGCACGGGGTAAATGAGCAGCGCGCCCTTCACCACGCCGTAGCTCGTGCCCCAGACGAGCGCGACGGCAACGAGCAGCAGGTCCACGGTGCGGGGCGAGCGGAGCAAGGCGTTCATATGAGAAAGTGGGCGGAAAGGCGTTGATGGTGCGCTCATTGTCCAATAGTGCCCGCAAGGCGATAATCCACCTGACCTGAACATCATTTATGTCGCCAATGCACAGATGAAATTAGACCGCCAACGATGAACCCCACCGACCTCCTGCCCCTGCTGCCCGACCTCGCCACCTTCGCGCGCGTGGTCGAGGCCGGCAATTTCTCGGTCGCGGCACGCCAGCTCGGCAGCACGCCTTCCACCGTGAGCCGCCAGATGCAGCGGCTCGAACGCGCGCTCGGCACGCGGCTGCTGGAGCGCTCCACGCGCAGCCTGCGGCTCACGGAAGCGGGCGCCGAGGTCTACCGGCACTGCGCGGACATGGTCGAGGCAGCGGCCGGCGCGGCCGACGCCGCCAGCCGGCTCACCGGCCGCCCGCATGGGCGGGTAAGCATCAGCGCGCCCATTTCGTTCGCGCAGAGCGTGATTCATCCCTTGATTTCGGGCTTCCTGCGCGCCTATGAGGAAGTCGCGGTGCAACTGATGTTCACGGACCGCGATGTCGACCCGGTGCGCGACAGCGTCGACATCGTGATCCGCCCCACGCCCACGCCGCCGCCCGGTCTCGCCGCACGGCGGCTTGGCACGCTGCGCTGGATGCCGTGCGCCTCGCCGGCCTACCTGCGCGCGCGCGGCACGCCCGCGCACCCCAGAGATCTCGCGCAGCACGACTGCCTCTATCTCGGCGAAACGCCCGACGACAACCGCTGGGCGTTCCGCCGCGGCGCGCAAACGCACGTGGTGGAGGTGAAGGGCCGCTATATCGCCAACGACGTGGGCGCGCGGCGCGACGCGGCGCTGCACGATCGGGGCATTGCGAGCCTGCCCGAATTCGCGGCGGCGCAGGCGCTGCGCGAGGGTACGCTCGTGCACGTGCTGCCCGAATGGTCGCTCGAGCCGCGCGCCTATAGCGGCCCGGTGTGGATGCTCTACCCGCCCAACCGCTACCTGCCGCCCAAGGTGCGCGTGCTCATCGACTGGCTCGCACAGCAGTTGCCGGACTGACATGCGCCGCCCGTGAGACGATCGGGCATGAACTTGAGCCGCGCCGACATTCAACGGTGCGCGCGGACCGCCTAGACTGGGTCATGGACATTGCCGGGTAAGCAGCGCCTCGGCGTCACTCGCTTTGCCATCCTGATCAACGAGACCGGATACGCCCAGAAAACCATGAAAGCCCTCGTCCTCAGCCAATACGAAGGTCCGCTCGAACTGACCACGCTCGATCGCCCGCAACCTCAGGCGGGCCAGGTGCTCGTGCGCGTGCACGCGGCGGGACTCAACCCGCTCGACGTGAAGATCCGCGCCGGCAAGGCCGCTCACGCGCAGCATCCGCTTCCGCTCGTGCTGGGCATCGACATGGCCGGCGTGGTGGAGGCCGTGGGCGCGGGTGTCACGCGCTTCGCGCCCGGCGACGAGGTATACGGCATGACGGGCGGCGTGGGCGGCATTCAGGGCTCGCTTGCGCAATACGCCGCCGTCGATGCCGACCTGCTCGCGCGCAAGCCCGCGAATCTCTCGATGCGCGAAGCGGCGGCGTTGCCGCTCGCCTTCATCACGTCATGGCTCGGGATAGTGGATCGCGCGCATTTGCAGGCCGGGCAAAGCGTGCTGGTGCAAGGCGGCGCGGGTGGCGTGGGCCACGTGGCCGTGCAGATCGCGCGCGCGCTCGGGGCCGAGGTGTTCGCCACGGCTAGCGCCCGCAAGCTCGCGCTGATCGGGCAACTGGGCGCGACGGCGATCGACTATGGCGCGCAAAGCGTCGAGCAGTACGTTCAGGCGCACACGGGCGGCGCGGGCTTCGATCTCGTGGTCGACACCGTGGGCGGCGCGACGCTCGATACCTCGTTCGCGGCCGTGAAGCATTACGGGCACGTGGTGAGCGCACTGGGCTGGGGCACGCATGCGCTCGCGCCGCTGTCCTTTCGCGAGGCGACCTATTCGGGCGTGTTCACGTTGTACCCGCTGTTGAGCGGCGTGAACCGCGCGCATCACGGTGAAATGATGGCGCAGGCCACGCGCCTCGCCGAAGCCGGCCAGCTCGCGCCGCGCGTCGACGCGCGCCGCTTCGCGCTGAGCGACGCGGAGCGCGCCTACGAAGCGGTGGCCGATGGCAGCGCGGCGAGCAAGATCGTCGTGGATGTCGACTGAGGCCGCGCGCGGCCCTTAGTGCTGTACGCCCCAGCGCCGCACGGTCAGGCGTTCGAGCGTGTCGAATACCAGATGCTCGACGAGCAGCCCGATCACGATCACGGCCGCGAGGCCCGCGAACACGCGGTCGGTATAAAGCTCGTTGCGATTCTGGAAGATGTACCAGCCAAGACCGCCCTGCCCCGCGCTCGCGCCGAACACGAGTTCGGCCGCGATCAGCGTGCGCCACGCGAAAGCCCAGCCCACGCGCAGCCCCGCGATGATCGAAGGCAGCGCCGCCGGCACGAGAATCAGCACGACCTGGCGCAGGCCGCTCAAGCCATAGTTGCGGCCTGCCATGCGCAGCGTGGCGGGCACGCCGAGAAAACCCGTGTACATGTTGAGCGCGAGCGGCCACAGCACCGCGTGCACGAGCACGAACAGCAGGCTGCCCGTGCCGAGCCCGAACCAGAGCAGCGCAATAGGCAGGAGTGCGATGGAAGGCAGCGGATTGAACATCGCCGTGAGCATCGAAAGCACATCGCGGCCGACTCTCGTGGACACCGCGAGCGAGGTGAGCACGAACGCCAGCACGACGCCGATCGCGTAGCCGCGCAGCAGCACGGACAGCGAAATACCTGTCTTCACGAGCAACTCGCCGCTCGTGATCCCTTGCACGAACGCAGCGAGCGTGGCGCCGAATGTCGGCACGAGCAGATCGTTCGCAACGATGCGCGCCGTGATCTCCCAGCCCGCGATCAGCACGAGCGCGATGAGCGTGCGGCGCAGCCAGCCCGCGTCGAGCACGCGCCGCGCGAGCGGCAACGGCGCCGAATCCGCGCCCGCCTGCACGGGCAGCAAGGGCCGCTCGTACTCGGCGCGCACGGGCGGCAACGGCGGCAATGTGGGATGTGGCGTGCTCATCGGTGGGCCTCCCTGGCCGCTTCGGGATGGGTATCGAACAACAGGCGATGGATGTGCGCCACGCTCTCGCGAAAGTCCACGCCGCCCATGCTCGCATGCGAATACGCGTGACTGTTGACCTCGGCGCGCACGCGCCCCGGATGCGGCGAGAGCAGCAAGATGCGATTTCCCACCACGAGCGCTTCCTCGATCGAATGCGTGACGAAGAGCAGCGTGAAGCGCGCGTCGTCCCAGAGGCGCAGCAGCTCTTCCTGCATCTTGCGGCGCGTGAGGGCGTCGAGCGCGGCGAACGGCTCGTCCATCAGCAGCACGCGCGGCTGCATGGCGAGCGCGCGCGCAATCGCCACGCGCTGCTTCATGCCGCCCGAGAGCGTGTGCGGATAGGCGTCGGCGAAGGCGGCGAGCCCCACCTTGTCGAGGTAATGGAGCGCACGCTCGCGGGCCTCGGCGCGCGACAGCTTGCGCGCCACGCGCAGCGGAAAGGCCACGTTCTCGGCCACGGTTTTCCAGGGCGGCAGCTGGTCGAATTCCTGGAACACGACCACACGGTCCGCACCGGGGCCGCGCACCGGCTCGCCCGCGAGCGAGATCGTGCCCGAGACCGGTTCGATAAAGCCCGCGATGGCCTTGAGCAAGGTGGACTTGCCGCAGCCCGAAGGGCCGAGCAGCACGAAGCGGTCGGCGCCGTAGACATCGAAGCTCACGTCCTGCGTGGCGCGCACGATGCGCTCGCGACTGCGGTATTCGAGGCTGACATTGTCGATGGCGAGCAGGCGCTCGCTGCGCGGGCCTGCTTCGGATTGCGGGGCGGCTTGAGCATTGTGAGCGGCGCGCTCAGCATGCGCGTCGCGCTCGCCAACGACGGCGCGTTGCACCGCGCCCGCTTCGCGGCGCGCAGCCGGGGTGCGCTCCCAGAATCTGGAGGTAGTGACGTTCACGTTTGGCAATCCAGCGGATAAAACGTCAACATAAAGGCACCCGCCGCGCGGCCCAACCAATGAATCCACATATTCAAACCAGGCTCGCATATAAGCCTTCGTCCGCGGCACAAACACGCGCCGCCAATGCAAACGGGCCCGCAAGGGGCCCGCTTTCCGGCTGAAAACCGCTGCGTACTCAACTACCGTTGGCCACGGCGGGATCGTCGAAGAAGTAATCGCGCCACGACTTCGGCTCGTTGCGGATCGCGCCCACGCGATACATGAACTGCGCAAGGCCCAACGTATTCTGCGGCGCGGTCTTGAACTGCACCTGCGGATCGCGCAGGATCTTCAGCAACAGATTGCGGTCGATCTTCGAGTCGTTCACGCGGATATAGATATCGGCGGCCTGCTCGGGATGCGCGGCGATGAAGCTGGCCGCGTCGGCCAGCGCCGCCACGAACGCGCGATAGGTTTTCGGGTTCTCGTCGCGGAACTTTTGCGTCGCGTAGAGCACGGTGGCTGAACTCGGGCCGCCCAGCACGTCATACGAGTTGAGCACGATATGCGCCTTCGGGTTGCCCGCAAGCTCCTGCTGCTGGAACGGCGGATTGCCGAAATGCGCGGTGACGACACTGCTGTTCGCAATGATCGCGGCCGTCGCGTCGGGATGCGGAATGGCCTGCGTGTAGGCGTCGAGGCGGTCGAACTGCTTGTCGCCCCATTGCTTCGCCGCCGCGTATTGCAGCACGCGCGACTGCACCGAAACCCCCACGGCAGGCACGGCAATGCGATCCTTTGCCGTGAAGTCGGCAATCGTCTTCACGTTCGGATTGTTGCTGACGAGGTAGTACGGCAGGTTGCCGAGCGAGGCCACGCCCTTCACGTTCTGGCGGCCATGTGTGCGATCCCACACCGTGAGCAACGGACCCACACCCGCGCCCGCCACGTCCACGGCGCCCGAAAGGAGCGCGTCGTTGACGGCAGCGCCGCCCGAAAGGCGCACCCAGTCCACCTTGATATCGACGCCGGCCTTGCGGCCTTCCTGTTCGATGTAGTGCTGGTCGCGCGCGACGTTGAGCATCAGATACACCACGCCGAACTGCTCGGCCACGCGAAGCTGGCCTTCGGCGCGCGCGGGGGCCGCCACGCCCAGGCCCAGGCCCAGCGCACCGAGTGCGATGGCAAGGGAAGCGGCGCCCGTGCGGCGCAGGATCGCCGAGGCGACAGAAAACGACATATCAGGATTCCTTGTTATTGTGCTGGCTGGCGCCCGGAACACAGGCGCCGCGCTTTAGAACGGCGTGTCGCCTTCGATGGTGGTGCGATAGAGCTTGCGGCGCAGATGATCGGGCGTGCCCGCCGCGAGATGCATGAGCGAGCGGTTGTCCCAGAACACGAGGTCGTGCTCGCGCCAGACGTGCCGGTAGAGATGCGCTTCGCGCACGCTGTGCGCGAACAACTCGTCGAGCAACGCGCGGCTCTCGTCCTCGGGCAACCCGACGATGCGGGTGGTGAAATGCTCGCTCACGAACAGCGCCTTGCGGCCCGTTTCCGGGTGCGTGCGCACGATGGGGTGAACGACGGGCGCGACCTGCGCGATCTGCTCGGCGGAAAGATTCGGCCGCCACGGGCTGCGCGCCTGCAATTCGGCATAGCGCGCGAGATAGGTATGTTCGGCGCCCTTGTCCTGCACGGCGTTACGCAAATGCGCGGGCAGCGTGTCCCACGCGAGATGCATGTTGGCGAACAGCGTGTCGCCGCCTTCCGAGGGCAGTTCCTGCGCATGCAGAAAAGAACCCAGGCTCGGCTTTTCCTTGTACGAGAGATCGGAGTGCCAGAAGTGGCCGGCGTCGCCGAGTCCAATAGGTTTGCCGTTCTCCACGATGTTCGAGACGATCAGCACCTCGGGGTGGCCCGCCAGCGCGAACTGGTGCAGCACGTGGATCTGCAACGGCCCGAAGCGGCGGCTGAACGCCACCTGCTCGTCGGGCGTGATGCGCTGATCGCGGAACACCAGCACGTGATGATCGAGGTGCGCGCGATGAATGCGCGCGAAATCCTCGCTCGACAGCGGTTTCGCGAGATCGAGGCCGATGATTTCGGCGCCGAGCGGCGCGTCGAGCGCGACGACATCGAAGCGTTGCGGCTCGCCTTGTGCTGCGTTGTGGGTTGCGTGGTATGTTGCCTGCGCGCGGGATGCGGGCGCGATTGACGAAGCGGACGAAGCAGCGGTGGAGGTCACGCTAGAAACCTTTCTGGTAAGCAATGGCTTCAATCTACGTGCCCGCACGCCGCCTGGCAACGAAGCAAATCCGATACGTTTATCCGTTCGAGTCATAAAGGCGCCGCTATCGCGTACGGCCGCCGCCGCGCCCCGCTTCCTTTTTGGCTTCCGCGCCCGAATCGCCCGCCTGGCGACGCTTCACGTGGTCGATGAAGGCGCGCAGCTTGGGCAACATCTGGCGGCGGTCCGGGTAGCAGAGAAACACGCCCGGCATGACCGGCGCATACGCGTCCAGCACCTCCACCAGCTTGCCCGCTCGCAAGCCCTCGGCAGCCAGCGGCGCGGGAAGCTGGGCAAGGCCCACGCCTTCGAGCGCCGCGCCGAGCATGGTGGGAAAGTCACTGGCGATGAAAGGTCCGCTCACCGCGATCTCGAGCGCCTCGCCGTTGTCGTTGAACGACCAGAGCGCGAGCGCGCCGCTCGAGCGCCGCCAGCGCAAGCATGCGTGATGGCGCAGATCGTCGGTGTGTCGCGGCGGGCGGTGCTCCTCGAAGTACGCGGGGCTGCCCACCACGATGAGGCGAAACGGCGGCGTCATCGGCACGGCGACCATGTCGGCGGCGACGAACTGGCCCAGGCGAATGGCGGCGTCGAAACCTTCGGCCGCGAGATCGACCACTTCCTTGCTCGCGGCGATCTCGACCTCGACTTCGGGCCACGCCTTGCAAAAGGACGCGACCAGTGGCTCCAGCAGGATCGGGATGACCGCGCGCGGCACGGACAAGCGCAGCAGCCCGGAGGGGCGCTGGCCGAGATCGCGCGCCACCTCGCTTGCGGCCACCAGTTCTTCGAAGGCGGGCTTGGCGCGCGAGAGAAACCGCTCGCCCGCTTCGGTCAGGCCGACGCTGCGCGTCGTACGGACGAAAAGCGCGGCGCCGATGCGCGTTTCGAGCACACGCACCGCCTGGCTGATGGCCGACGGCGTGACCCCGAGCTCGGCCGCGGCCTTGCGAAAACTGCGATGCCTGGCCACGCTCAGGAACGCCTCCACGCCATCGAGCGCACCCTGCCTGACTGTGAAGTTCTGCTTCATGGCCCGTCAACATTGTGATGAATAGTCGCTCGCGCGGATCGATGGTACACCTGGCGTGCCAGTCAGGCGTGACGAAATTCGCAGCGCACGATGCCCCGGGAAGCGTTTGCGAACCGGCTCGCGCATGGCGGCCGAGCGAGCGCGACGTCGCGCACTCATCTGGAGAGCACACGATGAACACTCCCGCTGTTCCCGCCGGCATCGCTGCGCCGCCGCCCGCCTGGCGCAGCCTGTTCTGGATCGCCCCGCCCACGCTGCTATGGATCGCGTTGATTTACTGGCTGCCGGTCATTCCGGGCAGCGGCGTGCAAACGACGGCGCATCAATTGATCGCCCAGGCGTTGATCGCGGTTGGCCTGTGGCTCGGCCTCGAACGCGCGGATCTCGCGCCGCGCCAGCGCCTCGCGACCTGGCTTGCGGTCGTGCTCACGCACACGCTCTGGTTCGCGCTTGCGTGGAGCGCCGCGATTCACGGGGTTTTTCTGCTCGCCAAAGCGCCGCCGCCCGTGCCGTGGCTGCCGCTCGCGATCTTTCTGCCGGTGATCCTCTGCACGCCGCTGCTGCTGGTCTCTAAGCGCGTGGCGCAGGTGCTCGACGTGATGCCGGCGGCCTGGCTCGTCGCGCTCCAGTTCTACCGGATATTCGGCAGTTGGGCGATCGCCGCGTGGCTGCATGGCGTGGCGCCCGGCATTTTCGCGTTGCCGGCGGGAATCGGCGACGTGCTGACCGGTCTGTTCGCCATTCCCGCGGCGATTGCGGTGGCGAGCGGCACGGCGCAGGGACGCCGAACCGCGATCGCGTGGAATCTCTTCGGCCTCGCCGATTTCGCCGTTGCGCTCACGCTCGGCATGATCACCGCACCTGGCCGCTTCCAGTTGATCGCGACAGGCATGCCCGCCTTCAACCCAGGCGCGTATCCCTATGTGCTGACGCCGGCTTTCGTGGTGCCGAGCTCGATTCTGCTGCACGTGCTCTCGCTACGCCAGTTGCTCCGGCGGCGCAGCGGCTGATCGCTTGCGCTTGCGTTTGCCTGAGCGCATCCACGCCGGACCACTTTCCTCAGGAGGCCACATGTCGCCGAAGCTGCTCTTCCAGTTGCATCTCGTTCTGGGTTACGTCGCCTGGCTGCTTTGCTTTGGCGCGTATATCTGGCCCCGGCTCAAGTCGATGGACCCGTTCGATGCGCAGCGCGCCATCGCCACGCTGCACAGCTTCCGCTTTTTCGGGCTGGTTTTCATGTTGCCCGGGGTGGTGAGTCCCGATCTGCCCGCAAGCTTCGCGGTATTCGCGGCATATGGCGATCTCGCGACCGGCCTGCTCGCGATGCTGGCGCTGCTCACGGCACGCATACGCGCCCTCTTCTGGTCGTTCGCCGTCGCCTTCAATCTCGTGGGCGCGGCCGACCTCATCCTCGACTACTACCATGCCATTCAGGCCGATCTGCCCGCCCATGCGGGCGAACTCGGCGCGATGTACGCGATTCCTGTGATCTACGTGCCCTTGCTGGCGATTACGCACGCCACCGCTTTCTATTTGCTGCTGCGCCCGCAGTTCAAGGCGGCTCCCGTCTTTTGAGCTTTGCGCAAGGCGTTATTCAGCCGCCACGTTGCCTGACTCGATCAAGCCGTGGCGGCTTCCATTCACTTCGCAGTGCTTTCTGTCCCTGCATTTCGGCCACCTCGCCCTTGCGCGCGCATATTGCGTGCAACGGTGCGACAGCTCGCCTCTTTTCCCTCTTCGTAAGCGACCTCACATCAATCATACGAATCGGTCACTTTGAGAGGGAGATGGCTCATGTGGAAGAAAATAACGGGTGGTGTGGTCCTGGCCGCGATGGTGGCGGCTTCCGTCACGCCTGCGTTCGCAAGCGGGCTCAATAACGCCGTGGGCGGCGCGCTTGGTGGCGTAGCGGGCGCGGCGATCGGTGGCGCGGTGGGTGGCGGCACCGGCGAGATCGTGGGCGGCGCGGTGGGCGGCGGTGTTGGCGCGGCCGCCACGTCGAACCATCACGAACGCACAGGCGCGGTGGTGGGCGGCGCGGTTGGCGGGGGCGCGGGCGCCGCCGTGGGCAACGCCATGGGCGGCAGCGCGGGCGGCCTGGTTGGCGCGGCGCTGGGCGGCGGCGCGGGAGCCGCGCTTGGCGGCAACCTGTCCGACGACAGGCATGACGGGCACGACGCCCATGACCGCGGCCATCATCCGAATCCGCCTCATCATCGCGCACCGCCGCCGGGGCACCGTCACTGAGGGTCCGGCCCGAAGCGCGCATGATAATATTCGCATGCGAATCATTATTTCATGAGCGTCGCGGCACGCGAACGCGTTTCGAGGGACTGGGAATGGATCATCGGCTCGTCTATCTGCTGAACGTCGGCCAGCGGCGCCTGCACAGATGGTCGCAGGCGCGCACGGCCGCCGGCGGAGTCACGCCCGCGCAGGCCGGCCTGCTCTTTTTTCTGGCGAAGAACGACGGGGCCTTGACGAATGAAGCGGCCGCCGCGCTCGATCTCAAGGCGCCGGGCATGAGCGGCCTGGTCGATCGTGCCGAGCGCGCGGGCCTCATCGAGCGTCATGCCGACGAGACCGACCGGCGCGTGTCGCGGTTGTGGCTGACGAAGGATGGCCGCACCGCGCTCAAGCGCACAAAATCGGGCCTCGCCGACTTGAACGCGCGGCTCACGGAGGGCTTCACGGCTTCTGAAATCGATGTCGTGGCCCGCTGGCTGGGCAGCTTGCAGGACAAGTTTCCCGCCGTCGACGAGGACTCCGAATAATCACCGAGGGCGCGATGACTGCCGAACGATCTTCGTGAAATCGGGCTGGCGCTTTTGGGCAAACGCCATAAAGGCTTCCCTCGCCTCCGCGCTTGCCAGCCGCTCCACGAACACGGCGCTTTCGTCGTCCATCTGCGTGACCAGCCGCTCGGCGTCACGCATCAGCCGCTTCATTGCCGTGAGCGATCCATTCGGTCGCGCAGCCAGTTTCCCGGCAATGCGGCGCGCCTCCGTGCGCAGTTCCGCCACGCCGGTGATCTTGTTCGCCATCCCCCACGTCACGGCCGCGTCGGCGGGAACGGGGTCGCCGAGCGCGAACATTTCGAAGGCCCTCGCATGGCCGATACGCAGCGGCAGCAGGTAGCTCGACGCCGCCTCGGGCACCAGCGCAAGGTTCACGAACGGCGTGATCAGTAGCGCGTCTTCGGCAAGCAGCACGTAGTCGCAGTGAAGCAGCATGGTTGTGCCCACGCCCACGGCCTTGCCCTGCACGGCGGCCACAACCGGCACCGTGGCCGTGGCCAAAGCACGCAGAAAGCGCAGCACATGGCGCTCGTCCGGTCCGTTGCCCGTGGCCTGCGCGGCGAATTCGGCGATGTCGTTGCCGGCCGTGAATGTGTCCCCTTCGGCCTGAATCAGGAGCACCCGGATTTCGTCGTCCTCGTTCGCCCTCGCCACGGCGTCGGCCAGCGCGCCGTACATCTCGTTCGTGATCGCGTTCTTTTTGTCCGGGCGCGAAAGGGTTGCGATCAGTACGCCGTCCGAAAGCGCCACCTTGATTTCCTGGGTCATTGCCTTGCCTCCAAAATTGGGACGACGCTCCACAGGAACGCCACCTCGTTAAACAGTTCGCACGCGAAGTTTATATTTATTCGCATGCGAAGTAAACGAAGTGGAGGGAACCCTCGAACCGCGTGCGCGGCGCGACATCGGCAAGGTCATCAGCAAGGTGCGACTTGGCGCCCGGTTACTCCGGAGCGTTCGTGCACATGCGCCGGTAGGTTGCCGGCGTCATGCGGTAGGCGCGCCGAAACCAGCGGCCAAGATGGCTTTGGTCGGCAAAGCCCACTTCGGCGGCGACCTGGGCCGGGGTGTGGCCCGCCGCCAGCAGCCTGCGCGCCGCGCGCAGACGCAAGCGCACCAGGTACGCGTGAGGCGACGTGCCGAACGCGCGCTGGAACAGGCGCGTGAGCCGGAAGCGGTCGATGCCGGTCATTTCAACGAGTTCGTCGAGCCCGATGTTCGCGCTCATGTGTTCGTGCAGCAGGTCGCGCACCCGGGTGACAGCGGGCGGCGCGGCAAGGCTGCCCGCCGTGGGGGCGTCGAGCAACTGGCCGCCCAGGCGCGCGAGCAGACGGTCGAGCGCCTGGTCGCGTGCCAGGCGCCCTTCGTTGCCGTAGATGGCAAGGAACGCCTGGCGAATGGCATGTACGAGACCGGGGTCGTCCACGAGCGTACTGCCGAAAGCGGACTCGACGCCGCCCAGGCCCGCGAGATCGAGGCGGCGCGCCGCGCGCTCGACCCACGGTTGCGGCAGGTACAACATCGCATAGGTGAAGCCGCCCGGCTCGGGCGCGTGGCCGTCGTGCAGCGCACCCGGCTCGATCAGGATCGCCCGGCCGGGCACGCTCGTATGCAGCGAGCGATGGCACTGGAAGCGCTGGACGCCCTGCTCGGTGTAGCCGATCAGCATGTCGTCGTGATCGTGCGGATCGTAGGCGTGGCCGCTGAAATGCGCGCGCAGGCCCTCGATGCCCGTTTCCGCATCGCGACGCGCGACAAGCCAGTGATCGTGCCGGTTGTCGCGCACCGTCGCATTCGTCATCACTTGCCTCGCTCCTCGCTGTCTTGCGCCATGTCCCGCAGGCAGTGTACGTCAGCGCCCACGCGCGTTTGAGTCACCGCGCATCTATCCCCTGCTCGCCACAGGGTTTCTTGTCTGAGGATTTGGCACGAAAATTCGCCAAAGCGCTCGCGCGCCATACACGGTTCGCAAGCACCGCCAATCCCCTGCCCCGCCCGCCCGCGCGGGGCTTTGCCGCAGCGGGCCGTGCCCGCGTGCTATGCGCATTGGGCAGGCACGATAGTTCGATATCCTCATCGACCGCCGATTCACTCTTGCCATCGGCAGGCGACTTACCTATGATCATCAAACGCGAATCACTCTCATTCGCATCGCATCCCTACCCGCCCGCGCAAACGGTTGCGCGAACGGGCTCGTGAACGTCCTCGCCTTCTTCATCCTTCGATGAGGTATCTCAACATGGTCCTTTCGGCCCCAAGTGAAAGTTCAATCATGAGTAGAACTAACGTCGTATCCGGCGCGCATGCGCCGGTGCTCGACTTCATCGCCATCGGCCTTGGGCCGTTCAATCTCAGTCTCGCGTGCCTGGCCGATCCGATACGCGATCTGCACGGGCTGTTCCTCGAACGCAACGAGGACTTCGACTGGCACCCCGGCATGCTGATCGACGACACCACGCTGCAAAACCCGTTTCTGGCCGACCTCGTGAGCCTCGCCGACCCGAAGAGCAAGTTCAGCTTTCTCAACTACTGCAAGCAGGAGGGCAAGCTCTATGCGTACTACATTCGCGAGCGCTTCTATTTGAGCCGCGCGGAATACAACCGCTACTGCAAATGGGCGATCAGGCAGCTTTCGAGCATTGCGTTCGGCTCGAACGTGGAGAGCGTGGAATACGACGCGCAGCAGCGGCATTACGTGGTGCGCGGCCGCCATGTGCGCACCGGCCAGCCGTTCATGCATCGCGCGGCGCGGCTCGTGATCGGCGTGGGTTCCGTGCCGCAATTGCCGCCGTGCTGCGACACGCTGCGCGAGCGCTGCATCCATAGCGCCCACTACGTCGCGCGCAAGAGCGAGCTACAGCAAAAGCGCTCGATCGCCGTGATCGGCAGCGGCCAGAGCGCCGCCGAGATTTTCCACGACCTGCTCAAGGCAAGCGACGAGCACGATTACACGCTCACGTGGATCACGCGGTCGCCGCGCTTCTTCCAGATGGAGAACACCAAGCTCACGCTGGAAATGATCTCGCCCGACTACATCGACTACTTCTACAACCTGCCCGACGGCGTGCGCGAAAGCATCATCGCGAAGCAGGACAGCCTCTATAAGGGCGTGAATGCCTCGCTCATCAACCAGATCTACGACCTGCTCGACGACCGGCGCGGGCGCGGCTGCCATAGCGCGCGGCTCATCACGAACTCGGAGCTGACCGCCTGCCATCACGACGGCGCGCACGACCGCTTTCACCTGCACTTCGTGCAACGCGACGAAGGCGTGCAGTACACGCACATCACCGAAGCCGCGGTCTTCGCAACCGGCTACGGGCAGAACGTGCCGGGCTTCATCGACGGCATTCGCGAGCGCATACGCTGGGACGACAAGGGGCGCTACCGGCTCTCGCGCAACTACGCCATCGACGTGAACGGGGGCGAGATATTCGTGCAGAATGCGGGCCTTTACAGCCATGGCCTCACGAACCCGGACCTTGGCATGAGTTGCTATCGCAACTCGTGCATCCTGCGCGAGCTGACCGGCGTGGAGCACTACAAGATCGAACGGCGCATCGCGCTACAAGACTTCTCTGTGCCCGACACGGACGCGTTCGTGAAGGTTCCGCTGGAGGCGCAATGAGGCTGCGCAGCACGATCATCCTGATGACGACATTCGCCGTTGTCAGCGACGCGATTCTGATTCCGTTCTACCCGCAGTTCTTCGCGGCGCGCTATGGCGTAACGAGCCCCGTGCATGCGGGCGCCTACGTGGCGTTCATCTCGATCGTCGTGATGCTCACGCTGCCGCTCTGGGCGCGCATCGCGAAGCGCCTCGACGCCATGCATCTGCTCGTGTACACGCAGTGCGCCGCGGGCGTGCTCTCCGTGGCGAGCTATTTCGCCCCCACCGTGGCGCTTTTCTGGGTGCTCTCGCTCGCCATGTTCATGTGCAAGAGCAGCTACTTGCTGATGTACCCGTACATGATGCGGCTCGAACCGAAGGCGTCGCACGCGCACACCATCGGCGTGCTTTCGGTGGTGGTGCACTTCGGCGCGATTGCCGGTGCAGTGGCAGGCGGCTTCGTCATGCAGGTGTGGGACGCGCACCACTGCATCTTCGCCATGGCCGCCGGGGATTTCGTGCAGATGGCCATCTGCCTGTCGTTGATCCGCTCGCATGGCATTGCGCGGCGCTGCCGCTTTGCGGACGAAGCCAACGAAGGCGAGGCGCCTATGACGAAGCGGGGGCTGCGCGAACGCATGCCGATCCTGCGGCTTGCGCTGCTCATGCTCGCGTTCGACTTCTGCGTCTACCTGATCCGTCCGTTCATGGCGTCGTACTGGCAGGCCGTCACGCACACAGCCGGAGAACTGGTGCCGGGACTCGTGTTCGCCATTCCCGGCATGGTCGCGCTGTTTGCGCTGCGCCTGAACAAGCGCCTCGCCGGGCTTGGCAAGCGCGTGCCCGACCACATGCTCGCGAACCTCTTCATCTGCACCGTGGGCATGCTGCTGCAAGGCGTGGAAGCGCCGTTGTGGATCATCGTGGGCCGCGTGATGTTCGGCTGGGCGCTGTTCCAGATCGTCGTGAAGCTCGACGTGACGATGTTCGCGCTCAGCACGCCCGCTTCGTATGCCGCCGACTACAGCGTCATCAACTTCTTCCAGAACCTCGGCGTGCTGCTTGCGTCGTTCGCGGCGGGCGCCATTGTCGACGAAGCCGGGTTGCGCGCGCCGTTCTTCATCGCCTCGGCAGGACTCGTCGTCACCGCGCTTGCCAGCCTCTGGCTGCTCGTGCCCCCCCGCGCCGCAGGCGCGCCGCTTTCCAGCCCCCTTGCCGAAACAGGAGTCACCGCCCGTGCGAACTGATATCGCCGCCGATGAAATCGCGTTGCGTCATGCCCCGGCCACGCGCCTTGTCGCGCACCGTGACTTTCACATCCGTGCGCTCGACGCGCAGCGCGACGCGCCCACGCTGCACCGCTGGTTCATCGAGGAACGCGCCGCGTTCTGGAACATGCGCGACAAGAGCGTGCGGGAAGTGGCCGTGTTCTATCAGGATATCGAAGATTCCGGTCATGCGCAGGCCTGGCTCGGCATGCAGCACGGCGCACCTGCCTTCCTGTTCGAAAGCTACGACCCGGTTCACGAGGAAGTGGGCAAGCACTACGACGTGTGTGCAGGCGACATCGGCATGCACCTGTTCGTGGGCCCCGCCACCACGCGTACGCCGGGCTATACGCGGCGCGTTTTCGAATCGCTCATGATGTTTTTGTTCGAGCGGCTCGGCGCGCGGCGCATCGTTGTCGAACCCGATTCGCGCAACACGCGCATACACGCGCTGAATCGCGCGATGGGCTTTACCTACGCGAAGGACGTCACGTTCCGCGAGAAAACCGCTTCGCTTGCGTTTTGCACACGCGCCGATTTTTACGCCGCCATTGCGCAGGATAACTAACCTCACCAGGGAACTCATCGTCATGAATCAAGTCGACGCTCAAACCTCCATGCAACACACCCTGTTGACGCCGGCCGAAGCCGCCGCCCATCTCACCCCCGAAGTATGGTGGCACGCGAATCGCATGCTGGTGCGCAAAGCCATTGCCGAATACGCACACGAACTGATCGTCGAGCCTCGCCGCGTGGGCGATGCGCCCGGCGAGAACTACGCGCGTTACGCGCTGGAATCCGACGACGGCACCCGCGTCTACTCGTTCGAAGCACGCCTGCTCGCGCTGCGCCACTGGAGCATTCGCGCCGAAACGATCGTGTGCGAGGAGCAAGGCACGCAACGACCGCTCGACGCGCTCGCTTTCATTCTCGACGTGAAGGCGCGCCTTGGCATCAAGGAGGAAATGCTGCCGATCTACCTCGACGAGATCAGCAGCACGCTATACGGCGCGGCCTATAAGGCCGTCAAGGAAGGCCCCGACACACCGGCGCTGCTGTACGCCGATTTCCAGGCCGTCGAAACGGCGATGAGCGAAGGCCACCCCGGCTTCGTTGCCAATAACGGCCGTCTGGGCTTCGACGCGGGCGACTATCGTGCGTTTGCCCCCGAGGCGGGCTCGCCCATCCAGGTCGTGTGGCTGGCCGTGCACAAGGAAAACGCCGCCTTCCACAGCGCGGCCGACCTCGACTACGAGCAGTTGATGGAAGAAGAACTCGGCGCACAGACCATCGCGCGCTTTCGCACGACCGTCGAGGCGCGCGGCGCGAACTTCGACGACTATCGCCTGATGCCCGCGCATCCGTGGCAGTGGTTCAACAAGCTCTCCATCGCTTTTGCGGCCTACGTGGCGACGAACCGCATCATTTGCCTCGGCTACGCCGACGACCGCTATCTGCCGCAGCAATCGATCCGCACGTTCTTCAATCTCTCCGACCGCTCGAAGCGCTATGTGAAGACCTCGCTGTCGATCCTCAACATGGGCTTCATGCGTGGACTTTCGCCTTACTACATGTCGGGCACGCCCGCCATCAACGACTTCATCAAGGGGATGGTCGCAAGCGATCCGTATCTGCGCGACCAGGGTTTCACCATCCTGCGCGAAGTGGCTTCGATGGGCTTTCGCAATCGCTACTACGAGGCCGCGGTGCAAGCGGACAGTCCTTACAAGAAGATGTTTTCCGCGCTATGGCGCGAGAACCCGCTCGCGCTTGCGCAAGAGGGCCAGCGGCTCATGACGATGGCCGCGCTGCTGCATACCGACCGTCATGGCGCGGCGCTGCTGCCCGCGTTGATCGAGGCGTCGGGGCTCGGCGCGCAGGCATGGCTCGAACGCTACATGCAAGCGTATCTCGCGCCGCTCGTTCATTGCTTCTACGCGCACGATCTCGTGTTCATGCCGCACGGCGAGAATCTCATTCTCGTGCTCGAGAATCACGTGCCGGTGCGCGCGATCATGAAGGACATCGCGGAAGAATCGGCCATCCTGAACAAGGACGCGCAACTGCCGGAGACCGTCAAGCGGCTCGCCGTCGATGTGCCCGAGCGCGTGAAGCTGCTCGCGATCTTCATCGACGTGTTCGACGGCTTCTTCCGCTATATGAACCAGATTCTCGTCGAGCACGGCTGCTGCACCGAAGATGTGTTCTGGAACGCCGTGGCGCGCTGCATCGCCCGCTATCAGGCCGAGCATCCGCAGTTCGCGGGGAAATACGCCGAATACGACCTGTTCGCGCCCGAGTTCCTGCACTCGTGCCTGAATCGCCTGCAACTGGGCAACAACCTGCAAATGGTCAATCTCGCCGATCCCGCGGGCAACCTGAAGATGGCGGGCAATCTCCAGAATCCGCTCGCGGGCAGGCGCGACGTGTTGCGCGACGCATTGCCCGATGTGCCTGCGGCCGATGGCGTACGCGCGCAAGCGATCGCGGCATAAGCATGGCGGCGAACCGCGCGCTCGAAGACATGCTTCACCTCGCCGCGCGGCTCGTGCCGGGCTTGCGCGGCGAGGTGGCCTCGCGCGAGCTTGCGCGACCCGCGCAGGCGTTCGTGCATGCGCGACCCGCGCCGCGTGGCGACGACGAAAATCGCGCGGCGCTGGACGCCCTGCTCGCTTACTGGTCGCATGCGTACCCGGAGGCGGGACGCGCCTACTGGTCGTCACGCTGCTGGGGCATCCTGATCTGGCAGCCGCTTTATTTGAGCGTGATTGGCGTGCACGCCTCGGGCGCCGCGCTCTCGCTACAGAACATCGAACAGCCCATTGCCGACGGCTGGACCAGTGAGGTGCGCTTGCGAGACCACGCGCCACTGCAAGGCGAAACGTCCGCGCTGATCGAACACGCCGCGCGTGAGATTGCCGCGTGCTGCGCGCAGATGCACGACGAACTCGCGCCTGTGATCCGGCTGAATGCGGTCGCCGTACGCGGCACCCAGGCCGACGTCGTGCTCGCCGCGTTGCTTGCGGCACGCAAGGCGCGACCCGAATGGAGCGACGCGCAAGTCGAGTCGCTTGGCCGGCAGTGGCTGGGCGCGCTCGGACTGGAAGGCCTTGGCGGTTACTTCGCATTCGAATGCGCCAACCGCGCTCGCGCGCTCGCGCTCGATCGCCGGACTTGCTGCTACCACTTTCGCCGCCGCGACGGCGAGATGTGCAGCACCTGCCCGCGGCTCACGCGGCAAGAGCGCATCGAACGCCTCCAGGCGCAACACGACGCCGCGCTCGAAGCCTGAGGACGCTTCGCGCGCGGCGCGCAACAGCATGAAGAACGGGACGGAATGAATCGATGAACGATATCAGTGACCTCGCGCACCTCGCGTTGCCGCCGGACACGGACGAAGCGCAATCGCAGTTGCCCGCGAGCGCCTATTTCGACGAGGCGCTGTTCGAGCGGGAGATGGCGCGCATTTTCGCGCACTCGGCGCAGTATGTGGGCCACGAGCAGTCGGTGCCCGAGTCCGGCGACTGGCGGCGGCTGCCGCAGGACGAAGGCGGCCGCGTGCTCGTGCGCGGCGCGGGTGGCGTACAGTTGCTTTCGAACGTGTGCCGTCACCGCCAGGCGCTCATGCTGGGCGGCGTGGAAGGCCATGACGGCGGCAATCTCGCCGCGACGGGCGGCAACATCGTGTGTCCGCTGCATCGCTGGACCTACGATGGCGGCGGCAAGCTGATCGGCGCGCCCGAGTTCGAGCACAAGCCCTGCCGCAATCTCGAACGCTTCGAGCTACACCATTGCCACGGCCTGCTCTACGAAGGTCCGCGCGAGCCGGCGCGCGACATGGCGAGCGTATTCGCGAGGCCCGAATTCGACTTTTCGGGCTACGTGCTCGACCACGTGGAAACGCACACCTGCCGCTACAACTGGAAAACTTTTATCGAGGTGTATCTGGAGGACTATCACGTCGCGCCGTTTCACCCAGGGCTCGGACGGTTCGTGACCTGCGAAACGCTCGACTGGGAATTCGCCGACACATACAGCATGCAGCGCGTGGGCGTGCACGCCGCGCTCGCGCAGCCGGGTTCGGAGATTTATCGCGCGTGGCACGATCGGCTGCTCGATTATCGCGGCGGCGAAGCACCCGATTTCGGCGCGATCTGGCTCGCGTATTTCCCCACGCAGATGATCGAGCTGTATCCGCATGTGCTGGTCGTCTCGACCCTGTATCCGAAGGGCCCGCAGGAAACGCTCAACGTGGTGGAGTTCCACTACCCCGAGGATATTGCGGCGTTCGAGCGCGAATTCATCAAGGCGCAGCGCGCCGCCTATCTGGAAACGATGATCGAAGACGACGAGATCGCCGAGCGCATGGACGCGGGACGCCTGCGCCTGCACCGGCGCGGGGTGAGCGACGCCGGGCCGTATCAGTCGCCGCTGGAGGACGGCATGCGGCACTTCCATGCGTGGTATCGCCGCGCGCTGGCCGCGCCGCTGGATTGACGCATGCTCGCCATCAGGGGTGGAGCCCGAACATCCCGTGCCAGAGCGTGCTGAAGATGTTCGCATGCGAAGCTTCGGCCTCCGCTTGCGGTTCGCCGGATGGGCGCGGCGCGGTTGTGTCGGCCTGCGCCTGGCGCGACGCATGCAGCGCGATCGCACCGTCGGCAATGCGGCGCGCCAGTTGCGCTTCGCAGTCGCGGCCGAGCAGCACGCCGAACACCACGTCGCGATTGTGCCCCTGTTCGGCAAAACGCATGGCAAGCGCAACGTGGCGCGCATATTCCGCCTCGCGCGCGGCTTCGCGCACACGCGCCTCTTCTTCCTGCTCGCGCGCGAGGCGCGTGATCTCCTCGGCATACACGGCGTCGTAGACGCGGCGTTGTTCGGGGTCGGAAAGAATGGCGTACGCTTCCTTGATTTCCTGGAACTGCACATGCGCGTGCACTTCGCGCCCCACATTCCGGTCGGGGTGCGCTTTCATCGCGGCGCGGCGGTAGGCACGCTTGATTTCCTCGTCGCTCGCGTCGTCGCGTACATTCAGCAGGTCGTACAACGTCGCCATGGCTCGCATAGATCGAAGTGGAGTGTGCTCGATCGTAGCACGCGGTTTATGACGGCCGTTGCACGGCGGCGCAGGCTCGTGGCTTCACCCGTTGAATCCGCCAGTCGCATTCAGTCGTCAAACTCGCCGGCCTGCAAGGCCTCGTCGAAATCCGTGAGCCACGGAGCGAAGTGGTCGGTTTCGTAAGTCGCCGTCTTGCCGTTGGCGATACGCGTTACGGAAATTGTCCTGATCGCCGCTTTGCCGCCTTCGGGGGCCGCCGCGCCGTTGTCCGTGATCGTGAACTCGTGGAGTTCGCGTCCGCGGCTCGCAAGCACGGCCTTGACGTCCTCCTGCTCGTCCCAGGAAAACTGCGCGAAGTCGTGGGCTGCCATGTTCGTCTCCTTCAAGGACTGCACGGCGCGACGGGCAGTCCCTCGGCCTTCCAGCGCAGCATGCCGCCCGCGAGATTCGCCACCTTGTCAAAGCCCGCCTTGGTCAGCAGCACGCTGGCCTGGGCCGAGCGCACGCCCGAGCGGCAGACCGCCACGACCGGCCGCTCGCGATCGAGTTCGTCGAGGCGCGACGTCAGTTCGGAGAGCGGCACCAGCTTTGCATCGGGCAGGTGGCCAAGGCGATCGATGAACTCGGGCGCCTCGCGCACATCGACGATCTGCATTTCGGCCGCATGTTCCAGCAACGCCATGGGCTCGATTTCCCAAACGCCGCTGAAACGCAGCGTGAGCGGCGCCCAGTCGGGCGTCGCCTCGATCGGGGCCGCGTTTTCGGGCTGGCCGCAGCGCAGGTTGGCGGGCACCGCGACGGCCATCAGCTTGGGGTGCGGCAAATTCAGGTTATTCATGTAGCCGGCAAAGTCGCCGAGATCGACATCGCCGCCCAGGCGCGGATTGAAACGCCGCTCCTCGACCACGCTCGTCACCGTGATGCCGCGATAATCGTGCGCCGGGTAAAGCAGGCAGTCGTCGGGCAGTGTGAGGATCTGCTCGCGCACGGAGGCGAAAAGCTGCTCCGCGCTGCCGCCCTGAAAATCAGTGCGACCGCAGCCGCGTATCAGCAGGCTGTCGCCGGTGAAGGCCATGCTCTCGTCGTCGAGCACATAGGTGAGGCAGCCGCTCGTGTGGCCGGGTGTGGCGCGCACGTCCACGTGGCGTTTGCCGAATGCCACGCGATCGCCATGCCGCAGCGGGCGATCCACGCCCTCGGCGCCAACCACCCCGGCGAGCGCAATCCGGCTGCCGCAACGCTCGCGCAGCCGCCACGCGCCTGTCACATGATCGGCGTGCACGTGAGTGTCGAGCGTCGCCTGTAGCCGCAGGCCCAGCTCCTGCAAGAGCGCGAGGTCGCGCGGCGCATGCTCGTAGACGGGGTCGATCAGCAGCGCCTCGCCGCTTTCGGCGTCGCCGAGCAAGTAGGTATAAGTCGACGATACGGGGTCGAAAAGCTGGCGAAAGATCATCGCGGCTCTCTCCAGGAGCGAAAGCCGCCGCGCGCTTCGCGGGTTCTGGCGCGCTGCGGGCGTAGCGGTGCGTCGGTCAATCATGCCCGCCCAATATACCCGCGTTTGTGCGCCAGCGAACGCAACGCGGGGAACCTGGCGGCAGCCCCCTGCGCGCAGCGCGAGCGCACCGATGGCAGGCTTGCGCCGTCGCAGGAGAAAAAGCCGTGCGTAAAGAATCGAGGGATGGAGCGTTTGCCATGCCGTGGGCCTGCTGTTGCGGCGCGAAGCCGGCACGCGTGTGCTCAGGCGGGATGGTCCTCGCCGTGGTCCGCGGGGTGGTCCTGATTACGCATCGCAATGCGCCCATCGCCGTACTCGCGCACGACCCTGGCGATCACGACCCGATAGCCCTCCAGCCAGCGCGCCTGCCTGGCCTTCGCTTCGGCATGAACGGGATGCCGGATCAGTTGCAACAGCGCCTCTTCCGACTCCCAGTAGTAGACGTTCTGGACCAGGCCTTCGCTCGCGCTTTCCCATGTTTCCTCGCCCAGATAGCCCGGAATGACGCGCGCCGCTTCTGCAATCTGCTGGTCGAGGCGATGAAATTCTTCGTCATACTGACCGGCCCGGAAAATGAAGGTCGATGAGTACATTCAGTTCCCCTGATGAATTCCAGGCAATGCGCGACGCGTCATTGCGACTTCCGCGCGAGCGCGGCGAGCATGGCTTCGCCAATCGGCGACTCGCCGCCTGAGAGCAGCGCCTCGCCCGCCCCGCGAATATCGCGCGCTTCCTTGTTCTGGCTGAGCTTGCTCTTGCCGACGAGACGCGTGATCTCGACCTGCACGCCGACAATCGCCTTGACCATGGCGTCCGTGAAATCCTTCGGGGCGTCGGCCATCTTCCAGGGCTTGGGCTGCGAGGCTTCGTGAGTGCGCGTGAGGCGGCCGATCACGCCGCGCACATAGCGTTCGTCGTCGAGGATCGTGATGCGTCCGTGCGCGTGGACGACCCTGTAGTTCCAGGTCGGCACCTGCTTGTGCAGTTCGTGCTTGCTCGGGTACCAGGTCGGCGAAATATAGGCGTCACCCGCGTGGAAAATCACGAGCACTTCGTCGCCGTTCGCCACATCCTGCCAGACGGGATTGGCGCGGGCGACGTGAGCGCGCAGCACGCCCAGCTCGCCTTCGCCCGCATCGAGTTCGAACGGAATGTGATTGGCGTCGAGCCCGCTTTTCCCCTGCGTGACCAAGGTGCCGAACGGATGTTGGGCAATGCTCGCGTACAGGACTTCCTTGCGGGTTTCGGCGAAATGGGCAGGTACGTACATGCGGATATCTCGGCTGTGGCGGTTGGCGCAATTGAGCGAATGAAGCGGCTATCGACCCAGTGTGACCGAAAAGTGGTTTATCCTGTAGATCCACTTTGTTGCATTCTTGATGAGCCAGAATCATGGCGAGAACCGCGCGTGTCGCTGAAATGCCGTCGCTCGGGGCACTGGACCGGGCCGCCGGCAATCTGAGCCGCCAGGTTGCGCAGGCGTTGCGCGACGCGGTGCGCAAAGGCGATATCAGGGCCGGCGACGCGCTGCCCTCAACGCGCTCGCTGGCCGCTTCGCTTCAGGTCGCGCGCGGTACGGTGATCGAGGCCTACGAGCAATTGGTCGCGGAGGGCTTTCTCGAGTCGAAAGCCGGCGCAGGGACGCGTGTCGCGCAGGCGCTGGCCGAGCCGCCGCCTGCCAACGCGCCTGGCGTGGCGCCGCAGTCGGTGGCACAGAGGGCGGCGCCGGGCCTGCCCGAGCGCGCCGAGGCATTCGCGCAGATCGCGCGGGAATTCAGGCCGCTGGCTCCGGTGCCGTTCGCCATTTCGGTGCCCACGGACTTGACCGCGCCGGGCGACATCTGGCGCCGCCTTGGAAACCGCTTGCGCGCGCGAGGAGCGGGCGCGCCCACGGGCTACGCCGATCCGCTTGGCGCGCTACCGTTGCGCGAGGCGATTGCGGGTTACGTGCGCAAATCCCGGTCGGTGCGCTGCGAGGCGGAGCAGATCATCGTGACGAGCGGGACTCAACAGGGCCTCTTTCTCGCGAGCCAGGTGCTGCTCGGTCCGCGCGATCAGGCGTGGGTCGAAAACCCCGCGTACCGTGGCGTGACCGCCGTACTGGAGAGCACGCATTCGCCCGACGCCATGGTGCGCGTGCCGGTCGACGCCGAAGGTCTCGACGTCGAAGCCGGCATGCGTATGGCGCCGCACGCGCGCGCGGCGTTCGTCACGCCGTCACATCAGTACCCGCTGGGCATGCCGTTGAGCATGGCGCGGCGCACGGCCCTGCTCGCGTGGGCGCACGCCAGCAACGCCTGGGTCGTCGAAGACGATTACGATAGCGAACTGCGGTACGAGGGTTATCCGTTTCCCGCGCTTCAGGGACTGGATCCGGACCGCGTGGTTTATCTCGGCACCTTCAGCAAGATCCTGTTTCCTTCGCTGAGGCTCGGTTATGTCGTGGTGCCGCGCAATCTCGTCGATGCGTTCTGCGGCGCGCGGGTACTCATGGACCGCCATGCACCCACCGCCGATCAGCACGTTCTGGCCGCGTTCATGGCGGAGGGCCACCTCGAGCGGCACATACGCAAGGTTCGCAATGTCTATGCGGAACACCGGTCAGGCTTGATCGAAACACTCGAAGCGCTGTTACCCGACGATCTTGCGTGGGTCGAGCCCGGCGATCAGGGCATGCACCTGGTGCTCTGGCTGGCGAGCCGTCTGGACGATAAGGGCATCGTTCAACTCGCGGCCGAGGCTGGCGTGGCAGTGCGCGCGGTGTCGCCGATGTTTGCGCCCGGCACCGCTCGTCCGGGGCTGGTTCTGGGTTTTGGTGGATTTAGCAGCGCGCAGATGAAAGATGCGGCACACCGTCTTGCAGCGGTGATTGCCGATAGCGCGCTACGGGAAAATTAACGTTGTGGGAGTTCAGCATCATGAAGCGTGTTTGCTTCGCAGTGGTCCTCGTCGTGTTCGTCGCGGGCTGCGCCTCGACATCGACATCCGCGAATTCAGACGAATCGCAGAGCTATATGCTGCATGGCGCCGGAGGTGGATCGGCCAGTGGAGCAGCGTCAAAACCACCGCGGCTCACCGTCGGGACCAGTTATCCCGATACGCAGTTGATTCTCCCGTGGTTCCTCAACGACATCATCAACTTCGTGAATTATCGGTAGCGGTGTGATGTGAATGCCGTTGTTGTTCGCGCACGCGCGTAGCCGAAGCGTAAACGCCAGAACCCCGGTTCTCTTTCGGAGACACCGGGGTTCTGGACTTGCTGCATAAGGAGCCTGACGATTACCTACTTTCACACGGGCAATCCGCACTATCATCGGCGTGGAGTTGTTTCACGGTCCTGTTCGGGATGGGAAGGGGT
>NZ_QLSU01000032.1 GCF_003268775.1 Paraburkholderia unamae
CAGAACAGCGTGTACTTCGCGTGCAACTCCATGCCGAGCTGGAAGTTCTCGGTCGGCTCGCCGTCCTTGCCCACGCCCATGTTGCCGGTGGCGACGCCTCGAACCGAGCCGTCTTCGTTGTAGAGAATTTCGGCGGCCGGGAAGCCAGGGAAAATCTCGACGCCCAGCGCCTCGGCCTGCTGGCCCAGCCAGCGCGTGACGTTCGCGAGACTGATGACGTAGTTGCCGTGATTCTTGAAGTTGTCGGGGAGTGCCCAGTTCGGCACAGATTTAGCCCCCGTTTCAGAAAGAAAAAGGAACTTGTCCTCGGTTACGGGCACGTCCAGCGGCGCGCCCTGTTCTTTCCAGTCAGGAATGAGTTCATTGAGCGCGCGCGGATCCATGACCGCGCCGGAGAGGATGTGCGCCCCGATTTCCGAGCCTTTTTCCAGCACGCACACGCCAATTTCGGCGCCTTTCTCTGCGGCCAGCTGTTTCAGGCGGATTGCGGCGGAAAGCCCGGCCGGGCCGCCGCCCACGATCACCACGTCGTATTCCATCGACTCGCGTGGACCGTACTGCTCCAAAAGACTTGCGGGGGTCATCTATGCTCCTCTTGCCATTAGAATGCTTTTTTCGGGTTCGTATTGTCGGGTAACGTTCCCCGTGCCGCAACCCAACGGGCTAACATTAGCACGCTCGTGCTATTCTGTGACCCCCGATTTGACGTGCGTACAACGCTGCGTTCTGGCGCTTTTTCACCTCTGAACAGGAACCGGAAATGGGCCGTTCGATCAATCTGGAAGGCAAGGTTGCGCTGATCACGGGGGCTTCCAGCGGGCTTGGCAAGCGCTTTGCCCAGGTGCTCTCGCAGGCGGGCGCAAAGGTCGTGCTGGCGAGCCGCCGCGTGGAGCGCCTGAAGGAGCTGCGCGCCGAAATCGAAGCCAGCGGGGGCGCCGCGCATGTCGTCTCGCTCGACGTGACCGACTATCAGAGCATCCGCTCGGCGGTGGCGCACGCGGAAACCGAGGCGGGGACGATCGACATCCTCGTCAACAATTCGGGGGTGTCGACGACGCAAAAGCTCGCGGACGTGACGCCCGCCGACTTCGAATACGTGTTTGACACCAACACGCGCGGCGCTTTCTTCGTGGCCCAGGAGGTTGCCAAACGCATGATGATGCGCGGCAACGGCGGCAGTACGAAACCAGCGTACCGGATCATCAACATCGCCTCGGTGGCGGGCTTGCGCGTGCTGCCGCAGATCGGCCTCTATGCGATCAGCAAGGCCGCGGTCGTGCACATGACGAAGTCGATGGCGCTCGAATGGGGCCGCCACGGCATCAACGTGAACGCGATCTGCCCCGGCTACATCGACACGGAGCTCAACCACCATCACTGGTCGACCGAGCAGGGGCAGAAGCTCGTTTCGATGCTGCCGCGCCACCGCGTGGGCAAGCCCGAGGACCTGGACGGCCTGCTGCTGCTGCTCGCCGCCGACGAATCGGCCTTCATGAACGGCGCAATCATCACCGCCGACGACGGTTTCGGGCTCGCCTGAGCGCCGGCGAGCCCGGCCGTTGCCGGCAATTTGTTTTCTCGAACCTACAGAAGTTGAAGTGCAATGAGTGATTACCACCCGGTATTTGAAATGACCATGCCGATCCGCTGGGGCGACATGGACGCGTTCGGACACGTGAACAACACGGTCTATTTCCGCTACATGGAGCAGGTGCGGATTTCCTGGTTCGAGCATCTGGGCGTCGTGGCCGAGGGCGGCGCCGATCAAGGGCCCGTGATCGTCAACGCTTCGATGGAATTCCTCAAGCAGCTCCATTACCCGGGGGACATCGTCTGCACGATGACCGTGGGGCAGCCCGGCCGCAGCAGCTTCGACACCGGTTTCGAGCTGCGCCGCGCCGACGAGCCGGACACGCTCTACGCGCGCGGCAACGCGCGCTGTGTATGGGTCGACTACGCGGCCGGCAAATCGGTGCCGATTCCCGACACGCTGCGCGCGACGATCGAGCACGCGGGGCTCGTCAAGTCCGGGCGCGTGGGCTGAGCCCGCAGGCCGTGCGCCAGCAGGCCGCCCGGCCGCTTTTTTCGCGCGCCTGCCCCGCCGGCTAACGCGCCTTCACTGGCCGAGCAGCCGCTGAAGCAATTCGGTGGCGTTGCCGGTGTCGTACTTGCGCATGAGCCGCGCGCGGTACACATCCACGGTGCGCGAGCTGATCGCCAGAATCCGCCCAATCTGCTTGCTGGTCTTGCCCGTGACGAGCTGCGCGGCGATTTCGCGCTCGCGCGGCGTGAGTTCGACCGCCACCCGGCGCGTCGCGCTCAGGTCCTCGAAAGTCCAGACGCCCGCCGCGTGGGGCGCTGCGCGGTCGATCGAGCGCCCCGTCACATGACACCAGAAGAGTTCGCCGTCGGCGCGCTTCATGATGCGGTCGTCGGCGTAGCTGCCTTGGGCGGTCATGATGGGCGGGATGCGCGCGCCGATGCGCTCGAATTCGTCCGCCGAAGGGTAGAGCACCTGGAACGACTGGCCGATCAGCGCTTCGCGCGGGCAGCGGAAGATGGCGGCGACCTGGTCGTTGCAGTCCATGATCGTGCGCTCGCGCGAAAGCACGAGGCCGATGGGCGCGAGATGGAACGCGGTCTGATAGTCCAGGGCGGAGCGTTCTGCGGGTTCGATTGGAGAGGGCATGGCGGGCGATGCGGGTATCGCTTTATGTAGTTTTGCGTATTGTGCCGCAACAGGCTGCCAGCGTACGCTTTGCACCCATCGGAGGGCCGGGCGCGCGGTGGTTTTTCAGTCCGCGTGCACGGATTGCCCAGGCGGCCGGCTTCACGGCAACGCCACCGGGGCATGACTAGAATTGAACATCCGGGCGCGCCAGACGTCCGCGCGCCAAACCGGATTGGCGAATTTCCATTCGAGGAAGGGACACACTGATGAACAAGGTCTACAAAAGCGCGGCAGCCGCGCTCGAGGGCATCGTCAAGGACGGCCAGACATTCGCGGTCGGCGGTTTCGGGCTGTGCGGCATTCCCGAAGCACTGATCGGCGCCCTGCGCGACACGGGCGTGAAGGGCATTACCTGCATCAGCAATAACGCGGGCGTGGACGGCTTCGGCCTTGGCCTGCTGCTGGAAACGCGCCAGATCAAGAAGATGATCTCGTCCTACGTGGGCGAGAACAAGGAATTCGAGCGCCAGTACCTCTCGGGCGAACTCGAGCTCGAATTCACGCCGCAGGGCACGCTGGCGGAAAAGCTGCGCGCGGGCGGCGCGGGCATTCCGGCGTTCTTCACGAACACCGGCTACGGCACGCTGATCGCCGAAGGTAAGGAAACGCGCCAGTTCGGCGACAAGCACTACGTCATGGAGCATTCGCTCACCGCCGACGTGGCGCTCGTGAAGGCCTGGAAGGCCGACAAGTCGGGCAACCTGGTCTATCGCCGCACGGCGCGCAACTTCAACCCGATGTGCGCGATGGCGGGCAAGATCACGGTCGTGGAAGTGGAGGAGATCGTCGAGAACGGCGAACTCGATCCGGACACGATCCATACGCCGGGCATCTTCGTGCAGCGTATCGTGCTCAACGCGCACCCGGAAAAACGCATCGAACAACGCACCGTGCGCGCAGCGTCGGGCAACCCTGCGGGCAACTGAGGAAGGAGACCGACCATGGCATGGAATCGTGACGAAATGGCCGCCCGCGCGGCGAAAGAACTTCAGGACGGCTTCTACGTGAACCTCGGCATCGGCCTGCCGACGCTCGTGGCCAACCATGTGCCCACCGGCATGGAAGTGTGGCTTCAGTCGGAAAACGGCCTGCTCGGCATCGGCCCGTTCCCGACCGAGGACGAAGTGGACGCCGACATGATCAACGCCGGCAAGCAGACGGTGACGACGCTGCCGGGCTCGTCGATTTTCTCGTCGGCGGACTCGTTCGCGATGATTCGCGGCGGCCATATCAACCTCGCCATTCTTGGTGCGATGCAGGTGAGCGAGAAGGGCGACCTCGCCAACTGGATGATCCCCGGCAAGATGATCAAGGGCATGGGCGGCGCGATGGACCTCGTGGCGGGCGTAGGTCGCGTGGTCGTGCTGATGGAGCATGTGGCCAAGGGCGACCAGCACAAGATTCTCGAAGCGTGCTCGCTGCCGCTCACGGGCGTGGGCGTGGTCGACCTGATCATTACCGACCTCGGCGTGATGGAAGTGAGCGACGCCGGTCTGAAGGTGACCGAGCTCGCACCGGGTGTGACGGTGGACGAGATCCAGGCGAAGACCGGCGCGCCGCTCGATGTGAGCGCGGTGAAGTAAGCGTCGTTGCATTGGCATGATTCGCGGCGGGCGGGACTTCGGTCCCGCCCGTTTCATTTGCGGTGCCTGAATTGTTGCGCGAGCACGCTCGCTTGAAACCTCGGCCGGACGGCATAGGCCGGATGGCCGAAGGCGCGCCGGTCGAAGCGCGGCCAGGCGGCGCTTCGACTCCGGCGGCCAGTCCTTCTGCGAGGTTTTCGCGTGCGGCTATGCCGCCCATGCCGCGGGGCAAAGCCGTTTACAATCGGCCGAACGCCTTGAAGCGCCTTTCAGCGAGGATCCTGCGATGACCGAATCGACCGCCGCGCCGCGCCAGCAGTCCGTCCAGTGCATCAGCCCCACGGGCCTGCACCGCATCGCGTACACGGAATGGGGCGACCCCGCCAATCCGCGCGTGCTCGTGTGCGTGCACGGGCTCACGCGCTCGGGCCGCGACTTCGACCGCTTCGCCGCCGCGATGGCGGGCGAGTATCGCGTCGTGTGTCCGGACGTGGCCGGGCGCGGGTTGTCGTCCTGGCTGCTCGATGCGCGCGGTTATGGCGTCGCGCAGTACGTGTCGGACATGGTCACGCTGATCGCGCGCACGGGCGCGGAGCAGGTGGACTGGTTCGGCACCTCAATGGGCGGCCTGATCGGCATGGCGCTCGCGGGGCTGCCCGGTACGCCCATTCGCGGCTTGCTGCTCAACGACGTCGGTCCGCATATCGAGCCTTCGTCGCTCGAGCGCATCGGCCAGTATGTCGGGCGCGACGAGCGTTTCGCCACGCTTCAGGAAGGCATCGACAATGCGGCGCTGCTCGCGGCCTCGTTCGGCCCGCTGAGCGCCGAGGACTGGCGCGAGATCAATACGCCGTTGCTGCACGAGGTGGAGGGCCAGTGGCGCTATCGCTATGACCCGCGCGTTGCGGAGCCCTTCAAGACACTCACGCCGGAACAGAGCGAGGAGGGCGAGAAGTTCCTGTGGCGCTCGCTTGCGGCGTTCGAAGGGCCGGTGCTGGTCGTGCGCGGCGCGCTTTCGGACCTGCTTTCGCGCGAAACGGTCGCGAAGATGGTCGAAACGGGGCGCAACGTGTCGAGCGTCGAAATCGAAGGCGTGGGGCACGCACCCGCGTTCCTCTCGGCGGACCAGATCGCGATCGCGCGCCGTTTCTTCGACGGCGAGGCCCTTCGCGGGTCATAATATGAGATTGGTCGGCCTATAACCGGTGGGCTTTCGTGCGCACCGGGTTGCACCGGCCCGCGTTTTCCACTCCCAGACAGGAATTTTCATGGCAGTCATTCGTCACCACGTTGGCCCGCGTCTTTCGGAAACCGCTATCCACAACGGCACCGTCTACCTCGCGGGCCAGATCGCCGAGGACACGAAGCAGGACATCGCCGGCCAGACGCGCGAAGTGCTCGGCCACATCGACCGCCTGCTGGGCGAAGCGAACAGCGACAAGTCGCTGCTGCTCTCGGTGCAGATCTATATCGCCGAGATGAAGGATTTCCCCGGCATGAATGCCGAGTGGGACAAGTGGGTCGCGCAGGGCGCGACGCCGCCGCGCGCGACGGTGGAAGCCAAGCTCGCGAATCCGGAGTGTCTGGTCGAGATCGTCGTGGTGGCCGCGCAGCGCGATTGAGTGCGCTCCGGCGCGATCCACGCAACCCGCGCAGACTGTCTGTTTATTTGATCCGTTCCGTTGTCGCCCGTCCGGTTTGCTGGCGGGCATCGCCTCATGAGTAGCGACACCGTACCTCCCGCTCCCGCGCTTCCCGCCGATTCCGTTGCGCTGCCGTCGCTCGACGACGCGCTTGCGTTCGTGCGCGAGCACGCGGGCGACGCACGTCTATCCACCGGCGAGCCGCTCATCGAGCACGCGCAGGGCACGGCGTCCATCATGGGCCGGCTCAACGTCGACCCGCCCGCGGTGCTCGCCGCGGCGCTCTTCAATCTCGCGCCGCATCTGGACGATCCGGAGGCCATGCTCGAGGCGCGCTTCGGCGCAGAGGTCGCGAAGCTCGTGTTCGACGTGCGCAAGCTCTTGCGGCTTGGCAGCGTGAGTCTGCGCGCGGCGCAGCAGGCCATGCCGGAGTCGGGGCGCGAAGGGCGCGACGCCCAGGCGGCGCGGCGCGCGCAGGTCGAGTCGCTGCGCAAAATGCTGCTGGCGTTCGCGCAGGACATTCGCGTGGTGCTGATCCGGCTGGCGTCGCGCTTGCAGTCGCTGCGCTACTACGCGGCGGCGAAAGTCACGCCGGCGCCGGAAATCGCGCACGAGACGCTCGAAATCTATGCGCCGCTCGCCAACCGCCTCGGCATCTGGCAACTGAAGTGGGAGCTCGAAGACCTGGCGTTCCGCTTCCAGGAGCCGGTCACCTACAAGCGCATCGCGAAGCTGCTCGACGAAAAGCGCGTGGAGCGCGAGAGCTATGTGTCCGAGGCGATCGCGCGGCTGCAACAGGAACTCGCGGCGGCGCACATCCCGGCCGAAGTGAGCGGGCGGCCCAAGCACATCTACAGCATCTGGAAGAAGATGCGCGGCAAGGAGATCGACTTCTCCGAGCTTTACGACGTGCGCGCGTTTCGCGTGATCGTGCCCGACATCAAGGATTGCTACACGGTGCTCGGCATCGTGCACAATCTCTGGCAGCCGGTGCCGCGGGAATTCGACGACTATATCTCGCGCCCCAAGGCCAACGGTTACCGCTCGCTGCACACGGTGGTGGTCGGCGACGACGGTCGCGCGTTCGAAGTGCAGATCCGTACGCAGGAGATGCATCAATTTGCCGAATACGGCGTGGCCGCGCACTGGCGCTACAAGGAAGCCGGCTCGAAGGGCTATGGCGGGCAGTTCAGCGCGAGCAGCAGCTACGACGAGAAGATCGCATGGCTGCGCCAGTTGCTCGCCTGGAAGGACGACGTGTCGGACGGGCGCCAGCCGTGGGAGCAGTTGCGCCAGGCCACGCTCGACGACGACCACATCTACGTCCTGACGCCCCAGGCGCGCGTGATCGCGCTGCCGCAGGGCGCGACGCCGCTCGACTTCGCCTACCACCTGCACAGCGAGCTCGGCCACCGCTGCCGCGGGGCGCGCGTGGACGGCGCGATGGTGCCGCTCAACACGCAGCTTCGCAGCGGCCAGACGGTCGAAATCGTCTCGGTGAAGGAGGGCGGACCTTCGCGCGACTGGCTCAATCCGCAGCTCGGCTATCTGCATAGCCCGCGCGCGCGCCAGAAGGTGCGCGCGTGGTTCAACTCGATCGAGGCGCAGGAAAATATCGCCAACGGCCGCGCGATGGTGGAAAAGACGTTGCAGCGTGAGGGCCGCACGTCCGTCAATCTCGATCAGCTCGCGGCGAAGCTCGGCTTCAAGTCGACCGACGATCTGTTCAGCGTGGTCGGCAAGGAAGAGTTCAGTCTGCGCAACGTCGAGCACGCGCTGCACGACGCGCCCCCGGCCGAGCCCGAAGAGGAGACGCCCGAGCAACTCACCAAGCGCGCGAGCGGCGCGAACGTGGCGCACGGCGGGTCGTCGGGCGTGCTGGTGGTGGGCGTGGACGCGCTGCTCACGCAGCTCGCGCGCTGCTGCCGCCCCGCGCCGCCCGACGACATCAGCGGTTTCGTCACGCGCGGCAAGGGCATGTCGATCCATCGCAGCGACTGCCCGACCTTCCTGCGCATGGCGAGCCGCGCGCCCGAGCGCGTGCTGCACACCACGTGGTCCGCCGACGTGATGGGCGGGCGCGGCCAGTCGGTCTATCCCGTCGATATCTCGATCGAGGCCACCGACCGCCAGGGCTTGCTGCGCGACATCTCCGAAGTGTTCGCGCGCGAGAAGATGAACGTGATCGGCGTGAAGACGCAATCGCGCCGCAATGCGGCATTCATGCAGTTCACGGTCGAAGTGTCGAACTCCGCGCAAATCCAGCGCGCCTGCGTGCTGCTGGGCGAGGTGGTTGGCGTGTTGCGTGCGTCGCGCAGGGGCTAGGGCGGCTTTTCATTGCCGCGCTGCAAAAAAGACTTGCCAAGTCTGTGAACACTTCATATAATCTTTCTTCTTCAGGCTCGTAGCTCAGCTGGTTAGAGCACCACCTTGACATGGTGGGGGTCGTTGGTTCGAGTCCAATCGAGCCTACCAACGAAATCGGGTTCCTGGTGCAGGCTGCCGGGAGCTTAAAAATGCAGTGAGCAGTAAGCGCTGGATCCTTAAAGGAAGCGCCAAAAGGCGAATACGGTTATGACACCGCGAACGTTTACCGAAACAACTTCGGAGCGACGCTAGTCGAGGACCTCTTTCGCCTCTGCTGTCTGGTTTGAAAAGTGAATGCGGCCCCTCGAAAGCGGGGCCGCATTTTTTTTTCGCCGCGAGATTCTGCGCGGGTCTGTCCTCACAAGAAATTCGACGTGCCCGCATGGCACTTTTGGAGAAAAGAATGGTTGCGATACGTCTGCCCGACGGTTCGGTTCGACAGTACGATCATCCCGTCACGGTCGCCGAAGTGGCGGCTTCGATCGGTCCCGGTCTCGCCAAGGCGGCGCTGGGCGGCAAGCTCGACGGCGAACTGGTCGATACGTCGACGCTGATCGATCGCGACGCATCGCTCGCCATCGTCACGGACAAGGACGCCGACGGTCTCGACATCATCCGTCACTCCACGGCGCACTTGCTGGCGTACGCGGTCAAGGAGCTGTTTCCCGAAGCGCAGGTCACCATCGGGCCGGTTATCGACAACGGCTTCTACTACGACTTCGCCTACAACCGTCCCTTCACGCCCGAAGATCTCGAAAAGATCGAAAACCGCATGCAGGAACTTGCGAAGAGGGACGAGCCGGTGTCGCGCCGTGTCGTGACGCGCGGTGAGGCGGTCGACTACTTCAAGAGCATCGGCGAGAAGTACAAGGCCGAGATCATCGAGTCGATTCCGGGCGCGGAAGAAATCAAGCTGTACTCGCATGGCGGCTTCACGGATCTGTGCCGCGGCCCGCACGTGCCGTCCACGGGCAAGCTCAAGGTCTTCAAGTTGATGAAGGTCGCAGGCGCCTACTGGCGCGGCGACGCGAAGAACGAGCAGCTTCAGCGCATTTACGGCACGGCCTGGACGAAGAAGGAAGACCAGGACCAGTACCTGCACATGCTCGAAGAGGCCGAAAAGCGCGACCACCGCAAGCTCGGCAAGCAACTCGACCTGTTTCACATGCAGGACGAGTCGCCGGGCATGGTGTTCTGGCACCCGAAGGGCTGGACGCTCTGGCAGCAGGTCGAGCAATACATGCGCGGCCGTCTGCGCGTGGCCGGCTACGACGAGATCAAGACGCCGATGATCATGGACCGCTCGCTCTGGGAAGCGTCGGGTCACTGGCAGAACTATCGTGAAAACATGTTCACGACGGAGTCGGAAAAGCGCGACTACGCGATCAAGCCGATGAACTGCCCGGGCCACGTCCAGGTGTTCAACCACGGCCTGCGCTCGTACCGCGATCTGCCCCTGCGTTACGCGGAATTCGGTTCGTGCCACCGCAACGAGGCGTCTGGCGCGCTGCACGGCCTTATGCGAGTGCGCGGCTTCGTTCAGGACGATGCGCACATCTTCTGTACGGAAGACCAGATCATCAGCGAGTCGATCGCCTTCAACACGCTGGCGATGAGCATCTACAAGGATTTCGGGTTCGATCACATCGACATCAAGCTCTCGCTGCGCCCGGATTCGCGCGCGGGGACGGATGAGACGTGGGATCGCGCCGAGCAGGGTCTGCGCGAGGCGCTCACGGCCTGCGGTCTGCAATGGGAAGAGTTGCCGGGCGAGGGCGCCTTCTACGGCCCGAAGGTCGAGTACCACATCAAGGACGCGCTTGGCCGCTCGTGGCAGTGCGGCACGTTGCAGCTCGACATGGTGCTGCCGGAGCGCCTTGGCGCCGAGTACGTGGCCGAGGACAACAGCCGCCGCCGCCCGATCATGCTGCACCGCGCCATCCTCGGTTCGATGGAGCGTTTCCTCGGCATTCTGATCGAGCACCATGCCGGCGCGATGCCGCCGTGGCTCGCTCCGGTGCAGGCCGTTGTGATGAATATCGCGGGAAATCAGGCCGAATACGCCGCGAATGTGGCCCAATCGTTGCAAAAACAAGGGCTTAGAGTGACGGCCGATTTGCGCAACGAGAAAATTAGCTATAAAATACGCGAGCACACGCTTGAGAAGGTCCCGTACCTGCTTGTCGTCGGCGACAAGGAGCGTGAAGCACAAACGGTAGCCGTGCGTGCCCGTGGCGGCGTCGATCTGGGTGTCATGCCCGTCGAAGCCTTTACTGCGCGTCTTGCGGAAGACGTCAAGACGTTCAAGTAAGCCACTGCGGCAGCGCGGCTCGTTTTTTTAATTTTTAGAGGAAACGTAACATCGCTACGGATAAGTCGCATCGCATCAACGGTGAAATCACTGCACCCGAGGTGCGTCTCGTCGGAATCGAGAACGAGCCGCTCGGCATCGTAAAGCTGGCCGATGCGTTCCGCATGTCGGAACAGCAGGACGTCGATCTGGTTGAAATTGCCCCCCAGGCGGTGCCGCCCGTGTGCCGCTTGATGGACTACGGCAAGTTCAAGTACCAGGAATCGAAGAAGCAGCACGAAGCCAAGCTTAAGCAGAAGGTCATCCAGGTCAAGGAAGTCAAGTTCCGCCCGGGTACCGACGACGGCGATTACAACGTCAAGCTGCGCAATCTGATCCGCTTCCTCGATGACGGCGACAAGACGAAGATCACGTTGCGTTTCCGCGGCCGCGAAATGGCCCACCAGGAAATCGGCATGCGCATGCTCGAGCGCCTGCGCACCGACCTCGAAGAAGTCGGTCAGGTCGAGCAGATGCCGAAGATGGAAGGGCGCCAGATGATCATGGTGCTCTCGCCGAAGAAGAAGAAGTAATCCGGCGTGCCGCGCGGTTCGACCTGCGTGGCGGCCAAATGAAGTTTTGAAAGACGTCTTTTCCGTGAGTGCATGGAGAAGGCGGGAAGCAGGTTCCGGAACGGCGCCCGCGCGCTGCACGTGAAGTGCGGCAAACGGGCGTTTTTCCTGAAAGCGGCGGCAAGCTTGTTTTTCAAAAGCCAGCCAGTCGCCAAAACAAGTGGAGTGGGTTTCGAAGGGCGGAGTCCCGGCCAGGTGTGTGAACACCGTGCCAACCGCACACCCATGTCCATCAAATAATGGAGTTGTCTGTCATGCCGAAGATGAAGACCAAGAAGAGCGCTGCAAAGCGCTTCGTGGTTCGTCCGGGCGGTACCGTCAAGCGCGGTCAAGCCTTCAAGCGTCACATCCTGACCAAGAAGACCACCAAGAACAAGCGTCATCTGCGTGGTGCAACGGCCGTTCATGATTCCGATCTGAACTCCGTGCGCGCAATGCTGCCGTTCGCGTAATCCTCAACCGATAACTCATAGGAGCGAAACATGCCTCGAGTCAAACGTGGGGTTACCGCACGGGCCCGCCACAAGAAGATCATCAACCTGGCCAAGGGTTACCGCGGCCGTCGCAATAACGTCTATCGCATCGCCAAGCAGGCGGTCATGCGCGCAGGCCAGTACGCCTACCGCGATCGCCGCAACAAGAAGCGTGTGTTCCGCGCACTGTGGATCACGCGTATCAACGCGGCGGTGCGTCAGCACGACATGACCTACAGCGTGTTCATCAACGGCCTGAAGAAGGCTTCGATCGAACTCGACCGTAAGGTTCTGGCTGACATGGCTGTGTTCGACAAGGCTGCATTTGCTGCGATCGTCAAGCAGGTGAAGGCCGCCGTCGCTGCCTGATTTCAGTCACTGAATTAGGTATTGCGCAGGTTCGTTGCAGCAGACATTCCGGTCGTTTCGGTGATGCTGCAACAAAAACGGGGCTCCTCACCGAGCCCCGTTTTTGTTGGTAATTACGCTTCTTGCGCCGCTTCATGGAGTGTCTTCGCGCGGTCATTGCCAGGTGTCACCATGGCGTGCCGCGAGCGCGGAGAGGCTCCAAGTCTCAAACTCTGACGCTGAAAAGATGGGATCAATGGATCTGGACCAGATTGTCGCCGACGCGCAACGCGCGTTCGCTGGCGCCCCCGACGTCAACACGCTTGAAAACGAAAAGGCCCGCTTTCTCGGCAAGTCCGGCGCGCTGACCGAACTGCTCAAGGGCCTCGGCAAGCTCGACCCGGAAACGCGCAAGACCGAGGGCGCGCGCATCAACGCCGTCAAGCAGCAGGTGGAAGCCGCGCTTAACGCGCGCCGCCAGGCGCTCGCCGACGCGCTGCTCAACCAGCGTCTCGCCGCCGAGGCGATCGACGTCACGCTGCCGGGCCGCGGCACGGGCACGGGTAGCCTGCACCCCGTGATGCAGACGTGGGAACGCGTCGAGCAGATCTTCGGCTCGATCGGCTTCGACGTGGCCGACGGTCCCGAGATCGAAACCGACTGGTACAACTTCACCTCGCTCAACAGCCCGGAAAACCATCCGGCGCGCTCCATGCAGGACACGTTCTACGTGGACGGCAAGGACGCCGATGGCCGTCAGCTTTTGTTGCGCACGCACACGAGTCCGATGCAGGTGCGCTACGCGCGCGCGCACACGCCGCCCATCAAGGTGATCGTGCCGGGCCGCACGTATCGCGTGGACAGCGACGCCACGCACTCGCCGATGTTCAACCAGGTCGAAGGCCTGTGGATCGAAGAGAACATCAGCTTCGCAGACCTGAAGGGTGTCTACACCGACTTCCTCAAGAAGTTCTTCGAGCGCGACGACATCCAGGTGCGTTTCCGCCCGTCGTACTTCCCGTTCACGGAACCGTCGGCCGAAATCGACATGATGTTCGAGCACGGCAAGAACGCCGGCAAGTGGCTCGAAATCTCGGGCTCGGGCCAGGTGCATCCGACCGTGATCCGCAACATGGGTCTGGACCCGGAGCGCTATATCGGCTTTGCGTTCGGCAGCGGCCTCGAACGCCTGACGATGCTGCGTTATGGCGTGCAGGACCTGCGCCTGTTCTTCGAAGGCGATCTGCGCTTCCTGCGTCAGTTCGCCTGAAACGGCGACGCACGCGTTAGCAGTGCGCGAGGCGGACGCTGCACCTGAAAAAAGGTGCGCGGGAACCCGCCTTCGCGACGGTCACAATCTGTCTGGAACGTAAAACCAAATGCTATTCCCCGAATCCTGGCTGAGAAGCTTTGTCGATCCGAAGCTCACGACCGATGAACTCGCCCACGCACTCACCATGGCCGGCCTCGAAGTCGAAGGCCTGAGCCCGGCCGCGCCGCCCACCACGAAGATCGTCGTGGGCCGCGTGCTCGAAGTCGTGAAGCACCCGGACGCGGACAAGCTCAACGTCACGCAGGTCGATGCCGGCACCGGCGCGACGCTGCAAATCGTGTGCGGCGCGCCCAATGTCGCGCCCGGCATCAAGGTGCCCGTGGCGCTCGTGGGCGCGGAACTGCCGCCTGCCGAAGAGGGCGGCAAGCCCTTCGCGATCAAGCTCTCGAAGCTGCGCGGCGTGGAAAGCCAGGGCATGCTGTGCTCGGCGCGCGAGTTGAAGCTCTCGGAAGACCATAGCGGTCTGATGATCCTGCCGGAAGACACGCCGATCGGTCAGGACATCCGCGAAGCGCTGAATCTCGACGACACCATCTTCGAAATCAAGCTCACGCCGAACAAGGCCGATTGCCTTTCGGTGTACGGCATCGCGCGCGAAACGGCCGCGATCACCGGCGCGCCGCTCGAAGCGCCCGTGTACCCGAAGGTCGAAGTCAAGCTCGATGAGAAGCTGCCCGTGAAGATCTCGGCGCCCGATTTGTGCGGGCGATTCTCGGGCCGCGTGATTCGCGGCGTGAACGCGCACGCGAAGACGCCGATGTGGATGGTCGAGCGCCTCGAGCGTTCGGGCCAGCGCAGCATCTCGGCGCTCGTCGATATTTCGAACTACGTGATGCTCGAACTCGGCCGCCCGTCGCACGTGTTCGATCTCGACAAGATCCACGGCTCGATGGACGTGCGCTGGGGCAAGAAGGGCGAAACGCTCAAGCTGCTCAACGGCAACACCGTCGAAGTCGATGAAACCGTCGGCGTGATCGCCGACGACCGCGAGATCGAAAGCCTCGCGGGCATCATGGGCGGCGACAGCACGGCAGTGACGCTCGACACCACGAACATCTATCTCGAAGCCGCATTCTGGTGGCCGGACAGCATTCGTGGCCGCTCGCGCCGCTACAACTTCTCGACCGATGCAGGCCATCGTTTCGAGCGCGGCGTGGACTGGTCGACGACCGTCGAGCACATCGAGCGCATCACGCAACTGATCATCGACATCTGCGGCGGCGCAGCCGGCCCGATCGACGATCAAACCGTGAACGTGCCCAAGCGCGAAGCGGTGAAGATGCGCGTCGCGCGCGCGAACCGCATCATCGGCGTGAAGATCAGCGCCGACGAGATCGCGCAAATCTTCACGCGCCTCGGCCTCACGTTCGAACGTAGCGTTGACAATGCGGGCGACGAGAGCTTCAGCGTGACGCCGCCGCCGTACCGCTTCGACATCGAGATCGAGGAAGACCTGATCGAGGAAGTCGCGCGTATTTACGGCGTCGAGAAGATTCCGGCGCTGCCGCCGGTTGCGCGCAGCGAAATGCGCGCGACGAACGAAACGCGCCGCTCGATCCACGCGATCCGCCACGCGCTCGCCGCGCGCGACTACGCCGAGACGATCAACTTCAGCTTCGTCGACGCCGAGTGGGAGCAGGACTTCGCGGGCAATGCGAATCCCGTGAAGCTGCTCAACCCGATCGCAAGCCAGCTTTCGGTCATGCGCACGACGCTGTTCGGCAGCCTCATCAACGTGCTGCGCCACAACCTCAACCGCCGCGCTGACCGCGTGCGCGTGTTCGAGTCGGGCCGCGTGTTCCTGAACGATCCGTCGATCAAGGCAGGCGAGATGACGGTGGAAGGCTTCGCACAACCGAAGATGATCGGTGCGCTCGCCTACGGTCCCGCGCTCGAAGAGCAGTGGGGCGCGCAGACGCGCGGCGTGGACTTCTTCGACATGAAGGGCGATCTCGAAGCGCTGTTCGCGGGTCTTGGCGTGGCAAAAGCGCCGCGTTTCGTGAAGGCCGAGCATCCTGCGCTGCATCCGGGACGTAGCGCGCGCATCGAAGTCGATGGCCGTGCCGTGGGCTGGATCGGCGAGCTGCATCCGCGCTGGATGCAGAAGTACGATCTGCCGCACGCACCGATCCTCTTCGAGGTTGAAGCCGAGGCGCTGATGGCGCGCGAGCTGGCAGCGCCTGGCGACGTCTCGAAATTCCCGCCTGTCCGTCGTGACATTGCTCTTGTCGTAGATCAAAAGATTGAAGTGCAAGCGCTGCTCGACGAGTTCCAGAAGGGCATGCAAGACGAGCCTTGCCGGATTGTGCAGAGGGTTGCGTTGTTCGATGAATTTCGTGCAAAATCAAATACTTCCGGACTTGGCGCGGACGAGAAAAGCCTTGCCTTCCGGGTGACCCTGCAAGATACTGGCGGAACCCTTCAGGACGAAACGGTCGATGCGGCCATCAAGTCCCTGGTGGATCGCCTGGCTCGAGTGCATGGCGCCCGGTTGCGCGGATAAGCTCCACGGCTCATCACCTACCGACATCGGCTTCCGGTTTGCGAGGTTGCAAGACGTTCTTGCAACCGGAAGCGCGCCATTTCATAGATAGATGAACGAAATGAACTCGAGTGATTTCGAAGCCCTTCTCGCGGCACAGCGTAGCGCCATGATTCGCGACATTCCTGCCTCGTCGGCAAGCGCCACGAACGACACGCCCACGCTGACGAAAGCCGAACTCGCTGAGCTGCTGTTCGACAACGTCGGTCTCAACAAGCGCGAAGCGAAGGACATGGTCGAAGCCTTCTTCGAAGTGATTCGCGACGCGCTTGAAAGCGGCGACAGCGTGAAGCTGTCGGGCTTCGGCAATTTTCAGTTGCGCGACAAGCCGCAACGTCCTGGCCGCAATCCGAAGACGGGCGAGGCGATTCCTATCGCCGCGCGCCGCGTCGTGACGTTCCATGCGAGCCAGAAGCTGAAGGCGCTCGTGGAGAGCGGCGCCGAGGCGAGCTTCCCGCGTTGACGCTTTGAGTTAGCGCGCCCGCGCTGGTGGCAAGATGGCGGGCGTGTATGGATTGAGCGGAATGAGCGGGCTACAAGGACCCAGGCGGCAACGCCTAATTGCGCAACCACCACGACGGCAACCCGGCGATGACATCGACAAGCGAAAAGGTCGTCTTGCCTCCGATACCGGCCAAGCGTTACTTCACCATTGGCGAGGTGAGCGAACTGTGTGGCGTGAAGCCCCATGTGCTGCGCTATTGGGAGCAGGAGTTCACGCAGTTGAAGCCGGTGAAGCGGCGAGGCAATCGCCGCTATTACCAGCATCACGAGGTCTTGCTGATCAGGCGCATACGCGAACTGCTTTACGAGCAGGGGTTCACGATCAACGGTGCGCGCAATCGTCTTGATTCGCATGGTGCGATGGTCAGCGAGGGCGCGCAATCCGAAGCATCAGGTGAGCCCGTTGTTGAAGGCACGATGGCGCTCGTTGATGTCGATCAGTTGCGCAAGGAGTTGCTGCACGTGCTCGATGCGCTGGGTCGGTGAGGCGTCGTTCTGAACGCCTGCATGCGGGTTGTTCGAACGGGCCGTTCGCGCTCATGCGAATCAGTCATGCGGATTGTTCAAGATTTACTCGCGAAGTGGTTCTAATTAGAGAAAGCCTCTGTTATACTTTCTAGCTCTCGGGGCGTAGCGCAGCCTGGTAGCGTACCTGCATGGGGTGCAGGTGGTCGGAGGTTCAAATCCTCTCGCCCCGACCAAGAAATAGAGCCCGCGTAATCGAAAGATTGCGCGGGCTTTGTCTTTTGTGCGCCGCCAAACAGGTTCCAGGCAGGTTCCAGGCAGGTTCCAGGCGGGGTAGGGTACCGCAGGGCGCCGGGATGACACCGCAAGATCCGGCTGTCAATTTTTCTCACATATCGGTGAGAATCCTTCGTTATACGGCGAGCTTCACTCGCCTTACGATACGCGTACTCCCGCGCGCGCAATGCCGTGCTCACCCAGCACCTCCAATCATGAATCCCATCGAACTCGCGCAACTCATCGTCCTCGCCGCCCTGTGGGGTGGGTCGTTTCTGTTTATCCGTGTCGGCGTGACCGACTTCGGCGTGGCGCCGCTGATGGCGCTGCGCGTCGGCATCGGCGCGCTGTTTCTGCTCATCGTGCTGTTCTCGCGACGTCCCGCGCGTGAGGCGATCGGCTCGCTGCGCGAGCGCGCCTGGCCGCTCTTCGTCGTCGGCATCCTTAATTCGGCCGCGCCTTTCTGTCTGTTCGCATGGGCCGAGCTCACGCTGTCGGCCGGCGTCACGTCCGTCATCAACGCAACCACGCCGCTGTGGGGCGCCGTGGTTGCGTACTTCTGGCTCAAGGACCGGCTGAGCGGTCTGCGCGTCGTCGGACTTGCGATCGGTTTCGCGGGTGTGCTGGCGCTGGTCTGGGATCAAATCTCGACGCACGCGGGCGATGGCGCGTCGTCGACGAGCGCGGCGCTCGCCGCACTCGCGGCACTGGTCGCGGCGGCGCTTTACGGCGTTGCCGCGAGCTACACGAAGCGTCACCTCACGGGCGTCGATCCGCTCACGGTGGCCGCCGGCACGATGACGGGCGCAAGCCTCGTGCTCGCACCGTTCGCCGTGGCGACCTGGCCGGCCGCGCCCATTTCTCTGCATTCGTGGGCGGCGGTGCTGGGGCTTGGCGTGGCGTGTACGGGCGTGGCGTATCTGCTGTTCTTCCGGCTGATCGCAGCCATCGGCCCGGCGCGCGCAATTACGGTGACGTTCGTGATTCCGATCTTCGGCATTCTGTGGGGCGCGCTCTTTCTCGGTGAGCGTGTCTCGATGGGGATGGTCGAGGCGTGCGCCGCGATTCTGGTGGGCACCGCGCTGGCCACCGGTTTCGTGAAGCGTTTGCCTGGCTTCACGACGCGCCGCAGCGGCGCAGGCGCGGAGCGCTAAACGATTCGGCCCGCGCAAGGCGGGCCGACAGTCAGTGCTTCACGTCAGGCACCCCGCGCCATCGCGCGGGGTTTGCCCTCAGCCTGCCGCGCGCGGCACGGCCTTCACTTCCTTCTCGCGTCCGAGCGGCAGCGTCGCGACGATCACGGCCCCGAGCACGAGTAGCACGGCGGAATAGATGAGCCCTGCGGCGTAGCTGTGCGTCGCATCCTTGAGCCAGCCCACTACGAGCGGATTCGCCGCCGAACTGATATTGCCGATCGCGTTGATCACAGCAATGCCAATCGCGCGTGCCTGCGGCGTGAACGCCTGGTCGGGCGTGGTCCAGAAGATCGACATCGCCGTATAGGAGCCCGCCGAGGCCAGGCATACGCCCAGCAACTGCACGAGCGGTGCGCCGCCTTGCGCGGTCAGCACGCAACCGAAGCCGGAGAGCAGCATCGGCGCGGCGAGGTGCCATTTGCGCTCCTGGAGGCGGTCGGAGCGGCGGCCCCAGGCAATCATCGCGACGATGGTCACGAGCTGCGGAATCGTCGCGACGAGGCCCACCGTCACGTTGCTCGCACCGGCGCTGAAGCCCTTCACGATCAGCGGCGCCCATACGGCGACCATCGCGAGCGTGTTGACGAGGCAGAAGTACGCCGCTGCGAAACGCAGCACTACGGGCGAGCGCAGTTGCTGCCAGAGGCCGGGCGGCTGCGTCGGCTGGGTGCCGGGCGTCGTGTGCGCTGCTTGCATGGCGTGCACGGCGTGCATTTCGCCCGGTTCGGCCAGCGCGGCTTCGAGCGTGCGTTTCTCTTCCGTGCTGAGCCAGCGCGCGGCGCGCGGCGTGTCGTCGAGATAGAAGAACGCCACGCAGCCGAGCAGCGCCGCCGGCATGCCTTCGAGCACGAAGAGCCATTGCCAGCCCGCGAGCCCCGCGTGGCCGTCGAGCTTGAGGATGTAGCCGGAGACCGCGGAGCCGAGCGCGGCCGTCACGGGCATGGCGATCATGAAGAGCGCGTTGGCGCGGGCACGCCACGCGCTCGGGAACCAGCAGGTGAGATAGAGCAGCATGCCGGGCAGAAAGCCCGCCTCGGTCACGCCGACCAGCATGCGCAGCCAGTAGAGCGTGGTGGCGTTGGAGGCGAACATCGTCGCGGTGGAGGCGAGGCCCCACGCGATCATGATGAAGCTGATCCAGCGGCGTGCGCCCACGCGTGCGAGCATGAGATTGCCCGGAATGCCGCACGCGATATAAGCCACGTAGAAGAGGGTGGTGGCGAAGCCGAACTGCGTGCTCGACAGGCCGAGGTCCTTCATCATCGTCAATCCCGCGAAGCCGATGTTGATGCGGTCGAGGAACGAGACGACGAACAGCAGGAACAGGAAGCCGAGCAGATGGCGCGAGACTTTGCGCGTGACCTGCTCGGTGGCGGCTGCATGGCTGGACTGCGCTTGCGCGCACGATTGCGGCACGCGCGATGCGTGCCCTTGCGGGATTGGGCTCATGGGTCTCCTCCGAAGCACCGGGACGTGAGCGGGGCAAGGGTTATGCCGTTGTTGTTTGCCGCGGATCACAATTCAGGCGGATTATGCGAGGGCCCTGGGCGTTGTCTGTCCTCAATTTGGGTACAACGCACGATTGAACGTCCCAACAGTGCGATGGCAGCACTCGCGGCAATAGCGGCAATGCCATCAACAGCGGCCTATGCCTGTTGCCGGAAATGCCTCCGCAGAATGGCCGGTCCTCGCCATTTATCCCATGCAGTCGTTAGAAAGAAAGCGATGGGTCAAGAAGCGCGTATGCGCTCCGGGCATGCCTGGCTCCCGCCAGGATTGTGTGGGCGCGGTAACGGGCACCTTCATTTTTCGAGGCTACACTCCCGACTGATAGGTGCGCCGGTCATTAGTGAACATGTGTGCTTTTGGCTGTCATTCGCACTGCCGTAGTCGATAGGCTTTATCCAGCGCGTCGTGCCGGATCGTTCGAGTCGGGGCAAACGTGAGACCAGGAAAGTCGGCCTGGCGGGGCCGGATCGTGAGCGGGGCGGCCGCCGCGTGCTGCGCGTTCGCCGCGGTCAGCGCCCATGCGGAGAATACGTTCGGCATCCAGTTCGGCGCGGGCGTTGCGGATAACGACGTGAAGAAGCTCGACCTCGGCCTCGTGTGGGATCCGAGTCTGCAATGGTGGCACTTCGGCGGCTATCACTTCACGCTGGTGGGCGAGGCGCACGTCGCGTACTGGAAGCTCGACGACCCCAACGCCATCTATGCCAACACCTGGGAATTCGGTTTGACGCCGGTTTTTCGCATCATCAAGGATACCGGCTGGTTCAAGCCCTTTTTCGAGGCGGGCATCGGCATCCGTTTCCTCTCGCACGTGCGCCAGACGCCGTTTCGCACGATGTCGTCGTCGTTCCAGTTCGCCGACGTGGTGGGCGTGGGCGCGCAGTTCGGCGAGCACGGCAACTATCAGTTGGGATTTCGCTTCGAGCACATTTCGAATGCGGACATCGAGCAGCCGGACCCCGGCCTGAACTTCAGCCAGATCTATTTCCAGTACAACTTCTAGCGCGGCAGCGCCCGCACGGGTGCGTGCTAGAATTTTTTCGTATGCCGCCTGTTGCGCGGCGGCCATTCGCCGCACGAGCGGCTGCATGGAGGTTCCCGTGCCCGCAGGCAGTCAACTCACGCTCTACACGAGCCGCAAGCACAAGAAGGGCCACAAGTCCGCGGTCTCGTGGATCATCGACATCGCGCGCGCCCAGGGCTGTTTCGGCATCACCGTGCTGGAAGGCTATGAAGGTCTCGATGCCCACGGCAAGCTGCACGCCGCTCACTTCTTCGATCTGGCCGACGAACCGGCCGTAGTGCTGATCGTCGCCGACGAGCCCAGCATCGACGCGCTCCTCGTCACGCTGGAAGCGGGCGGCATCGAGCTTTTCTATACCCGCAGCGCGATCGAGTACGGCCGCCTCGCCGGCGCCTGAGCGTTTGCGCTCCCAGGCTTCGGCGCCGCGCGCTTTGCGGCGGCGGCAGTATCGTGCACGCCCCCCTGTCAAGTGAGTTCCGGTCGTTTCTCCCAACCCGTTACACTGTGGGCTTTGGTGCGGTGCACCACGCGCCGCATGACCGGCATTTTCCATAGGCGACACGCCGGCGTCGCAGACAAGGAGTGAGGAGCGAAGGATGGCAATCGAATCTGTAGGGATCGTGGGCGCGGGCACGATGGGCAACGGCATTGCTCAGGCGGTGGCGGTGGCGGGGCTCAAGGCGGTGATGATCGACGTGACCGACGCGGCGCTCGCCAAGGGCGTCGCCGCGCTCACGCACAGCCTCGAGCGGCTCGTCTCGAAGGGCAAGCTCGATGCCGGCGTGCGCGATGCCGCGCTCGCGCGCATCGAGACGTCCACCGATTACCAGCGCCTGTCCGGCGTCGATCTCGTGATCGAGGCGGCGACCGAGAACGCCGAGCTCAAGACGCGCATCCTCAAGCAGATCGAGGCCGCGGCCCGCCCCGACGCGATCATCGCTTCGAACACCTCGTCGATCTCGATCACGGCGCTCGCCACGACGCTCGCCGACCCGTCGCGCTTCATCGGCATGCACTTCTTCAATCCCGTGCCGATGATGCCGCTCGTCGAAGTGATTCGCGGCCTGCAAACGAGCCCGCAGGTGGCCGAGTCGGTGCGCGAGATGGCGGTGCGCCTCGAAAAGACGCCGATCGCCGTGAAGAACGCCCCCGGCTTCGTCGTGAACCGCATTCTGGTGCCGATGATCAACGAAGCGTTTTTCGTGCTCGCGGAAGGCATTGCGAGCGCCGAGGAAATCGACGCGGGCATGAAGCTTGGCGCCAATCATCCGATCGGCCCGCTCGCGCTGGCGGACCTGATCGGCCTCGACGTGTGCCTGTCGGTGATGGACGTGTTCCTCAAGGACTTCGGCGATTCGAAGTATCGTGCCTGTCCGCTGCTGCGTGAAAAGGTCGCGGCGGGTCAGCTCGGCCGCAAGACCGGCCGCGGCGTGTATCAGTACGACAAGGTGTCCTGATCCACGCCGGCGCGGCACCCGGCTTCAGGTGAGCACGCTCACCTGATACTGCGTGACCTGGCGGTACGGTTTGCCAGGCTGTAGCACCACCTCTTCGCACGCGGGCGCTTCCATGTTGATCTGGTTCGGGAAACCGCCTGCTTCCAGACACAGCCCCGCGTAGCGCACGCACGGCGCGCCCCGGCGCGCCGGCTGTCCTTCCAGATAGTTCCCCGTATAAAGCTGCAAGCCGCGCTGGTCGGTCGAGACGGCGAGCTCGCGCCCGCTGCCCGGCTCGTAGACGCGCGCCACGGTGCGCAGCGGCCAGCGGCCCGTCGCCGCGTGCAGCGTGCCCGCCGTGTTTTCCGGCGCGCGCAGCACATAGCAGTGGTCGAATCCGTGCGCGCGGGCGAGCTGCGCGTGCGGCCAGTCGAGCCGCGCGCCGAGCGGCGCGCCGTGGCGGAAATCGAACGCGCTGCCCGAGACGTCGGCGATGCGCACGGGAATCATCTGAAGATCGACTTCGAGGAACGCGTCCGCATCGATCGTGAGCACGTGGCCGCGAATATCGGCGCCCGGCTCGCCCGTCAGATTGAAGTAGCCGTGGCTCGTGAGATTGAGCGGCGTGGGCGCGTCGCTCACGCCCTCGTATTCGATCGTGAGCGTGCCGTCGTCGTCGAGCGTATAGCGCACCTGCACGCCGACATTGCCGGGAAAACCGCCGTCGCCTTCGGGCGAGTCGAGGCGCAGCAGCAGCGAGCCGCGGTCGTCTTCCACCTGCCAGAGCTGCCGGTGAAAGCCGTTCGCGCCGCCATGCAGCAGATTGCCGTTCTCGTTGCGATCGAGTGCATAGTCGATGCCGGCGAGCGTGAAGCGCGCCCCGGCGATGCGGTTGGCCCAGCGGCCGACCAGCCCTCCCATGTAGGTGGTCGCTTCGAGGTAGGCGGCGGGCGTGTCGTGACCGAGCAGGATGTCCGCGAGGCGGCCCGCGCGGTCCGGCGCGAGCCATGAGACGAGCGTCGCGCCGAGGTCGCTGACCGTCACCTTCATGCCTTGCGCGTTGCGCAGCGTGTAGAGCCGGACGGCGTCGCCGCCGGGCAGTGCGCCCCACGGCCCGGAAGTCAGTTGGGCAAGACTGTTCATGAGGTGAAGTGGAAAGTGAGCAGTAAAGGTAGCCTGAATGACCGGGCGGACAATGCCGCCTTCAAGGTGTGGACACGCGCGCGCCGGATGCGTTCGCCACGCGGTCCTGATATTCGCGCGGCGTGCAGCCCAGCTCGCGCCGGAACACCGCATACATGTACTGCAACGACGTGAAGCCGCAGCGGATCGCCACCTCGGCGCTCGCGGCGTCGCGGCTCGCGAGCATGGCCTTCGCCGCGTCGAGTTTGTGGCGCAGGATCTCCTGGTGGACCGTGCACTGGAGTTCACGCCGGAAATATTCTTCCAGCGACGAGCGCGACACGCCCACATAGTCGGCCACCTGCTCGGTCTTGATCCCCTGGCAGGCGTACTGGCGGATGAAATGGCGCGCGCGCATGACATGCGGGCTCGACAGCGGTTCATGGCGGGTCGATTCGAGCACATTGATGCCGACCGGCGGAACCAGAATGCGTTGTCCCGGAAAACGTGCACCGCGTAGCATCTGGTGCAGCAGGTGCGCGGCCGTCTTGCCCATTTCCTCGGTCCCCTGGATCACTGACGAAAGCGGAATGCGTGTGAGCGTGCGGGTGAGCGGGTCGTTGTCGATACCGATGATCGCCACCTGCTCGGGCACCGCGATGCCGTGGATGAGGCAAGCCTGAAGCAAATGCCGCGCCCGCGCGTCGGTCACGGCGATCACGCCCACCGGCTTGGGCAGGCTATGCAGCCAGACGCTCAATTGTTCGACGGCCTGGTTCCACGCGACCGCGCTCGTGGCCAGCCCGCGGTACACCGGCGCCGCCATGCCTTCCTCGCGCGCGAGCGCCTGGAACGCCAGTTCGCGCTCCTGCGCCCAGCGGTTTTCCTGTGCGACGGGCAAGCTGTACATGGCGAGATTGGGCAAGCCTGCGCCGATCAGGTGCGTCAACGCGAGCGAGACCAGCTTGCGGTTGTCGGTCGCGATATAGGGCAGTTCGGCCGGGTACTGCGTCGCGTCCTCGAACGACGAGCCCACGGCCACCACCGGCAGCGGGCAGCCGCGCAGCGCGTCGGCCACGGCGGGGTCGTCGAAGTCGGCGATGATGCCGTCGCCGTCGAAGCGCTCGATGCCGGCAAGGCGGCAGCGGAAGTCTTCTTCCAGAAAGAGGTCCCACGCCACGCGTGTGGAGCGCAAATAGTGGCCGATGCCGGCAATGATCTCGCGGTCGTAGACCTTGTTGGCGTTGAAGAGCAGCGCAATGCGGTGAGGCGTCTGGGAAGCGGGGGCGCGGGTCATATCGTTTCGGCGGCGTACGGGCGGGCGAGGTGCGCGCGCGTTCGCTGCCATGTCTCCGGTTCGGGCGCGGTGCATGCCGCCAGGCGCCGCGCTACGATGTCTCTCACGCCAGTGGCGCGTCGTTTTAAGCGTCGGGTTATTTTAGGCCCACATGCGGGCTTGCGGGCGTAACGGTTGCGTGCGTCGGCAGGAAACATTAAAGGTCTCACGCAATTTCGCAATTGCCGCGCTTTGCGCACAGCGGGCAGTATGGCGTCACACAGACCGGTGTGCGCCACGCCGCTGCGCCGCAACAACCTTGGAGACATCATGTCGTATTTCGAATCCATCCCCGCAATTCGATACGAAGGCCCGCAATCGGACAACCCGCTTGCGTACCATCATTACGATCGGACGAAGAAGGTGCTCGGCAAGACGCTCGAAGAGCACCTGCGCATCGCCGTGTGCTACTGGCATTCGTTCGTCTGGCCCGGTAACGATATTTTCGGGCAGGCGGCGTTTCACAGGCCGTGGCAGCAGCCGGGCGACGCCATGGAGCGCGCGCGCCAGAAGGCCGACGCCGCGTTCGAGTTTTTCACGAAACTCGGTACACCTTACTATACGTTCCACGACACCGATGTCGCGCCCGAGGGCAAGAACCTGAAGGACTACACGGAGAATTTCAAGCGCGTGGTCGACTACCTCGGCGAGCGTCAGCAGGCGAGCGGCGTGAAGCTGCTCTGGGGCACTGCGAACCTTTTTTCCAATCCGCGCTATGCGGGCGGGGCGGCGACGAATCCCAATCCCGAAGTTTTCGCCTATGCCGCAACCCAGGTCTGCCATGCGCTCGACGCCACGCGCAAGCTCGGCGGTGAAAACTACGTGCTGTGGGGCGGTCGCGAGGGCTACGAGACGCTGCTCAACACCGACCTGAAGCGCGAGCGCGATCAGTTCGCGCGCTTTCTTTCGATGGTGGTCGAGCACAAGCAGCGCACGGGCTTCACGGGCACGCTGCTGATCGAGCCCAAGCCGCAGGAGCCGACCAAGCACCAATACGACTATGACGTGGCGACGGTGCACGGTTTCCTCACGCAATACGGCTTGCAGAATGAGATCCGCGTGAATATCGAGGCGAATCACGCGACGCTCGCGGGTCACTCGTTCCATCACGAGATTGCGACGGCCTACGCGCTGGGCATCTTCGGCAGCGTCGACGCAAATCGCGGCGACCCGCAAAACGGTTGGGACACCGATCAGTTTCCCAACAGTGTCGAAGAACTCACGCTCGCGTTCTACGAGATCCTGCGCCACGGTGGCTTCACCACGGGCGGCATGAACTTCGACGCGAAAGTGCGCCGCCCGAGCATCGATCCTGAAGACTTGTTCTACGGCCACGTCGGCGCGATCGACGTGCTCGCGCTCGCGCTGGAGCGCGCGGCCGTGCTCGTGGAAAACGACCGGCTTGAGCAGTTCCGCAGCCAGCGCTACGCGGGCTGGGACAGCGAGTTCGGGCGCAAGATTCTCTCGGGCGGCTATTCGCTTTCGTCGCTCGCCGCCGACGCGCTTGCGCACGGCATGAATCCGCAGCACGTGAGCGGCCAGCAGGAGCGGCTCGAAAACGTCGTGAATCAGGCGATCTACGGTCAGCGCTAGGCGCGCCACGGCGCGTGCAAGCCGCGAAAAAACATTAGCGCGCGCCGTCAAATTCGCAATTGCGCCAGTTTGCGTTGAAGGCAAACTGGCGCAAAAAAGAAGGAAGGAGACATGTTCATCGGTATCGACCTCGGCACGTCGGGCGTGAAGGCCGTGCTGCTCGACCGTGCGGGCGACGTGCTCGCCAGCGCGAGCGCGCCGCTCACGGTGAGCCGGCCGCAGCCACGCTGGTCCGAACAGGCGCCGCAAGACTGGTGGCTCGCCACGCGTGGCGCACTGCGCGCGCTCATCGAAGAGGCGCGCGCTCGCGGTATCGACGCTGCGCGTATCGAGGCGCTGGGACTCACCGGACAGATGCACGGCGCGACGCTGCTCGACGCGCAAGGCGAAGTGCTGCGCCCCGCGATTCTGTGGAACGACGGTCGTTCGGATGCCGAATGTATCGAGCTGGAGCGCGCCGCGCCGCAACTGCATGCGGTTGCGGGCAATCTCGCGATGCCGGGCTTCACCGCGCCGAAGCTGCTATGGGTGCGCAAGCACGAGCCGGACATTTTCGCGCGCATCGCGCATGTGTTGCTGCCCAAGGACTATTTGCGCTGGTTGCTCACTGGCGTATTCGCGACGGACCCGTCGGACGCCGCAGGCACGCTGTGGCTCGACATTGCCCGGCGCGACTACAGCGACACGCTGCTCGCGGCGTGCGGCCTCACGCGCGAGCAGATGCCGGACGTGCACGAAGGCAATCAGGTGACTGGCACGCTGCGCCCGGAACTCGCGCGGGAATTCGGTCTGCGTGAAATTCCTGTCGTGGCGGGCGGCGGCGACAACGCGGCGGGCGCAGTGGGCGTGGGCATCGTGCGGCCGGGCGACGCGATGCTTTCGCTCGGCACCTCGGGCGTGTATTTCGCCGTCTCGGACGGCTTTCTCGCCAATCCCGATTCCGCCGTGCACAGTTTCTGCCATGCGTTGCCGCACACGTGGCACTTGATGTCCGTGATGCTCAACGCCGCGAGTTGCCTCGACTTCACGGCGCGGCTCACGCATTACGAAAGCGTCGCCGCATTGCTTGCCGACGCCGAAGCCAACTCGAACGCCGATCTCGATGCGCGCCGGCCCTGGTTCCTCCCGTATCTGAGCGGTGAGCGCACGCCGCACAACAACGTCAACGCAAAGGGCGTGTTTTACGGCATGACGCCACAGACTTCGCGCGCCGATCTCGCGAATGCGACGCTCGAAGGCGTGGGCTTCGCGCTGCTCGACGGCATGGACGCGCTGCATGCGGCGGGGCTCGTGCCCGAGACGATCACCGTGATCGGCGGCGGCTCGCGCAGCGCCTGGTGGACGCAAATGCTCGCCGATATCAGCGGCCGCGCGCTCACGTTGCGCGCGGGCGGCGAGGTCGGCCCGGCGCTTGGCGCCGCCCGGCTCGCGCATCTTGCGCTCGAACCCGGCGCCTCGCTCGACGAGGTGTGCCCGCAACCGCCCGTGCTCGCGGTACGCGAGCCGCACGCCGCGCGTCACGCGTGGTATCGCGATGCGCGCCGTCCGACCTTTCGCGCGCTCTACCGCGCGCTAGAACCGGTTTTCGCAACCGGCGCCTGAAAAGGCGCGGGTGAAGAAAAAGCTGCGCGGCCGGCGTAGCCACGCAGTCGATTGGCAGTCCTATGGTTATACCGCGCGCTATGCTGCTTGGCGTGCGTCCCGGAGCTATCCAGGTAGAGGCAGTAAGGCCCAGGCAATAACGTCCAGGCAATAACGATCTGGCAACCGTCGCCGCGCCGGCAGCGCCAGCGCATGACCGTGCAGCGGCAATCAAGAGGAGTGTGGAGACATGAAATTCGCCAAACGTCGTTCGGTTCTAGGCTCGCTCATTTGTGGCGCCGTGCTTGCGAGTCTCTCGCTTGCCGCGCCGCTCGCGCACGCAAGCAAGGATCACCCCGAAATCGGCTTCTGCATCGACGACCTGCGCGTGGAACGCTGGTCGCGCGACCGCGACTATTTCGTCGCGGCGGCGGAAAAGCTGGGCGCGAAAGTCTCGGTGCAGTCCGCCGACGCGAGCGAGGAGCGGCAGATCTCGCAGATCGAAAACCTCATCTCACGCGGCGTGGATGTGATCGTGATCGTGCCGTTCAATTCGAAAACGCTCGGCAATGTGGTGGCCGAAGCGAAGAAGGCGGGCATCAAGGTCGTCTCGTATGACCGCCTGATTCTCGACGCCGATATCGACGCCTACATTTCGTTCGACAACGAAAAGGTCGGCGAGCTTCAGGCGAAGGGCGTGTACGACGCGCAGCCCAAGGGCAACTACTTCCTGCTGGGCGGCGCGCCCACCGACAACAACGCGAAAATGCTGCGCGAAGGACAACTGAAGGTCTTGAAGCCGGCGATCGATCGCGGCGATATCAAGGTGGTCGGTCAGCAGTGGGTGCCGGAGTGGAGCGCTTCCACGGCCCTGCGCATCATGGAAGACGCGCTCACCGCGAACAACAACAAGATCGACGCCGTGGTCGCCTCGAACGACGGCACGGCGGGCGGCGCGATCCAGGCGCTCGCCGCACAGCATCTCGCGGGCAAGGTGCCGGTGTCGGGCCAGGACGCGGATCTCGCGGCGGTCAAGCGTGTGGTGGCGGGCACCCAGACCATGACGGTCTACAAGCCGCTCAAGCTCATCGCGGGTGAAGCCGCGAAGCTCGCCGTCGATCTCGCGAAGGGACAGAAGCCCGCTTACAACGCGCAGTACGACAACGGCAGGAAGAAGGTCGACACGGTGCTGCTGCAACCCACGCTGCTCACGAAGGGCAATGTCGACGTCGTCGTGAAGGACGGCTTCTATACGCAGGCGCAACTGGCGAGCCAGTAACGTCCTTGGCCAGACGGCCCGCGCGCGCCACGGCGGCGCGCGGGCCATCGCAGCGAGTGAACCAGCGTATGAGTGAACCCTTGCTGACGATGCGCGGCATCGTCAAGTCCTTTGCGGGCGTGAAGGCGCTCGACGGCATCGACCTCACGGTGCGGCCGGGCGAATGCGTGGGACTGTGCGGCGAGAACGGCGCCGGCAAATCCACGCTCATGAAAGTGCTCTCGGGCGTGTACCCGCACGGCACCTGGAGCGGCGAGATCCGCTGGGAAGGCGCGCCGCTCGAAGCGCAGAGCGTGCGCGACACCGAGCGTGCGGGCATCGTCATCATCCATCAGGAACTGATGCTCGTGCCCGAGCTTTCGGTGGCCGAGAACATTTTCCTCGGCAACGAAATCACGCTGCCGGGCGGGCGCATGAATTACGCGGCGATGTACCAACGCGCCGACGAACTGCTGCGCGAGCTGAACATCGACGCCATCAACGTGGCGCAGCCGGTGATGAACTACGGCGGCGGCCACCAGCAGCTCATCGAGATCGCGAAGGCGCTGAACAAGCGCGCGAAACTGCTGATACTCGACGAGCCCTCGTCGTCGCTCACGGCGGCGGAAACGAAGATTCTGCTCGACATCGTGCGCGACCTGAAGCGGCGCGGCGTGGCGTGCGTGTATATCTCGCACAAGCTCGACGAGGTCGAGGCCGTGTGCGACACCGTCACCGTGATTCGCGACGGCCGCCACGTGGCCACCGAGCCGATGGCGACGCTCGACACCGACCGCATCATCGCGATGATGGTGGGGCGCGAGATCCGCAATCTCTTTCCGCGCGAGCCGCACGATATCGGCGACGTCGTGTTCGAGGCGCGCAACGTGACGTGCTACGACGTGACGAATCCGCGCCGCAAGCGCGTCGATGATGTGTCGTTTGCGGTGCGACGCGGTGAAATCGTGGGCGTGGCGGGTCTCGTGGGCGCGGGCCGAACAGAGACGATGCAGGCGATCTTCGGCGCGTATGCGGGCGCCTGCACGGCCACGGTGCGGCTCGAAGGCAAGCCGTTGAAAATCCGCTCGCCGCTCGACGCGATCCACGCCGGTATCGCCATGGTGCCCGAAGATCGCAAGCGCCACGGCATCGTGCCGCAACTGGGCGTGGGCCACAACATCACGCTTTCGGTGCTGCAACGCTTTTCGAAGCACGGCCGCATCGACACGGCCGCCGAGCTCGACACCATCCGCACGGAGATGCAGCGGCTTTCGGTGCGCGCGGCGAATCCCATGCTGTCGATCGCGAGCCTTTCGGGCGGCAACCAGCAGAAGGCGGTGCTCACCAAGATGCTGCTCACCGACCCGAAGGTGCTGATTCTCGACGAACCGACGCGCGGCGTGGACGTGGGCGCGAAGTATGAAATCTACAAGCTGATCTTCCAACTGGCCAAACGTGGCGTGGCGATCGTGATGGTGTCGTCGGAGTTGCCCGAAGTGCTCGGCATCAGCGACCGCGTGCTCGTGATCGGCGAGGGCGAGTTGCGCGGCGACTTCGCGAACGTTGGCCTTACGCAGGAAGACATTCTCGGCGCGGCGATCCAGAGCGCGCGCGCCCAACCCGAAAGAGCGAGTGCAGCATGACACCGGACGTCACGACCCAGGGGGCGCGCGAAAACCAGCAGCCAGGCGGCAATGGCTTCGCGCTACGTTTCCAGCAACTCTTCGCACGCTACAAGATCCTCGCGTTGCTGCTCGCGGTGGCGGTGATCTGGTTGTTCTTTTCGATGCTCACGCATGGCGCGTTCGTCACGCCACGCAATGTGTCGAACCTGCTGCGGCAGATGTCGATCACGGGCATGCTCGCTTGCGGCATGGTGTTCGTCATCATCGCGGGCGAGATCGATCTTTCCGTCGGGTCGCTGCTCGGCCTGCTAGGCGGCGTGGCCGCGATTCTCGACGTGAACCGTGGCTGGCCCATCGGCGTGACCGTGCCGGTGGTGCTCGCGCTCGGCGTGCTCGTGGGTCTCTTCAACGGTTGGTGGTCGACCTACCGGCGCGTGCCGTCGTTCATCGTGGGGCTGGGCGGCATGCTCGCGTTTCGCGGCGTGCTGCTCGGCATCACGGGCGGCTCGACCATCGCGCCGGTGTCCGATCACTTCGTGTTCCTCGGGCAGGGCTATTTGCCGCGCGTGGCGGGCGACGTGCTCGCGCTCGCGATGTTCGTGCTGCTCGCGGTGCTCACGGTGCGCCAGCGCGCGAACCGCAGGCGCTATCAGTTGAGCGTGGTGCCGCTCTGGCAGGACGGCGTGAAGATCGTGGGTGCGGGAGCGATCCTGCTGGCGTTCGTGCTGATGCTCGACAGCTATGGCGGCATACCCGTGCCCGTGTTGTTGCTGCTCGCGCTGCTCGGTATCTTCACATGGATCGCCACGCAAACGGTGTTCGGTCGCCGTATCTACGCAGTGGGCTCGAACCTCGAGGCGACACGTCTTTCAGGCGTCAACACGAACCGCGTGAAGCTTGCGATCTTCGCGCTGATGGGCCTCATGTGCGCATTCGCGGGCATCGTCAACACGGCGCGTCTTGCCGCCGGTTCGCCTTCGGCGGGCACGATGGGCGAACTCGACGCGATTGCGGCGTGCTTCATCGGCGGCACTTCGATGCGCGGCGGTTCCGGCACCGTGTATGGGGCGCTGATCGGCGCACTCGTGATGGCGAGCCTCGATAACGGCATGTCGATGCTCGACGTCGACGCCTACTGGCAGATGATCGTGAAGGGCGGCATTCTCGTGCTCGCCGTGTGGATCGATGTGGTGTCGGGATCGAACCGCCGTTGAGCGTGCCGTGTCGCGACGATTGCAAACCTGCATTCGTCGTCAGATAGATGACCGTGTTCTTGCACCGCGTGTGACATTGCGTCGCTTCACGCAAAAGGTTGGTCGTCACGCGTAGTTGCTCTCCTCGCGCGCCCACAGCGCGTTCTCGGGGCGGGACTCACGTCCCGCCCTTTTTCTTCGCTGCGTGCGCGATCCGCGCGCGCATGCGCCGCATTGCACGCTCGATGCGTGGGCCGGCGAATCCTGCCACAATCATTTCCACCGATGCGGGGTGGTTCGCGCAGGCGATGCGCGAGTGTTGTGCCGCCCCCGCGGTCATCGTTCGTCGCAGCGCCGCGCCGAAAGCATCGTGCGCGGCCGCCGCTTTCCCGCTCTGCCGGCGCAGCCGTTGCCCGTGCCTGTTCGCGCGGCCGGCGCGCGGCACATCGCGCCGTGCGCGTGCTCGTTGCATGCTTCGTTGCGCGGCGTGATGGCGATCCTCCGGAGATAAGCCGACCATGCCCACCCTCTGCGAAATCTGTAATACCCGTCCCGCGGTCGCACGCGTCACCGTCGTCCAGAACGGCCAGCGCAAGTCGATGTCGATATGCGACTACGACTACCGCCAGTTGATGCGTCACCAAAGCATGCTCAATCCGTTCGACTCGCTGCTGGGCGGCAGCGGCCTGTCGCGCTTTTTCGGCGGCATGGGCGGCGAAGGCGAGCATGATGACGACGAAGGTCCGGGCCTCGCCGCCGAGGTGCCGCGCGAATCCGTGGACGCCACCGACGCGTTCAGCGAGCAGACGCTCGAAATCCTCCAGCGCGCCGCGGAAAAAGCCCACGAACTGCAACGCAACGAGCTCGACACGGAGCATCTGCTCTACGTGCTCGCGGACACCGACGTTTGCGCCGCACTCCTGAAGGAGTTGAAGCTCTCGCCGCAGGACATCAAAGGCTATATCGACCAGCATGCGCAAAAGGGCTCGGCCTCGCCCGATTCGCCCATCGACAAGATGACGATCTCGCCGCGGCTGAAGAAGGCGTTTCAGTTCGCGTTCCAGGCGTCGCGCGATCTCGGTCATTCGTATGTCGGCCCCGAGCATCTGCTGATCGGTCTCGCGGCGGTGCCGGACAGCATTGCGGGCGCGCTGCTCAAGAAGTACGGCGTGACGCCCGAGGCGCTGCGCCAGAAGGTCGTGAAGGTGGTGGGCAAGGGCGCGGAGGATGGCCGCGTCGATGCGCCCACGGGCACGCCGACGCTCGACAAGTTCGGCCGCGACCTCACGGCCATGGCGCGGCAAGGCAAGCTCGACCCCGTGCTCGGCCGCGCACAGGAAATCGAGAGCACGATCGAGGTGCTCGCGCGGCGCAAGAAGAACAACCCGGTGCTGATCGGCGAGCCGGGCGTGGGCAAAACCGCCATCGTGGAGGGCCTCGCGCAGCGTATCGTCAACGGCGACGTGCCCGAAGTGCTGCGCGGCAAGCGTCTTGTCGAAGTGAACATCAACTCGATGGTCGCGGGCGCGAAGTATCGCGGCGAGTTCGAGGAGCGCGCGAAGCAGTTGATCGACGAGGTCACGGCGAAGCACGACGAACTGATTCTTTTCATCGACGAGTTGCATACGATCGTCGGCGCGGGGCAGGGCGGCGGCGAAGGCGGGCTCGATATCGCGAACGTGCTCAAGCCCGCGCTCGCGCGCGGCGAGTTGAGCCTCATTGGCGCAACCACGCTCAACGAATATCAGAAGTACATCGAGAAGGACGCGGCGCTCGAACGGCGCTTTCAGCCCGTGCTGGTGCCGGAGCCCACGGTCGAGCAGACCATCGTGATCCTGCGCGGGCTGCGCGACAAGCTCGAAGCCCACCACCAGGTGACCTTCGCCGACGACGCCTTCGTGGCCGCCGCCGAATTGTCCGATCGCTACATCACGTCGCGCTTCTTGCCCGACAAGGCGATCGACCTGATCGATCAGGCGGCTGCGCGCGTGCGCATCGGTGCCACCTCGCGGCCCGCCGACATTCAGGAGCTCGAAGCGGAGATCGTGCAGCTCAAGCGCGAGCAGGACTATGCGGCTTCGCGCAAGCGCTTTGACGAAGCCAAGGGCTTCGAAGAACGCATCAAGGAGAAGCAGGAAAAGCTCGACGAACTCACCGAGGCCTGGCAACGCAAGACGGGTTCGGAAACGCTGGAAGTGACGGTGGCTTCCATTGCCGAGGTCGTCTCGCGTCTCACCGGCATTCCGGTTGCCGACCTCACGCAGGAGGAGCGCCAGAAGCTGCTCAAGATGGAAGAGACGTTGCGCGAGCGTGTGGTGGGTCAGGAAGACGCGGTGGTCGCGGTCAGCGACGCCGTGCGTCTGTCGCGCGCGGGTCTCGGCCAGTCGAACCGGCCGATCGCGACCTTCCTGTTCCTCGGGCCCACGGGCGTTGGTAAGACGGAGCTTGCGAAGGCGCTGGCGGAAACCGTGTTCGGCGACGAGCAGGCCATTATCCGCATCGACATGAGCGAGTACATGGAGCGTCATACGGTGGCTCGCCTGATCGGCGCGCCGCCGGGATACGTCGGCTATGACGAAGGCGGCCAGCTCACCGAGCGCGTGCGGCGGCGCCCCTATAGCGTGATCCTGCTCGACGAGATCGAGAAGGCGCACGCCGATGTCTACAACGTCCTGCTGCAAGTGTTCGACGACGGTCGCCTGACCGACGGCAAGGGACGCGTGGTGGACTTCAGCAACACGATCCTGATCGCCACGAGCAACCTGGGCGCGTCCATCATCATGGACAACCTCGAGCGCCCCGAGAAGTCGCGGCTCGACGAAAAGACGATTCGCGCGGAACTCATGAAGGTGCTCAAGGGGCATTTCCGGCCCGAGTTCCTCAACCGGATCGACGAGATCATCGTGTTTCATGCCCTCTCGCGCGACAACATCCGGGCGATCGTGCAGATTCAGCTCGACCGCGTCACGCGCACGGCGGCCGCGCAGGGCATCACGCTTCGTATGGGCGATGCGCTTGTCGATCATCTCGTGGAAGCGGGCTATCAGCCCGAGTTCGGCGCGCGCGAGCTCAAGCGGCAGATTCGCCAGGAAGTGGAGACGCGCCTCGCGAAAGAGATACTCGGCGACGCGTTGCAGTCGGGAGACACCGTCGAGATCGGCTACGACAAGACCAACGACGAGGTGACGGTCAACAAGATCGCGGTGCCGCCCGACGTGAAGGAGGGCAAGCCCGCGAAGAAGGCGAAGAAAGCCGATACGCCGCCCGTTGACGAGGTCGCCTCCGAGCTGGCCGCCGACGACCTGGAAGGCGATCCGCCTCCGCCGCCAAAGAAGAACAGCAAGGGTGCGGGCAAGGCGAAGCCGGCCTGACGCGTTCGTGGCACGGCTGATGCGGCTGGCGCTGTTCGTCGCGCCAGCCGTTTTTTCATTGCACGATGATTCGGACTCTTGATCAACCGGCGGCAATGCGCCACCACGCGGGCAGCAGCGCGCGCACGCCCGGCTGGCCGAAGCGGTCGTCGAGCAGATGCACGACGCCGCGATCGTCCTCCGTGCGGATCACGCGGCCCGCGGCCTGCACGACCTTGCGCAGGCCAGGAATCAGATAGGTGTAGTCGAAACCCGCGCCGTAAAGCGCTTGCATGCGCGCGCGCATGGCTTCGTTCACGGGGTTCACCTGCGGCATGCCGAGGGTCGCGATGAACGTGCCGATAAGGCGCGTGCCGGGCAGATCGATGCCTTCGCCGAACGCGCCGCCGAGCACGGCGAAGCCAATGCCGCAGCCGCCCTGCGCGAAGCGCGCGACGAAGGCTTGCTGGCCCGCTTCGTCCATCGTGCGCGATTGCAGCCAGACTTCCACCTGCGGGTGGCGCAGCATGAACGCATCGGCGGCTTGCTGGAGATAGTCGTAGCTGCTGAAAAAGCACAGATAGTTGCCGGGGCGCTCGGCGTATTGCGAGGCCACGCGTGCCACAAGCGCTTCGAGCGAACGCTCGCGGTCCTTGTAGCGCGTCGAGATATGGCGGGCGATGTGGACGTCGAGCTGCTCGGCGCGAAACGGCGTGTCGATATCGATGCTCACCGTGTTGGCGGGCAAGCCGAGCATGTCGGTGTAGTAATGCGTGGGCGAGAGCGTCGCCGAAAAGAGCGTGATGCTGTGCGTCGCGCCAATGCGCGCGCGCAATGCGTCCGCCGGCACGATGTTGCGGATCGCGAGCGTCGAGCGCGGGCGGCGCGCGGGTTGTCCCGGCACAGGCGTCACATCGAAGAGCGAATGGGTATCGAAGCGCTCGGCGATGCGCGTGAAATGCAGGGCGTCGAAATAGAAGCGTTCCAGCTCGGGGTCGCGCACGAGCGCGGGCTCGGCGAGCTGGTCGCCCATCGCGCCGATCACGTCGCCCAGCGCCGTCACGAGTCCGTCGGGCAGCGTGTCGCTTGCGCGCCAGGCGTCCGGTTGCAGGGCGTTCTGTGCGTTCCAGTGCTTTTGCAGGCGGGCGAGCGCGCGCTTGAGCGGCGCGCTCGCGTTGCGGCGTACGGTGTCGATGCGCGTTTGCACGAGTTCGGCCGAGTACATCGCGCGGGCGCGCTCGGGCAGATTGTGCGCCTCGTCCACGAGCACGCTCGCACGCCACTGGTTGTGCGCGGCGAGCATGAACAGCATCGCGCTCGTGTCGAACCAGTAGTTGTAGTCGCCGACGATCACGTCGCTCCAGCGCGCGAGTTCCTGGCCGAGGTAGTAGGGGCAGACGGCATGCTCGCTTGCCACGTCGCGCAACGTGGCGCGATCGAGCCGCACGCGTTCGAGCGCCGCCGCGCGCGCCGCCGGCAGCCGGTCGTAGAAGCCGCGCGCGAGCGGGCACGATTCGCCGTGGCACGCCGCTTCGGGATGCTCGCAAGCCTTCTCGCGCGCGACGAGTTCGAGCACGCGCAGGGGCAGGCGCTCAGATTGCGGTGACGCGTGCGGTTCCTCGCGAATTCCCGCGAGCGTGGCGAGGGCGTCGAGCGCCAGTTGCCGCCCCGAGCTTTTCGCACTCAGAAACACCACCTTGTCGATCGCCGAGCGCGGGCACGCTTTCAGTTGGGGAAAGAGCGTGCCGATGGTCTTGCCGATGCCCGTGGGCGCCTGGGCGAGCAGGCAGCGTCCTTGCGTTGCCGCGCGCCAGACCGCCTCGGCAAGATCGCGCTGGCCGTGGCGAAACGCCGGATGCGGCAGGCGCAAGGTGGTGAGCGCGGCGTCGCGCGCGGCGCGGTGCGCGGTTTCCTGCTCGGCCCACGCGACGAAGCGGTGGCATTGTGTCTCGAATGCGGCGCGCAAGTCCGCGGCGCTGGCTGTTTCGACGAGCGCCGTCTCGCGGCCCGAGCCGATGTCGTAGTAGACGAGCGCGAGTTCGAGCGCATCGACGCCGAGCTTTTCGCACATGAGCGCGCCATAAACGCGAAGTTGCGCCCAGTGCAGCGCGCGCTGGTTCTCGCGCATCGCATCGAGGTCGCCGCGATAGGTCTTGAACTCTTCGAGCCTGCGGCGCGCGGGATCGTAGCCGTCGGCGCGGCCGCGCACGGTGAGCGTCGCGAACGTGCCGCTGAGCGCGATTTCGGTTTCGTAGCCGGGCGGGCGGCGCGCGGCGATGGCGGCGTGGCCCGCGCGGCCGTCTGCGGCGTCGGGCGAGGGCGTGAAGCGCAGATCGAGGTCGCCGCGCTTCGCGGTGAATTCGCACAGCGTGCGCACGGCGACGGTGTAGCTCATGGCGTGTTCGACGCCTGCGCGGTGGCGCTCGCGCCGCCGCTTTCGTCGGTCTTGTCGCTCTGGTCCGATTCGTCCGATTCGGCGGATTCGCCGGGCCAGCGTACTTGCAGCACCGAGACCGGCATGCCATGCGTCGCGCAATACGCGAGCCAGCGGCGCTGGTTGTCCTGTAGCCGGTCGCCAGGGCCTTTCACTTCGATCAGCTCATAGCGCCGCTCCTGTGGCCAGAAACGCACGAGATCGGGCAGGCCAGAGCGGTTCGCCACGGGCTCGCGCAGCAGCCGCTCGAACCACAGGCGCAGGTGCGCAGCCGGAAAGCAGTCGAGCGCGAACGCAAGCAAGTCGTCACTCAGCGCGGGCCACGCGACGTACGGCGACTGGATGCCGGCTTTCTCCGCATAGCGCCGCACGATCGATTCGCGGTAGGCCTGCGTATCGAGCTCGCCGAGGCAGGCTTCGAACTGCGTGGCGCGGCGTGCGACGAAATCGGCGGCGTGCAGATCGGCGGGGCCGCGCTGGAACGGATGGAAGAACGCGCCCGGCAGCGGCGCGAACAGCGCGGGCCAGCAGAGCAGGCCGAAGAGGGCGTTGATCAGCGTGTTCTCGACGTAGAACACGGGCGCGTCCGCCGTGGCGAGCGAGAGGCGCGCGGCTTCCTCGACGCGCAGGCCCACGGGTGCGCGGGGCAGCGTGAGTTCGCGTTGCGCGAATGCCGGCGCGGCGGCAGCCGATGGCGTGGCCTTCGACCTGGCCCGCGTGCGCGCGAGACGCCCGAGCGTGCGAGTCGCCCGCTGGGCTTCTTCCTCGTTCGCGGGTGCGGCGGCAATGGCTTGAGCGAGCGCGAGCGCTTCGTCGCGTCGCGCCAGTTGTTCGAGCACGCGCACGCGCCGGTAACGCGACTCGGGATGGCCGCAGTCGAGATACGCGCGCCATGCCAGTTCGGCCGCGCCCACGCGCTCGGCGGCGAGCCCCACGGCGTGACGCAGCTTGTCGTGGCGTGCGCGCAGCCAGGGGTTGGCATGAGTGCGCGCAGCGAGGCCGTCGAGCGTGGCGAGCGTCGTGGCGATGGCCGCATCGGCATCGGCCGGCGCTGCCGCGTTGCTGGCGGCGTCGCGGAGCGCGCTGTCCAGCGCCTCGCGGCAGTCGCGCAGCGCGAGATACGCGTCGATATCGTCGCGGCGCTGGAACGCGCGCGAGGCGTCGTCCAGCGGCACGCTCTCGTAGCGATACACGCCGAGGTCGGCGAGCACGAACTCCGTCCAGTCCTGATGCAGGTTGCCGAAAAACATGAGGCGCAGGCGCTCGCAAAGCGGCGCGGCGGCGAACAGCAGCACGGTATCGGGCGAAGCCGGGAACCAGGCATGCCACGCGCGCGGCTCGGGCGCGGCGGCGTGCAGCGTCTCGAGCGTGGCGGCGCGGGTGGCGCGCGCTTCGAACGCGATGCCGAGGCTTGACGCGAGCGCCTGAAGCTCGGCCTTCGTCACGAGCGGCGCGAGCGCCCCGAGCTCGAGCGTGGGCGCGCCGTCGAGCCAGCCCGCAGCGACGAGCGGCGCGGCGGCCGCGCGCGGGCAGCCGATTTCGTCGTATTGAAGGCGGCTCGCGCGAAAGTGCGGGCCGAGGCGCATGAGCATACGCACGAAAAGTGCGCGCGCGGGCCGCGGCAGGCGGGCGAAATCGTCGACGAAACGGCGCTCGGCCTCGTCGAACAGGTCGGCGCAGCGGGCATCGAGCCACGCGAGCGCGCGCTCGAAGTTCGCGAGGTAGTAGAACGGATCGGGAGAGTCGGGGAGCACGCGCGGCACTGTACGGATATACAGCGGCGATGATAGCAGGCTCGCGGGGCTCAGTAGACCGGTTAGCGCCGTTCACGCGAGTGGCCTAAGGGATTCCCCGGCCCGTACGCTACAATTGCCGCAGCCTGAAAAACGGAAGAGCGATGAACAAACGGAACGCATGCTTTGCCGGCCTCGCCGCCGCGGTCACCCTGCTCGCGGGATGCGCGGCGCAATACCGCAATACCGGCGCCTGCGAAGAGGAGATGCGTAACCGGCTGGCCGACACCACGTTCGGCGAGCTGAAGGTCACGCATAGCGCGACGACCTATCGCGGCGCGCGCGTCGTGATCGAAGGGCAACTCGATCACGGCATGGCGCCTGCCGAGCCGGCATCGTCCGCGCAGGCGGCGCGGGCTGCGCAGCCCGCGTCGGCAGCGGCGCGCGCGGCGTCGGCGCAGAACTCGGGCTCGCCTGAGTCGAACTCACTCGCGGCGCCGGCGAATGTGGCCACGGTGGTGCCCGGCATGAGGGCGGTTCCCACGGCACCGGTTGCCACCCAGAGCACCGAAGCCGCGCCGACCACGCCGATCGGGGCGCTTGCCGCAAAGCTCGGCATCAAGAAGGCCGTGCGGCCCGCCGCCGCCGCGGAGTGCACTTTCAACGAAACGGGCCTCTCGACGTTCCGCTGGCTGGCGCCGCCGGTGCTCGCGAAGACCACGCCCGCTCCGGACGACGACAGCGAGTAAGCCGACTCGGGCGGGGCGCTCGCTGCGCCGTTGCCGCTATCCCCGCCACTGTCCTTCAGAACGCAAAGTACGGCCCGGTCCCCGCAGGCGTGACCTGGGCCTCGATCGCCGTGAATACGCGCCGCCCGAAGAAAAACGGCAGTCCCCAGCCGAACGCGTGGGCGTTATAGCCCGCCAGGTCATCGAATGCCCAGTTGCCGCTCGCGAGGAGCGTCGTCGAACTCGAGACGGAAACGTTCACGGAAGCGCCCACGCCGTCGAGGCCGCTGATCGTTGCGCCAAGGCTCGCGGGCGAACTCGGGCAATACCAGAGGCCGCAGCGCGTGAGCGTCGAGTTGTTGAAGTAGAGCGCGTTCGAGCCGCTGTCGATATAGCTTTGCGAATAGACGGTGCCGTCCGACGTCGTCGTCTTCACGTAGCCCGTGCCGGTGTTCGCGCGCAGCACGGTTGCGCCGCCGAGCGCGTTGTTCGCCTGCGAGCCGATGCCGAAGACGAGCGAGCCGCTCACCGACGACGCACCGCTGTCCGCCACGGCAGGCAGGTCGATCAGGACGCCGTTGTTATCGGTGGCGAAGGTGGCGACAGGATTGCCGACCTGCTGCGCGAGCGGTTGCGCGCTGGCCGTGCAGCCGCTCGCCGGGCACGCGTAGTACCAGCCCGCGAGCGCGGCGTTCACGCAGCTCACCCCGCAATCGGCGCTGAACGGGCCCACGCCGAGAATGCCGTTCGCGCGCAGCGTGGCGGGGCTGTTCATCGCGAGTCCGAAGCCCGTGCAGCCCGATGGCGTGGCGGGCACCGCCGCGTCGGCGATCACCTGGATCGGGAGCGACGCGGCGACTTCGCCTGCGAGTTTCACATCGGCGCTGCGCACCGCACCCCACGTATAGCCCGTGCCGAACGCCGCGCATTCGCCCGCGATGGCGCCGCTCGCGCCGCCCCCGCCGGTCGTGACGGCCGGCAGCGCGAAGCCCGCGGGCAGCGCCGAGGCCAGCACGCGCAGGCCCTGAGAGCCGGTGTCGACCTGCACGTTGTCGATGGTCGCGCAATTGGCGGTGCCCGGCACGCAGAGCGTGACGCTCGTCATGAGCATGTTGCGCGTCGAGGTGGGCGTGGGGCCGACCGTCACGGCCAGCACGTTGGGCGTGTTCGATTGCGGCACGGTGCCGGTGGTGCTGGCGGGCGCGGATGCGCTCACCGGGCTTGCCGCACTGGCGGCGGCCGGGGCGCTCGCGGCCACGGGCGAGGTGGGGCTCGCGGCAGCCGTGCCGCCACCGCCGCCACCGCCGCAGGCGGCGAGCACCGCGCAAAGCGCGAAGGCGGCGAATCCCGCGAAAGCGGACACGCGCGAAAGGCGTTGCGGAAGGGCGCTCATTGCAGGTCTCCTTCGGCGACGCCCTCGGGCAGCGCGGCGGGCAGCCAGGCGCGGCCTGCATACGCGCGCATGTGGCCCCCCGTCTCGACCACGACCTGTGCGCCGACCACGCGCGCGCCGTGCAGATCGTCGCGGCCCGCGGCGTGCTGGGCGGCCGCGGCGCTGCGCCAGTCGGCCGCGTAGCGGCCCAGCAGCGCCTCCAGGTTGGGCTGCGTCGGCCCTTGCCATGTGTAGGCGAACACGGTGCCGCTGGCGCTCGCCACGTACTCGTTGACAGTGGCGCCGCCGTCGTCGACGTAGCTGACGACACGGGCGGCGCCGCCCGCCAGGGGATGGCTGCTGGCGCCGGGAGGCACCGTGGGGGCGTCGCCGAGCGCGGCGTGCGCCGGCGCGGCGGCGAGGCTCAGGCAACTGAGCGCGCAGGCGCAGGCCGCGGCGCGGCCCGCCTGGATGAGGCTGCAAGTTTTCATGACGCTCTCCGGTCCTGCTCTTTGTGAACTTCTTTTTTTGAGATTTGCAGAGGGAAATTAGCACCGGGGTCGTTTTCGCAAGAGGCTCGCGTCGTCAGGGCTGTCGGGCGCAACGTGGCGTTTCGCCGCGATCAGTAGCTAATGTATTGATTCAAAAGAAAAATACGCATACGGACGGGCACGGATGTCGACGCTTCAAATGTTGATGAATGTTTCTCTGGAGGAGCCGAAGGGGCCGCGCAGCCGCCTGGCGGCGATCTTCGTAGCGAATGGAAACGGAGTCAGGACGCGGTTTTTGCACAGCGGGCCGTCGGCCCGGTAAAATGGCTGGTTGATCCACGGAAACTGGCCGTGGCGTAGCCGAAGGGATTACCCGAACATGAGTGATTTTCATCAACGTCTTGCCGCGCGCGCGCTTGTGCTCTTGATGGCGGGCGGGCTGGTCGCCGGATGTAGCTCGCCGACGCCAGGCAAGATCGATTACCGTAGTGACGCAAAGGCGAAGCAGTCCTCGCTTGCCGTGCCGCCGAACATGCTCGACGAAGCGTCCGACCAGCGTTCGCTGGCGCCGCAGGGCGGCGAGACCTCGCTGTCCGCGCTCAAGCAGACTCAGGCCGAAGCCGCGCCGTCCGATCAGACCCAGGTGCTCCCGCAGGTGCCGGGCATGCATATCCAGCGTGACGGTACGGAAAGCTGGCTCGTCATCGACAGCCGCACGCCCGACCAGGTCTGGGCGCAGGTACGCCGCTTCTGGCAGGAGCAGGGCTTCCTGCTGGTGGTCGACCAGCGCAACAAGGGCGTGATGGAAACGGACTGGAACGAAACGCACCCGAAGATCAGCGACGGCCTCATCCGTAACACGCTCTCTTGGGCCACGGGCAACTCGTACGTGACGGCCGAGCGCAACAAGTACCGCACGCGTCTCGAAACGTCGCCCGCGGGCGGCACCTACGTGTTCATCAGCCAGAAGGGCCTGAGCGAGCAGCTCACGGGCACGAACAACGACACCAGCAAGTGGGTGCCCAAGCCCAACGATCCCGCACTCGAGGCCGAGTACCTCAAGCGCCTCATGATGACGCTCGCGAACGCGAAGCCGGGCGTGCCCGACGCGCAGGTCGCGGCCGAAGCCGACGCCAAGGCGAACAGCAAGGGCACCGACGCGAAGTCGAAGGCTCCGGATGCAGCCGCCGCCGCTGTCGCCGCGCAGAACGTCGCGGCAGTCGGCCAGCAGTCGGGCAGCGGGTCGGATTCGAAGGCGGGCGCGGAAGGCACCTCGGGCCAGTACAGCTCAACGGAGCTCACGCTCGGCGAGCCGTATGACCGCGCGTGGGTGCGCGTGGGCATCGCGCTCGACCGCGCGAACTTCACGGTGGACGACCGCGACCGCTCGAAGGGCATGTACTACGTGCGCTACGTCGATCCGAAGGACATGTCGTCCGACGAACAGGGCTTCTGGAACCAGATCTTCCACGGCCGCAAGGAAAAGGTCGCGAAGCAGTACAAGCTCAACGTGCGCGCCGTGACCGAGAGCCAGACGCGCGTGGCGATCGTGGACGACAACGGCCAGATCGACTCGTCGCGCCCGGCGCGCGAGATCATGAATCTCGTGGTCGGCGAACTGCACTAAGCGTCGCGCTCGCGCCGGCATGCGCCGGCACGCGCAAAAAACCCGCCCGCGCTTCACGGCGCCGGCGGGTTTTTTCATGCGCGCACACCGGGTGCACCGGTGCGCCTGGGACATTCGCCGCGCGTTCAGTGCGGCGGAATCATCCACGTCAGCACGTTCTGCTGGAGCCACACGAGGATGCCCAGCAGCACCGTCAGCAGAATGGAGTGCTTGAAGGTCTTCGCGAACACGTGGCCTTCCTTGCCCTTGAGGTCGGTGGTGGCGACGCCCGTCGCGATGTTCTGCGGCGAGATCATCTTGCCCATCACGCCGCCCGAGGAGTTGGTCGCCGCCATCAGCACGGGGTTGAGGTTGAGTTGCTGCGCGGCCACCACTTGCAGGTTGCCGAACAGCGCGTTGCCCGAGGTATCGCTGCCCGAGAGGAACACCGCCACCCAGCCGAGGAAAGCCGAGACGAGCGGGAAGAACGCACCGACTGAAGCGACGCTGAGGCCCAGCGTGTAGGTGAGCCCCGAGTAGTTCATGAGGAACGCGAGGCCGACGATGGTCGCAACGGTCAGGATGGCGATGCGCGTCTGCACCCATGTATCGACGATCGCGCCGCCGAAGTCGGCGGGCTTCAGCCGCACGACGAACGCGGTGATGATCGCGGCCACGAGAATGGCCGTGCCGGTGGCGAGCGGCTGGAAGTCCCAGATCGCGCCGTAGGGCGTCTTGTACAGCGTGATGAAGACGGCCTTGTCGAGACCCGGCCAAGGCACTTTCATGTCGCCGATCGTGAAAATTTTCGCGACCGTCCAGATGATCACCACTGCCGCGACGATGATCCACGGATACCAGCCCTGCGCCCCCGTTACCGCGCCGCGCGTTTCTTTCGTGCGATCGACCTTGATGGCGAAGCGCGGGTCGGGCGCGGGCTTCCACACGCGCAGGAACACGATGGTGAGGATGAGCGAAACGAGCGACGAGAGCACGTCGGTGAGGCTGTAGTTGATGAAGTTCGAGGTCACGAACTGGGTGATCGCGAAGCTGCCGCCCGAGACGAGCAGCACCGGCCAGATGCGCAGCATGCCGCCCACGCCCGCATAGATCGCGATGACGTAGAACGGCAGCAGCAGCGCGAAGAACGGCAACTGGCGGCCGACCATCTGGCCGAGCACGTCGGCGGGCAGATGCGTGACCGCGCCGAGCACGGTGATCGGCACGCCGAGCGCGCCGAAGGCCACCGGCGCGGTGTTGAAGATGAGCGTGAAGGTGAGGGCTTCGAGCGTCGGGAAGCCGAGCATGATGAGCAGCGAGCTCGTGATGGCGATCGGCGTGCCGAAGCCGGAAATGCCTTCGAACAGCGCGCCGAACGAGAAGCCGACTACGACGAGCACGATGCGCCGGTCGTTGGGCAGGTTCTCGAGCAGCCACATGCGAAAGGCCGCGAAGCGGCCCGAGCGCAACGCGATGTTGTAGAGCAGGATGGCCGTGACGACGATCCACATGACGGGCCACAGCGCGAACACCACGCCGGCGAGCACCGAACTGATCGCAAGATTGACCGGGAATTGCCAGCCGGCGATCGCGACGATCAGGCCGACCACGAGGCCCGCGAGCGAAGCCTGCCAGGCGGGCCGGCGCGCCCAGCCCAGCAGGGCGAGCACGGTAACGATAGGCAGCACGGCTACGAGGAACGAAAACAGCAGCGAATTGCCGATTGGGGTCAACAACTGGTGGAACATGACGTCTCCTTTGTGCTGGTTTGTTATCGGCGCAGCGGTGCGGCTCGGAGCGCCGGGGCGCGTCGTTGGCTGAGGCGTGCTTCGTCCGGCAGGCGGGCTTATTAAGGCTGTGCTTCAAACGCCGGTAGCCCACTTGGAGAATAGAAAACCGGGCGCGAGCGTCAAGGAGGGAAAGTACGGTCCGGCACCGTTTTGCAGTGCGGCGAAAGCGGGTGCGATAGCGGGAAATGAGGCGGCGTTGCCGGGGAATCAGTGATGCCAGTGCCCGCCGCCTCCGCCCCAGTAGCCGAAGCCGAACGAGATGGCAGGCGCGCCCCAGCCCCAGCCGTATGCGGGATAAGGGTAATACGCGGGGTAGGCCGAATAGGCCGGGTAAGCCTGGTAAGCGGGATAAGCGGGGTACGCGGCATAGGCCGGATAAGCAGGCCACGCGGGCGCGGCGATTGCAACAGGCGGCGACGGATAGAGCGGCCCCGGATATTGCGCATCGGCCACGGCGGCGGGCGCGGGGTTAGGCGCGGTTTGCATGACCGCGGTTTCCTGCTGGGTGTTCGCCGCAGGCACCACGCCCGTGTAGTAAGGGCCGTAACCGTAGGGGTAATAGTAGTAGCAGCCGGAAAGCGTGAGGAGCGAGCACGCGGCGGCGATCACTGGCACGGACGGGCATTTCATGGCGGGCTCCGCGATTGGGCGAACGGCCGCGCAGGTGCATCGCGTCTGGATCGGGCCGTGATCGTTTGAGCTTACGCTGTGCGCGCGTGTTTTGTGTTGCGTCCCGATAACGGAATGTTTCGTACCGGGCGCGCCAAGCAAACGCGGCGCAGCCCTTGTGAGGAACTGCGCCGCGCATCCTTCCCTGATGCACGCCCGGCGGGCGTGTTGCCTGTCGTATCGTTTGTGTTCTGTACCGTCGCTTCGATCGCGCAGCCAAGTGCGTGGATGACGCGGCCGCATCGTCGATGCATATCGGCGTATCGGTTCTGTGAATCCTGGTGCGATGAATCCCGGTCAGCCGATGCCCGGCTTACTTGCCGACCTGATTGCCGACAACGCCGCCCACCGCCGCGCCACCGAGCGTGGAAAGCGCATTGCCGCCGATCGCCGCGCCCGCGACGCCGCCAACGCCTGCGCCGATCACCGTGTCGCGGTCGCGCCTCGACATGTTGTCGCAAGCCGAGAGACTGCCCAGCACGGCGACGAGTGTCGTCACCGTGAGCAGCGTGCGGGTTCGTTTGAAGGTTTTCATTGTTCGACTCCCCAAATTGAGTGTGCGGTGCGGCATGCGGGTTGCTCGCACGTCGCACCTCCAGTACCCCCATCGTAGGCACACGACCCGTATCCGGGTGTGTGCGCTTGTCAGAGAGTTGTGGGAGTCGTTAGAAAATGTTTCGGCGGACGGCGAGCGCCCGCCTGCACCGGGTTGGCGCCGACCGGCTTACTGACGCTGATAGATCTCCGCGCCTTGCTTGACGAACTCGACGGCCTTCACTTCCATGCCCTTCTTCAGGGCTTCGTCGTCGCTCACGCCTTGCTTCGCGGCGAAGTCGCGCACGTCCTGGGTGATCTTCATCGAGCAGAAGTGCGGGCCGCACATCGAGCAGAAGTGCGCGACCTTGGCCGAGTCTTTCGGCAGCGTCTCGTCGTGGAACTCACGCGCCTTGTCCGGATCGAGGCCGATGTTGAACTGGTCTTCCCAGCGGAACTCGAAGCGCGCCTTCGACAAAGCGTTGTCGCGCACCTGAGCGCCCGGATGGCCCTTCGCGAGGTCGGCCGCGTGCGCCGCGAGCTTGTACGTGATGATGCCTTCCTTCACGTCGTCCTTGTTCGGCAGGCCCAGGTGTTCCTTCGGCGTGACGTAGCAGAGCATGGCCGTGCCGAACCAGCCGATCATCGCGGCGCCAATGCCCGAGGTGATGTGATCGTAGCCCGGCGCGATGTCGGTGGTGAGCGGCCCGAGCGTGTAGAAGGGCGCTTCGTCGCACCATTCCAGTTGCAGGTCCATGTTCTCCTTGATGAGCTGCATCGGCACGTGGCCCGGACCTTCGATCATCACCTGCACGTCGTGCTTCCATGCGATCTGCGTGAGCTCGCCGAGCGTCTTGAGTTCGCCGAGCTGGGCTTCGTCGTTGGCGTCGTAGATCGAGCCGGGACGCAGGCCGTCGCCAAGCGAGAAGCTCACGTCGTATTCCTTCATGATTTCGCAGATCTCTTCGAAATGCTCATAAATGAAGGACTCCTTGTGATGCGCGAGGCACCACTTGGCCATGATCGAACCGCCGCGCGAGACGATACCCGTCATGCGGTTGGCCGTGAGCGGCACGTATTGCAGACGCACGCCCGCGTGGATCGTGAAGTAGTCCACGCCTTGCTCGGCCTGTTCGATCAGCGTGTCGCGGAACATTTCCCACGTGAGGTCTTCGGCTTTGCCGTTGACCTTTTCGAGCGCCTGGTAAATCGGCACCGTGCCGATGGGCACCGGCGAGTTGCGGATAATCCACTCGCGCGTTTCGTGAATGTGCTTGCCGGTCGAGAGATCCATGACCGTGTCGCCGCCCCAGCGGATCGCCCACGTCATCTTGTCGACTTCCTCGCCGATCGACGACGTGACCGCCGAATTGCCGATGTTCGCGTTGATCTTCACGAGGAAGTTGCGGCCGATGATCATCGGCTCGCTTTCCGGGTGATTGATGTTCGCGGGGATGATCGCGCGGCCGCGCGCGATTTCCTCGCGCACGAATTCGGGCGTGATTTCCTTGAGCGCATTCGCACCGAAGGCTGCCGCGCCGAACGCCTGGCCCGGATGCTGGCGGCCCATCATGGCGGCGAGCTTCGCGCCGTTCGGGCCGCTCGACTTGAGGCTTTCCAGATACTCGGCGCGGCGCTGGTTCTCGCGAATCGCGATGTATTCCATCTCGGGCGTGATGATGCCCTGACGCGCGTAGTGCATCTGCGTGACGTTCTTGCCGGACTTGGCGCGGCGCGGCGTGCGGTGCAGACCGGGGAAGCGCAGCTCGGCCGTGGCCGCATCAGCGGCGCGCTCGCGGCCGTATTCGGAGGAGAGGCCCGGCAGCGCTTCGGTGTCGCCGCGCTTTTCGATCCAGCCCTGGCGCAGAGCCGGCAGGCCGGCGCGAATGTCGATCCTGGCTTCCGGATCGGTGTACGGACCCGAGGTGTCGTAGACGTAGATCGGCGGGTTCTTCTCGCCACCGAAGCCCGTGGGCGTATCCGACTGCGTGATCTCGCGCATCGGCACACGGATGTCGGGCTGCGAACCGGTCACATAGATCTTGCGGGAATTGGGCAGCGGCGCGATCGCGGCTTCGTCGACGTGCGCGTTGGCGGAAATGAACTTCGGATTCGCGTTCATGCGTCTCTTTCTCCATGCAAAGCAAAGTGGGAACAGCGGCTTAGCAGGAGATGAGACGGAACGTGGACGGACTTCGCTGTGACGAGGTGAGGCGGTGATGCTGCGAAGTCCGGACGCTTCCCTGCGCTGGCATTATCCAGATCAGGTTCAAAGGGTATTTCTCACCCGCGAAATACGCTGCACGACTTTCGATCGAAGCGGCGCATGACGCAGGACCCCCGCGTAAGCAGGCCAAACGATACACCGCGCTGCGACGATCTGGCAAGTGCCTTGTCGCGCGGGATGCGCTAAACGCGGCGCGCGGCGCGCGGCGCATTCGCCCCTTACAGCGTGAAATCGTTCGACGCTTCGGGCTGGAACAGGATGCGCTCGATCTTCAGCGTCTCCACCGCGCCGCCCGGCGTGGTGAATCGCACGGCGTTGCCGCGCTTCGCGCCGAGTAACGCGAGGCCCGCGGGTGAGAACACGTTGAGGCGGCCGGCGTCGAGGTTGGCGTCGTGCGGGTAGGCCACCGTGTACGTGAGCGTTTCGCCGTTGCGCTCGTTCACGAGCGTGACCTGCGAATTCATCGTGACGACATTGGCCGCGACTTCGCGCGGCTCCACGATCACGGTATTTTCGAGCAGCTCGTCGAGCATGATTTGGCGCGCGGGCGCGGCGCCCGGTTCGGCGGCGGCTTTTTCGAGGCGGGCGAGGTCCAGCTCGGTCAGATAACGGATTTTCTTCGACATGAGGGTTCTCCTTGCGATCCAGAAAGGGAGCGATGTAAAGGCGAGGCCTGGAGGGCGACAGCGGAACAAGGGCGCAACGGATCGGCCCGGAGCCCGACCGAACGGCTCCGGTTCAACAGGGGAGGCAGGTTCAGTGCGGACGCCGGGCGGCGGGGAGCGGGGCGAGAGGACGGGGAGCGAAAGTTCGCGTGGCCGTTCGCATGCGCGCGGCGCGCGCGCGCACCGGCGCGCCGCGCGAGGGGCGCGGCGGCAGGGCGAGTCTGGAGCGCGAAACGAACGAACGCATGGCCGAGATTGAAAGCTAAAAGAAAGATATCTACGTATGCTAGCACGAACTCAGGAGCGCGGCGCCATATGGGAAGCCGCACGTTTCAGACCTGCCCGATCCGCCCCTTTGGCCGCTTTCGCGCTGCAACAACAGTCCGACGTGTAAAGCACTCTGAAAGCCTCCGAAACGTCAGACGTTGTTGCATAATGCGGAGCGCCCGCCCGGGTGTCTTTCGTACTCCGTCCTTTTTTCGCGCCTGCACCATGCCGTCGAGCTTGACCCGTCCCGCCGCCTTGCCGCCGGGGCGCCCGCGGTCCGTCCCATCACCCACCGCGGCGACATGACGATGCTTGCGCGTTTGTTTTCACGTTCATCCGCCCGCAATCTCGCCAGCGGGGCGTTGCTCGCCGGGGCGACGCTTTGGCGACTCGCGCGCGCCGTGCGCCTGCCGCAGTCGCGCAGCGGACGCGTCGCGCTCTCGCTTGCCGTCGTCTATTTCGTCTGGGGCTCGACCTATCTGGGCGTGAAGGTCGCGCTCGATTCGTTCCCGCCGCTCCTGCTCTCGGGCTTGCGCAACCTGCTTGCCGGCATCGGGCTGTTCGTCTTCGCGATGCGTCGGCGGCCCGTCATGCCGACGCTCATCGAGGTGCGCAACGCGGGCGTGGTGGGTACGCTGCTGGTCGGTCTTTCGAGCGGCATGCTCGCCTACGGCATGCGCACCGTGGGCACTGGCACGGCGGCCGTGATGGTCGCCACGGTGCCGCTTTTCGCCACCGTGATCTCGGCGGTCACCGGGCGGCGCGTGGCGAAGGCCGAATGGGCCGCAGTCGCGCTCGGGCTCGTAGGCATCGCCATACTGAGCCACGGCGGCGCGGGCGCGGACTCGGCGGGCGGCAGTCTCGCGATCCTGTGCGGCGCGCTCTTCTGGGCGATCGGCGCGCACCTGGCCGGGCGGCTGGCGTTGCCTACCGACCTGTTCATCGCGACGGCGTTGCAGATCGGTCTTGGCGGCGCCATCTCGACGGCGGTCGCGTGGATTAGCGGCGAGCGCATGGGGACGCTGCATGCCCTGCCGCTTACCGCGTTTCTCTATCTGCTCTTCATCGGCACGATGGCGGCGTATGTCGCCTACGGCTATCTGATTCGCCACACCAGTCCGCTCCTTGCGAGCAGTTGCATGTATGTGAATCCGGTGGTCGCCGTCGCGCTCGGCGCGCTGTTGCTGGGCGAGCCGGTCACGCGCGCCACGGTTGTCGCGACCGTGCTGATTCTCGGCAGCGTCGGGCTGTCGTTCGTGTTCGACGACCGGCGCCGCCCGTCCTGATTTCAAGCGGGCTCGAGCGCGCGCCGGCGCTCGTCCCTCCATCACACCGCAAGCCACCGCTCGATCGCGCTCACGCGCGGGCGAGCGGTGGCCGTTGCGGCGCGTTCAGCGGCCGCTGCTCACTACTTCGCCTTTTCCGCGGAATTCGTGAGGGCGTGGCCGCCTGCGGAAACGTCCTCGCCGGCGCCCGCCATTGTGTTGCACGCCGAGAGACCGGCAACCGAGGCGGTAACGAGAAAGAGGGCAATCAGGCGTTTCATGAGGAAGTCCTCCACGGTGTCAAAGGAACCGTGACTCAGCACGTTGCGTGCCCGGTCATTCGTTCCGCCTCGTGTCGCGCGCCTTGGGCCCGGCGATTGCGCAAGCGGAGGTGTAAGCGCTGCACATCCGCCCACAAGGAGGACGACGCCATGCTTCATTACGCCATCGTGTTTTTCATCATCGCGATCATCGCTGCGGTGTTCGGCTTCACGGGCATCGCCGCGGGCGCGGCCGAAATCGCCAGGATCCTGTTCTATCTCTTCCTGGTGGTCTTCGTGGTCACGCTGCTGCTCGGCGTCTTCCGCGCATGACGCGCGCGAACCCTCCCGTCCCATCCCTGCATGTCATGTTCGAAGGAGAGCCAGATGTCGAAGACACACGCTTCGTTTGATTTCGACCTCAAGCGCGTGCGCGAAGAGGCGCGCCGCAATCTCGATCAGGGGCCGGTCACGCCGGACTACCCCGCGAACCGCGAGACCGTGCTCAAGATGCTCAACGATTCGCTCGCCACGGAACTGGTATGCGTGCTGCGCTACAAGCGGCACTACTTCATGGCGAAGGGCATCGAATCGGAGTCGGTCGCGGCCGAATTTCTCCAGCACGCGAACGAGGAGCAGCAGCACGCCGACATGCTCGCCGCGCGTATCGTGCAGCTAGGCGGCGAGCCCGACTTCTCGCCCGCGACGCTGATCGCGCGCTCGCACTCGGAATACAAGGAAGGGGCCGACCTGAAGGATATGATTCGCGAGAACCTGATCGCCGAGCGCATCGCGATCGAGAGCTATCGCGCGATCGTCAATTATCTCGGCCACGGAGACACCACCACGCGGCGCATTTTCGAGGAGATTCTCGCGGTGGAGGAGGAGCACGCCGACGATATGACCGACTTGCTCTACGCCCGTAAATAACGCGCGTAAATCACGCGCGCAAGCAACCCGCGATATTCAGGCCGCCCGTATCAGGACGACGCCTGTGCGCCCGCGCCCACGCGCGGGCGTGTCGCGTAGTGAATCACGCCCGCGAGCGCGGTGAATGCGAGGCCGGCCACGCACACGCCGATCCAGCCGAAGGCGTGCCACGCGGCGACGCCCACGGCCGAGCCGGTGGCGCCGCCGATGAAGTAGCACACCATGAAGACGGTGTTCACGCGGCTGCGCGCTTCGGGGCGCAGCGCGTAGATGCGCGACTGGTTCGAGATCTGCGCGGCCTGCACGCCCACGTCGAGCACGACCACGCCGATCACGAGGCCAATGAGGCTCGTGCCCGAGAGCGCGAAGATCGCGAAGGCGATCGCCATCAGCACGATCGACATGGTGATGACCGCGCGCGGCCCGCGCTTGTCGGCCGAGCGCCCGGCGATCGGCGCGGCGAGCGCGCCTGCCGCGCCGACGATGCCGAACAGACCCGCGGCCTGCGGCCCGAGATGGAACGGCTCGCCCGCGAGCAGCAGCGTGAGCACGGGCCAGAAGAGGCTGAACGCGGCGAACAGGCACGCGCCCGTGGCGGACGCCTCGCGCAGCCCGCGCAACTCCACCACGAGATGCCACATCGAGCCGAGCAGCTTGCCGTAGCCGAGCGTGGAAGTGGGCTGGCTTTTCGGCAGCTTCTTCACGATCACGACCGCGAGCGCGAGCAGCGCGATGATCGACGCGCCAAATACCGTGCGCCAGCCAAAATACTGTCCGACGAAACCGGCCGCCGTGCGCGCGAGCAGGATGCCGAGCAGCAGGCCGCTCATCACCGTGCCCACCGCGTGGCCGCGCGCCTCGGGCGGTGCGAGCTCGGCGGCGAACGGCACGGCCTGCTGTGCGATGGTCGCGAGCACGCCGATCGCGAGGCTTGCGCCCACCAGCACGCCGAGCGTCGGCGCCGTGGCCGCGACGAGCAGGGCGACGCACACGCCCGCGGTTTGCAGCAGGATGATGCGGCGGCGGTCGTAGCGGTCGCCGAGCGGCGCGAGCAGCAGCATGCCGGCCGCGTAGCCCAGCTGGGTCGCGGCGGGCACCGCGCCGATCCAGGCGGCGCCGGCGGGGAAGCTCTTGCGGAAGTCGTCGAGCAGCGGCTGGTTGAAGTAGATGTTCGCGACCGTGACGCCCGCAATGGTTGCGAGCAGGAGCAGCAGGCCGGGCAGCGACTGGCCTGCGCCAGCGCTTGCGGAATCGGGTGTGGACATGTGCGTGATGCGGGCGGCGCCCGGAGGGACGGAAAGGCAGGCTTCGAGCGTGCCGATCATACCGGAGCGCGCGCGATCGCGCTGGGCGCCCCGCGACCGGTTTCGACGCCGGTCAGGGGAACGCTTCAGTCGATCAACTCGCCCGAGGGTTCGTAGAACGGATAAGGCCCGTCGAACGTGTCCACGTAGCCGTGGTGCGTCACGATCCCGCCGTGCGGATCGTAGCGGTGCAGCGCGAACGCGGGCGGCTCCAGCGTGAAGGTGGAGGGCGCGCCGGGCGCGAGGTCGAGCGTCACCTGGTGCGCGGGCGCGGGCACGGCCGAGGCGATCGTGCCGCCAAAGCGCACGAACATGGGCCGGTGCACGTGGCCGCACAGCACGCGCTCGACGTTCGGGTGCCGGGCGATGAGCGCTTCGAGCGCCTGCGCGGCGCGGGCGTCGAGCCGGATCGCATCCATGTGGCCGATGCCGCAGTCGAACGGCGGATGATGCAGCGCGACAATCACGGGCTTGCCGCGCGCGTCGTCGAGCGCCTTCGCGAGCCACGCAAGGCGCGCTTCGCAGAGCGTGCCCGCGCTTTGCCCCGGCGCCATCGAATCGAGCGCGATCACGCGCAGCGCGCCGAGGTCCAGCGCGTAGTGGACGAACGCGCCGCCCTCGCGCAATTCGGGCCGCTCGGCGAACACGTCGCGCAGCGGTTCGCGCGCGTCGTGGTTGCCGATCAGGAGCCAATACGGAATCTCCAGCGTATCGAGCAGCGCCTTGAGGTGCCGGTATTCCTCGACCGAACCGCGATCGACGAGGTCGCCGGTCACGAGCACCGCGTCGGGGCGCGGGGCGAGCGCGTTCAGGCGCGCGATGGTGCGCTGGAGGCTCGCGGCCGTGTCGACGCGGCGATAGGCGAGCGCGCCCGGTTGCTTGATGTGCAGATCGCTGATCTGGGCGAGCAGCATGGGGAACCTCGTTGTGTAAGATTTACGCAAGCGCGATGAGCGCTTCGGGGGCGATCGAGATGCCGACCGGCGTGCCGCGCGCGAGCTCGATGCGGCCCGCCACGTCGACGAGCAGGGCATCGGGGGCGGCGCCGCCGATCGTGAGGCGCGTGCGCTCGCCGAGGAAGGTCGTCTGTTCGATCACGCCGCGCAGTTGCGCGGCGGCGGGATCGGCGAGCATGGCGTCTTCGGGGCGGAAAAAGAGTTCGGCGGCGCCCGCCGTCGGCTGCGTGCCGGCCGCAACGGCGCCGCCGTTCGTGCGCAGGATGCCGTCTTGCCATTGTCCCGCGATGCGGTTGAGCGTGCCGACGAATTGCGCGACCGCGCGGCTCGCGGGCTGGTAGTAGATCTCGCGCGGCGTGCCGATCTGCTCGATGCGGCCCGCGCTCATCACGACGATGCGGTCGCCCAGCTCCATCGCCTCGGCCTGATCGTGCGTGACGTACACGGTCGTCACGCCGAGTTCGCGCAGCAGCGCGTTCATCTCGCCGCGCAAGGTGTCGCGCAGGCGCGCATCGAGCGCGGTGAGCGGCTCGTCGAGCAGCAGCACGCGCGGGCGGGGCGCGAGGGCGCGCGCGAGCGCGACGCGCTGGCGCTGGCCGCCCGAAAGCTGGCCGATGGGCTTCGCGGCGTGCGCTTCGAGCCGCATCATCGCGAGCAGCTCGTCTACGCGCGCGCGCGCGTCGGCCGTGGGAACGCGCTGGATCTTCAGGCCGTAGCCGATGTTGGCGCGCACGTCGAGATTCGGAAAGAGCGCGTAGTTCTGGAACACCATGCCGACCTTGCGACGCTCGATGGGCAGCGCCGTCACGTCTTCGTCGCCGAAGGCCACGCGGCCGCCCGCGTCGGGCGTTTCCAGACCCGCGATCATGCGCAGCGTGGTGGTCTTGCCGCAACCGGAAGGGCCGAGCAGCACGAGCGTCTCGCCCGCGCCGATCGTGAGGTCGAGCGGTTCGAGCACGCGCGTGCCGCGAAACGTCTTGGCGCAGCGCGTGAGGGTAATCGGTATCGATTCGAGTTTCATTCGGAATCCTTGTTTTTCTTCGCTGCGCTGGCGTTCACGTTCGCGGCGGTTCCCGCAATGCGCCGTTTGCCCTGCGTGCCGGGCACGTCCACGCCGAGCCACTGCATCGCCACGAGCAAGGGCATCGTCATGAGGAAGAACAGGATCGTGTAGGCGCTGCCTACCTCGATGCGCAGCGACGCATACGTATCCGCGAGGCCCACGGGCAGGGTTTTGGTGTCGGGCGTGTGCAGCATCCACGTGAGGTTGAATTCACCGATCGAGAGCGTGAGCACCGCGAGCGCGCCCGCCACGATGCCGGGCCGCGCGTTGGGCAGCACGATCGTCGTGAAGCGCTGCCAGAAGCTCGCGCCGAGGCTCGCCGCGCCTTCCTCCAGCGTGCGCAAGTCCGCCGATGCGCACACGGCCGCCACGGGCCGCACCATGAACGGCAGCGTGAACACCACGTGACCGACCACGATGAACGCCGCGCTCATGCGAAACGCGCTGAAGCCGCCGTACACGACGAGCAGCGCGAGCGCCGAGGCGAGACCCGGCAGGGCCACGGGCAGCACGAGCAATTCCTCGATCACGCGCGAGAGGCGCGTGCGGCTGCGCGCGAGCGCGTAGCCCGCGGGCACGCCGGTCACGAGCGTGACGGCGAGCGTGGCCGCCGCCACTTCGAGCGAGAGGAACACGCTCGAGTGATATTGCGCCCAGACCTGATCGAGCCAGCGCAGCGTGAGGCCGCTTGCCACGCCGCGAAAGTAGTTGACCGTGAGCCCGGCGAGGATCGACATCCCCACGGGCACGATGAGAAACGCGCAGGTGGCGAGCGTGACGAGCCACTGCGCGCAGGCAAGCCAGGTGCGCGCGGTGGGCAGGGCGACGCGCCGCCGCGCGGCGGGCGGCTGGCCCGGCGCGTCGTGCATGCCGGGCGCCGTCGGGTTGGCGAGCGAATTCATTCGGGAGTCCTCGATAGCCGGGGGGCGCTCATGCGGTGGCTGCGACAGCCGAACCCGTCATGCTGCGCGCGAGCGTGAGCACCGCCCACGTGACCACGCCGAGCACGATGGAGAGGCCCGCGGCCGTGACCATGTTGGCGTTGAGCGTGAACTCGGTGTAGATCGTCATCGGCAGCACGTCGATGTCGGTGGCGAGCGTGAAGGCCGTGCCGAACGCGCCCATGGCGGTCGCGAAGCAGATCGCACCCGCCGCGACGAGGCCGGGCGCGAGCGCGGGCAGGATCACGTCGCAGAGCACGCGCCACGACGACGCGCCGAGCGAGCGCGCCGCCTCTTCGAGCGAGGCGTCGAGCTGGCTCGCGCAGGCCATCACCGTCACGATCACGCGCGGGATCGAGAAATACAGATAGCCCACGAAGAGTCCCGCCATCGAGTAGGCGAACACCCAGCGCTCGCCCGTGAAGCGCAGCGCGAGCGCGCCGATGAGACCCTGGCGGCCGGCGAGCATGATCACCATGAAGCCGACCACCACGCCCGGAAACGCCAGCGGAAACGTGAGCAGCGCGACGAGCGCGCGCCGCCCCGCGAACACGCGGCGCGCGAGCAGCAGGCCGCAGATCGTCGAGATCACGAGCGTCGCCGCGGTGACGGCGGCGGAAAGCGCAACGGTCGCGCCGAGGCTCCTCATGTAGCGGCCGTTCGTTAGCAGTGCACGATAAGTGTCGGCGACATGGCCGTCGGCGCTCACCTGCACGAGCGCGACCATCGGCAGCAGCCAGAACGCGAGGAATACCGCGAGCGCGGGCGCAAGGAGCGCCACGCGCCAGCGCAACGGAAAAGTCAGGTCGTGCATGGACGGGATCGGCTCGCGGTTCAGTGCATGATTTGCAGATAGCGCTCGCCGAAGGCCTGCTGCTGGGCCGCCATCTTCGCGAAATCCACGGGCTTCGCGCGTGCGTAGTCGCTCGCGGGCAGGAACTTCGAGGCCGCTTCCGGCGAGAGCGCACTCGCGCGCACCGGGCGCAGATACGCGTTGGCCCAGAGCTTCTGGCCTTCGTCGGAGAGCACGAAGTCGAGCACCTTCTTGCCGTTGGCTTCGTGCGGCGCGTTCTTCACGAGGCTCATCACGTAGGGCACGGCGATCGTGCCTTCTTTCGGGATCACGAATTCGACGTTTGCATGGTCCTTGTACTTCGCGCGGTAGGCGTCGAAGTCGTAGTCGAGCAGGATCGGAATCTCACCCGAGAGCACGCGTGCATAGGCCGTCTGCTTGGGCACGATCGGCTGGTTGGCCTTGAGCTTGCTGAACCAGTCGAAGGCGGGCTGGAAGTTGTCCAGCGTGCCGCCCAGCGCGAGATTCACAGCCACGGCGCCCGCATAGCCCACGAAGGCGCTCGACGGATCGAGGTAGCCGATCATGCCCTTGTACTCGGGCTTGAGCAGGTCGGCCCACGAGCGCGGCACCGGCTTGCCTTCGAGCGCGTCCTTGTTGACGAAGAAGCCGAGCGTGCCCGAATGGATGGCGAACCAGTAGCCTTGCGGGTCCTTGAGATCGGCGGGAATGTCGTTCCAGTGCGCGGGCTTGTACGGCGCGATCACGCCTTTATCCCTGGCCTGGAACGCCGAGGAGACGCCGAGGTAGACCACGTCGGCCACCGGGCTTTTCTGCTCGGCCATCAGTTGCGCGATGGACTGGCCCGAGTTCTTGTTGTCGAACGGCACGCGAATGCCGGTTTCCTTCTGGATGGCCTGGATCTGGCTGGCCCAGTCGGCCCATTCGGGCGGGCAGTTGTAGCAGATCGCGGTTTGATCGGCTTGGGCCGTGCTCGGCGCGCCGAGCACGGCCAGCCCGGCCGCGAGCGCGGCGGCGCGGGCGGTGCGGGTGATGAGGGCAATGCGGGTGACGGGCGGCACGGCGCGCGAGCGCTGTGCAATGCGAAGCAGGGGCGCGGCGAGCGCACGCAGGGCGGTGCGCACGGGCGCGGACGAAAGCGGGCCGGCGAAGGCGAGTCGGCGGGTCACGGCAGGTCTCCAGGTCGGTTGGAAAAACGTTCTGGTGGATGGAGGCCGCATGCGTGCGCGGCCCGGGTTGTTCGAATGCGGATTCGGGCTGTATGCGGTGCGTATTGCGTATTGCGTATTGCGTATTGCGCAGTGCTTGTTGCGCAGCGCGCTCAGGCGCGCAGGCGGCTCACGAAAGCGGTCCGGCTGGCACGCCGAGCGGCGCATGCGCAATCGCCGCGACGGTGCCGCCCGTGCGCAGCGTGTGAGGCAGCGTGTTGGCGAGCGGGCCCGCGTACTGGCCGCCGATGCGCGCCATCAGGCATTGCCACGCGGCGCTGCCGATCTCGCGGTTCGGCGTGCCGATGCTCGCGAGCGGCGGCGCGAGCAACTCGCTCATGGCGAGGCCGTCGAAGCCGATGATCGACATGTCCTGCGGTACGCGCATGCGCGCGCGGCGCAGGCCGCGCATCACCACCATGGCTAGCAGATCGTTGCTGCAAAAGAGCGCCGTGGGGCGCGCCGGTCCGCTCGTGAGATGCGCGAGCACCGAGGGCGCGAGTTCTTCCGCATTGAAATCGATTTCGAGCGCCGGGGAGGGCGTGAGGCCGGCCTGCTGCATGGCGAGCGCATAGCCGGCGTGGCGCTGGCGTGCGCGGTCGGAGGCGGCCAGCGTGCCGGCGAGCATGAGAATGCGGCGATGGCCGTGCGCGATGAGCATGCGCACGCCGTCGCACGCCGCCTGGTGGTTGTCCACCGATACCGACGGGCGGCGTTTCGTATCGTTGTGCATCAGCACGTAGAGGGGGCCGTCCGCGTCGAGCTCGTCGAGGAGCGGGTGGGTGTCCGCGTCGGCGACGGTCAGGATCAGCCCTTCCACCCGTTGCGCGCGCAACGTTTCGATCGCGTGGCGCTCGCGCCCGGCGTCGTACTGCGTGGTCATGAGCATGAGCCGGAAGCCCTGCGCCGCGGCGAGTTCGTCGATGCCTTGCAGGCACTCCGCGAACACCGGATTGGCGAGCGTGGGCAGCACGACGCCGATGAGGCGCGTGCGCTCGCCGCGCAACTGGCGGCCGAGCGGGTTCGGGCGGAACTTCAAGGCGTCGATCGCTTCGCGTACCCGCGCGAGCGTCACGGGATTGACGGTGTGCGGCGCGTTGATCGCGCGCGAAACCGTCGCGATCGAGAACCCGGCGTGTGCGGCGACATCCTTGATGGTTGGCGTCATGCGTGCGGCCCCGGCAGCGTTGTAAACGTTTTCGATGGGCCGATTATGAAAAACGCGTATGACCGCCGCATGACGATGGACGCGCGTCATCTCCCCGCTGTCCCTTTGGGACGGGGGCCGCGCAATGGTAGAATCGCGTCCGCCCTGCCGGGGTGATGAAATTGGTAAACATAGCGGACTTGAAAGACGATTGAGTGCCCGACCGGAAACGGCCGGTGCAGAACCCCTCAAATTCGGCGAACCCCCTGGGCCATGAGGCGCGTAGCGCGCCGGGCGCCGAGGCAACGCCGAGCCAAGCCGGCTGCCGCGCGAGCGGCGGTCTGGAAGGTGTAGAGACTAGACGGGGGGCGCCTAAGGTTGTGCGCGGCGTGCGAACGCGGCGTGCGGCGACGGCGAAGGCATAGTCCAGCGCACGAACGCGCGCCCTTAGCGGGGCGGGCGGCGTCGAAAGACGTGGTGTGACGAAAATCCGCCGCCTAACGGCTTGCCGGTTCGAGCCCGGTCCCCGGCACCACAGGGTCTCCCAACACTTCCCAATCCCCAGGCGAACTCACACTGAACGCCGGTCAGGGTTCTCGCAGCATCGTCCCGCGTTCGCAAGGATTGTCCCGCATGGCAGCCGGTTGCTGGCCGGAATGGCTCGCCAGCGCATTGGCAGCCAGCGTGAGCGCCAGCCTGCCCGGGTCGATCGACAACCCGCCTTGGGTCCACTGCATGCCGCTGTTCCAGTTCCGGCAATCCATGCCGGTGTGGGTCGCAGACGGCGCGCGCATGCCGAATTGCAGGTTTTGCTCGATGACGTCGGCGAACGATACGCAAGGCAATGCGATCAAGGCGGTCATCAAGACGACAAGACGTCCCCGCATGGGCTGCCCCCGGCATGGATTGAATGTGTGATCCGGCGATATTACCGCGATTCGCCCCCGTATTGACCTCAATCAATCTGCGGCAAATGCGATCGGGCTGGCACGTCGTGCGCGAAAGCGGAGAAAAGAAGGGAGAGGCCCGGCAGACGGCGCCGGAAAAGACGGACGCGGCCACGACGAACGGCAGCGCAAACGGTTTTTGGTTGAGCGCGGCGCCCGAACAAGGCGCTTGCGCACTCAACGATTACCTATCTTCCCGGTGTGGGGATTGATCAGCCGCGCGAAGCCGAACAGGGCCGCGATGCCGAAAGGACAGGCGATGAAGAATGCGGTCAACATGATACGAGTCAGCCCGAAACGTAACAAAATGTGTCGCCAGTGTAGCGCGAAGATGCAATCTGGATATCAGGGTGAACGACAACATATTGTTGCGCTATTGCAAGGCAATCGTGGGGAGGCGGAAGGGGAACCGGGCTGAAACGCCCGTCTGGCGGGGAAAGGAGGAGGGAGACGGCGGTTATTCAGATGCAGTCGAATATTACTTCTACAGTTTGCGACGTTACCCCGCGCAGACCTTCGCTATGTATTTCGACGGTGTGCATCTGCTTTTTTTGCTTTTCGCAGTAGTCTTCGGCCTCGTTGATGCCCGCCGAGCGCACGCGGTTCCACGAGACGATATCCCAACGCGCGCGGCTCGTGACGTGAAGGTGGCCATCCTGTTTCGAATTGATGGCGGTCACCGATGTGCACGCCGTCAGCATGCTGACGCCAAACAACAGGACGTACCCTTTCATAGATTCTCCGTGGTCCGCGAGCATTCTCGCCGCCAACCCGTAACATTGGCAACCCAAAAGAAAGGTGGACTGGCGTGCCTGAGCGGCGGCGTTCTCGTAGTCGAGGGCCGCGATGCACGCTACGCAGCGGCGTGTAGCGGCGCCGCAAGGAGCCGTGAGGAGTCGTGAAGTGCCGCGAAGAACGGTCGATCGGTGCGCTCGACGCTTGACGAGGAGATCGCAGGAAGGCGGCGCAACGGCAGCCCGCAGCCGTGCCGCCCGCGAAGCAAGAGTGCGCACGCGATCGGCGTCGCGCGGCACTAGCGCGACGTAGCGGCTGCGCACGCGAGCGGACAGACCGCGCCGGCGGCGCGCAGGTCATACGTCGCGCCACCGCGAAAGTGCCTGGCCGGTTCCCGCGCGCAGGGCGCTCAGTCGTGGGCGATCAGGTCGCCGACCTGGCCTTGTCCGGAGACGAGGCAAGAGGAGAGAAAGTTTTCGCCCTGGCTGCTTGCACCGCGCTCGCCAAAGCCGCGCACGAGCGCTTCGGCTTTCACGAGTGCGGAGCCCTGGGCGCAGGTGAGCCCGCCGGCCTCGTGAGCCTGTACGCGTGTCATCGCGCGGTTCGCGAGGAGGAGTGCGAGGACGATGACGACGCCAACATTGAATGCTTGTCTCATGATTTCGTCTCCTTGTGCATTCAGACTATCTCAGCCGTTCGGCGTCCGAATCCAGGAGTTTCCCGGCGATGCACCGCAGCACATGTGGCGCATAAAAGCGCGCTTTTCTGTGATCTGAACAATACTTCGGCCTCCTTCGCTTGACCCCTGCGCGTCGCTGCGCCTTGAGTGGCAAGGTGTCGTGCAAAAAACGCGGTGCGCGGGGCATGGCGCTGCGTCGCAACAATGCCGCGACGCGTCAGATTGGACGTCTGCTAACGAATGTAGCCGTATTGCGCGGCGTGCAGGACGTGGCACATCGACACGGTGTGATTTTGCACAACGAGAAAGGGAAAAGCGCCATGTGACACCGTTTTATCCCTGTCGTCTGTCGCGTCTTGAAAAGCTTCCGCGCTTCCTGCAACATCGACGTCCGATCCCTTTTTTTCAGTGCGAGGTGAACCCATGCAGTTGATCGGCATGATGGACTCCCCCTACGTGCGTCGCGTCGCGATTTCACTGCATGTGCTCGGCCTGCCGTTCGAGCATCGCAGCATTTCGGTGTTTCGCCAGTACGACGAATTTGCGCAGATCAATCCGGTCGTGAAAGCGCCGACTTTCATCGACGACGACGGCACCCAGCTAATCGATTCGACGCTGATCCTCGACTACCTGGACCGCAAGGTGCCGGCGGCGCGGCGGCTGATGCCGGAGGAAACGCAGGAGCGCACGTTCGCGCTGCGCGTGAACGGTTTCGCGCTCGCGGCCATGGAAAAGACGGTGCAGCAGGTCTATGAGCGCGAACTGCGCCCTGCCGAGCGGCAGCACGAGCCGTGGTTCGAGCGCGTGAACGCGCAGATGCATGCGGCGTGGACGGTGCTCGACCGGCTCGTGGCGGGCCGGGACGGGTGGCTGTGCGCCGGACGCATCACCCAGGCCGACATCACGGCGGCCGTGGCCTGGCGATTCAATCAGTACATCCTGCCCGGCTCCGTCGATCCTGCCCGATATCCGGCGATCGCCGCGCTTTCCGCGCGCGCCGAGGCCATGCCGGAATTCGTGGCGACGCCGCTCGCCTGAGGCGGGGCGCCCGCGCAGTGGCCGGCCGGGCGGCCGCTCCGGCCTGCGCCAACCTCGCATTTTCTCCACCGCCGCGCGATTGTTAGTGATTTGCGACAAGTGACTTCGCCAACGGCCCATTTATCGGCGCACGCTGCATTCCTAGAATGACAACCATTGAATGACCCTGCGTCAGGAGGACGCGGGGCATGCAGCGGGAGTGGTCATGAAATCCTTTATCGAACGACAGTTGTATCAGCCGGCGCTGGTTCTGCCGATGGTGGACTTGATGCAGCTGATGGTGTCGCTCGACTTCAACATGGGGCAAGTCGGGCTGATGGTGGCAACGCGTGGCGCGCGCGCCGCATTCCTGCGTTCGCGCGAACTGTGGAACGCCGGGCACGGCGAAATCGTCCCGACCGATTGCGTGCACTGAGCGCGAGCCGTCGCCGCGCCTGCCGCTGAACGCGCAGTGCCGCGACCCCAGAACCGATACCCTTTACCGAACGCCTGACGCCCACGCGCCGAGCGTTCGCCGATCCCCCTGACGCGCAGCGGCATCGCCCGTTTGCTGTTGTGACGTCACCCTGTGAGCCGCCTCGACGTGCGAGGCGGCTCTTTTTTTTGTGCTCGTTCTTCTGTGCCGATTCGCGACGCGCAACGGGCGGCTGCCATTCGCCGCGCGTAAGATGGCGCGAGTGGCGTCTCGCGTCTTTCGCGGCCGGGCGGCCCATTTCAGGCCCGATTTCCGTGCCCCGCCCGCGGCACCAGCAAAGGAGAGCGGCATGGCAGAACGGTTTGATGCGATCGTGATCGGCACGGGGCAGAGCGGGCCGCCGCTCGCCGTGCGCCTCGCGCAAAGCGGGCGCAAGACGGCGGTGATCGAGCGTGCGTCGTTCGGCGGCACCTGCGTAAACGTCGGGTGTACGCCGACCAAGGCCTACGTGGCCTGCGCGCGCGCCGCGCATGTCGCGCGGCATGCGGCGGACTTCGGCGTGCGCATCGGCGATGGCACGCAGGCAAGCGACGTGCGCGTCGATCTCGCGTTCGTGAAGGCGCGCAAGGAGCGCATCATCGGCGCGTCGCGCGACGGCGTCGAGCACTGGTTGCGCGGCACGCCGAATGTCACGGTGTTCAAGGGCCACGCGCGTTTCACGGGCGCGCACACGGTGCGCGTGGCGGGCCACGACGGCTCGCCGCTCGAGCTCGAAGCGCCCGAGATCTTCATCAACACGGGTACGCGCGCGCAGATCCCCGCGATTGCCGGGCTCGAAACGATCCGCTACGAAACCAATTCGACGCTGCTCGCGCTCGACCATCTGCCCGAGCATCTGGCGATTTGCGGGGGCAGCTATGTGGCGCTCGAATTCGCGCAGATGTTCCGGCGCTTCGGCAGCCGTGTCACGGTGCTCGTGCGCGGGCAGCGCGTGCTTGCGCGCGAGGACGACGACGTTTCGCTCGCCGTGCGCGACGTGCTTGCGCGCGAAGGCGTCGAGTTTCGATTCGGCGCCGAGCCGCGCAGCGTCGCGCCGCGCGAAGGCAATGCGGGCGTGCGTATCGATCTCGATGACGGGACGCTCGACGTTTCGCATCTGCTCTTTGCGACGGGCCGCTTGCCCAATACCGACGACCTCGGTCTGGAGGCGGCGGGCATCGAGCGCGATGCGCGAGGGCTGATTGCCGTAGACGGGGAATTGCGCACGGCCGTGGAGGGCATCTGGGCGCTCGGCGATGTGAACGGGCGGGGCGCGTTCACGCACACTTCGTACGACGACTTTCAGATCGTCGCGGCGAATCTGCTGGCGGGCGGCGCGCGCAGCGCGGATACGCGCATTCCCGCCTACGCGGTGTACGTCGATCCGCCGTTCGCGCGCGTGGGCCTGAGCGAGCGCGAGGTGCGCGAGCGCGGCAAGCCCGCGCTCATCGCGAAGATGCCGATGTCGCGCGTCGGCCGCGCACGCGAGCGCGGCGAGACTGACGGCTTCATGAAGGCGATGGTGGACCCGCAAACGAAGCGTATTCTCGGCGCGGCGATCTTCGGCATCGAGGGCGACGAGGCGATCCATACGTTCATCGACACGATGACGGCGGACGCGCCGTACACGACGTTGCAATACGCGATGCACGTGCATCCCACGGTGAGCGAGCTCGTGCCCACGCTGCTCGACGGCCTGAAGCCGCTGGCATGAGCGCGCACATGAACGAAGCGAAGGCCGTCGCGTTCGGCAATCTCTATGCGGGCATCGCCCATGACGCCGCCGACGAGCGTTTCGACACGCTCGTTGCGCGCGGCGGCGTGCAGGTCGAACGCATCGTGTCGACGGGGCAGGCGAGCCCGCCCGGCTTCTGGTACGACGACGCACGCGATGAGTGGGTGGTGTTGCTCACGGGCGTCGCGACGCTGGAGTTCGAGGACGCGGGCGAGCCGCTGCGTCGCCTGCTGCCCGGCGATTACGTGCAGATTCCGGCGCACTGCCGTCATCGCGTGGCGTGGACCGATCCGACCGTGTCGAGCGTGTGGCTGGCGGTGTATTTCGGTTGATAATCGCTAACTCGTCCTTCACGTTCGCGCCGAGCCGAAACGAATCACCATGTCCGCGAAAGAAACGCTGCCGGCGCTGCGCATAGCGCTGGTTTCCGATACGCACAATCTCCTGCGCCCCGAACTGCTGGCTTTCGTTGCGCACGCGGATGCCATCGTGCATGCCGGCGACATCTGCGAGCAGGCCGTGCTGGACACGCTGGCCGCCATTGCGCCGCTCACTGCGGTGCGCGGCAACAACGATCGCGGCGGCTGGGCCGAAGCGCTGCCCGTGCAGACCACGCTCGAAGCGTGCGGCGTGCGGCTTGCCGTGGTGCACGAACTGCCCGACCTGCGCGGCGATCCCGCGGCCGACGGTATTGCCGTGGTGGTCAGCGGCCATTCGCACAAGCCCGCGCTGGAGACGCGCGAGGGCGTGCTGTATGTGAATCCCGGCAGCGCGGGGCCGCGGCGCTTCAAACTGCCGGTTTCGGCGGCCATGCTCACGATAGCAACGGGGGGCGCGTTGCACGTCGAGCACGTCAAGCTCATCGAGTAACGTGAGGCGAGCACAAGGAGACCGGGCAAGAAAAAAGGCCAGCGCGAGGCTGGCCTTTTTCGTTGTGCGTACAACTTGATCGATGGGTATCAAGCGCGCACTGCGTTGGCGACGGCGTACTCATCGTCGAGTTCGCGCGCGAGACGCACGCCGCGCAGCACCGCATGTGCCTCGGCCTTGTTGCTCACGCTCGGCGCCGAGCCCGGCAGCGGGCGGCGTGCCGTTTCATGCAGCGCCAGCACCGAGATGATGCCGACCACTGCCGCGCCCATCAGGTAGTACGCGGGCATCATGAGGTTCTGCGTGTGCTCCACGAGCCATGCGGCCACGAGCGGCGTCGTACCGCCGAACAGCGACACCGACACGTTGAAGCCGATGGCGAGCGCGCCGTAGCGGATCGCGGTCGGGAAGAGGGCCGGCAGCGCCGAGGGCATCACGCCCGTGAAGCACGAGAGCAGCGCGCCGAGAATCAGGAGACCGAAGAACACCGGCACGAGCTCACCCGTTTGAATGAGCGTGAGCGACGGGATCGACAGCAGGATCAGGCCCACGCAGCCCGCGAGCATTACCGGCTTGCGGCCCACGGCGTCGGAGAGACGGCCGAACGCGAGCGTCATCGGCATCATCAGCACCATCACGATCAGCACGAGGAACAGGCCGTGCGTTTCGTTGAAGTGCAGCGTCGCCGAGAGGTAGCTCGGCAGGTACGAGAGCGCCATGTAGTCGGTCACGTTGAAGATCAGCACGAGACCTACGCACAGCAGGAAGGGGCGCAGATGTTGCGTGAGCAACGAATGCAGCGTGAGCTTCGGGCGCGTGTGCTCCTCGGCTTCGCGCAGCTCCGCTTCGCGCTTGAACGCGGGCGTTTCTTCGAGCTTCGTGCGGATGTACAGACCCACGAGGCCGAGCGGGCCCGCGATCATGAACGGCACGCGCCAGCCCCAGTCGAGCAGTTGCTGGTGCGAGAGCAAGGCGGTCAGCACGGCAACCGTGCCCGCGCCGAACACATAGCCGATCAGCGTGCCGAACTCGAGGAAGCTGCCCATGAAGCCGCGGCGCTTGTCGGTGGCGAACTCGGCGATGAAGGTGGCTGCGCCGCCGTATTCGCCGCCCGTCGAAAAGCCCTGGACGAGGCGTGCCACGAGCAACAGCGCGGGGGCCGCAATGCCGATCGAGTGGTACGACGGGATCAGGCCGATGGCGAAGGTGCCGCAGGCCATCATGATCATCGTCATCGCGAGCACGCGCTGGCGGCCGATGCGGTCGCCGAGCGGCCCGAACACCATGCCGCCGATCGGGCGCACGAGGAACGCGGCCGCGAACGTGCCGAAGGTCGCGATGAGCTGCGCCGAGGGGCTGCTCGACGGGAAGAACACCTGGCCGAGCGTGACGGCGATGTAGCTGTACACGCCGAAGTCGAACCATTCCATGGCGTTGCCAAGGGCCATGGCGCCGACGGCGCGTTTGAGGAGGCTGTTGTCGACGATCGTGATGTCGTCGAGGGTAAGGTCGGTTTGGGCCGACGCGCCGGAAGTGGAAGCGGTCAAGGTCTGCATCTCCAATGACTGCGACGAACCCAGGAGGGCCCGCCACGGTTGCCGGAGAGTGCCGTTTCGCGATAGCGGCGACATTTCGCGCTCGGCGCGCCGGTTCACAGGAAGGAGGGCGGGCCGATGTTGCATCGCACAAGGCGAGCGGCGCACGAAAGCATGCTGAAGTGTCGCGAAACGACACTCGGACGAATTGTGTTTAACGTTGCGCCTGCGTGGCCGTGGAAGGGGGGCAGGACGCATGAGGACGCTGGACCGGCACGAGGTGCACGAGTGAAGCGCCGCTGAAACGAAAAAGAAGCTCGCGTGGCGAAGCGTTCTTTTTGTCATATGCGCACTCGGGTTGCTGGCGTTTTTGGGTGCCTTCCCGAATGCAATTGATGGCTAATGCCTGTTGAACGAGGCCACATGATAGCACGATAACGGAAGATCGCGCAAACGCAGGCATCTGCGCGGATTCGGGGAGGGGGCTGGAAGCCCCGTGTGGCGGGCGATTGCGCCGATTCGATGGAACCGTTTCCGCGACGGGAAACGCGCATGAAGCGCATAAAAAAACCGCGCTCGGGGCGCGGTTTTTGCGGTCGGGTTGGCTGTATCCGAACGGGTCGGGGCCAGATCCCGGTGCGCAGCAGAAGGAGGGCTTAGCCTTCGGTCGGCGGCACGAAGCCCGAAGCCTGGTCGGCGCCTTCGCCGAAGAAGTACTTTTCCGTTTGCTTCATCAGGTACTGACGCGCGCGCGGATCGGCCATGTTCAGGCGGTTTTCGTTGATCAGCATGGTCTGCTGCTTGAGCCAGCCCTGCCAGGCTTCCTTCGAAACGCTCTCATAGATGCGCTTGCCGAGATCGCCCGGCAGCGGCGGAAAGTCGAGTCCCTCGGCTTCCTTGCCGAGCTTCGCGCATTGGATCATACGGGCCATGCTGTGCTTCTCCTGTAGTCGTATGTGTGGGGTGGGCGGCGCCGCTCAGAGCTGCTTCATCAGCACGAGCGATTTGCGCTGCCAGTTATAGAGGCGGCGGCGGTCTTCGGGCAGATCGTCAACCGTTGCCTTGACGAAGCCGCGCTTGAGAAACCAGTGTTCGGTGCGCGTGGTGAGCACGAAAATACGCGTGAGGCCGCGCGCCCGCGCGCGCTGCTCGATACGGCGCAACAGCCGCTCGCCGTCGCCGGAGCCTTGCGCCTCGGGCGAGACCGTGAGGCACGCCATTTCGCCGATGCGCTCTTGCGAGTACGCGTAAAGCGCCGCGCAGCCGAAGAGCACGCCGTCGTGCTCGATCACCGAGAAGTGGTCGATGTCGCGCTCGATCTGGTGGCGCCCGCGCCGCACGAGCGTGCCGTCGCTTTCGAGCGGCTCGATCAGCGTGAGAATGCCGCCGACGTCGTCGGGCGTCGCCTCGCGCAGACTTTCCAGATTCTCGTACGAGATCATGGTGCCCACGCCGTCGTGCAGGAACAGTTCGAGCAGCAGGCCGCCGTCGAGCGAATACGGAATGATGTGCGCGCGGCCCACGCCGCCGCGGCAGGCGCGAATGGAGTGCTTCAGATAGAAGCCTTCGTCGCCGAGCACGGTGCCGCCTTCTTGCAGCTTGTAGGCGTCGTCGAGCGACAATTCGCGGATCAACTCGCCTTCCTCGTCGATCAGGCCCTGCGTTTCCGTGAGGAAAACGATCTTGTCGGCGCGCAGCGCGATGGCCGCCGCCGAGGCGACGTCTTCCATCGACAGATTGAACGCCTCGCCCGTAGGCGAAAAACCGAGCGGCGAGAGCAGCACGAGCTTGCGGCTTGCGAGCGAATGACGGATGGAGTCCGCGTCGATCTTGCGCACGACGCCCGTATGCTGGAAGTCCACGCCGTCGAGAATGCCGACCGGCCGCGCCGTCACGAAGTTGCCCGACACCACGCTGATGTGCGCGTGCGCCATGGGCGTGTTCGGCAGACCCTGGCTGATGGCGGCCTCGATGTCGAGACGCACTTCACCGGCCGCTTCCTTCGCCGATTCGAGCGCGCGGGCATTGGTAATGCGCATGCCATGCGAGAACTCGGACTCGACGCCGTGCAGGCTCATCTGCTCTTCGACCTGCGGGCGCGAACCGTGCACGAGCACGATCTGGATGCCCATGGCCTGCAAGAGCGCGATGTCGGCCACCAGCGCGTTGAGCAGGTTCTGGTGCACGACCTCGCCGCCGAAACCGACGACGAAGGTTTTGCCCTGGAACGCGTGGATGTAGGGCGCGACCGATCGCATCCAGTCCACGAACTGCGCGTGCTGCGCCATGATCTGCGAGTCGGAATCCGCAGCGGCGGCGGAGGCCGGCGCGCTGGCGGTGGCGGGGACGAGGTCGGTTTGGGAATTCATGCCCGGGATTATAATGCGCCCCCATGTCGAATGTACCCAAAAGACCTGCCTCGGCGCAGGGCAGCAACACCCCGGCCGGGAAGGAAACGGCGCAGGACGGCGCGAAGCAGAAAAGCGCGTCGCAGAAGTATGGCGACGGGCAAACGCTCGCGTCGTCGGACAAGCTCGCCGCGCTCATGGGCGGCGCGCTGGGTGGGGCGCGCGTGCAGGATAAGCGCGCGGAGCAGCCGGCCCAGCCCGTGAAGCCGAAGGACGCGCAAGCGGATCAGCGTGCTGGCGAAAGTCGTCCCGATGCGCGTCCTGAAAGTCGTCCCGAAGTTCGGCACGAAGTTCGGCACGAAGCGCCGGCGCAATCGCGGGTCGAAACACGCAAGCCGGAACCACCCCGCGAACCGCGAGGCGCTGCCAGGCCGACGGCCCAGCCGACGCGCGGCGAGGCGAGCCGCGCGTCGCAGGGCGAGTCGCGAGGACAAGCGCAACGTGCGCCACGCGATGCGTCGAGCGGCGCGCGCCAGCCGCAAACGGGCAACCCTCGCCAACCCTCGCCGCAGCCAAAACCGGCGCAGCAGAAACCGCCGCAACAAAAGCCACCACGCGCGCCGCGCCCCGAAGCGGTGCGCGAACACGATCAGTCCGCGCAGCGCAGCGCGCGCCCAGGCGGCGAACGCAGCGAAGCCGGCGAATCGAACGAACGCGCGCCGCGCGCGGAACGGCCGCCGCGCGCGCCGCGTCGCGTGATCGAGCCGAACAAGGTTCCGCCCATCACCTTCCCCGAAGCGCTGCCGGTCTCCGGCCGACGCGAGGAAATCGCACGCGCCATCGCCGAAAACCAGGTCGTGATCGTGAGCGGCGAAACCGGCTCGGGCAAGACCACGCAGTTGCCGAAAATCGCGCTCGCGTTGGGGCGTGGCCTGGGCGCGGGCGGCACGGGCCTGATCGGACACACACAGCCACGCCGGATCGCGGCGTCGGCCACGGCGCGCCGCATTGCCGACGAACTGAATACGCCGTTCGGCGAAGTGGTCGGCTACAAGGTGCGCTTCACCGACAATCTCTCGCCGGGCGCCTCGATCAAGCTCATGACCGACGGCATTTTGCTCGCGGAGACGCAAACCGATCCGCTGCTCAAGGCCTACGACACGATCATCATCGACGAGGCGCACGAGCGCAGCCTGAACATTGACTTCCTGCTCGGCTATCTGAAAGAGATCCTGCCGCGCCGGCCCGACCTCAAGCTGATCGTGACCTCGGCGACCATCGACGCCGACCGCTTCGCGCGCCACTTCGGCAGCGAGGACAAGCCCGCGCCCGTGATCGAGGTGAGCGGGCGTCTGTATCCCGTCGAGGTGCGCTACCGGCCGGTGCAGGAGGACAGCCCGGCGGTGAAGAACGCGCAGGGCACAACGGGCCGCGAAAAGGGCGCGAAGTCGCAACGCGACACCGACCGCGACCTGATGGACGCGATCGTCGACGCCGTGGACGAACTCTGCCGCGAAGGCTCGGGCGACGTGCTCGTGTTCCTGCCCGGCGAGCGCGAGATTCGCGACGCCGCCGAAGCGCTGCGCAAGCACCATCCGCCGCACACGGAAATCCTGCCGCTGTTCGCGCGGCTTTCCGCGCAGGAGCAGGAGCGCGTGTTCAAGCCGTCGAACGCGCGGCGCATCGTGCTCGCCACCAACGTGGCGGAAACTTCGCTCACGGTGCCGGGCATCCGCTACGTGGTCGACACGGGGCTCGCGCGCGTGAAGCGCTATTCGTACCGCAACAAGGTCGAGCAGCTTCAGATCGAGTCGATCGCGCAGGCTCCCGCGAACCAGCGCGCGGGCCGTTGCGGGCGTGTGGCGGACGGCATCTGCATCCGGCTTTACGAGGAGTCCGATTTCATCGCGCGCCCGCGCTTTTCCGATCCGGAAATCCTGCGCTCGTCGCTCGCGGCCGTGATTCTGCGGATGAAGTCGCTGCATCTCACGGCGATCGAGACGTTCCCGTTCATCGAGCCGCCGCCGGGCCGCGCCATTGCCGACGGCTATCAACTGCTCAACGAACTGGGTGCCGTGGACGACGACAACGCGCTCACGCCGCTCGGCCGCGAACTCGCGCGCCTGCCGCTCGATCCGCGCGTGGGCCGCATGATTCTCGGCGCACGCGACGAGCAGGCGCTGCGCGAAGTGCTCATCATCGCGAGCGCGCTGTCGGTGCAGGATCCGCGCGACCGGCCCATCGAGGCGCAGGAGCAGGCGGACCAGGCGCATCGCCGTTTTGCCGACGAGCGCTCCGAGTTCCTGCAATGGCTCAAGATCTGGGCCTGGTTCGAAGAGGCCGTCGCGCACAAGAAGTCGAACCGGCAACTGCTCGATGCGTGCCGCGCGAATTTCCTTTCGCATCTGCGCCTGCGCGAATGGCGCGACGTGCATTCACAATTGTTGACGGTGGTGCGCGAGCATGGCTGGCGCATCAACGAAGCCGACGCGACTTACGAGCAGATCCATCACGCGCTGCTCACAGGCCTGCTCGGCAACATCGGCCTCAAGGCCGACGACGAACCGTATTACCTCGGTGCGCGCAGCATCAAGTTCCACCTGTGGCCCGGCTCCGCGCTCGTGAAGAAAGCGGGGCGCTGGGTCGTGGCGGCGGAACTCGTCGAAACGAGCCGCCTCTACGCACGCTGTATCGCGAAGATCGAGCCCGAGTGGCTGGAGAAGGTGGGCGCGCATCTGCTGAAGACGTCGCTCTCGGAGCCGCATTGGGAAAAGCGCGCCGCGCAGGTGAGCGCGTTCGAGCGCGGCGTGCTTTACGGCCTGCCGGTGTACCAGCGCCGGCGCGTGGCGTTCGGCAAGCAGGACCCGGCGCGCGCGCGCGAACTTTTTATCCGCGGCGCGCTCGTGGAAGGCGAATTCGACACGAAGCTCCCGTTCTTCGCGCATAACCGCAAACTGCTCGCCGATATCGAGCAACTGGAACACAAGTCGCGGCGTCAGGACGTGCTCGTCGACGACGAGTTGATCTACGGTTTCTACGATCAGGCGATTCCCGAGGGCATCTATTCCGGCGCGTCGTTCGAGCGCTGGTATCGCGACGAAGTGAGGAAGGGCGGCCAGCCCGAAGACAAGCAGCGCCTGTTGTACCTTTCGCGCGACGACCTGATGCGCCACGAAGCGGCGGGCGTAACGACCGACCTGTTCCCGAAACGCATGACGATGGCGGGCGTGGCGATGGCGCTCACGTATCACTTCGAGCCGGGCTCGCCGCGCGACGGCGTGACGCTCGCGGTGCCGCTCTACGCGCTCAATCAGGTCGATGCGCGCCGCTGCGAATGGCTCGTGCCGGGCATGCTCAAGGAGAAGGCGCAACTGCTGCTCAAATCGCTGCCGCAGAAGCTGCGCCGTCACTGCGTGCCGCTGCCCGAGTACGCGGCGGGTTTCGCGGAACGCGTTGGCGGCGAACGCTTCGGCGCGGGCGGGTTGCTCGAAGCGTTGATCGCCGATGTGCGCGAGCAGAAGCAGATCGCCCTGAAGCTGGCTGACTTCAAGCTGGAGACGCTGCCCGCGCATCTCTTCATGAACTTCAAGGTGATCGACGAGCACGGTCGCCAGCTCGCGATGGGGCGCAACCTCGCGCAACTGCGCGCCGAACTCGGCGCCCAGGCGCAGCAGCAATTCCAGAAGCTCGCGAGCGCCACGGCGCTGGCCGCGCTGGAAACGCATGCGCAGGGCGGCGCGCCCGCGGCGACGGAGCCCGTGCGCGAAGGCGGCGGCAACGCGCCGCAGACGCAAAAGGCCAGCGTGCCGCACACGGCCGCGCCGGGCGAGGGCGCGACGCCCGCCACCGCGCTCTATGAGAACCTCACGACGTGGAATTTCGGCAAGCTGCCCGAGCTGCTGGAAATCCGCCGCGGCGGACAGACGCTGTTCGGCTATCCGGCGCTCGTCGATCGCGGCACGCACTGCGACGTCGAAGTGTTCGATTCGCTGGAAGAGGCGGCGCGCATTCATCGCGCGGGGCTGCGGCGGCTGTTCGCGCTGCAACTGCGCGAGCCGATCCGCTACATGGAGAAGAATCTGCCGGGTCTGCGCGAGATGGCGATGCAGTTCATGGCGCGCGCGACTCAGGAGGAACTGCGCGACCAGTTGATCGAACTCGCGCTCGACCGCGCGTGCCTCCAGGACCCGCTGCCCGACGACGACGCGAGCTTCCACGCACGCAAGGACGAAGGGCGCGGGCGCCTTTCGCTGCTCGCGCAGGAAATCGCGCGCCTCGTGGGGCAGATCCTCGCCGAATATGCCTCGCTCGCGAAGAAGCTCGTGCAGGCCAAGGCCTTCGGCGCGCCGGCGGCGGACATGCAGGCGCAGGTCGACGCGCTCATCAGCAAACGCTTCATTCTGGAGACGCCCTATGCGCAGCTCGTGCATTTCCCGCGCTACCTGAAAGGCGTGGCGCTGCGCATCGACAAGTTGCGCGCCGACCCCGCGCGCGACGCGCGCCAGGCCGCCGAATTCCAGCCGCTCGCGCAGCAGTATCAGCGCGCGCTCTCGCAACGCGGCGGGGTATTCGATCCGCGGCTCTCCGAGTTCCGCTGGCTGCTCGAAGAACTGCGCATCTCGCTCTTTGCCCAGGAGTTGCGCACGCCGATGCCGGTTTCGGTCAAGCGTCTCTACAAGGTTTGGGAATCGATGCAGCGATAAGCCGCACCCGGCGCCGCGTCTGACGCATTGCGGGCCATAACACTTGTTCGAAAAGGGGCGCTTAATTGCGCCCCTTTGATATTTCAAGGGCCCTACGTCAACCTTGCGTGCAGGTAGACGTTCTACAATCACGAATCTGCCCGGGAACGATTCTTCATGCCTAACAAGAACACGCTTCGTCGCGTTGCCAGCCAAGCCGCTGGCGTCGCGCTCGCCTTCGCCGCGCTCGCCTCCACGGCCGCGCACGCGAACAACATCATCGTCCTCAATTCGGGCGAAGCCACGCTGAGCCTCATCGACGACAAGACGCACCAGGTCGTCGGCACCGTGCCCACGGGCAAGGAGCCGCATCACCTCTTTCCCACGCCGGACAACAGCTCGCTGATCGTCGCGAACTCGGTGTCGAACAACCTGCTGTTCGTCGATCCGAAAACCGGCAAGCCGCAGCGCTGGGTCGAGAACGTCGAAGACCCGTACCAGCTCGGCTTCTCGCCCGACCGCAAGTGGTTCGTGACGACCGGCCTGCGCCTCGACCGCCTCGACATCTACCAGTACGGCGGCGGCAGCAACGTCACGCTGGCCAAACGCCTGCCGCTTTCGGCCATGCCGAGCCACCTTGCGTTCACCAACGACAGCCGCACCGTGTTCGTTTCCTTGCAGGTGTCGGGCGAAATCGCGGCGGTCGATCTGCCCACGCAAAAGGTGCTCTGGAAAATGAAGGTCGGTCCGGCGCCGGCCGGCCTGTGGCTCACGCCCGGCGACAAGTACCTGCTCGTGGGCATGACGGGCGCCGATTACGTGGCCGTGGTGGACTGGCGCAACCAGAAGATCGTCAAGACGATCCAGGTCGGCAAGGCCGCGCACAACTTCCGCTCGCTCGTCGACGGCCGCCACGTGCTGGTGTCGAGCCGGGTGGCGAACGTCATCAGCATCATCGACGAAGAGACGCTCGAGAAAACCGGCGAAATCAACGGTCTGATGCCCGGACCCGATGACATGGAACTCTCGGCCGACAAGCGCTACCTGTGGGTCACGTTCCGCTTCGCGAAGCATATCGGCCTCATCGACATGCAGACGAAGAAGCTTATCAAGACGATCGCCGTGGGCCGCTCGCCGCACGGCATCTACTTCTACGACCGCGCGCCCGTCACGGCGCCGAACGGGGCGTAACGCGGGAGGGCGAGAGCGTGGATATGGTGGCGTCTGTGCTGGCCTTCTTCGCGCACGCGGGACACTCGGTGGTCTCGTGCGCGGACGACCTGGTGTCGTGGCTACAGACGCTCCTCTACGTGAACGCAATCCAGCCCTTGCTCTTTCACGCCGGCATGATGGACGTGGACGAGGACACCTACGACGCGCTGTACTGGGTGATCATCGGCGTGCTCGAAGTGGGGCTGATGTACGCGCTGCTGCGTCCGCTCGAAGCGCTCGCGCCCGCGGAAAAGTGGCGCGACCGCAAGGGCGTGGGCGTCGATGCGCTCTATACGTGGGTCACGCGCCTCGGCATCCTGAACCTGCTGTTCTTCTTCACGATGCAGCCGTTCTTCGATCACGCGCAAAGCACGCTGCGCCTGATGGGCGTGAAGACCGTGGACCTCGACAATCTCTGGCCCGGCGTGACCACCGAGCCGCTCGTGGCCTTCGCGATCTATCTCGTGGTGCTCGATTTTTGCAGCTACTGGTACCACCGGCTTTCGCACCGCTACGGCGTGTGGTGGGAGTTGCACGCGGTGCATCACAGCCAGCGCAAGATGTCGCTCTGGTGCGATGACCGCAACCATCTGCTCGACGTGCTGGGCCAGTCGTGCATGTTCGCCGTCGTCGCGCTCGTCATCGGCGTGCCGCCCGCGCAGTTCGTCGTGCTCGTCGCGCTCACGAATTTCATGCAGAGCGTGCAGCACGCCAATATCCGCGTGCATTTCGGCTGGCTCGGCGAGCGGCTTCTCGTGAGCCCGCGTTTTCACCGCCGCCATCACGCCATCGGCTACGGCCACGAAGGCACCACGTATGGCTGCAACTTCGGCGTGCTGTTCCCCTGGTGGGACATGATGTTCGGCAGCGCGTCGTTCAATCGCGAGATCGAGCCCACCGGCATTCGCGACCAGCTCGAAGGCGTGCGCTACGGTGAAGGCTTCTGGGCGCAGCAGGGCTACGCGTTCGCCCGCATCGGGCGGCGCTTGCGCTCGCGCGCCCCACGGGCCGCAAGCGCCGCGCGGCGCGAGGCGCGGGACGACGCCACCGTTTCCTGAGCGCAGGTGCCGGGCCGCGGCATCGGGGTGTTGAATCGGGCCGTTGAATCGCGCCCGCGAACCGGCCCGCTTTCCTGCACCTTTCACCCGCGCGATTCACTTTCATTCGCCCGCTGTCCCGTCTTACCCGCCTCGCGCGCGGTGGTTTATGCTGTCGGCTTGGTCGCACCGATTTTTCGCCGACACCGTGTTCTCCACCCGTCCTTTCGCCGCATTCCGCTCGCATGAATGACCTGTTGCGCTCGTTTGGCCGCGCGCTCTCGAGCGTGTTCCATCCCGCCATGCTGCTTCTCACGTTCGTGCCGTTTCTCCTGGCGGCGGCGGCGTGGGGCGCCGTGCTCTACGTGTTCTGGCAGCCGCTGCTCGACCTCATGCGCGGCGCGCTCGCGAACTGGTCATCGACGGCCTACCTGTACCACCTGTTCGATGCGCTCGGCTTTGGCTGGCTGCGGGCGACGATTGCGCCATTTCTCGTCATCATCCTGACGATTCCGCTCATCGTCATCACGGTGCTCCTCCTGATCGTCGCGATTTCGATGCCGCGCGTGATCCGCCATCTGTCGAAACGCCAGTACGCGATGCTCGACACGCGGCGCGGCGGGAGCTGGTACGGCAGCCTGTTCTATTCGCTCGTCACGACCGTTGTCTGCCTGATCGTGATGATCGTGACGTTGCCGCTGTGGCTCATTCCGCCGTTCTTCGCGCTCATCCCGCCGCTGCTGTGGGGCTGGCTGACCTACCGCGTGATGACCTACGACGCGCTCGCGCTGCACGCCAGCGTGGAGGAGCGGCGCGCGCTGGTGCGCAGCCACCGTCTGCCGCTCCTGGTCATTGGCGTGGTGAGCGGGCTGCTCGGCTCGCTGCCCACGGCGATCTGGGCCGTTTCCGCGTGGCTGCTCCTGTTCTTCCCGGTGCTGGCGGCGGTGACGATCTGGATCTACGCATTCATTCTGGTGTTCACGGCGCTCTGGTTCGGCCACTACTGCCTGCGCGCGCTCCAGCGCATGCGCGCGCAGGAGGTGCAGCAGGCGTCGAGCGACGTGACCATCGTGCACTAACGTTTCCACTACCAAGATCAAACAGCGAGGCGACACATGGCGTTTGGCGTCATCATCATCGGCGACGAGATCCTCTCGGGACGCCGCACCGACAAGCATCTGCCGAAGGTCATCGAATTGCTCGGCGCGCGCGGTCTGTCGCTCGAGTGGGCCCAGTACGTGGGCGACGACCCCGCACGCATCACCGAAACGCTGCGCCGCTCGTTCGCGTCGGGCGATATCGTCTTTTCCACGGGCGGCATCGGCGCGACGCCGGACGACCACACGCGCCAGTGCGCGGCCGCGGCGCTGGGCGTGCCGCTCGCGCTGCATCCCGACGCCGAGGCGGCGATCCGCGAGCGCATTCGCGACATGCACACGGGTGCGGAACCCGTGAACTATCAGTCGCCCGAGAATCAGCACCGGTTCCAGATGGGCACCTTCCCGCAGGGTTGCGAGATCATCCCGAATGGCTACAACAAGATTCCGGGTTTTTCGATTCGCGACCACAATTTCGTGCCCGGTTTTCCGGTGATGGCCTGGCCGATGATCGAGTGGGTGCTCGACACGAAGTACGCGCATCTGCATCACCAGACGCCGCACGCCGAAAAGTCGCTGCTCGTGTTCGAGCTGCCGGAGTCGACGCTCACGCCGCTCATGGAGCGCATTGAGCGCGACTTCCCGGGCGTGCGCGTGTTCAGCCTGCCGAGCGTGGGCGACACGGAGCGCGGCGGCATTTATGCGCGCCGCCATATCGATCTGGGCGTGAAGGGCGAGCCCGAGGCCGTGGCGGCCGCCTTCGTGAAGCTGCGCGAAGGCGTGCACGAACTGGGCGGCGACGTGGTGGAGCCGGCTGCGGTGGGCGAAGGAACGCCCGATCGCGAGCGCCGCAGCGGTCCGCGCGCCGGTTTCTGATTCAGCGCACGGCGCATCATCGGCGTGTCACATGCGGCGCTCAGAGTGGCCCGTCGGGCTGGCGCCGGCCGCCTGCGCCATGCCGTCGGCAGGATGGGTGAGCGTTACGCGCCGATCCACGGCAGGCCGCGGAAGCACCAGCCGGTGACAGTCTTGCGGTGGCCCTGACCGTCCTTGTCGCCCTCGAAGCCTTCGAGCAGGTCATAGGCTTTCGTGAAGCCGGCCTTCGCGGCTTCGATGGCGGCGAGCTTGGAGCGCGCGGCGCTGCGGCACAGGAACAACACGGGCGCGTCGGCTTCCACGGCGCTCTTGAGCTGGGTGAGAAATTCGGCGTTGGGCACGCCGCCGGGGTAGCGGGTCCACTCGACGTGGGCATACTGACCGTCGCCGATCACGGGGCGGCCAACCCAGTCGAGTTCCGCTCGCGTGCGTACGTCGACGAGCCGCGCGCGCGGGTCGAGCTGTAGAAGCTCGAATGCCTCGGCGGGGGACACCGCGCCCGCGTAGGGCAGTTGATTCTCGACGCGGCGCTTCTCGGCCTGGGCGTACAACTGTTCGAGCGTACTCATGACAACGGATCTCCTGTTTCGCGTTGGACCAAAAAGTTATTCTAGCGCGCGGGGACGCAGCGGGAAGGGCGGTCCGGGTCGCACCCGCCGGGCGGCTGGCGGCGTCATGGATGAGGTGCATTAAATTGGTGCATATTTGATGATTTGCACCATAATGGATAAAGATTCGCGCGCCAAATTCGGGATTGCACGAATTTGGTGCCGATGAGTCGCCAGACTGGCGGCTCCATAAAGGCGCGACGCACGATTTTTGTTTGCAAGTGCGTGTCGCGAAAGGGTTTTGCGCCAGCTTGGCGCATGCATGGCATGGAAGCTGCTTTATACGTCTCGATCGATTCGCAGCCGGCCAGCCGGGGTTAGCAGGACGGACCCAGGAAGGAGGCGGCCGGCGAGGATCAACAAGATTGGGACGGCGGCAGCGTTCGCCGAAATCGTTAATCAGGAGAATAGGTTATGAGTAAATCCGTGGCCGACGTCATGCAGCTCGTCAAGGACGAAGACGTCAAGTTTGTCGACTTCCGCTTCACGGACACGCGCGGCAAGGAGCAACACGTCTCGGTTCCGTTGTCGCATTTCGACGAAGACAAGTTCGAGTCGGGCCATGCGTTTGACGGTTCGTCGATCGCCGGCTGGAAGGGCATCGAAGCCTCGGACATGCTGCTCGTCCCGGACGCGAACACGGCCTTCATCGACCCGTTCTACGAAGAGTCCACGCTGGTGCTGACCTGCGACGTGGTCGAACCGGCTGACGGCAAGGGCTATGAGCGCGATCCGCGCTCGCTGGCAAAGCGCGCTGAAGCGTACCTGAAGAGCACGGGCCTGGGCGACACGGCCTTCTTCGGTCCGGAACCGGAATTCTTCATTTTCGACTCGGTCCAGTGGAACACGGACATGTCGGGTTCGTTCGTGAAGATCGGTTCGGACGAAGCACCGTGGTCGTCGGCACGTGAAATCGAAGGTGGCAACACGGGTCACCGTCCGGGCGTCAAGGGCGGCTACTTCCCGGTCGCTCCGGTCGACACGTTCCAGGACATCCGTTCGGAAATGTGCCTGCTGCTCGAACAGATCGGCATCCCGGTCGAAGTGCACCACCACGAAGTCGCTGGCCAGGGCCAGAACGAAATCGGCACCAAGTTCTCGACGCTGGTTCAGCGCGCGGACTGGACGCAGCAGATGAAGTACATCATCCATAACGTGGCGCACACGTATGGCAAGACGGCTACGTTCATGCCGAAGCCGATCGTTGGCGACAACGGTTCGGGCATGCACGTTCACCAGTCGATCTGGAAGGACGGCCAGAACCTGTTCGCAGGCAACGGCTACGCAGGTCTGTCGGAATTCGCGCTGTTCTACATCGGCGGCATCATCAAGCACGCTCGCGCGCTGAACGCCATCACGAACCCGTCGACGAACTCGTACAAGCGTCTGGTTCCGCACTTCGAAGCACCGGTCAAGCTGGCTTACTCGGCACGCAACCGTTCGGCATCGATCCGTATTCCGCACGTGTCGAACCCGAAGGGCCGCCGTATCGAAACGCGCTTCCCGGACCCGATGGCCAACCCGTACCTGTGCTTCTCGGCACTGATGATGGCAGGTCTGGACGGTGTGCAGAACAAGATCCATCCGGGCGAAGCCGCCGACAAGAACCTGTACGACCTGCCGCCGGAAGAGGATGCAAAGATCCCGACCGTTTGCGCCGGCCTCGACCAGGCTCTGGAAGCACTCGACAAGGATCGCGAGTTCCTGACGCGCGGTGGCGTGTTCACCGACGGCATGATCGACGCCTACCTCGCACTGAAGGAAGGCGAGCTGCAACGCGTGCGTATGACCACGCACCCGGTCGAGTTCGAACTGTACTACTCGCTGTAACTGGCGATGGCGCTTCGCCGGGCTGTATTCAAGCGAAGCGCCGGTTCAGTTTGTTCGACTCGCAGCACGACGCTTGCGATCAGTCTCGAAGGGACGGCGGTGCCGTCCCTTTTTCGTTGGGCCGCCAGACGTGCCGAGGCGGCGCCACCGTTCTTCACGACCCGGACCGTTGCTGGCGCGCCGCATGGCCGCCGGCCTGAAACATGGTGCTCAAGAATCTGATCAAGGCAAGAAAGGGCCACGCGGAGCCGCTCTCCGACGATGCGCCGCTCGTCGACTCCGGGTTGCTGCCCGGCTTCGAAGCGCTGCCGACCGTCGTGCTCGTGCTCGACAAGCGCACGCTGCGCGTGGCGTTCGCGAACCCTTCGGCCGAGGCGATGCTCGATCTTTCGCGCCGTCAGCTCGCGCAGATGGCGTGGTCCGATCTCTTCTCGAACGCGGACGAACTGCTCACCACGATTGCGTCGATCGCCGAGCATCGCTTCCACGCGACGCGCCTTGACGCGTCGCTGGAGCGCCCCGGCCGCGAACCGCTCAACGTGCATGCGATCGTCGGCTTTCTCGAAAGCGCGCCCGACTATGTGCTGCTCGAACTCTTCGAGAACGAGCGGCACTTGCGCAGCGACCGCGAGGAGCGCATTCACGACCTCACGGCCGTGAACAAGCATCTGATCCGCAATCTCGCGCACGAGATCAAGAATCCGCTCGGCGGCATTCGGGGCGCGGCACAACTGCTCGAATTCGAGCTTGGCGCGCTGGAGCGCGACGAGTTGCGTGAGTACACGCAGGTGGTCATCAAGGAGTCGGACCGCCTGCAAACGCTGGTCGACCGGCTGCTGGAACCGCACCGTCATCCACACATCGTCGGCGACGTGAACATTCACGAAGTGTGCGAGCGCGTGCGCGCCGTGATCCTCGCGGAATTCCCGCGCGGCCTCACGATCGAGCGCGACTACGACGTGAGCGTGCCCGACCTGCGCGGCGACAAGGAGCAACTGATCCAGGCACTGCTCAATATCGTGCGCAACGCGGCGCAGGCGCTGCGCGAGCGCATTTCGCAGGGCGACGCGCGCATTGAGTTGCGCACGCGCATTGCGCGCAAGGTGACGATTTCAAAGCGCTTGTGCAAGCTGGCATTGGACTTGCATATCACTGACAACGGCCCCGGCATTCCCGAGGAGATCCGTGACCGCATCTTCTATCCGCTCGTCTCCGGACGCGAGGATGGCAGCGGTCTCGGCCTCACGCTCGCGCAGACGTTCGTGCAGCAGCACGACGGACTGATCGAAGTGGATAGCCGGCCAGGCCACACCGAGTTTCAGATTCTGTTGCCGCTTGATAACTGAGCCGATAACCGAAGCTGTTTTTAGACTGACCGATACCGCACGCCACCAGGACTTCTGACCGACCTTATGAAGCCGATCTGGATAGTAGACGACGACCAATCGATACGCTGGGTGCTTGAAAAGGCCCTGGCCCGCGAGAACTTCGCCACCCGCAGCTTCTCGAATGTGCGCGAAGCCGCGAGCGCGCTCGATCACGACAGCCCGCAGGTGCTCGTCTCCGACATCCGCATGCCGGGCGGCTCGGGCCTCGAGCTGTTGCAGACCGTGCGCGAGCGCGTGCCGGGCTTGCCCGTCATCATCATGACGGCGTTCTCGGACCTCGATAGCGCAGTGGCCGCATTTCAGGGCGGCGCGTTCGAGTATCTCGCCAAGCCCTTCGACGTGGACAAGGCTGTCGAGCTGATTCGCCGCGCCGTGGACGAAAGCATGCGCGGCGAGCAGCAGTGGGACGAACGTCCCGCCGAAGCGCCCGAAATGCTCGGCCAGGCGCCCGCCATGCAGGACATGTTCCGCGCCATCGGACGGCTTTCGCATTCGGCCGCCACCGTGCTCATCACGGGCGAGTCGGGCACCGGAAAGGAGCTTGTCGCGCGCGCCTTGCACCGACATAGCCCACGGGCGAACGGGCCGTTCATCGCGCTGAACACCGCGGCCATTCCGAAGGATCTTCTGGAGTCCGAACTGTTCGGTCATGAGCGCGGTGCGTTCACGGGCGCGCAGGCCATGCGCCAGGGCCGCTTCGAACAGGCCGAGAACGGCACGCTGTTCCTCGACGAAATCGGCGACATGCCGTTCGACCTGCAAACGCGCCTCTTGCGCGTGCTCTCGGACGGGCAGTTCTACCGCGTGGGCGGACACAATCCGCTGCGTGCCAACGTGCGCGTGATTGCCGCCACGCACCAGAACCTCGAAACGCGTGTGCGCCAGGGGCTGTTCCGCGAGGACTTGTATCACCGGCTCAATGTGATCCGGCTGCGCTTGCCCGCGTTGCGCGAGCGCAGCGAGGACATTCCGCTGCTCACGCGCCACTTCCTCCAGAAGAGCGCGCGCGAACTGGGCGTGGAGCCCAAGCGCGTGTCGGACGAAGCGCTCGCGTATATGTCGGCGCTGCCGTTTCAGGGCAACGTACGCCAGCTCGAGAATCTCGCGAACTGGCTCACGGTGATGGCGCCCGCGCAGACCATCGAGATCAAGGACTTGCCGCCCGATCTCGTGCCGGCTCATGGCGCGCCGGGCGCGGCTGCGGCGCTCGCCGAAGGGGTGAGCGTTGCCGATGCGGCGGCGGGCGCGGCGACCAACGGTGCGGCGGCCGCATTGCCGATTGCCGGCGCGGCTCCCGGCGCGGGCTTGCCTGGTGCGCTGGGCGGCGTGGTGTTCGCGACACCTGGCGCCGGCGCGGCCAACGGCGCCGCCATCTCGCCGCTGAGCGTGTGGGAGAGCGGCTTGCGCACGGAAGTCGCGCGCCTGCTGCGCGAAAACAGCGCGGACGTGATGGACGAGCTTTCGCGTCGCTTCGAAGCCGCGGTGATACGCGAGGCGCTCGACTTCACGCGCGGGCGCAAGGTGGAGGCGGCCGAGCGCCTCGGCATCGGCCGCAACACCATCACGCGCAAGATCCAGGAACTCAATCTGGAATGAGCCTGCATTGGCCGGATGCATGAGCCAATGAGGCGCCGGGCTGGCTTCGCGCAATGCGAGCCGGCCCGGTGCGCAGTGCGCCGACGCGCACACAGGGCATAATCGACGCTGTTTTCCTGTCGACGACCGATCATGCCCGTGACTTCCCCCTGGCCCGCCGAGGCCGATCCCTTCCTTTCCCTCGAATCGCTCGACGACCCCGCCGTCATTGCTTGGGTCGAGTCGCAGAATGCGCGCACGCGCGCCGCGTGGCATGGCGGCGCGCGCTTCGAGGCGCTGGAGAAGCGCCTCGCGCAGGCCTATTTGCCGCGCGAGCGGCCGGTGATCCCGAGCCGCTGGCAGGAGTGGGCCTACGACCTCTGGGAGGACGAGGACAATCCCAAGGGCCTGTGGCGCCGCGCGCTCTGGGCCGACTGGCGTGCGCACAAGCCGCAGTGGCAAACGCTCATCGACTTCGACGCGCTCGGCGCGAAAGAGGGCATGCCGTGGGTTTGCGCGGGCATCGACATCCTCTACCCGGACGGCGACCGCGCGCTGATCCAGCTTTCCGATGGCGGCTCCGACGCGGTCATCGTGCGCGAATTCGACATCGCGCGGCGCGAGTTCGTCGATGGCGGCTTCGCCATCGCCAAAGAAGGCAAGCACATCATTTCGTGGATCGACCGCGATACGGTGTACCTGGGTTGGGACGCCGGCGGCAAGATCGGGAAGAAGATGCTCACACGCTCGGGGTATCCGCGCGAGGTGCGCCGCTGGACGCGCGGCACGGCGCTTGCCGACGCGCCCGTGGTGTTCAGCGGCGAGTTCGACGACATCAGCGTGGAAGGCGACTACGACCCGGTCGAGAAGCGCCACGACGTGGTGCGCAGCGTCGACTTCTTCGATTCCTGTTCCTATCGTCTGGATGAGCACGGCGACTGGCAGCTCTACGACGTGCCCACGCACGTCGCGGTGGGCGCGTGGCACGGTTGGCTGCTGCTGGAGCCGCGCCTCGACTGGACGATTTCAGGCGCCGCGTACAAGGGCGGCGCGCTGCTCGCGATCCGCGAAGACGCCTTCCTCGCAGGCGATCGCACGTTCACGACGCTGTTCGCGCCCACGCCGGTGACTTCCGCCTGCGACTGGACCAATACGCAAAACGTCTTGATCGTCTCCTGGCTCGATGACGTGCAGAGCCGCACCATGCTCTGGCAGCCGCAGCAGGCCGATGGCGCATGGCGCTGGGAGTCGCGCGTGTTTCCGTCGCGCGCGAGTGCGCAGGTGGATGTGTCGCCCATTGAGGACACGCTCAACGACGAGGTGTTCGTCGACGTGGACGATTACCTGCTGCCCCCCGAATACTGCCTCGCCGATCTCGCGCAGGCCGATCTCCAGCAGTGGGAATTGCTCGACCGTTGGCCCACGCAGTTCGACGCCGGGCCGCTCACGGTCATCCGTGCGCATGCGAAATCGGCGGACGGCACGAGCGTGCCGTTCACGGTGATCGGCCCGAAAGCCGTGCTCGAAGGCGAGTCGCGCAAGGCGTCGCCGTGTCTGCTCACAGGCTACGGCGGCTTCGCGATCGCGCTTACGCCGCAATATCTCGTGGGCTCGGGCATCGGCTGGCTGGAGCAGGGCGGCGTGGTGGCGATCGCGCACATTCGCGGCGGTGGCGAGTATGGCACCGCGTGGCACGTGGAGGCACAGCGCGAACACCGGCAACGCTCGTTCGACGACTTCATCGCCGTGGCCGAACAGTTGATCGCCGACGGCTATACGAGCGCCGCGCAGCTCGGCATCAAGGGCGGCAGCAACGGCGGGCTGCTGGTGGGCGCGTGCATGGTGCAGCGTCCCGAACTGTTCGGCGCCGTGGTGTGCGAAGTGCCGTTGCTCGACATGCAGCGCTACCCGCTGCTGCATGCGGGCGCGTCATGGATCGACGAATACGGCGATCCTGAGGACGCCGAAGAAGCGCGCGCGCTCGCCGCGTACTCGCCGTACCACCACGTGAAGCCCGGTGTCGTGTACCCGTCCTCGCTTTTCACGACTTCGACGAGCGACGACCGCGTGCACCCGTCGCATGCGCGCAAGATGGTCGCGCGCATGCAGCAGCAGGGGCACGCGAACGTCTGGTATCTGGAGAACACCGAAGGCGGACATGGTCCCGGCAGTGATTCGCTCGAGCGCGCGCAGTACGACGCGTTCGTCTATCGCTTCCTGTGGACCACGCTCGGCGGGAACTGGTAAGGCGGGGGCTCAGCCGCCGATATCGAGCGTGGCGATCACCGGCGTGTGATCGGACGGCTGTTCCCACTTGCGCGGCACCTTGTCCACTTCACACGCGGTGAGGTGTTGCGCAAGCGCGGGCGAGAGGAGAATGTGGTCGATGCGCAGGCCCGCGTTGCGGCGAAACGCGAACATGCGATAGTCCCACCACGTGAAGATCTTCTCCGGCTGCTCGAACTGGCGGAACGAATCGACGAAACCGAGCGCGATCAGGCGCTGGAACTGCGCGCGTTCCTCGGGCGAGACCAGGTTCTGGCCTTCCCAGGCCTTCGGGTCGTGTACATCGCGGTCTTCGGGGGCGATGTTGTAGTCGCCGAGCAGCGCGAGCTTCGGGTAGCGCTGCATCTCCTGCGCGAGCCAGTCGTGCATGGCGTCGAGCCATTGCAGCTTGTACGCGAACTTCTCGGTGCCCGGCGCCTGGCCGTTCGGAAAATACGCGCTCACCACGCGCACGTCGCCAATCGTGGTGGCGATCACGCGCTGCTGCGGATCTTCGAAGCCGGGAATATTGCGCACGACCGTGGCTTCGTCCACGAAAAGCCCCTCGCGCACGAGGATGCCCACGCCGTTATAGGTCTTCTGGCCCGCGAACCAGCTGCGATAGCCGTGCGCTTCGAGATCGGCGCGCGGGAATTTGTCGTCGGTGAGCTTCAGCTCCTGGAGGCAGAGCACGTCGGTCTTGCTCTCGTTGAGCCAGTCGATGACGTGCTGTAGACGGACCTTGAGGGAGTTGACGTTCCAGGTGGCGATTTTCATGTGAGGCTCGATAGGGTGGCGGCGCGCCGGGCGCTGCTACGCAAGGCGGTAAAGCGCGCATCGCCAGTGCGACGCGCGCGCGACGCGCCATTATCGCCTGCTTCGCGCAGCCCGCGGCAGCGGCCTCACCATTCCTCCAGCCACGGCCTCAGATCGAGTTCGTGCGTCCAGGCGTCGCGCGGCTGCTGGTGCAGCGTCCAGTAGGCGTCGGCGATGTGCTCCGGGTTCAGGATGCCGTCGCGTTCCTTGAGCTTGTAGCGCTCGGGAAAATTCTCGCGGATGAATTCGGTGTCGATCGCGCCGTCGACGATGATCTGCGCGACGTGGACGCCTTGCGGGCCGAGTTCGCGCGCCATCGACTGCGCGAGCGCGCGCAACGCGTGTTTCGCGCCCGCGAATGCCGCGAAGCCCGCCCGCCCGCGCACGCTCGCGGTCGCGCCCGTGAAGAAGATCGATCCGCGCGCGCGCGGCAGCATCACCTTTGCGGCTTCGCGGCCCATCAGGAAGCCGGCGAAGCAGGCCATTTCCCAGACCTTGTGATAGACGCGCGCCGTCGTTTCGGTAATGCCGAAGCGCACATTCGCGCCGATGTTGAAGATCGCCACTTCGATCGGCGCAATGCGCGCCTCGATGTCCGCGAACAAGGCGATCATGTCCTCTTCGTTGCGCGCGTCCGAGCCGAACGCGTACGCCTCGCCGCCTTCGGCTTCGATCTGAGCGACGAGCGGCGCGAGCTTGTCAGCGTGGCGGCGCGTCACGCAGGCAATGTAGCCCTCGCGCGCGAAACGGCGCGCAATCGCACCGCCCGTGGCGTCGCCCGCGCCGATCACCAGCACGGCTTTCTTTTGCGTCATGGTGCTTGTCTCCTGATTATTTGACTGCAATGCGGAATGAAAGACTGCATATCGGTTTCGAGTATCTTAGGCTGTGCTCGACAAGTCAAAGGTTTAGTGAGCGAATCGAGGAAAACGTCGATTGATGTGCGCGCCGCATGGCGGTATATTGAACCGCATATCGGAACAACCGGACGACACGAGCGTGACCAGCAGCGAACCTATGGAAGCGGATCTGGATGCCGCGGCACTTGCGGACGACACCCAAAGCGGCGGGCAAGAGGGCGGCGACCGCCACTTCGTGACGGCGCTCGCGCGCGGCCTGGAGGTGCTGGCCTGCTTTCGCAGCGGCGACAGCTTTCTCTCGAATCACGAAATCGCGACGCGCTGCGCGCTGCCGCGTTCGACCGTCACGCGGCTCGCCTATACGCTCACGAAGCTCGGCTATCTGCATCTCGTGCCCGAGACCGGCCAGTACCGGCTCGGCACGGCGACCATCGGCCTTGGCAGCGCCATGCTCGTGAATCTCGACGTGCGCGAAGTCGCGCGGCCGCTCATGCAATCGCTCGCGCACGCGACCGGCGGCGTGGTCGCGCTCGCCACGCGCGACGGCCTTTCGATGCTCTATCTCGAGTGTTGCCGCAGCGATGCGATCGTGACGCTGAGTCTCGGCACGGGCTCGCGCATTCCGCTCGGCACGTCGGCGGCGGGGCGCGCCTGTCTCGCCGGCAGCGAGGCAGGGGCGCGGGCGGAACTCATGGAGCGCCTGCGCGCGCTCGACGAAGCGGCATGGCCGAAGATGCGGCGCGGCATCGAGACCGCGGTGAGCGAGCACGCGCTGACCGGCTGCACGCAGTCGCTCGGCGACTGGGTGCGCGAGGTCCATGGCATCGCCATGCCGTTCAACCCCGGCCGCGGATTGCCGATGATGACGATCAGCGTGGCCGGCGCCGCGCAGGATTTCCCGCGCGAGCACATGGAAAACACGGTGCGTGCGCAACTGGTGGAGACGGTGCGCCAGGTCGAGCGCTGCCTCGGGCAGCGCGGACCGGGCGAGTGAGGCGCGCCGCGAACGCAATATGCGGCCCGCGAGCGGCCGCCATACCCGCATGGAGGGGAGACGATGAGCGACGTGAAGGTGCAGTTCCTGTTCGACTTTGGCAGTCCTAACGCTTACCAGAGCCACAAGGTGATCGCGGGCATCGAAGCGCGCCAGCAGGTGCGTTTCGACTATGTGCCCGTGCTGCTGGGCGGCCTCTTCAAGCTGAGTGGCAATCGCTCGCCGGGCGAGGCGTTCGCGGGCATCGCGAACAAGCAGAAGTACATGATGGTGGAGATGCGGCGCTTCATCGAGCGGCATGGGCTCACGGCCTATCGCCACAATCCGCACTTCCCGGTGAATACGTTGCAGATCATGCGCGGCGCCGTTGCGGCGCAGCGCAACGGCACGTTCGAGCGCTACGTCGACCGCATGTTCGCGCACATGTGGGAGGAGGGACTCAAGATGGACGACCCCCTTGTGATGCGCGCGGCGCTCGAGGCGGACGGCCTCGACGCGGCGGCGTTCGAGGCGGCGATACAGGACGGCGACGTGAAAGCCGCGCTGCTTGCGAACACGCAGGCGGCGTTCGAGCGCGGCGCGTTCGGATCGCCGACCTTCTTCGTTGGCGACGAGATGTACTTCGGGAAGGACCAGTTGCGCGACGTCGAAGAAGAAATCGCGCGGGTGAAGGCGCGCGCATGACGCGTCGCGCCCCGTAATAGTCTCGGGCGGGCGCGGCATCTTCGCACCCGCCTCGCGCCGCGCATCAGAGCGCGGCTTGCTCCTCGGCTTCGCGCACGGCGGCGACGCCCAGGCGCACGCGCGCCGCTTCGTACTCGCGCTTCAGGCGCGCGATCAGTTCGGCCGCCGGCACGACGCTCTTCACGGCGCCAATGCCCTGGCCCGAGCCCCAGATGTCCTTCCACGGCTTCACGCGCGTCGAGCCGAAATTCATCTTCGAAGGGTCCGATTCCGGCAGTGCCTCCGGATCGAGGCCGCTTTGCACGATGCTCTCGCGCAGGTAGTTGCCGTGCACGCCCGTGAAGAGATTCGAATAGACGATATCGCCCGCATCGCTGTTGACGATCATCTGCTTGTACGCGTCCACGGCGTTCGCCTCCTGCGTGGCGATGAACGCCGAGCCGATGTAGGCGAGGTCCGCGCCGGCCGCCTGCGCCGCGAGGATCGCGTTGCCGTTGCCGATCGCGCCCGAGAGCAGCAGCGGGCCGTCGAACCACTCGCGAATCTCGTGGATGAGCGCGAACGGCGAGAGCGTGCCCGCGTGGCCGCCCGCGCCGGCGGCCACGGCGATCAGGCCGTCCGCGCCTTTTTCGATGGCCTTTTTCGCGAACTTGTTGTTGATCACGTCGTGCAGCACGATGCCGCCCCATGCGTGAATGGCATGGTTGACCTCTTCGCGCGCGCCGAGCGACGTGATGACGATCGGCACCTTGTATTCAGCACATACGCCCAGGTCGTGCTCCAGGCGGTCATTCGACTTGTGCACGATCTGGTTCACGGCGAACGGCGCGGCGGGGGCGTCCGGGTGCTTCGCGTTGTACTCGGCGAGTTCGGTGGTGATGCGGTCCAGCCATTCGCCCAGCACGGGTTCGGGCCGCGCGTTCAGCGCGGGGAACGAACCCACGACGCCCGCCTTGCACTGGGCGATCACGAGATCGGGATTCGAAATGATGAAGAGCGGCGAGCCGACGACCGGAATCGACAGGCCGCGGCGCAGCACGGCGGGCAGGGACATCCATATCTCCTTGACTGGGACGGCGGCCGGATGCGGCCGCCGACGCGTTGTTCGTGGCGCCGGTGCAGGGTGGATTTGCCTTCACGCACCGGCCGGCAGGACAAAACATAGCAAAGCTCCTGTCTCTATGCAACTAGTTGCATAGTGGAAAAATTCGATCCGCAACAGCGCCGGTATGGTCTGAGGCGTGGTTTAGAATCGCCGCATGTCGACGCCGCACGCCATCCTCATCGCCTTGCTGGAAAAGCCTTCGTCGGGTTACGACCTGGCGCGCCGCTTCGATCGCGCAATCGGTTACTTCTGGCACGCCACGCATCAGCAGATTTATCGCGAACTGGGCCGTATGGTCGAGTCGGGGTGGGTGTCGGTCGTGGAGGACGAGACAGCCGCGGCCACACGCAAGAAGGTGTACTGCGTGTTGCCGGTGGGGCGGGAAGAGGTGGCGCGCTGGGCGCGCGAGACAGCCCTCGGTCCCGACTCGCGCAACGTATTCCTGCTCAAGTTGCGCGCCGACGCGGTGATCGGGCCGCTCGGTCTCGCGGATGAATTGCGCAGGCTCATGGACGAGAACCACGTGCGGCTCGCGCTTTATCGTGAGATCGAGCAACGCGACTTCGGCGCGACATCGCTCACGCGCGGGCAGCAGTTGCAATATGCGATTCTCAAGGCGGGTATTCATACGCAGGAGATGTGGCTTGCCTGGGCGGAAGAGGTGCGGCCGCTGGTGGAATCTTCGGCGAAGTGAGCACGACGAGCGCAGTGAGGTCTATTTACCAGGCAATCCGAATTAAATTCCATTGCGATGGTTGGTGATGCGAAGGCGCCAGGAGGCAATATTTCATTCGCGTGAAAAAGATGTTTGACGAAGTCGCGCCGAGGCCCTATAATTCTTTTCTCTGACGGACGCGGGGTGGAGCAGTCTGGCAGCTCGTCGGGCTCATAACCCGAAGGTCGTAGGTTCAAATCCTACCCCCGCAACCAATACTCCTGATCGTGTTCTTTCCGGTCTGCGAGTTGAAGGAAGCAGCAAGAGTCGCCGTCAGTCACAGCAGCAGATTTCGCACACGTGTTGTGAAAGATGCGCTGACCATAAACCCGCCAATGGCGGGTTTTTTGTTTTCCGCGCGCTTTTTCGCTTTATCTCAGTAAGTGTGCCTTCAGCACGCGCTCATGCTCAACGCCCGCCATTCGCAATCTCGTAATGAGCGGCAACGTCAAAGACTGTCAGCCAGGTCAACAGCCGGAATAGAGAGACGTTAGTTCAGCGCACGGCCCATGCGTCGCCATCTCGGCGCGGCCGTGATTGCCTGACAACCTCTGCGGATGCATCTGCATCCCGATTCCTCTGGAGCAAAACATGAAGCGCCTTTCCATCATTGCCGCGTCGGCGGGTCTTGCCCTGTGCTGCGTCGCCAGTGCGTTTGCCGCGCCGCCTTCCCAGTACCCGAATCTCGAAACCGCACAGCAACTGATCGATCAGAGCAGCGGGCACATCGAAGCGGCGCGCAAGGATCATCACGATCAGTTCGGCGGTCACGCTGAGCGCGCGCTGCAATTGCTTCAGCAGGCGAAGGACGAGCTGCGCGAGGCGGCCGTCTACAACGAACGCCATCGCTAAGCGCAAGGCAACGCAGGGCGGGCGCCTGGCGCCTGCCTAGTGATCAATGGCCCAATCCACGGCCGCTTGCGCATGTAACGAGGTGGTGTCGAACACGGGCAAGGGCGAATCGCTTTGGCCGATCAGCAGCGTGATCTCCGTGCAGCCCAGAATGACCGCCTGCGCGCCGCGTGCAGCGAGGTCTTCGATCACGCGCTGATACACGCGGCGCGATGCGGCCTCCACTTTGCCGTGGCACAGCTCGTCGTAGATGATGCGATGCACGTCCGCGCGATCGGGCTCGTTCGGCACGACGGCTTCGATGCCATGCGCCTCGCGCAATCGTCCCACGTAGAAGTCCTGCTCCATCGTGTAGCGCGTGCCGAGCAGGCCCGCGCGCGTGACGCCGGCGGCGCGCAGCGCCTGGCCGGTTGGGTCCGCGATGTGCAGGAAGGGGATGGAAACGGTCGCCTCGATCGCGGCGCACACGCGATGCATGGTGTTCGTCGCGAGCAGCACGATATCCGCGCCGCCGCGTTCGAGTTGTTGCGCGGCCTCGGCCATCTGCACACCGAGCGCATCCCAGTCGCCCGCACGCTGGAGCGCCTCGACCCGCGCGAAGTCCACTGTCACCATCAGGCTGCGCGCGTTGTGATGGCCGCCCAGGCGCGCCTTCGCGTGGCGGTTCAGCAGCCGGTAGTATTCGGCCGACGATTCCCAGCTCATACCCCCGATCACGCCGATCGTTTTCATCGATTTGCCTCTCACTCTCATGGACGGGTCAGTCCGCACGAGTATAGGCGCGCGCGGCCGTCCGTCCAGAGACGGTCTGGCCGGCCCGAAGCGGTACGGGTACAGATAAAGGGCACGGACAGTTATCTTGAAAATGATACTGTGTTTTTGTACAGTATCGGAACCGTGAACGCACCTTCTTCCGACCTCGCGCCGCCGGCTGCGCCCGATCCAGGGCACTCCGTCGCGGCACTCGCCGCCGCTGCTCGCAAGATCATCCATTGCGACTGCGATTGCTTCTACGCGTCGGTAGAGATGCGCGACGACCCCTCGTTGCGCGGGCGAGCGCTCGCGGTGGGCGGGCGGCCCGACCAGCGCGGCGTGATCGCCACCTGCAACTATGAGGCGCGGCGCTTCGGCATTCATTCGGCGATGTCCTCGGCCCTTGCCATGCGCAAGTGTCCCGAGCTGCTGATCCTGCCCAGCGCGATGGAGAAGTACCGCACCGCCTCGCGCCAGATCATGGCGATCTATCGCGACTACACGCCCGAGGTCGAACCGCTCTCGCTCGACGAGGCCTATCTCGATGTGACGCGCACCTCGCGCTGCAAGGGCAGCGCCACGCTGATTGCCGAGGAGATTCGCGCGCGCGTGCGCGAGAGCGTTGGGGTGACGGTGTCGGCGGGCGTTGCGCCGAACAAGTTCATCGCCAAGGTCGCCTCCGACTGGAACAAGCCCGACGGTCTTTTCGTCGTGCGTCCGCACGAGGTCGATGCCTTCGTCGCCGCGCTGCCCGTGCGCAAGATTCATGGCGTGGGCAAGGTCACGGCGGCGAAGCTCGAAAGCCTCGGGCTCACCACGTGCGCGCAGTTGCGCGCGTGGTCGCTGTTCGATCTGCACCGGCACTTCGGCGTGTTCGGCAAGCGGCTTCACGAACTCGCGCGCGGCGTGGACGATCGGCCCGTGCGCGCCGATCAGGAACGCAAGTCGGTGAGTGTCGAGACGACCTATGTGGACGATCTGCGCACCCTCGAAGCGTGCAGCGAGGAGCTGAAGCGCCTGGCCGTGCAGCTCGATGCGCGCATCGAGCGCGCGGGTTGCACGCACGCCGTGCGCAAGCTGTTCGTGAAGATCCGCTTCGCCGATTTTCAGCGCACGACGGTCGAGTGCGTGGCCGATGCCACCGATGTGCGCACGCTGCTCCTGCTGCTCGAAAAGGGGCTCGCGCGGCGCAAGCTGGCGGTGCGTCTGCTCGGCGTTGGCGTGCGGCTCGAAGAGGAGAATCCGGCGTTGCGCGGCCAGTTCGCGCTTTTCGACGACGATCCCGAAGAGGACGACGGCCACATCGCGCGGGTGTAAGCGCCGCGCGCGCTTCGGCGTGCGGCGCGTGGCTGGCGGCGCCTTTCTGGCGTCGCTAGAATCGACACGAAAGCAGCCCGCCACGACGCCGGAACAAGGAGCCGCAGATGGACCTGATCATTCGCCGCGCGGTGCTCGCGCATGCGCATCCCGCCGGACATCCGACGGTGGATATTGGCATGGACGCAGGCCGCATCGCGGCCGTCGAGCCGCATCTCGCGGCTACGGCACGCGAGGAGATCGATGCGGCGGGCGCGCTCGTGAGCGCGCCGTTCGTCGATGCGCACTTCCACATGGACGCCACGCTCTCCTATGGGCTGCCGCGCGTGAACGCGTCGGGTACGCTGCTCGAAGGCATCGCGCTGTGGGGCGAACTCAAGCCGCATCTCACCCAGGAGGCGCTGGTCGAGCGGGCGCTTCAATATTGCGACTGGGCCGTCGCGCGCGGACTGCTCGCAATCCGCTCGCACGTCGATGTGTGCGACGAGCGCCTGCTCGCTGTCGAGGCGCTGCTCGAAGTGAAGCGCCGGGTCGCGCCGTATCTCGACTTGCAACTGGTGGCGTTTCCGCAGGATGGCGTGTTGCGCAGCGTCGGCGCATTCGACAATCTCAAGCGCGCGATCGCGCTGGGTGTGGACGTGGTGGGCGGCATTCCGCACTTCGAGCGCACGATGGCGGACGGCGCGGAGTCGGTGCGTCTGCTTTGCGAATTCGCGGCGGAAAAGGGGCTGCGCGTGGACATGCATTGCGACGAGTCCGACGATCCGCTCTCGCGCCACATCGAAACGCTTGCGGCGCAAACGCATCGGCTCGGCTTGCAGGGGCGCGTGGCGGGCTCGCATCTCACGTCCATGCATTCGATGGACAACTACTACGTGAGCAAGCTGATTCCGCTCATGCGCGAGTCGGGTGTCGCCGCGATTGCGAATCCGCTCATCAATATCACGCTGCAAGGTCGCGCCGACACGTATCCGAAGCGCCGCGGCATGACGCGTGTGCCCGAACTGATGGCGGCCGGGGTGAGCGTTGCCTTTGGCCACGATTGCGTGATGGACCCGTGGTACAGCTTCGGCTCGGGCGACATGCTCGAAGTTGCGCACATGGGGCTGCATGTCGCGCAGATGACCGGCACCGACGCTTCGCGTGCATGCTTCGATGCGGTGACGGTGAACGCCGCGAGCATCCTCGGCCTTGAAGGCTACGGCGTGGCGGCCGGTTGCGCGGCGAACCTCGTGGTGCTCGACGCGCGCGACCCGATCGAGGCAATCCGGCTGCGTGCGGCGCGCCTCGCCGTGGTGAGCCGGGGCAGGGTGGTGAGCCGGCAGCCCGCGCAACGTGCGGCGCTCGCGCTCGAAGGGCGGCCGCAGAGCGTCGATTTCAAGCTGCATCGATAAGCGCGCGACGCATCAACACGGCGCAATAAAAAACCGCGCATGGGTTGAATGCCCATGCGCGGTTTTATTTCGGATGACTCAGCGAATCGGCAGCTTATTGCTGTGCAGGCGGCTGCTCCATGCCGTTGTGGCGCAGCAGCGCGTCGATGTTCGGTTCGCGGCCGCGGAAGGCCTTGAACGATTCCATCGCCGGGCGGCTGCCGCCCACTTCGAGAATCTCCTTGCGGTAGCGCGTGCCGGTTGCTTCGTCGAGCACGCTCGACTTCGCGGCCTGCGCGGCCTCTTCGAATGCCGCGTAAGCGTCGGCGGACAGCACCTCTGCCCACTTGTAGCTGTAGTAGCCAGCCGCATAGCCGCCCGCGAAGATATGGCTGAACGTATTCGGCCAGCGCGAGAACGCCGCTTGCGGAATGACGTGGTAGCGCTCGTTGATCTCGCGCGCGATGTCGTTCACGGTCTTGCCCTTCGAGGCGTCGAAGTCCACGTGCAGCGCCATGTCGAACATCGAGAACACGATCTGGCGCAGCGTGCCGAGCCCGCTCTGGAAGTTCTTCGCCGCGAGCATCTTGTCGAAGAGTTCGCGCGGCAGCGGCTTGGCGGTTTCGACATGCGAACTCATCTCGCGCACGACGTCCCACTCCCAGCAGAAGTTTTCCATGAACTGCGAGGGCAGCTCGACCGCGTCCCACTCCACGCCATTGATGCCCGACACCGCCAGTTCGTCCACGCGCGTGAGCATGTGATGCAGGCCGTGGCCGAACTCGTGGAACAGCGTGATGACTTCGTCGTGCGTGAAGCAGGCGGGGCGCCCGCCCACGGGCGCGGAGAAGTTGCAGGTGAGGTAGGCGACGGGCGTTTGCACGCCGTTGTCTTCGAGCTTGCGGCGCGAGCGCGCGTCGTCCATCCATGCGCCGCCGCGCTTGCCTTCACGTGCGTAGAGATCGAGATAGAACTGCGCGACGAGCGTGCCGTCCGCGTTCTCGACGCGGAAGAAGCGCACGTCGGGATTCCATACCGGCGCGCTGTCGGGGCGGATACGCACGCCGAACAGCGTTTCCGTGACCTTGAAGAGGCCCTGAAGCACGAAGTCTTCCGGGAAATACTGCTTGACCTCGTTTTCCGAGAACGAGTAGCGCTTCTGGCGCAGGCGCTCGGCGGCGAACGCCATGTCCCACGGCTCGATCTGCGTGAGGCCCAGTTCGCTCGCGGCGAATTCGCGCAGCTCTTCCCAGTCCTTTTCGGCGTGCGGGCGCGCACGCGTGGCGAGGTCTTCGAGGAAGCTCATCACCTGGGCCGGCGTTTCGGCCATCTTCGGCGTGAGCGAGACTTCGGCGAAGTTGTTGTAGCCGAGCATCTTCGCTTCCTCGGCGCGCAGCTTCAACTGCTCGGCGACGATTTCCGTGTTGTCCCATTCGGCCTTGCCCGCGCCGTAGACCGGCCCGAGCTCCGAGGCGCGCGTGACATAGGCACGGTACATCGTTTCGCGCATCGCGCGATTTTCCGAATACTGGAGCACCGGAAAGTACGAGGGAAAGTGCAGCGTGAACTTCCAGCCTTCCTTGTTCTCGCGTTCAGCGGCTTCGCGCGCGGCGGCGATCACGTCCTCGGGCAGGCCCGCGAGTTCCGCTTCGCTCGCGGCGTAGAACGCGTAGCCGTTGGTCGCGTCGAGCACGTGGTCGGAGAAGGCTTTGGCGAGCGCGGCCTGGCGCTCCTGGAGTTCGGCAAAGCGCGGCTTCTGGTCTTCGGGGAGTTCCGCGCCGGAGAGACGGAAGTCGCGCACCGCGTTGTCGAGAATCTTTTTGCGCTCGCCCGAGAGCAGCTCGAACGAGTTGTGAGTCGTGATGGCCTTGTACTTCTTGAAGAGTTCGAGGTTCTGGCCGACGCTCGACCAGAACTCGGTCACGCGCGGCAGGTTCTCGCCGTGGGCGGCGCGCAGTTCCGGCGTATCGGCAACGGCGTTCAGGTGGCCGATCACGCCCCAGGCGCGCGAGAGCGGCTCGCTCGCGCGCTCGACCGGCTCGACCACGTCGTCCCACTGCGCGGGCGTCATGGGCTGCGCGGCGCGCTCCACGGCGGACTTGGCGTTCGCGAGCAGCACGTCGAGCGCGGGCGTGACGTGCTCGGGGCGAATTTCGCCAAAGCGCGGCAGGCCGGTGAAATCGAGGAGCGGATTGTCGGAGGGGGTAGTAGCCATGATGCTTCCTGTTCCTGTCTGTCGCGGGTGAGGGGACCGGGGCGCGGCATGCTCGCGCACGCCCGATACACGGATTATTGGGGCGCCAGGCGCGCTTTCCAACCGGGTGATCCGAGCAAATTAACAGATGTCAGGGGGCGGTGGCACAATCCCGGCCCGCGTGGCGAGGCCGCAAAAAAGAAAAGCGGCCCGCGATGGGCCGCTTCGGGAACGTCATGCTGCGATGCGCGGTCGCAGGGCGCTCACACGCCGGCGGCGCGCTCCGCCGCTTCGATCGTGTTCACGAGCAGCATCGTGATGGTCATCGGGCCGACGCCGCCCGGCACCGGCGTGATGAAACCGGCCACTTCCTTCAGACCCGCGAAATCGACGTCGCCGCAAAGCTTGCCGTTGTCGTCGCGGTTCATGCCCACGTCGATCACGGCGGCGCCGGGTTTGATCATGTCGGCGGTCAGCACGTTGCGCTTGCCGACCGCGGCAACCACGACGTCGGCGTCGCGCGTGTGCTTCGCGAGGTCGCGCGTCTTGCTGTGGCAGATCGTGACCGTCGCGCCCTTTTCGAGCAGCAGCAGCGCCATCGGCTTGCCGACGATGTTCGAGCGGCCGATCACCACGGCGTTCGCGCCTTCGAGGGGAATCTTGTACTCCTCGAACATCTTCATCACGCCATAGGGCGTACACGGGCGAAAGAGCGGCTGGCCCGTCATGAGCGCGCCCGCGTTGGCCACGTGAAAACCGTCCACGTCCTTTTCGGGCGCGATCGCCTCGATCACCTTGTGGCTGTCGATGTGCTTCGGCAGCGGCAGTTGCACGAGAATGCCGTTGATTTTCGGGTCGCGGTTCAGCTCGTCGATGCGCTTGAGCAGGTCGGCTTCGGAAAGCGACTCCGGGTAGCGGTCGTACGACGAGTAGAGGCCGTTGTCTTCGCAGGCCTTGATCTTGTTGCGCACGTAGACTTCGCTCGCCGGATTGTCGCCGACCAGCACGACGGCGAGTCCCGGCTGATGGCCGCGGGCGGTGAGGGCGGCGGCGCGCGTGGCGACGTCGGCGCGCAGTTTCTTGGAGAGGGCGTTGCCGTCGATGATAGTGGCAGTCATGGTCGGTCGAGGTCGAGTGTGGGCGATGCGAGGACGCGTAGGCGCGAGCGCTGGCGCGCGTAGGGCGCGGGCGAGCGTTGTAGGGCCGCAGCCGTAGCGAAGGCCGACATTATAACCGCGCGACGGGGCGCGTTCCGGCCGCTATGGACGGCGAACGGCGAAGACGGGCGAGGAAGGCCGCATGCGGCCGAAGGAGGGGGGCAGCGCGGCGACACGCCGCAAGCCGCATTCGCGCGCATCACGGCGCGCGAATGCAGCAAGAGGCCGCGCGCTTACTGCTGCGCTTGTTGCGGCTTGTTGGAGAGTGCGAGACGCAGCAGGTCGGCGACCGTGTTGACGTTGAGCTTCTCCATGATGTTGGCGCGGTGCGCCTCCACCGTCTTGATGCTGATGCCGAGGTCGTCGGCGATCTGCTTGTTCAGGCGCCCTGCGATGATGCGCTCGAGCACCTGGTGCTCACGCGCCGTGAGCTTGCCGAGTCGCTCGGCGGCGGCGCGCTGTTGCTGCACGTTGGTGCTTTCGTTGCGCGCCTTGTCGAGCATGCGCTCGACGAGCTTGCGCAGTTCGGCTTCGTCGAAGGGCTTCTCGATGAAGTCCATCGCGCCCTTCTTCATGGTCGAAACGGCCATCGGCACGTCGCCGTGACCCGTCACGAAGATGATGGGCAGCGAGGCGTTTTCGGCGATCAGGCGCTCCTGCAACTCGAGGCCGCTCATGCCGGACATGCGCACGTCGAGAATCAGGCAGGCGATCTGCCCGGCCTGCTGCGCCGGTTGGTATGCCTCGAGGAACTCCTCCGCGCTATTGAAACACTGGACGCGGTAGCCGTTCGCTTCGAGGAGCCAACGCAGGGAATCTCGTACGGCCTCGTCGTCATCGACAACAAAGACGGTTTCCTGGGTGGTGACTGGGCTGTTCATGGCTCTCCCGTAACGGTTTGTGGAGTCGGTTCGTCGGCGCTCCGCGAGGGGTTGTCCGATTCGCCGATAGGCAGACTGCAATGGAACGTTGCACCGCTGATGTGGCCGTCGGATTCGACGTTGTTGACCACCCAGAGGCGCCCGCGGTGCGATTCGATGATGGAGCGGCAGATGTTCAGGCCCATGCCCATGCCGTCCGATTTGGTGCTGTAGAAAGGCTCGAAGAGGCGCTCGGCCGTGGCTTCGTCCACGCCGGGGCCCTGGTCCACGACGCTGATGCACACGTTGCCGCCTTCGCGCTTCACGATCACGCGGATCACGGGGTCGATGGCGTTCGGGCGGGCGTCGGCCATGGCTTCGGCGGCGTTCTTCAGCAGGTTCACGAGCACCTGCTCGATCAGCACCGGATCGACGTAGATCACCGGCATGCGCGAGCGCATGTCGGTCACGATGCGGATGCGGCGCTTGCGCGCTTCGATTTCGGCGAGGCCCACGGCGTCGGCGACGATATCGGCGACGCGCGCGGCCTGCCGCTTCGGCTCGGAGCGCTTCACGAATTCGCGGATGCGCTTGATGATCATGCCGGCGCGCACGGCCTGCTGCGCCGTTTTTTCGAGCGCGGGCAACAGGTTCTCGGGTGCGCCGCGGCCCGACTTCACGAGCGCGACGGTGCCCGAGGCATAGTTGTTGATCGCGGCGAGCGGCTGGTTCAGTTCGTGCGCGAGCGACGAGGCCATTTCGCCCATCGTCATCAGGCGGCTCGTGAACTGGAGCTTTTCGTCCTGCTGGCGGGCCAGTTCCTGGGCCTGCTTGCGCGTGGTGATGTCGGTTGCGATCTGCATCTGCGCGAGGTGGCCGTCCACCCACTGGATGTACTGGCGGCGCACTTCGAACCACTTCTGGATGCTCTCGACGTAGACCTCCTGCGCGTCCGCCGTGCTCTCGGTGAGTGCGGTGGCGGGCAGGCCCGCGAAGGCGTCGACCATGTCGATCGAGTCCGAGGAGGCGCTGGCCGAATCGAAGCCGCCGCCGCCCGCGAGTTCCAGGTGGCCGTCCGGGCGGATACCGAACAGGTGGCGGTAGTAGCGGTTCGCGAACAACAGCTCGGCTTCGTCGGCGGCGAGCACCGACACCGCGGCGTCGAGGCTTTCGAGCACCGTGGTGAAGCGCTCGTGCGCGGCGGCGAGTTCTTCACGCGCGCGCTTGGGTTCGGTGATGTCGGTCATCGACGACATCCAGCCGGTCTGACGGCCCGAACTGTCGATGAGCGGCGAGACATAAAGCCGCGCATGGAACTGCGAGGCGTCCTTGCGGCGCACGCGCAACTCGAAGCCCGAGGAGGGCGCCTTGCCGCGCAGCGTCATGTCGAGCTGGCGCTGCATTTCGGGGTAGGCGTCGCGCGGCCAGTAGGGGAACGGCGCGTTCTTGCCCACGAGGTCGCTTTCGTCCCAGCCAGTCATGCGGCAGAAGGCCGGGTTCACGTGCGTGATGCGGCCGTGCATGTCGAGCACGCGCATGCCGATCAGCACCGAGTTTTCCATCGCGCGGCGGAAGAACGCTTCGGCATAGAGCGCCTGCTGCGCCTCGAAGCGCTGGCGCGTGTGCTTCCAGAGGCTCCAGAGGCTCCACAGCACGAAGCACGACAGTCCCGCGACCAGCCACACGAGCGTGTTGTTCGTGAAGTTGGTCATCTGCGGGTACGAGTACACACGTACCGAAATGCCCTGGCCCGGCGGGTCGAGCGGCAGGTCGTAATAGACGTCGCGCGGCAGGCGCGGGCGCGTGGAGGTGGTGGCGAGCTCGCGGTTGTTCGCGTCGAGTATCGAGATCTTGTACTTGGCCGACAGCTCGGGCGGGATGTCGTGCTTCAGGATGCCTTCGACCGAGAACACGGCCGCGATCGAACCAAGGAATTCCCGATCGCGGTATACCGGCGTTTGCAGCGTGATGTAGCCGTTGCCGACGTCGTCGTAAATGAGCGGCGAATACACCTGGCGGCGCGTGGCGCGCGCTTCGGCGAAGGCGGCTTTCACGGCCTCGTCCATTTGCGCGTCGTTGGGCTTGGCCAGGCGCTGGCCGAAGACCGGCATGGCCGTGTTGGGCCAGCGGGGCTCCTCCTGGCTCGTGTACCAGTTGAGATAGAGGATCTCGGGATGGCCCTGCATGATGTCCGTGGTGGACGTCTGGAAATACTCAGGGTCGCTGTGGCCGGCCGCCAGATCGCGCGCGAGCGCCTGCAACTGCTCCTGCGCGCCTGTCATGGAAAGCCGGATCTGTTGCTGGGCCCACGCCACATTGCGGTAGAGCGTGTCTTCCTGCTGCTGCTGCTCGCGGCGGTTCAGGCTCCACAAGATCAGGCTCATGACGATCAGGAACACGAGGATCGACAGGAGCGGCGTCAGCAAATAGGAATTCGACCACCAGGGTCCGTGGTGCCAGCGGGACGGCGACGACTCGCCAGGCGTTCCGGGCGGGCGTGCCGAGCGTGCGAAAAGCCGTTCGGTCAACATGGCAAGGATTGTAGCTCAGCGTAAGACACGGAAATGCCGCGAAAAAAGCAGTAAATCGCCGATAAACGGGTGCAAACTGGCCGTTATCGGCACAAGGGCACGAACGATTAAGCGTGCGGTGCAGCAATTTTCCACATTATAAAATCACATCTCGCAATTCGAAAATTTTGTTGCGCGACGGTCAGGGGGGTCATTACAATCGCCCGGAAGCTGCTGCGGTTGGCCCGGTCACGTCTTAAGCGTTGCCGCCCGCATGGTCCGATCAACAGCGTTCCCCTACACCCAGGAGACGAGCATGTCCGCTGTACCCGACGAAGTCCTCAAGTACGTTGCCGCCGACAAGGACGAGGATCCCCAGGAAACCGCCGAATGGCTCGAAGCACTCGACGGCGTCATTTCGACTGTCGGCCCTGATCGCGCCCACTACCTGATCGAAAAGCAGATCGAGTTCGCCCGCGTGCATGGCGAGCATCTGCCGTTCTCGGCGAACACGCCGTACATCAATACGATCCCCGTCGCCAACCAGGCCAAGAACCCCGGCGACCAGGACATCGAACACCGTATTCGCTCGTACACGCGCTGGAACGCCATGGCGATGGTCCTGCGCGCGGGCAAGCACACGAACGTTGGCGGCCATATCGCCTCGTTCGCGTCGGCGGCCACGCTCTATGACGTCGGCTACAACCACTTCTGGCATGCGCCTTCCGCCGAGCACGGCGGCGACCTCGTGTTCGTGCAGGGCCACTCGTCGCCGGGCGTCTACTCGCGCGCGTTCCTGCTTGGCCGTCTCTCCGAGAACCAGCTCGACAACTTCCGCCAGGAAGTGGACGGCGGCGGCATTTCGTCGTATCCGCACCCGTGGCTGATGCCGGACTTCTGGCAGTTCCCGACCGTCTCGATGGGTCTCGGCCCGATCATGGCGATCTATCAGGCGCGCTTCATGAAGTACATGCAGGCGCGCGGCATCACGAAGACCGAAGGCCGCAAGGTCTGGGCCTTCCTCGGCGACGGCGAAACGGACGAGCCGGAATCGCTCGGCGCGATCGGCATGGCCGGCCGCGAGCGTCTGGACAACCTCGTGTTCGTCATCAACTGCAACTTGCAGCGTCTGGACGGCCCGGTGCGCGGCAACGGCAAGATCATCCAGGAACTCGAAAGCGAGTTCCGCGGCGCCGGCTGGAACGTCATCAAGGTCATCTGGGGATCGCGCTGGGACGCGCTCTTCGCGCGCGACAAGTCGGGCGCGCTGATGCGCCGCATGATGGACGTGGTCGACGGCGAGTACCAGACGTACAAGTCGGAGTCGGGCGCCTACGTGCGCGAGCACTTCTTCAACACGCCTGAACTGAAGGCGCTGGTCGCCGACTGGTCCGACGACGACATCTGGAACCTGAACCGCGGCGGCCACGACCCGCACAAGATCTACGCGGCGTTCCATCAGGCCCAGCACGCAAAGGGCCAGCCGACCCTGATCCTCGCCAAGACGATCAAGGGCTATGGCATGGGCGAAGCCGGCCAGGCCATGAACATCACCCACCAGCAGAAGAAGATGCAGGTGGATCAGCTCAAGAAGTTCCGCGACCAGTTCCGTCTGCCGATCACCGACGAGCAGATCGTCGACGTGCCGTACCTCACGTTCGAAGAAGGCTCGAAGGAACTCGAATACATGCGCCAGAAGCGCATGGACCTCGGCGGTTACCTGCCCGCGCGCCGCCAGAAGGCGGAATCGCTGCCGGTGCCGGCGCTCGACGCGTTCGAGCCGCTGCTCAAGGGCACGGGCGAAGGCCGCGAGATCTCGACGACGATGGCGTTCGTGCGGATCCTGAACATCCTGTTGAAGGACAAGGCGCTCGGCAAGCGCGTCGTGCCGATCGTGCCGGACGAGTCGCGTACCTTCGGCATGGAAGGTCTGTTCCGCCAGATCGGCATCTGGAATCAGGACGGCCAGAAGTACGTGCCGGAAGATTCCGATCAGCTGATGTTCTACAAGGAATCGCAGACCGGCCAGATTTTGCAGGAAGGCATCAACGAAGCCGGTGGCATGTCGGACTGGATCGCGGCCGCGACGTCGTACTCGACGCACGGCGAGATCATGATCCCGTTCTACATCTTCTACTCGATGTTCGGCCTCCAGCGTATCGGCGACCTGGTGTGGGCAGCCGGCGACATGCGTTCGCGCGGCTTCCTGCTGGGCGGCACGGCCGGCCGTACGACGCTGAACGGCGAAGGCTTGCAGCACGAAGACGGCCACTCGCTCCTGTGGGCCGCTTCGGTGCCGAACTGCGTGAACTATGACCCGACGTTCGGCTACGAACTCGCCGTCATCATGCAGGACGGTCTGCGCCGCATGGTGCAGAACCAGGAAGACGTGTTCTATTACATCACCGTGATGAACGAGAACTACGAGCACCCGGCGATTCCGCAGGGCGAGCACGTGGCGGCCGACATCATCAAGGGCATGTACGCGTTCCGCAAGGGTGCCGACAACGCCAAGGCGCCGCGCGTGCAACTGATGGGCGCAGGCACGATCTTCAACGAAGTGATCGCCGCCGCCGACCTGCTGAAGAACGACTGGGGCGTCGAAGCCGACCTCTGGAGCGTGCCGAGCTTCACCGAACTGGCCCGCGAAGGTCACGAAGTCGAGCGCTGGAACCTGCTGCACCCGAGTGAGCCGCGCCGCGAATCGCACGTCGAGAAGCTGCTCAAGGGCACGGAAGGCCCGATCATCGCTTCGACCGACTACGTGCGTGCGCTGGTCGACCAGATCCGTGGTCTCGTGCCGCGCAAGTTCGTGGTGCTCGGCACCGACGGCTTCGGCCGTTCGGACACGCGTGAGAAGCTGCGTCACTTCTTCGAAGTCGATCGTTACTGGACCACGGTTGCGGCGCTCAATGCGCTCGCGGACGAAGGCAAGATCGAGCGCAAGGTGGTTGGCGAGGCGATCGCCAAGTACAACCTCGACCCGTCCAAACCCAACCCGATGACCGTCTAACCCATCACCCCTGTGCATGGCATGCACGCCTCCCCGAAGCGGGGAGGCGTGTTTTATGCGGCCCCGGAGACACTAACAATGAGTCAAGCGATCGAAGTGAAGGTGCCGGACATCGGCGATTACAAGGACATTCCTGTGATCGAGGTGCTGGTGAAGGCGGGCGATACCGTCGAAAAAGAGCAATCCCTCGTCACGCTGGAGTCGGACAAGGCGACGATGGACGTGCCGAGCCCGGCGTCGGGCACGGTCAAGGAAGTGAAGGTCAAGGTGGGCGACAACGTGTCGGAAGGCACGCTCGTTCTGGTGCTGGACGGCGCGGGCGCCGCTGCGGCTCCGGCCGCCGCGCCTGCCGCAGCACCGGCACCCGCCGCCGCGGCCCCTGCGCCTGCTGCGGCACCTGCCGCTGCTGCGCCCGCAGCCGCCGCGAGCGGCGGCGTGCAAAGCGTCAAGGTCCCCGATATCGGCGACTATAAGGATGTGCCCGTCATCGAGATCGGCGTGAAGGTCGGCGACCGCGTCGAGAAGGAGCAGTCGCTCGTCACGCTCGAATCGGACAAGGCAACGATGGACGTGCCGAGCCCGGTGGCCGGTGTCGTGAAGGAAATCAAGGTCAAGGTCGGCGATAACGTGTCGGAAGGCACCGAGATCGTCGTCGTCGAAGCCGAAGGCGCTGCGGCTCCCGCCGCCGCACCGGCTGCGAAGCATGTCGAAGAGCCGTCGGACGCGCCCGCACCCGCAGCGGCCAAGCCCGCGCCCGCAGCACCGTCGGCGCTCGCGCAGGCGCCGATCATTCCGGCAGGCGAAGGCGGCGCGCGCCGTCCGAGCCATGCCTCGCCGTCCGTGCGCAAGTTCGCACGCGAGCTCGGCGTGGACGTGGCCCGCGTGACGGGTTCGGGTCCGAAGGGCCGCATCACCCAGGACGACATCACCGCGTTCGTGAAGGGCGTGATGACGGGCGCGCTCGCGGCGCCGGCCGGCGCTGCCGCCGCACCGGCCGCTGGCGGCGCAGGCCTGAACCTGCTGCCCTGGCCGAAGGTCGATTTCACGAAGTTCGGTCCGATCGATACGCAGCCGCTGTCGCGCATCAAGAAGATCTCGGGCGCGAACCTGCACCGCAACTGGGTCATGATCCCGCACGTCACGAACAACGACGAAGCGGACATCACCGACCTCGAAGCCCTGCGCGTGCAGTTGAACAAGGAAAACGAGAAGGCGGGCGTGAAGTTCACGATGCTCGCGTTCGTCATCAAGGCCTGCGTCGCGGCGCTGAAGAAGTTCCCGGCGTTCAACGCGAGCCTCGACGGCGACAACCTCGTCTTCAAGCAGTACTACCACATCGGTTTTGCCGCCGACACGCCGAACGGTCTCGTCGTCCCGGTGATCCGCGACGCGGACAAGAAGGGTCTCGTCGACATCGCGAAGGAAATGGCCGAACTCTCGAAGCTCGCCCGCGATGGCAAGCTCAAGCCAGACCAGATGCAAGGCGGCTGCTTCTCGATCTCGTCGCTCGGCGGCATCGGCGGCACGCACTTCACGCCGATCATCAACGCGCCGGAAGTGGCGATCCTCGGCCTGTCGAAGAGCGCGATGAAGCCGGTGTGGGACGGCAAGCAGTTCGTGCCGCGCCTCACGCTGCCGCTGTCGCTCTCGTACGATCACCGCGTGATCGACGGTGCGGCTGCCGCGCGCTTCAACGCGTACCTCGCTTCGATCCTCGGCGATTTCCGCCGCGTGATTCTGTAAAACCGCTTTGACCGGCTTGCGCCGCCGCGCCGCACGACTGATGCGTGCGCGCCGCGGCTGGCGTGGCCGGTCATTCCAAAAGGGGACACCATGAGTCTCGTCGAAGTGAAAGTGCCGGATATCGGCGACTTCAAGGACATCGACGTCATCGAAGTCAACATCAAGGCCGGTGACGTCATCGAGAAAGAGCAGACGCTGCTCTCGCTCGAGTCGGACAAGGCCACGATGGAAGTGCCCAGCGACGTCGCGGGCACGGTGAAGGAAGTGAAGATCAAGCCGGGCGACAAGGCTTCGCAGGGCACGGTGATCGCGCTGGTCGAGGCATCGGAAGGCGCAGCGGCGCCGGCCGCGGCTCCGAAGGCCGAAGCGCCGAAGGCCGCAGAAGCCTCAAAAGCACCGGCACCGCAAGCCGGCAGCTTCGGCGGCAGCGCCGACGTCGAATGCGACATGCTCGTGCTCGGCGCGGGCCCCGGTGGCTACTCGGCGGCGTTCCGCTCCGCCGACCTCGGTATGAAGACCGTGCTGGTCGAGCGGTATTCGACGCTCGGCGGCGTGTGCCTGAACGTGGGCTGTATTCCGTCGAAGGCGCTGCTGCACACGGCGCTCGTGATCGACGAAGCCGAAGCGCTCGGCTCGCACGGCATCACGTTCGGCAAGCCGCAAATCGATCTCGACAAACTGCGCGACTTCAAGTCCGGCGTCGTCAAGAAGCTCACCGGCGGTCTCGCCGGCATGGCGAAGGCGCGCAAGGTCGAAGTCGTGACGGGGCTGGGCTCGTTCCTTGATCCGCATCACATGGAAGTGGTGGGCGAGGGCGGCAAGAAGATCGTCAAGTTCAAGCAGGCGATCATCGCGGCGGGCTCGCAGGCCGTGAAGCTGCCGTTCATGCCGGAAGATCCGCGCGTGGTCGATTCGACCGGCGCGCTGGAGCTGCGTCAGTTGCCGCAGAAGATGCTCGTGATCGGCGGCGGCATCATCGGTCTTGAAATGGCCACTGTCTATGCGACGCTCGGCGCGCAGATCGACGTCGTGGAAATGCTCGACGGCCTGATGGCCGGCGCGGACCGCGATCTCGTGAAGGTCTGGGAGAA
>NZ_QLSU01000033.1 GCF_003268775.1 Paraburkholderia unamae
CAGTCGCTCACTCAAAGCTGACAGGTTCTGAATAAATTCAAAAACCTGACTTACTTTAGTGTGAGACTCTTGATACTTTCGCTACTCCCGACTTTATTCCGGAGAACAAGGTCAGGCCGCGCCACCGCATCAAGCGCCCACACTTATCGGCTGTAAATTTTTAAAGAGCAATTCGTCTTAATCGCTGCGTTTTCGTTCGCAGCGATCAGCGAAGGAGGCGAATTATGCAGGTCGCTGAATCACCCGTCAAGCGATTATCGAAAAATAATTTCTGGGGCCGCTACGCTGATTATTTGACACGCAACCCCTGCCTCCCGACGCGCCTGCGAATGAAAATGCGTTGCCATGTATTGAACGCCCGCCATCGCCCCGGCACCGCATATTGGCGCCATCCCATTTCGCGAATCACAAGCGCTCAAGGGCAATCCGTTCGTGCCGGGCGTTCAGTTCAGCCCGCTCAAGAATTGTGCACAGTACGCACCCGACCGCAAAAGGTAGCGCGCGGGTCGCTGCCCGGGCGACCCCGGCGATGTCGTCTGCTCGACGAGCTTCGCCGACGTTTCTATCGACGGTGGGCTCTGGCGCGACGAGATCTTCGGCGCTGCGCCCCGCGTAAGCGCGTTCGATAGCGAGGCAGGGGCCGTCGCCACGGCCACCGAGACGTGGTACGGCGTCGTTGCAACTGCGGTAACTCGTGACGCCGCGTCCGGCGCGGCATGGTGTGGCTCGACACGCCACAAGCGGATCTTTGCTCAACCCTCGTGAGACGGCTACAGCCAGAACAGGCTAGGCCGCGAACTCTGCTCGTTCGGGCTCGCCGCATGTCAGGAAAAAACGGGGGGCCCGCCTCGCCTGAGCGCCTTCTCTCGTGCGGCGCCATGAGGGAATCTCATGCGGCCCATGAGGAGATTTCGATTGTCCGGGGAATTTGGGCTACCTACATTCCTTTCTCACACCGCACTGCGGAACAGCGGTCAACGCCCCGTTCGGGCACGGTGCAGCCCACCGCCTCTTTGAGGCAGCGTCATTCCCCAGGAGAGAATCGTGCAGAGTTTGAAACCCGGCAGACGGCAGGCCATGAAGATCATCGGCAGCACGCTCGGTGCCTGCGCGCTGCCAATGCCGTTCATTCAGACGGCCCGTGCGCAGGACCACAATTTTGCCGGCAAAACGCTTCGTCTTCTAACCTGGTCGGACGATACCGGCGCGGCCGCTCTGCGCAATATCGCCCAGACGTTCAGCAAGCAAACCGGCGCAAAAGTCATCGCCGATCGCGCGGACGGCACATCGGGCATGGTTGCGAAGGTCAAGGCCGCGGGCGATCGCCCCACCTACGACGTGATTACGCTCGCAGGTGTCGGTGCGGCCGGTCTTGCCGACGCTGGACTGCTTGCCCAGCCCGACCTCGGCCGCCTGCCGAACCTCAAGGACGTGCCTGCCGCCTATCGCACAGGAGCGAACGGGTTTGGCGTCGGGTATCTGTTGTGGTCGGACGGGCTCGTCTACAACACCTCGACAGTGAAAACGCCGCCAGCGAGCTACGAATCGCTTTGGGATTCAAAGTACTCAGGGCGCCTGTTCCTGCCGCCGCCGGAATGGGCCGAAGCCGTCGACCTGACGATCATTGCGGCCAAACTCGCGGGAGGATCGCAGCAGAACATCGAGCCAGGCTTTCGCAAGCTCGGTGAACTGAGGGAGCGCGTGATGACGCTCGGCGAGAATCCGAACCAGGTCGCCGACCTCTTTCGTACGGGCTCCCTTGATATCGGCGGCATCTATTCGGCTGCGTTCTTCCCCGACCAGATCCGCAAGCCCGAGTACAACCTGGGCATCACGTACGGCATGAAAGAGGGCTTCGCGACGCAACTCATGTTTACGGTGATTCCGAAAGCGCATCCCGGTGACCTCGACCTCATTCACGCGTTCATCAACCACTCGCTCGACGCGGGTGTTCAGGGACGTATGGCGGCCGACGTGCTGAATGGCCCCGTCAACGCCCGTGCGGTGATTCCCGCTGAAAGCCGCGCATTCGTGCCGTCACCGAAACAGATCGCCGAAAAGGCCATACTGCACGACGACAAGGCACTCGCTGCCGTACAGGCCGCGTGGATCAAGCGCTACACCGGTCTCTTCGCTGCCTGACGTCATGTCTGCCCTTTCATCAGCCGCAGCACAATCCGCCGGACCGCGTGCGTGCCGGGGGCGCGACCGGCCAGCGCTCGCGCGCATGCCGCCCTGGCTGCTGCTCGCGCCGATCCTCGTCGTACTTGCCGTTCTTGTTGCCGCCTCGCTCGTCGTGCTGCGCATGAGTTTCGGTGTGCCAGGCAACGAATGGCACACGTTCACTCTGCAAAATTACGCGGATCTCGCTGACGCGTACTTCCTCAAGTCACTCTGGCTCACGGTGCGGCTCGCGTTCGAGAGCACGGTCTGCGCGATGCTGCTGGCAACTCCCGTTGCGCTGGCGATGGCGCGCACCGAATCGCGGCTTGCACGCCGCCTCATGCTGGCCTTGGTGCTGCTGCCGCTGCTCGTCAACCTGCTGCTTCAGGGATATGGCTGGCTCGTGATCCTCGGCCCCGCAGGCGTGTTGAACCATGCATTGAAGGCGGCCGGGCTGGTGCAACGCCCTGTGATGTGGCTGTACCGCGAACAGGGCGTGCTGCTCGGTCTGATCCAGACCGCGTTTCCGCTCGGCGTGCTGCCGATGTCGAGCGCGCTGCGCGCCGTGTCGCGCTCGTTCGACGAAGCCTCCGCCACGCTCGGCGCTTCGCGCTGGCAAACACTCCGGCACGTCACGCTGCCGCTCGCGATGCCCGGCATCGTGTCCGGCGCGCTGCTCGTGTTCGCGTACAACGCGAGCGCGTTTGCCGTGCCGCTCCTGCTCGGCGGCCGGCGCGTGCCGATGCTCGCGGTGCTCGTGCACGATCAGGTTGCCCCGCTGCTGAACTGGCCGGCCGCGTCGGCCTCGGGTATCGTGCTGATGGCTGCGACGCTCTCCGTGATGGCCGTGTCCCAGCGCCTCGCGCGCCACCGGCAGCGCACCGTGGAGCCCGGCCGATGAACCGCTTCCTGCCCAGCGCGGCGCTGCCCGGACGCCTCGGCCGCTCGACCGCATGGCTCGCCGCCCTCGTTCTGTTTCTCGCCGCCCTGCCGATTCTCACGATGATCGTGATGTCGTTCGGCACGGCCGACACGCTCGAGTTTCCGCCCGCGCATTTCGGCCTGCACTGGTACCGCGCGGCGTGGCGCACGTTCGTCTCGCCCGACGACACCGACGCGCTGTCGATGGGCGCGGCACTCACCACGAGTCTCATCGTCGCCGTCGCCACGATGCTTGTCTCGACGCTGGCCGCCGTGCCGGCCGCGTATGCGCTCGCGCGCTATCGCTTTCGCGGCCGCACGCTCGTCGAGCAACTGGTCGCGCTACCCATCGTCTATCCGGTCGTGATGCTCGGACTCGCGCTGCTACTCGTCTTCAACGCACTGCCCGTTGAGCTCGGCTTGCTGCGCCTCGTCACAGCGCACGTCATTCTCACGCTGCCGTTCACCGTCAAAAACTGTGCGGCGTCGGTGGCGGCGATCGGCCCCGAGTTCGAGGAAGCAGCCTGCCTGATGGGCGCGAGCCCCGGACGTGCGCTGTGCGACGTCGTGCTGCCGCTCATGAGGCCTGGCATTCTCGCCGGCATGTTGTTTGCCTTCATCGTGTCGTTCAACGAGTTCACCGTGACGTTCTTTCTCTACAACGTCGACACGATGACGCTGCCGGTCTGGCTCTATAGCCGGACCGTCTCGTCGCTCGACCCGACCGTATTCGCCTTTGCGGTCTTCATCGTCGCAATCGACTTCGCGCTGATCTGGCTGCTCGAAAAGCTCGTCGGTGACAACGGGGTCGCGCTTTAGCCGCCGGACACTCATTTCGCCGCCCCCGACCAAGGAATGACGATGACCCAGTTGATACTGCAAGACGTGGCGAAGCGTTTCAACGATGCGTACGCCGTCGATCACGTGAACCTGAACGTCCCCGACGGCAAGCTCGTGTGCTTTCTGGGCCCCTCGGGCTGCGGCAAGACCACCCTGATGCGCATCATCGCCGGGCTCGAAACGCCCACGTCCGGCTCGATGACCTTTGCTGGCGAAGACCTGTTGCGCGTGAGCGCGAACCGGCGCAACTTCGGGATGGTATTCCAGTCGCTCGCGTTGTTTCCGCATATGACAGTCGCGCAGAATATTGCGTATCCGTTGCGCTTGCGCAGAACCGACGCGACCACGCAATCGCGCCGCGTTGCCGAGTTGCTCGACATGATCCGCTTGCCGCACGTCGCGAACCGCCTCGTCACGCAACTCTCCGGTGGCCAGCGCCAGCGCGTGGCGATTGCACGCGCGATCGCCACGTCGCCGCGCCTCTTGCTGCTCGATGAGCCGCTCTCGGCACTCGACGCGAAGCTGCGCGAGGCAATGCAGGTCGAGATCAAGCTGCTGCAACAACGGCTCGCGATCACCACGATCATGGTCACGCACGACCAGCGCGAAGCGATGACGATGGCCGACGAGATCGTCGTGATGGACAAAGGCCGGATCCAGCAAACAGGGCAGCCGCTCGACATCTATCGCAATCCCGTCAACGAGTTCGTCGCCGATTTCATCGGCCTCGGCAACATCCTGCCCGTTGAGGACGTCGGCAACGGCGAAATCATGCTGCGCGGCGGCCAGCGCCTCGCCGTAGCGAAAGCGGCGCACGCGGATGATGCTCGACGCGACATGCGTCTGCTGATCCGCCCGGAAGACGTGTACCTGCGCTCGCGTGGCGACGCCGCAGCACCGAACACGCTTGCGGGCGTCGTGACGTTCGTGCGCGACGTGGGCGTTTCGATTGAAGCCACCATTGCGTGCGAAGGCTTCACCCTGACGGCCACCACGACACCGCGTGAATCGCCGGCCCTGCACACAGGAATGCCTGTTTTCGCCGAACTGCCGCCGCATGCCTGCAAGCTCATTGCCGCCCGCCCAGCCGCCTGAGCGCGGCGGCGAAACCCTCTCCTGCCAGAACCTCCCAAGGACATAGCCCGCCATGAACATCTCCGCCCAATCCACTCACCCCGCCCGGGGGCTGCTCGCCCGCGCCGCCGTCACGTTTGCCTGCATGAGCGCGCTCACCGTCGCGCCGTTCGCGCAAGCCGACACCCTCGATACGATCGCGAAGTCCGGAGTCGTGCGGATCGGCGTGTTCGAAGACTACCCGCCATTCGGCTCGATCGGCCCCGACATGCAGCCGCAGGGCTATGACATCGACATGGCCACGCTAATCGGCAAGGCACTCAATGCGAAGGTCGAGCTTGTCCAGGTAACGGGCGACAACCGCATGGCCTACCTCGCGGACCACAAGGCGGACATGCTGCTGTCGGTCGGCCAAACGCCGGAGCGCGCGAAGGTCATCGACTTCTCGCAGGCGTATGCGCCGTACTACCTCGCCGTGTTCGGGCCGAAAAACCTTGCCGTGAAAAGCTCGGCCGATCTTGCGGGCAAGACCATCGCCGTGGCGCGCGGCACGCTGGAGGACCTGAGCGTGACGAAGGTCGCGCCAGCAGGCGCGACGCTCAAGCGCTTCGACGATCCGAACGGGGCGATCTCAGCATTCCTCTCCGGCCAGGCGCAGTTGCTCGTCGTCGGTAACGACGTGGGCGCGACCATCATTGCGCGTCACCCGTCCATCGACCCCGAACAGAAGTTTTCACTCTTTAGTTCACCCGATCATGTCGGTCTGAACAAGAACGAGCCGCGCCTCATGCAGAAAGTGAACGATGCGATCTCGGGCGCGAAGAAGAACGGCACGCTCAATACGATCTCGCAAAAATGGTTGCGCACACCGCTGCCCACGGACCTGTGAGGCCGAGCGGCCGACTTGCTTCCGGTGTTCGAGAGGCCCCGCGTAACCCGTCGCGGGCGCTCGGCAGCGCCATTCCCGGCGCTAGTGGCACCGTCATGCGTGGCCCGGAAGTCATCTCGCAGACGTTGGTAGATGACGTCACGTACACGGCGACCTAACTGTTTCTTTGGATAGCGCCGCACCGGCTGAAGCGGCGCATCAGCATGTATGCACCGATCTGGTGAATATCGTCCGAAATGAGGCCAATGCCCGCGCAACGATTCCATGGACTGCCCGTTAGACTCCCCGTGAACAAGCGCAACGCATGAAGTTGGCGCAGTCCTTGCTTAGCCCACGGCACGCTCGTGCTTGACGTCAATTGCGGGCGACAGACCTCTTTGGAAATCCCACGATGGAAAACAAGACCCAATCACTTCAACGTCGTCGTTGGCTCGCTGCGCTCCTGGCCGTTCCCGCGCTGACCGTTTTCGCGGCACAAGCGGCCAACGCCGACGCGCTCGACGCCATCACCAAACGCGGCACGCTACGCGTCGCCGTCCCGGAAGACTATCCGCCGTTTGGTGCCGTTGGCCCGGACATGCAACCGCAGGGCTACGACATCGACATGGCCGCACTGCTGGCGAAGTCGATGAAGGTCAAGCTACAGCTCGTGCCCGTCAACAGCGCAAACCGGATTCCCTATCTGCAAACCGACAAGGTCGACCTCGTCATCTCATCACTAGGCAAGACGCCGGATCGCGAGAAGGTCATCGATTTTTCACAGGCCTATGCCCCCTACTTTCAGGGCGTTTTCGGGCCTGCCGATATCAAGGTCGGCGGCCCGGCGGACCTCACCGGCAAGACCGTCGGCGCGACGCGCGGCGCGCTCGAGGAAGTTGCGCTCACGAACATGGCACCCAACGCCACCATCCGCCGCTTCGATGATAACAACGCCACAATCCAGGCTTTTCTCTCCGGCCAGGTGCAGTTGATCGCCGCAGGCAATATTGTCGCCGCAGCGATTCTCGCCAAGCACCCGCCGCGCGAACCGCAGATGAAGTTCGTCATCAAGGACTCGCCGTGCTTCGTCGGCCTCGACAAAAACGAGCCGCAACTGCTCGCCAAGGTTAACGCGACCATCGAGCAGGCGAAAAAAGACGGCTCGCTCCAGGCGATGTCGAAGAAATGGTTCGGCCAGCCCTTGCCAGCCAATCTCTGACGTCCCCCGCCGCCGCCACGCGCGGCGGGCGCTTTCACCGCTGTGCAACCCTCGTTCTTTCATGAGTTATCAGCTTCAGTTCGGCGACCTCAGCGCCTACACCAGCATGTTCGCAAGCGGCGCGGCCGTCACGCTCGCGCTCACTGCGGCCTCGACGGTACTCGGCATCAGCCTCGGCGTTGCGGGTGCCGCTGCGTACCAGAGCCCCCGCGCGATGCCGCGCGCAGCCGTTCATGCCTACGTGGAGGCGATTCGCAACACGCCTTTTCTCGTCCAGCTCTTCTTCGTATTCTTCGGGCTCCCGGCCCTTGGCGTGCACATCGGCGAATATACGGCGGCCGTTCTGGCCATGACGTTGAACCTCGGCGCGTACTCCGTGGAAATTCTGCACTCAGGCATTGAGGCCGTGCCGCGCGGACATCGCGAGGCTGCTGCGGCGCTGGCGATGTCGCGCCGCGAAACGTTTATACACGTGCTCCTTCCACAAGCGTTCGCAAAGGTGTTCCCTGCTCTGGCGAGTCAGATCGTCATCACGATGCTTGGCTCGGCGGTCGTCTCGCAAATCTCAGTCGCGGATCTCACGTATGCGGCAAGCTATGTGCAATCGCGCAATTTCCGCGCTTTCGAAACGTATTTCCTCATCGCCGGCATCTACCTTGTCATGGCGCTCCTCTTACGCGGCGCGCTTAACGCCGCCGGCCGGCGCTTGTTCACGCGCAACGTACGAGGTGCGCGATGATTGAATTCACATTCGCACAGATCGTCGAGGGTTTGCTCCTGGCCGCGCGTTGGACCGTCCTGCTCTCGCTCGTCTCGTTCGCGACCGGCGGCGTGGCAGGGTTGCTGCTCCTCGTGATGCGTGTATCCAACTCGTTCGTGCTGCGCTCGGTCGTGCGCATTTATATCGAGGTGTTCCAGGGCACACCGTTGCTGATGCAGCTCTTTATCGTCTACTTCGGGTTGCCGTTGCTAGGCATCGACGTCTCCGCGTGGACGGCCGCCACGCTCGGCCTCACGTTCTTCACCAGCGCCTATCTCGCCGAGATCTGGCGCGGCTGTGTCGAGGCGGTGCCGAAGGGCCAGTGGGAGGCGTCGTCCAGTCTCGCCATGGGATATTTCGAGCAAATGTGGCACGTGATCCTCCCGCAAGCCGCGCGCATCGCCATAGGACCCACCGTGGGTTTCGGCGTTCAGGCCATCAAGGACACGGCGCTGGTGTCGATCATCGGTTTCGCCGAACTCACAAAGGCCGGCACCCAGATTTCGAATGCAACGTTTCGCCCGTTTCTCGTCTACGGACTCGTTGCGCTGATTTATTTCGCCCTGTGCTATCCGCTTACGCGGTTTGCGCGGGCGCTTCAAAGGAAATGGCATGCCGCTCGTTAAAGCCGAGGGCGTCGAAAAGCAGTACGGCGCCCACCATGTACTCAAGGGAATCGACCTCGCCGTCGAGCGCGGCCAGGTCGTCTGCATCATCGGACGCAGCGGTTCCGGCAAAAGCACCTTGCTGCGCACGCTGAACGGACTCGAAAGCATCGACGCGGGATCGATCGAAATCGACGGCGAACACGTCGATGCGCGGCACGCGGACCTGCGCGCGCTGAGACTGAAGGTCGGCATGGTCTTTCAGCAATACAACCTGTTTCCGCATCTGAGCGCTGGCGAGAATGTGATACTTGCGCAAAAGGTCGTCAAGAAGACGTCACGCAAGGAGGCGCGCGCAATTGCGCAGGAGATGCTGGAGCGTGTTGGCCTCGGCGGCAAATTCGACGCGTATCCGGATCAACTCTCGGGCGGACAACAGCAGCGCGTCGCCATTGCACGCGCGCTCGCCATGAAGCCGAGCGTACTGCTCTGCGACGAGATCACGTCGGCGCTCGACCCCGAACTGGTGGGCGAAGTGTTGGGTGTTGTGGAAAACCTGGCGCGCGAGGACATGACGCTCATCATGGTCACCCATGAAATGCGCTTCGCGCGAGCGGTCAGCGACACCGTGGTGTTCATGCACGAAGGCCGAGTGTGGGAAAGCGGACCGCCCGAGGAAATTTTCGGCAGCCCGTCGACAGTGGAATTGCGGCGCTTCATTCAGTGACACGATGGCTCGGGGTGCGAGTTCCTTGAAGCCGATAGGCGCTTCGCAGATGGAGCGTTGAACGGACGAATCGAGCCAGCCGACGCCGCCGCCAATGGTGTCCGTTAATCAGTAAACCTGATTTTTCGCACACGCTCACGCACGTCAACGTGACAGAGCCGATGCGAACGTTCAGCCTCCAGCCGGAAGCCTGACCAGTAAGCCGTTCGACTCGGCACGAAGCACGGAAAGACCTTTGCACCTGCGTTCGTGGCCCGATATGCCTGCGCGAACCACGCTTCAACTCACGAACGGCAGTTTGCTATGGCGCGCCTGTGCCAGCATCGAAACGGTGATCTTGCGCACTTCCAGCTTGCTCTGCGTCACATGCGCGCGCAGCAGGATGGCCGCTTCGGCAAGCTTGCCGCGCTCGATCAGCGTGAGCATGGTCGCGTGCTCGTCGTAGGTCGCGTCGGTGCGATGCGGCTTGAGGAAATCGAGCCGCCGCACGATGCGGATACGTTCCGTCACTTCGTTGTGAACGCGCAGCATTTCCGCGTTGCCGGTCGCTTCGACCAGACCGCGATGAAAGCTCTCGTCGAGCCGGAACATGCGCGCGGGGTCGCTCTCGCGCAATTCGGGCGCGACGCACCAGACTGCCTTGAGCGTGTCGATGACGCGATGCGACGGCCCTGCGCTCGCCACGCGTTCGATGGCGGCGAGTTCCAGCACGATGCGCAAATCGTAGAGCTGATCGAGCCGATCGAAATCGATGCCGCACACTTTCCAGCCGCGCCGGAAACCCACTTCCAGATAGCCCTCGCGTAGCAAACGGAACAGCGCGTCGCGCATCGGCGTGCGTGAAACGCCGTAGTGTTGCGCGATGTCGGTTTCCGAAAAACGGTCGCCGGGAAAGAGCCGGAAGTCGAAGATGTCGTGCTTGAGTTGCAGATACACCTGCTCCGCCAGCGGATTCGCGCCATATACAACTTTCGCCGCGCCTGAGCTCACGTCCCCGATCGCGTCTTCGTTTGCCTCCACGGTCGCGTCATCCGGCGCCTGTGAATCGGCCTGTTTCGCGTCGATCTGCCGTTTGGGTTCGATGACCGTTCTCCTGCGCGCGTTTGCGTGCCAAGCGTGGATTAACCGAGGGTTGCGTAAGCCGCCAGCGCATCCGGCGCGTCGATCAGACTCACGTGCGCCGCAACGATGATCCAGCCGCCGAACGCCGCATCAGGCGCACCGAGCCGCGCCCACGTCTGCATCTGGCGGCCAACGAGCGGCGTGGCGTCGCTGGTGAATTCGGTGCTCACGGTCGCGTAGTCGCGATCGAACGTGGTCACCACCGTGCGATGCCGCTTCCGCGATTTCGGCACCGGCGCGCACGATTCGCGCCACGCGCGCACGGCCGCGCCGCCGTGCTGGATTTCGGCGATCCCGTAGCGCACCGTCTCGGGCGCGTCCCAGAACAACACGTTCATGGCAGCGACGTCGTTGTCGATCAGCGCGCGTTCGTAGGCTTCGAACGCCGCCGTCACCTGGGCGACGATGGCCGGATCGTCGATCACCGGTGCGAGGTTGTGTTGCGTCATGTTGGATCGGACTCCAGAAGTTGCGCAAGCGTCGCGGTCCACCCGACGATGCCGCCTTGCGAGCGGATCATCGCGAGCGTCGCGTCCTTGAATGCGGGAATGTAGCTCGCCGTGGCGTCCTCGATCACAAGGCAATCGTAGCCGCGGTCGTTCGCTTCGCGCATCGACGTCTGCACGCACACCTCGGTCGTGACGCCCGCAAACACCAGATGCGTGATGCCGCGCGTGGCGAGTTCCTCGCCGAGCCGCGTCGCGTAGAACGCGCCCTTGCCCGGCTTGTCGATCACGAGTTCACCGCCGACGGGCGCGAGCGCGTCGACGATCGCGTTGCCGGGCTCGCCGCGCACGAGAATGCGGCCCATCGGACCCATGTCGCCGATGCGCGCGCTCGGCTGCCCGCGCAAACGTTTCGCGGGCGGGCAGTCCGACAAATCCGCCGCATGCGATTCACGCGTATGCACGACGAACCAGCCGCGCTCGCGCGCGTGCCGCAACAGCCGCGCGACGTCGGGCACGATGCCGCCCAGCAGCGACACGTCGTTGCCGAGCGCCGCGCCGAAGCCGCCGGGCTCGATGAAATCGCGCTGCATGTCGATCACCACGAGCGCGGTCTTTGACGCCTCGTACGAGAAAGGAGAAGGCAACGCGCCAGCAAGAACCGGCATGGTCGATCAACCCTTGTAAGTGCGTTCGGGCGCGGGGAAACCGCACGAGGTGCCGTCGGTCACGCGCACCTCGCTTTCCCACGGCAGACGATACTCGCCGCGCACCATGTCCTGCATGAAGGTGTACGGGCAATCCCGCGCACCGCCCTTCACGGCCACATAGCCGCGGTGGCCGAACTGATAGATATTGTTCTCGACGCCCCAGTGCGCGCGCGCCTCGCGCACGAGGTCGGGCCGCATCTCGCAGGTGATGATCTCGTCGGGACGATGGCTGCCGTCCACCATCACGGTGCCGTCGAAATCGCAGAACATGCCTTCGCCCATCGAGTCGAACGTGCCGTCGCTACCGCACAGGCACACGCTCGCGGTTTGCGCGAGATTCTGGAACGCATTCGACTGATTGGTGATGCGCCACGCGTGCCGGATCGGCGCCGTATAGCCCGCCGTACGCAGGATCACTTCCGCGCCCTTGTACGCGGCTTCGCGCGCCATCTCCGGAAACATGCCGTCGTGGCAAATGACGAGGCCGAGTTTCACGCCGCGCGGTCCCACACACACCGGCACGCCGAGATTACCCGGCTCCCACGGCTCGACGGGCACCCACGGATGCAGCTTGCGGTAATACAACTGGATCTCGCCCTTATCGTCGATGATGAGGCCGCTGTTGTACGGATTGCCGTGCGGGTTGCGCTCCATGATCGAGAAGCAGCCCCAGATGCGAAACGCCACGCACGCGGCCTTGAACGCGGCCACTTCGGGGCCGTCCAGCGTGCACATGATCGCGTCGTCGGTGCGCATGGAAAGGCCGTGCAGCGCGTATTCGGGAAACACCACGAGATCCATCGCCGCGTTGTTGCGCCGCGCCTTGCCGACCAGATCGACGATGCGCTGCGTTTGTGCCGCGAGTTGCGCCGGTGTTTCGATATCGGGATTGCGCAGTTGCACGAGGCCGATCACCACGCCCGCAGGCGAGCGGTTCAAGCCGCCGAGTCCACTCGAACTCATCGTTCAGGCTCCATGAAAAGCAGCGGACGGCACCGCCGCGTCGGGTTGACGATCGTCGCCGTGGCCGGCCATGTGGCGCCCGAGCACCACGCGGTCCGCGTTTTCCACGGGGGTTTCGAACACCAGCCGCCCTTGCGCGATCACGGCGATGCGGTCGGCCAGTTCCAGCAATTCGTCGAGGTCTTCGCTCACCAGCAGCACGGCCGCGCCCGCGTCGCGCGCGGCCAGGATGCGCGCGTGTATATCCGCGACCGAAACAAAGTCGAGCCCGAACACCGGATTGGCGACGATCAGGACGTCGACGGGCTGGCCGAGTTCGCGGGCGAGCACGGCGCGCTGCACATTGCCGCCGGAGAGCGTGCCGATCGCGCGGTCCGGCACCGGCGGCCGCACATTGAATTCGGCGATGCGCTGTTCGGCACGCTCGCGCATGGCGCGGCAGTTCAGCCGCCAGCCACCCGCGCGCAGCGGCGCGCGATCGAAATCGCGCAGCGCGAGATTCTCGGCGATGCTCAAGTTCGCCACGCACGCGTTGCGCAGCGGCTCCTCCGGCAACGCGAACACGGACAAGCGCGTCATCGCTTCGCGCGTCGCGCGGTACGTCTCGCCCTTTACCCGCATCGCGCCCGACTGCACGCGGCGCTGCCCGACCAGCGCTTCGACCAGTTCCTTCTGGCCGTTGCCCGACACGCCCGCGAGCCCGAGAATTTCCCCGGCGCGCACGGCGAGCGACGCCTCGCGCACCGCGGCATGGCCACGATCGTCCACCACCGTCAGCTTCGACAGTTCGAGCGCGACCGGCCCATCGGCGTCGATCGCCTTGCGCGCGGGCTGTCCATCGTCGATGCCGGCCGTGGCGCGCGCGTCGACACTGCTATCGCCGCCCATCATCCAGGAAGCCAGGCGATCGCGATCGGTGTCGCGCACGGCGCAACTGCCCACGAGACGCCCCTTGCGCAACACCGTGACATCGTCGGCATAGGCCATCACTTCCCGGAACTTATGCGTGATCATCAGCACGGTCAGCTCGTTACGCGTGGCGAGATCGCGCATCAGGCCGAGCACCTCGTCGGCTTCCTGCGGCGTCAGCACGGAAGTCGGCTCGTCGAGTATCAGCAAGCGCTGCCGCAAATACAACTGCTTGAGAATTTCGAGCTTCTGCTTTTCACCGGCCGCGAGACCCGACACCGGCGCGTCGAGCGCGAGGCGAAACGGCATGGCGCGCATGAACGCGTCTAGCGCCTTTCGTTCGGCATGCCAATCAATTTTAAACGGCAGCTTGCCGCGCGCGAGCAGCAGGTTTTCTTCGACGGACAAGCCCGCCGCCAGCGTGAAATGCTGATAGACCATGCCGATGCCGAGCGCCTGCGCGTCGCGCGGCGAGGCGATGCGCACCTCGCGCCCATCGGCGACGATCTGCCCGCTGTCGAGCACGCCGTAGCCCACGAGCCCTTTCACGAGCGTGCTCTTGCCCGCGCCGTTTTCGCCGAGCAAGGCGTGGACGGTGCCCGCGCGCACCTTGAGCGTGACGTCGTCGAGCGCGCGAAACGCACCGAAGCGCTTACTCGCGCCGAGCACTTCGATGCCAAGCGCGCCGCCGCGGGACGGCAGGGGTTTCATGCTGGCGAGCGTGGACATGATCAGCGCCCCAGCGTCGCGAGCAGCGCTTGCGAATCCGACACCGTACCGAACACGCCGCCTTGCATCAGCACCATGTTCAGCGCCGCGTCGTGATTGCCCTTGTCGGTCGCGCCGCAGCAGTCCGCGAGGATCGTGCATTCGAAACCGCGATCGTTCGCCTCGCGCATCGTCGTGTGCACGCATACGTCGGTGGTGATGCCCGTGAGCACCAGATTGACGATGCCGCGCGTGCGCAGGACGAGTTCGAGATCGGTCGCGCAGAACGAGCCCTTGCCCGGCTTGTCGATGACGATCTCGCCCGTCAGCGGCGCGAGATCGTCGATGATCTCCCAGCCCGGCTCGCCCCGCACGAGAATCTTGCCGCACGGACCGTCGTCGCCGATGCCGACGCCGTCCGTGCCCGCGCGGCGGCTACGCCAGCGCTTGTTCGCGGGCAGATCGGAGAGATCGGGCCGATGCCCCTCGCGCGTGTGAATGATCGTGAAGCCCTGCGCACGCATCGCGGCGAGCACGCGCTGGATCGGCCCGATCGGCGCGCGCGTGAGCGAGAGGTCGTAGCCCATCTTGTCGACATAGCCGCCGATCCCGCAGAAGTCGGTCTGCATGTCGATAATGACGAGCGCGGTGTTGTCGGCGCGCAGCGCGCCGTCATAAGGCCATGGGTAAGGCCGGGCGTCGATGAAACGGGTCATGTCGGTCTCCGGTGAGACGGATGGATTCGATGGCGAAGGAAAACGTCAGCGCGTGAGACTCAACTCGCCGGGCGCGCCCGCGAGCGTGCGATCCGGCCGGCAGTTGACGATCATGATCGCGAGCGTCAACACATAGGGCGCGGCGTTGAAGAGGTAATAGCCGCTCGTCACGCCGATCGCCTGCAACGCGGGGCCGAGTGCGCCCGCCGCGCCGAACAGCAGCGCCGCCCACAGGCAACGCAGCGGCTGCCAGCGCGCGAAGATCACGAGCGCGACCGCCATCAGCCCCTGGCCGCTGGACAGCCCTTCGTTCCAGCTGCCCGGATAGACGAGCGACAGATACGCGCCGCCCACGCCCGCGAAGAACCCGCCGACCGCCGTCGCGACGATGCGCACGCGCGTGACCGCATAGCCCATCGCCCGCGCGCTTTCCACGTTCTCGCCAACGAGGCGCAGCGTCATGCCCCAGCGCGTCGAGCGCAGCCCCCATTGCAGGACGAACGCCAGCGCCACGCCGATCAGAAACAGCGGGTTCACGTGCATCGCGTTATGCAGTTGCGGCGAGGCGCTCCACGCGCCGAAATCGAACGAGCGCAGCATCGGCGCCTGCGGCTCGATGAACGGCTTGCCGAGATAGAAGGCAAGACCGGTGCCGAACAGCATCAGCGCAATGCCGAACGCGATGTCCGACACGCGCGGCAACGAACAGATCAGGCCGTGCAGACAGCCGAGCAGCAGGCCCGCGCCGCCCGCGATGAGCACGCCTGCCCACGGCGAGCCGGTCAGATACGCGCCCGCGTAACCGCTCATCGCGCCCGACACCAGAATGCCTTCGAGGCCGAGATTCACGCGCCCGCCCTTTTCGGTCAGGCATTCGCCGAGGCTCACGAACAGATACGGCGTGCTCACGCGAATAGCGCCCGCGACGAGCGAGAGCATCAGCACGGCGAACGGCGATTGCAGATCAGGCATGAGTTTGCTCCAGCGAAGGCGAGACTTCGGATTGCGCCGCGGCCTGAAGCTTCACGCGCCACGCGGCGAGGCGTCCGCCCAGCGCTTCCCACGCGAGGAGGTTCGCGAACAGCAGACCTTGCAGAACCAGCGTGGTCGCGTCGGGCAGATCGAGACGACGTTGCAGCAGACTGCCGCTCGCCTCGATGCCGCCGATCATCACCGCGCACACGACGATCGCGAGCGGATTCTGGCGCGCCGCGAACGCGACAAGGATGCCCGCGTAACCGTAGCCCGCGAGCAGCGAGGCGTTCGCGCTGCCCTGCACCGCCGCCACTTCGAACATGCCCGCGAGGCCCGCGGCCGCGCCGCCCAGCACGCACGCGGTCAACGCGAGTGAATTCACCGGCAGGCCGACGAGGCGCGCGGCGCGCGCATTGCCGCCGGTCACGCGCATCGCGAAGCCCTTGGTGCTATGACGCACGAACACCCACGCCGCCACGCACGCGAGCGCCCCCCAGAACAGGCCCCAGTGCACGTCGAGCCCCGGCAGCGAGCCGATCGAAAACGCGTCGGGCAACGCGGGCGTGGACGGCTTGTTCAGGCTCGCGGGATCGCGCAGCGGCCCTTCCACGAGAAACTTGAACACGGCGATCGCGATATACGACATCAGCAGCGAACTGATCGTCTCGTTCACGCCGCGCCACTGGCGCAACGCGCCCACCGCGCCGATCCACGCGCCGCCCACGAGCATGCCGGCCACCGCCATGAGCGGCGTCGCGACGAACCAGGGCGTGGCGGCCGGCAGCAATTGCGGCATGAGCGCCGCCGCGAGGCCGCCGAGCGCGAGCGCGCCCTCCCCGCCGATCACGATCAGCCCGACCTGCGCGGGCAGCGCCACGCACAACGCGGTGAGCATCAGCGGCGCGGCGCGCAGCAAGGTGCTCTGCCAGGCGAACGACGAGCCGAACGCGCCCTGCGCGATCAGCACGATCGCGTCGCCGGCCGGTTGCCCCTGGATCAGCAGGAACAGCGAAAACAGCAGCAACGTGCCGACGATCGCCGCGAGCGTCGGCAAAGCGGGCAGCACGCCGATCAGCACGCGGGCGGCGCCGACTGAAGTCACCGAGGAAGCGCGAGCGCGCATGATCTCTCCTTGCGAGGGGGGCGGCCGTGGGCACGTGGCGGTTATGCGATGGCGCGCGAGGTGGGCATCGACGTGGACATCGATCAGATCTGGCCGACGACGCCCGCGACGAGGTAGTTCATGCTTTCGAGCGTGATATCGGTCTGCGCGTAGCTCGTGCCCGCCGCGATCGCCGCGCCGCCCTTGTTGTCCTTCAGCGGTCCCTTGAAAATCACGAACTGGCCGGCCACCATCTGCGCCTTGATCGTGTCGGCGCTCGTCTTCGCGGCGGGCGTGACCTTCGCGCCGTAAGGCGACATCTTCACGAAGCCTTCCTTCAAGCCGCCGCGCAAAATGTTCGGCTGCGGCTTGCCCGCCTGCGCGTCGGCCACGAGCGTCCTGTACGGCGTCGCCCAGTCCCATTCGGCGCCGGTCAGATACCCCTTCGGCGCCAGCGCGGCCTGGCTCGCGTGGTAGCCGCAGCTCATCGCGCCGCGTTTCTCCGCCGTTTCGATCACCACCTTCGGACCATCGACATGGCAGGTCAGGACGTCGCAGCCTTGATCGACGAGACTGTTGGTCGCTTCGGCTTCCTTGACCGGCATCGACCAGTCGCCCGTGAAAATCACGTGCGTGGTGATCGACGGATCGACCGACTGCGCGCCGAGCGTGAACGCGTTGATGTTGCGCAGCACCTGGGGAATCGGCTTGGCGGCGACGAAGCCGAGCTTTTTGCTCTTGCTCATGTGACCCGCGACCACGCCGTTGAGGTACTGGCATTCGTCGATATAGCCGAAGTAGCTCGCGATATTGGGCGGATTGCCCGGCTTCCAGAGTCCGCCGCAATGCGCGAAGCGGATCTTCGGATACTTCGCGGCCATCTTCAGCACGTGCGGATCGAAATAGCCGAACGAGGTCGCGAAGATCAGCGTCGCGCCGTCCTGCTCGATCATCGCTTCCATCGACTTCTGCGCCGCGACCGTTTCCGGCACGTTCTCTTCCTCGACCACCTTCACGTTCGGCAACTTCTTGATGACCGCCGTGGCCTGCGCCTGCGCCTGGTTGTAGCCGTAATCGCCCTTCGAGCCGACGTAGACCACGCCGACCGTCAGCTTGTCGGCGGCGAACACGCTTTCGAGCGGCAGCAGGCTGCCGAGCGCGAGCGCGCCGGCCTGTTTGATGAAGTCGCGGCGTTGGGTCATGGTGTGGATTCCTTGAGTGGGTCGTTCACTGCGTTCGGGTTTCACTGCGTTTTGGAATGGCGGATCGGAGACGTCAGGCGTGCGGTGGCGGCGCGCGGTGCACAACGTGATGTGCCAGATAGGCGCGCCAGCCGCCATACGCGGTGATGTCGACGGCGCCCGCGCCGGCGGCGATGGCGCACGACTCGCAAACGAAGCCCTTCACGGTGCGTCCGTCGAAGGTGTCGAGCGAGCCGATCGCGAGCGGCGCGGGCACGGCGGCCACGAACGCGCCGAACGTGCGCAGCGGCACCTCCCAGAGTTCGATGTCGATGGCCTCGCCTTGCGAGCCTTCCTCGCCCTCCTTAGCGTCGCGCTGACGCACGAGGCCGGGCTTCGGTGGCGCGGTGCCTGCCAGCGCATAGAGCCGGTAGCACGGCGCCGTCGTCGTCGCTTCGAGAAAGCGCGCGCCGGCCTGCCGGAGTTGCCAGTTCAACGGCTCCCCGCGCAAATGCGCGCCGACCACGGCAAGCGTGACGGTCGGTTCCTGGAGCGGCAGCGGCTGCGCGGCGATTGCGTCGGCAGCGCGCGCGTCGGCGGCGTTGTCGAAGCACGCCTGAATGCGCGCGCCGAGCACCGCAAGCTGCTGGTCGGCGCCCGAGCGCGCGATCAGCGTGACGCCCGCGGGCAAGCCGTCGGCGCGCGGCGCACCGGGCACGGCGAGCGCGCACCAGTCGAGCAGATTGACGAAGTTCGTGTACACGCCCAGGCGGCTGTTCACCTCGACGGGATTCGCCTCTACCTCGGCGATGGTCGGATGCGTCGGCGTGGTCGGCACGATCAGCACGTCGGCATGCTCGAACAGCGCCTCGGCGTCGCGCTTCAGGGCCGCGAGCGCGTACTGGCCGTCGAACGCCGCGGCGGCGTCGAAACGCGCCGCCTGGCCGATCACCTTCGCCACGGTCGGGTCGATGTCCGCGCGATGCGTGTCGAAGAAGTCGCCGAGCGCGGCACGCCGCTCCGCCACCCACGGCCCGTCGTAGAGCAGCGCCGCGACCTGCTGCAACGGCGCGAACGCGAACGTCGAAGGCGTGAGCGCGAGATGCGCGGCGATGCCGTCGAGCGTCGCGGCGAACGCGCCGGCCGCGCGGTCGTCGCCGAAGAACGTCAGCGTGTCCGGCACGGCGATGCGCAGCGGCGCGTGCTGCAAGCCGCGCGAGGCGAGCCGCTTGGCGTAACCGTCGCGCGCGTCGAAGGCGGCAAGGCGGTCGAGCACCGTCCATGCGTCGGCGACGTCGTGCGCGAACACGCAGAGCGTGTCGAGCGTGCGGCACGCCGGCACCACGCCACGCTTGCTCACGAGGCCGAGCGACGGCTTGAGACCGACGAGTCCGTTGAAGCCCGCCGGCACGCGCCCCGATCCCGCCGTATCGGTGCCCAGCGAAAACGCGACGATGCCCGCCGCGACCGCGATCGCCGACCCCGAACTGGAGCCGCCGGAAACGTACGCGTCGCGCTCGATCTGACGCACCGCGCCGTAGGGCGAACGCGTGCCGACGAGGCCGGTCGCGAACTGATCGAGATTGGTCTTGCCGACGAGGATCGCGCCCGCCTCCAGCAAACGCGCGACCGCGAACGCGGTTTCGTCGGGCGTGTAGGCAAACGCTTCGCAAGCGGCGGTTGTCGGCAGGCCCGCGACGTCGATATTGTCCTTGACCGCGAACGGCACGCCGAACAGCGGCATGCGCACGAACAGCGCCGGGCCTTCATCGGCGAGCAACGCTTCGAGTTGCGCGGCGCGCGCGACGAGATCGGCCTCGGGCACGCGCAGGATCCACGCTTCGGGACGATGCGTGGTCGCGAGACGTTGCAGCACGGTAGCGACGATGTCGCGCGGCGAAGTCTCGCTGCGGCGATAGGCGTCGAGCAGGTCGTGGACCTTCAACACAGCGGTGCGTGGCATGAGTTCAATCTTGAATACAAGATGAAGTGCGCCACGCAGCATCCATGCCAGATGCGATAAAGCGAGCGGCAAACGCTTGTCCGCACAAGCTTTTCGGGCAATCGACAGCGTGTCGATCCAGCGATTTACCGCGAAGATCGCGCGCCATCGTGGGCCGTTTCATGTTGCCGGGCGGTGCAGCGATTCACGTTGCCAGTGCACGGCGGCGGCGCCTCGCACTCGCGCGGCGCGCCCCGCTTCAGGGCATTCTCGCCACGCCGGGTCGCTGCGCGTACATCGGGCAAGCGCTGCCAGGGTGCAGGCGCGTCGCGCCGCAGCCGCATTCGGCGTTAGCTGTCATTCAAGACGAGAAACCGCCGATGACACGCATCGCCGGAATGTCCTGTCCTGTTTCGTTTTCGGACATCACTTACCGCTTGGGCAGGAGAGCCGCAACGGGTCGATTTCGGGTGGCCGGATCGGTCGGCTGTCTGCCGGTATGCGGCGTTCGTGCGATCGCTAAAGCCGCCCTTCCAATGACCGTTTCACCCGCAAAACCTGCCGGCCATCCATCCCAATGACGCGTACCCGCCTTCAGTGCGTGGTCAAATCGACAGAGCCAATCGCCAGGCGAATGGCGTGAGGCACAGTTGACGATGTGGAAAACGGCAGCGCGGTCGTCACGGAGATCCGCTCGCGCATCAATGCCATCGCGATCGTAACGGCACGGACCTCCTGTTCGAGCGGAATCCAGGTCGTCGCCCGGATCGCCCGTTCGAGTTTCGGAATCCATTCGGCTGGAGCGTGGAGAAAGCCAATGCGCAATCCCGTCGAAACACTCGTGGACAAGCTCGACACATAGACCGTCAGTTCCGGTGCGAGCGCGGCCAATGGCGGCGGTGCATCGTTCACCAGGAACGCGTAGGCCGCGTCCTCTATCAGCATCAATCCATGACGTCGCGCGATGGCGGCAAGCTCGCGGCGCCGCGTCGCGCCCATCACCCAGCCAAGCGGGTTGTGCAGGGTCGGCATTGTGTAGAAGGCGCGAACCCTCCTTCTCTTGCACGAGGCCACCAGTGTGTCCAGATCGGGGCCCCGCCCTGCGTGATAGGCTTTTTCGGTCCAGCTTTTCGGCGCCTGGAAATTTTCCCCGGGCAATGCGCTCACTGCGGCAGGCACGTTGACATCAGCGGAAAGGCAAAATGCGTGTGCGATTCCCAGTAAAAACGTGCGGCCGAAATACCCGTATTGGTCAGCGAATTGAGCGTGATGTTGTCGAGCACGTCGTCGCGCGTCAGCGCGACCGATGTCAAGCGCGTAGCCGCGCAAAGGCGCTTCTGGATGCGAACCATTGTGGGTCGTACGTGAACGACCAGATGTCGTCGTTGTCTGCTACGACCCCCATGCGTTCGCCATTGGCCCACGCTACGAGCGCCCTATTCGGCATTCGGGCTCCTGCGCCTGCGGCGGGCCTGCTCCGCTGTCCTGGCCGAAATGGCGATCGATGTCTGCGCACGGAGCATGATGCCCAGTTCGGAAAGCAGAACGAAAACCTTGCCTATCTGGGCTGTCGGCTTTCCAGACTCCACATGCGTAATGAATTTGGGTGACAGTCCCGTGATGTTGACCAGGTCATCACGCGTGAGCCCCTGAGCGATGCGGGCCGCGCGAACAATGTTGCCAAGCGCCGCAACGTCCGATATGGGGAAATCCGATTGATCCACAGGGGGGCCCTTTTGCTCGTACCCGATCGGGTACGAAAGATAAGCCAATCGGCGTGCTTCGATCTATTCGTATCCGATCGGGAACGAAACTCAGTCAAGATCACTGGCCAAGGGCGGCTGGTATCCATTTGGGTACCAAGCAAGTCCCCAGCGTCGATTTCGATCGGGGAAATAAAGGGCCCCTGAGCGCACCGATCGCGCCTTACGTGCAGCGGAGAATCCGCACAATGTCGCTATCGCTGCTGGTTTTCCGTGCATTCACTTCCCGGCGCGATACCAGCCCGCATAGAGAGAAGCGATGATTCGAAAATCGTCACGGGTTAACGAATCGACGCCACGTCCGTTCGCCACTTCAGTCACGACTTTATTGAAATCATCATCGACCTTTAAAAACATGTCCAATACCCCGATGCTTTGCAGAACCGCCACCTTTGGTGCAGATTCAGCGATGAATTTCATGGGCAAGCCTGCGGGATGTGCTGCCACCACGAGCGGCCAGTACGTCTCAAGCAAGCACGCGAGATCCAGTTGTTGAGGTAAATCCATGGTCGTCCAGTTTTCTTAGTCATGCCCATACCAGGCGTCAACGAGCGGCCCAACCTCGACAGACGTCAGTTCGGCCCTCGCTTCAAGCCAATCGCGTACAACGGCTCGATGCGACTCCGTCGCCGATGCGAGATTGGCAAAGGGAACGACAAATCCATCAAGCTTGTCCCCGATCGCTCCACCATAGGTCAATCGCGCGTCCTCGATACAGTCAGCGATGAACGCATCGCAAACACGCTCGGCGTCGGCTTCGGAAACGCCGTCGCGCAGCACGGCGGACACGGCGAATCCCAGTTCCTGAAACTCCCCGAGATGGAGCTTCTTACGTTGGCGACGATTATGTTGTTTAGCCATGAATGTGTGGCTCCAAATTTCCAGTTTATCGGCCTGTGCCGTGATGACTTGATCAACTGCCTCCCTGCAACTTTCGAGGCCGCCACGTCGAGAGTTGCCGTGGACTCGCACTCAGCCACATACCCGGAACGCTCGATCAGGCAGTCCGCGAAATCCGCCTTGGCGCATGCAACGAAAACACGAAGCGCCTTTCACACCGTGTCAGCACCTTCAACGACGAGTTCCTGAGTGCCGATCATCGCGCGGATGCCCCCTGCTCGGGGGTGGCCCGGTTCAGAGAGAAATCGGCGGACGCGCCTTTCCACTGTAACCCGCGTAGCGCCTCGCCTGCCCGGAAAAATGCCGGATGCGGCAGCCCGCACCGCGGCAGGCGCCCGGAACGGCAGAAGGCAAGCCGGTGCGCCGCCAGTCCTGCTGACCGGGGTTACGCGCCGAGAACTGGCGCTTACGTGGAACGACCGCCGTGCCGGGATCGCATCGGATGGATCTTCGGCCATTGCGGTCGCTCAGATGTCGCACTTCGTCAGGCAGCTTCAGGTCGCTTTTCAGCCATCCACAACCGCGCACGAGCACGTCACACGGGCGTGCCTGTGCCACGACTCCACGCACGCCATTCGGCTCGCTTTCAATCAGATTCAGGTTGGCCGGGTTCTCTGCCCTGCGGATCGATGGTGACTGGAGTCTGTGGATCCTGGTGCCGCCAGTCGGCCTAAGAGCGCGCACCTGCATGCCGTGGATCACCGTGCGAACGCGATCCAGATCAGGCTGGTATATATCGCTTTGCTCGCCGCCGCGCTGCATCGCCCCCCGTTTCGTCACACGCTTGTCCTCACGCGCGCGAATGGCCTGGATCCTTCATGACGCGCCCTTACTCATCACGCATGCCGCGTTGCCCTCGGCCGGCTCATCGGTTGGCCGATATATCGGCCCAGGTGCTGGCCGTTCTCATTGTCGCGCTGCTATCCGGCTGCGCGATGGTGCGCGTGAACTCGCTCGGCCCGCAGCAGTACTTTGCCATGCGCCGGGGCGATATTCTCTCGACCGGCCACTTGAGCGCGGCGACGCAGGCCACGCTGCGGGTTGCGGCACTGGACGCAGGTTCGTGCCAAAGCGCGCCGCAAGCGTGTATCGACACGATTGCAACCGTCCGCGGACTCAATACCGATCAGCGCCTCGCCAGCCTTGCCGAGTTATCGCTCCAGATGGCACTTGCGCAAACGCCGCCTGCGGGCACCCCCTGGAGCGACGCTCAATTCGATTCGTGGCTAAAGACAGCGCGCTACGCGTATGCGTTTTTATTCCTCGGTCAACGCACGGCTGGCGAACGGGCATTCAAGGATCGCCAGACGCAGATTCGCGACTACTACAACTATGCGGTGCAGGAACTTGCCGGCGCGCTGTTTCTGCGCAGCACGTCTGAAACGAACCATGGCAATCGCGATCCGGAAAATCAGTTCATCGGAGCGTGGACCGTTCATATTGACCTGAGAGAAGTCCGGCTGCCCGAGGGCATACGCGAACTCAGCGAAGTCATTCCGGCTTCGAGGCTGTCGTTCGCGGGACTGCACAATACCTATCGCCGTGACGGCCTGGGCGCGGAACTGGTTGCGGTCACCCAGGCCGCCGCGCCCAACCCGGCCAGCAGCACACCAAACAGCGCGGCAAACAGCGAGCCAACCGCCGAAGGCAATCCTGATTCGAACGCGGGCGCCACGCTCTGGTTCGCACCGGGCTCGCGTCCGTTCAACGAAATGCCTTCGCCAAATGTCACGGCGCTGCTGTCGTTTGGCGGCGGCACGCTCGAACAGGTGCTCGCTTCGCACGACGTGGTCTTCTCCGCCTACGATCCGTATCGCGTGGAATACGTCGAGCTGAATGGCCAGACCGTACCGCTCGCGGCCAACTTCAGTGCAGGCTACGGCATCTGGCTTGCCCGCTCCGGCTTTGCCAGACAGTCCTTGCTTTCGATGCTCGGCCGCACGAGGGGCATCGATCGCCCACGCATTTACATGATGCAACCGTTCAATCCCGACCGCCGCATCGTGCTGATGCTGCATGGTCTGGCCAGCAGTCCCGAGGCATGGGTCAACGTCGCCAACGATATTCAGGGTGACGAAATACTTCGCGATCATTTCCAGGTCTGGCAGGTCTACTACCCGACCAACGTGCCCATACTCGTGAACCTCGCGAGAATACGGCAGGCGGTGCAACTCACGCTCGCGCATTTCGACCCCGCAGGCGTGCTGCCCGCTTCGAACGGCATGGTGCTGATCGGCCACAGCATGGGCGGTGTGCTCGCACGGCTGCTCGTTTCGTCTTCCGACGATGTTCTGTGGGTCACCATCCAGAACCAATACCTGCCCGAAGGGGTCGACCTCGTTCGCGAGGATGAACGGCTCAATCGTCTGCTCCGCTTTACGCCGATGCCACAGATCGAGCGCGCGATCTTTATCGCCACGCCACACCGCGGCACGCCGTTCGCGAGCAACAGGCTGTCTCGCTGGGTCGCGAATCTGGTGCGCTTGCCGCTTGCGCTGCTGAAGGAGATCGACGACATGCTGCAAAGCGCGACCAACGCGGATAGCACCCAGCGGGCAGGAAAGACCATCGCGATTCCCAACAGCATTGAGCAGTTGCGGGAAACCGATCCGATCATCCAGTCGATTTCACGGCTACCGATCAGCCAGAGTGTGTGCTTTCACTCGATTATTGCGCGGCGCCGTGAGACGGGCCCGCTCGAAGATTCCGATGACGGAGTCGTCCCCTATCGCAGTGCGCATCTCGACGGCGCGCTCTCGGAAAAGGTGATCGTCTCGGGGCATAGCGTTCAGGAAACACCGGAGGCGATTTTTGAAATCCGGCGCATTCTGCACGACGATATCGAGGTCTTCGACAGCCACGGTGCATGTGCACGTCTTGGCGCCAATTGAATCGGCATGCCGGCGATCGCTTTCATGCCAGAAGCCCGCGCCGCCGCTATCGCGCAGGAACTCACTCCACCCGCGCGAATGCGGCACGCTGCGCGTACATGCTTCGAGGTTGTCGAGGGCGCGCCAATACTGGCGGATACCCACATGAATCCGGGTCGGTCTTACGGACTGCAATCTCGGTGCGCCCGCCAGCTCAGGCAGGGGGCACGACATCGCCCGTTGTCAGGAGGAACAACAGCTCAACCCGCTCGCGGCAACGATACATCGCCTGTTGGATCCGGCCGACTGTCTGCCCCCAGCTAATCGCTGCCCTCAAAGGGTTCTTGAAGCGGGCGGTCACAAAATACCTGGTTTCAGTGATATGGCGACTCGTCTTCGCTTTGCATAATTCCTCTGAAGTTTGGGGGTGTGGGCATTCCCGTCTGGAGAGACGCATCGGTCAATGCCTGCTCGATAGCTGCCTGGTCCCATGTTCCTGTGCCCCGATTGATGCATTGGCAGGCACCCGGAGTCGCTTCGCCCGGTTGCGACTCCAGATAGCCATGGCGGGGAAATCAGGGCAGACCTATCACACGCTAGCTCTAAATAAACGTTCTCGTTTTACTATAAAAATAGAGTGCAGATCATGAAATCTTATTCGCTTAAAGTGACGGTGCTGACACTCGTCATATTTCTGGCGTCGTGCGGGGGAGACAACACGACATCGCCAACGCCTCAGCCGCAGGCGGCCACTACCGTGATGGTCTACATGGTCGGCTCCAACCTCGAGAGCAACTGGGAAAGCGGTACCGCGAACATCAACGAGATGCTGAAGGCGACGCTGCCAGCCAGTACCAATATCGTGATCGAAACCGGTGGCGCCAATGTCGTAGACGACAGTTCCCGACCGGTTCCGGACTGGGTCAATGTCAAACGCCACGTACTCGCCAACGGCAAGATTCAGCAGGTCGCCGATCTTGGCAAGATCGATATGGGTGCGCCCTCAACCTTGTCGGACTTTATCGTATGGGCGAAACAGCACTATCCAGCGGGCAACTACAAGTTGCTGTTGTGGGACCACGGGGCCGGCTGGTACGGTTTTGGCGGCGACGAGAATTTCCGGAGTGCGTCCGGGGCGGACTCGTCAATGACGTTGCCGGATTTGTCAAAAGCGATCTCGGACGGCACCCGGGCAGCGAATATTCACTTCGATCTGATCGGTTTTGACGCGTGCCTGATGGCGACTGTCGAAGTTGCGAGCGCGCTGAGCCCGTATTCCAGCTATCTGCTCGCATCACAGGAGCTGGAACCTGGGGCCGGCTGGAACTGGACTTCGGTCGTGGCCTCTGCGGCGCAGGATGCCCGCACGTTCGGCAAGTCGGTTGCGGATTCGTACATCGAAAAACAGGACGAGGACAGCGAATTCGGAACGCTGTCGTTGATCGACCTGAGCAAGATGCCAGGCGTACAGACCGCCCTTGAGTCGTGGTCAGGGTCCGTGTTGTCGAAGGTTGCCTCTTCGGATGACAGTTGGGTCAATGTCGTCTGGAAGCGGGCGACCTCGCTGGGATTCGGCGGAACAGGCAATGCCGCTGACAGCAGCCGCGACCTTGATCTGGTCGATCTGAAGCAGTTTTCACGAAGCATTGCCGATACCGCTCAGGGGTCTGTTGCGCTGGCTAACGCGATCAGCCAGGCTGTGGTGTATAACAACACCACGGCGGATTACAGCGGTTCATCCGGGCTGTCTGTCTATTTTCCGTCGCGATCTCTCGCGAGCCAATCGGGATCCGCTCAGTATCAGACCATCGGTTTTTCAGCTGGATACCGGGATTTCACGAGCAAATATATTGCCGCGATCGAAGCCAGGCCGCATATCAGCTACATCAACGCCGTTGTCACGCGAGGAGCGATCGCGGCCGATGTCCGCAGCGATGCGGGGATCGTCCTGGTCGACAACCTGCTTTTCTCGAATGTGGGAGCGGACGGCCAGGCGACGCTGGTAGGCAGTATGCCCATTTACCAGAATGCCAAAAATTTCAGGGCCTCAATCTCCTTGACTGCACCGTTGTCGGGTAACTGGCTCACGCTCAACGGCTATCCGGTGATTCTTGGCTATGTTGGTGCTGACGACGATGGCGACCAATACTGGGTGGTTCCAGTTGAGCTGAATGGGGAGCTGACTTATCTCATGTATCAAGAATATATCGGTACGCAAGGTACACCAGTGTGGGTCGCGTTCGGCACGACGTCGTCGCTCGCTGATCGTGTGCCCCGAATCTTGCCGTTACCTGAACCGGGCGACAAGGTGCGTGTCCTTGCCGCAGACTACGACATCAAGACAGCGAAACTGACAGGTTTCCTCCCCGCTACGCCTGAATTCAGCATGGAGGAATTCGATCTCGCGTCGACGCCAGTGGCGGCGAATCTGAGTCAGGCATTGATGGCGACAGATTCGACGTGGAACGTCAACGTCACGGATATTTATCCGCGTACCCAGTGAGCCGACATGCGGGACATGCAACGCGGCGCATGCTGCGCCCCGTTGCATTGTCGTGAGCGCGTAGACGTGTGCGACGGTTATGTACACCAGCAAGCTCTGGCTGAAGCGTTGCGATGGAAGCCGGGTGGAAAGATATGCTGGTGGATTGAAGGATTCGACTTTCATACAAATCGGATTATTACCTTGTTAAATAAGGATGCCTGATTTTAGATTGAGTCGATTTTTATTGATTGGCGCAACGTCCTTTTCCTGGGTGTGGCTGGAACGGCAAGCGCGCAGTCGTACGGCAATCTGGAAAACATTCGGCAATCGCGCCCAAAAGCCTTCGGCAGCGGAACTGGCGGGTCGGTTGCTCGCCAGGCCGCGACCCCGGTGCGAATGACAGCGGCCGGGGATCTGTCCATTTTGACAAGCGCGGCTCAATGGCCCGCAAGAGGGATCCGGCAACCAACTGCAACCCACTGCAACCAACCGGGTTGATTGTGGTTCACGGAACAAATGAGCCGGGCTGCAATTTAGCTGGTGATCAACATGAACAAAAAAATCCTGAAGCGCGCCGGCGCCGCCGCGTCCTTGCTCGTGACTCTCGGCCTGTCCGGCTGCGGCGGATCGGACAACTCCCGTGATGCGGCGCTGGAGCCTTTCTACCAGCAGACCGTGGCCTGGAGCGACTGTAGTACCGGCACGTTCGCCAACGTCGCGCCGGATCTTCGGCCGGTGTTGTCCGGCAGAACCCAGTGCGCCATGGTGAGGGTGCCACTCGACTACAGCGACGTCTCCAAAGGCAGCGTCAGCATCGGCGTTTTGAAGGTGGCGGCGGGCACACAGGAAAACCGGCTGGGTGCGCTGTGGACCAATCCGGGCGGACCGGGCGTAAGCGGGCTGAACATGCCGTTGGCCCTGAGTCGCCTGTGGCTCCTGGCCAACCCGGCCAATCCGGTCGGCGCGAAGCTTCTGCGCTTGTCTGATTCCTACGACCTGATCGGCTTCGATCCACGCGGAGTGGGCGTCAGCACTACGCTCACCTGTAGCTCGACGACGTCGCTGCCGGCGGTCAACGACACTGACCGTTCCGCAGAGGGCATCAACTCGCAGATCGCCTACGACCGCGCGGTGGCCGCCGCCTGCGGCGGCAATCCGCTGACCCCGACGATCAATACCGAATACACGGCGAGGGACATGGATGTCATTCGCGCCGCGCTGGGGTACGACAAGCTCAATTATTACGGGGCCTCGTATGGGACGCGGTTGGGTGCCTATTATGCCGACCTGTTCGCCAATCGCACTGGCCACATGATCCTCGATAGCCTGATGGATATCGGCCTGCCGCTGCCGGATGCTTTTCTCGGTCAGGCTCCGTCCATGCAGTATCTACTGGACGACATCATCGCACCCTATGCCGCCGCCCATGACAGCTATTTCGGTCTGGGTTCGGACGTGGACGGCATCCGGCAGATCGCCCGTAGCGGTCCGGCCTGGCTGACGAGTTGGCTTGCCGGGGGCTTGTACGACTTGTTGGGCAACCAGGATGATGTCAACGGCGTCATCGTTCATCTGGTGGTGAGCAAGGCGGTCGGTGCCATCTTGCAAGGGAACCCCGCGATCTCCCCGGATGATCTTTATGCCGCCCTTGACGCGATGCAATTCCTGCCCGCTGCGGCGGCGGATCAGGAAGTCGCCGCGCATCAGGTCGCAATTAACGCGGCTACGTACTACCGCGATTTCCTTGCCGGTCAGACGCAAGCCATCGCGCTAGACGCCAGCCAGGCCACGAGCAGGTCGGTCATCTGCAACGATGCCGCGCCGCTGCATCGGGACCAGCCATATTGGACGAGTCTTGGCAACGCGCTGGCACAGTCCTCGCTGTTTGGAGGGGGAGTCGTCGGCAGCGTCCAGCATTGTCTGTACTGGTCGTTCGCCCCCCGGAATCCGCCGACCTTCGCGCGCGCGGCGGCGCTGCCCTTATTGCTGCTGCAACCCGAGTTCGACGCCAAGACGCCTTTGGCCGGTGCGCGCGAAACAGCGGCCATCCTGAAGCATTCGAAGTTCGTATTGCAGGAAACCAGCTATACCCACGGCGCGCTGTTCACCAACGATGCGTGCATGGACGAGTATGTGGCGAACTATCTGCTGCAAGGCAGCTTGCCGTCTGGCGACGCGGTCTGCGCGGGCGCGGGTTTGCCTGAGCCGGGCACCGCCTCCGCCATACAGGCCAATATCGTCGCCAGGCGGCTGACGCAGCCGGCCGATCTCTTTACCGATCCGGCCCAGGCGCAGGATTTGCAGCGCCAGCTGCGCGACATGGTCAGGTAGGGGTTCGCCGCCGGAAGGCCGGGTATTGCGGCCGTACCGCCAGTGCCACACTACCCCGCGCCAACTTCAACTTGCCAATACCGTCCTGAGGCTGACCCGGCATTCCGGATCAGCCTCACCCCATGCCTAAAAGCTGTGACGCATACCCACGCGCACGACGACCTGATTGGGCGTAGTCGAAGCCGTGATGTTATTGTTCGCCGCCATCGCCTCCGTGCCCACCGAATTCGTGCCGCTTGCGTGCTGCCACACGCCGCTCACGTATAGCAGCGTGCGTTTCGACAGCAGATACGTCGATCCGAGATTGAGCTGACCGTAATGCGCGTCGTTAGCCCATGTGTAGCTGTAGGCCGCACCGAGGAGGAAAGCCGGCGTCACGTTGAACGTGTAGTTGCCTTCGAGCGTATTGAAATGAGCATTGCCGCCGAGCGGCGTTGTCGACGTGACCACGGCATCGTGGAACTGCACATTCGTGTAGAGCAAGCCCAGGTTCGACGCGCCAAGTTGATACTTCGCGCCGCCTCCCGCGATCTGCAACGAAGACGCGCTCGCATAGCCGCGATAGATCGGCGTGGTGAGCGGATTCGTCCACGATGCGCCTTCCACGGGCGTAGCGGTCGCGCTCCAGACGGCCGTGGCGGGATTGTTGACCTTGAGGTAGGCGGCGGCCAGGGCGAGCGGCCCGTTCGCATACGTAAGCGAGAAGTTGACCGTCTGGTTGCGTCCCATCGACCCGGCAACATTGCCGAACGCGTAGGCCGCGCCGAACTGCAAGCCGGAGAGCGTGGGCGAGAGATACTTCACTGCGTTATTGAGGTTGAAGTCGCCCCACACGTTGTCCACGTCGCCCGCATGTGCGCCGAGGCCGCCCGCGAACTTGCCCGCCGCCGAAAGCGGCACAAGGCTTTCGAACAGCAGGTCGTACTGGCGACCAAGGCGAAGCTGCCCATAGCGGTCGCTGCCGAGCCCCACATACGCCGAGCGCCCGAATAGCGCGCCGTTGTTGCCAAGCGCACCGTTGCCCGGATTGAAGCCGTTTTCGAGCTTGAAGAACGCACGCAGGCCCGCACCCAGATCTTCAGTGCCCGTCAGGCCCCACTTGCTGCTTCCAAGCCCGCCTTGCGACATCGCATACGAGGCGTGACCGCCCTGGTTGTTCGTGTATTGCAGCCCTTCATCGACGACCCCGTAGAGCGTCACCGAACTTTGCGCGTGCGTGGCGCCCGCCGCCACGCCGCACACGACCATCATCATGACCTTTTTCATCGAATTTCCCCAAGCCCTGAATTGTTGCAACATTTCCCGGAGTGGCTTCGTCATGCGAAGCACATTGACCGCGTGGCCTCCGCTTTATTTTTTCTGTGACGCACGCATCGTCAGAGCGTCACGCGCATGCGCTCCACCTGCGCCGCGCCCGCGCCGCGATACGCCGTCACCTCGATCTCGACGAGATACTCCGGACCCGCCAGCGGCGTCGCCGTGATCGTGCTCGCAGGGTCGACGCCGCGAAACGCCTCGGCGATCACGTGCATCACGGCGTCCTTGTCTTCGAGACGCGGGATAAACACGCGCGAACGCACCACATCGGCGAAACACGCCCCCACGGCCTTCAGCGCGCCTTCCACGTTGGCGAGGCACTGGCGCGTCTGCTCCGCGGCATCGTTCGAGATCTCGCGCGTCTGATAGTTACGTCCCGCCGTATTGGCGACAAGAATCCAGTTGTCCACGACCACGGCGCGCGAATAGCTGTATTTGTCTTCGAACACGCTGCCGGATTTGAGTTTTTCGACTTGCGGAGTTGCCATTTGAATCTGCCTCTTGAAGTGGGTGGCGCCAAAGAAACGCCATAATCAAATCAGTTGATTTGGCATACTAAATATTGACCAAATCATTTGAATCGGGGTAAGACGATGCGTCGTGCGACGTCGAACGCCGCACGACCCAACAGAACACACTTACACGCTGTAGCGATACACTCGCTGCGCCGTTTCCGGCGAGATGCGACCTTGTGCGAGGTCCGCTTGCACCTGGTCATGCGGTCGCTTCACGGGATCGCCGTACCCGCCGGCACCGGGCGTCACGATATCGAGCGTTTGCCCGCGCTTGAGCGCGACCGAGCCTTTGAGCGATGCACCCGGTTCGCCGCAATCAAAGCGGCCTCGCCCGCCCTCTTCGCCGCCATGCAACCCCCACGGCGACGACATGAGGCGCGAACCTTCGAGATACACCACGCAATCGCGGTCGATGCGATAGACGCGCCGCAGTCCCATGCCACCGCGGAATTCGCCGGCGCCACCCGAGTCCCCCACAAGCTCGTAGCGAAGCAGCGTGAGCGGATATTCGAGTTCGAGCGCTTCGACCGGAAGGTTCGAGGTGTTCGTCATCGAAACGTGCACACCGCTCAGGCCATCGGCATGTGGGCGCGCGCCGCTACCGCCGCCAATCGTCTCCAGATACACCCAGAGGCTGCCGTCGTCACGCGTGCCCGTGAAGCTCGCGACCGTGCAGGCGCCGTTGCCCGCTGCCGGCACGCGCTCGGGCACGGCTTGCGCGAGCGCGCCGTTGATCACGTCCACCACGCGCTGACACGCACCGATGCGTCCGTCCACCGCCGCCGGGTGCGTGCAGTTGAGCAGCGTGCCCTTCTGCGCCGCCACCGTAATCGGGCGCGCAAGACCGGCGTTCGGCAAGATGCTCGGATCGACGATCGATTTGACTGCGTAGTAGACCGTCGCGAGCAGGCCCGTGTAAGTGACGTTCATGCCGGCACGCACCTGCGCGGGCGACTCGAAGTGCAGGCGCATCTCGTCGCCCCTCACTTCGATTTCCACGCCCAGCGTCATCTCGCCGTCGAACTGCACGCCGTCGTAACGATCGGCGAAACGATAGCGTCCATCAGGAATACGCGCGATGCCCGCGCGCATCTTGCGCTCTGCATAGTCCTGTAACGCGTCGCCGGTCGCGACCACCTGCTGCGCACCGTACTTGCGGTAGAGCGCTTCCATGCGCTCCACGCACAGCCGGTTCGCCGAACATTGCGCGCGCAAATCGGAAATACGCTCGTGCGGCACCTGGCAGTTCAGCAGGATCAACTCCTGCACGTCCTTTTGCAGCACGCCTTCGCGGTAGAGGCGAATCGGTGGAATGCGCAGCCCTTCCTGATAGATGTGCGCGTGACCACGGTCGGCAAAGTCGGCGTGGTGCGCCGTGTTGACGGCCCAGCTCACGATCTTGCCGTCGAAGAAAATCGGCTCGGCGATCACGATGTCGGGCAAGTGTGTCGCGCCACCTTCATATGCGTCGTTGGCGATGAAGATGTCGCCGGGGCGAATGTCCTCCACGGCGTTGCGCTTGAGAATGTGCGGAATCACGCCGATGAAGCTGCCGAGGTGCATCGGAATGTGCTCGGCCTGGCACAGCGCCTGGCCGTTGCGGTCGAAGATGGCCGTCGAGCAGTCGCGGCGCTCCTTGATGTTGGTCGAGTAGCTGGCGCGCACAAGCGCTTCGCCCATTTCCTCGACAATCGACGTCAACGCGCTGCCGATGACTTCCACGGTGATGGGGTCGACGGTGATCTGCATCACACGAACTCCAGAATGAGGTTGAGGTAAGGGTCCACGCTGGCCTTCATGCCAGGCAGCACGACCGTCGTCGTGTCCATCTGCTCGACGATGGCCGGGCCATCGATCACGTTCCCCGCGCGCAGCAGCGAGCGCTCGTACACGGGCGTTTCCACGAAACCGCCCGCCTCGGGCAGCCACACTTCGCGCGCGCCGCCGCGAGCGGCGGACGCGTCGGGCCCCATATCGGGTTGCGGCTGGAATTCGTTCTTCGCGACGCGGCCGAGGGCTTCGACGCGCATCGCCACGATCTGCACGGCCTCGCCTTCGGCGACAAAGCCATAACGCTGACGATGCGCCTGCTCGAACGCCGCGCGCAGCGCGTCGAGCGTGTCCGCAGTGATATCGCCCTCGGGCAGTTGCACCGATAATTCGTAGTTCTGACCAACGTAACGCAGGTCGATCGTGCGCGTGAGCTGGCGGGCGGGCGCGGCAATGTTCTCGCCGTCGAACCACCGTTTCGCCTTCGCCTGCAATTCGCCGTAGCCGTCGCGCAACGCGCCGAGCGCGTCTTCAGCGAGGGGCAGCAATCGCGTGAGGGCGAAATCCGAACGCAGGTCGGTGAGCAGCAAGCCGAGCGCGCAGAGCGTGCCAGGCGTGCGCGGCACGATCACGTGCGACATGTCCAGTTCCTTCGCGAGCCGCGCCGCGTGCAATGGACCCGCGCCGCCGAACGCCATCAACGCATAGTCGCGCGGGTCGTGGCCGCGCTGCACGCTGATCACGCGAATCGCTTTCGCCATGTTCGCGGTCAGCACGGAAATGATGCCCTGCGCCGTGTCCATCGTCTCCATGCCGAGGCGTTCGGCGATCTTGCCGATCGCCTCGTACGCGAGATCGCGGTGCACCTTCATGCGCCCGCCCAGAATCTCCTTCGGGTTGAGCGTTTGCAACACGATGTTGGCGTCGGTCACGGTCGGCTCGGTGTTGCCGCGGCCGTAGCAGACCGGGCCCGGATCGGCGCCCGCACTGCGCGGGCCGACCTTGAGCAGGCCGCCGCTGTCGATGCCCGCGATCGAGCCGCCGCCCGCGCCCACCGTGTGGATGTCGAACATCGGCGCCTTGATCGGATAGCCATGCACCTCCGCCGAACTCGTGAGCTTGCAAATGCCGTCCTGCAACAGCGCGACGTCGCTGCTCGTGCCGCCCACGTCGAAGGTGATGACGTTGGGAAAGCCCGCCTGCCTGCCGATGGCCTGCGCGGCGACCACGCCCGTGCTCGGGCCCGAGAGCAGCGTGCGCACGGGCAACGTCGCCGCGGCGTCGAAGCCGATCACGCCGCCGTTCGACTGCGTGAGACACGGCGCGACGCGCAGACCGATCTCGACGAGCCGGTGCTTGAGGCGCTCGACATAGCGATACATGACCGGGCCGAGAAAGCCGTTCACCACCGTCGTCGACAAGCGCTCGAATTCGCGGAACTCGGGCGCGACGTCGCTCGACGTGCTGAGGAACACGCCCGGCAGCAGTTCGGCAAGCAGCGCGCGCGTGCGCGCCTCGTGCTCCGCGTTGAGGAAGCTATACAGATAGCAGATGGCGACGGCGCCCACGCCCGCGTCCTTCAGACGCTGTGCCGCGGCGCGCACGTCGTCCTCGCGCAGCGCGACTTCCACGCGGCCCGTGCTGTCGAGCCGCTCGACCACTTCGAGCCGCAGGTCGCGCGATACGAGTACGTCGGGCTTTTCGGCGTTCATGTCGTAAAGGCTCGGTCGCTTCTGGCGCCCGATTTCGAGCAGGTCGCGAAAGCCGTCCGTGACCACGAGACCCGTCTTCACGCCCTTCAGTTCGATGAGCGCATTGGTCGCGACCGTCGTGCCGTGCCCGAGGAACGATACCTCGCCCGCCTGTGCACCCACGCGCTCGAGCCCCTGCTGCACGGCTTCGATGATGCCGCGCGAAGGATCGTCCGGAGTGGACGGCACCTTCCAGATTTCCAGCTGTCCAGTTTCGTCGTTGAAGAGGCAGATATCGGTGAAAGTGCCTCCCGAGTCCACACCTATGCGCCAGCTCATGGTCAGTCCTTGCTCCAAAGTTGAATTACCGTCGACGAATCGACACGTGCCTGATGGTTCGCGCGAAGGCACTCGAATGGGCCTCGCGCGCGGCGCTCACACTTCGCCGCTGTGAATGATTTGCTTGCCGCGCGTTTCGGGCAGCGTCCAGAGCGCAGCCGTCGACAGCAGCGCGAGACAGATGCCGACGACCATCATCGACCAGCCCAGGCCATAGCGGCTCGCCATGAAGCCGATCAGCATCGGCCCGAACGCCGCGATGCCGCGCCCGACGTTGTAGGTGAAGCCCACGCCCGCGCCACGAATGCGCGTCGGGAACTGCTCGGAGAGAATCGCGCCGAGCCCGCCCGCCACCGAGGAAATGCTCATGCCGACGAGAAACACCAGCACGTAACCGAGCGCGAGCGACTGCACCGGCGTGTAGAGGAACGCGACAATGCTCGCAATGGCGAACGCGAACGCAGCCGTTTGCGTGGGGCGGCGGCCGAAGCGGTCGTGGAACCAGCCGCTCGAGTTGTAGCCGATGAAGCCGCCCACGATCTGCACGAGCATGAAGGTGGTCGTGCCCGCCACATGCAGCCCGCGCTCGGTGGCGAGATAAAGCGGCAGGAACGAGACGATCGCGTAGTAGTTGCCGTGCGCGCCGACCAGGAACAGCGTGGACGACAGCGTGGTGCGGCGCAGATCGCGGTGAAAGAGCCGTGCGATGCCCTGGAACGGATTGAGCGGCTTGTGCTCGCCCGTCACCACACGGTCGCGCATGCCGCGCCGGATGATGAAAATGGCGATGGCGGGCAGCAGGCCGAGCACGAACAGCCAGCGCCACGCGTCGTGAGCGGGCGCGAATGAGAACACGAAGTAATAGGCGATGGTCGAGGCGGCCCAGCCGATCGAGTACGCGCTCTGCATGAACGCCATCAGGCGGCCGCGGCTTTCTGCCTTAGCGTATTCGGAAAGCAAGGCCACGCCCACGGGCCACTCGGCGCCGAAGCACAGGCCTTCGAGCGTGCGCCAGACCACCAGTTGTGTGGCGTTTTGCGCCGTGGCCGTGAGCGCCGTCGTCACGGAAAAGCCGAGCACGACCCAGACGAGCACGCGCACGCGGCCATAGCGGTCCGCGAGCGCACCGCCGAACATGCCGCCCACGGCCGAGGCTACGAGGCTCGCGGTGGAGATCGTGCCGCCCAGGCCGATGGAAAGCTGCAACGAGGTGAGGATCGCGCCGAGGGCGAGCGCGAACATGGTGTGATCGAAACCGTCGAGGCCCCATCCGAGGGCCGATGCGACGATGACCTTGCGATAACGCGTGGTATGCGCGTGATCGGCCGGCGCCGCCGTTGCCTCCGGCGCATGCGCCGGGGCCGTGTGGTCAAGTGAAAGCGACTGCGACTGCTTCATTGCAAGCTCCTGTCGATGACGGCTATGCATTGCGACATGCTGATCGCGCCGCCTGGATGTCGCGCGCCGCGCACGCTCGCACCCCTGCTCGCTGATCTTTCAACCCCTGCGCCCGACGTCTTTGCCGAACGCCCATGGAGACCCCGATTCCAGAGCGCAGTGGCCAGCCGCATCCCCGATGTCGTGAAATCATCATGAAAAGCCAAAAACACCACGTCAAGAAAAATCTCACATTGTGTGTTTTTGATATGTTATGTTCTACATTATGGAACTTTGAGAAACCCGCCATGACCGAAAGCAACGCAAAACCAGGCGCCCAACTAATCGATCGGGTCGTGCTCATCCTCGACCTGGTGGCCAACAGTCGCGACACCGGCATCACGCTCAAGGACGTCTGCGACCACACGGAGCTCAACAAGGCCACCTGCCACCGCATTCTTTCCACGCTCGTCGGCCACAACCTGCTGACCAAGGTGGACAAGGGGCGGCGCTACCGGCTGGGCACCAAGATGCTCGTGTACGGCGCCAAGGCGGCCAACGGGCCGGGGCTGCGCAGCCAGTTCCTGCCGGCCATGCAACGGCTCATGGAGGCGACGGGCGAAACCGTCGTGCTGATGGCGCGCGACCAGGACGACTCGGTCTGTATCGACCGCCTCGACGGCGAGTGCTTCGTGCAAACGCTCACCGGCGCGATCGGCGGCTATGTGCCGCTAGGCGTGGGCACCGGCAGTCTCGCGATGCTCTCGTTTCTCGACGAGGGCGAGCGCGACGCGATCATCGCGCGCAACCTGCCGCGCATCGGCACCTATGCGAGCCTCACCGAAGCGCGCGTGCGCACGCTCGTCGGCGAAACCGCCGCGCAGGGCTACGCGCTCGATCGCGGCGAGCTGCTCGTGGGCGTCGCAGGCATTTCGGTGCCGATCTTCGCCGTGGAGTCGGGGCCCGTGGCGTCGCTCGGACTGACGTTCCTCTCCGCGCGGCTCACCCCGGAGCTCATCGAAAAGTGCGTGGCACTCCTGAAGGAAGAAGTCGCGCGTGTCGCACCGAATCTGAATCCGCTCGACCGGCGCCTGACCGCGCCGGGGCGCGCGTAGCTGGCTGGCCGTTCACCGGGCCCGGCGCGTGAGCGTGCGGGCCCGGCGGCGTTTGTTCAACATGAAACGGAACTAGAGGTGGTTGGGTATGGGACCAGTGGTAGACACCGTCGTCTCCTCGACGGCGTTTCCGCGTCATGCGGGAGTGGTGGTCGTGGGCGGCGGAATCGTCGGTGTGGCCACGGCGCTTGCGCTCGCAAAGCGCGGCGTGAATGCCGTCGTCGTCGAAAAGGGCATCGTGGCGGGCGAACAGTCGAGCCGCAACTGGGGCTGGTGCCGCCAGACCGGGCGCGACCTGCGCGAGTTGCCGCTGATCGTCGAAAGCATGCGCATGTGGGAAACCATGAACGTCGATACCGGGCGCGAAACCGGTTTCCGTCGGCACGGCATCCTCTACGCCTCGAAAACGAAGGAAAAGCTCGAGCGCCACGAAACGTGGGCCACCGAGGCACGCGCGCACGGGATCGAGAGCCGCGTGCTGGGCACGAACGACTTGCGCCGGCATCTGCCCGAACTTCCCGGCTCGTGCGTGGGCGGTCTCTACACCGCCAGCGACGGCCGTGCCGAACCGCAACAAGCCGCCTCGGCGATGGCGCACGCCGCGATGCGCCACGGCGTGAACCTCCAGCAGCAATGCGCGGTGCGTGCGATCGAGACGAGCAACGGCGCCGTGACGCATGTGGTCACCGAACAAGGCCGCATTCGCACCGACGCCGTGGTCGTAGCGGGCGGCGCCTGGTCGCGCCTGCTCATGAAGGGGCTCGACACGCCACTGCCGCAACTCAAGGTGCTTTCCAGCGTACTCCGTACGCGTCCGCTTGCCGTGCCGATCGAGCCGTGCGTGAGTCTCGGCAATGTGGCGTTCCGCCAGCGCCTGGACGGCGGCTGGACCGTGGCGACTTCCGCGACCAACGTCGCCGACGTCACGCCCGACGCCATCCGTTTCTTCCCGCAGTTCCTGCCTGCCTACCTCACCGAACGCTCGGCGCTCAAGGTCCGTTTCGGCCAGCGCTTCCTTGAGGAGGCGCTGCATTGGCGACCTGGAACGGCCGATCGTCCCTCGATCTACGAGGCGATCCGGGTACTCGATCCGCAGCCGCACCGCCCGACCCTCGAACGCATGCTCGCCGACCTCAAGCGCGACATGCCCGCGTTCGGCAAAGCGGAGGTCTCGCAAACGTGGGCCGGGTTGATCGACACCATGCCCGACGCGATTCCCGTGATTTCGAAGGTCGATGCGCTGCGCGGCGTGGTCGTGGCAACGGGCTTCTCGGGACATGGCTTCGGCATTGCGCCCGCTGCGGGGCGCCTCGCCGCCGACCTGGTGTGCGGCGACACGCCCGTCGTCAATGCGGCGCCCTTCCGGCTCTCGCGCTTCACCGACGGCGAAAAGGTGCGCGCGCAGCACTGGCTTTGATCTTTCGGCCTCCTCAACGGCGGGGTTTCCCGCCGAAGGCGGCTTCACGCAGCCATCGCGTGCGCCAACTGGTCGACGCAGGCCACGATCGCATTGCGCGTGTTGAGCAGATGCACGCGCGTCTGCTCGTGCACGGTCGCAGCGGCGCGCGCGCGCCAGGCCGCGAGCAGTTGCGCATGCTCGTCGTTGTTGCTCGCCATGATGTCCGGCTGCACATGCATGGACAACGACACGTATGGCCGCGCGTGCAGCGAAAGCCCGCGCACCACTTCGAACAGCCGTGTGTGCGCCTCGCATTGCATCAGATGCTGATGGAAATCCTCGTTGAGCAAGGCCCATTGTTCGGTGGTTGGCGCGGCGTGGCGCATGGCGGCGTGGCTCGCCTGCGCCGCATCGAGTTGCGCGGGGCTCGTGCGCAAACACGCGCGCGCGGCGAGCATGGGTTCGAGCATCATGCGCAACTCGTAGATCTCGCTCACGTCGTCGGCAGTGAGGCCGCGCACTTCCACGCCCTTGTTCGGGTCGATCGCCACCAGCCCTTCGGCGCGCAGATCGCGAAACGCCTCGCGCACCGGCGTCGTGCTCACGCCAAGCCGCTTCGCCACCTCCTCCTGGCGCATGCGCGTGCCCGCCTTGTGGATGCCCTTCAGAATCTCCGCGCGCAGCGTGCCGAGTACGTACTCCTGAATCGTGCGATACGGCTTGCCCATGTTGCCTCCCTGGTCGCTTGCGGGTCGCTCGCGGGTCGCGTTGACGCTAGGCGATGGCTTCCACACTCGCGGCGGGTTCCAGCTCGCGCCGCGCGCCGATCACCTGCTCGATCCACGCCGCCACGCGCAGCGTCGCGAGATCCTCGCCAAACGCGCCGATGGTCTGAAAACCCAGCGGCAAACCGATCTCGGTCCACCCTGAAGGCACGGTCACGGCGGGCATGCCGAGCAGGCTCCACGGCGCGCAGAAAGTGGGGTCGCCGGTGTCGTCGAGTCCTTGCGGCGCGACGCCCGTGGCCGGCACGCTCACGAGCGCATCGCACCCCGCGAGCAGTTCCGCCGAGCGCGCGCGCCACTGCGCCTGCAACGCGAGCGCCGCCCGATAGCGCGCCTCGGGCATCGCCGCGCCTTCGTCCACGAGCGCGCGCATGGGCTCGCTCAACTGGTCGCGATGCGCGCGCGCCTCCGGGCCCACCGCATAGCACGCTTCCACGCGCAGGATCACCTGCAACGCATCGACGATCTCTTCGAGATCGGCGTCGAACTCGATTTCGACGATCTCCGCGCCCGCCGCGCGCAACTGCGCGAGCGCGCCGTCGAAATTCACTTTCTGCATGTCCTGCAAGCGCGCGTCGAACGGCATGCGCACGACGCCCAGTCGCGGCGGCGCGGGCAGCGGCGCGAACCACGCGCGCCAGGCGTCGGCGCTGTCGATCGCTTCCACGCGCTGGGCGACGAATAGCGCGTGCGCGAGCGCCGCCACTTCCACGTCGCGCGCGAGGAATCCGATGTGATCGAGCGACGCCGCGAGCGCATGCACGCCCTCGCGCGAGATCGTGCCGTAGCTCGGCTTGTAGCCCACTACGCCGCAGTACGCGGCGGGACGGATCACCGATCCCACCGTCTGCGTGCCGAGCGCGAGCGGCACGATGCCCGCGCCCACGGCCGCCGCCGATCCGCTCGACGAACCGCCCGGCGTATGATCCCGGCGCCACGGATTCACGGTCGGCCCCGGCTGCCGCCAGGCGAATTCGGTCGTCACGGTCTTGCCGAACACCAGCGCGCCGAGTTCGCGCAGTTGCGCGACGATGGGCGCGTCGGCCTGCGGACGATGACCGCTCCAGATCGGCGAGCCGTAGCACGTCGGCATGTCGACGGTGTCGATCAGATCCTTCACGGCCACGGGCAGGCCCGCGAGCGGCGCATACGCGTTGGGCTCGACATACGCATCCGGACGATACGTGAAGGCGTGCAGCGATTCGAGCGCCTCGGCGCGCGCCACAGCCTCGTCGAGCCGCGCGCGGCTCGCGGCTGGATTGCCGCGCTGCGCGATCAGGGCCGCCACGAACGACGGTTTGGCTTCGTTCATCCTGTCCTTCCCTTCGAAGCGCCGGCGCAGCGCGCCGGCGCGATAGCGGGCGGCGCGGCGCTTACTTCTTCGCGGCGGTCGCGGCAAACGAATTGTCGACGGCACTCGCATAGGTCACGCTGCCAGGCTTGATATTGCCGATCGACTCCTGCAAATCGAGCGCGTTGCGAAACGCCTGCCCGGAAATCTCGGGCGTGGGCGCGTAGATGTTCTGGTCGATCAGGCGGCCCACCGCCGCTTCGACGATCTTCGCGTCGAGCGAGGGAAACTCCGTCTTCGCAACCGCCTTGGCGGTCTCCGGCGACTCGTGAATCAGCGCCTCGGCCTCGCCGATCGACTTCACGAACGCCGCCACCATCTGCGGCTTGTCCTTGATGGTCGAGGCCAGGGTGTCGATGGTCGAGAACGCATAGCCGCCCGGATACGCCTTCGGGAAACCGTACACGACCTTGTAGCCCTGCGCGATGCCGGTGTCCGCCTGCGGTTCGTAGACGGCCGCCGCCTGGCTGCGGCCCGCGCTCACGGGCGCGAGTTCAGTGCCGAGTTGCACCGTGTTGAGCGACACCTTCTCGATCTTCTGATCCTTGATCAAGCGTTGCAGCAGATAGGTGCTGGTCGAGGGCGGCAGCGCCGTGGCCACGCTTTTGCTCGCCATGTCGCCGGGCTGATGCACGCCCGCGTCGGGCGGCGCGATCACCCATACCGGCACGCCCGCCACCACGTTCGCGACGGCCATCACGTTCGCGCCCTTGAGGTTCGCGAGCACGGCCGTCATCGGGTCTTGCAGCGAAAAATCAGCATGGCCGCCGATCACCGCCGCCACGCCCGCCGCGCCGCTGCCGGCCGTGACCTTCTTCACGTCGAGTCCGTTCTTCGCGAAGATGCCCTTGTCGATCGCCACGTAGAGCGGCAAATACTGGATCGACTGAAATGCCTGATACACCGTGACCGGCTCCGCCGCCTGCGCGCAGACCTGAACGCTCAACCCCGTCACCGCAGCCGCAATGGCAATCGTGCTTACTCGTTTCATCGTGCTGACTTCCATGAAATGACCCTTGCTTCCGTGAATTGAACGATCCAGCCCAGCAGCGTCGCCATCAGCGTGAGCACGATAATGCCGAGCCACACCGTATTCAGATCGAACAGCGATCCGGCGACGAACACCTCATGCCCGAGCCCCGCCTGCGAAGCGATGTACTCGCCCACCACCGCGCCGATCAGCGCGAAGCCGATGTTCACGCGCAGCGTCGAAAACACCCACGGCAGCGCGCCGGGCAGGATCAGCTTCGTGAAGATCATCGAGGGCTTCGCGTTGAAGGAGCGGAACAGGTTGAGCAGATCCTTGTCGACTTCGCGCGCGGCGGCGCACGAGGAAATCATCGCCACGGCGAAGGTGGAAATGCCCGCGAGCCACACTTTCGACGTCATGTCCGACCCGAACCAGATGACGATCAGCGGCCCGAGCGCGATCTTCGGAATACTGTTCAGGATCACTGACAATCCTTCCGCGACACCGGAAACGCGCGGCACGAACCAGAGCAGCAGGCCAAGGCCGATACCCAGGCCGCTGCCCACCACGAGGCCCACCACGGTTTCGTAAAGCGTGACCAGCGTGTCGGGCACCAGCGTGCCGCCGTTCAACCCTTGCTGCGCGGCCTGCCAGATGCCCACGGGCGAGCCGAGCAGCTTGCCGTTGATCCAGCCTGCCGAGACCGCCACTTGCCACAGCGCGATCAGCGCCACGACGATGAGCGCCAAGGCACCCGTGGTGCCGAGCTTCGCCGCGCGGCGCGGTTTTGCGCGCCGGCGTGCTGGCGCATTCGTTGAGATCGCAATATCGCTCATGCCGTGGCTCCCGCGTGCTGGATGGTATGGCTGCGCAGTCCGTTCCAGACGCGCGAATGGAAGGTGCGGAACTCGGGCGCCTCGCGTGCCGAGACCGCCGTGCGCGGGCCGTGCGTGGTCAGGCGCACGTCGATATCGTCCTCGATGCGCGCCGGGCGGCCGCCTAGCAGGATCACGCGGTCGCTCATCGCAATCGCTTCCTCGATATCGTGCGTGACGAGCACGACGCTCGTGCCGTTCTGCTCGCGCAGCGCCATCACGTCGTCCTCCAGCGCGAGGCGCGTTTCGTAGTCGAGTGCGGAAAACGGCTCGTCGAGCAGCACCAGCGTGGGATCGACCAGCAGCGTGCGCGTGAGCGCCACGCGCTGACGCATGCCGCCCGAGAGCGAATGCGGATACGCATCGGCGACCGCGCCCAGACCGTAGCGCGCGAGCATCTGACGCGCGCGCTCGATGTCGGCGGCCTTGACCTTGCGGTATAGCTCGATGCCGAGCACGGCGTTTTGCAGCACCGTGCGCCACGGCATCAGCAGGTCCTTTTGCAACATGTAGGCGATGCGCCCGGCACTGCCGTCGTCGCGCCTGCCCACGCCGATCTGCCCCGACTGCGGCTCGATCAGCCCCGAGACGAGATTGAACAGCGTGCTCTTGCCCGCGCCGCTGCGGCCGACGATCGAGACGATCTCGCCGCTGCGTACGCTGAAGTCGAGCCGCTCGAAAATCGGCACGTCGATACCGTCGGCAGTCCGAAACGCATGACTGAGCTGATGGACCATCAGGCGGTCCGTACCCGACGCGTGCGTCGAAGCGATTTCCCCCGCGTGCGGAGTTGCAATGGCTGAGACACTCATGGACATCCTCATCGGTACGTGGCGTACGTTTGTGCTGTGCACAACACATAGTGCACAATCAAAAAACCACGGCGCAAGTGAAAAAATAATTCCCGCGCAATCGGGGATTCACCTGCTCGATGATGGTGCGCGAATGCGTATTCGCGGGCGAGAAAAGCACCAGATGCGCGTGCGGTGCCGCGTGATCGTGCGCTTTTTTTGATGAGAATGTGAGGTGCGCTTCGCCACAGCGCTTTGGAAGCAAGACCAGCGAATTGACGACTCAGGCGCCTCCCGCGCGAACGCAGGCGGCGCCTGATTGCCATTCATGCAATGCGTGCCTTGCGCACGCGTGGACGATCAGCGGAAGCCGCCCGCCGCCAGCAGATGCTCGCCGGTCAGCCAGCGCGCTTCGTCGGACGCGAGGAACACCGCGACATCGGCGATATCTTCCGGCTGGCCGGCGCGGCCAAGCGGCGTCTTCGCAATGAAGTCCGAAGCCATGTCCGAGCCGGTGATGCCCGCGCTATGCGTGCCTTCCGTTTCCACGTATCCGGGGTTGATCGAATTCACGCGGATCTTGCGCGGGGCAAGCTCCAGCGCCAATACGTTCGTGATAGCGTCCAGCGCGCCCTTCGTGCCGGTGTAAATCGCGCTCGCGGGCGGCGTGATACGCGTGACGCCCGAGCTGATATTAATGACGCTCGCGCCTTCGCCAAGGTGCTTCACCGCCGCTTGCGTGACGAGCAGCGGGCCGAGCACGTTGGTGTCGAACTGCCGATGGAATTCCTCGGTGGTAATGTCCTCGACCGCCGAAAACGCGTACACGCCCGAATTGTTCACGACGATATCGAGGCGGCCGAACGAGTCGATGGCAGTTTGCACGAGCTTCGCGGCGTCGGCGGGCTGCGAGACGTCGCCGCCCACGGCCGTCGCCTTGCCGCCCGCTTCCTGGATCTGCTCGACAACCGCCAGCGCGCCCGCCTTACTGCTTGCATACGTCACCACGACCGCCGCGCCCTCTTTCGCGAGCGCACGGGCGATCGCCGCGCCAATTCCCTTCGATGCGCCCGTAACGAGCGCGACTTTGCCTTCGAGCCTGGCCATGACAAACCTCCAATATGGGTTGAACCGTCCGCTTGCCGCATCGCGGCTTGCGTCGGTGCTCAACGACAATGTAGAGGGTACGCGGGGCGCGAAAAAGAGCCTGCCGCCGAATGGAGTGGCCGCATTTGCCGAACAATGCGCGCGCCATGCCGAAGGCGCGCGTACCCAGTCATCGCGAAATCCCCGCCATCGGGCACTCCGCGGGGCCGTTCGCGCCATCGCCCTCTACCGCAAGCGCGCGGCGCATCGTGCCGTTTTGTCGCCTATATCGACCGCGTCAACGTCAGCATCGCGACGCTAACTTTCGATTTGCCATTTGCCTGGCAGATGGGCGTCGGTTGGGCCGCCGCAAGCAGCCGCGTGCTGCTCAGAACGCCGGGATCATCGCGCCTTTATAGCGCGACAGGATGAACAGCTTCACTTCGGGGGACTGATAGGCGGCGACGAGTTGATGCACCCACGGCTTGTTGGCGTCCTGCTCGCGACGCTCATGTACGTCTGGTCGAACTCGGCTCCGCGAGGCGGTGTCATTGCCAACCCTCACACAGCCCGTGTCCAGATGATTGTCGTTTCCGGACAGCCCGGCAATGCTGGCCAGCGGCAATCTTTGCGTCGATAAATTGTGTAGCACTACTATGGAATGGTCTTTCACGAACCGCGAGGACGAATCAGCGGCTACGGCCTGCTCAACGACACCGACAATACCGCTACTGCGACACGGGCCTGGTATCGTGACATCCAGTTTCTGCCTGGGCCATAACAATCCGGCGGTGCAGGTCGAAGGTCTCGTGGTGCAACGGACGCGACTAAGCTCGCACCCTGAAAGCCGCGTCGACCGCGCGGCCATCCTCCGGTGACCAATACTTCGCCACCCGATCGTCGTTTGGGCATTTCGCCTTTTGCCAGACGGATCTCACTGGCACCTCGCCGAAGAGTTCCAGCTGTTCCCCCAAACCCGGCTGCAATCCGCGCTAGTACTTGATGTCCCGCTTTTGCTGGCGACCCTCCTGCTTCGTGTTGCGCTTGTCTTGCCGACACTGGGAGTTGCTCTTCTGGTTTGCAGCCCGGCAGTCGACCTTACCCGCGCGCGCTTCCTGTTTGGCAGCCTGGTTGGCGTTCCTGCCTTGCTGTCGCTGTTGCGACTGGTTGGTAGCCGAGGCAGCGCCCGAGAGCGCCAGGAGTCCGGCTGCGACCAGTGCTGCTCCCGTGCGCTTCCAAAGTCCGCTTCTTGATTCGACCATTTCCAGGCTCCTTCCTGTCTGGTTGAAACTGGGGTCAGCTGTCGCTGAGCGGCACGGAGTAGATGCGCCAGTTCCTCTGGTGGAAACCAGGCATCAAAATCCGGACCGTTCAACACCGCTGCAATCGTGAATTTCGACGACAACGCCTTCGACCTTGCTCTGCGACTCGAAGGCATCGACTGAGAGCATTCAGCCGGTTTTGACGCGACGTCAGCAATCCTCCGGCGCAATACGCCCGCCTGAGCTCCGGACGGCTCACGGTTTCCCTCGGTCGTTTACTGGTGGATACACTCCTGCGAGCCGTGCTATCAAAATGGCAACGAACAATGCGCCGACAATCTGTTCAACTACACAAGTCCCCCGCGCCTGGCGACTTATCGGCGTAATGTCGCCGAAACCCGTGCTAGTCAAAACGGTGAAGCTAAAATACACGAAATCATAGAACGTCAACGATGCCTGGTTTCCAAAAAGTGCAAATGATCCTTCGTAAAAATGAGCGACAAGTGCATAGATGAATGACCAGAAGACAGCAAGGAGAAGATAAGCGGATGCTGCGCCAAACAGCTTGTCAGCAGTCATGACCTCGTGCCGAAAGACGTAGCGCAGCAGATATGCGATCGTTGTCGCGTAGAGCAAGGCCCCAAAAAGCCACGATTTTGCAACCGCATGTGGGTCGGTTCCCGATACCGCTATCCATTGAAAAGCCAGCGCCGGGCTGGCGAGAAGTACGGCAATCACGAAGGAAAGCGTTGAGCGGCCGACTGACGCCACCGTCGCGATGATAATCAACGCATTCGCACAGTTGATCGCGAAACGTCCAATCGGTGTAGGCTCCACAAACGGAGCAGTACAGACAAAGACCATCAATACCACGAACAAATAGAAACATCGCTGGAAGAAAATTCTTCCGAAAAATTCACCAACCTTGTTAATTAACATATTAATACCTCAAGATCTTCATCTTCAGGTTTTTCAAATCGCTAACCGCTTTCAAAGATGGCGTTTTTTTCGCACGACCTCAATGCCACCGAGACAACCCCTGGCTCCGTTCTTGCTTCCACACTCGAATTATCAGAAAACTTCTGCATTACCCGTTCTGCGAGATTGAACGTGAAAGAGACAGCGAATTTCGTCGTCTATAGTAATACGACGGATGATTAACTTGATGCTTGTTCACCACGAACATACGTTGCCAGGCAAGCAGTTGAACAAACTCCACACCACATGAAGATGCCGGGGCACTCGTGGCTTCGCCCGCAGGGCATTCCCGTTTCGAAGCCCGCTAACTTCCATTCTGCTCGCAATCCCGGCGTGCAACGAAACGTTGAAACGGTGAGACCTTGGCCATGCCGGCCTTGCACTAAACGATGTCTTCGTTCGCGGCCTTTCCCTCAACCATGGTTTCAACAGGCATTCAACATGCCGTTGCGATATGCATCTGTAAAACCAGGATCAGATTGACCTCAAATCCCTACGCGACAAGCTATGCTTAAGGGGGTTGGCAGCCTTTTTCTTCGACGCTACATCGTGTGTCGGAATCGCGACCCATTTGCCGGTCGCGCGTTCGTGGGGCACCGGTAGCGGCACGATTTCGCAATCGCCCGGTCCGGATGCGTCGAATGGTTCCTGTCTCTGCCGATTGCAGCGTCCGTCTTCGGAAGGAGGCTATCATGAATCGTCGCCTGGCAAGCCTGACGTTATCTTTCGCGCTCGCATTGCCGGAGATGGCGTTCGTCGCAAGCAAGGAAGAAAAGCAGGCGGAGTGCGCAAATCAGCTCAAGATGCACGAAATGCACTATTCAAAGCGCAACCGTCGGCGCGCAAAGGCGTGCAATCTGCTGCGGGATATGCGGCCTTCAGCGACTTTGGTATGAAGATCCTCCTGGCCGGTAGCGGCAAGGGTGAAGGTGTCGCGGTCAACAACAAGACAAAAGAAAAGACCTGCATGAAGATGGCGGAGCTTCAGGCGGGCCTTGGGATGGGAGTCAAGAAATCTCAGCAGATCGGGGTGTTTGAGAACGAGAGCGCCCTGAAGAAATTCATGACTTCCGGATGGCAGTCCGGCGGACACGCAACCGCTGCGGCAAAGACCGGTGACACCGGGGCCTCGTTTGAGGGTGCAATTGCGGTGGCGCCTGGCAACTGGCTTTTTCAGCTCACCGATCAAGGTCTTGCGGTCGAGTTCACCGCCAAAGGGTCCAGGTACCATGCGGACGACGAACTGAATTGACGGTGTGTGAACGGATATCGAATATCAAAACGCTACGGGGATGAACCGCTCCGTCAATGCCTGCGGCTAACCGGATGCAGCGGACGTTTCACTCATCTCGCCAGCAACGCCGGACTGGCGCGCACCGTTGACGCGAGGCTGCGCGAAAGCCGTAGCATTCGCTGGATCCGTGATTCGATCGTCCAGCCAACAAGACCGTCGCCACGGTCGAACCTCGATCGAGCAGCGATCGTTATGCGCCCCATCCTCTTCCCATTGCTCGCCGTGACACTCACGGCATTCGTATTGGCAGGTTGCGCGCGGCATTCGCCGGGCGCATTCGAAGCCGGGTACAGGAGCCGTGTCGTCACGCGCAGCGAAGGCGGCGTACAGGTTGCAGCGGCTCCGCTTTCCGCTGAGGAAAGCCGGTCTGTCTACGGCGTTGCCCTCGCAACGAAGGGAGTTCAACCGGTCTGGATCGAAGTCCATAACGGCGACGACCATAGCTATTTTCTGCTTTCACCAGGCCTCGACCCACGCTTCTTCCCGCCGTCTGAAGTCGCGGAGACGTTTGCAGGCGCAGAGTCGCAACGCACACTTGCGGCACTTGACGTCCGGTTTGGCGAGCTGGCGTTTCACAATCCCGTGGCGCCCGGTCAAACTACCTCCGGTTTCGTGATGACCCATCTCGACGAGGGCGTGAAGTTCGTACAGATCGACCTCGTCGCGAGCCAGCGCGCCAAAGCATTTTCCCTGTTTACCGAAGTACCGGGTTTCCAGGCCGACTACAAGGCGAGCAGGGTTTTTTCGCGCGACATCTATCCGCAGGGAGAAGTCGTGAACTACACCGAAGACGAGGCATTCAGGGCAGCACTGGAAGCGCTCCCGTGCTGTGCAACCAACGAGGACGGCACGAAGAATGGTGATCCTCTCAACCTGGTGGTCGTGGGCGGCCTGGACGATGCGTTCCCTGCACTTGTGCGGCGCGGGTGGGCCCCAACCGAGGAAAAATGGTCCGGGGCCATCATGAAAATGGTGAAGTCTTTTCTTGCGGGAGAGCCCTACGTCAATGCGCCAGTGAGTGATCTTTACCTGTTTGGACGCCCGCAGGATCTGGCGTTGCAGACAGCCCGGGACACGATTCATGAACGCAACCATCTGAGGCTTTGGTTAAGCCGCATGCGCTACCACAACAAGCCGGTGTGGATTGGCCAGATCAGCCGGGACATCGGAATCCGGTTCACGACTCACACACCGACGTTCACGACCCACAAGATCGACCCCGATGTGGACGAGGCACGCGCCGCCCTGACGGAGGACATGGCATATTCCGAAAATCTTGTGAAGATCGGAGCCGTGAAGGGAGCCGACGCTGCGCCACAAAGCGCCCCTGGAGAAAACCTGACGGGGGACCCCTATTACACGGACGGATTTCGCGTGGTGCTGGTATTCGACCAGCGTCCGACCTCGCTATCTGGCATTGCCTTCTTCCAGTGGGGTACAGGCAACGATGGCCAGGGTGCCATCCCGGGAGCCGATCGATGACGCCGTCGTGGCCGCCCCGTCTTGCGTGGCGCCGCGCGCTGCTCTGGGCCAGTCTGCTGCTCGCCCTTGCGAGCTGTACGACGTGGCGCGAGCCTGCGAGCGTCGACGACGGGCCCCTGCGCGAGCGAGCAGTCCCGGCAACAGGTCGCGGGGTGCAGGTGCGTGCCGCCGTGCTCGGAAGAGACGACAGCACGCGGATGCTCGGCGCCGACCTCGCTGTCTTTGGCGTACAGCCAGTCTGGATCGAAGTCAGCAATGGAACCTCGCAGGCGTTGTGGCTCCTGCGCACCGGAACCGACCCGCGCTACTTCTCGCCACTTGAAGTCGCGTGGTCGCTGCATTCAATGTTCGGCGGCGAAAGAAACAAACGCATCGACGAATACTTCACCAAACTCAGCCTCAAGAACCCCATACCGCCAGGAAAGACGCAGGCGGGCATGCTCTTCACCAATCCAGATCGCGGAACGAAAATTTGCAACATCGACCTGTTCGCAAACAGGACGCTCATCCCTTTCTCGCTGTTCCTGCCTGTGCCGGATGATGTCGGAGATCCACGCTTCACGGAAACACAGTATCGCTACGCCGACTCCGCAGTCACTGACTATAACGATCCTGATTCGTTAAGAGGCGCCCTTGAACGGATGCCGTGCTGCGCAACCGATACGAGTGGTACGGAACAGGGCGATCCGCTCAATGCGGTGTTCGTGGGCCATCTCGACGATCTGGCTGCGGCGCTGGTCCGACGCGACTACCACAGCTACAAGCGGGCGGACGATTTGAATCAGCGGCTTGACGGTCGCGTCCCCGATGTGGTGTTGCGCAAGGAGGCGGCCGGGGATGCACCTGCTATATGGCTTCGCATGTGGCTTGTGCCCATACGTTTTCGAACTCAACCAGTCTATCTGGTGCAGGTTGGGCGTCCCATCGGCGGACGGTTCATATCACGCGAAGATGCGAGTTTCATCTTGCAGCAGGATGTTGACGAGGCCAGAAACCACTTCGTTCAGGACATGATGTATTCGGGTGGTCTTGAGAAGCTTGGCTTCGTGCATGGCGTCGAGCCAGCGCCGCGAACCCATCCTCGCTCGACACTGGACGGCGCGACCTACCATACCGATGGTTTGCGCGCCGTACTATTTTTTGCGACACGACCGTTGAGCCTGTCCGATGTCGAGTTCCTGAACTGGGTACCGTACCTTCAGCCGCACGAGTCTGCTGATGAGGAGGCGGGCAGCAATGAGCACAAGTGATCGCACCGCTGTCGTTCAGGACGGCCACGCGCACGGCAACCGCAGCTTGTCCAGCACCTTGCGGCGTGCCCGTACCCTGCTCGAAACGCTTGCCCTGATCCTCGCATTCAGCGCCTGTGCAACGAAGCCACTCGTCCCTTTTTCGACCGATACGCCTCCGCTTGTACTCGTTCCCGCCGCACAAGCCGGCGTGCTTGACCAGCGAGCGCGATTCCGGGAAATATATTGCGCCGTACTGGACGCACATGCCCACGAGTTACCCGACTACAGACCGTGCGACGACGCCCTGACGCGAGTGGGCGCAGAACTGGCAGGAACCGGCAAGCTTGTTGATCTCGGCCCGTCGAGGCAACGACTGGTCGCCGCGATCGTGGCAGGTGTTGGATACGAGTGCTTCGAATCCTGGCTCGATCCGGCGGGTACTGTTGCCCTGCATTTGCGCAAATCTGGCTATGACGCCATGCTGCTTCCGGTCGATGCGTTATCGAGTTCCGGGCACAACGCGCGCCAGATACGCGACGAGGTCATGGCCATGCCAGCGGAACCGGGCACTCCGCGCCTGGTATTGATCGGCTACTCGAAGGGCGCCCCCGACATTCTGGAAGCCCTGGCCGAGTATCCGGAAATGCGTTCCCGGGTAGCAGCCGTGGTCAGCGTGGCCGGCGCAGTGGGAGGCTCGCCTCTCGCAAACGACGCCGACCAGTCCCAGGCAGAATGGCTCCAGTATTTTCCGGGCGCGACGTGCACCAAAGGCGACGGTGGCGCAGTAGAAAGCCTGCGCCCCGCAACGCGCAGGGCCTGGCTCGCGCAACACCCGCTTCCGCCCGGCCTGCGTTATTACTCAGTCGTCACATTTCCGGAACCCGAGCGCATCTCATCCATCCTTAAGGGAAGCTACGACAAGCTCGCACGCATCGACGCCCGCAACGACAGTCAGATGATCTTCTATGACCAGGTGATCCCCGGAAGCACGCTACTCGGTTATGTGAATGCAGACCACTGGGCGATTGCGGTGCCAATCGCGCGGAGACATTCCGCGATCGGTGCCATCTTCGTGACCGGAAATGCCTATCCGCGCGAAGCGCTAACCGAGGCCGTCCTGCGTTTCATTGAGGAGGACATGGCATCATCGCGGCGCTGAACGCCTTACGCTTCAACCAGGCTTGCCGAAAGGGCAATTTTCCGCGGGCCGGTCGCAATCTGCTGCGTTCACTGCGACGCCGGACGGTAGCGACGGTCTGGCAGCGGGCGCAACAGGTCTTCCGGAATGACAGTCATACCCACCGCGGGACGACTTCCTCATACGACTGCGGGATACGTCCAAACAGGATGACACCGCCATCGCAAAGATTCGCTGATCAGCGTAGCCTGAAAAGTCAGACACCGAGGTTGAATCCGCCGTCGAGACCTGACGGTGGCTGGCCAATTACCTAGACCGCTCTATTTGCCGGTTGATCAAAATACGGCTCCAATACGCTTTCCATCCACTTCATGAAAGCCCGGACCCGTTGCGACAAATTACGTCGATGGGCAACGACAAGCCACGCGGCAAGTGGCTCAGGTCGCAGATCGGGCAGTACCTCCACCAACGCGCCCCGTTCGATGTGATGCGCAAGCGCCGAATATCCCGCCTGGATCAATCCAATGCCAGCAAGTCCGGCCGCATGATAGGTCTGCACGTTGTTGACTTGCATCGCGCCGGGCAAAGCAAGCGTTGCATAGCCGTCGCCGTCTGGATATTCCCACCCGGCAAGCCTCCCGCCGAGTGTGCGCGTGTAGTGAATCATCTGGTGCCCCAGACCGCGCAGTTCGTCGAGCGTGCGGGGCGTGCCATGCCGCGCAAGATAGCTCGGGCTCGCCGCATTAATCATGCGCAGCTTGCCAAGCGGGCGGGCAATCAACGTCTCGTCGACAATCGGGCCCAGACGAACCACGCAATCGAAACCCTCCTGGACGAGATCGACACGTCGATCGGTGCTGGACAGCTCCAGTTCCAGCTCTGGATGCGCCGCCAGCCATTGCGGCAGCGCGGGAACCACTACGGTTTGCGCTAACTCCGTCGGCATGTCTACGCGCAATTTCCCCCGTAACGACGCACCGTTATTCGCGAACATCGATTGCAACTCCTGCACTTCAGCCAGCAGGTCGCGTGCGCGTGAATAAAAGGCGCGGCCATCTTCCGTGAGCTGAACATTCCGCGTGGTCCGATGGAGGAGAGAAACGCCCACATCCTGCTCAAGCTCGCGGATCACCAAAGAGACACGTCCCTTCTGAAGACCCAGGCTTTCAGCCGCACGCGTGAAACTCGTCATTTCAGCAACACGGGCAAAGATCAAAAGTGCATCGAGGTTTTGCATTGTTCACTCGGTGAGTAACAGAACGTTCTCTCTGGCCTGATTTATAGCTCAATGGTAACTCAGTAGACTGGGTTCCCATGTCCTTGTCTCGAAGGGAACCGCCATGAAATACAAGCAACCCGGTAACGCCGGGCTGTATGTGTCCGAACTGTGCCTCAGCACGATGACGCTGGGCGGCAATGCTGACGCCGGCATGTGGACGGCGATTGGCGCACCGGGTCAGGAGGAGGCGAACCGCCTCCCGCATACCGGCACTACGACGGGGGCGATCGCAAGCAACCGCCCCTTATTCAATTTCAGACCAACATTGAAGGAAAGCTAAACATGCCTAAAGGCTATCTGATCGCACACGTCAGCATCTCGGATGCAACGGCATACGCCGCCTATGCAAAAGCCGCAGGCGACGCAATGCGCAATTTCGGCCCCAAGCTCATCGCGGCGTCGGGACAGTATGAAAACCTCGAAGGCGAGGCTCACGAGCGGCATGTGATCTTTGAGTTTGATTCGTTCGCCGAGGCCAAGCGGTTCTATGAAAGCCCTGAATACCAGGCAGCCAGGGCGCTGCGCGCCGGGGCAGCGACCGGGACGTTTGTCCTTCTCGAAGGGATTTCGTAATGCTAAGCGCGACCGATCGAACTGGTTCGGATAACTCATCCACAGGCAGTCTGGAAACGCAGTCAAAGCATTTTGGGTGAAGCCACCATAAACGAAACGCCGCGCCGACTCAGCGCGGCGAGACGACAATGGCGACCCGGCGGTTTTGTGCGCGGCCGACTTCCGTGCGGTTGTCGCCAACCGGGTCGCGCTTGCCTTTCCCAATGATCTCGACGTGTTCGGCAGGAAGGCCGGTGTCGACAAGTTCGAGCGCCACGACCTCGGCGCGGCGTCTGGACAACTCCAGGTCATAGGCGTTCGAGCCCTCGCCGTCGCTGTAGCCATAGACGCGCACGCTGTTGAGCCCCGCCGATGTGAGCGTGCGACCAATCCGCTCGACCGTGCGTCGCGCGTCGGGCTTGAGGTTATAGCGGTCGAAGTCGAACAGGATGGGGCCGGTCAAGCCGAACTCGAAGCCCTGCCCGGTCTCCTCGAATCCCGCAGACGTCAGTGCCTGGACCTGCTTCTGCGTCAGACCACGGTAGAGCGGTGGCGTCTTGCAGCCCCCAAGGAGCAAACACAGGAACAGTGCGCTCACAATGCCTGATCGCCAGATCCTTGCAGGAAACGAGCATTTCTTCATCGCATTCCCCTCTTGCGCGCCGGCTTCGCACGCGCTGTTTCGAATCCTTGCGACGCTCGGGCTGCTGCGCCATGCCATCGCGTCAAGCCGGCCCGGCAACACCTTCGGCGAACTGCCACGAGCCCGGTCGCGCGCGCTTGGCCCGGTACATCGCCGCATCGGCAGCGCGCAGCAAGCCGTTCGCGTCGCGCGCGTGATCGGGATACAGCGCAATCCCGATGCTCATCATGGCGGCAACCGTGCGGCCATCGGACAACGTGATCGACAGCGTCGTGCCGGACAGGATGTCCTCGGCAATACGGGCGGCGCTGGCCAGTTCGCGCATCGGTGCCAGCATCACGGCGAATTCGTCGCCGCCGAGGCGTGCCACCAGATCGACCTCGTTCAACTGCGTGCGCAACCGCGCCGCGATGCCGATCAGCACCGCGTCGCCCGCGTCATGGCCGAAGCAGTCGTTGATCTCCTTGAAACGGTCACAGTCGAGATAGAGAACGGCGACCCGCTGCTCCGTCACCGTGGCCTCGCCGAGAGCACGCTTGAGGCGCGCCTCGAACTGCAAGCGGTTGGGCAGACCCGTGAGCGCATCGTGGGTTGCCTTGTGTTCGAGCGACGCGTTTTCGTTGCGCAGGTGGTTTTGCCAGTCTTCGAACTCATCGAGCAAGGCGTTGAAGTCGTCGCCGAGCTGGTTCAGTTCGGCAATCGCCGCGGGCTCGACCCGTCGCTCGAACGCGCGTTCGCGCCGCACTGCGTGGGCGACACCTGCCAGCGCGCGCAGCGGGGCAACGATGTTGCGCACCACGCGCTTCGAGCTGACATAGGCGCCAAGTACGCTAACGGCGAGGCAGGCCAGGATGCCGCCGACGCCGCCGAGCAGGAAGCCGAAGAACTGATGCCCCTGGCCACGCATTTCGACGTAACCGACGACGAAGCCGTCGTGCAGCACCGGTACGGTGACGGGTCCGGGCAGCGCAACGTCGGCAACTGCCCGCTCGAGCCGGGCGATCGCACCGGCGGCTGGCGCGCGCCAGGCCGCGAACGGGCGGCCCCTGCTATCCGTGACGACGATCTCAGCCACGTCCTCTTCCTTTGCGATCAGCTCGATCGCCTGGGCCGCTGCGACACGGTCGCCGAATACCAACGCCGCCTCGACCGTATAGCCGAGCGAGCGTGCCAGCAAGTTCAGGTTGTTGCCGGAATAGGCCCGCAATGCGATCACAGCGACCATGATCAACGATACCGTGGCCATTGTGACGGCGACGAACGCCACACGCAGGTGCGCGCGGCGCAACACGGCTTGCAGCGTCGGGCGCGGCGTGGGCGGCGGGGAAACGGGGGACGCGGGCTGTGTCATGGCGTCACCGGCCGCCGCGCGAGGTTGAGCACATTCGGGTGGACTCGTACGCCGCTACGCGCCACGGCATCGAGATTGATATCGAACGTGACGCGTTCGCCGTCGACATTGAGACAGAACATGCTGCCTGCGGTGCAGGACGGATCGTGTTCCGCAATCGTCAGGACAGGATGGCCAGCCACGGCAACGCCGACCTGCTGTCGCTCAGTGTCGCTCAGATCGCCTAGATACACGACCTGGCAGGTTGCGCCGAGGGTGGAGTCATCAAACTGGACGTGCTGCACCTCGAGCGGCGTCGAGCCGGCGTGCAGCGTGTCGACGAGGCCCTGCGCGTAGTCGGGACGGCCCGTCACGCACAGACGCAGGTGCGCGGGCGGCGTCGGCCAGCGCGTAAAGCTGATGATGCCCAGCACGACCTGGCGCACGGCGGCGTCGCGTGGCGCAATGGCGGGATCGGTACGGCTCGTGCCGGTAACGGCGTGCGCCGTGCTGGCTGGATCGATTGTATTGGCGGGTGTCTCGGCGGGCACGGCCGGTGCCGCGCCCAGCGCGCAAGCCACTGCAAGCAAGACACGGCGAAGCGAGGCCGACCGGCCTGGCCGCCCGGACACTCCCAGCGCGGCGATCTCCGTCGCGCACCCTGGCGTCATTGCAGACGCGCGACAGGCACCCGCCGCGCGCACGCTCGCATTCATGATGAAAACACCTGTTGGCGTCGCTCCGCGCGCTGCCTTCTGGCTCCTGCCATCTGCGGGCCTGCACCAGCTTGTGCGCATAGAAATGCATCTTAGGCGCAAAGTCACACAATCAACCAGTTGTAAGCACCGGTTTTCTTCGTAGCCATCGACGATTGCCGCTGTGCAGCGAATTGATCTGCACATTCGCGGGTTAAAGCGGTCAGTGCAGGTTGCCGTGCAGCCCGTTTGAGGCGCCGCATTCGCGTAGCCAGGCGGAATTTTATGGCTCACCTCGTTTGGAAAATGAAGACCCCGTCACATCTAACCGCGTAACTGGCTAATGGGAGTAGGCACCGTTCCGGCGCGGCCCCGGACCACCCGGCTTCAGGACCTGTGTTTTCGCTGCGCAGTCTGACCCCAGGTGGCGCTCAAAGAGATCAGCAGCGCAAGTCTTTGCGGCTCCGTGTCCCGTATCCGGTCGTTAAACCGTCCTTACGCACAGATATCCATCGGGCGATGGCTACGCCCGGATGGCCCGATCTGCCGGAGCGGATTTGACGTTTTCCCGGCTGCCATTCGCTGTGGAAGTTGCACTGCAACAACCTGCCTGTACGGGCCACCTGACAACGCCGGCCAATACCGACGCAGCAGAACGGACTCGCGAAGATCTCGTGCAGCTACCTGTCGTGACACCGCGAATAGAGCACGCGTCTGATGGTTTCCCGGTTGTCGAACATGCCGATGTCCGTAAGCTCGAATGCTGATATCACGGCACCGGCGAGAGGCGCCGTACATCGCTGTTCCCGTCCTCGGTGACATAGAGGTTGGCGTTTGAATCCATGGCAATATGCGCCGGGGTATCGAGTAGCGCGGCCGGGCCGACGCCATTGGAAGTGCCCCACGTTTGATCCGGCTGGCCGGCGAGCGTGGACACCACGCCCGAGGGCGTAATCATGCGAACCTCGTTGTTACCGCGGTCAACAACAAACATGTAGCCGAACTTGTCCACTACGATGCCCGCCGGGCCATATTGAATCGGCGCGTGTAGCGGATCGTACGGGCCCGTGGACCCGAACGTCGCCGCGCTGGCGGCACCGTTGGTCGAACCAGCACTACCGGTTCCTGCCACCGTTGTGACCGCCCCGGCCTGCGTAACCTTCAGCACCTTGTTGGCCCCGACGTCCATGACGACGACGTTTCCAGACGGATCCACCGCGACGCCGGTGGGCCAGTTGAACGTCGACGTCTTCGGACCACCCGCGAGCGTGGTGACGGCACCTGCTGCCGAGATCTTGCGGATCGCGCTGTTTCCCCCGTCGGCGACGATAATGTTGCCGTTCGCGTCGACCGCAACGTCAACCGGTGCGCTAAAGGTTGCCGCACTGCCGGAACCATCCGCGCTGCCTCGCGTGGGCGAGCCGGCCACCGTCGAGACAGTGCCGGCGGGCGTGACCATCCGGATCGCGTTGTTACCACTGTCCGCAACGAGGAGATTGCCATTGGCATCGAACGTCATGCCCTGGGGCGCATTGAACAGAGCCGATACGCCCTGACCGTCGGCATACCCCGCGCTCACCCCGCCTGCGAATACCGACATCACCCCCGCCGGCGTGAACCGGTAAATCGCATTCCCACCCGCGACATACACGTTCCCGCTCGCGTCCAGTGCGATCCCCGTCGGCCCACAGATGACCGCCTGAGGACTACAGTTCTCGTTGAGGATAATCCCCCCGGCCCCGCAGGGGACTTCGATGCCGCAGGACGTGTTGCTCCCGACGACACCGGGATCGACCACCGTCGCCGCGCCACCAAAATTCGAGACCTGCGCCTGCGCGCTCGCCCACGGATCCGGTGGGTCGTTTGTCGAAGTCGACGCACTCTGGGACGTGGCGCCGGGCGGGTCGCTGCCTCCACCGCCTCCGCACGCGGCCAGCAGCATGACAACGACAGCGGCCTGGGCGAGGTTCATGAGCGGGCATGTGAGACGGTGCGTTGATTGCCGCATTCCGGCTTTGTGCATTTTGGTCTCCTCAGCGTTTTCCGCCTGCATTCGACATGCGGCGAACGTTGAGGATAGTGGGCGCCGCACGGTCTGCGCATGATGCATTTGCACCATTGTGTGTGCCGGCCTCTGACGCACAGCGACATGGGTTGAATCTGTGGTCGATGCCGGACATTTCGTCCAACCGGAGCGACCTGCCGCGCGGGTGGACGACGGACTAGAAGCCGGCGCGTCGAAACTCGTCGGTCAATTCCACGTTGTTGCGCACACCCACGCGATCGTGTATCGCTTGCAGATGATTGCGAACCGTCGCAGGCGAGAGTGTTAGCGTTTTGGCGATGTCCTTATGGGTCAGGCCGGAGACCACGAGCTTCGCCACTTCGAGCTCCCTGGGCGAAAGGTAGTCAACCGGCATGCGTGCGCGCGCCCGCACAAAGACCATGTCGTGCAGCACATCAATCAAGGCAATCACCGCGCGACCCTGAAACCGTGACGGCACGCGCGAATTGATCAGGCCCACCAACGCCGCCGGCAAGGCGCGGTGCATGAGGGTTGGCCACTCGTGACGCAGCAGGTCGCGGAACCCCGGTTCGACAAAATGGAAGTCACCCACCGCATCGCTGATCGCAAGATGCCACGCGACACCACCCGCGTGCGGGCGGATACGCTCCATCTGGAATGTGAGGCTCGTGTTCAATGCCTCCCTGAGATGGGGAAAGACGAGTTCCAGCCGTCTTCGCTGCGTTTCGTCGAACCGTTTGTCCGGATACGCACCGTAAAGCGAAATGACCTGCAACAGGCCGTTCTCGCCCGTCCTGCTCGCGACAATCAGTCCCTGCATGTGACGGTATCGGCGTACATAATCCAGCATCCCTGGGTCATGGTTGCGCGCGCAGACTTCGTGTAGCTCAAAATTCGACACCTTGTCGAGGTGCGTGAGGCACCACGCGGCCACCGGGTCATGTTCCCTCACGGCCTCGTAGTCTCTCAGGCTCTCGGGCGAATCGTTATACAAAAATGGTGCGTGATACTTCGCACCGCGCTCGTCATGGCGCGTGGTTCCCCAGCGCGCCGCGTCAAACGGCACCACGCGCTTGAGCAGCGTAAGCGCATGCTCCTGGAAGGACTCGAAGGGTAGCTCGCGGGCTGCGCGATGCAACAAAACAAGCAATGCGCTGAATTCATGCACGGGTGCCTCCGTTATCAACTCCAGCTTTCCCCCGGCTGAAAACGGCAAACACCGACATCGAATCTTGTATTCGGTCTCTATCTTGATAGCAGAAAAATGACGACACCCCAAGCACTTGCCGCTCGTCTCGCTTTGCGCGCAGACGTCTGAACGGGTAGTGGACAAATCAACACTTCCATCAGAAGATTTCGACCTTAACGAGACGTGCCCCTGGCACGATGGCCCGGTTCGTCCTTCCGACGCACGCGCCGACCCGATCGTCAGGAAAATGAATGAAACAGCAACCCGGAATTCGACACGATTCTTCCCAGACTGCCAATGAGGCGATCCAGGCCGAGAGGCCGTTTTGGGTCGGCCGGTTTGCGTCAGGTGGCCAGGTCAGGCGCCCGAGTCAAGTGTCCAATAATGGCCGGTTTGCTCATGTTTTCGATCATTGGCGCCCTGCGAGGCCGGCGCAGTTCGCTATCGCAACTTGCCGAGCCACAGCGCCGTGAGTGTCGAGCGACGCCGAACGTTGAATTCGGTGTCGATCGATTTGATATGGACATGCGACTCGTATGCTGTTGGCTTACCAGGTCCGGGTTCACCTGGCAAGCGTTCATTTGCCCGATTTTCCCTCCAGCCCTCCGGGCGCGTTGGCCGCATTCTCCCCGCCTTCAGGCTGTTTCGGTGGAGCGACGTCACCGCCACGCACTTCACCTGCCCCTTTCGCCTTTTTGAGTTCGGCTTCCATCCTGTTGTAGATCCTGTCGATCGCATCGCCCCCTTGCGCTTCGGCGGGCCAATGCAGCAATTGCCCCCACAACGTGTTACGGTCCGCGGCCTTGCCCCACGCTTCGGACGTGGGAAAATTGGCTATCTGCTCGTCCCACTCCGTCAACATGCCCCACTGTAAGCACTCGAGCTCCGCAAAGCGGCCGACACCTCGAATGCCCCTGAATTCATCTTCGGGCAGGAAATCGGGCTTCCAGGGAGCCTTCGCAAGGCCGTAAATATAGCCAATGGGACGCTCCTTCAAATCGCCAGGATCGTTCGCGCGAAACATGCCTGCCGCCGTAGCCGCGGTCATGCCGATCGAACTGGTACGGGCAACCACCTCCATCAGGCACTCCGGCGTGAATTTCGCCTTGTCCCACTGGTGCGAATCGGCAAACATGCCAGCGATGCGCGCGAAGTATCCAGCGCGCGAAAGCGGGTCAGGCGGATAGACGCCAACGACTTCATCGAAGCGCCCCTTGCGGATAGCGGGCAGGTCGAGCGTACCAACCAGATTGGTGATGAGCGCGTACACGAATCTGCGCTCCACCGCGCTCTCCTGCAAGCCTTTGAGCTTGGGAAGCATGCCCGGCGTCACGAACGTATAGAAGTTGGTCTCCTTCTCGCCGGATTCATCGCGACGCTTGAGAATCGGATCGAATTCGTCGAATAGAATGACCACCCGCGAGAGCATCGCCAAGGCGTCGAATACGGCGCGGGCACGCCCTTCGACGTTGGCCTCGCCGCTCTTTGCCAGATCGCTCGGCGTCACCTCCACCAGCGGCAAATCGCAGGTGCGCGCAAGCGCTTCGATCAACATCGTTTTTCCTGTTCCACCAGGACCGTGCAGCACCAGCGAACTCCTCACGTCACTACCGGCTCGCGTCACATGCGCACGCATCTTTTGCATCGTCATTGCCAGCGACTCACGGCCAATATCATGCTCATCGCGCTCCAGCTCGCACACCCCTTGCTGGGCGAATCCATAGTCCGGGTAAAAGAGCTGGCCAAGTTTCAGGCCTTTCGAGGTCGGATGGCGTACGGTGAAATGATCGAGAATCATGTCGTTGATGCCTTCGTCCAGCATTCGATTCAACGATGCGAGACTTTCCACCGCGTCGACCGTGGCGTTCACGTCTTCTTTCGCGCGCCGGTGATCGAACTCCTTGTACCAGCCTCTGATCGACTCTTCCTCGCCGTAGGCGCACTGGCGTTTGAAATAGTGAAACATATGGCTCACGCGCTGCCGGTCGATAGGCACATGGGCAACACGAATGAGTTCCGCCACTGCGCCCAACTGTTCCTCAGTATGGACGGTGTACATGCACTCTTTGTGCTCGTGGAAGGGGATGAGGCCGGTGAGCGTGCCGTCCGCCGACAAATCGGAGCAGATCAGGCCCGCTGCGAGCTTCAGGCGTTCGAGCTCACTCGACTCCGGTTTCTTGCCGAGCGTGAGCGCATAGGCAGGCGCCGCGTATGCGACTTCACCCGGCTCCCACGTTCGTGTGTCGGTATGATTGGCTGCGGCAAGCTGCGTGTCGATCACCGACGACAAATACCGTTTGCTCGCGCCCATGCTGTGGCGCACCCCCTCTGCCGCGTCGCGAAACAGCTTCGCGACTTCCTTCATCCAGTCCGGGCCGACGAATTTTTTGTGCGCATCCTGGGTCAATGCCCGTCCACGTCCGATCGCATTGAGCGCGAACGCATGCCCGGTCTGCGACGGCCAGTCTCCCTCGTTGGGCGCGTGGGTGGGGAGTTCCTCGGCAACGATCTTCAGATTCTCCGCCAACGCTTCGAGGCTGCTCTTGACGATGCCGTGGAACTCTTGAGTCAGTGTGTCCAGATTGAAACGGCGACCGATCAAGGGCGTGATGTTAAACACCACGTTGTGCTCGGCTAACGACAGTTCCGTTTCCAGTTCCCGCAGAAGCCTTGCCTTGTCGAGTTCCCGCCACGCTTCCGGGATTCCCGGATAAGCCAGTGTGCCGAGATAAGCGTTGGTACGGTCCAGATACTCCAGCAGATCGGCCGTCTGTTCGAGCACCTTCGCGAGATCGCAGAGCGCACGCACGCATTGACAGGTCGAATACGCCGTCACCCAGCCGTCATCGCCACCACGCGCCCCGCCGATGCACCAGTCCGGTTCGGCCGCCGTGAAAATCTCGCGTACGACCCAATACCACGAGCGCATGGTCGCCCCTGAGGTCGCCAGGTGGCCAGTCGCAATGCACATACGCATGCCTTCCGCCGCGGCCAGCACGGGCGCGTACTCCTCCTTCAACTCTTCGATCGAGACGTCCTTGACACGGTCCTCGATGTTAGCAACGCTGACTTCGACTTCCTTTCGATTCCGTGCATACTGCAAACGCACGCGCGCACATTTCCAAACCTCATAGCGCTGCTTTGCGGGGGGCTCCAGAACCGACAGCGCCTTTCGCCCCTTGTTGCGCATCTCCGCGCTCGCTTTCCTGATCTTGTCGAGTGCCCGCAAGTCGTCCATATGCGCTTCGAGATCGTGCGGCGGCTCGACACGCGACTCGCGGCGCTGCGCGTCGCTCATTGCGCCAATGGCGCTCGACCACGGCACTACCGGCTTTGGCATAACGCTCTCCTCCGGCGCGCGAAGCGCCTTCGCAATGAGTCTGCAACACCTCGTGAACGAAGCCGTCGCTTGCCTTCTCAACGAAAGTGCGCGAGAGCGCGAACGACACTTCGCATTCCTGCTTATTCGCCCCGATATGAATGCCGTTGCGCAGCGTCGCATACGCGAAGTATTTAAGCACGCGTTCGCGCAACCCGCCGGGTTCGGCGGTCTGACCTGAACGCCGTAAAAACGTTCTCGCGACGAGACCGCCTGTTGAGTGAGCGGATAGACAGCGGCGGAAATCGTTCTTGCGCGCGTCATTGAAGCCGCAAAACGGATCGGCGGTGGTTTCACCGATATCCACCTGATCCGTTGCGAACCCACGCATAGGGATGATGGGGTCGTACGAATCCGGGCTCACGTTGGACATGGGCATGCGCTTCTCCCGCGCGGAGCCGCGCGACATCGCTCACGTGAAGAGCGTGTCGATGGGAAATGCGGCTTTCACTCGATGGCGAGCGGCGCGCGGACTGCCTTGATGCCCGAAATTCGCGAATCGGGGCAATGAAACGACCCGACGCGACGCGTCTGATCCTAGTATCGAACGGGAAGCAGACCTGAAATGTGCGGTAGCGCACATTACTCTCGCGCGTTTTCCGGCCCTAAGCGCAATTTCAGGCGCTGCCTGCGGGCCTGCGGGCCAGGACATCCCGTCCGCCAGAATTGCACGTGGTTTCCGCAACGCCGGATCAAAGGCCAACGGTCAGCGCCAACCATCGGCCACTATTGCCGCGTGAGCATCAGGTTCAGGTTCTGAACCGCAGCGCCGGATGCCCCTTTGCCAAGATTATCGAAAACCGCGGACAGCAGAACGTGCCCGTGTTCCTCGTCGGGAAATACGCTTAAGCGCATGTCGTTCGTACCGTTCAGCACCTGCGGATCGAGGTGCTTCAAACCGCCCGATTCGTGCAGCGGCAAAACACGTACGTGGGCCGCATCGGCATAGTGGCGTGCAAGGCATGCGTGTAACGTGGCGCCATTCACGCCGGGGGCCAGCAACCGCAACGCCAGGGGGACCGTCAGCACGATGCCCTGGCGGAACGCACCATACGCGGGAACGAAGATGGGACGCTGCGCGAGCCCGGCGTGCCGCTGGATCTCCGGGGTGTGCTTGTGCGCGAGTTCCAGACCATAGACCTGGTATGAGGGCGCGTTGGCAGCGTCCGGTCCCTCGTGTTCCTCCACGCCGGCACGCCCGCGTCCGGAGTAGCCGGATACCGCATGAATGCTGATCGTGCAGGTGTCCGGGATCAACCCGGCCTGCGCCAACGGGCGCAGCAGACCGACTGCGCCGGTCGGATAACAACCCGGATTCGTGACCCGACGGGCGTTCGCAATCTGCTCGGCCTGCCCCGGCGTCATCTCCGGGAAACCGTAAGTCCAGTCCGGTTGCGTGCGGTGGGCGGAGCTTGCGTCGATAACCCGGACAGCAGGATTGACGATGGCGCCCACGGCCTCGCGCGCGGCGGCATCCGGCAAACAGAGAATGGCGATGTCGCAGGCGTTGATGGCTTCTGCGCGACGCCGCGGGTCTTTACGCTCCGCAGCGGCCAGGGTGAACACGCTGATGTCGGTCCGGTTGCGCAGCCGGTCGTGGATTTGCAGGCCGGTGGTGCCCTGGTCGCCGTCGATGAAAACTACGGGAGAGCTCATACGTGGATGACTCCGCTGACTGTGAGTGGTAAGGGGGAAAACGAGGGGGAAAACGAGCCCCTATGTTGCGCGGACGGTTAGAATAGATAAAGTTGAATTTCATAACGTTAATATTCAGGTTTTCTGAATCTGGACGCCCTCATGCGAGAGATCAGCCTGGACCGCTTGCGCACGCTGGTCGAAGTTTCCGACCGGGGTTCGTTCATCGATGCGGCGCGCGCATTGCACCTCGCGCCGCCAACGGTCAGCCTCCACATCGCCGAACTCGAAGACCGCCTTGGCGCTCCGCTCGTGTCACGCAAGCGCGGACATGTGGGGCCGACGGCGATAGGCGAGGTGCTGGTGGAGCGTGCGCGCCGACTGCTGGCCGACGCGGAGCAGGCCCTGGACGATATTCAACGCCAGGTGGAAGGACTCGAAGGGCGCGCCCGTCTGGGCGCGTCCACGGGCGTGATCGCGCACTTGCTGCCGCAAGCGCTGGAGGTCCTGCGCGAGCATCATCCCGCCATCGACATTCAGATCGCAGTGCTAACTTCGCAGGAAACCCTGTCCCGGCTGGTGGACGGGACGCTGGATGTCGGGCTGGTCGCACTGCCTCAGCCCCCGGTGGCCGGGCTCGTGATCAAGCCCTGGCGCCGCGACCCCGTGATGGCCTTCGTGCCGGCGCATTGGCGGTGTCCGGCCCGCGTCACGCCTGAATGGCTCGCCGCCCAGCCGCTCATCCTCAATGACGCGACCACGCGTCTCTCGCGCCTCACTACGGAGTGGTTCGCGACCGCGGGGCACCATCCCGCGCCGCGCATTCAGCTCAACTACAACGATGCGATCAAGAGCCTGGTAGCGGCAGGTTACGGTGCAACGCTCCTGCCCCACGAGGCCACGACGCCCTTACCCGACGGGCGCATTGTCATGCGCCCGCTGCGCCCGGCGTTGTGGCGACGGCTCGGTATTGCCCATCGTGCAGGGTACGTCGAGCGTTCCACGCAACATGTGCTGGACGTGCTGTGGGATTTGCGATTGGCGTAGGCGTTGCCATTTTCTGTGCAGGGTCCGCCCATGACGCCCCCGACGCGCATCACAAGCGACCGATCCTGAGCCATTCGAGAGCGGGATGCGCGCCGGGTACCGCTTGAGGAACGACTTCATGCGCCAGTCTCAAGCCTCGGGCAGAGTTGGCGAACCAGACGACCGCATCCTGCGTCGTACGGTTGGCGAGAACGAAAGCCCGGAACCCCGGATTGTTTCCCCAATGAAAGAAGCCATCCTGGAAGGGTTCGAGACCCCAACCCAATCCCCAGGCAACGTTGGGATCGGGCGGGTTCCGGCCGTGGAGGTCTTCCGCGTCGTCGCCCTGCGCGTATGGATGCGCGGCAAAAACCACTGAGCGTAGCTTGCGGCCGACAATCCTCCGCGCGCCAGTACGTGTCGAACGAAACCGATGTAGTCGGACGCCGTGGTCAGCAGGGACCACGAGGCATGGGCCGTTTGCACGCGACGCTTGGGCACTGGCTCGCCCTCCCATTCGTGCCCCTGCGCGTGATTGCCCGCGAAGCGTTCCTGCCACGCTAGGCTCGAGTGACGCATGTCCAACGGCTCGAACACGCGCTCTCGCGCCAAGCTTTCCAGCGAACGGGCGCTGACGGTCTCCATCGCACGCTGAAGCCACGCAAACGCGCTGCTGCCGTAGCTGAACCGTTCGCCAGGCGCGAAGTACGTGCGAAGTGGCGCCTCGTCGCGCACGATATTCGGCAGGCCGCTCGTATGGGTCAGCACATGCGAAGCCGTTATCCTGCGTGAATCCGGATCGCCGGGCACATACTCGCCGCAGATGTCGAACAGCGGTTGTTGCGGGTCCAGCCGCTTTTCTTCGAAAAGTTGCAGGGCGATGAAGGCAACAAGGGGTTTTGTGAGCGAGGCCGCCTCAAAGACGGTCGCGGCGTCCACCGCAGTATGGTCGTGGGCCCCGCGAATGCCGCAGTGATATTGCGCGCCCGGCAATCCTGCGCGAAGAACCGCGAGCGACACACCGGGAATTTTTCCGCTCGCAGTGGTTTGCGCAAGGAATCGTTCGAGATCGGTCATGGGTTCACCCCCGGCAGCATTTTGGCGGATTGTACCGACCGTGGCATGGGCGAGACAAACATCCGGCGCGCGAGGCCGTCGATTGTCACCGGTCTGCAATGTGGGCTGGCTACGCTAGCGGCTTCTCCCCGCGCGCCCGCCTTTCGCACGCGCCCACAACAAAAGCGCCCATGCAAGTCACCTGCGTCGCCGTTCTCGTCAATGTCGTGTTGATGGCGATGCAATTCGTCACTGGCTGGATTTCCGGCTCGGATGCCTTGCTGGCCGATGGCGCGCATACCCTGGTCGATGCGCTCGGCGACGGGGTCGTTGCGGGCGCAATCTATTTCGACCAGGCCATGCGAGCCGGGCGTCCGCACAAGCTGACGCCGGTCGCCATCGTGCTTGCCAATCTGCTCATCGCGGCAACCGGCGCCGAACTCCTGAGCGCGGGCATGCTCCCGAATGCAGTCCAGGGCGCCGGCGCGCGCCCTGCCGCCGCTTTGGCCGCATTTGCCGTTTCCGTCGCGAGTGTCGCCGCCAAGGCGGGGCTGTTCCTTTATTTACGAGCGGCGGCGGCGCGTGTGAAACCTCACGACGGCGACAGTCTTGCGAGCGCGCTCAATGCCGGCGCCTGGCATGCGTGCGCGGACTCGGTTTCTTCCGTTGTCGCCGCGATTGGCGCAACCGGCGTGCTGCTGGGGCTGCCGGCCCTCGACCGAAGCGCAACGGCGCTCATCGGCGCGCTGATACTCATGGCGGGCCTGCAACGCAATGCCTCGGCACTGCGTTCGCTGTTCAGGCGTCTCGCCCGCATGGGCAGGACGAGGCGCGCCCATGCGCACGCTGGCCAGCCTGAGCCTACGTCGTCGCAAGCCTGAACGTCGGGTCCGGCGAACGCTGGGCGATCGACGTCAACACCGCTACCCGGGATGCCCGTTGCGGTCATCTGGCATGGCCCGATCGATTCAACTGCCTTCACGCTCGATGTGCGCACTCACCCTGTACTCCTCGGGCGTGCAGTTTCGCTCACGGCGAAAAGCCCGCTGAAGCGCATCGACGGAGCGGAACCCACTTTGCACAGCGATCGTTTCCTGCGGCCGTCCGGTTTGCTGGGGCAACGCTGCGGCACGCTCCACGCGCCCCCCGGCGACATCGCATATCGGTATCTCTTGCGCGCCGACACCTCATCGGCCAACGCTATCGTCCCTGTTGCGAGTCTGAAGAGGTCCATAGCGCCTCCAGGGCTTCTCATCCGGGAGAAGACTGCGGGCACTCCGTGTTGAACCAATAGTCGACCAGGCGCTGCGCCGCCTGTAGATCGTCCGGATAGTATGGGTCGTCGTTCCAGGGTGATGGGTCGTAGCCCGCTTTGCGCAGCGCCGCAAGCTCGCTTTGGTGTTGCGCCATCGTCACAGGCGCGTTGCTTCTCAGCGCGGCCAGGTCACGACACTCCGTCGGACTCAGATAGGGGCCGCCTTGTGGCATGCCTGGGGCGGCGCAGCCCGCCAGCAGGAGCGCCAACGCAGCAAGCGTCGAGCGGTTCGTCGGGCGTTTTTCCATCGTGCATCTCCAGGCGTCGGACAGGCGCAACGCAAGCGGTGCGATACCCGTGGTCGCGCGATCTCCAGCATGCACGCATTCGCGCCTGCGCGCGCAGACGGTGAGCCGTCTCGCCTCATCGAATGGTCACTGGCGTCGTCCTCGTGAAAATCCGCGACGTCACGCCGCTCGATGCGAAAAGCGATCCCCGAGTTCGCGCAGCCAAGCGAGAAAAGTATGGATTGCCGGGTCCTTGACCCGCGCATTGCGGACATAGCTACAGTAGCGCCAGGCGGGCAAGGCCGGGCCGTCGAACGGAAACACGAGACGGCCCTCTTCGACATCGAGCGCGACAAGCGCGGTGGGCCCCATGGCAATACCCAGGCCGTCAATGGCGGCCTGCAAGGTCAAATAGAAGTGGTCCAGTTGCTGCGAATGGCGAGCCGCAAGCCCGGGGTTGCCGCTCGCCGCCAGCCATTGCGCCCAAAGGCCGGGATAGGTCGCCGTGTGCAGCAGGGTGTGGTGCGCCAGGTCCGACACGTGGCGTATCGGGTGAGACTCCAATACCTTGGGTGAGCACACCGGCAAGCGGACTTCCGATAAAAACTCGCTGACCGCATATCCCGCGGACTTCTGCTCGCTGCCGCGAATCGCCACGTCGCATTCGTCGCCGAGCTTTTCGATCGGCTCATCGGACGTCGTCAACCGCACCTCCACCGCCGGATGGGTGAGCTGGAAGCCGGAAAGCTGCGGCAACAGCCAGCGCAACGCGAAAGTCGTTGGCGCGTTGACCCTCACGATCTGTTGCCGCGTGCTCCGAAGCTGCTCGTTGGTCGCGAGCGCAATGCGGTCCAGCGCCGCCGATATCTCCGCCAGGTACGTGCGTCCCGACGCCGTCAGCAGGACCCTTCGGCCGCGGCGCTCGAACAGGTCGTGTCCGAGCCAGTCTTCCAGTTGCCGCACCTGCCGGCTGACGGCCCCGTGCGTGACGCAAAGCGCCTCGGCCGCCGCCGAAAAACTCTCCGCCCGCGCGGCGGCTTCGAATACGCGCAGCGCGTTCAACGGCGGCAGGCGACGGGACATAACGAGATTTCCTATGTGACTTTTCCTGACAAGCCACGTGAGTATACATCGCTTTTCGGAGGCGCTTTCGAACCTTATATTGAGCCACGTCGCAGCAGCTCCGGTTCTGGATCTGTTTGATTAACTCACCAGGAGAATGGTCGGATGTCGAATGTCGTCGTGGTCGGTGCGCAATGGGGCGATGAGGGAAAGGGCCGGATCGTCGACTGGCTTGCGGAAAAGGCGGACATCGTCGTCCGGTACAACGGCGGGCACAATGCCGGGCACACGCTGGTGGTGGACGGGCAGACCTACAAACTGGCGCTGCTTCCCAGTGGCGTGGTGCGCGGCAAGCCTGGCCTGATCGGCAACGGCGTCGCGCTCGACCCCGAAGCGCTGCTTGCGGAGATCGGGCGCATGGCGGCGATGGGCATTCGCGTGACGCCGGAGGTGCTGCAAATCGCCGAGACGGCCACACTCGTCCTGCCGGTCCATCGCGCGATCGACGCGGCCCAGGAACGGATGCGCGCGAAGCCCATCGGCACCACCCTGCGCGGCATCGGCCCGGCGTACGAAGACAAGGTTGGGCGGCGCGGCTTGCGCGTGTGCGACCTCGCCGAGCCGGCACTGCTGGCCCAGAAACTCGAGGCCCTGCTCGCGCACCATGCGGCCTGGTTTCGCGGATTGGGACTGGAGCCGTTTCCGCTCGAGCCGATGCTGAGCGACCTGATTGCCATGGCGCCGAAGATCCTGCCCTTCGTGGGCCGCGTCTGGGAGCAACTCGATCACGCCCATTCGTCGGGCAAGCGCGTGGTATTTGAAGGCTCGCAAGCGGTCATGCTGGACGTCGATTGGGGCAGCTATCCTTACGTGACCTCGTCGAGCACCATCGCCGCCGGCGCGGCCAGCGGCACGGGCATTGCCCCGTCGCGCGTGGGGCGTGTGCTTGGCGTCAGCAAGGTCTACGCGACGCGTGTTGGCGAAGGCCCTTTCACGTCGGAGGTGACCGGCGCACCCTGCGACGTGCTCAGGCAGCGTGGCGGCGAGTACGGGGTCAACACCGGCCGCCCGCGTCGCTGCGGCTGGCTGGACACCGTGCAACTGCGCCAGAGCAGCAAGGTCGCGGGCATCGATCTGCTTGCGCTGACCAAGCTCGATGTGCTCGACGGCTTCGAGTCGGTCTATCTGTGTGTGGGCTACCTGCTCGATGGCGTGCGCATCGACTACATGCCGGCCACGAGCGCCGAACAGCAGCGACTTGAGCCGGTTCTCCAGCGCTTCGACGGCTGGGACGGCTCGACACGAGGCGCGCGCGCGTATGGCGATCTGCCGAAGCAGGCCGTGGCGCTGATCGAAGCGATTCAGCGCGAAGTCGGCGTTCCCGTCGCCATGGTCACCACCGGCCCTGAACGCGACGATGCGATTGTCCTGCAATCGCCATTCGCATAAGCGTGCGGCCTGAAAGCCTGACCGGAATATGCCGGCAAGCAGGACGGCGGGAACGGGACGCCATGAGCGGCCGTTGTCGGGCAAGGCGAAAACCGGCAGCCATTCGAGCTGCCGCTTATCGCCGTCTATACTGGGCGCTAGAAGGGTCTGCGCGGGGTTTGTGCCTCTGCGCAGCAAATAACGGCGCAAGCCGTCGTGCTCAATTGACAGTCAGGCTTCGCCACAGGCGCGGGAGTTGCCATGGAAATCACATGCATTGCTGGGTTCGCCGTGATTACAAAGCAGCCGGATGCCAGTGCATCCCTGTATCAGGAGAAACTTGGCTTGCCGCTGGAGCGGTTTGACGCATCGCCCGATTATCGTTTCATGGACAAGTTTCCCGGAGCCAATCACTTTGGTGTGTGGCCTCTGAATATGGCCGCTCAGTCATGCTTCGGGCAGGATGCGTGGCCGACTTCTATTCCCGAGCCAACCGCAACGATTGAGTTCGAACTCGCGGATGCCAAGGCAGTCGAGTCGGCCGTTCAGGAAATGAAGGTCAAGGGTCAAGTTTTTATTCATGAAGCAAGGACAGAACCTTGGGGGCAAACAGTCGCGAGATTCATCAGCCCCGAAGGCGTGCTGGTCGGTTTGAGCTTCGCGCCATGGCTGCATGAGCAAAAGGCCTGACAATGCATCTCCGTGCGCCCTCCGAAGCACAAGAAACGGGTCGCGCGGGACGACTTGAGGGCGCAGCCCGCGGCAACATCGGTGACCTGCTTGCGCCGAGCCTGGACGTTGAGCGGCAGCGCGCCGCCTTGCCGAAAGCGCGCTAACGGTCGATTGCGAGTGACCGCGCCGGACAGCGTGCGGCGATAATGTGCCCCGCCCAACACGAGACAGGCAATGACAACGACATTCGACGAGGCAACCACAGCGGCGATCGCCGCGTTTGCCCAACTGGACTTCTACACGGCCGTGCAGGCGATGCGCGCCGAGGCCGACTACGACCGCGAACGTGACGAGTGGATCACGCGCTACATCGACGAGCACGGCGGCGGCGCGGACGACGCGGCATACGACGCCTTGCACGCGCAGGCCCAGACAACCCCGGAATACGCGCAGTTCGTCGATGCCATTCGCAGGGAGATCCAGGAATACTTCGGCGTGACCGACAATCAACTGGACTGCATGGTCCTGCTGCGCAATGACGACAGCGATGAGCTTTGGGCGGAGGTCAACCGGCAGCGGACTGCGCTGGGAACCGGTGAAGTGCGCGGAGATCTCTGAACACCGGCAACGATGTTCGCGAGCGTCAAGAGGAACGCGCGCCGATAGTCCGCACGGGTGTCCCGATAAGCGATCGGCGGACGGAGCCGGTCTTATCCTCGTCGCACCTCATCGCCTCAAGCTGGATCGCCAAGTCCTGGTATATGCCGGGAGGATGCGCAAGCGACCACCGGAACCAAGACTTCATCCAGCCCGCCGCGCGCGGTTTGATCCGGCGAAGGAACGGCGCGGAGTCGATCCATCAGATCGGTGGTGAGCTTGCGAGCCGACGATACATCGCGTCGCAATCGTTCGGCGGCAACCATGCCCCAAGGAACGACAAGGACGAATACCGCACATCCCAAGCTGGTCAGCATCGCTGCAATCGTACGGTTTTCCGGCGTACCGTCATGCGGCAGCATATGGCGAAGCCATGCGAAGGCCGGCTCGATCCCAACATCGAAAATCATCGCCAACACCAAGATCAAAGCGACGTGCAACGCCAGCCGCATTTGCTGGAAAGCCGTGCCACGGTCATTTTCCTTGTGAATGAGCGCGACCATCCGGCTAGCGATAGCAAGTGTCGCGAGCGTTAGGGCGAAAAAACAGGTCGAATCCAACATTGCGATTCCGTCGTCCCAGACTTTCCGCTTGATCGCGCCTGTTCAATCTGGCCAGCGCGAGTAGGCATGCCGCAGCCACGGAATGAGATAAGCCCAGGGCGAATCATTCTTGACTCGCCTTCACGTCAAACATTGCAAGTGCCATGCCAGTGCGTTTCGCCTGTCTCGGGCGTGGGTATCGCCGCACGGTAGCGCAGCGGGGCACGGTTCTGGTGCGCAACAGCACTCATGGAGCATGATCATGCCCGCGTGCGAGGCAAACGCCCGTGCCGCCGCTCGCCGCCCTGCTGACCGCAGTCACGCGCCGGGAACCGGCGTTCGAGGGACGTATGCGGCGAGGACGGTTAGTTGCACGATGAGATAGAAACCGCGCCATCGATTGCAGGCGCGACCACGCCCTTCCGCACGGACCGGCTCGCCCATCAACGCTGCGCTTCGGCCGCACACCTTGCGGCCTTCGCCTGCCTCGCGCCCGCCGTTCGACCCCGCCCCCCCTACGTCAAGTCGACAAGCGCCTGCTTGCGCGATTTCACTTCCTTCAGGACAAACGCGGAATAGACCTCCTTCACGTTCGGCAAGGCGCCAATCTGATGGCGGGCGAATTCGCCGAATTCGTCGAGCGTGCGGGCGACCACAGTGAGCTGGTGGTCATAGCGGCCCGAAATACAGCTACACGCGATGATCTGCGGACTCGTAATCACGGCATCTTCGAATGCCTTGACGTGCTTCTCGTCCTTCTTGTCGAGCGACACGTAGACATACGCCGTCACGTGAAAACCCAGCTTCTTCATGTCCACGTCGGCGTGATACCCGCAGATGATCCCCTCCTGCTCAAGACGCTTGACCCGCCTCCAGCACGGCGACGTCGTCAGATCCACGCGTTCGGCCAACTCGGCGCTCGACAGCCGTGCGTTGAGTTGCAGCGCTTTCAGAATCTGAAGGTCGACGCGATCGACCTCATGTTCTGCATCGTTCATTTCAAATTCAGCCTGTTGACGAAACGTTCATTTTAAACAAAAGCCTCACGGCGGCAATTTCCGCCAAACAATTTCTACCCATGACGGATATAGTTTGCTTGCAAAATAACCATCGCGCGACGCGCGGCGTCGACCCGCGCAGTGAACGTCCGGCACGTCGATCGGGCCGATGGTCGGGCTTACTCAGGAGAGCAATGCATGGATCTTGGCTTGAAAAATCGGCACGCCGTCGTCTGCGGCGCGAGTAAAGGACTCGGCTATGCCTGCGCCGAAGCGCTCGCGCGCGAGGGTGCGCGAGTCACGCTGATTGCGCGCAACGAGACGGAACTGATCGCCGCCGGCAAGCAACTGCGTGAAAGCAGCGGCGCGCAGGTGGAGGTGATTGCCGCCGATGTTTCGACCGAAGCCGGTCGTGCGTCGATCGTCGAACAAACGAAACATGTAGATATCCTGATCAATAACGCAGGCGGTCCGCCGCCGGGCCAGTATGCCGACTGGTCGCGCGAGGACTGGATCGCGGCGCTCGAAGCCAACATGCTGAGCGGCATTTTTCTGATCAAGGCGTTTTTGCCGGCCATGCTGGAACAGCGTCATGGCCGCATCGTCAACATCACCTCCGTCACGGTCAAGCAGCCGCAAGCCCTGCTCGGACTTTCCACGGCGGCGCGCCTGGGTCTGACCGGCTATGTGGCGACCGTGGCGCGCGAGGTGATCGCACGCGGCGTCACGATCAACAATCTCCTGCCGGGGTATTTCCTGACCGACCGACTCCGCTCGATGTTCGAGAGCTGGGACAGTCAAGCCGGAGAAAACGTGCCCGTATCCGAGCAAAAGCGCCTGGCCATTCCCGCACAGCGTTTTGGCACGCCGTCGGAATTCGGCGACGTGTGTGCGTTTCTTTGCAGCAGGAGCGCGGGCTACATGACCGCCCAGAACATCCTGCTCGACGGCGGCCTGTACCCCGGCACGTTCTAGCCTCGGGCCCGAATCGCATTCAACCTGATCGACGATCTCGACATCCCTATGAACTCGACGAAACAGCAACTCGCACAAGCGCTCTTCGAGCAACATGCCGCGCGCACGCCTTTCAGCACGCTTCGGCGGGCAGGCGAGGTTCTCGACGCCGCAGCCGCCTATGACGTGCAGGACGAACTGGTGGCGTTATTGCGCAAGGCGCGCAATGCCGACGTCGTCGGCTACAAGATCGGGCTCACGTCCACCGCCATGCAAACCATGTGCGGCATCGACAAACCGGTCTTCGGCCGCGTCCTGAGCGACCAGGTTCACGCAGGCGGTCTTCGCATCGATCTGAATCGATACGTCCATCTGGGTCTGGAATTCGAAATCGCCGTCAAGCTCGGCAACGATATCGTGCCCGACGGCAAGCCCTTGTCGACGGCGGATATCGCGGCCTGCACCGAGGCGATCTGCCCGGCACTCGAACTGGTGGACGACCGCCATGCGCAATACAGCACGCTCGATGCCGGCTCGCTGATCGCCGATAACGCGTGGAATGCGGGCGTGGTGCTGGCCGACTGGCAACCGCTTCCAGATGAATTTACCGTTCGGCAAGCGCGCGTGTTTTCGCAACACCCGCCGGCGGAAACCGGCGAGGTCGATTATCGGCACGTGCTTGCGTCCGTCGCCTGGCTGGCGCAAGAGCTTGCGTCCAGAGGGTTGCATCTCCGTGCGGGCGAGATCGTCATGACGGGAAGCGTGGTGCGCACGCGCTTTCCTGTCGAAGGTGAAGTCTGGCACTACGAAGTGGACGGTCTGGGAACAAACGGCGTGAACTGCGCATAAGCCGGGACGTGAGGCACCGGCAGCTTCTCATCTATCAAGATTAAATCAGGAGACACAGTGAAACTGAATCCATTGGCTGCCATGACGGCCCTGTGCTTTGCGGCGGCGAGCGCGTCGGGTTATGCCCAGGTCAGCGTCAAGATCGGCGTGGTGGGCCCGTTGACCGGGTCGGGCGCCAGTTACGGCAAGGACATGGAAAACGGCGTGCGGATCGCCATCGAAGAAGCCAACGCGCAAAAAATCACGCTGGGCGGCAAGGTCGTCCAGTTCACGCCCGAATACATGGACGACCAGGGCGACCCCCGCACCGGCGTGCAGGTCGCGCAACGGCTGGTCGACGAGGGCGTGAGCGCCGTGATCGGACATGTGAATTCCGGCACGACCATCCCGGCATCGAAAATCTACGCCAGCGCGGGCATCCCGATGATTACGCCTGCGGCTTCGAATTCGATCATCACGAAGCAAGGTTTCAATACGGTGTTTAGCGTCGTGCCGACCGACGCGCAAACCGCCGGGAGTGCCGGCACCTACGCCGTCAACTCCCTCAAGGCCCGGCGGATCGCGATCATGGACGATCAGACCGCCTTTGGCCAGGGCGCTGCCCAGGAGTTTCGCAAGGCTGTGCTCGCCGCCCACGGGACCATCGTCGACCAGCAGTACACGAGCGATAAAGCCATGGACTTCAGCGCGCAGCTCACGCACATCAAAAGCGTGAATGCGGATCTCCTGTTCTTCTCCGGGCTCGGTCCACAGATCGCAGGCATCGCGAAGAAGATGAAACTGCTCGGCATGACGACCCGGTTGATGGGTGGCGGCGGCACGGTATCCGAGGATTTCATCAAGATCGCCGGTGCCAGCGCCGAGGGCGTCGAAGGCCTGGACTACGGGCTGCCCGTCTCGCGGATGCCGCGCGGACCGGAGTTCGAAAGCAGGTACAAGAAGACTTTCAACGCCGATATGCAGGTCTATGCGCCTTTGGGATACGACGCCACCTGGGTGGTGATCAAGGCCATGCAGGAAGCCAACTCGTCGAAACCGGCCGATTATCTGCCGAAACTGCGCACGGCCAGATACCAGGGGGTGTCAGGGCCGATCGAGTTCGACAGCACCGGCGCCTTGAAGGCCGCGGCAACAACCATCTATCAGGTTCGCGGCGGCAAATGGGAAATACGGGAGACGGTCGTGTCCCGATGAAAGCTGCCGGGAGATTGCCGACCTGAACGGGGGCGTGAAAACGGGAGCGTGAAGCGCGATGAGGCAGCGTTCGTGCTAGCCTCATCGCGCGAACCTCATTGCCGCCCCGTTCAGCGAACCGCTCCGTCCATGACGCATATCCTTCATTCCACCGCGTTGCGCTACTTCGTCGAAGTGGCGAACACCGGGTCGATTGCCGAAGCTTCGGTACGGCTGCACGTCGCGTCGTCGGCGATCAGTCGTCAGATTGCCAAACTCGAATACGAGGTGCACGCCCAACTGTTCGACCGGCAGTCGCGTGGAATGATATTGAGCAGCGCAGGCGAGGCGCTCCTTGGCTACGCACGCAGAAGCTTGCTCGAAGCCGAGCAGATCGTGCACGATATCGACAGTGCGCAGAATTCGCTTGCCAGTGTCGTGAAACTCGCCTGCTCCGAAGGCTTTGCCACCGACTTCCTGCCCTCACTGATTCATGTGTTCAGGCAGACCAATCCCCGCGTGCACTTCGAACTGTCGGTCACTCGCCCCGACGACGCCACCCGGCTGGTGCGTATTGGCGACGCGGATCTCGCGCTCACTTTCAGCCTCACGGTTCAGACCGGCGTGAACATCATCCACGCGTGCCGGGCGCCCGTGTTTGCGCTCATGCGCCGCGATCATCCACTGGCCAGGCGTCGGCGGCTGACACTTTCGGAAATCGCGGAACACCCGCTCCTGTTGTCGGAGCCCGGCACCACCATTCGCACGCTGATCGATGTGGCCGCGGGCGCGGAGGGCATCGCACTCACGCCCGTATTCGTGACCAACAATAGCCAGGCGCTCTACCGGTACGCCCAGTTATCCGGCGCTATCACCTTCTCCGGCGCGCTGACGGTTCGAGGCAAGCAGCAAAGCGATGCGCTCGTCGCGGTACCGCTGGCGGGAAAAGTGCAGCAGCGCCGCGTCGAGGTCCAGACGATGATGGGTCGCGCACTGCCCGCCGCAGTTCGCGAGTTCGCCGACTTTCTGGTGGCCGAACTCAAGCACGTGCCCGGCATGGTGCGCGAGACGCGCGCATCGCGACAGGCACGCGAATAGCAGGCATACCCGCAGGCAACCGGCTGGCCTCAAGCGAAGCCTCAGCCATGAGCAGCAGGCACCCTCGCCGTGCCGATCTCACCAAGATCCCAGAATAGCCCGGCCATCATTCGCAGCGCTTCGCGTGCGACGCTCCCGAGCATATGTTCATTCGGCGCATGTTGCGCACAGCCCGGATAGGAATGCGGAACCCAGATGGTCGGCAATCCGAGCACATCGGCGAACGCATCGTTTGGAATGGTGCCGCCCAGATTGGGCAGAATGGCGACTTTCTTTCCCGTTGTTTGCGTGATCGAGCGCACGGCCCAGGACACCCACGGATGATCGGGTGCGAGACGCGTGGCAGGCGCCACCAGCGTCACGCGGACGTCAACATCGTGAAACCCGTGCAGGTCGAGATGCTTGCGAAGATGCGCTTCGAGTCCCGCTATATCCGTTCCCACAACGAAGCGTAACTGGCAAAACGCACGCGACGTAGCCGGAATCGCCCCGACAGGAAGCACCGGATTGCCCGCCGCCATCGCCAGCACCTCGAACGTATTGCTGCCGAACACACGTTCGGCCGGCGTGAGACCGGGCTCTCCCCATTCGGTATCGATGACGGGGTCGCCCGGGTCCCTTCCGACTTCGAGATCGGCGATGGCCGCCCCCACCGGCGCATCGATCGCCGGCGCGCGCAGGCCCTCGACCTGCACGCGCCCGTTTTCGTCGACGATACTCGCCAGCGCATGGGCGAGGCGAATCGCCGGGTTGCTCAACAGACCGCCCCAGTTGCCCGAGTGATAAGCCTTGTCGCGCGCCGTCACGGACAGCTCGAAGTTCGCCGCGCCCCGTGAGCCGAGAAAGATCGTCGGCCGTGCCGCGCCGATACGCGGACCGTCGGACGCAATCAGCACGTCGGCGTGCAGTTCATCCCTCAACGCCGCACACAGATCGTTGAGCCCGGGAGAACCGACTTCCTCACCCATTTCCATCAGAACCGTCACGTTAAAACCGAGCGGTTTCCCCGCTTGCGCACGCGCTTCGATCACCGCGCCCAGTGCGCCGAGATTGACGGTATGCTGCCCCTTGTTGTCCGCAGTGCCGCGCCCGTACCAACGGTCGTCCTCAATGGCGATCTGCCAGGGGCCCGCCCCGTGCGTCCACTGCTCCTCCTGGCCTCGCACCACATCGCCGTGCCCATAGACCAGAACCGTGGGCAGTGCCGGATCTTCAATGCGCCGCGCGACCAGGAACGGGGCCCCGTTTGAAACGGGATTGTCGTGCAGCTTGCTGACAAAACCGAGCTTGCCCAGCGCGGGTTCCATTTCCTCGCTCAGATAGGCCCGCAGCGCCGGTGCGCTTTCGGCATGCTGGCTTTGCGTGCGCCAGCCGACACGGCGCCCGAGGTCGTCGAGAAAACGCCCGTCGTCGAAATAGCGCTCGGCACACTCGATTGCGGTCTTTCGGGTCATGCAGTTTCTCCAGTCCATGATCAGGCGATCTCGATCGCCGCGTGAGCCAGCGACTTCACTTCCTTGAGCACGAGTGAAGTATGAATTTCCTGGACGTTCGGCAAGGTGCCGATCTTGAGCCGGATGAAATCGCCAAAGCTGTCGAGCGTTTTGGCGATCACCGTCAACTGGTGATCGTAACGCCCGCTAATGCAGTGACAGGCGAGGATTTCCGGACACGCCCTGACGGCATCTTCAAACGCGCGGACATGCACCGCGTCCTTCTTTTCCAGTGCCACCTGCGCGAATGCCATGACGTGGTAGCCCAGTCGCCTCGGGTCGATATCCGCGTGATAGCCGCGGATCACGCCGGTTTCCTCCAGACGCTTGACACGCCGCCAGCACGGCGACGCCGTCAACGACACCCGCTCGGCCAGTTCCTGGCTCGATAACCTTCCGTCACTGCGCAAGGCGTTGAGTATCAGGCTGTCCGCCCGGTCGATCCTGACCTCTGCTTCATTCATTTCACGTTTCCGTTTATCGCGCATTGTTCATTGCGCATGCATGCCTTTTTACCGTCTCACTTCAGCAAAATGCGCCTCGCCGCTGGCGGTATCGTTAAGACCGTCATCAACCGCAGTCCATTGACGATGCCGCACTTCAATCCCATCAAACAAGCCCTTCGGCCGTTCAACGCAAACCGATCCTGAGACTTCCCATGTCGACGACACCCTCCCTTTCCCAGCACGCGCGCAGCGCCGTGCAAGCCCTGCGCTCCTCGAAGATCCGCGAAGTCGCGAATGCCGGCATGGGGCGCACCGACGTGCTGCCGTTCTGGTTCGGCGAACCCGACGAACCCACGCCCGCCGACGTGCGCAGCATTGCCGCGCAGCGACTCACTGACGGCGACACGTTCTACGTGCAGACCCTCGGTCTGCCGGCGTTGCGCGAAGCCATCGCCGCTTACATCAGCCGCCTGCATCGGCCGCACGCGCCCTTCGACGCCGGCCAGGTCGCCGTCACGAGTTCCGGCACGACGGCGCTGATGCTCGCGATGCAGGCGATCATCAATCCGGGTGACCGCGTGGTCGCCATCACCCCGCTCTGGCCGAACCTGGTCGAAATGCCCAAAGTTCTCGGCGCCCAGGTGGAAACCGTGTCGCTCCACTTTTGCGCCGGCGGCTCGCAACTCGACCTCGACGCCCTGCTCGATGCACTACGCCCGGGAACCCGCGCACTGCTCGTCAATTCGCCGAACAATCCGAGCGGCTGGGTCATGAGCGCTCAAGCCCAGCGCACCGTCCTCGAACATTGCCGCAAGCACGGCATCTGGATCGTCACCGACGACGTCTACGAGCGCTACTACTACGACAACGCGCACTGCGCCCCCTCGTTCCTCGATCTGGCCGACGCGAGCGATCGCGTGATCAGTTGCAACTCGTTCTCCAAGGCGTGGCTGATGACCGGCTGGCGCATCGGCTGGATCGTCGTGCCCTCGCCGCTCCTGCCGGAGATCGGCAAGCTCATCGAATTCAGCACCACCTGCACGCCGGGCTTCCTTCAGCACGCCGCGCTGCATGCGCTCGAACACGGCGAGCCGGTCATTGCGCGCACCGTGGCCCGCCTCAAACAATCGCGCGACCTGCTCGCGGCGCGTCTGGCCGAAGTCCCGCGCGTCCAGCTTGCCGCGCCCTCGCCGGGTGCGATGTACACGTTCTTTCGCGTCGGCGGCGTCACGGACAGTCTCGCGTTCTGCAAGCAACTGGTCGCCGAAGGCGGGCTCGGACTGGCGCCGGGCGCGGCGTTCGGACCGGAAGGCGAAGGCTTTCTCCGCTGGTGCTATGCGAGCACGCCGGAACGTATCGAAGCGGGCGTGGAACGGCTGACCCGTTATCTCGACAAACATCGCTGAACGCGAAACCCACGCGGCGGTCCGCCGCCGCGTTGTCATTCGATTCGATAGAACGCTTGCGCCGTGGCACCGAAAACATTCGCGTGAGCCGATTCGGGCACGAGCTGACGGGCGACACGCAACCAGTCCGCGTAGCGACCGTTGCGTTCGAGAATCGGCCAGTCGCTCGCCCACATCAGCCGGGTTTCACCGAACGCCGTCATCAGGACTTCTACATAGTCAGCGAACGTCGTGGCGCTCCAGTTGGGCGCCGACCGCGTCGGCAACGCGGAGAGTTTGCAGAAGACATTCGGATGACGCGCCAGCTCGGCAATGCCGGCCTGCCAGGCATTGAAACGGGCATCCCCCACCTGCCAGTCGCGAATCTCCGGTTTCCCGCAATGATTGATCACCATGCGCAGTGACGGATGCCGCCCCACCAGTTCGATCAACGCGCGCAGATGGCGCGGCTGAATCAGTGCGTCGAAGCTCAAGTCCCGCTGTGTGAGCGCGATGAACGTATCATTCAACTCCGGGCGCAACATCCAGTCGTCTTCCGGAATATCCTGGATCATCGGCCGCACGCCACGAAAGCGTGGGTGCTTCGACAAGCGGTCGAGTTGTTCCGGCGTATCCCGAGCCGAAAAATCCACCCACCCGACTACGGCGCCAAGATACGGATGCGCCTGCGAGAGCGACAAGAGAAAGTCCGTCTCCGCCAGCGTTGGCGCGGCCTGTATCACGACCGCACGCTCGATGCCGTGCGCGTCGAGTAGCGGCTTGAAATCCGACGGTTCGTAATCGCGGTAGAGAAAGCCCGTTTCCGGGGTCAGCCAGCCGTAGTCGTTCCGGGCGATACGCCACAGATGGTGGTGCGCGTCAATCAGCATCAATCGTCCTCAATACTCAAGCGGGATTCGGCTAGCCGAGCGTCGTGTCGCGCGTTTCACTCAACAGCGCCATGCCGACGAGACCCAGCGCGCAGGCGCCCATGATGTAAAACGCCGGCGAAAGCGGGTTGCCCGTCATGCGCAACAACCAGGTCACGACGAATTGCGTACTGCCGCCAAATATCGTCGCGGCAATTGCATAACTGATCGAAAGGCCGGTGCTGCGCAGCGCCTTCGGGAATGTTTCCGGAATGATGGTGATGACGGCCGCGGCGTGCGATCCGGTCAGCAACGCAAGCACCGCAGGCACGGCGAACAGCGTGATCAACGAATGCCAGCTATTCAGTACGACGAATGCAGGATACGCCACCAGCATCAGCAGCGTGCACGGCACGATCATGACCACCTTGCGCCCGAACTTGTCCGCCAGAACACCGCCCGCCAGCGCGGCAACGACCATGCATGCGCCCACCATCATGGTGACGGCAATGGACATCGTCATCGGAAAGTGCAGGAGCGTCAGCGCGTAGCTGGTCATGTAGTTGTTGACGTAGACCGTCACGGTGCTCGGAATAATGATCAACGTGGCAAGCGTCACGCACTTCACATAGCGCCCTTGCATCGATGCCGTCGCCGCGGCGAAGGTGGGCGCGGTGTCGGCATGGGGCGCTGTCTCGTGCATATTGCGGCGCAGGATCAGCCCGACCGGAATCACAGCGAGCCCGAGCGCGAAGGGAATGCGCCAGCCCCAGGCCTGCATGCGTTCGGCGGACAGCGATGCGGAAGCCAGCACCCCGATCGTGCCTGCGACGAGCACGGCCAGTCCTTGACTGACCACTTGCCAGCTCGCGTAACGGGCGCGCTTGCCTTCGGGCGCGGTTTCGACGAGGAAGGACGTGGTGGGCCCGGCCTCTCCGCCCCACGCGAACCCCTGGATGAGCCGGGCCAGCACGATCAGGCACGGCGCGGCCAGACCGATCGATGCGTAAGGGGGCGCAATCGCAATGATTGCCATGCCGACCGCCATCAGCGCCAGCGTGAGGAGCATGGCCGGCTTGCGGCCCGCGCGATCGGCATAGCGCCCAATGACAATCCCCCCAAGCGGGCGGGCCAGAAAGCCGACGCCGAATGCCGCGACCGACAGCAACAAGGCGCCCAACGGGCTATCCGAGGGAAAGAATTCTCGACCGATGATCGCGGCAAAGAACGCATAGACCGTGAAGTCATAGAACTCGAGCGCATTGCCGATCACGGCCGCGACCACGGCGCCTCGGGATGCTTCGTGTTTGCTGCTCGCGGCCTCGCGACGCATCGTCACTGTTTGCATGGGAATCCTGTTGTCGTTTGACTCCCAGCGCGCACGCCATGTCTCCAGAATCGAGGCAGTGCAGGAGTTTGCCCGATTTTAGGAAGCCAATTCTCCGGTGACAATTGCCGTGTTTGGCCGGAAGCGTTGCCGAATTGGCAATGGAGCATCACGGCGCGCCGGGGTGCCCCGTTCCAATGCGAACGGGCGCCGCGAGACAACTTCGCGGGCATCGCTTCGCTTGCGGCGCCGCTGCTTGCACCGCGTGGCCGCCCTTCCGACACATCGACCGAATCAACACGATTGCAGAAATGATTCGATGTCCATATTTTCCGGCACCGAAATGCAAATATCGAATCGATATTAGCCGTACCTCAATGCCACAACCATAATGGACACGGAGCACCATGCAGCGGCCAATGACAACACGACGGCGTGCCAGAGGTTCGCCCTCGCATACAGGAGGTCATGTTTTGAGTACCACACTGGAACCCGAAGCGCAGCAGTCTTTCCTCACAGAACAGGCGAGAGCGCCGCTCCTTACAGAACCTCTGCTCGAACGCATTGGCGCGCGCGCAGCGCAATACGATCGCGATAATGCTTTCTTCACCGACGATCTCGCGGATCTGAACGCTGCCGGCTTCTTGCGTGCGAGCGTGCCGCGCGAATTCGGCGGACTCGGCTTGACGTTGCCCGCGTTGCTGCGCGAACAGATCAAGCTCGCCTATCGTGCGCCCGCCACGGCGCTCGCCCTCAACATGCACCTCTACTGGGCTGGCGCGGCGTTGCATTTGTGGCGGCGTGGCGATCATTCGGCCGACTGGATCTTGCGCGAAATCGGCGCAGGCAAAGTGTTCGCCGCGGGCCACGGCGAGCCCGGCAACGACGCGGGCCTCGCGGACTCGACCGTGCGAGCGACGCCGCTGCCAAACGGCGCCTGGCGCTTCGAGGGCCACAAGATCTTCACGTCACTCGCCCCTGCGTGGGACTGGCTCGGCGTGCATGGACGCGACGACAGCGATCCGGCCAATCCGCGCATCGTGCATGCGTTCATTCGCCGTGACGCCGCAGGCCATCGCACCGCGCCCACATGGGACGCACTCGGCTTGCGCGCAACGAGCAGCCACGACACCTGGCTCGAAGGCGCCGTTGCGCAGCCCGAACATGTCACGCGCGTTTTGCCCGCGGGACCGCCCGACGACCCCTTCGTCGACGGCATTCTAGGCGCGGTGCTGCCTGGGCTGGGCGCCGTCTATTACGGCCTCGCAAAGCGCGCCTTCGATCTCGCGCTGGAGGCGGCGCGAACGCGGCGCTCTCTCGCGCTGGGCGGGCGCACCTATGCATTCAAGCCACTCACGCAGGCTCACGTTGCGCAAGCCGCCATCGAACTGGAAAGCATCGACGCGCTGCTGGAGCGCACGGCGCAACGATGGTGGGACGGATACGCGCCGGGCGAACCGTGGCTCGCGCAACTGCTTGCCGCCAAGCAGCATGCCGTGGACGGCGCGCTGCGCGTGGTCAATCTCGCCTTGCAGGTGGGCGGCGCGGGCTCGCTTTCGCGCAGGCAAGAACTTGAAAGACTATTTCGTGACGTGCGCGCCGGTGCGTTCCATCCACCCAACGGCGATGCCACGCACGAACTGATCGGTCAGATCTGGCTGGGCGTGCTCGGGCAGACCTGATATTGCATCCGTCCTTGCGCAGCGGCGCCAGAGCGTGGCTGCGCGATCAGTCTTCGAAGATTTTCCACTCAGCACCCGCACCGAGGGCGTTCCTTCATGTCCACTGCCGCCTCCACTGTCGAAATTGCTTTGCGCCGTCCGAACGCCGTTACCCATCACGACAACGCGCACGAGCCCGTCTCCCGGCTTGGCCTGCCTGACGAGTCGGCGCTGCCGCCGCATGCCGCCCAACTCTTCGAACGCTTTCGCCGCCAGTATGGATTCGTGCCGAACTGGCTTGCCGCGCTTGCCGTCAACCCCGACACGGCGTGGCGGCTCGTGGCGTTCTACGAGCATCTGTTCGACCCGCATCGCAGCCGCCTGACGGCCACCGAGCGTGAACTGATCGCGGTCGTGACTTCCGCGGCGAACACGTGCAGCTATTGCGTCTTCAACCACACTCAGGCGCTCGCGGCGGCACTCGGCGACACCGTGCGCGCGCAGCGCATCGCGCAGGGCTGGCACCATGTGCCGCTCGCCCCGAAAGAAGCCGCGCTCGCCGAGGTTGCGGAACAACTCACGCGCGAACCAGGCCTCGTCGACGAAAGCGCTTTGCAGCGTCTCCACGACGTCGGCTTTACGCGCGAAGCCGTCGTCGAGATCCTCGAAATTTCAGCGTTCTTCAATTACGCGAACCGGCTGACGATCGCCCTCAACGTCGTACCCGACAATCAGTTCTTCTCGGGACGCGATCTCCCGTCCGATTGAGTCCCGGCCCTGTCCGCGACGCTTCTTGAGGTGTGAAGAAGCGTGCGTCTTCGGGGCAAGCTCGCCCACATCAGGCGTCATCCTGACGCACGCGCGTGTGGGTATCCCCGTTCGAGTCAGACAATGTGTCCGACGTGACAAGTACGACTTGCATGCCGCCTCGACCGCCGAAAAAATTCTTCAGCGCCCACTAAAGTTGCCCTGATTTCCGCCGATACCCATACAGGCGATCATTTCTGCCCATGCCCATATTGTTATAATTTTTATATCGATTACCTTTCGATGTTCCCTGACACGCAGTCCTTCGCAAGCCGGCGCACCTCCCGGCGAGCTGCATCCGCCAGCGTCAATAAGTCGGGACAGCCACCCCGCGTGGCCGCCAAAGCTGGTATCCCGCAAGTCCTGCTGTCATGCGTCTTTGGCTGGGGCTTGCTGCTGTCGGGATGCCATTCCGCGAGCGATTCCGCGCCAGCCACCGCGGGTAGCGTACCGATCACCGTCAAGGACGTACGCGACGCGCTCGACCAGAAGAACTACGGCCAGGCCGCGACACTGGCCAGGCAATTGACCGATGCAAATGCGCACGACGTCGACGCATGGATGGCAGACGCCGACGCCAACGCCGCGGCAGGCAACCGGCTCGAAGCGCTCACCGCACTCTCGCACGCGTTCAGCAACGGCCTGCGCGATACGACGCGTCTCGACGCGGACGGCTATCTCGCCCCGTTGCGGACTTCTGACGAATACAACCGCCTGCTGGCGCAATACGGCCTTACGCGCCCCGTTGCGCAGGCGGGTGACACCAGCATCAGCGAGACGTCGAACGGCGCCGTCGTGCGCGCGGGCGACGTCTCTGTTTCACTTCCCGATTCCAAATGAACATCCCCATGAAATCGTTCACCACGGCACTGCTGATTTCCTCGGCGGCAGTGATCACCGCTGCGCCGCTCACTGCCAATGCGCTCGATATCGAAGCGCGCGGCGTGGGCACGTCCGCGATTACCGGCGACATCAATTCCGTTCGCACCACGGCGCTCAGGCAAGCCAAGCGCCGCGCAGTGCTCGCCGCACTCGACAAGGTCGTCGGCGCCGGGACCAGCAAGAATGCAGCCGTGCAGGACAAGCTCGACGATCTCGTCGAGCAGATCGGCGAAAACGTGTTCTATGACGTGACCCCGAGCAGCGCAGACGGTCAGTACCAGGTCAGCGTGACCTTGCGCATGGACGACAAGGCGTTGCGCAGCGAAATCAGTGACCTGGGTCTCGCGCTGAACACGAACACCACGCGCAACCAGCCCATCCTCGTGATGATGGATGAGTTCTATACGACGCCCACCGATCTGCATGCGCCGCTCGAAGAACTCACGGAATTCCGTCACGAGGCCGGCAATCACTACAACGAAAAGGACGCGGCAGCGAGTTCGAAAAGCGCTGCCTTCGCGGCCAGCAGCAAGGCCGCCTATGCGGCACGCGACCGTTCCGCGTACGCGACGAAGGACGCCGCCGCGGGTAGCGTGAGCGGCGCCTATGACTCGCGTTTCGCGGGCGCGGCACAAAACGGCTATGGCGATCAGGCCGCCGTCGCCGCCCGCGACTCGGGACGGTTCGACGCATCCGGCTCCAGCAGCCATCAGGCGGCAGGCATGCGCGACACCCAGGTCGCCGCGGCAGCGAGCAGCAATGTGGCGGCTGCCTCCTCCTCGAAGTCGGCTTACGCGCATAGCGTATCGTCCGAGGATCACGACAACACCTACTACAAGAAGCTGGTCAAGTATCAGCCGCAAAACAAGGGCCCGGACCGCCAGAACTTGACCTACAACGCTCTCAAGGGCCAACTGGGCGATCTCGACCTCAACGTGATCGACAACTCGCTCTTTCGCAGCAAGTATTTCGGCAATCGGGCCGTCACGCTCGACCAGCTCGAAAACAGCAGCGAACTCGCCAAATACGTGGATTTCGCGCGCCAGGATGCGAGCGCCGATTACGTCATGATCGGCTCGTCGGTGATCTACGATCTCGGCGTCGACAAGAATACCGGCCAGCAGGCCTGTACCGGCGTCGCCAGCACGAAGACGTTCTCAACCCGAACCGGTGCGGATATCGGCTCGGCCACGGAATCGGAATCTTCATTCGGCGCTTCGTCCGATGACTGCCGTGCGCGCCTCGCAGGCAAACTCGCGAGCAGCCTGGGCGCACAGGTTGGCGAGCGCATCCAGAACTTCGTGAAGAAGCGCTCGATGTATGGCGCGCAGTACGTCGTGCGGCTCACCGGCAACAATCTCTCGCTGATGAACCGCACCGCCTTCACGCGCGCCATCAAGGCCGTCCCCGGCCTCGAGGACACCACGCAACGCCAGGCCGCCAACGGCCAGCTGGAGTTCGTCGCCACCTACAAGGGCAGCGACCCGCTCGACCAGTCGATTGCGACGGCATTGTCCAGCCAGCCGCAGTTCGCGAATCTGGATTCGGTCGTGGACGGCAATGTGGTGACGCTGTGCATGGACGGCTGCAACAAGGGCAAGGCGGTTCACTGACATGCGCATCAAACCTTCCATGGCAGCCGCACTGGCCGCGATGTCCTGCGCGTGCGCGCCGGCTTTCGCCGCCGCCGGAGCGGGGCTCTACGTTGTGCCTGGCGTCTTTTTCAGCGATGTCGCCACCGGCAAGCCGGGCGCCGACAACGCACCGGACAGCAAGATCGATCCGGCGTTTCGCAACGCGCTCGACATGGCGGCAGCGAGCGCGCTGGTCGATCAAACGGCGCATGCTCGTTTTCCTGCCATCACGAGCACGATCGACAGCGGCAACCGCCAGCGTACGCTCGCGCTGTCCGTCCAGGTGACGCGTGCGTCCCGTTACAACATTGCGAAGACGGACGGCACGACGGACATCTATCAGCCCATCACGCTCAGCGCCTACGTGAGCAACCCGATGACCGGCGAAGTCCTCCAGTCGTTTGCGCAGACGCGCTACAGCGTGCAGACCGTCTCGGGCGACCCGGCCTCCCAGGACAACGCGGAGAAGGTGCGCGCGGCCTATCGCAGCGGTTTCGCCGCCCTGCTCGACAGCGTCCTGAGCGACGCCGCGAAAAACTTCAAACCCTATGTTGTCGAAGCCAAGGCCGCCGACACGTGGCACGGCTACCTGATTCTCGACAAGGGTTACGAGGCCGGCATCGGCAAGGGCGACGTCATGGATAGCGACAACGCGGAAGTCCGCGTCGAGTATTCCGGCGCACACTACGCCGTGGCGGTGCCGGTGCTGGGCACGCCCCAAAGCGGCACGCTCTTCAGCCGCCCGACGACCATGGCGCTGTCCGACGTGCGCAAGCCTCGCGTGATCACGCTCGTGAGCGAGCACAACCCCGATCTCTCGGCGGCGGTCAGCACGCAGCTGTTTGCGGACCAGCTCGGCACGAGCGCGTCGTTCGCTACGCTCCCGCTGAACACCAACTACAGCCAGGTGCAGGCGTCGATCGACCGTCATACCCAGATCGGCCACCAGGTGAGCGGGCAGCGCACGCTGCCCGACTATTTCATTCGCATGGTGCTGCCGCCGGCGAAGCAATACACGCTACCGACCAATCTCGCGTACAAGACGCAGCAGGTGTCGCAGGCATGGGCCTTCGCCGAGCTTGTCGCGCGCGACGGGCGTGTGCTGTATGCAACCGACGTCAACGACCGCATCGACGATACGGTGACCAATGGCTCCGGCTTCGATCTCGCGGACCGCCGCGAAATCGTGCTCAAGAACGCCCTGACCGACCTGGCCGCACGCTTCGCGAAGGACATCCAGTTCCGCCCCATCTCGCTGAAACTCAGCGACGCGGACGGCGACACATTCAAGGTCGACGATCCCGGCGTGAGCCTGCCGGCCGGCGCAAGCTTTCGCGTCTATCACGACATCGGCCATGTCGCAGGCGTGGCGGACGACGTGTACGTACCGACGTGGGAGGCGAGCGTGACGGGCCACGGCGACGGCGGCACCCTCGTCGCGGCAACGGTCCTCCCCATTGCGGGCAAGCCGCCCAGGCCAGAACGCGGCGACGTCGTTCTCATGGACGGCATCGCCAATACCGCCGCCGGCGGCCAGCGGACCGCTTATTGCCCTGCGGAGAAGAGTCAGATGGGCGCGACCGCACTCGATCATTTCGATGCGCTCGCCTATGCCGCCGCCGCGCGCTCACACCTCTTCCTGGTGGACCCCGGTATCGCCGCGCTCGCGCAGGGCAAGATCGGCGGCCAGTCAGGCTTCGCCTCGGACCTGAGCCTGCAACCCGCCGCGCATGACCGCTGCCTCGTCGGTCTGTATCGCATCGACCCCGCCGACCCGCAATGCAACGCCGGCGCATGCACCAGCACCTACAAGATTCGTCTCGGCTATCAATTGAAAACCGACGCGCAGGTCACGAGCCAGATGATCATGCAGCACGGCTTCACGTCGAGCGGCTATCCGGCGTCGACCACCGCCACGGACAGCACGTCGCTTCAGGCCGTCGATCTTGCGGGCGATACGCGAACCAATCTCGATGTCGTACTTAAACAGCTTTTGAGCAAGAACCCATAAAAAAAGGAATCCTCATGAAAACCACGCGCAACGTTATCTGCACCCTCGCAATCGGCGCGGCCTGCGCAGGCCTCACCTCGCAGGCTTCGGCATTTGGCCTGAGCAACCTGACGGCCGCCGTGCCGGGCATGGGTGGCCAGAGCACCTCTGGAAGCGCCGTCAACGGCGGCAATATCGACACGTTCATCAAGACCGCGCACGATGCCGATCAGTTGATCACGACGTCGACGCAATACATGCTCAACGGCGTCGCGGACCAGGACGTGATCGAAGACCAGAAGGCAAAGCGCGACGCAGCGAACAACATTGCCGATCCGAAGGAACGCGACGCCGCGCTGGCGAAGCTCAATGCTGACGACGCGACCATCGTGCAGAAGGCCCTCGACAGCGACAAGGTGCAGGCGAAAATCTCGGCCATGAACAAGCACCAGCTCAGCCAGTTCAGCAATGCGGCGTTTTCCTTCATGGTCGGCGTGCTGAAGGACAAGCAACTGGCAGGCGAAAGCTCCTCGCTGGTATCCGGCGTGACCGCGAATCCGACGCTGCTCCCCCGCCTTTCTTCGCTCAAGGACGTTGTCTCGTCGGTCTCCTCGCAGGCGAACAATTCGGCGAAGATCGCCGATGGCCTGGTCAAACTGGCCCAGTCCGGCAAGATCAGCAAGCTGCCGACCTCTGCCTCGGATACGCCCAAGCAAATGGGTAGCATGACTGACTAAGGCATGGCGCCCGGTTCTGCGCAAGCCTTCACGGGTTTGCGCGGAATTTCGCAAGCTGTCGCTGGGCTGACCGCTGTCATCGACGAATATAACCGGCAGCGCTGCTTGAACGAAACTTGCGCGTACCACAACCATTCGTTATTATTTTTATAACAAATGGAGGAGACATGCCTCTCGTCGAACCACGCCTGGCCGCCCTGACTTCCGTAGCGCGCCGGGTGGACGCTTCCCATGAGATCTCCTGGCTCCTGGCCTATCCCATGTTTCAAGACGCGTTACGAAGGGAAGAGACGAGTTTCGAAGCGCTGGCGGCTTACGTCAAGCTTCCGGCACTGAGGAGAATCGCGCAGGATGGAGATCCGCAATCGGCTCGATGGACGGATCTCAGCAGAGTGCGCGCGTCATACATCGAAGTCAGCACGACCTGTGTCGTGGACGCCGTACGCGGCCAGTTGTCGACCCATCTCGCGACTGCCTGCGAACCGTCGGATGCACTCGAAACGCTCTCGCTCACATTTCCTGCGGAAATGGTTCCATTCGTCGCGAGACCGCCGTGCTTGCTCAGCCCCGGCGACGGCATCTTCCTCGATAGCTGGCAACGCTTCTTCGCGTACTGGTCCCGTCACGACAGGACAATCCCGCTGCTAGCGGTCGATTGGCCCATCCTGTATGGATGCATGGTGAGGATGACGCCCTGAGGCGGCCACCATTTTTTATTTGGCGACAGCACTTGCGCGCTACCGTACCTGATTGTTATAAGCGCTGTCCAGCGCCGCCCGCACCAGGAACATGCCGCCGGTCGTCCGCGAGCCGCTCGCCTGTTTCGGCAGCAAGGCCAGGATGCCCTTCATCGCGTACAGCATGATCAGCGCGCCCGCCAGGTCGCCGACGAACATGCTGAAGAAGCTCTCGAACCAGTCTTTCGTCGTGCCGGTCAGCGCAAACCACACGTGATGGAACAGCGGATTCGCAACCGAATACGCAATCGCCATGATAAGGAGCCGCTTCGGCGTAAGGTTTGTCAGCGACGCACGCAGGTCGTAGTATTCAAGCGCGAGCCGGTAAACCACATACGGGGCGAGTGAGCCAAGGACCGCTCCCGCGATTGCTCGAACCGGATCGTGAGGAAACCAGTAGAGGAAGTCCACCAGCAGGCCCGCAATCAGCAAGCCAAAGAAGCCATCGACACCCACCAGCAGCGTGCCCAGCAGACGCACTCCCGATGGGAGATAGATCCAGTTTACGCCCCGTACAAACGACGTGTGCGTGAACACCTCCTGATTGATCCACAGAGACAGCAGAAACGCGACGGCCGTGCCAGTGATCGACCAGACATGCAAACGTAAGCTACCCACGGCGGTATAATCTCGTCATTCGTTTTGATTGGCCGCATCATAGCTCACTGGAGCATCGTCTCGCGCTCCGCCACCTTGAACGTTGCGCAAACGATGAAACGTCCCGCTGACATTTATCTTCGATTTCTGCAATTGGCCGAAGCGCTGCGTGGCCTGCCAGCGCTGCCGGTGCTCGATCCGCTCGAAGAAAAAATTCTGGAGTTCGTGGCTCGCGCGACGCAAAAAAACGATCGACTTTCCGTTCGCGACATGATGGCGCACAGCGAGCTGGGTTCGCCGGCAACGCTCCATGCGCGCGTCACATCGATGCGGGAAAAAGGCTGGCTCACGCTGACCGACACGGAAGACGCACGTCGCAAGCAGATCGAGCTGACGCCCGCCGCGCTCAAGCATTTCGACAAACTCGCAGAAGCGTTTGCAAAAGCCGCAAAAGGCTCCTAGCTTGCCCGAAAGCTCGATTGAATCGACATGTCCGATGATCGGATTTTCGAGATCAGGAAACTTCGCATACCTAAAGCTATCCGCCAGCCAGCGCACGCGCCTCAACAATCGGCAATCAAATGGCGCTTGAACCACTGCGCGGCGCACTGGCTGGTCCTCTCGAAGTGCTCCACATAGGGCGTAAAGTGTCCGCCTGAAATCATCACGAGCTCCTTCGGTTGCAGCGCTTCCTCATACGCACGCAGGCACAAATCTGTCGCCGTCAACGTGTCCGCTTCCGCGACAATCATCAGCAGCGGCGTCGGGCTAATGCGCGCGATGTAGATGCCGGGTTCGTTTTCACGAGAAAGCTCGGCGCTACGCAAGGTCACTTCGTTGCGCCAGTTCGGCGCGAACGTGGCCGTGGCCGCGAAAAACGCGTGACTGTCGGCTCCCGCCATCGCGCAGGGCTCGGCCGGATCGGCGCTCGTCGCGAGCAGCATGGCCGGTACGCCGCCTGCAAAGCGGCGTGCCCGGTCCGCCTCGAAGCGACCCAGCAGCGCCGGAACATGGTCGGCGCGCGTGCGGCGCAATGCCGATTGATAGCCGCTGATCTGGGGCACCTGCGACACCACACACCTTACGCGCCGATCGATCGCGGCAATTTCAAGCACGTGGCCGCCGCTGAAACTCGAACCCCAGATCCCGATGCGCGTCGCGTCCACCTCGGTCCGGGCCGCCACGAAGCTGATCGCATCGCGATAGCCGCGCTTCTGCAAAGCCGGATCGACTTCCTGGCGCGGCATCCCTTCGCTCTCGCCGAAATTGCGGTGATCGTAGACGAGCACGACGAAACCCGCCCCGGCGAACACCTCGGCGTAACGATCGAGATACTGTTCCTTGACCGCCGAAAAGCCGTGCGCCATCACGATGGCCGGGTGTCCCCCCGCACGCGGCGACGGCACCGGCAGATAGAGCCAGCCGCGCAGCCGCGCGCCCTCGGACAGAAACTCCACGTTTTTGCGTTCCATTGCGTATCCCTCTTCAGTCATGTGCGCGCAAGTGGCGGCGCACGTGTCTCACGATACGCAAATACCGCGCGTGGCGCGCCGCAAGTCAGGACATGCGCTACGCCGTTTCGGACAACCTGAAATACGCGCTTGGCGTTGTGCCCGTCACGCGACGGAACATCGCCGCAAAGGCCCCCGGCGTTTCGTAGCCAAGCGCGAGGCTCACTTCGGCGACGGGCGTCCCGCCGGCCAGCAACGGCAGCGCATGCTGGACACGCATGAGTTGACGCCAGTGCACGAACGAGACGCCGGTTTCGGCGAGAAAGAGGCGCGCGAGCGTGCGCGTCGATGCGCCGGCTTCGTCGGCCCATGCGTCGAGCGTGCGCGCATCGGCCGGGGCACGAAGCATCGCATCGCAAACGCGTTTGAGGCGCCGGTCGCCGCCACCCGGCATACGCAGCGGGTACCCCGGCACCCATTCGATTTCGGCGAGCAGATGCGCAATCACGAGCGCGTCGCGCCCGGCAGGCTCATTGTCGAGCGGTATCGAAACGGCGCGAAGAATCAACTCGCGCAGCAGCGGCGTCACGTTGACGGCATGCGGTGTCTCGGGGAAACCGTGCGGGCAGCTTTCGGCGCGAATGTACGGGCTGCGCAGCGACACGGCGCCGCGCGCGCGCATCGCGTGAGGCATACCGGCGGGCATCCAGAGCGCACGCTGTGGCGCAAGCAGCCACAGCGACTGCCCGACCGTCACTTCGATGGCGCCGTGCGTCGCGTAGATCAGTTGAGCGCGGACATGCCGGTGCTCGCCCACCGTCAAGCCGTCCGCATATTCCTTGGCCATCACGGAGGCGGGACCGGCCGCGCGGTCATAGTCGGCGGGATTCGTACTGCGGGTCGCGGGCAGTGCGGACGAGCATCGTGGCGCGGCATCAGGCGACATGATCGGGCGGGAAGCGAAAACGAGTCAGTATAGTTCGCCCCGCATCTGGCGGCGCCATTCTGCGATCGGCTTACCGGTCATTGACGGTTTCATCACGCAGACTCATGCCCCCCGGATATCGATTCACGGCGATCCGGTATTTGGCCACAGCAGGCCATTTGAGGTTTGAAACAAGGATGCTAAAGTCACCCGGAACCCGCGGTTAGCTGGGCCCGACCGCAAGTGGATGGCGACGCTCGACATGCCCGGGCCTCGCTTGCCGCCGTCGAATCGACATTCCGGATACGCCGCGACGCACGGGATCGATGCGCCGTCATCGATCGCAGTCCGCGGGACATTTGCCATGACAATGCCACGCGTTCATCTGGAGCCCACAAGGCAATGAATACCCTCCCCTTCGCGGCGCCTGCCGGAGCCAGCGCGGACGACGACGCGTTCATTGGCGAAGCGCCGGCGTTTCGCCAACTGGTCAGGATGATCGATCGCGTCGCGCCCACCGATCACGCGTTGCTCATCATCGGACCCACCGGGTCGGGCAAGGAACTCGTCGCGCGCCGCGTGCACACGCGCAGCCTGCGCCACGATCAACCGTTCGTCGACGTGAATTGCGGTGCGATTCCCGAGCATCTGGTCGAAGCGGAATTGTTCGGGCACGTCAAGGGCGCGTTCACCGGCGCGGGCGAGAGTCGTCCGGGGCTCTTGCAGCAGGTCGGCAAAGGCACGCTGCTGCTCGACGAGATCGGCGAGTTGCCCCTCGCGCTCCAACCCAAACTGCTGCGCGCACTCGAAACGCGGACGTTCCGCCCGGTCGGCGCGTCGTCGAGCCTGCGCTTCGAGGGGCGCGTGGTCGCCTCGACTCACCGGGATCTGCGCGAACTGGCCCACCAGGGGCTGTTTCGCGAGGACCTGTTTTACCGGCTCGCGGTGTTCGTGCTGGCCGTGCCCGGGCTCGACCAGCGCGTCGAAGACATCGCGGCGCTCGCCGCCCATTTCGCCTCGCAGCAGGCGCGCCGCATCGAGTTTTCGCCGGCCGCCATCAGGCGGCTCGGCCGGCATGCCTGGCCCGGTCATATCCGGCAATTGCGCAATCTGATCAGCCAGTTGAGCGTGCTCGCCGAACACCCGCTGATCGATGAAGACACGCTCGAGCCGTTTCTGCGCAGCGAAACGGCCGGGTCGGTTTCGCGCGCCGCGCTCGCGGACATGCTGCTGCAACTCGAAGGACGGGACAAACTCGCCGCCGCCGAAGACCTCCTCATCGATCGCGCGCTGGAGCGCAGCGCAGGCAACAAGAGCGCCGCCGCCAGCCTGCTCGGCGTCGGGCGCAAGACCGTCGAACGCCGCCTGAAGTCGCGCGAGGCGCACCATCGCGAAGCCCACAAGAGCCTTGAACTGGCGAGCGCGCTTGTCGATGCCGCGCGCTTCGCCGAGGCCATTCCTCATTTGCGGCGTTGCCTCGAAGCGGTCCAGACAAACCGCGACGAGGCCGGCGCGCGCCGCACCCAGTTCGACGCCTACCGGCTGCTCGGCATGAGCCTGCGCAGCGTGCACGGCTGGCTGTACGCGGAAGCGACGGCCTGCTACGCGGCGGCGCTCGAAATCGGCGCCGGGGTTTGCGAGCCCGGCGAAATCGCGGCGATCCAGTTCGGGATCTGGACCACCCAGTTGACCACGCTCCAGCTCAAGCAGGCGCGCGCAAGCGCGCAGGAGATGTTGCAGCGCGCCCAGAACAGCGGGGAGCGCGTGTCGCTCGACGAAGCGCACGTCGCCATGGCCAATACGCTCTACTGGCTCGGCGACAGCGAAGAAGCGCTCGCCTGCCTCGCGCGCGGCAATCTGCTCGGCGTGACGCGAGACGATGTGCGCACGGGTTCGCAGGGCATCGATCTGGCGAGCCTCGCGTTGACATTCGAGGGCCTGGCCGCCTACCAGATCGGCGAGTTCGGACAGGCCCGGCGCGCGATGGAAATGCTGATCCTGCGCGCCAGCGAGCCGGGTACGCACGCGCTGGCGCACGCCGTCAATCTGCAAGGCGCCGCGTGGCTGGCTTGCCTGTTCGACGATCGGACGCGGCGCGGGCCGCTCGCGAGCGAGCTCGAATCGGTGTCGATCGCCAACGGCTTCGCTTTCTATCGCGGCATGGGCCAGATATTTCGCGGCGCCCATCTCAGCGCGCAAGGGTTGAACGCGCAAGCCGAAGCCGTCATGCTCGACGGTTACGACAATCACATGATCTGCAACGGCGGCGCGCTGTTCCATTCCTTCAAGATGTGGCAGCACGGCGAACTGCTGCTGCGATCCGGCCGCGCGCAGCAATGCGAAACGATGCTGGCCGCGGCGGTCGACGAGACCCTCGCGCGCCAGGAGCGCGCCCATCTCGGCGAACTGCTGGTCACCCGCGCGCGGGCGCAGTGGGCGCTCGGAGACTTGACGTCCGCCGAACAGGGACTCCGCACCGCTCTTTCAACGGCGCTCGCGTTCGGTGCGGTACCCGCGCGCGTGGATGCCGCGCGCTATCTCGCCGAGTTCCTGCGCGCCACAGATCGACGCGCCGAAGCGATCGACACGCTTGCTCGCGGGTTGCGGGAACAGTCGGCCGATTCCACCCGCCGCATTGCAGACGCCATCGCGTTGCTGGCCGAACTGCGCCACGACGCTTCGCTCGAACCGGGCGCCCAGGGACCCGCCGCGGGTAGCTAAGCCACCCCCAACTCAGTTACCCCGCCAGATCGGCCGGAGTGGTCGAAATCGTCCACTCCCCGCCGTTTACGCGGACGGAATCGTCCTGCTCCCCCCCCTCACGCGTCGCCACCTCCCGCCACCACGGGGCCGTGGAACGCTGGCGCAATCGTTGCTTACCCTGTGATATTCGGCACCGGGAAAAGGCCGACCCGCCCGCACCGAACTCACAACGGGGGACGCCCTGCAATACGCAATTCGCGTGCATGGCGTATCGATTCGACCGTAAGGCAAAAATAATGATAATCGCAATTGAAGAAGCAACACTTCAGCATCCAAAGCACGGCAATCCAGATACGAAGCGGGTGACAGCACGCCAGGAGGCGAAAACCGGGCCGCAGGGAGAAAGTCCCTATACGGCGAAAAATCTCGATGGCGCCATCACGCATCTTGAGATCGCCGTTGCCGTCGACGACAACGTCGCCGTGTTCGGCCGACGCTATTGGCTCGATCGCGTGCAGCGAATGGCGTCCACGCCGCAGATCATGCCCGCCCAGGCTCGGCGGCTTCGGTCTTTGCTGGATCAACTCAAAGGCGCCTGAGCGCCCGGCTTCGGCGCGGCATGCGGGCCACGTCGCGCGGAACATAACGGCAACGGGATAAAGGGCATGCTCCAAACCGGACTGACTCCGGCGACGGCAAGCGTAGTATACGGGTCACTACATCGCGCGGCACGACATCGACCGCCTTGCTCACCCGTTTCGGCCCGGAGCCCCATCCATGGACATCGCAACCGCCCCAGCCCCTTCGGCTTCGCCTGTCGTCGACAATGCCGCCATGCAGCCCGGCTGGTTGCACCTCTCGGGCAGCCTCATGCGCCCGATGTCACTTTCGCTCGACGCGCTCAGGCAATACCCGGCCGCGGTATGCGAGGCGTTCGATCTGCGCTGCTACACCACCGGGCGGTTCATCCGGACGGTCGCGCCCTATCGCGGCGTGCGCCTGACCGCATTGCTCGAGCAGGCGGGTCTGCGCAACGACGTGCACGGCGACTTCAAACGCATGGTCTTTCTCGCCATCGGTCACGACGGTTACTTCGTGACGTTCTCGTGGCACGAGTTGTTCAACACGCCGGTTGGCGAGCAGGCGATCGTCGCGTACGAGTGCGGCGGCGCGGCGCTCGACGCGCACGACGGCGGCCCAGTTCTGTTTTGCGGCGCGGATCGCGTCCCCGCTCCGCGACACGTCAAACGCCTCGCGCGCATCGAAGCCCGCGTGCTGGCGCTCTGAGCGCTGCCGACTACGCCGGCCGGCGCAACACAACTTCAAAGCGCCGGAAACGATCGGGATCGCACCGGGCCCGCTACGCCTGGCGCGGCGATGTCGCGTCCACGTACACCCACGCCGAAATACCGGAAGCGAGCGTGACACGATCGCGCCGATAATCGTCGACCTCGTATTCGTCGGCGTGTGCGAGTTCTTCCGCGGTGATCGCGAACACCGTCCCCGCCACCCGTTGCGATGCGTTCCCGGTATAGGCGACAACGGGGTGGTGCGTCTTGCCGCTCGTCGCAACGACCGCCGGGTCGTCGATCTTTAGCATCGTGAGCGAGTAGCCCGGCATTTCGTCGGCCTGGCCATCGAGCTTGCGACCGAAGGTTGCCAGTTGCACCTGTTCCAGTTGAAGCGTGCCATAGGAAAACAGGTACTCGAAGGATGTGGAGTCAACGGTGAGCATGAGGCGTGTCGCGGAGCGTGTGAAAGTGACGGAGATGGCAGTCGCGGGCGGGCGCCAAGCCAACCGGGCGTCCGGGCGCTAGCGGCTACCCTGCACCGCGCCTGCAAGCCCGGCAATGGCGATCAACAGCAGCAAGCCTGCCGACGATGTGGAAATCCACCGCTGCTGCCGGTGAATCAGTGGATGCCTGAGCGCAGTAATGTAGCAGCTCAGGATCGCGAAATCGACAACGATCCAGAGTGCGGCCAGGATCACCAGGCTCGCGCGGACGTCCGATGTGATCCCGGTGAACTGGGGAAAGAAAGCGACGAAGAACAAAATGTCCTTGGGATTGGCCACGCCGACGAAAAAGCCGCGCAAGGCCGAGGGCAAACGCTGTGGCATGGACGCGGCCTCCTGCACGTGCTGACGATCGGCAGGGCTGGCGCCACGCCATTCGCCATACAGCGTCCTGATCGCCAGAACGGCAACGAACAGGCAACCCGGTATTTGCAGCCAAACGAGCAGACGATCGCTGACGAGCACCACGCCGAACACCATGAGCGTCGCCAGCGCGATCAACAAAAGGCTTGCGGCATTCGCCCCCACCGCGGTCAAAACGCCTTGACGGGCGCCGCGTCGCGCTGTCGTCCCGACCACGAGCATGACAACCGGGCCCGGTGTCGCGACGAGCAGAACGATCGCGACCAGATAGGCAAGCAAGAGCGTGTAGTGAACAGACATGAGTAAAAGTTGAAATCGATACGGGCCCCACTCACTGCCAGTCAGAACAGATTGCGGCCCAGTATCGATAAAGAATGGATCATGGGTATAGTATTGCCTCACTGCGCGGCAGACGAAAAACGGAAAATACTGCGCGCAATCATGACTTTTACTCATGTGAATGCCCACGATGAAGGCGAAATCGCTTCCCCCTGTATATGCATTGCGCGCGTTCGAGAGTGCCGCGCGCACCGGCTCGTTTACGCTGGCAGCCGAGGAACTGAGCCTCACGCAGAGCGCCGTCAGCAAACACGTCAAGACACTGGAGGAATATTTCGGCCGAAAGCTGTTTGTCCGGCACGGGCCAAGATTGAGCGTCACGACGCAAGGCCTCGTGTTCGCGTCGGGGCTCAGACGCGGCTTCCGGCAAATCGAGGAATCATGCAGACTCTTTCATGCTCGACACGACGTCCTGCGGCTCAAGGCGCCCTCGACGCTGACGATGCGCTGGCTGCTCGATGCGCTCGCCGCCTTTCGCAAGACCCAGCCCGGATTCGAGGTGCAGATCACGAGCGTCTGGATGGACGTCGATACCGTCGATTTTCTCAGCGAACCCTACGATTGCGCGATCCTGCTCGGCGCCGGCAGGTTCGGCGAAGACACGCACTGCATCAAGCTTTTCGATGAGTGGTTGATCCCGATCTGCTCGCGCGCGCTGGCGCCCGCAGCCCGCGCCAATCTTGCGGCATGCGATCTCATCCATCCGTCACCCGACCGCCGCGACTGGCGCCGCTGGCTCAAGGCCAGCGGGCACGAAGCCAATGTGGACATCACCGGCGGCCAGGTCTTCGACATGCTCGAACAGGGTATCGCTGCGGCCGCAGCCGGGCACGGAATTTCGATAGGGGATCTCGCACTCTGCGCCAGCGCCATCGACGCGCGGCAACTCGTCTTGCCGTTCAAAACCGCCGTCGGCAGTGGCGACGCGTATTACCTCATCCGGCCGGATGACTCGGAAAAGGCGGCGCAGGTGCAAGAACTTCACGCGTTCCTCGCAGGTAGGCTGCCGAGGCTGGATTATCCGGACATCCGGTTCAAGGTATCGCGTTAATTGCTGCCGCATGGGCGCGCCGATGGCACGGCGCGTCAGGCAGGCGGATTTCGAACTCATCGTGTGCGACCGCAATCCCGCCGTGCTCGCTTCATTCGAGGCACAAGGCGCGCGCGTCACGATGTCGGCGCGTGACTGCGGCACGGCCGACGTCGTGATCGTGCTGGTCGGAAACGACGCGCAGATCAGCGACGTCGCAATCGGCGCCGGTGGCCTGATTCACGGCATCGCGGAAAACCACGCACCGATCGTCTGCGTGATGAGCACGACCTTGCCTGGCACGTTGCAACTCATTGCGCCGCCATTGGAAGCCGCCGGTGCGCGCCTAGTGGACGCGCCAATCGGCGGCGGCATCGTCAAGGCGGAAGACGGTACGCTCACGATCATGCTCGGCGGCGCTTGCGCCGACTTCGATGCCATCATGCCCGTGATGAACGCGATGGCGCAAAACCTCTCTCGCTGCGGTGCGTTGGGTTCGGCCGAAGTCGTCAAGATTGTGAATAACATGCTGTGCATCGCCATCAAGTTCCTGGGCGCCGAGGCGATCGAGCTGGCCGAGCGTCATGGCGTCACGTTCGAGCAGATCGCGCCGATCATCAACGTCAGCACAGGGCGCAACTTCCTCACCGCCGATGCCACGGAAGGACGCCGCCAATACGGCGCGTGGGCGCGCAGCGAAGCGGCGTTCGGCGCGCTGCTGAAGGTCGTGGGCAAGGACCTGCATCTGGCGAAGGACATGGCGGCTTCGGCAAATCTCGATCTCGGCCTGCTGAACGACATCTCGCGTTATGTCGACACGCACGGCGGCGAGGCGATGGACCGATGGATGCGGCAAGGAGGCGTGCGATAGCCCTTGAGAATTGAGTCGGCAAGGTGGAGGTTTTACAGGCAGCACATCAATAACAATTAATTAGGACTAGAGATAATTTATATGACCTTGATCATCGCCATGATGGCGTTGGCGTTTCTGATGTTCGCCGCGTATCGCGGCTACAGTGTGATTCTCTGCGCGCCGGTCGCGGCGCTCGCGGCGGTTCTGCTCACCGAACCTGCGGCCGTGGCACCCGTTTTTACCGGCATCTTCATGGAGAACTGCGCAGACAATCGCGCGTCACAGGACAGGGCCTTGGCTGGCAAGGCTTTGCTGGCCGCGTGAGGGGAATATTTCGTTCCCCACACAACCACAAACATCATTCCCCTACGTTTCCCCACGCATTGCGCTGCGAGGAAACCGCCGTTTCCCCACAGGGGAGACGGTTTACATATTAAACATCTGCCTTGTAATAATTGCAATCAAGTGAAGACTTGAGGCACTTTCTACAAGTCACTTGTCGAAGAAAAACACAGACAAGTCACTTGTTCATGCTGCATTGCACGTGGGCCTGCGTGGGGAATGAATTTTCCCCACGGCGCGATGATAGGGAAATCACAGGGTGTGATTTTTCATTGCTGCCATGTCTTGCGCCGCAGTGCAGTTCCACAGTCGGGGCATTCTGCCGATCCCAGCAACCGGTAAATTCGGCAACCTGGGCACCCCTGTTCCGGTTTCGTACTTAGGAGAGTCGCAGCAGGCTCAAACACAGCATCACAGACAGGACAGTTAGACCATCCAGCTTCCCGATGGATGCGGCACATGGGACAGGAGGTCGCGACAGGTGTGCTGGCCGGCACAGGAGGTTCGGCCAACGCGCCAGTCGATGAAAATGCACTAATGATTTCGCGGCCAGCCTGTATGTCGGCATCGACCGCTCTACGCTGTGCCTCCGTGAGATCATCGTACTCGCGAAGCATCAAGTCGCGCGTCAGCCCATCCAGCACAATGGATTCAGTCTTGGTCATACGGCGTGATTCCGTCTCGCACGAGAATCGCCACAGGCAGAACATCACTGCAAACACCAGGGACAATGCAACACCCACTGCCCACGGCAACCGCATATAGCCAGCTGCGACGACAACCAGACCTGCTACTACAACCCATTTACCCCGCATTGCACTTTCCCCGATTCCGGATATCACGCGCCCTACGCCTGTTCGTCGTAGGACACCAGTGTCCACGTTGCATCGGTGCTGTACTTACGCATGCCGAGCATCGTGTCGAGCAATGCAATGGGGCGACGATTGTCCATGGTGAACTGCGGCATCGTCTCGCCTTTCCGGAAATGTCGTGTCGCCTCATGGCTGACCGAAGCCCAGCGCCGGTCGCACCACATGCCATCGACGGGGCAGACTTCGCCCGTTCGTACCACAGTCCCAGGTGGCACACGCTCAGCCTTCTTTTCGTGAGCAAGTGGGAGGCCGGTGGCCGGGTCGAGATTCTTTTCCTTTGCGAGACGCGCGACCAGCCCGTCATCAGGTTTCTGCGGTGGCTTCCCGGCGTCCTGCTCCTTCTGCCACAGGAACGTGCCGTCCCACTCTGGCAGCTTCGCGGGCGGCAGCGGCGCGATCTGGTCGATGTCCGGTACCTTGGGATTGAGGCCTTCGTGGTCAGTGATGAACCTCCAGATCATTTCATATCGACGTGAGCGCTCCAAATCTGAAGATAAGCCAAGGTAATACAATTCGTTCGAGGGCGAGGCCTTAAATCCATTCCATAGACCGAACGCGGATTCGGCATTTCCGGCCTTTACACCAGCCTGAAGCGCGCCAACAGATTCGGTGTACGATCTTTTCTCTTTCAAATCGACGCCAAGATCTATCGCAGCTTCCCCATTTCCTTGACTAACGGCGCATTGACGCATCTGAAACGCGATATCCGGCGCCCTATCTGATGGCGCAAGCATTTTCGCGACATAAGCCTGAGCTTCCGGACTTCCCATATCTGCTGCTTTACGTATAAAGACCAGCGCTTTCTTTTCGTCCTTGACCACGCCATAACCAAGCTCAAGGTAATGACCCATGTCATAGTAGCCGCCTGGAACACCTGCGGCGATCAACTGCTCGGCCAGATCAACCGTTTCCCTTGGTGCGTCTGGAGAAGAAGCCAGCTCCGATGACACCAGCAGTTGCAGGTTGTTATTGGCCTTGTAGTGACCATGCGCAGCAGCGATCCGGTAGTACCGGGCGGCCGCATCGAAATCCTTCGGGCCGGGTTTCTTTTCGAGGAACAGTCCGTATTTGAACAACGCGTCGGCCTGCGCATCGAGCGGCGGCAGATGGTCCGCCTCATGGACGCAGGTAAAAGCCAGTCGCGATCGTGCGGCATTCATATCGGCCTGGGATGGCATCGGATTCTCCTTGTTAGAGCAAGCGCCGAGCAACGCTGCCAGCACGAGCGTATAAGTTAGACTTTTCATGTGTTAGTCCATGCGCATCCGCTTCTTCGTCATACTCTTGAAGCCTATAAGCGATGCGTAGGGCGATGTCGTCTTGGCTCCTTGCCGACTTTCATTCGTTCTCAAGATATACGACCATGAAGCAAACGCGATTGCTGGATCATCCTGCGCCCCCTGCCCGTTAGTGTGGATATTCCACAACTGCCTGCGAAGCGGCTGCGTCACGTCCATTCGTTCATGACAGATGTTCAGTTCGCTGTCTACCTCCATACTGCGCCGGTTGACGTTGGCCGAACCGTGCGTAAGAAACACGTCGTCAATAACCATGATCTTGCTGTGGACGTAGACCGGCATCCAGGCACCGGGGGGAGAATCCGGCGCAACGAGCGTGCAGACAAGCGTTTTCAGGCCGGGAATCTCCGGCATCGGAATATCGTCATCCTTCATGTCATGCAACTTTGCGCGTTGCTGGTTCACTGAGGCAATGTCAGCGAGTGCAGCATCATTCACCTGTGTCCCGGAATGAGCGGCCAGGAAGAGCTTCCCCCGCGCGGCATTCACCTGCGCGTTCAACTCATCCCCCTGTTCAAGCTTGTAGACGTTTGGCATGGTGCGCGCCTGCCCGAGGCTGTTCATCATGTCGTAGGTCGTGCCCTGCCCCTTGTCGAGCGCGTCATTGTCGGAATTCGTGACCACAAACAGATAGACTGGCCCGTGCTTCGCCGGATCGCGCCCGCCGCAGACCTGGGCGGCAACAGCCTGCTTGATCTGCGCAGCTAGCGCTGGCCAGCGGAAGTACTGGTTCTCGATATAAATGAATTGCGTCGCATTATTGACAACCTGGATGTACATTCGCTCGATGTTACGCACCCCCTCCTGAGACTGCGTGCGGTTGATCTGCGCCATCACACGCATGCCAATTTCATCTCGTGGTTGCAGCCTCTCCTTCAGCGCGTCGCGATGGGTAAGCAGATCTTCCTTTGCGTCACGCTCCCATGCACGGCAGAAGTTGTCGTTCAGAGATTCGAGAATCGGACCCGCAACCATGGCCGACATGTCCTGGCGAGGTGTCGCCCCGTTGCGCCCCAGGTTCGGCGCTTTTTTTACGTAACTGTGCGCATCGTCATCCCAGTAGGCGTCCAACGTGTTATGCCCCATCACGAAACCAATGGCGTCCTCAGGTTTTTCGTAGTCGATGAGCACCGTTTTCTGGTGGTGGGATGGTTCGGTCGTGTAGGCAATGTTGGCTGCGGACCAGCTTGGTCCATTGCCGCTCTTCCTCAGCAGGTTTTCGCGATACCGGATCTCTTCCCGGTCATCCAGGGAAAAGTCGCGGGTGACAAGTTCGATGCCAATATCCCGAAGCGGCTCCGCGACAAGCGACGGACGCGGACTGCTCGCGCCATTGACTCCGAGCTGGGCACCAATCTGTTGCACGGAAGCCCTACGGGCCCGTTCCGCAGGGCCGCTGGCTGCCATGCGCGCACGGTGATACCAACTCCAGTCGTAGGCCCGCTGGTCGTGGTCCTCATTTTGCGACAGTGGTCTGGTGGCATCGTACAGCGGCATCGATGGCTCGCCGATCTGCGCAAGATGCAGTTTGTCGAGCCAGCACAGGATGCCCGCGAAGGGTTTGGCGAGTCGCAGCGGTACGCTCTCACCACCTTTGGGCCACGTTGCGAAATCCACATCGAAGCGGACAACGTAATAGCCGGAGGCATTCAGGTAGGCATAGGTGTACTTGTCCGGACTGCAAATCCGGGCGCTCAGTGTGCCGCCGATCTTTGCCCAGGTTTCCGGCTTCAGTTCCAGACGGAAACGGCGGTCAGCAGGAATGGCCCGGAACGTGTTCGAATACGCCGCGTCACGCGCGCCGCTGTGCGTGGCCTCGATGATGACCATGCCTTTGGGCGCATCGGGCAGCACGATATCGGTTTCGAGCACGGTGGCGCACTGCAAGGCAAGCACGTTGCCCGCGCCTTCGTATACAACCTGGCCGGCGATGGCCGCTTCGTGCCTCAGTTGCGCTTCCCACTGCGCCCCGTCCGCGTCGAGGTGGTTCGTGCCGTAGATATACGGCTGGCCGTAGGTGGTCGGGTCCTCGGGCGCGACGGTCGCCGAGGCGCGATAACGTTCCCACGCTGCGTCCGGGTTGTACTCGGCCACCATGAACGACTGCGGCACCGTGACGGTATGCGTCCTGATCGCCGTGACGGCTTCCACGCCGCCCGCTTCGAGTCCTGCGACTTCACGGTACGGCACAATGCGTTGCGGTTCGTCGTAAAGGTAATGGTCGATGTCATCACCGAAAACCACCTGATCGCCGTACTCCGTCTCCACGATATAGCTGTAGATGCCCGCCTTCTGCATCAGCATCTGGACGTAGGCCATATCCGTCATGTGGTGCTGCATGCGGAACAGATGCTTGGGGTACTGGCGGCGCAACCGGAAGCGGAACTGATGGTCTCTCAGCCCGTGGCGGCGCAGGATGGCTGCGAGAATGTCCGGCGTGCTCTGGTGCTGGTAGTTGCCGGTGTTCATGACGGCTTCGAGCCGTCCGAAATGCGACTTGAG
>NZ_QLSU01000034.1 GCF_003268775.1 Paraburkholderia unamae
TCGAACATCCAGAACGTTGTTCTGCAAACGGCCGGCAACGCTGGCGGTACGGCATCGTTCGACACGTCGAATATCTCGGGCGTGACGAACCTGACGGTCAAGTCGGCAGGTACGGGTCCGGATAACGTCAAGGCAGCAGCGACGACCGACATCAACGTTTCGCACCTCGCCACGTCGGGCAGCGTTGTGACGGCAGGCGGCAAGAATGTCACGGTGAACACCGCGGCTGGCAACGTCACGGTCGGTAGCATCTCGACCGCCAACGTGAATCCGGTTGGCGCAGTGAATGTGACCGCTGCAAACAACGGCAACGTTACCGTTTTTGGCGGCACGACCGTTACCGTCAACGATGCAGGCCAGAACAGCACTATCCAGATCGGCACGAACGGTTCGGCAGTCTCCGCATCGGAGCCGACGGGCGCAGTGACGGTCAACGCGACGGGTACGGGTAGCACGGTCGACATCTATGGCGGCACGGACGTTACGGTCACCTCCGCCGGTGGCAATAGCGACCAGAACGGTTACGTCCAGGTTGGTGACATCGAAAACAATGTGGTTTACGCTCCGACCGGCAACGTGACGGTGAACGTGAACCAGGCTCAAGCCGAGCAGTTCAACTTTGGCACCGGCGACTACACGGGCTACTACGGTGAAGTCGACATCCTGGGCGGCGCGAACGTCTCGGTGACGACGAACGCAGGCAGCGTCTACGTCGGTGGTACCTCCACGAACAATGGTGCATTGATCGCAGGCCAAAATCCGACCGGCACGGTCACCGTGACGGATACGGCAGGGGCTGAGGACATTGAGATCTACGGTGGCACGGATGTCAACGTCACTGCGGCGGGTGACTATGTCACGATCGGCAATGTTAACGGCAGCATTGTTGCCGCGCCGAGCGGCACGGTTACCGTGAACAACACGGCCTCGGTTGCCTTCAATGGCATCAACGGCATCAACAACTACAACGCATATGTGAACGTAGTCGGCGGCACGAACGTCGACGTCACGACGAACGCAGGTTCCGTGACCGTTGGCACGGCGGCTGGCACAGCAGGTTCGGAAGCAACCGGCACGATCAACGTGACGGATTCGTCCAGCGGCAACGTGAGCGTCTACGGCGGCACCGACGTGACGGTCAGCGCAGCAGGCGGCACGGTTATCGTCGGTAGCGATAACGCAGGCGCAAGCGCCACGGGCGACGTGTCGGTCACGCAATCGGCTGTCGAGACCGGCGGCCAGTTCGCGAGCCGCTCGGCAGTCAACGTTGTTGGCGGCGACAATGTCACGGTGAACACGACTGGTGGCAACGTCTCGGTAGGCTCGGCTGCCGCCCCGACGACGGGTGCAGTTGTGATCAACGACACGTTCGTTGGCCCGAACGTCGATGGTTTTACTGTCGTTGGCGGCACGACCGTTTCGATCAATACCACCGCCACCTCGGGCAGCATCAATGTCGGCAACGTGACGGCAGACATCGATTCGGTCACGGGCGCGCTCAAGAACGCCAGCGACTACGCTTCGGGCAACGTGACGATCGTCAACGAGTCGAAGGCAGGTACGTCGGCAGCTGGCGCATCGAATCTGTACGGCACGGGTAGCGTCAATGTCGGTACCGATGGTGCAACCTCGGTGTCGATCACGGGTGGCACGAACGCAGTCATCACCGACATCCAGACCGAGCTGTCGAAGGGTGTGAGCACGCTGTCGAACGTCTCTCTCGATCACGTCGAGGGTAACGTCAGCATCAATTCGGACGCTCTCACTTCGCTGACTGTGCTCAACGGTTCGATCGGTGGTGCGGTATACACTGTGAACAACGCCACGGCAGGCCACGATCTGGCGCTGACGCTTGGCGGCGACGCAGTCAACTCTTCCTTGTTCCTCTTTGATACGGTTGCCGACGCAACGGCTGGCGCCGTGACGGTTGCCGACAACGGTGTGGCATCGGGAGCGGTTCTGCTCGACGTTACCGCAGCAAAGAGCATCACCGTCAACACGACGGCGGCACTGACGCTTGGCGTCGACGCGGGCAGCGACCTGACGAGTGTCACGCTCAACAACAGCGCAGCGCTGAACCTGACCTACTCTCCGGGCGCAACGAACCTGGCGTCGATCAATGCGAGCGCGGCAACGGGGGCAGTCACTGTTGCAATCGATTCGACCGTGACGAGCTTCACGGGCGGCGCGGGTAACGACGTCGTCACGATCGATTCGAACAGCCTGCTCCACGCTGACGAAACGACGTACAGCACGATCTCGGGTGGCGCTGGCAACAACACGCTGGTGGCGAACTACGTAGCTCAAACGACCGATACGGCGTTGGGCAGCAACGCACACATCACCGGCTTCTCGACGCTGGCACTGGGTGATAGCGCCAAGTCGGACAGCCACACTGGCTCGGTCTATGTGGCTGGCGTGCCGGCTGTGACGGCAGTGGCTCAGGTTTCCAACCTGACCTTCTCGCAGGGCCATGACTACAACGTGAGCAACGTCGTGGGTGAGTCGATCTCCGTGACCATCACGGTCGGGGTTACGCCGCACGTCATCTCGTATCCCATTACGGCTGACACAACCGTGCAGAACGTTGCCGCTGGGCTGGCTGGCGCGATTTTGGCAGCGGGCCTTACCGGCTTCAGCGTGGCGCTCCAGACCGGGGCTATCGTCATCACTGGTCCGTCGGATGGCACGGCGTTCACGATCAGCAACACGACCCTGACCAACGCGGATCCGACTGATATTGACGCTACCGCGACCACGCCGACTCCGGCAGTTCTTGGCTCCGCTGGCACGCCGGCAGACGCAAGCTACGACGCTTCGGGCTTCACGGCTCTGCAAGTCGGCCAGACGGCAGGCGACGTGGCATTCACGAAGGTTGCTGCGGGCACGACGCTTGACGTCACGGCTTCGCAAGGCGGCGCGTCGATCGTCAACTACCTGCTGGCTAACTCGACCGGTTCCAAGGACGCTCTGTCCCTGACGGTTGGCGTGGACGGCGCAGCAGGTTCGAACGGCGTGACGACCACCGTTGCGACGACCGGCATCGAAACGCTGAACATCACGAGCGAAGGCGCTGCGAAGAGCCTGAACACCGTGACGATCGGCGACACGGGCGCGACGAGCATCGTCCTGAACGGCGACGCTAACATCGCCCTGACGCTGAAGACCGACAACCTCGGCGCGTTCGCGACCGGTGTGACGAAGGTCGACGCTTCGGCAGCTACGGGTGCAGTCAACCTGAGCGGCGTGGAACTCTCGTCGAACGGCTCGACCGTCACGGGCGGCGCTGGTCTGCTGACCGTTGCTGGCGGCGCGGATGCGGCGCACAGCGACGTGATCACCACGGGCACGGGTGGCGGCGTCATCACCATCGGCGCAGGTGGTAGCTGGGTTGCCGGTCTGACGAACGCCTACGGCGCCGGCTCGGAAACCGTGGACCTCACGGCATCGGCTTCGGCAGTGGACACGCTGGTTGTCGGCGAAAACACCGTCGCAACGTTCAACGGTTCGACCGGTGGCGTGAAGGGCTTCGAGATCACCTCGAGCGCGAAGACGACCGACCGCCTGACCGTCGTTTCGTCGAGCACCACTGTGAACGTCGTGGCTAACGCCGCATTGCAGAACGCGTCGATCGCTGGCCTGGCATACACGATTTCCAATGGCATCGTGACCTTCAGTGGCGCCGGTACGCACAACATCAGCGAGTTCAGTGCAACGGATCTGATCGCAGCAGCGCAAGCGATCGCATCTATTGCATACAGCGGTACTGACACGGTGCTCGCGTTCGTCGCAGGCGGCAACACGTACGTCGTTTCGGCAGAAGGCAACACGCTGCATGACACGTCGGTGACCGAACTGGTCGGCGTGACGGGCGTTGCAGGCTTCGGTACGACGGCAGCGGGCAACACGATCGTCCTGACCAACACCGTCGCGACCGACACCAACCTCAACGACGTGGCAACGGTTGGCGCCAAGACTCTCTCGTACGACGAGACCGGCTATGCGCGTTCCGTCCTGAACACGACGTCGGTTGGCTCGGCGACTTCGGTCTCGTTGGCGAATCTGGCCGCATCGGCTGTTCTGGAAATCGGTGCAGTTGGCGCAGCCGATCTGACCAACGTTGCTGTCTCGACGGCTCAACTCGGTACGTCGGGTTCGGACAGCCTGAGCCTCGTGTTTGACGCAGCTAACACCATCGGTAGCCTGACGGTGAGCGGCGACAACGCACTGGCGATCCAGACGAGCACGACCGGTTCGGACGTGATCAAGTCGTTCGTCGACGCAACCAACACCGTTGCAAGCATCACGGCTACGGGTACGGGTTCGCTCGAAATCGACAGCCTCACCGATACGGCGCTCAAGTCGTTCGACGCAAGCCACGTGAGCGGCACGCTGACGTTGACGGCTTCGCAAGCTGGCCTGACGATCCTCGGTGCGACGGGTGGCGACGCGATCACGGCGAACGGCGCGGCCGATACGATCACCGTTGGTTCGTCGACGGCAGCAGCAGTCGGTGCGGTTTCGCTCACCGCAAACGGTGCGGCTGACGTGATCTCGCTGAACCTCTCTGGTTCGTCGCACGTGATCCAGGCAGCGGGCGCTGGTGACACCATCACCATCGCAAGCGATAACACGGCTCTCGTGAACCTTGGTGGCACGTACAACAGCACGAGCGGGACGCTGACTACCGCGCTCGGCCACGGTGATACCGTGACGCTCAGCGGTGCCAATACCGTGACGGACAACGTGTGGCTCGGCGGCAGCTCGACGGTGAATCTCGGTTCGGCAAATCACTCGTTTGACGGGCAACTGAACCTGAGCGTGACGGGTGACGTGACGGGTGCAACGTCGACTGGCAACTTTGCTCTGACGACGGTCAACGCTGTCTTGGCGGACGCCGCTCAAGTGAACGTGACGTTCGGCAATGCGACGAACGAGTATCTGGCTTCGAACACGGGCAACCTGGCGGATTCGCTCGTGAACGTCTCTTCGGCGACGTCGTTGTCGCAGGCACTGGATCTGGCGGTCAAGCAAGCTCTCGTGCTCGACCAGCAGTCCATCGGCACGCATCACACCACGGTTGTCAATGGGGTGATCGAGCTGAATGCGAACACCGGTCTTATCACGACGTTCCAGTACGCTGGCAACACGTATGTGGTGGAAGCGGTCAACAACACGAACGCGGCAGCTGCTCACTCGGCACTTGGCGCGAACGATGTTGTGATCGAGCTGACCGGTGCTTCGGCAAGCGGCGCTACCTTCAGCAGCGGTGCCGTGCACGCGACCATCAGCGCAGGCCAGCACTTCAGCGTCTAAGTGTTAGTAGACAAGTAGCGCAGTAGTCTCTCAAACCCCGCTCCCTCGCAAGAGGGGCGGGGTTTTTTCAAATAGGCACCAAACGTTGTGAATGTCCGAAAATGAGCACGATCATCATCGACGACATCGCTTACGGTCTCACCGCCCTGAGCGAGGCCGCGAAGCCGCAACTCGCGAACGTGCAGGCGGCTGACGCTGAAATCCGGCGCTTGCAAGCGCAACTGGCCATCGCGACGCCCGCGCGCGGGTGTTAAAAAAGAGCTTTCGGCTGTGGTCTCGCACGGAGATCTTTGGCACCCGGGCTGCTGAACCAAGGGTGCAGTGCGCGTGTAGGCAGATGTGATTTGTATCACCGCAAGTATTTGCCAGCACCGTCACCTGTGCTGACGTCAACACCTCCCGAGGCATCGGTGCTCTCATACGCGTTCATGGATTCGCAGTCGCCGCAACCTATGAGGCGAATAGGGCCGGTAAACGCCGCATTTCAGGCGCGACAAGGGTTCACGGTTGGCGCGCGAATCACCCAATACCGTTTGAATCACCCAAAACAAAAAGGCCTCTGCGCTGGAGGCCTTTTAAATACTGTGGCGGAGAGACGGGGTTTCGAACCCCGGATAGGCTATTAACCTGTCCGCTCTTCCGGCTTCGACTCACTTCACGTCGACGTCCCATCCGTCTCGCGCCATACTCTCCAGGAAGCGTTCATAGTATTCGATTCCAAGGCGAGCGAGAGTGATTGGCCTCATGTCTTCGAGCGCGCGCCCCGCGTGGGAGTTTGGCGGGGCATAAGCTTTCCCTCGATGATTTACCGTCACGGCATAGACTTCTGCTGGGGCGAAATACTCGCGGGAAGCACCTCTGACTGTAGCCTTCAGCTCAGTGCCGTCGTCCAGGGTGATATTGGGCGCACGCATGAAGAGCTTGCCTTTCGGCGTGTCGAACTCGAAACGCACTCCCGCTTCGATTTTTCCGGTTATGTCCTCGCTCCTGTGCTCGTCGGCATCGCGGGCTCGCGCTAGATATTGAACGAGCGGGTCGCTCTTCAGATCCGATTGGACGGCCTTTACTTGCGGCGCATTCGTGAACCGCGGATCGCCTTTGAGTGAGGCCTGCGTTTTATTCCAGAGCCTTGTCAACCTGCCCAGGACCTCCTTCCACTGAAGGTCGAATTCTTCGACGTCACTGGCCGTTTCCATCTTTGCCAAAGCAGACCTCGCGAGATCCAGTTCGCGCCGAGCGGCGTCTAGCTTTTTGCCCACAGTGACTCCTTCCGAGAGGGCGCAAGAACATGAATAGACAGGTCAATCCAGACGCAAAAAAGCCCGCAACAATGTGCGGGCTCAATTCCGAAATTCTGATTTCCGTTCCGAATTTCGCATCCTGAAAATAAAACAGGCACCGAAGTGCCTGTTTTATAAAGAATTCTTGGGGTGGCTGATGGGACTCGAACCCACGACGACAGGAATCACAATCCTGGACTCTACCAACTGAGCTACAGCCACCGCTGTTTTTCCTAACCGGCGCTGCTTTGTGAGCGGCGTCAATCAAGAAGCAAGATTATATACACACCATTGCCGGATTGCCTAGCCCTTTATTCAAAAATTTCATCCGGAACGCGTAGATGCTGGCGGGCAGCGTCGAAGATAGCCAGGTCGGCCTTGGCCAGCTCGCGGCTATCCGACAGCACGCGTCGCCAGCCGCGCGCACCGGCCACGCCGCGATAAAGCCCCAGCGCATGGCGCGTAATCGCACCCAGGAACTGGCCGCGCGCGATTTCGCTCGCGCAGTATTCGATGAGCTTCGCTTCCACCTCTTCGCGCGTGAGCGGGGCATCGGTTGCGCCGTAGAAGCGCGCGTCGACATCGGCGAGCACATAGGGGTTGTGGTACGCCTCGCGGCCGAGCATCACGCCATCGACGTGTTGCAGATGCTGCTCCACTTCATCGAGCGTCTTGATGCCGCCGTTGATGATGATCTCGAGATGCGGAAAGTCGCGCTTGAGCTGGTACGCGTAGTCGTACTTGAGCGGCGGAATCTCGCGGTTTTCCTTCGGGCTCAGTCCCTTCAGGATCGCGTTGCGCGCGTGCACGATGAAAACCTCGCAGCCCGCATCGGCAATCGTGCCGACGAAATCCCGCACGAACGCATAATCCTCGATGGTGTCGACGCCAATGCGGTGCTTGACCGTGACCGGCACCGTGACGACGTCGCGCATCGCCTTCACGCAGTCCGCCACGAGCTGCGGCTCCTTCATCAGGCACGCGCCGAACGCGCCGCGCTGCACGCGCTCGGAAGGGCAGCCGCAATTCAGGTTGATTTCGTCGTAACCCCACTGTTCGCCGAGCTTCGCTGCGCGCGCGAGGTCGGCGGGCTCGCTGCCGCCAAGCTGGAGCGCAACCGGCGCTTCCGCGGGCGTGAAGGCAAGGTGGCGCGGCACGTCGCCGTGGAGCAGGGCACCGGTCGTCACCATTTCCGTATAGAGCCACGTGTGCTGCGAGATGAAGCGGTGCAGTGAGCGGCAGTGACGGTCCGTCCAGTCCATCATGGGCGCGACGGATACGCGGCGGGGGCTGGCTTGACGGTTGGCGGACATGGCGATAAGTGGCTGCGAACGTGGAACAACCTTGCATTTTACCGCATGTGCGGCGCGCCATTGCGGCCCTTTGCGCGCTGCGCCAATTTGCCGGTTGCAGAGCCGGAAGCGCTTCCAGAGGGCGTTCCGTGTCCGAAAGACCCTGCCGTCGTTATGTAATTCGGCGTCCGTTTTGTGCGTCGCGCAAATTTTTTGGACGCTGCTTTTAGGGTCTGTTCGTCGCTCAGCCCCGTCAGGATTGACTGACGCGATTGTTTCCGAATGCAGAATAGTAAATTCGGATTATCGCGATTATTTTCCAATAGTAGGTGTATACACTAGGTTCCGTTGACGCAGCTCATGGGTTGAGACCTCCCAGGCGCGGCGCCATCCCGATCCGCAATTGAACCTGATATTGGAGTCCACCATGAAGACCAAACTGATCGCAGCGCTGCTGGTCGCAGCCACCGCTTCTGTTGCCGCTCCGGCGTTCGCCAGCGGCTACGGCCCGGCACCGTTCTATCGCCCGGACGTCGGCGCACCCGCTTCGCAGCGTGGCCAGAGCGCCCAGACCGTCGCTGTCGAGCGCGCGCAGGAACAAGGCGGCCAGACGGCTTACGGCGGCGTCGCCGGCTCGGCTTCGCAGTCGGGCAGCCACGTGAAGGCCGCGGCCTCGCAATCGGTCTACTTCGGCCAGTAAGTCACGCTGAAGTCGCCGCGCCGCCTGCCCCCAGGCGGCGGGAAAGCCGGATGTCGTCAAGACGTCCGGCTTTTTGCGTTTTGGGTCCGTTTTTGTCCCGCCTGGGTCCGCCGCCTTGAGGGGCGTTGTTCAGGAGGCGGCGCGCACGCGCTGGTCGATCGCCTCGCGCATGCGGTCGAACGCGGCGTCGAACGCGTTGTCCTGGGTGGGGAAGCGGCCGGCGGCGATGCCATCCACGGGCACGGCGCCGCTCTCGCTGCCGGTGAGGCTGTGGATCGTCTGCGTCGAGACGAAGAAGCCGGCTTCGTGGTCGCCGTCCACGCCCGCTGTCATGTTGAACCCCATGTACTCGTAGCTGCGTCGGTTTTCCATGCCGAATTCTCCTCGTGGGCACCTGTGCGGATTCTGGCATGTCTTCGCGCGAGCGGCGCCGTGGTGGGCCGCCATCCTGCCCGCGAAGCTGCGCGAGATGCCGGCGTCCCGGGACATGCAGCGAATTCGGCATCTCCTGAAAAATTTCCGGCGCCGTGGTAGTTTCGCCGTTTCCCCAACCGCACTGATGGACAACCTTTCGATGGAACACCGCACACTCGGCGATACCGACCTCAAGGTGAGCCTGATCGGGCTCGGCACGATGACGTGGGGCGAGCAGAACACGGAGCACGAGGCGCACGAGCAGATCGACTACGCGCTCGATCACGGCGTCACGCTCATCGACGCCGCTGAGATGTACCCCGTGCCGCCGCGCCCCGAGACGCAGGGCCAGACCGAGCGCTTCATCGGGACGTGGCTCGCCCGGCACCGCTCGAAGCGTGAAAGCTTCGTGCTTGCCACGAAGATGACCGGACCGGCGCGCCAGCCGCACAATCCGCAGCACATTCGCGGGCCGCAAAACCAGTTCGACCGCAAGAACCTGACCGAGGCGCTCGATGGCAGCCTCAAGCGTCTCCAGACCGACTACGTCGATCTGTATCAACTGCACTGGCCCGACCGCAGCACGATGACGTTCGGCCGCAACGTCTATCCGTATATCGACGACGCCTATACGGTGCCGATCGAGGAAACGCTCAGCGTGCTCGCGGACTTCGTGAAGGCAGGCAAGATTCGCCGTATCGGCGTGTCGAATGAAACGCCGTGGGGCGTGGCGCAATTCCTGCGCGCCGCCGAAAAGCTCGGGCTGCCGCGCATCGTGAGCATCCAGAATCCGTATAGCCTGCTCAACCGCACGTTCGAGAGCGGCCTGTCGGAGTTCACGCACCGCGAGGGCGTGGGGCTGCTCGCCTATTCGCCGCTCGCATTCGGCTGGCTCTCGGGCAAGTACGAGGGCGGGGCACGGCCGGAAGGCGCGCGCATCACGAAGTTCGAGCGCTTCAAGCGCTACAGCAAGCCTGAAGCGGTGGCCGCGACCTCGCGCTATGTGGCGCTGGCGAGGGAACACGGCTACACGCCCGCGCAATTTGCGCTGGCGTTCGTCAACAGCCGGCCGTTCGTCACGAGCAACCTGATCGGCGCGACCTCGCTCGATCAGTTGAAGGAAAATATCGGTAGCGCCGACGTGAAGCTCTCGCCCGAACTGCTCGCGCAGATCGATGCGCTTCACGAGCAGCAGCCGAATCCGGCCCCCTGAACGCGCGCGCGGGGCCCGGCGCCTGGCGTCTTCGCGGGCCGCGCCGGGTTCGCCCCGCCGAAGGCGCTCCGCCGACGGCTTTGCACCAAAGTCGTTGGCGATTAGCAAGGCATACACTACGATCCAGCATGCGCCGCCCGGGGCGCTATCACGCGTCGCGCGCTGTGCGGGCGTGCGCCCCGGCCGGTAGCCTGGACCCAGTCTGAATTCGGAGAAACTTCACAATGACGAGCGCACGTCCCGCTCAATCGCCCCCGTCGTACGGCTGGCCCATTTTCATTCTGCTGGCGGTGGCCGGACTCTTCTACGTGAAGTGGTTTCCGTACTATCACCGCGCATTCACGGCTGAGGAAACGCATTCCATCGGCAAATCGATCCTGATGGGGGGCGCGTCCACCGCGCCCGAGCCGTCGTTCGCCGCCGCGCTCGATTACGCCTTCGCCTATGGCAAGGCGATCTGGCAGGCCATGGTGCTCGGCCTGCTGCTCGGCTCCGCCGTGCAGGCGTTGTTGCCCGTGCAGTGGGTCGCGCGCGTGCTCGGCCGGCGCGGCTTCGGCAGCGTCGCGGCGGGCGGGCTGCTCGCCGTGCCCGGCATGATGTGCACCTGCTGCGCCGCGCCCGTGGTCGTGGGCCTGCGCGCGCGCAATGCATCGGCGGGCGGGGCGATCGCATTCTGGCTCGGCAACTCCGTGCTCAATCCCGCCACGCTCGTTTTCATGGGCTTCGTGCTCGGCTGGCAGTGGAGTGCGCTGCGCCTCACGCTGGGCCTGTTGATGGTGTTCGGCCTTGGCTGGCTCTGCAACCGGCTCGTCACGCCCGAAGAAGCCCGCTCCGCCGACGACCGTCTCGCGCAGCTCGCCCAGCAGCAGGCCGAAGGCGGTAATGTCTTCGTGCGCTGGCTGCGCATCTTTACGCGCATGGCCGTGCGGCTCGTGCCCGAGTACATCGTGCTCGTGCTGCTGCTCGGCGCCGCGCGTGCGTGGCTCTTTCCGCATATCGGCCCGGAAGTCACGAGCAGTCTTGGCTGGATCATCACGTTCGCTTTTGTCGGCATGTTGTTCGTGATTCCCACGGCCGGGGAAGTGCCCATCATCCAGGCGATGCTCGCACTCGGCATGGGCGTGGGCCCGGCCGGCGCGCTCCTGATGACGTTGCCGCCCGTGAGCGTGCCGTCGTTCGCGATGCTGGCGGGCTCGTTCCGGCCGCGCATGCTCGCGATCGTCGGTACGACGGTCGTCTTGTTCGGGATCGTCGGGGGGCTCGCGACCGTGGCTCTGGGGTTCTAGCGCGACCCGCGCGGCATGGCAGGCAAGCGCCATTCATCGGGGCGCGGGCATTCAAGGTAATACGCGGACGGTTCGCCGTTCGCCAAGGAGCGGGCCTCGGCCCGAAAACCAGCATGGCACAGCAAAAAACCAATCCGAAGCTCGAACAGGCGCTCACGCGCGGCGATCTCGCCATTCGCCAGGCCAATTCGGCGCGCGCGACGGCGGTGCTGCGCGCGCTCGGCAAGATGATCGTCGAGGCGTCGGCGACCATTGGCGTCGAGGCGCACACGTCGATCCCCGACGGCGATCGCATCTACGATCCGGCCGACGGCCTCTGGCCGCAGTCGCTGCTGGTGTCGCTCGACGGCCCGGTGGAAGACTCGGACCCTGAAGAGATCCGCACGGTGCGTCTGCTCGCCCAGACGCAATCGACGATGTTCCGCGTGGAGTGGCATCGCGCCGACGGCAAGATCGGCCGCCAGGAAGGCGGTCCGTTCGCGACGGTCGCGTTTATTTCGGACGTCGATATTCCCTGGGGCGACGACGAAGACTGAGCGCCGCGTGGTGGTTGTTCGATGCCGCGCGGCGTCGCGCGGTGTCGTTCAATAGCGTTTCAACGCATCATGCGCCGGCGGAACAGCACCGAGGCAATCGCGAACGGCACCACAACGTAGATCACGAGCACGAGCAAGTGCAGGCCGGCCTGCTCGACAGGCCGGTCGAGCATGGCGGGGCGGATCAGCGCCACGGCGTGCGCGAGCGGCAGCATCAACGTGATGTGCTGCGCGGCGGCGGGCAACTGGGCGATCGGAAAGAACACGCCCGAGAGCAGCAGCATGGGCGTGAGCACCAGTGTTTGATAGAACATGAAGAAGTCGTAGGACGGCGCGAGCGCCGTCACGATCATCGCGCAGCTCGCGAACGCCAGGCCCGCGAGTGCGATCACGGGCAGCGCGAGCAGCATCGAAGGAAAGCTCGCGTAGCCGAGCAGCCCCGCCACCAGCATGATCGCTGCGCCGGAGAGCATCGACTTGCTCGCGGCCCACATGACCTCGCCCAGCACCACGTCGCCGAGTGACAGCGGCGTATGCATGATCGCTTCCCACGTGCGTTGCACGTGCATGCGCGAGAAGCCCGAGTACATCGATTCGAAGCTCGCCGACATCATCACCGAAGACGACACCGTGCCCGCCGCGAGAAACGCGATGTACGAGACGCCGTCCACGTGCCCGACCATCAGCCCGAGACCGAAGCCGAGACCGAACAGGTAGATCATCGGGTCGGCGAGATTGCCGAACATCGAGGCGATCGCGAGCTTGCGCCACACGAGATAGTTGCGTCGCCACACGGCCATCCAGTGCGTGGCGTTCGAGGGCAGCGCCGCGCGCGGTTCGCGAATAAGCGCGTGCGCGGGGCGTGCGGGCGTCGGGTCGTTGGTGCGTGTCTGCATGGTTTTTTCTTGTGCGGCCGCTTTAGTCCTGCATCTCGCGGCCCGTGAGCCGCAGGAACACGTCTTCGAGATTCGCGGGCCGGTGCAGGTAACGCAGGTCCGACCGATGACGCAGTTTCGCATGCACGGGCGCGGGGTCGTCGACGTAGCAGAACAGTGTCTCGCCGCTGATCTCCGTGCGCTTTGCGTCCTCCGCGAGTTCGTCGCGCAGCGCGGCCGGGTCCGGGCCATATACCTCGATCACGTCGCAGCCGATCTCCGATTCGATCAGCGCCTTGGGCGCGCCCTCGGCGATCTTGCGGCCTTCCTCGATCACGCACACGCGATTGCAGAGCCGCTCGGCTTCCTCCATGAAATGCGTGGTGAGCAGAATCGTCTTGCCGCGCGCGAGCAGCGAGCGCAGGCGCTCCCAGATCAGATGGCGCGCCTGCGGGTCGAGGCCCGTGGTGGGCTCGTCCATCACGAGCACGTCGGGGTCGTTGACGAGCGCGCGCGCGAGCGTGAGGCGACGGCGCATGCCGCCGGAGAGTTCGCCCACGCGCGCGTCGGCCTTGCTTTCGAGGCGTGCGAATTCGAGCAGCGGCGCGACGAGCGCTTTCGTTTCGCGCGCGGACAAGCCGAAGTAGCGGCCGAACACGAGGAGGTTCTCGCGCACGGTGAAGTCAGGGTCGAGGTTGTCGAACTGCGGCACGACGCCCACGCGCCGGCGGGCGTGGCGCGCGCGCGCCGGCACGGGCTCGCCGCACAGGCTGATGCGCCCCGCATCGGGAGACACGATGCCGAGCAGCATGCGCAGCGTGGTGGTCTTCCCCGCGCCGTTCGGGCCGAGCAGCCCGAAACATTCGCCGGGGACGACGTCGAATGACAGACCGTTGACGACCGTCCTGTCTCCGTAGTGTTTGATGACCTGCTCGAATTCGATGGCGGGTGCGGGCATGGACCGGTTGAGCGTGTGTCGATGTGCGTGAGTCGGACGAGCGTCGCGCGAATCGGGCGCAAGAGCGAACGAAATGCGCAAGAAAAATATCGCACGAAACGAGGCGGCCTATTCTAGTGCATTGCCCTGAGTCGGGTGGGCGGCGCTCTGATGCCCGGTTCAACGCTGCTTGCCATGAATGCTTGTCGCGGCAATCATTGGCGGCGCGCAAGATTCATGCGTGACGTACCGCACGCCTGGCGCTTAACGATGGCGTCCTGGCGTTTTCCAGCCCTTGCGTGCGCAATTGCGGCGCACCATCATGAGAATCGCACAGCCTGCAAATCACGCGGGCGGGGAGAAGCGATATGGCGAGCTACAAAAAAATCCTGCTGTGTTACGACGGCTCGCGCGAAGGCCGCAAGGCATTGCGTTGCGGCGCTGATCTTGCGCTCGATCTGCAAGCGGAAACGCACTTGCTCTCGGTCGTCGACATGCGCTCGACCATTGCCCAGAGCGCCGGCCTGCTCACCGATGTGGCCTGCGGCCGCTTTGAGGAAACGGCCCGCGAAATCCTTCAGGAGGGCGTTGACTGGCTGACCGAGCGTGGCGTGCACGCCCAGGGGCATTTCGCGTTCGGGCATCCGATCGACGAAATCGCGAACCTGGCCAACGAGCTCCAGGTCGACCTCGTGGTCGTGGGACATCGCTGCCGCACCGGGCTCTCGCGCTGGTGGATGGGCGCGGGCAATACGCCGCTGCTCGACCGCGTGTCGTGCAGCATTCTGGTGGCGTGCTCGTCGGCCGCCGAGGAAAAGCAGCAAGCCGCCGCAGCCTAGCGCGCGGAAAACCTGGAAAGCGCGAGCACGGGCCCGGACGATCGGGAGATCGGCGGGCCCGCCAGGCGCGAACCGGCCCGGCGGCGCATCACATGCGTGCCGGTCCGTGGTTCAGGTCAGTTCGGGTTCGGGGCGTTGCCCTTGTTCAACTCGACCGACGCGAGCTTCCACGAGAAGAGTCCATGACGCTGCAAGATGGCGGCATAGTGCTCGCCCGTGGCGCTGCGATCCCACGTGAGCGCGAACTCGTTGAGGCTGCGATAGCCCGCCGTGGTGACCGGCCGCGCTTCGGGCGCGGGATTGTCTGAAGCCGCCTGGGCGGGCGGGGAGGCCGGGGCGGCTGCGGAAGCGGGGGCCGACTGCGAACCCGCCTCCTGCGGCGGCGGCGCGTGAGGACGCTCGCCGGGCTTGCCCGTGGGCGGCATGCCGCTCAGCAGCGCGGCGACGCCCTCCGGCGTGGCATAGGCATCCACGAGCGGCCCGATCAGCGCCGCACCGATCACGGCGCCGAGAATCAGCAGCGGATTACTGCTGTGCTCCGCATGAATGCGCTCTCGCAGCATTTCGCCAACCTGCTGCTTGAGGCTCACGCGTAGCGCCGGGTAATCGACGTACTGATTGAGCGTGGCGGCGTCGCGCGCGTCGGCCGCAGCCTTCATGCGATTCACCGCGATATAGGGCGACGCGTAGGCGTAGCCGAGCGCGGCCACGAACACGGCAACCGCGACCGTGATGGCGACGGGCTTCTTCCAGTCTCGGGATTTACGTGGGGGCGTCAGGGATTCCGTCATCAAATTCGGACAAATCGTTCAAACACGGTGTTGACCGCAATCCGGCGAAAACGATCCCCGACACTGTCCCTTTTTACGTCAGAAAGGCCTTGCTGTCCCTTGTTGCCGCTTATTGCCTTGTGGCGCCGGGTGAGCGCTTATTTCGCGAGCGCCCCAGGCAGATCGCTTTGCTGCTCGGCGATGCAGCGGTCGATCGCGCGGCATACGGCGTCCACCGTACCGACCAGGATGAGCCGCGACGGGCCCTGGTAGACGCGCACGGGCGCCCGGCGCATGGGCTGCTCGGTGTTGATCGTGCTGTTGAGCGAGACGCGCGCGAACGCCGGTTGCGCCGAGGGCAGTGCGGGCAGGTCGGCCGTGCTGGCCGCCACCATCTCGGGGGTGTCTTCGAAGAGCGAGCCGTTCAGTGCGGCGGTTGTGGCGCGCACTTCGCGAACCGCGCACGAGGCGACTCCACGCAGGTGGCGCAGACGGCCGAATTGACGGAAGGGCAGCAAGCGGGCAAGGCGTTCCATGGCTCTCTCCAGAGAATGCGCGCAGGGCGCGCAAGCGGATTTATCAGAATTCGGTAGGGCGAATCAGGCCGACTGCAATGCCTTCCAGCGCGAAATCCGCGCTGCCGGCCTCGACGAAAATGTTCTCGTAGTCGGGGTTCTCGGCGATCAGCTCGACGCCGTTCGGGCGGCGCTTCAGGCGTTTGACGGTGACGTCGTCGCCCAGCCGCGCCACGATGATCTGGCCGTCTTTTGCCTCGCTTTTCTTCTGCACGGCGAGCAGGTCGCCGTCGAATATGCCGGCGTCGCGCATGGAGAGGCCGCGCACCTTCAGGAGATAGTCGGGGCGGCTCGAGAACAGCGCCGGGTCGCACATGTAGTTCTGCGAGATGTGCTCCTGCGCGAGGATCGGGCTGCCCGCCGCGACCCGGCCGACGAGCGGCAGCGAGAGCTGCATGATGCTGGCGTGCGGCAGCGTGAACTGGTGCGGCAGGTCGTCGGGCCCCGGCATGAGGCGGATGCCGCGCGAGGCGCCCGCAGCCAGTTCGATCACGCCCTTGCGCGCCAGTGCGCGCAGGTGCTCCTCGGCCGAGTTGGCCGAGCTGAAGCCGAGTTCCGCCGCGATTTCGGCGCGTGTGGGCGGGAAGCCCGTGCGCTCGATCGCCCGGCGAACCAGATCGAAAACCTGCTGCTGTCGTGCGGTGAGTTTGGTCATGGCGCCACTGTATGTTTGAACAGGTAACTGTATTTTTATACAGTATTCGCCGCTTTTCAAGTGTTACTTGAAGTTCGTCATCCGGGCGTTGCCATGACGCCGTTTTCCCGCGTTGACACGGACGAAATCGTGCTGTGACAGCGACTTCCTCTGCCCTTACCACTTTTGCGTATTAAAGAATGAAGAAACATTATTTTTAATGATGTAAGCGGATCGCTAGACTGGCCTCCATCGATAGCTGAAAACCACACACGAGAACGGAGAACAGATAGATGGGCACGACCAATACGGGGCGCGGGGGCTGGCTGAAGACGCTGGCGGCAAAACTGGTGATCGGCGTGGCGCCTCTCGCGGCGTCGTTCGCGGGCATCGCGGCGATGGCGCCCGCAACGGCTCACGCGGATACGTCGCTGCTCAACGTCTCCTACGATCCGACCCGCGAGCTGTACCAGGACATCAACGAGGCCTTCATCAAGCAGTGGAAGGCCAAAACGGGCGAAACGCTCACCATCAAGCAGTCGCACGGCGGCTCGGGCGCGCAGGCGCGCTCGGTGCTCGACGGCCTGCAAGCCGATGTCGTGACGCTGGCGCTCGCCTGGGACATCGACGCGCTCGCCAACAAGGGCATCGTCGCGAAGGACTGGCAAAAGCGCCTGCCCGACAACGCGTCGCCGTACACGTCGACCATCGTGTTCCTCGTGCGCAAGGGCAACCCCAAGCACATCAAGGACTGGGACGACCTGACCAAGCCGGGCGTGTCGATCGTCACGCCGAATCCGAAGACCTCGGGTGGCGCGCGCTGGAACTATCTCGCGGCGTGGGCGTATGCGCTGCACCAGCCGGGCGGCAACGAGCAGAAGGCGAAGGAGTTCGTCACGAAGCTCTACAAGAATGCGGGCGTGCTCGATTCGGGCGCGCGCGGCGCGACGACGAGCTTCGTGCAGCGCGATATCGGCGACGTGCTGATCGCATGGGAAAACGAAGCGTTCCTCTCGCTCAAGGAGTTCGGCCCGGAGAAGTTCGAGATCGTAGTGCCTTCGGTGAGCATTCTGGCTGAGCCGCCGGTCGCCGTGGTGGACAAGGTCGTCGACAAGAAGGGCACGCGCAAGCAGGCCGAAGCGTACTTGCAGTTCCTCTATAGCGAAGAGGGCCAGGAGATCGCGGCGAAGAACTTCTACCGTCCGCGTTCGAACAAGGTGCCGGCTGCGCTCACCGCGAAGTTTCCGAAGCTGAAGCTCTACACGGTGGACGACACGTTCGGCGGCTGGACCAACGCGCAGAAGACGCATTTCGCAGATGGCGGCGTGTTCGACTCGATCTACCAGCCGCAGTAAGGCACGCAGTTAGGCACGCAGTTAGCGAGTAACGCAGTACCGGTCGGGATCCGGCAACAACTCGACCGCATAACAATGAAGCGCGCCCAAGGGCGCGCTTTTCGGCGCCGCTCTGGAGCACAGGAAGCGCGCAACCCATGTCTGGACGATGAGCATGACGACGTTTCAATCGACGTTTCGATTACGCAAGCCCAGCGCGCTGCCGGGCTTCGGCATAACGCTCGGCATCACGGTGGCTTACCTGAGCCTCGTGGTGCTCATTCCGCTTGCCGCCACCTTCCTCAAGACGGCCACGCTCGACTGGAGCCAGTTCGTGCGTGCCGTGTGGTCGCCGCGCGTGATCGCGTCGTACCGGCTCACGTTCACGGCGGCGCTCGGCGCGGCGCTGATCAACGCGGCGTTCGGTTTCCTGCTCGCGTGGGTGCTGGTGCGCTACACGTTCCCGTTCAAGCGCGTGATCGACGCGCTCGTCGACCTGCCGTTCGCGCTGCCCACCTCCGTGGCTGGCATTTCGCTGGCCGCCGTGTATGCGGGCAATGGCTGGATCGGCCAGTACCTGCAACCGCTCGGCTTGAAGGTCGCGTTCACGCCGCTCGGCGTGCTCGTCGCGCTCACGTTCATCGGCTTGCCGTTTGTCGTGCGCACGGTGCAGCCCGTGCTCGAGGACTTCGAGCGCGAGCAGGAAGAGGCCGCCGCGTGCCTGGGCGCCTCGCGCTGGCTCACGTTCCGCCGCGTCGTGCTGCCCTCGGTGCTGCCGGCGCTCCTCACCGGCTTCGCGCTCGCGTTCGCGCGCGCGCTGGGCGAGTACGGCTCGGTCATCTTCATCGCCGGCAATGTGCCGATGAAGTCGGAGATCACGTCGCTGCTCATCATCACGAAGCTTGAACAATACGACTACGCGGGCGCCACGGCGCTCGCCGTGGTCATGCTTTGCGTCTCGTTCGTCATGCTGCTCCTCATCAATTCGTTGCAGTGGTATCTGCAACGCCGCACGAGCCGGGGTGTGTCGGCAGGCAGTGCGCCGAATGCGGTTGCGGGCGCAACGATTGCCGGAGGTGCGCAATGAGCACGCTGCCGCAACAACGAAGCGTCCGGCGGCCGGACCCCGTCACCGAAGCGCCGTGGGTGCGCTGGCTCCTGACCGGCGTTTCGCTCGTGTTTCTCGCGCTGTTTCTGGTGGTGCCGCTCGTCGCCGTGTTCTGGCAGGCGCTCTCGAAGGGCATCGGTTTCTATTTCGAGTCGCTCGCCGACCCCGACGCGCTCGCCGCGATCAAGCTCACGCTGATCACCGCGGCGATCGCCGTGCCGCTCAATCTGGCGTTCGGCCTCGCCGCCTCGTGGGCGATCGCGAAGTTCGAGTTTCGCGGCAAGGCGCTGCTCACCACGCTGATCGACCTGCCGTTCTCGGTGTCGCCCGTGATCTCGGGCCTCATCTACGTGCTGCTGTTCGGCGCGCAGGGCTGGCTCGGGCCGTGGCTCGAAGACCATAACGTGCAGATCATCTTCGCCGTGCCCGGCATCGTGCTCGCGACGATCTTCGTGACGTTCCCGTTCGTCGCGCGCGAACTGATTCCGCTGATGCAGGCGCAAGGCAACGACGAGGAAGAGGCCGCGCACGTGCTGGGCGCCTCGGGCTGGCAGATGTTCCGCCGCGTGACGCTGCCCAATATCCGCTGGGGCTTGCTGTACGGCGTGATTCTTTGCAATGCGCGCGCGATGGGCGAGTTCGGCGCGGTTTCGGTGGTGTCGGGCCATATTCGCGGCCAGACCGACACGATGCCGCTGCATGTGGAAATCCTCTACAACGAATACAACTTCGCGGCGGCGTTCGCCGTGGCCTCGCTGCTCGCGTTGCTCGCGCTCGTGACGCTGGGCCTGAAGCTGCTCGCTGAGCGCCGCCTGTCGGCCGAGCTGCGCGGCGCGGACGACGTTCCCGCGCACGCCGGGCCGCCTGCGGCCGCGTACGCACAAGCTTCGCAGCAACCCTCGCAAGCCGCTGCCGCCGCGCCGCGCGCCGCGCGTCAACCGATTCAAGTGGGAGAGCAGTAACATGGGCATCACCGTCAGCAATCTGCAAAAGCGCTTCGGCGATTTCACCGCCCTCGACAACGTCTCGCTCGACTTTCCGCCGGGCGAACTCGTCGCATTGCTCGGCCCCTCCGGTTGTGGCAAGACCACGCTGCTGCGCGTGATCGCGGGTCTCGAGTACGCTGATGCGGGCCAGGTCGTGCTGCAAGGTCAGGACGTGGGCGAAGTGGGGGCGCGTGAGCGTCAGGTCGGCTTCGTGTTTCAGCATTACGCGCTTTTTCGCCACATGACGGTGTTCGAGAACGTGGCGTTCGGCCTGCGCGTGAAGCCGCGCAACGAGCGGCCCTCGGAAGCCGTGATTCGCGAAAAGGTGCATGAGCTGCTCAAGCTCGTGCAGCTCGACTGGCTCGCGCAGCGCTATCCGTCCGAGCTTTCGGGCGGCCAGCGTCAACGTATCGCACTCGCTCGCGCGCTCGCCGTGGAGCCGAAGGTGCTGCTGCTCGACGAGCCGTTCGGCGCGCTGGACGCCAAGGTGCGCAAGGAACTGCGCTCGTGGCTGCGCCGCCTGCACGACGACCTGCACATCTCGACGATCTTCGTGACGCACGACCAGGAAGAGGCGCTCGAAGTGGCCGACCGCATCGTCGTGATGAATCACGGGCATGTGGAGCAGGTGGGCAGCCCGCAGGACGTCTACGATCATCCGCAAACTGCTTTCGTCTACGAATTCCTCGGCGCGGCGAACCGGCTGCGCGGGCGCGTGGACGGGCGCGGCTTCGTGGCCGACGGCGCCGCGCAGCCGATCTCGGTGCACGCAAGCTTCGAAGGCCCGGCGCTCGCCTATGTGCGGCCGCACGACCTCGTGCTGCATCGCGAGGCGAGCGACCATCGCGACGGCATCGTCGTGGATGTGCGCCGCGTCGTGACGCTTGGCGGCTCGGTGCGCGTGGAGCTGGAAAGCCGCACGGGCGGTGCGCTGGAAGCCGAGCTCGACCGCGAGTCGTGGCGCGCGCTCGGCCTGGCGGTGGGCGAGGGCGTGACGGCGGTGCCGCGCGGGCTGCGCGTATTCCCCGCGCAATGAAGGTATAGAAAGCGGCGTAAAGCACGCGCAATGAGCGTTACAGTGCTTGCATCGACTAAAACGAATAATCGGTCAGCAGTATCGGAGAGAAGACCATGAATTTTCAGCAGTTGCGTTTCGTGCGCGAAGCCGTACGGCAGAACATGAACCTGACCGAAGTGGCGAACGTGCTGTACACGTCGCAGTCGGGTGTTTCCAAGCAGATCAAGGATCTCGAGGACGAGCTCGGCGTGGATATCTTTATCCGCCGCGGCAAGCGTCTGACCGGTCTCACGGAGCCGGGCAAGGCGGTGCATCAACTGATCGAGCGCATGCTGCTCGACGCCGAAAACCTGCGCCGCGTGGCGCGCCAGTTCGCGGACCAGGACAGCGGCCACCTCGTGGTGGCGACGACCCACACGCAGGCGCGCTACGCGCTGCCCAAGGTCGTGCACCAGTTCCGCGAGGTGTTCCCGAAGGTCCATCTCGCGCTGCGCCAGGGCAACCCGCAGCAGATCGCGCAGATGATCATCAACGGCGAGGCCGACATCGGCATTTCGACCGAGGCGCTCGACCGCTTCCCGGACATCGTGACGTTCCCGTGCTATTCGTGGCACCACGTGGTTGTGGTGCCGAAGACGCACCCGCTCGTGGGCCGCGAAAACCTCACGCTCGAAGACGTGGCCGAGTATCCGATCATCACCTATGACCAGGACTTCACGGGCCGCTCGCATATCGACCAGGCGTTCGCCAAGGTCGGCGTGGTGCCCGACGTGGTGCTCACCGCCATCGACGCCGACGTGATCAAGACCTACGTCGAACTGGGCATGGGCGTGGGCGTGGTCGCGGCAATGGCCTACGACCCGAAGCGCGACACCGAACTCGTCGCGCTCGACACGGAGCATCTGTTCGAGGCGAGCACGACGCGCGTCGGTCTGCGCAAGGGCGCGTTTCTGCGCCAGTACGCGTACCGGCTCATCGAGATGTTCGCGCCGCAGCTCTCCGAGCAGCAGATCGCGAGCCAGTTGCGCGAGGTGGGTTAAAGACGGACGGATTTTCCCCGGTGGCGGCGGATCGCTTAAAATCGCCGCCATGAATACTTCCGTTTCGACTTCCTCATCGGCGGCGGCGGGCCGGCCGCTCCCGTGCATCGCCGTGCTCGCCACGGGCGGCACCATTGCGGGCTCCGCGGCCGACGCCGCGAACACCGCCGGCTACCAGGCGGGCGTGATCGGCGTCGCGCAACTGCTGGCGGCCGTGCCGGGTCTCGACGCCGTCGCGCGGATTCACGCCGAGCAGGTCGCGAGCATCGACAGCAAGGACATGTCGCTCGCGCTATGGAGCACGCTCGCGCAGCGCGTGAACGAACTGCTCGCGAGCGACGACATCGACGGCGTGGTGATCACGCACGGCACCGACACGCTCGAAGAAACGGCGTACCTGCTGCAACTCACGGTGAAGAGCGCGAAGCCCTGCGTGCTGACGGCGGCGATGCGGCCGGCCACGGCGCTCTCGGCCGACGGTCCGCTCAATCTGCTCAACGCCGTTACGCTTGCCGCGAGCGAGGCGGCGGCGGGGCAGGGCGTGCTCGTGGCGTTCAACAACCGCATTCACTGCGCGCGCGACGTCGCGAAGTTCAGCACCTATGCGGTGGACGCGTTCCAGTCGCCTGAAATCGGCGCGCTGGGCTGGGTGCAGGATGGCCGGGTGGAATTCCAGCGCCGCGCGCTGCGCCCGCATACGGTCGATGCGCCGTTCAGCGCAAACGTGCCATGGCCGCAGGTCGAGATCGTGACGAGTTACGCGGGCGTCTCGCGCGCGGCCGTCGAAGCGCTCGTGGCCGCGGGGGTGGACGGTCTCGTCGTGGCGGGCACCGGCAACGGCTCGATTCACGGCGCGTTGCAGCAGGCGCTGGCCGAGGCCGCGAGCAAGGGCGTGCCCGTGGTGCGCGCCTCGCGCGTGGGCTCGGGCCATGTCATGCATAACGGCGCGGCGAAGGACGATGCGCTCGGCTTTGTTTCCTCCGGCACGCTCAGTCCGTACAAGTCGCGTGTGCTGCTGCTGCTCGCGCTTGCCGCCGGCATGACCGACAAGGCGTCGTTGCAGCACGTATTCGATACGTTCTGATGTAAAAGCGCGTTAAAAGCGCGAAGCAGCACGAAATCTCGCGTGAAAGCAAACGGGCCTGGCGTATCTTCGCCAGGCCCGTTTCGTTTGCGGCCGTGCCCGGGTGTGCTTACCGGAGCGGCGGAATCACAAGCACCTGGCCGGGATAGATCTTGTCCGGGCTCTTGAGCATCGGCGTGTTCGCCTGGAAGATCGCGTCGTTCCTCGCGCCGCTGCCGTAGTACTTCTCGGCGATCTTCCAGAGGTTGTCGCCGGACACCACCGTGTGGTGCTGCGCCTGGGCGGCCGGATTCGTCACGGTCATCTGGTCGTCGACCTTGTCGACGTTCTGCACATTGCCTGCCGCGACGAGAATCTTCTCTTTCGTCGGCTGGTCGGCGGCGTTGCCGGTGACCGTCACGGTGTGCGAGACGCCGTCGTAGACCACGCCGAGGTTGTCGGCGTCGAGACCCTGCGAGCGGATATAGGCCGCGATCGCGTCGCCGGCCTTCTGGTTCAGCGCGGCGAGATTGGCAGCGGCGTTGGCCGGTGCCGCGGCCGGTTGTGCGGCGGCGGGCGTTGCGACCGCACCGAACAGCTTTTCGCCGGCTTCCTTGATGAAATTGACGATGCCCATCGATCACACTCCTCACGTGCTGGAAATGACTGGGTGTTCACGCGTTCGCGTCCACCTTGACCCGTCTGCATGACAGCCGGATGAAAGCACGATTCTAGAAACGCGGTCGTGAAGGCGTCCATCGGAGCCGCGTCAAAGAGTGTGAAACGTCGGGGGAATGCAGGAGCAAAACAAAAAGGGCATCCGACGCGCGGACACCCGATGACGACGTCTGACCGACCAAGGCTTCCCCGTCGTCACCGGGCGCCGCTTTCGGACCCCACTGGCCGCTCTCAGCCCAGAGCGGCACCGATTTGCCTCGCGGCGGTTGCCTCCGCCGCGAAGCGCCCCACGGGAGGCTCGTGCGCCTTGGTGATGGCGCGCGAGCCGGTATGCGTGATCCGGTCCTGCGGGCAGTTCGCGCGTTGTGTTGCGCGAACCGCCTTCATGCTGCTGCTGAAGCTAACTCAGGCCGCCTTCACTTGCGCTTGCGGCTGCGCGATCTCGAAGTTCGCCATGATTTCGAGCGCGCGGATCATCGCCGAGTGGTCCCAGGCCCGTCCGCCGTTCGCCGCGCACACGCTGAAGAGTTGCTGCGCGCTGGCCGTGTGCGGCAGCGCGAGACCGAGCTTGCGTGCGCCGTCGATGGCGAGGTTCAGGTCCTTCTGGTGCAGCTCGATCCGGAAGCCAGGGTCGAAGGTGCGCTTCGTCATGCGTTCGCCGTGCACTTCGAGAATGCGCGACGAAGCAAAGCCGCCCATGAGCGCCTTGCGCACGCGCTCGGGGTCGGCGCCCGAGCGCGCCGCGAACAGCAGCGCTTCGGCCACGGCCTCGATATTCAGCGCGACGATGATCTGGTTCGCCACCTTGCAGGTCTGGCCCGCGCCGTTGTCGCCGATGAGCGAGATGTTCTTGCCCATCAGCTCGAACAGCGGCAAGGCCCGCTCGAACGCCTTCTGCGGGCCGCCCACCATGATCGTGAGCGTGGCTTCGCGTGCGCCGACTTCGCCGCCCGAGACCGGCGCGTCGAGATAGTCGCAGCCGAGTGCGTTGATCTGCTTCGCGAACTGTTGCGTTTCGAGCGGGGAGATCGAGCTCATGTCGATCACGAGCTTGCCCGCCGAAAGACCCTTGGCCACGCCGTCGTCGGCGAACAGGACATTGGCGACATCAGGCGTGTCCGGTACCATCACGATGACGATGTCCGACACCTTCGCGACGGCCGTCGAATCGGCGACGACCTCGGTTTGCGCGCGCAGGTCGTCGGGCACGGGGAACTTGCCGTTCACGGCGAGCGTGTGACCGCCCTTGATGAGGTTGCGCGCCATGTGCGCGCCCATGATGCCGAGTCCGATAAAGCCAATCTTTGCCATCTTGTGTGTCTCCGTTAAAGCGAATTCGGGGGTGTCGCGTGAATCACGCGAGTTCGGCGGTGCGTTGCTTCGCGCTGCGCAGCCAGGTGAGGCCTTCGACGGTCGTCGTGCGCGGCTTGTACTCGCAGCCGATGTGACCGTCATAGCCGAGCGTGTCGAGCAGGTCGAACAGGAACGGGTAGTTGATTTCGCCCGTGCCGGGTTCGTTGCGGCCAGGATTGTCGGCGAGCTGGATGTGGGCGATCTTCGCGAAGTGCTTCTTGATCGTCGCGGCGAGTTCGCCTTCCATGCGCTGCATGTGATAGATGTCGTATTGCAGGAACAGGTTGTCCGAGCCGGTCTTCTCGATCACGTCGAGCGCTTCGGCCGAGCGGTTCAGCGCGAAGCCGGGAATGTCGTACGCGTTGCACGGCTCGACCAGCAGACGGATGCCTTCGCGCTTGAGTTCGCCGGCGGCGTAGCGCAGGTTCTCGACGATCGTGGCGAGTGCCGTTTCGCGGTCAATGCCCGCCGTCGGGATGCCGACGAGACAATTGAGTTGCGGCACCTTCAGCGCCTTTGCATAGTCGATCGCGCGGCCCACGCCTTCCTGGAACTCGCCACGGCGATCGGGCAGGCAGGCAATGCCGCGTTCGCCCGCTTCCCAGTTGCCGGCGGGCAGATTGTGGAGCACCAGCTTCAGGCCGTTCGCTTCGAGGCGCTCGGCAAGTTCGGCCGCTTTGTACGGATACGGGAACAGGAACTCCACGGCGTCGAAGCCCGCTTGCGCCGCCGCGGCAAAGCGGTCGAGGAAGGGCACTTCGTTGAACAGCATGGTGAGATTCGCGGCAAATTTCGGCATGGGTGTGTCTCTCGGGGCAATGAGTGGGTGAGAGGCCGCTTTTCGCACGTCAGGGCTGAGTGCGAAAAGCGGAGCAAGGCAATCACGCTAAATCGTCAGGATTGCAGAGCGACCGCCGTCGGTGCGTGCTCGGGCTTCTCGGCAAGTTCCTCGAACTCGTTGATCGAGTCGATTTCGGTGCCCATCGAGATATTGGTCACGCGCTCCAGAATCACCTCGACGACGACCGGCACGCTGTGCTCGGCGGCAAGCGCCTGAGCCTGCTTCAGGGCCGGTGCGATTTCCTCCGGCTTGAACACGCGCAGCGCCTTGCAGCCGAGGCCTTCCGCCACCGCCACGTGATCGACGCCATACCCTTCCAACTCGGGTGCGTTGATGTTCTCGAACGCGAGCTGCACGCAGAAGTCCATGTCGAACTGGCGCTGCGCCTGGCGGATCAGGCCGAGGTACGAGTTGTTCACGACCACGTGCACATACGGCATCTTGAACTGCGCACCCACGGCCAGTTCTTCGATCATGAACTGGAAGTCGTAGTCGCCCGAGAGCGCCACGATGGGCCGCGTCGGGTCGGCTGCGCGCACGCCGAGCGCCGCCGGAATCGTCCAGCCGAGCGGGCCTGCCTGGCCGCAGTTGATCCAGTTGCGCGCCTTGTACACGTGCAGGAACTGCGCGCCCGCGATCTGCGAAAGACCGATCGTGCTCACGTAGCAGGTGTCGCGGCCAAACGCCTTGTTCATCTCTTCGTACACGCGCTGCGGCTTGATCGGCGTGTTTTCGAAGTGCGTCTTGCGGTGCAGGGTGCGCTTGCGTTCCTGGCAATCGGCCACCCACGCGCTGCGGTCCTTGAGCTTGCCCGCGGCCTTCCATTCCTGCGCGACTTCGACGAAGAGTTCGAGCGCGGCCTTCGCGTCCGACACGATGCCGAGATCCGGGCCGAACACGCGGCCGATCTGCGTCGGTTCGATGTCGACGTGCACGAACTTGCGGCCCTTCGTGTAGACCTCGACACTGCCCGTATGGCGGTTCGCCCAACGGTTGCCGATGCCGAGCACGAAGTCGGAGGCGAGCATCGTGGCGTTGCCGTAGCGGTGCGAGGTTTGCAGGCCGACCATGCCGGCCATGAGCGGGTGGTCGTCGGCAATCGCGCCCCACGACATGAGCGTCGGGATCACGGGCACGCCCACCGTTTCTGCGAACTGCACGAGCAGGTCTTCGGCCGCCGCGTTGAGCACGCCGCCGCCCGAGACGATCAACGGCTTGTCGCTCGCGTTGAGCAGTTCGAGCGCGGCTTCGATCTGCTTGCGGCTCGCGCGCGGCTTGTAGACCGGCAGCGGCTCATAGGTGTCGATGTCGAATTCGATTTCGGCGAGTTGCACGTCGATCGGCAGATCGACCAGCACCGGGCCCGGACGGCCCGAGCGCATGAGGTGGAACGCCTGCTGGAACACGCGCGGCACGAGCGCGGGCTCGCGCACGGTCACGGCCCACTTGGTGACGGGCTTGGCGATCGATTCGATGTCGACGGCCTGGAAGTCTTCTTTGTAGAGGCGGGCGCGCGGCGCCTGGCCCGTGATCGCGAGAATCGGAATCGAGTCGGCGGACGCGGAATAGAGGCCCGTGATCATGTCGGTGCCCGCGGGGCCCGAGGTGCCGATGCACACGCCGATGTTGCCGGGCGTGGCGCGCGTATAGCCTTCGGCCATGTGCGAGGCGCCTTCAACGTGGCGTGCCAGCACGTGGCTGATGCCGCCGGACTTCTTCATCGCCGCGTAGAACGGATTGATGGCTGCGCCCGGCACGCCGAAAGCGGTATCGATGCCTTCTTTTTCGAGCACCAGAACGGCGGCGTCGACGGCTCTCATTTTGGCCATGATTGTCTCCTGAATGTCGCGTATGCAAGGAATGGCTAAGCGGTTGAGGCCCACTGTAGAGCCGCAGGAAAGGTTTGATAAGATCAGTCCAGGTCGTTTATTCCGAAACAAAAAGTATGGAATGCAGGTGGGACGGCGCTTACGGCGCGCGTCCGGACCGTGGAGACAGGAAATGGACCGCTTCAAGCAGATCGAAACCTTCGTGCGCGTCGCGGACGCGGGCAGTCTCGCGGCGGCGGCGCTCGAGGAGGGCGTCTCGCCGGTCATACTCGGGCGGCGCATCGACGCGCTCGAAAAGCGCCTGGGCGTGAAGCTCATCTACCGCTCGACGCGGCGGCTCGTGGTGAGCGAGGAGGGCGGGGCGTTTCTCGAACGTTGCCGCGGGTTGCTCGCTGACTGGGATCAGGCCGAGAACGAGCTTTCGGCCGGGCGACAGGTGGTGAGCGGGCATCTGATCGTCTCGGCGCCGGCCGCGTTCGGGCGCAAGCACGTCGCGCCGCTCGCGCCCGAATTTCTCGCCGACAAGCCCGAACTTCAGGTGTCGTTCAATCTCACCGACCGCGTGGTCGATCTCGTGCGCGAAGGCTACGACCTGTCGATCCGCATCGGCGGCGCGGTGGATCCGAATTTCGTGGCCGTGAAGCTTGCTTCGAACCGCCGCGTGGTGTGCGGCACGCCCGAGTACTTTCGCAAGCACGGCCGCCCGCAGGCGCTCGAAGACCTGCCGGGCCACAACTGCCTTGCCTTCAACCTGCAAGGCGGACAAAACCGCGGCTGGTACTTCAGCCGCAACGGCAAGCTCGTGACCGTGCGCGTGGGCGGCACGCTCGACTGCAATGACGGCGAACTGCTGCACCGCTGGGTGACCGAGGGCCTCGGCCTTGGCTGGCGCTCGACCTGGGAAATCGACGCGCAACTCGCGCTCGGCGAACTGGAAACGGTGCTCGACGAGTACGCGCTGCCCGAGTACGACATCCTCGCGGTGTACCCGCAGCAGCGTTATGTGCCCGCCCGCGTGCGCTATTTCATCGACTACCTCAAGGAGGTCTACGCGCGCCCGGGGTATTGGACCGGCGCGCAGTGAAGGCGCAGCCGGCCAGGCGTGAAGGCGTCGGGCGGCGCATCGGCGCGCATTGCCGATTTATTTTTCGCTTTCGTGTGGACACGGCGGGAATAAACTTGGCCCAGCGTTGGTAGTGCTTGCAGGGCGGCCGAGGTCGCGCGAGACAGACGAAGACGCGAGGGGACGACGTGGGCGAAGCCGCGTACGAGCAGGACGAGGCAGGGCGCAGCCGCCGCTTTCAGGCGCTGGCGCTGCCGCATCTCGATGCGGCCTACAACCTCGCGCGCTGGCTTTCGCGCAATCCGCGCGACGCCGAGGACATTGTCCAGGAGGCGTTTCTGCGGGCGTTTCGCTTCTTCGACGCCTTTCGCGGCGATGAGGCGCGCCCTTGGCTGCTCGCGATCGTGCGGCGCGTCTGGTACGACGAATGGCGGCGGCGCGCGGGCGCCGAAGAGGTGGCGCCGTTCGACGAATTGCGCGACGACGCACCGCTCGAAGGCTGGGAGACCGGCGGCGTCGATCCCGAGACGCTCGCGATTCGCGCCGAGGACTCGCGCCACGTGCACGACGCGCTCAAGCGCCTGCCGGTGGAGTTTCGGGAAGTGCTGGTGCTGCGCGAACTGGAAGAACTCGGCTACCGCGAGATCGCGGCGATTGCCGACCTGCCCGTGGGCACGGTGATGTCGCGCCTGGCGCGCGGCAGGCGGCGCCTCGCGACACTGCTGGCGGATTATCGCGGGCAGAGCGCGGACGAGCGCGGCCGGGCGACGGCTGGCGAAGCAGGAAACGATTCGGTCGGTCGCGCCCAGGATTGCGCGGGCGACAAGTCAGGAGCAGGGGAAAGCAGTCAAGCCAGGAGACCATCCGGCCGGGGGACCGGCGGTCGGTTCCGCGAGGAGCCGGCCGCCGACGGCGGAGCGCCATTGCGCCGTCGGCCGCGCCCCGAGAGCCACACCACGGAGGCGCCCGATGAACTGTAACGAAGCGCGCCCGCTGGTCGACGCGAGCGTCGATCGAGAACTTTCCGCCGCCGACGAATGGCGCGTGCGCGAGCATCTGTCCGGCTGCGCGCAATGCCGCCGCGCCGCCGACGACGCGCAGGCCATTTCCCGCGTGATTCGCACCGCGCCCTATCGCCGCGCGCCCGCCGGGCTCGCGGCGCGCATCGTCGCCGCGTTGCCCGCGACGGACGCCGCGCCCGCGACGTCTGCGCCTTCTCGTGCGCGCGATTCGGCTTGGCGCGACTGGCTGCGGGGCTGGTGGCCGCGCGGTGGGGCGGCGGCCGGCAGCCACGGCTATCCGGGTGCGATGCAAGGCCCTCTGCAAGGCCCGCGCGCGGCGACGCTCGCGTGGTTCGGTTGCGCCGTGTTGATCCTTTGCGCGCTGGCCGTGATCGCCACGCTGCATCTGCGCCGCCCGGCCACGGACGCCGCTTTCGTCGACGACCTCGTGTCGAGCCATGTGCGCGCCCAGATCTCGGGCCGCGACCTCGACGTCATCTCGACAGACCGCCACACCGTGAAGCCGTGGTTCAACGGCCGCATCGACTACGCGCCGCCCGTGTTCGATCTCGCGCAGCAGGGTTTTGCGCTGGCGGGCGGCCGCCTCGACTATGTGGGGCGCGAGCGGGTGGCGGTGCTCGTCTATCACTATCGCAAGCACGTGATCGACGTCTATGTGTTCCCGCCCGGCGCGAGCGGCGCCGCCGTGTCGGGCGCCGCGCCGCCTCACACGAGCGACGGCTACGCGCTCCAGCGCTGGCAGGCGGCGGGCATGACGTGGTGGGCCGTGACGGACGCCGGCGCGGACGCGCTCGACGGCCTGCGCGCAGCGCTCGACGCCCGTCTGACGGCGGGCGCGAGCGAGGCCGCCGGCGGCTAGCCGCGCAAGTCATTGAAAACACGCCCGAATCATCGCGCAAACGCATGATCTGCCTTGCGTGCGTAGCCCATCCGCGCTACAATCTTCGGCTTCTCACTTGCTGCACCGGTTCCGACGCCCGGGTGGCTTTAATCCACAAGGAGTGAATATGCGTCATTACGAAATCGTCTTCATCGTGCATCCCGATCAGAGCGAGCAAGTGCCCGCCATGATCGAGCGCTACAAGGGCACGATCACCTCGCACGGTGGTCAGATCCACCGCATCGAAGACTGGGGCCGTCGTCAACTGGCCTACATGATCGAGAAACTCGCGAAGGCTCACTACGTCTGCATGAACATCGAATGCGACCAGACCACGCTCGACGAACTGGAACACGCGTTCAAGTTCAACGACGCTGTTCTGCGTCACCTCATCGTCAAGATGAAGAAGGCCGAAACCGGTCCGTCGCCGATGATGAAGGAAGTGCAGCGCGAAGAAGCCAAGAAGGCGGCTGCTCAGCCGACCGAAGCGCAGGCTTAATTACACAAGCCATCAGGATTCGAGCTCATTTGCCTAAGCCAACTGCGTGAACAGGCTGCAACTCACGGCTAGCGTCGTCGAACGCGAACCGGTGCGGTACACCCCCGCCGGCGTTCCGATCGCAAGCGTCACGTTGCAGCACCGCACTGAGGTCGTCGAAGCCGGCATTCCCCGCTTCGTCGAACTCACGATGCCCGCGGTGGCGGCCGGCAAGGCCTGCGGTCTCGTGGAAAGCTGCGAGATGGGCGTGGAAGCGATCTTCACCGGTTTTCTGGCGAAAAAGCACCGCAACGCGCGAACCCTGGTGTTTCACATCACCGAAATGCAAGGCACAGGAAAGGACTAATCATGCCCCGCCCGACTGGTAAGAAATTCGACAAGCGTCGTCAGCAACAAAACCCGCTCTTCAAGCGCAAGAAGTTCTGCCGCTTCACGGCAGCAAACGTCGAACAGATCGACTACAAGGACCTCGACACGCTGAAGGACTTCATCGGCGAAAACGGCAAGATCACGCCGGCTCGTCTGACGGGTACGAAGGCCCACTATCAGCGTCAGCTGGACACGGCTATCAAGCGCGCGCGTTTCCTCGCGCTGATGCCGTACACCGACCAGCACAAGGCCTAACAAGACGACGCGATAAGGAGCAATAGAATGCAGATCATTCTTCTGGAAAAAGTCGTCAACCTGGGCAACCTCGGCGACATCGTCAAGGTGAAGGACGGTTACGCACGTAACTTCCTGATCCCGAACAAGCAAGCACGCCGCGCAACGAAGGACGCAATCGCTGAATTCGAAGTTCGCCGCGCTGAACTCGAAAAGGCCGCCGCTGAAAAGCTGGCAGCTGCACAAGGCGAAGGCGAAAAGCTGAACGGCCTGACGCTCCAGATCGGCCAGAAGGCCGGTGTGGACGGCCGTCTGTTCGGTTCGGTCACGAACGCCGACATCGCCGCAGCACTCGGCAAGGTTGGCTTCGCAGTGGAAAAGGCGCAAGTGCGTCTGCCGGAAGGCCCGCTGAAGATGGTGGGCGACCACCCGGTGCAGGTTTCGCTGCACACCGACGTCCTCGTCGACGTCACGGTGTCGGTGCTGGGCGAGCACGCCTAAGCACGACGTGCGGCTCGCAAGGGCCGCACGGGTTTGACGCAAGACTCAGAAAGGGCAGGAGCCGCAGGGCTTCTGCCTTTTTTGTTGCGCGCCGCCTGGACGCTTGTTGCCAGTTTTCCAGCTTGTTCGAGGCACCCCCTTGCCCGATAATTGCCCTCCATGAACGCTCCGAAAGATCCCCAACTCGACTCGCTAAAGGTCCCGCCGCATTCGATCGAAGCCGAGCAATCGGTGCTCGGCGGTCTCCTGCTGGATAACGCCGCCTGGGACCGGATTGCCGACTTCCTCTCGCAAAGCGACTTCTACCGCTACGATCACCGCATCATCTTCGAGCATATCGGCCGGCTGATCGCGGCCACGCGCCCGGCCGACGTGGTGACGGTGTACGAGGCGCTCGGCACCTCGGGCAAGGCCGACGACGTGGGCGGCCTCGCGTATCTGAATGCGCTCGCCCAGAACACGCCGAGCGCGGCGAACATCCGCCGCTATGCGGAAATCGTCCGTGACCGCGCGGTGCTGCGCCGCCTCGTTTCCGTCGCCGACGAGATTTCCGCCGACGCCTTCAATCCGCAGGGCAAGGAAGTGCGCCAGCTGCTCGACGAGGCGGAGTCGAAGGTGTTCTCCATCGCCGAGGACGGCGCGCGCGGCACGCAGGGCTTTCTCGAAATCGGGCCGCTGCTCACCCAGGTCGTCGAGCGCATCGACACGCTCTATCACACGGCCAACCCGAGCGACGTGACGGGGACGCCCACGGGCTTCATGGACCTCGACCGCATGACCTCGGGCATGCACGGCGGCGAGCTGATCATCGTGGCGGGGCGCCCCTCGATGGGCAAGACCGCGTTCTCGATGAACGTCGGCGAATACGTGGCCGTGGAGTATGGCCTGCCGGTGGCGGTGTTCTCCATGGAAATGCCGGGCACGCAGCTCATCATGCGTATGCTCGGGTCGGTGGGGCGGCTGGACCAGCACCGCATGCGTACGGGCCGTCTGACCGACGAGGATTGGCCGAAGCTCACGCACGCCGTGCAGAAGATGAGCGAGGCGCAGATCTTCATCGACGAAACTGGCGGCCTGAACCCGATGGAACTGCGCTCGCGCGCGCGACGCCTGTCGCGCCAGTGCGGCAAGCTCGGCCTCATCATCATCGACTACCTGCAACTCATGAGCGGGTCGTCGACGGGCGAGAACCGGGCGACCGAAATTTCGGAAATCTCGCGCTCGCTCAAGAGCCTTGCGAAGGAACTGGACGTGCCCGTGATCGCGCTCTCGCAGCTCAACCGCGGTCTGGAGCAGCGCCCGAACAAGCGTCCGGTGATGTCGGACCTGCGCGAATCGGGCGCTATCGAACAGGACGCGGACGTCATCCTGTTCATTTATCGCGACGAAGTCTACAACCCCGACAGCCCCGACAAAGGCACCGCCGAAATCATTATCGGCAAGCAGCGTAACGGTCCGATCGGACCCGTTCGGCTCACGTTCCACGGTCAATACACGAAGTTCGACAATTTTGCCGGCGCGCAAAACTTCTACAGCGAATAAGGCGGCGGGGTCGGCGGCTTGCGCCAAAGTGGCGCAAAAGCCGCTGCGGCGCCTGCCAATCCATGCGCCGGCACTCTGCTGACGATACAATGTGGCCGTTTTATGACGGTTAGCTTTGTCGCCTATTTTGCCGCTTCGTGACGGCAATCCGAGACCAATTTCCGGGATACCAATGTTCGGTCGATTCATGCCCACCGAGGGCAAGTTCTTCGAAATCTTCAATGCGCACGCGAAGTGCATCGTTTCCGCGAGCCACGAGCTCGAACTCCTGATCGACAACCTCGCCGACGCCGAGGTCCACAAGCAGAACGTGCAGGCCGCCGAGAAGGCCGCCGACAAGCTCACGCACGAAGCGATCGACCTGCTGCACAAGACCTTCATCACGCCGCTCGACCGCGACGAGATTCACAAGCTCATCACGACGATGGACGATTGCCTCGACCTCATGGAGGACGTCGCCACCGCCATTTCGCTTTACGACGTGCAGGCGGTGACCGCCGAGGCGAGCCAGCTCGCGCACGTGGTGACGGCCACGGCCAAGCGCGTGCAGTCGGCCGTGGCGATGCTCTCGGACATGAAGCAGGCGCGCGAGATCCTGCAAGCGTGTGAGGACATCGACCGCCTCGAATCGGATGCCGACCGCCTGCTGCGCGGGGCCATCTCGAAGCTGTTCCGTGAGGAAGACAACGTCAAGACGCTGATCAAGCTGAAGGCGATCTATGAATTGCTCGAAGCGATCACGGACAAGTGCGAGGATGTCGCGAACATCATCGAAGGCATCGTGCTAGAGAACGCCTGAGCGGACTGCGATGCAATCGATACAACTCGCCCTCTGGGCGGTCGCGACGCTGGTCGCCATCGCTCTCATCTTCGACTTCATGAACGGCTTTCACGACGCGGCGAATTCCATCGCCACGGTCGTGTCCACGGGCGTTCTGAAGCCGCAGCAGGCGGTGGCGTTCGCCGCCATGTTCAACGTGATCGCCTATTTCGTGTTCCACCTGAAGGTGGCGCAGACGGTGGGCAAGGGCACGATCGATCCCGATATCGTCGACCACTACGTGGTGTTCGGCGCGCTGATGGGCGCGATCGGCTGGAACGTGCTGACCTGGTACTACGGGATTCCGTCGAGCTCCTCGCATGCGCTGATCGGCGGGCTCGTGGGCGCGGCGCTTGCCAAGTCGGGCTGGGCGTCGCTGAATTTCGACGGGCTCATGAAGACCGTGGCGTTCATCTTCATCTCGCCGCTGCTCGGTTTCGTGCTCGGCTCGTTCTTCATGCTCACGGTGTCGTGGCTGTACTTCCGCACGCCGCCAAGCAAGGTGGACCGGCGGTTCCGGCGCTTGCAACTGCTCTCTGCGAGCCTCTATAGCCTCGGCCACGGCGGCAACGACGCGCAGAAAACCATCGGCATCATCTGGATGCTGCTGATCGCAACGGGCTACTCGGCGGTCGGCTCGGACGCGCCGCCCATCTGGGTGATTGGCGGCTGCTATCTGTCGATGGGTCTCGGCACGCTGTTCGGCGGCTGGCGCATCGTGCGCACGATGGGGCAGAAGATCACCAAGCTCAAGCCGGTCGGCGGCTTCTGCGCGGAGGCGGGCGGGGCGCTCACGCTCTTCACGGCTTCGTGGATGGGCATTCCCGTTTCCACCACGCATACGATCACGGGTGCGATCGTCGGCGTCGGTGCCACGCAAAAGCTCAGCGCGGTGCGCTGGGGCGTGGCGGGCAACATCGTCTGGGCCTGGGTGCTGACCATACCGGCCTCCGCCACGCTGGCCGCGGCGGCCTGGTGGCTCGGTCACCGCTTCATGTAAAACCTGCGGCGCCTTCGGGCGCCGCAGTGCTTTCCAGGCCCCGCTGGCGCGCGGCGGGCGTGCTCAGATCATCGGCGTGCTGGCTCCGTCCATCGGAATGAGCGCGCCCGTCACGTAGCTCGCGCGGCGGCTCGCGAGGAAAAGCGCGACATCGGCGATTTCCTCCGGCTTGGCATAACGGCCGAGCGGCACCTTGGCCTCGCCGCTCGCGAGCGCCTGGGCTGAATCGACGCCTTGCCGCTGGGCTTCGAGCTGCACGGCTTCCTGAAGGCGTTCGGTGAGCGTGGCGCCCGGGTTGATGGCGTTGATGCGAATGCCGTAGCGGGCGTGGTAGTGCGCTAGGCCCACGGTCGCGAGCATCAAGGCGGCGTTGGCCGCGCCGCCGGCAATGTGGATGTCGCTCGCGAACTTGCCGCCCATGCCGATGATGTTGACGATCGCGCCGGGCTCCGTGGTCTCGCCCGCCTTGACCCGTTGCACCATGCGGCGCAGCACTTCCTGCTGCGGATAGATGTACGGGAAATACTTCGCTTCCATCGTGGCCTTGAACGCGTCCGCGTCGAGCAACTCCGGATCGTAGCGGCGCGCCGCCCCTGAGCTGTTGATGAGGATGTCGATGGGGCCCACGGCCGTGGAGACTTCCTCGACCACGTCGGCGGCGCTATGGGCTTCGTGCAGGTCGGCGCGCGTGAGGTGCACGTGCAGGCCTTCGCTCGCCAACTGTTCGCGGGCGCGCGCGAGATTGGCCGGATCGCGCGAGACGATCGCCACTCGCGCGCCTTCCTTCGCAAAGGCGCGCGCACAGGCAAGACCGATGCCCTTGCTGCCGCCCGTCACCAGAACCACCTTCTTGTTGAGTCCGAGATCCATCGTCGCCTCGCTGCGCGAAAGTATAAAAAACGGTACCAAAACGATAGCAGAGGCACGGTGAGCCGGAAACATTACTCGCTGCGCGGGCAGGGACATGGCGCCGCAGCGCGCTTCACTCGCCGCTGTTGGCGAAGCGCGCGATCGGATCGTCGCCCGACTGGGTCGGGGCGGGCAACGCCGCGCCGGACGTCGAGGCGCGCATGATCTGCGCCCCGCCGGCCGGCGATGCGACGGTCTGGATCGGCGAGGAGCCGGCCTGGCCAGCCTGGCGTGCGGCGGCGGTTGCGGTGGGCGGGGGCGGCTCGAAGGCGTCAGCGGCGGCGTCGATGGCGTCGCGCGGGGCGCGGGTTGCCGGAGCGGCGGCCGGGTTGGCCGCGGGGTTGGCCACGGGGTTAGACACATAGGCCGGCGCGAGCGCGCCCGCGTCGCGCGACTGCGTTTGGGCCGCGCCAAGCGAGGCGGGTGGCGGTTCGAAGGCGTCGGCGGGCGCTGCCGCTGCCGTTGCTGTTGCCGCACTCGATGCAGGCACGCCTGGCGGCGCGGCCGCATACGCAGGCTGAGGCGCCGCGACCACACGATTTTGCTGGCTGGCGGAGACGATTCGCGCGGGTGGCGGCGCAGGCATGACGCTCGCCATCGCGGCCGCGGCAGGCGGCGCCGCGCTCACGCCCGGAGCACGCTGCTCAGGCGCGGAGGCTTCCCAGGTCGGCGTATCGAACGGCGCGCGCCTGGGTGCCGCCATCCGGCGGATTCCGTCGAAATGTTTCGCCCAGTACGGGTTGGTCAGATAGTCGAGCCGCACCGTGCCGCCCGTGGACGGTGCATTCACGAAGCGCAGCTTGCCTACATAGATCCCGACGTGCGAATGCGGCCGCCCGGTCGTATTGAAGAAGACGAGGTCGCCGGGCGCGATCTCGTCGGGCTCGATCGTTTCGCCGCGCGTGCTCATTTCGGCCGTGGTGCGCGGCAGATCGACGGAAGCCGAGCGCGCCAGCACGTATTTTACGAGGCCGCTGCAATCGAAGCCGCTGTCGGGCGTATTGCCGCCCCAGCGATACGGAATGCCGACAAGGCCCATCGCCTGGATCGAGATTTCCTCGCGGCCCACGCTGTGATCGACAAAATTGGGAAAGCCCGGCGGTTTGGTGCGCCACGCGTTTTCGCCCGACGACGAACCGCTGCGCGTCACCTTTTGCGGTGCGCTCGAACACGCGGCAAGCAGGACAGCGATCAGAAGCGGAAGCCAGAGTCGACGCATGAAGCGGGCGAAGCGCACGGGGTACGTGCGCTGTCGGAAAAACGGGTCATGGGCGGATGGTAGCCCGCGCGTCCGGGCTTTCGCAAGAATTCTTCACAACTTACTTGAAGTCCGTGCGCCAGGTGTTGCTCCGGCGGGACGCTCCGCCATGAAAAAAGGACCGTATCCGGTCCCCCGGATACGGTCCTTGCGATCGGCCCGGACGCCCGCAACAGGCGGCGTCCGGCGATGAAATTACAGAATGTCCGACGCGTAATCGGCAAGCCGCGAGCGTTCGCCGCGAGCCAGCGTCACGTGGCCGCTGTGCGCCCAGCCCTTGAAGCGGTCCACCACGTAGGTGAGGCCCGAGCTGCCTTCGGTCAGATACGGCGTGTCGATCTGCGCGATGTTGCCCAGACACACGATCTTCGTGCCCGGACCCGCGCGCGTGACGAGCGTCTTCATCTGCTTGGGCGTGAGGTTCTGCGCCTCGTCGATGATCAGATACTTGTCCACGAACGTACGGCCGCGCATGAAGTTCATGCTCTTGACCTTCAGGCGCGAGCGGATCAGCTCCTGGGTTGCGGCGCGGCCCCATTCGCCGGCGGCGTCGTCGGTTTTCTGGAGCACTTCGAGGTTGTCGTCGAACGCGCCCATCCACGGCTGCATCTTTTCCTCTTCCGTGCCCGGCAGGAAGCCGATGTCTTCGCCCACCGGTACCGTCGCGCGCGTCACGATGATCTCGTTGTAGCGCTTTTCGTCGAGCACTTGAGCGAGGCCCGCCGCGAGCGCGACGAGCGTCTTGCCCGTGCCGGCCTGGCCGAGCAGCGTGACGAAGTCGATCTCCGGGTTCATCAGCAGGTTCAGCGCGAAGTTCTGCTCGCGGTTGCGCGCCGTGATGCCCCACACGTTGTTCTTGTGGTGGCCGTAGTCGCGCAGCGTTTGCAGGAGCGCCGTCTTGCCGTTGAGTTCACGCACGATCGCGTGGAACGCCGGTTCGCCGTTCTGCGGTTCGAGATAAACGAACTCGTTCACGAGCATCGACAGGCATTCGGGACCCGTCACGCGGTAATACGTCGTGCCGGTCTTGGTGTCCTGCCAGGACTCCATGCCCTTCGCGTGCTTCGACCAGAAGTCCTGCTGGAGCGCGCGCACGCCCGAGTAGAGCAGGTCCTTGTCTTCGAGAACCTGGTCGTTGAAGTAGTCTTCGGCAGGCAGGCCCAGGGCGTGGGCCTTGATGCGCATGTTGATGTCTTTCGACACCAGCACGACGAGGCGGTCGGGCCGGTCGCGTTGCAGCGCGCGCACGACGCCGAGGATCTGGTTGTCCGCCTTGCCTTGCGGCAGGCCGTCGACCGGGTCGATGTGCGTGAGCGTGGTCTGGAAGTACAGGCGGCCGAGCGCCTCGCGGCTGCCGAGGCGGGCAAGCGAAATGCCTTCGGAGATCGGGCCCGCGTTCGCGACCAGCTGGTCGAGCGTGCGGCTCACCTGACGCGCGTTACGCGCGACTTCCGACATGCCCTTCTTGTGGTTGTCGAGTTCCTCCAACGTCATCATCGGCAGATAGACGTCGTGTTCCTCGAAGCGGAACAGGCAGGTCGGGTCGTGCATCAGCACGTTCGTGTCGAGCACGAAGAGCTTCTGGACTTCGACGCTCTCCTCGGGATGCACGCGTTTTTTCGTGGCGCCGCGTGTGGCGGGCGCCGCGGCGGCGCCGGTGGCTTTGGCCGAAGCGGGTTTGCCGCCGCTGCGCGCGGTGGGGGCTTGCGCCGGCTCTTCGCGCGCCTCGCGCGGCTGCAACAGGGCGGCGGTGGTCTGCTTGGCGCCGCCGCGCTTGCGCACGGGCGCCGGCGCGACGGGTTCGAGCGCGGCCAGTTCGGCGCTGGCGCCCGAGAACGGGACCGTGCGCAGCGTGGTGGCGGCGTTGGCGGCCTCGGTCATCGGCTCGGCGACGCTCGCGGGGCCGTAGTCGGCGGCATCGGCAGCGTCGTTTTCGCTCGCTGCCTTGCGCGTGCTGCGCGTCGTGCGGGCACGCGCCTTGTATTCTTCGGGCGGCAGCAGGTTGCCGAGCTTGCTGGGGGGAGTAGGCAAAGGCATGGTGTCCCTCGAAATATTCGGGTCGAGTGGTCGCGGGGTTACCCAGTAAGGCGCGCTTTCGGTCGGTGCGTGCGGATGCCGGGTAGGCGCCCGTCGTTACCGCGCAAGGTGCGCGCTCAGGTCAGAAAATGCCGGTTCGCCTGGTTTTCGATCAGCTCCTTGACGTTTGCGCGCACCGGGTCGCAAAGCCGGCACGAACGGGGAGAAAAGCGGAAGGGAACAGCGATGCATAAACAAAAAAGCCGCTGCCCCGTGTGACGAGGCAAGCGGCTTCACTTCGGTGATGACACGTTGCCCCGGATGCGCATTTCCGGTCATCTCGTGACCGGCTGCGTAACCGCCGCAACATGGCGTAAAAATGGTTGGACAGGCACTCATTGCAGCCCAATATAACGCTCCTCAAAGCGCTTGTACAGCCTCCAGAACTTCGTCGACATGGCCCGGCACCTTGATTCCACGCCACTCGCGGCGCAGTACGCCGTCGGCGTCGATCAGGAAGGTCGAGCGTTCGATACCCCGTACCTGTTTGCCATACATTTTCTTCAATTTGATGACGTCGAAGAGCGTGCACAGCGCTTCATCGGCATCCGATACCAAGGTAAACGGCAGTTCGAGCTTGGCCTTGAAGTTATCGTGCGAGCGCACGCTGTCGCGCGACACGCCCACGATCTGCGCGCCGGCCTTCTTGAACTTCGGATAGAGGTCGCGGAACTGCAAGCCTTCGGTCGTGCAGCCCGGGGTGTTGTCTTTCGGATAGAAGTACAGCACCACCTTCTTGCCCTTCAGGCTAGAGAACGTGAAGTCGCCGCCGGTGGCGGGGGCGGTGAAGTCGGGAACGGGTTGGTCGACTGCGATGGTCACGTCAGGCACGTGGCACTCCCTTTGTTATTGGCAGGCGTTGCCGCCGCGCTGTCCAGCCAGCTGCGCTGCGGCGCCGTTTCGCCGGGACGGCGTGCTGCCCGGGGCGCGGGGGCTTGCGTGGGCGGTGAGTCGTCGGCGCAAGTCTCGCGGCGCACGGGCGGCGGATTCAGTCGGGCTGCACGATCAGCTGGCCGGAGCGGCCGGCGATCTCGCCCCAGGTGACAGGGTACGATGGCAGCGAAGCCGGGTCCAGCGTCGCATGGTAGTCGCCCATCGTGGCAAACGTGTGGCCTTGCGCGCGCCAGCCCGCGAGCAGTTGCTCGAACACGGGCGCGAGTTTCTGGCCTTCGAGCTCCGCGTGCAGCGTGAAGACCTGGTCGTGCGGATTGTTTTCGGTGCGCTTGAGCATCCACGCCGCGACCGTGTCGATGTCGACGCCGTCCACGCCCAGCACTTCGTCGAGCGTGGGCAAGGTGGTGGGCATCTGCACATGGTTCAGCGTGCGTCCCGCCACCACCGGCCGATAGGGCGAATGGCCGCGGCCGTCCGAGGCGTACTTCATGCCCCACGCGTCGATCTGCTCGAAGGCGGCCTCGTTCATTTGCCAGCCCGCCGCGCCGTGCGTGACGGGCGGCGTGCCGAAAATGCGCGTGAAGCGGTCGTGGCTCTTTTGCATCTGGCGCGCGGTCCACTGCGCGTCACGCGTGCGCACGTTGTCCTGCCAGTACACGTGATCCCACGTATGAATGCCGCATTCGAAGCCGGCTTCGTGAATCGCGCGCATCTGCGAGGCCGCTTCCACGCCGATATCCGGGCCCGGCAGCAGCACGCCGTACATCAGCTGCTTCACGCCGTAATGCTCCACCACGGACGTGCGCGAGACCTTCTTGAGAAAGCCGGGACGGAATACGCGGCGCAGCGCCCAGCCCGTGTGATCGGGGCCGAGGCTGAACAGGAACGTGGCGCGCGCCTTGTAGCGGTCGAAGATGCGCGCGAGATTCGGCACGCCTTCGCGCGTGCCGCGCAGCGTGTCGACGTCGATTTTCAGGACGATGCGGGCCAAGTGGCGAGGACCTTTGTCTGACGCTTAGTGTTGCTCGACGAGCGCACGGGCTTCGGCCACATGCCCGCGGTACGCTTCGAAGATCTTGCGCAGCGCTTCGTCGAAGGTCGACTTCGGCGCCCAGTTCAGTTCCTGCTTCGTGTTGTCGATCTTCGGCACGCGGTTCTGCACGTCCTGGTAGCCGGCACCGTAGTACGCGCCCGACGACGTTTCGACGAGCTGCACCTTCTTCGCCATTTCCGCGTATTCCGGGAATTCGGCGGCGAGCGCCAGCATCTTGTGCGCGAGTTCGCGCACCGAGAAGTTGTTGGTCGGGTTGCCGATGTTGTAGATCTTGCCGGTGGCGACGCCGTCCTTGTTCTCGATGATCTTCATGAGCGCTTCGATGCCGTCGTCGATATCGGTGAACGCGCGCTTTTGCGCGCCGCCATCCACGAGGCTGATGTTCTCGCCGCGCACGATGTGGCCGAGGAACTGCGTCACGACGCGCGACGAGCCTTCCTTCGGCGTGTAGATCGAGTCGAGGCCCGGGCCGATCCAGTTGAACGGACGGAACAGCGTGAAGTTCAGGCCTTCCATGCCGTAGCCCCAGATCACGCGGTCCATGAGCTGCTTGGAGCACGCGTAGATCCAGCGCGGCTTGTTGATCGGGCCGTAGGTGAGCGCCGAGGCGTCCGGGTCGAACTGCTCGTCGGAGCACATGCCGTAGACCTCGGAGGTCGACGGGAAGACGAGGTGCTTGCGGTACTTCACGGCCGAACGCACGATCGGGAGGTTCGCCTCGAAGTCGAGCTCGAACACGCGCAGCGGCTGCTGCACGTAGGTCGCGGGCGTGGCGATGGCGACGAGCGGCAGGATCACGTCGCACTTCTTGACGTGGTACTCGACCCACTCCTTGTTGATCGTGATGTCGCCTTCGAAGAAGTGCATCCGTTCATGCTTGACGAGGTCGCCGAGGCGATCCGTCTGCATGTCCATGCCGAACACTTCCCAGTTCGTGTTTTCGAGGATGCGCTTGGAGAGGTGGTGGCCGATAAAGCCGTTCACACCCAGGATCAGGACTTTTTTGGTCATGGACGGGGGACAGATGAAATGAGTTCGGAGAACGCGGCGGGGGTGATGACGGTCTCTTGACCGCCATGTGCCAGACTCGGCGCATGCCGCAGTTCATGGATCGCGATGGCGCGGCCGTCGCCACAAAGGGCGAAAAACGCATTATCGCTTACGTGGATGCCGGCGGGCAATCCGGCGAGGGGGCGGACCCTTTCGGCATCCGGGGAGCCGGGGCGCACGAGGCGCGCGCGGGCGATCACGAAACGCTCGCGGCCGACGTCGGTGAACGCGCCCGGATAGGGGGGCGCGACCGCGCGAATCAGGTTGTACACCTGCTGCGCGCTCTGGCCGAAGTCGAGGCGGCCGTCTTCGGGCTTGCGCCCGCCGAAGTAGCTGCCCTTCGTGAGGTCGTTCGGCAGATGCGGCGCTTCGCCCGCGATCAGCGCGGGCAGCACGCGCCAGAGCGTCTGCTCGGCGGCGACCGTCACTTTGTCGAATACCTGCGCGGCGGTGTCGTCGGGGAGGATCGGCACCGGTGTTTGCGCGACGATGGCGCCCGCGTCGGGCTTGGCGGCCATTTCGTGCAGCGTGGCGCCCGTTTCGGTCTCGCCGTTGAGCACGGCCCAGTTCGTCGGCACACGGCCGCGGTACTTCGGCAGGAGCGAGCCGTGCACGTTGTACGCGCCGCGCGCGGCGAGCGCGAGCAGATCGACGGGCAGCATGTGCCGGTAGTAGAACGAGAAAATGAAGTCCGGGCGCGCCGCGGAAACGGCCGCGCGCAGCTCGGCGCTTTTCGGGTCCGCGGGCGTGACGACCTCGATCCCATGCTCCTCGGCCACCGACTTCACGCTGCCGAACCAGATGTTTTCCGTCGGGCTGTCCTCGTGCGTGACGACGAGCGCGACATCCACGCCGCCCGCCAGCAGCACCTGGAGGCAGCGCACGCCCACGTTGTGATACGCGAAGACGACGGCGCGCGGCTTCATGAGCGGGCTCCTTCGTTGGCCGGATTGTTTGCGGTGCCCGACGCTTGCGCGGATTGCTGTGCGTACGCGGCGGCCTGCACCACATCCTGGCGCGGGGTGTCGACCACGGCGCGGCCGTTGCGCTCTTCCAGAATCGTCTGGATGAGATAGCGCGGGCGCGCGCGCACCTGCTGATAGATGCGGCCGATGTACTCGCCGAGCAGACCGAGCGCGAAGATGATTACGCCAAGCAGGAAGAACGTGATGGCGAACAGCGTGAACACGCCTTGCACTTCCGCGCCGATGATGAAGCGGCGAATCAGCAGCAGCACGAAGAGGCCTGCCGAGCCGAGCGAAAGAATCACGCCGATGAACGACAACCATTGCAGCGGCACGACGGAGAAGCCCGTCACGAGGTCGAAGTTCAGGCGAATGAGGCTGTAGAGCGAATACTTCGACTCGCCCGCGAAACGCTCCTCGTGCGCGACATCGACCTCGACCGGGTTCTGCGAGAACGTGTAGGCGAGCGCGGGAATGAACGTGTTGATTTCGCCGCAGCGGTTGATCGTGTCGACGATGCGGCGGTTGTAGGCGCGCAGCATGCAGCCCTGGTCGGTCATCTTGATGCGCGTGATGCGCTCGCGCAGGCGGTTCATCATCTGCGAGGCCTTGCGGCGCCAGAGGCTGTCCTGGCGCTGCATGCGGATCGTGCCGACGTAGTCGTAGCCCTCGCGCATCTTCTCGACGAGCTTGCCGATTTCCTCGGGCGGGTTTTGCAGGTCGGCGTCGAGCGTGATGACAATCTCGCCGCGCGCCTGCTCGAAGCCCGCGAGGATCGCCATGTGCTGCCCGTAGTTGCCGTTGAGCAGGATCGCGCGCGTCGCGTCGGGACGCGCCCGGAACTGCTCGGCGAGCATCGCGGCGGAGCGGTCGCGGCTGCCGTCGTTAATGAAGATCACTTCGTACGAGGTGCCGAGCTTGTCGAGCGCCGGGTACAGGCGTGCGAACAGGGCGGGAAGGCCGGCTTCCTCGTTGTAGACCGGAATGATGACCGAGACTTCCGGCGTTTCCGGTGTCAAGGTGCGTTGTTCCGTTTGAGTCATGTGTGCATCGATTCCGTTATGGGTGTCGACGGGCGCAGGCGCGGTGGCGCCGAGTCCCGTCCCGTGCCCGCAGGGGCAGTCGGGCGATGGGTGTCGCCCGTTTGTTTACTTGCTTTGCCGATGGTCTTGCAAACTGCTTATTTTGCAAACGTCGCGCAAATCTCGTTGACCGCATGGCACACGCGCGCCACGTCGGCTTCGGTCAGCTGCGTGAAAAGCGGCAGGGTGACCGTGCTCGCGCCGAAGCGCTCCGCGCGCGGGAACATGCCCGCCTTGAAGCCGCGCTCGCGGTAGAGCGTGAACAGGTGAATGGCCGGGTAGTGCACGCCCGAGCCAATGCCGCGCGCCTTCAGTTCGCCCATGAAGCCTGCGCGGTCGATGGCGAGCCGTTCGAGCGGCAGCGTGATCTGGAACATGTGCCAGTTGCTGTTGGTGAAATCGGCGAGCGGCAGGCCCACGCCGAGCTTGACCGCCGCGCCGCCCTCGAAGCCCGCGAAGTAGGCCCGCGCGAGCGCGTGGCGCTGGCGGGTGAAGCGCTCGATATGCTTGAGCTGGCCGAGCCCCACGCGCGCCGCGACATCCGTGAGATTGTACTTGCCGCCGAGCACATCGCAGTCCATCCCGTCGAAACCCGTGCGCGTGATGCCTTGCAGGCGGTACTTCTGGGCCAGCACGGCTTCGGCCTCGTCGTTGAGCACCAGCGCGCCGCCTTCGATCGACGTGAGGTTCTTGTTCGCGTGAAAGCTGAACGACACGATGTCGCCGATCGCGCCGATGCGCTTGCCGTTCCACGTCGAGCCGAAGGCCTGCGCGGCGTCCTCGATCACGCGCAGCTTGTGCTGGCGGGCGATGGCGTAGAGCCGGTCCATGTCGACGGGCAGGCCCGAGAGAAACACCGGGATGATGGCTTTCGTTCGGGGCGTGATGGCCGCTTCGAGCTTGTCGAGGTCGATGTTGCGCGTGACGGGGTCGATGTCGGCGAACACGGGCGTCGCGCCGACTTCGTAGACCACATTGCTCGTGGCGACCCACGAAGCGGGCGTGGTGATGACTTCGTCGCCGGGGCCGACGCCTGCGATGCGCAGGCCGATTTCGAGCGTGGCCGTGCCCGAGTTGAAGGTGCGCACAGGGCGGCCGCCGCAATACTCGGAGAGCGCCGCTTCGAACGCCTGGTTCTGCGGGCCGGTCGTGATCCAGCCCGAGCGCAGCACGTCGGCGACGCCCTGGATGGTTTCCTCGTCGATCTCGGGACGCACGAACGGCAGGAAAGGAAGGGACGACTGCGGAGATGACTGGGTCATGAAGGCTTTACTCGTTGCTCGTCAGAAAGTGGGGCCAGGCGCAAGCATGCCGCGGCATGCCTTACGAACTGCTTATATGGGCGCAACATGCAGCGCAACAAGCGGTGGGACCGCGCTGCGACGCTTTAGCTGCGCGCCAGAACGAACACGCCGATCAGGATGATGCCGATGCCGATGAGCCGCTGCACGCTCAGCACTTCGCCGAACAGATACCACGCCGCGAACGCGTTGACCACGTAGCCGAGCGAGAGCATCGGGTAGGCGATTGAGACGTCCACGCGCGAGAGCCCGACGATCCACACGACCACGCTGAACACGTAGCAGGTGAGGCCGCCGAGAATCGGCACTTGCGTCGCGAGCTTCCAGCCGATGGGCAGGATGTTCGCACGGCTGAATTCGAAGTGTCCAACGGCATTGACACCCGCTTTCAGCAACAGTTGCGCGCATGCATTCAGGCCGACGCCGGCCAGGATGCAGATCAGGGAAATCGGATTCATCGGAAAGGGCGGCTCAACGGGTTATCGGGTTATGGGGGCGGATCGGCAAAGTGTCGCCGGGGCGCACCTTGGCCGCCGCACCAGGCGGGCCGCCCCGATTATCGCGCATGCGCTAACCGGGGCCTCGCGGCGCTCAGGATTGTGGTTTCTCGACGATCACGCGGCGCGAGTCGCGCGCGATCACCTGCATCGGCAGGCCCTGCGCGGCGAGTTCCTCGTAGCGTCGCACGGGGATCAGCGCGAGCGCGTAGCGCTCGGACTTCCAGCGCGCCTCCCAATCGGCGACGGTCGGCACCCATTTTTGCGGTTCTTCGGAGATGCCGAAGGCCAGCTCGTCGGTCACTTCCACCATCGTCATCGTGTGACACACGTAGAAGGGCATCGTGTGGTCGAGCACGCCCACGGAGTAGAACGGCGTGTCGGGCGGCAGCTTCGCGATGGCGGCGCGCACGGCGGGCGCGAGCGGTGCGCCCGAACTGAGCGTGCCGAACACATCGTGGCCCGTGCCCGCGATGGTCGCGAGCAGCAGCCATGCGGTGCCCAGCGCGAGCGCGGGCGCGCGCGCGCCGGTGTCGGGCGTGCGCTTCGCGCGGTTCAGGCGCAGGCCGATCATGGTGCCGACGAAAGCCACCGCCGCTGCGGCAAACACCCACACCTGGAACTCGCGGTAAAGCGCGTTCGGATTGCGCGAGTCGCCAAGCCGGGTGAGGACGAACGAGCCCGCCATGAGCGCGACGGCGAGCAGCGCATAGCCCGCGAGATGGCGGCTCCACTGCGCGCGCGTCATGAGCGGCAGATACATGCCGATGATGAGCGCGAGCGGCGGCGCGATTGGCAGCGTGTAGGAGATCAGCTTCGAGTGCGAGGCGCTGAAGAACACGAAGATGAATACCGTCCACACGAGCAGCAGCGTGACGGGCGAGAAACCGTTGGGCTGACGCGGCGTGCGCAGCGCGTGGCGCACGCTCTGCACGCTCACGGAGAGCCACGGCAGGAAGCCCACCAGCATGACGGGCACGAAGTAGTAGACCGGGCCGGGGCGGTTCTGCGCAGGCGTGAGGTAGCGCTGGAACTGCTGGACGATAAAGAAGAAGTTGAAGAACTCGGGGTTGCGCTGCTGCACGAGGATGAACCACGGCGCGACGATCGCGAAGAACACGATCAGGCCGCTCACCAGATAGAGCCGCTTCCAGAGCCCCCAGTCGCGCGAGATCCCCGTGTAGAGCACGAGCACCGCGCCCGGCAGGATCAGGCCGACCAGGCCCTTGGAAAGCACCGCCATCGCCATGGCCGCCCAGCACACCCACATCCACAGGCGCACGTTGCCTTTGGGCAGGTTGGGGCGCTGCGCGAGCAACAGCGCGCACAGCGTGAGCTCCATCCAGAACGACAGGCCCATGTCGAGCGTGTTGAAGTGGCCCATCAGGTTCCAGTACGGCGCGCAGGCGAGCACGACCGCCGCGAAGAAGCCCGTGGCGGCGTTGAATACGCGCGCGCCGGTGAAGCCGACCAGCAGCACGCCGGCGAAGCCGGTGAGCGCTGTATAGAGGCGCGCCTGCCATTCGCCGATGCCGAACCACGCGAAGGTGAGCGCGTTCATCCAGGTTTGCAGCGGCGGCTTCTCGAAATACTTGTAGCCGTTGTAGCGCGGCGTGATCCAGTCGCCGGTCGCGAACATCTCGCGCGCCATTTCGGCGTAGCGGCCTTCGTCGCTCGGCAGCAGGTGGCGCCAGCCGAGCGGCACGAACCAGATCACGGCGAGGGCGAGGATCAGGAGCAGGATCGCGCTGCGGTTGAGCGGTAGCCTCGATGGCGTATCGTTCATGGGTTTCAGCCTGTTCTTGTTGCAGTCGTTGCGGTCGAGGTTCGGGTAGTGCGCTCGCGCGCTGTCATGCCCGGCGCGCGCCGGCAGGCGCACAGACGGATCCACCAGCGGGGAGCGCACGCGGCGCGCAAGTGTACTACGTCGCCGCGCGGCGACCTGATGGCAAGCTTAAGCCGGGTCAGCTTTCGATCAGAAGGGCGACCGCCACGCGGCGGCCTTCGGCCATGAGGATGTTGTAGGTGCGGCAGGCGGCCTTGAAGTCCATCGCCTCGACGCCGATGCGTTTCGCGGCCAGCGCCGCCGTCAGGCGCGGGTGAGGAAAGCGCAGCCGGTCGCCGCTGCCGAACACCACCACTTCGGGGGCGAGCGGGAGCAGCATGTCGAAAAGTTCGGGGGTCAGGGCGTCGAACGCGTGAACCGGCCAGGGCGTGACCGGCGAGTCGGGCATCATGATGATGCTGCCCGTGTGGCGTTCGAGGTTCACTTCGACATAGTCGGCGCCGTAGCCGGTGACGGTATTGAGTGCGCCGCTGGAGTCCTGGTGTAGTTTCAAAACGGGAGTTCCGGGGTTGGGGCGGTTCGGGTGCGCAACCGGGGCGCGTATGGCCGGTGTCGACGCCGGCCGGTCGCTGCCTCATTCCTGGCGGGTTCGGAACCCGCGTGGGGATCCGCGTGGAGATCCGCATCGGGACCGGTGTCGCGGGCCGCCATCAGACTCACGTTCGGACCGATTGCGCATTGCGGAAGTTGGCCAAAATCCGCTAAATTATAGCTTTTTAGCTGCCGCTGCGTCGGCGGCCACAGGTCGAGAGCCTCGCGCCCATCCGCGCGCCGGGCGAAAGCAGCCACGAGCTGCCGGGGCGGCCGTGGCGGGTCACGCATTGCGCACGGTGCTCCTCCTGCACCAACGGTGCGCCGCTTTCGTCCCGTCGACGCCCGCCCGTCTTGCCAGCCAAAGCGCCTCCGCCGTCCGGTCAAGCCGCGCGGTCAAGCTGTTTCAGCCCTTTTTACTCGCATCTCACCGCATTTTACTGATAGCCCGCCGTGAAACCGATTCTCAAATCCAACAAGCTACAGAACGTCTGCTACGACATTCGCGGGCCGGTACTCGAGCATGCGAAGCGCCTCGAAGAAGAAGGCCACCGCATCATCAAGCTGAACATCGGCAATCTCGCGCCGTTCGGTTTCGACGCGCCCGACGAGGTCATCCAGGACATGATCCTGAACCTGCCGGGCTCCTCGGGCTATTCGGATTCGAAGGGCGTGTTCGCCGCGCGCAAGGCGATCATGCATTACGCGCAGCAAAAGGGCGTCAAGGGCGTCGAGCTCGACGACATCTATATCGGCAACGGCGCGTCCGAGCTGATCGTGATGGCCATGCAGGCGCTCCTGAACGACGGCGACGAGGTGTTGCTGCCCGCGCCCGACTATCCGCTCTGGACCGCGGCGGTAAGCCTTTCGGGCGGCACGCCCGTGCATTACATCTGCGACGAATCGAACGCGTGGATGCCCGATCTGGACGATATCCGCTCGAAGATCACGCCGAACACGCGTGCGATCGTCGTGATCAACCCGAACAACCCGACCGGCGCGCTCTACTCGGACGAGCTGCTGCGCGGCCTGGTGGCGATCGCGCGCGAGCACGGCCTGATCCTCTTCGCCGATGAGGTCTACGACAAGATCATCTACGACGGCAAGACGCACACGGCGCTCGGCTCGCTCTCCGAAGACGTGATCACCGTCACGCTCAACAGCCTCTCGAAGAGCTATCGTGCCTGTGGCTATCGCGCGGGCTGGATGTTCCTCTCGGGCATGACGGGGGAGAACCGGCGCCGCTCGAAAGACTACACGGAAGGTCTCGGCATCCTGGCGTCGATGCGCCTGTGCGCGAACGTGCCGGGCCAGTACGCGATCCAGACGGCGTTGGGCGGCTACCAGAGCATCAACGAGCTGATCCAGCCGGGCGGTCGCCTCTATCGGCAGCGCGAGCTGGCGTACAACATGCTCACGGCCATCCCGGGCGTGACCTGCGTGAAGCCGGAGGCGGCGCTCTACATGTTCCCGCGCCTCGACCCGAAGCTTTATCCGATCGAGAACGACCAGCAGTTCATTCTCGACCTGCTCTTGCAGGAGCGCGTGCTGCTCGTGCAGGGCACGGGCTTCAACTGGAAGCAGCCGGACCACTTCCGCGTGGTGTTCCTGCCGAACGTCGACGACCTGACCGACTCGATCAACCGCATCGCGCGCTTCCTCGACGGCTATCGCCAGCGGCACGGCACCTGAGTCGTAACTGAGCCGCACCTGAGCGAGCAACACGCATCCCCTTTTCAAACACTTGGACGAACACACGCTGCATGGATCCGATCAAAGTAGGTCTCTTGGGCTTCGGCACGGTGGGCAGCGGCACCTTCACGGTACTGCGCCGCAACCAGGAAGAAATCAAACGCCGCGCGGGCCGCGGCATCGAGGTCGCGCGCATCGCCGTGCGCAACCCGGCCAAGGCCACGGCGGCGCTCGGCAGCGAAGCGGGCACCGTCGACCTGACGACCGACTTCAACGCCGTGGTCGACGACGCGTCGATTTCGATCGTCGCCGAAATGATCGGCGGCACGACGCTCGCCAAGGATCTCGTGCTGCGCGCCATTGCCAATGGCAAGCATGTCGTCACGGCGAACAAGGCGCTGCTGGCGGTGCACGGCACCGAGATCTTCGAAGCGGCGCGCGCCAAGGGCGTGATGGTCGCGTTCGAAGCGGCGGTGGCGGGCGGCATCCCCATCATCAAGGCGCTGCGCGAAGGTCTCACGGCCAACCGCATCCAGTACATCGCCGGCATCATCAACGGCACGACGAACTACATCCTCTCGGAAATGCGTGAGCGCGGGCTCGACTTCGCGACCGCACTGAAGGCCGCGCAGGAGCTGGGCTACGCCGAAGCCGATCCGACCTTCGACATCGAAGGCGTGGACGCCGCGCACAAGGCCACGATCATGAGCGCGATCGCGTTCGGCGTGCCCGTGCAGTTCGACAAGGCTTACGTGGAAGGCATCAGCAAGCTCGACGCCATCGACATCAAGTACGCGGAAGAGCTGGGCTATCGCATCAAGCTGCTCGGCATCGCGCGCCGCACGGAGAAGGGCATCGAGCTGCGCACGCATCCCACGCTGATCCCGGCCAAGCGCCTGCTCGCGAACGTGGAAGGCGCGATGAACGCGGTGGTCGTGCACGGCGACGCCGTCGGCACGACGCTGTACTACGGCAAGGGCGCGGGGGCCGAGCCGACGGCCTCGGCCGTGGTCGCCGACCTCGTGGACGTCACGCGTCTGCACACGGCCGACCCCGAGCACCGCGTGCCGCATCTGGCGTTCCAGCCGGACAGCCTCTCGAACACGCCGATCCTGCCGATCGAAGAAGTCACGAGCGGCTACTACCTGCGCCTGCGCGTGGCCGACCAGACCGGCGTGATGGCAGCCATCACGCGCATCCTGGCCGACAGCGGCATTTCGATCGACGCGCTGCTGCAAAAGGAAGCGGAGCAGGTCGACGCGCAGGGCAAGGCGGAAACCGACATCATCCTGATCACGCACGAGACGGTCGAGAAGAACGTCAATGCGGCGATCGCGCAAATCGAGAAGCTCGCGACGGTGAAGTCGCAGGTCACGAAGCTGCGCATGGAAGGACTGAACTAAGGCAAGGGCTATGAATTACGTATCTACGCGCGGCGCGGGCGCCGGCGAGCATCATTCGTTTTCGGACATCCTGCTGGGCGGCCTCGCGCGCGACGGCGGACTCTATCTGCCGGCCGCGTATCCGCAAATCGGCAAGGAAGAACTCGCGCGCTGGCGCGGCCTCTCGTACGCGGATCTCGCGTTCGAGATCCTTTCGAAGTTCGCCGCCGACATTCCCGCTGAGGACCTGCGCGACATCACGCGCCGCACCTACACGGCCGCCACGTACCGCAACGTGCGCCACGGCGAAGACGCGAGCAAGATCACGCCGCTCACCACGCTCGGCGAGGAAAATGGCGCGCAGCTTTCGCTGCTCGAACTCTCGAACGGCCCGACGCTCGCGTTCAAGGACATGGCGATGCAGCTGCTCGGCAACCTGTTCGAGTACACGCTTGCGAAGGCCGGCCAGGAGCTGAACATTCTCGGCGCGACTTCCGGCGACACCGGCAGCGCCGCCGAATACGCCATGCGCGGCAAGAAGGGCGTGCGCGTATTCATGCTTTCGCCGCACAAGAAAATGAGCGCGTTCCAGACGGCGCAGATGTTCAGCCTGCAAGACCCGAACATCTTCAACCTGGCCGTGGAAGGTGTGTTTGACGACTGCCAGGACATCGTCAAGGCCGTGTCGAACGATCACGCGTTCAAGGCGCAGCAGAAGATCGGCACGGTCAATTCGATCAACTGGGCACGCGTCGTGGCCCAGGTCGTGTACTACTTCGCCGGTTACTTCGCGGCGACGAAGTCCAACGACGAGCGCGTGTCGTTCACGGTGCCCTCGGGCAACTTCGGCAACGTGTGCGCGGGCCATATCGCGCGCATGATGGGCCTGCCGATCGAAAAGCTCGTGGTCGCCACGAACGAGAACGACGTGCTCGACGAGTTCTTCCGCACGGGCATTTATCGCGTGCGCGCTTCGGCCGAGACGTACCACACGACGAGCCCGAGCATGGACATCTCGAAGGCGTCGAACTTCGAGCGCTTCGTGTACGACCTGCTCGGCCGCGACCCGGCGCGCGTAACGCAATTGTTCCGCGACGTGGAGGAGAAGGGCGGTTTCGATCTCGCGGCGAGCGGCGACTTCGTGCGCGTGCAGCAGTTCGGCTTCGTGTCGGGCCGCAGCAGCCACGAAGACCGCATCGCGACGATTCGCGACGTCTACACGCGTTACAAGACGATGATCGACACCCACACGGCCGACGGCGTGAAGGTCGCGCGCGAGCACCTGCAACCGGGTGTGCCGATGATCGTGCTGGAAACCGCGCAGCCGGTGAAGTTCGGCGAGACGATTCGCGAAGCGCTCGACCGCGAGCCGGAACGTCCGGCGGCGTTCGACGGGCTGGAAGCGCTGCCGCAGCGCTTCGAAGTCGTGCCCGCCGACGCGAAGCGCGTGAAGGACTACATCGCCGCGCATACCGCGGATTGATGGTGCACTGATCGATGCTGCCGGGGCCCGACCCGCGTCTGTCCCCGGCACGCCGATCCCTCGAAGGCCGCCACACCAGGCCGCGCGCCCGCGCTCCCCAGAGCCGGGCGCTGCAAGACCCCAGCCGATCCACGGCGCTCCCGGGGAGCCGATCCACGGCATAAGGCACAGCGCGCCCCTCGCGCCGCTACAATAACGGCAGACCAACCGCTGCTGGCGGCCCACCCGCCGACTCCGAGACAAGCTCGATGTCCACGCCTACGTCCCCGTCATCCGCCGCGCCGCGCGCGCCCATGCTGTCCACCGCCGATGCTCTCGCCACGCTGCTCGCGGCGGCGCAGCCGCTTGCGGGTACCGAAACGCTCTCGACCTTCGACGCATTGAACCGCGTCCTGGCCGCCGACGTCGTTTCGCCGCTCGACGTGCCGCCGATGAACACGAGCGCGATGGACGGCTACGCGGTGCGCGTGGCCGACCTCGCGCAGGGCAGCCGCCACTTGCCGGTGTCGCAGCGCATTCCCGCGGGCCACGCGCCCGAGGCGCTTGCGGCGGGCACGGCGGCGCGCATCTTCACGGGTGCGACGGTGCCGCCGGGCGCCGACGCCGTGGTGATGCAGGAGCAGACCGAAGCCGCCGACGGCGCCGTCACCTTCCTGCACACGCCCAAGGCGGGCGAATGGATCACGGCGCAGGGCGCGGACATCCGCAAAAACACGGTGATCCTGCCTGCGGGCACGCGGCTCACGCCGGCGGCTCTCGGACTGGCCGCATCGGTGGGCTGCGCCACGCTCACGGTCGTGCGCCGCGTGAAGGTTGCCGTGTTCTTCACCGGCGACGAGCTGACCATGCCCGGCGAGCCGCTCAAGCCCGGCGCGATCTACAACTCGAACCGCTTCACGCTCACGGGCCTGCTGCGCAACCTCGGTTGCGACGTGACCGACTATGGCATCGTGCCGGACCAGCTCGACGTCACGCGCGCGACGCTGCGCGAAGCCGCCGCCGCGCACGATCTCATTCTCACGTCGGGTGGCGTGTCGGTGGGCGAGGAGGATCATGTCCGTCCCGCCGTGGAAGCCGAAGGCCGCATCAACCTCTGGCAGATCGCCATGAAGCCGGGCAAGCCGCTCGCGTTCGGCGCGGTGCGTCGTGCACAGGAGGCGGGTGCGGACAGCAAGCCGGGCGGCGAGGCATTTTTCATCGGGCTGCCGGGCAACCCGGTGTCAAGCTTCGTCACCTTCCTGCTGTTCGTGCGCCCGTTCCTGCTGCGCCTCGCGGGTGCAACGCACGTGAGCCCGCGCGCGCTCTCCCTGCGCGCCGACTTCACCCAGTCGAAGAGCGATCGCCGCAACGAATTCCTGCGCGCGCGCGTGAATCCGGCAGGCGGTCTCGACCTGTTCTCGAACCAGAGCTCGGCCGTGCTGACCTCCACGGTGTGGGGCGACGGCCTCATCGACAATCCGCCGAACCACGCCATCAGCGCGGGCGAGACCGTGCGCTTCATTCCGTTCACCGAATTGCTGTACTGAGCCTTTAGCCGATGAAGATCCAGTTGAAATTTTTTGCGAGCGTGCGCGAGGCACTGGGTGTCGCGGACGAAACGGTCACGCTGCCGGACGGCATCGTGACGGTCGGCGACGTGCGCGGCTGGCTGCGCGCGCGCGGCGGCGTGTGGGCCGAAACGCTGGCGGAAGGCCGCGCGCTGCGCATGGCCTGCAACCACGTGATGACCGACCCGCGCACGCGGATCACCGAGGGCTGTGAAGTCGCGTTCTTCCCGCCGGTGACGGGCGGCTGAGCGCCACAGGAGACTCGCCATGCCCGTACGCGTACAAACGGAAGATTTCGACCTCAGCACCGAAGTCGCGCAGTTGCGTGCGCGCAATCCGGCGATCGGCGCGGTGGCGTGCTTCGTCGGCACCGTGCGCGACCTGAACGACGGCAGCACGATCGCCTCGCTCGAACTCGAGCACTATCCGGGCATGACCGAAAAGGCGCTGGAAGCGATCGCTCTTGCGGCACAGCGGCGCTGGGCGGGCATCGAGGTGCTGATCGTGCACCGGGTGGGCAAGCTCGCGCCGCTCGATCAGATCGTGCTGGTCGCGACCACCTCGAAGCATCGCGGCGACGCCTTCGCGTCCTGCGAGTTCGTGATGGACTATCTCAAGACCGAGGCGCCGTTCTGGAAGAAGGAAGGGACGGAGCAGGGCGCGCGCTGGGTCGATGCGCGCGAGAGCGACGATGCGGCGCTGGCCAGGTGGGGCGTGGTGTCGGGGAATGTATCCGGAGAGCCGAAGTAGGCGGTTTTCGCCAGGCGGAGTGCGCAACGGTTTATCGGCACCCGCTTGGGTCCATCTAATGCAACTAACCGCCTGGTCATTCCCTCAGTCGAAGGCAGACGCGCTCACTCCGCCGGGGCGCTTTCGTCGACGTCCATCGAGCGGCCAATGATGCGGGTCGGGAACGGCTCGCCGGCCGGACGGTCAGGCAGATCGTGTCCGGCGGGGCGGCGGCGCGGGGCCACGCGCTCCAGCAGCGCCTGCTGTTCGGGCGGAATCGTATAGTCCCAGCCGAAGCGGCTCAGTTGCAGACTCTGCGCGATGCGCAGGGCGGGTTCCATGAACTGCACCGCCGCCGCAGGCGCGTAGCGCCCCTGCACCGTATCGAGAAAGAGATAAAGCCAGCGGCTGAAGTGCTGCGGCTCGACGCCGGGCACGGGGTCGTGGGCCTGCTGCACATTGCCGCGGTAGGTCTTGGTGCCGAGCACGAGACTCGACCAGAAGCGGCACATCTTCGGCAGGTGCTCGTCCCAGCGACCGGCCAGCACGCCGTCGAATACCGGGCCGAGCATTGCGTCTTCACGCACGCGATCGTAGAACGCGTAGACGAGTTCGCGGATGTTCTCTTCGGTGGGCTGGGCGTGCAGCGGGGAAGCGCTGCTTGCGTCGGGGCGGGTCATTGCGGTGCCTGCATTTCTGCCTGAGGTGGCCGGGAGTGTAGCCGGCGGCCGTGCGTCGACACGATGCGGCGCTGGGCCGCACGGTATTCCGGGTGCCAGGCAAGACGAAAAGCGCATGATACCCAGTCCGGGCAAAACCTGCATGCTATCTGCATGTTAATGTATGGTTTCTGTCACCCGCGCCGCCATCGCCATGAGACTGACCGACTACACCGACTATTCGTTACGCGTGATGCTGTATCTCGCGTTGCGTCGTGACAGCCTGGCGACGATTCAGGAGATCTCGGACGCGTATGGCGTCTCGAAAAATCATCTGATGAAAGTCGTGCAGCGCCTGGGCGAACTGGGTTGGATCGACACGATTCGCGGGCGCAACGGCGGCTTGCGCCTCGCGCAGGCGTCGCTCGACCTGAGCGTCGGCGCGGTGGTGCGGCAGACCGAGAGCGATTTCGCGCTGGTCGGATGTTTTCCTGACGAGCATGGCGAGCGCCGCAACTGCGTCATTGAGCCGCAGTGCCGGCTCAAGCACGCGCTGGCGGCGGCGCGCGACGCTTTCCTGGCCGAGCTCGATCGCCATACCATCGGCGAACTCGTGCAACCGGCGGGCGAACTTACCGGGCTGCTCGGCCTCGCCCCGATCCAGTTCATGCCGCGGCTGCAACCGGCGCGCCCTGCGCCTTCGCGCGAGCATTGAGGGGCGCTTGCGCCCCTTTTTTCAAAACACGTATTTCATCCTCGGCTCCCGCTTTCACACGCGGTTCCCTCCATCCGGCCTCAGCCGGAACGCGCCCGCCGCCGTGCCTCCCTCCCTGATTTCCAGACTTGCGGCCCGCGCTGCCGCTGGCGGCATTTCACACATCGATCCCAAAAATCGGAAAAAATGACGCCAGAGCGCTTGAAACCGGCGCGACCCCCCTCAAATTTGGTGACAGTCTAGAAATCTGGAGGTCTCGTTTTAAATGAGAATCGACAAACTCACCACCAAGTTCCAGGAAGCCATCGCCGACGCACAAAGCCTCGCCGTTGGTCACGATAACCAGTACATCGAACCCGCCCACCTGCTGGCTGCGCTCGTCGCGCAGCAGGACGGCTCGGCGCGCTCGCTCATGTCGCGCGCCGGGGTGCAGGTGCAGGCGTTGCAGAACGCGCTTAACGACGCCATCAACCGCTTGCCGCAAGTGCAGGGCACCGACGGCAACGTGCAGATCGGCCGTGAGCTGGCGGGCCTGCTCAACCAGGCGGACAAGGAAGCGCAGAAGCTCAACGACACGTATATCGCGAGCGAAATGTTCCTGCTCGCCGTGGCCGACGACAAGGGCGAAGCGGGCCGCCTCGCGCGCCAGCACGGCCTGACGCGCAAGGCGCTCGAATCCGCGATCGTCGCGGTGCGTGGCGGTGCGCAGGTGCATAGCCAGGACGCCGAGAGCCAGCGCGAAGCGCTCAAGAAGTACACGGTCGATCTGACCGAGCGCGCCCGCGCGGGCAAGCTCGACCCCGTGATCGGCCGCGACGACGAAATCCGCCGCTCGATCCAGATCCTGCAACGCCGCACCAAGAACAACCCGGTGCTGATCGGCGAGCCGGGCGTGGGCAAGACGGCGATCGTCGAAGGTCTCGCGCAGCGTATCGTCAACGGCGAAGTGCCGGAAACGCTCAAGGGCAAGCGCGTGCTTTCGCTCGACATGGCGGCGCTGCTCGCGGGCGCGAAGTATCGCGGCGAATTCGAAGAGCGGCTGAAGTCCGTGCTCAACGACATCGCGAAGGATGAAGGCCAGACCATCGTCTTCATCGACGAGATTCACACCATGGTCGGCGCGGGCAAGGCCGAAGGCGCGATGGACGCGGGCAACATGCTCAAGCCGGCGCTTTCGCGCGGCGAACTGCATTGCATCGGCGCGACCACGCTCGACGAATATCGCAAGTACATCGAGAAGGATGCTGCGCTCGAGCGCCGCTTCCAGAAGGTGCTGGTCGATGAGCCGTCGGTCGAAGCGACCATCGCGATCCTGCGCGGTTTGAAGGAGAAGTACGAACTGCACCACGGCGTGGAAATCACCGACCCGGCGATCGTCGCGGCGGCGGAGCTCTCGCATCGCTATATCACCGACCGCTTCCTGCCGGACAAGGCCATCGACCTGATCGACGAAGCCGCTTCGAAGATCAAGATGGAAATCGATTCGAAGCCCGAAGAGATGGACAAGCTCGACCGTCGCCTGATCCAGTTGAAGATCGAGCGCGAGGCCGTCAAGAAGGAGAAGGACGAAGCGTCGCAAAAGCGTTTGCAACTGATCGAGGAAGAAATCGATCGGCTGAGCCTCGAATATAAGGACCTCGAAGAAATCTGGACCGCCGAGAAGGCCGCGGTGCAGGGCGGTGCGCAGATCAAGGAAGAGATCGACCGCGTGCGCGCCGAGATCACGAAGTTCCAGCGCGAAGGCAAGCTCGAAAAGGTCGCGGAATTGCAGTACGGCAGGCTGCCGGAGCTCGAAACGCAACTCAAGCAGGTCACGCAGGCCGAAGCGAACGAGCAGAGCAGCCCGTCGCGTCATCGTCTGCTGCGCACGCAGGTGGGCGCCGAGGAAATCGCGGAAGTCGTGTCGCGTTCCACCGGCATTCCCGTCTCGCGCATGATGCAGGGCGAGCGCGAAAAGCTGTTGCTCATCGAAGACAAGCTGCATGAGCGCGTGGTGGGCCAGGACGAGGCGATCACCGCGGTGGCCGATGCGATCCGCCGTTCGCGCGCCGGTCTCGCGGACCCGAACCGGCCCTACGGCTCGTTCCTGTTCCTTGGGCCGACGGGTGTGGGCAAGACCGAGTTGTGCAAGGCGCTGGCGGGCTTCCTGTTCGACGCGGAAGATCATCTCATCCGCATCGACATGAGCGAGTTCATGGAGAAGCACAGCGTCGCGCGTTTGATCGGCGCGCCGCCGGGCTACGTGGGCTACGAAGAGGGCGGCTATCTGACCGAGGCCGTGCGCCGCAAGCCGTATAGCGTGATCCTGCTCGACGAAGTCGAGAAGGCGCACCCGGACGTGTTCAACGTGCTGCTGCAAGTGCTCGACGACGGCCGCATGACCGATGGCCAGGGCCGTACCGTGGACTTCAAGAACACGGTGATCGTGATGACGTCGAACCTCGGTTCGCACCTCATCCAGGCAATGGCGGGCGAGCCGCAGGAAGCCGTGAAGGACGCGGTGTGGAACGAGGTGAAGCAGCAGTTCCGCCCCGAGTTCCTGAACCGGATCGACGAGGTCGTGGTGTTCCATGCGCTCGATCGTTCGAACATCGAGTCGATCGCGAAGATCCAGTTGCAGCGTCTGCGCGAGCGTCTGGAGAAGCTCGACATGGAGTTGATGGTGTCCGACGAAGCGCTCGGCCAGATCGCGAAGGTCGGTTACGACCCGCTGTTCGGGGCGCGGCCGCTCAAGCGCGCGATCCAGCAGGAGATCGAGAACCCGGTCGCCAAGCTGATCCTCGCGGGCAAGTTCGGGCCGAAGGATGTGATTCCGGTCGACGTCCAGGACGGTAAGCTCGTGTTCGAGCGCGTCGTGCATTAAGGTGCGTTCAGGCACGCTGTAGTGCTGTGGTGAAGCAAAAAGGGCAACGGAGTGATCCGTTGCCCTTTTTTTATCTGCGCCGGGGACGACCCGGCACGGTGAGCGTCGCTCAGGCCTGCTTGTTGCCGCCGCCGAACAGCGACGCGAGGCCGCCGAGCGTGCCGAGCACGCTTTCCGCGTTGATCTGGCCGCCTGCGGGCACTTCGCCATTGGGCGTGCCGGCATTGACCACGTGCGGCAGCACCTGGGCGAGCAGGCCGCCCACCTGGTCGGGTTGCAGGCCGACCTTCTGCGCGAGGCCTGCAACGGCGTCCGAGCCGAGCACGCTGTGGATCTGATCGGCGGAGACAGGCTGGTTCTCGCCATTGCCGACCCACGACTGCACGACGTCACCGAGGCCGCCTTGCTGGAACTTCTGGATGAGGCCGCTCAGGCCGCCGGGCTGGTTGTTGACGAACTCCATGGCCGCGGCGAGAAGCTGCGCCTGGCCGCCGCCTTGCTGTTGCGATTGCGAACCGAGCAGGGAACCGAGGGTATCTAGCAGACTCATGACGATCTCTCTGAATGATGGCCGCGTCGGGGGACGCGGCCGGTAAGTCGGACGGCGCGCGCAAAGGCCGCGCCGCAGGTCAGGTGCCGGCGCGCGTTACGCGCCGGAAGCGGCGGCGTCGGAGGCCGCCTTGCTCTTTTTCGACTTCTTCGGCTTTTTCGCCTTGCTGTCCGAGGCCGTGGCCGGCGCCGCGGCGGCCGAACCCGCTTCAGGCGCGCTGGCGGCCGCAGCCGTTTTGTCCTTCTTGCTCTTGTGTTTCGATTTTGCCGCCGTGGCGTCCGATGCGGTAGTCGTGGCCGCCGGCGTCTGCGCCGTCATCGGGTTCGGCGTCGTGGCAGCCGGCGCCGCGCCTGCCGTTGCCCCCGTCGTTGCTGCGGTTGCCGCCGTTGGGGCGCTCTTGCTGCTCTTCGAGGCGGCCGGCTTGCCTGCTGGCGGCGCTGCCGAGCCGTTGATCGTGAGGCCCGCCGTCTCCAGATTCTGCACCGACTTCGGGCCAATGCCCTTGACGCGGTTCACGAGGTCGTCGGCGTCCTTGAACGGGCCGTTTTTCGTGCGTTCGTCGATGATCGCCTTGGCGTGCACGGGGCCGATGCCCTTGACGGATTCGAGCGCCGTTTCGTCGGCGGTATTGACTTCCACGGCCGCGGCAAGCACGGCGGACAGCGACAGACCGAATGCGAGGAACAGCATGAGCAGCTTCTTGAGCATGACGATCACTCCATTGAGGGCGATTCAGATTCAGTTAGCCGGGAACGGAAGACGCATCCGGTCCAGGGCCTGTTATTAGCGTGAACGGGCCCCAGGTGCTGCGGTACAAGAATAGGACAGTTGGCGTATCCGTGGATCGGGGGCGCTCGATTTATACCGGTCGATGTGTGGCAAGTAAATCACGCCGCACAATATTTAATACTTCTGTGCAATTTCGCGACGCGAAGCCACAGGCAATACACGTATTTTCGAAGCGCGAACAACGACACCGCACGCGCCTGTGTGGTGCAGGCGCCGTGTCTGCCATGCGGCTCAGGCGCGGTGTGGCCCGACGATGCCGAGCTTCGCGATGCGCCGGTACAGCGTCGCGCGCGAGATGCCGAGCGCCTGCGCAGCGGCGTTGGGGCGCCAGCGGTGCGCCGTGAGCGCCGCGACGATGCGCTCGCGCTCGGCGGCGGGCGTGAGCGGGGCGAGAGGCATGAGCGGCGTGGAATGGGCGGCGGACATGGCTGGCGGCGGGGCCGAGGCCGCGCACGCGTGAGCGTCCGGCATGGGCAGGCGTGCCGCAAGATCCGCGCTCAGATGGCGCGCCTCGACCAGCACGGTGTCGCATACGGCGCATGCGTAGCGCATCGCGTTGCGCAACTGGCGCAGATTGCCGGGCCACGCGAAGGCGGCGAGCCGAGCCGCGAGCGTGGCGTCGAGCGCGAGCGGGCGCGCGGCGGCCTGCGCTTCTTCGGCGAACACGGTGTCGATGAGCGTTGCGATATCGCGGCGCTCGCGCAGGGGCGGCAGGCTGAGCACAGCGCCGCTCAGGCGGTAGTAGAGATCCTCGCGGAACGCGCCCGCGCTCGCCATGAGTGCGAGGTCGCGGTGCGTCGCGCAGATCACGTCGATATCGACGCGCACCGGCGCTTCGTTGCCAAGCGGCAGCACTTCGCCCTCGGCGAGCACGCGCAGCAGGCGCGTCTGGAGCGCGAGTGGCATGTCGCCGATCTCGTCGAGAAAGAGCGTCCCGCCGTCGGCCATGGCGATCTTGCCGCGCGCGCCGTGGCGGCGCGCGCCCGTGAACGCGCCCGGTGCGTAGCCGAACAGCTCGCTCTCGATCAGCGATTCGGGCAGCGCCCCGCAATTGACGGCGATGAACGGCCGGTTGCGGCGCGCGCTCGCGTCGTGAATCGCGCGTGCGAAGACTTCCTTGCCCGCGCCCGTTTCGCCGAGCAGCAGGATCGGCAGGCGTTTGCCCGCCACACGCTGGGCGATGCGCGCGTTTTCGGCCACGCGCGCGTCGGCGCTGCGCAGGAAGGGGCCGAGCGCGCTACGGTCGTATTCCCGCTCAGCGGCGGAGTTTTCGCGCCGCAGCGGCATCGCGCCATGCGCCGCCGTGCCTGCGCCGCGCCCGAGCGGCGCGCGTATGCGCGCGTAGAGCATCGAGCCGTTCGAGCGCAGCCGCAGCGCGGCGATGGCTTCGATGCGCCCGATGTCGCGCAATTGCACGTGCGACGAATCGAAAATCTCGTCGATGTGACGCGGGCCTTCGAGCCCCGCGATGCATTCACGCGCGCGCCGGTTCGCGGCGATCACGTTGCCGTTCTCGTCGAAGGCGATCAGCAGTTCGGGCTGCGCCTCCACGTAATTGCGGTTCTGGTGACCGAAGAGAATCCAGCAGCTTGCGAGACGGTGCAGGAAATAGCCGTCCTCGATCAGCGTCGCGCTCTGGCGCACGAGCTGGTTGACGATGCGCTGGCTCTCGCGATTGTCGGGAGACTGCACGGCCGAGGCGTCGAGCACGCCGATCAGTTCGCCGCCCGGCGCGAAGATCGGCGCGGCGCTGCACGTGAGCGAGGTGAAGGCGGCGCGGAAATGATCGGTCTTGTGAACCGTGATGGGCGCGAGATCGGTGAGCACGTTCGCGATGCCGCAGGTGCCTTCCTCGCTCTCCGACCAGCACGAGCCGATATAGAGCCCCGCGTGCTTGAAGTCGTTGCGGCGCTCGCGGTCGATGCGGTAGTCGATGGTCACGCCGTGCCCGTCGGTGAGCATCACGCAGTAGTCGGCCTCGCGCACCATGTCGTGCAGGCGCGAGAGGCATTGGCCCGAGGCGCGCAGGAAGGACTCCTCGCGATCGCGGATTTCACGCAGCTCGGCCGCGCTCAGCACGCGCGGCCCGATCACGGAGCCGGGATCGAGCTGATAGCGCTCGAACGAGCGCTGCCATGACGAGACGAGGCGCGGCGAGTCGGACGGCGCGGGGAGCCGGCCTTCCACGGCGCCGCGCACGCGTTCGGCGTGCCGGGTAGACGCAAGAGCGTAGGGCATGAGCGGTTCCAGACGGCTGCGGACGGTGAAACGTCGGACCGGAAAGCGTTCGGCGGGAGTCTTTTTTAGCACATCCTTTGCGCGCGATCACACCGCACCGCAGCAAGCGAGACGCCTGAGACGATCGTCTCAGCGCGCGGCGTCTCACCTGCGTAAGCGCCAGACTCGGCCGCTCAGGCAGGCTGCACGGGGCCGCGGCGCGCTTGCGCCGCTCGCGCGGACGAACTTTGCGACGCGCCGCGCGTGCTCGAGACGCTTGTTGAGACGCCGGGCGCATTAAACGGGGCGACGGCCGGACACGGTGCGCGGACCGCTCAAGCCCGCCAGGCGGGCTTGAGCGTCGGCAAGCGGTTTAGCAGGCGTTAGTGGCATGACGCTTGCAGATACTGCGGGCAAGAGCGGTGCACGCCAAGGCGCGCCGCCATCCAGACGAGTTCGTGCGGACCCCCGCGGCCGTGCGGACCAGGAGACACAACCCGTGACGACGCCCGTGACCGTAGGCGTGATCGCGAACCCCGCGTCGGGGCGCGACATCCGCCGCCTCACCTCGCATGCCTCTGTCTTTCCCACCGCCGAGAAAGCGAACATGGTCGTGCGCCTGCTCGCGGGGCTCGGCGCGCTCGGCGTTTCGCGCGTGCTCACGCTGCGCGACAAGACCGGCGTCGCCGCCTTGCTGCTGCGCGCCATCGAAACTCACGCGGCCATCGGTGCGCGCGAACCCTGGCCCGAAGTCGAATTCGTCGATTTGCCCATGAGCGAAAGCGTTGCCGACACGCATGCCGGTGTCGCCCGCATGATGCGCGAGGAAGTCGCGCTCATCGCGGTGCTGGGCGGCGACGGCACGCACCGCGCGGTGGCGGCGCATTGCGGCGCGACGCCATTGCTCGCGCTCTCCACCGGCACCAACAATGCGTTTCCCGAACTGCGCGAAGCCACCGTGGCGGGGCTCGCGGGCGCGCTCGTCGCGACCGGCGCCGTGCCCGCCGAGGCGGCGCTCGTGCGCAACAAGCGGCTCGTGGCGCGTTGCGTGGAGGGACCGTCGCGCGGGCGCGAGGAAATTGCGTTAGTCGACATCTGCGTTGCGCGCCAGCCCTTCATCGGCGCACGCGCCATTTCAGACAGTTCGGATATCGAAGCACTTTTTCTCACCTTCGCGCCGCCCGACGGTATCGGCCTCTCGTCGATCGGCGGCGCGTGGGCGCCGGTTGCGCGCGACGCGTCGCATGGCTTGCACATGACCTTCGCGGAGGCGGGCGACGCCGAGGGCGCGGGCGTGCCGTTGCTCGCACCGATCGCGCCGGGCCGCATCGAACGCCTGACGATGCGCACGTGCCAGCGCCTCGAAGTCGGCGTCGCGCTGCCGCTCGAAGCCGGTCACGGCACGCTCGCATTCGACGGCGAGCGCGAGATCGAACCCGCGCGCGGCGACCGCTACGAAGTGACGCTCGACTGGCGCGGCCCGCTGACCGTGGATGTCGCGCGCACGCTGCGTTACGCGGCGTCGCATCAGTTGTTGCGCGAAGCCGCGGCGCGCGTCTAGCGCCTTCCTCTGCATCCTCGACCCGTAACACCACAAGGAGACACCCGAATGGACGCACCCCTGAAAGGCCAGGTCGCGATCGTGACCGGCGGCGCGCGCGGCATCGGCCGCGGCATTGCGCTCACGCTCGCGCAGGCCGGAGCCGACGTGCTGCTCGCCGATCTGCTCGAAGAACCGCTTGCCGCCACGGCCGAAGAAGTGCGCGCCCTTGGCCGTCGCGCAGCCATCTGCAAGGTCGATGTCACGCAGGCCGCCCAGCTCGAAGGGATGGTGTCGCAGGCGCTCTCCGAACTCGGCGGCTTCGACATCCTCGTGAATTGCGCTGGCGTGATCTCGATTCATCCGGTCTCCGAACTCACCGAGCGGGACTGGGACTTCGTGATGGGCGTGAATGCGAAGGGGGTGTTCCTCGGCTGCAAGGCGGCGTTGCCGCATCTGCGCATGCAAAAGCGCGGGCGCATCATCAACGTCGCGTCGATTGCGGGCAAGGAGGGCTTTCCGAATCTCGCGCATTACAGCGCCTCGAAGTTCGCGGTGGTCGGCTTCACCAACGCGCTCGCCAAGGAAGTGGCGCGCGAAGGCATCACCGTGAACGCGATTTGCCCGGGCATCGTGCGCACCTATATGTGGGACCGGCTTTCGGACGAATGGAAGAACGAAGGCGAGAGCGTCGAGCAATCGTGGCAGCGCCATCAACTCACGCTTATTCCGCAGGGCCGCGCGCAAACGCCGGAAGACATGGGGCGGCTCGCCTTGTTCTTCGCGACGATGGACAACGTCACCGGCCAGTCGGTGAACGTCGACGGCGGCTTCACTTTTCACTAGGAGCAGGTGCATTTCCGGCAGCAGGCATACCCAGCGTCGTACACACCGGACAAGGAGACAACCATGTCAGTCAACACGCAGTTGAACAGGGAGCAGTTGCTCACGGCGTATCGCTCGATGCGCACGATCCGTGAATTCGAGGAACGCTTGCACGTCGAGTTCGCGACCGGCGATATCCCGGGGTTCGTGCACCTGTACGCGGGTGAGGAGGCGTCGGCAGTCGGCACGATGAGCCATCTGAACGATTCGGACTACGTTGCAACCACGCACCGTGGCCACGGCCATTGCATCGCGAAGGGCGTGGATGTGCACGAGATGATGGCCGAGATCTACGGCCGGGCCACGGGCTCGTGCCGCGGCAAGGGCGGCTCGATGCATATCGCCGATCTTTCGAAGGGCATGCTCGGTGCGAACGGCATCGTGGGCGCGGGCGGCCCGCTCACCTGCGGCGCGGCGCTTGCCGCCAGGCAGAAGAAGACGGGCGGCGTGGGCGTGTGCTTTTTCGGCGACGGCGCGTCGAATCAGGGCGTCATCTTCGAGTCGATGAATCTGGCTTCGGTGTGGCGCCTGCCGGTGATCTTCGTCGCGGAGAACAACGGCTATGCCGAGGCGACGTCGTCCACGTGGTCGGTTGCGGCCGACAACATCGCGGACCGCGCGAACGGCTTCGGCATGCCGGGCGTGATCGTCGACGGCTTCGACTTCTTCGCCGTGTACGAGGCCTTGGGTGAAGCCATTGCGCGCGCGCGCAACGGCGGTGGCCCGACGCTCGTGGAAATGAAACTCTCGCGCTATTTCGGCCACTTCGAGGGCGATGCGCAGACGTATCGCGCGCCCGGCGAAGTGCAGAAGCTGCGCGAGGAAAAGGATTGCCTCAAGCGCTTCGAGGAGCGCGTGGTGCGCGCCGAACTGGCGAGCGCCGACGATCTGCGCAAGGTGGACGCCGAAGTGAAGCAACTGATCGACGACGCGGTGATGCAGGCCAAGGCCGCACCGCTGCCGCCGGCCGAGGCGCTGCTCACCGACGTGTACGTGTCGTATCCCTGAGCGCGACGCACTCAGGTCATCAGGATTCCAGATCAAGGAGACGAAAATGGCACGGAAAATCACCTATTCACAGGCCATCAACGAAGCGCTGGCGCAGGAGATGGGGCGCGACGCGAGCGTGATCGTCATGGGCGAGGACAACGCGGGCGGCGCGGGCGCGCCCGGCGAGCAGGACGCATGGGGCGGCGTGCTCGGCGTGACGAAGGGTTTGTACGGCAAGTTTCCGGGGCGCGTGCTCGATACGCCGCTCTCGGAAGGCGGCTTCATCGGTACCGCCGTGGGCGCGGCGGCCTGCGGTCTGCGGCCGGTGGCGGAACTGATGTTCATCGACTTCATGGGCGTGTGCTTCGACCAGATCTTCAACCAGGCCGCGAAGTTCCGCTATATGTTCGGCGGCAAGGCGGTCACGCCGGTCGTGATCCGCACGATGTATGGCGCGGGCCTGCGCGCGGCGGCGCAGCACTCGCAGATGCTCACTTCGCTTTTCACGCATATTCCGGGGCTCAAGGTCGTGTGCCCGGCCACGCCTTACGACGCCAAAGGCCTCATGATCGAGGCGATTCGCGACAACGACCCCGTGATCTTCTGCGAGCACAAGTTGCTCTACACCATGGAGGGCGATGTTCCGGAGGAATCCTATTCGATTCCGTTCGGCGAAGCCAACATCGTGCGCGACGGCGACGATGTCACGATCGTCACCTACGGGCGCATGGTCCATTACGCGCTCGACGCCGCCCAGAAGCTGGCGAAAGACGGCATCGAAGCCGATGTGATCGACCTGCGCACGACCTCGCCGCTCGACGAGGAGACGATCCTCGAAAGCGCGCGCCGCACGGGCCGCGTCGTTGTCGTGGACGAGGCGAATCCGCGCTGCTCGATGGCGACGGACATCGCGGCGCTGGTTGGCCAGAAAGCGTTCAAAAGCCTGAAGGCGCCCGTGGGCATGGTCACCGCGCCGCACACGCCGGTGCCGTTCGCGGCCTCGCTCGAAGACCTCTACATCCCCTCGGCGGACCAGATCGCCGAAGCGGTGCGTGCAGCAAGGAGCTGAAGTCATGCCGATTCACATGATCACGATGCCCAAGTGGGGCTTGTCGATGGAGCAGGGCCAGGTGAACGGCTGGCTCAAGTCGCTCGGCGAGCAGGTCACGAAGGGCGACGAGTTGCTCGACGTCGAGTCGGACAAGATCGCGTCGCGCGTGGAGTGCGCGTTCGAGGGCGTGCTGCGGCGGCAGATCGCGCAGGAGGGCGACACGCTGCCCGTGGGCGCGCTGCTGGGCGTGGTAGCCGACGCCGAGGCAGTCGATGCGGACATCGACGCCGTCGTGGCCGAATTTCAGCGCGATTTCGTGCCCGCCCAGGCGGGTGACGCCGACGCGGGTCCGCAGCCCGAGAAGTCGCAGATCGGCGGGCGCACGATGCGCTATCTGAAGCTCGGAGAAGGCGAGGGTGTGCCGGTGGTGCTGATCCACGGCTTTGGCGGCGACCTCAACAACTGGCTTTTCAACCATGCCGATCTGGCGGCGGAGCGCACGGTCTGGGCGCTCGATCTGCCGGGTCACGGCGAATCGGGCAAGGCCGTGGAAAGCGGCAGCCTCGACGAGCTTGCGCAAAGCGTGATCGCGTTTCTCGACGCGCAGAAAATTGCCACGGCGCATCTGGTCGGGCATTCGCTCGGCGGCGCGGTCGCGATGGCCGTGGCGGAACAGGCACCCGCACGTGTGGCCTCGCTCTCGCTGATTTCGAGCGCGGGCCTCGGCAGCCAGATTGACGGCGCGTATATCGAGGGCTTCGTATCGGCGGCCAATCGCAACGCGCTCAAGCCGCACGTGACGAAGCTGTTCGCCGATCCCGCGCTCGTCACGCGTCAGCTTGTTGAGGACCTCGTGAAGTACAAGCGGCTCGAAGGCGTGCAGGCGGCGCTTGGCAAGATCGCGGAGCAGGCGTTCGAGGGCGGCGCGCAGCGGCGCGTGTTCCGCGAGCGCCTCGCGACGCTCGCGCCGCGCGCGCTCGTGGTCTGGGGCGAGGTCGACCAGATCATTCCGGCGCACCATGCGCAGGGCTTGCCTCCGCAGGTGCGAGTGGCGGTGATCGCGGGCAAGGGGCACATGGTGCAGATGGAGGCCGCGCAGGAGGTCAATCGCCTGCTTAAGGCCTTCTTCGACGAGGGAGGCTGAGCATGACGGCCGCCACTTCCGATACGCCTCACTCGTCGAGCACGGCGCTCGGGCAGCAAGGCCTGCGCGGCCGCTCATGAGCCGCCGATGGCGCGCTCGTGACGAAGTCGGGGCTGATGGTGGGGCTGGGCGCAACCGACGAGGCGTTGCTCGCAACGATGCAGGGCCTGCGCGAGCACGGCGTGGAAGTGCTGACGATCGGCCAGTATCTCGCGCCGTCGCGCTTTCATCTGCCCGACAAACGCTACGTGCATCCCTACGAATTCGACGCGTTGCGAGCGGCGGGGTTTGGCGAGGTGGTCGCGGAGCCACTCGTGCGTTCGTCGTATCACGCGGCGCAAACGGTGGAGGCGGCGCGAAAGACGAAGCTCGGCGCGAGTCTTATTTGCAACTAACTGCCTAGCGTGTTAGCCACCATCGACAGCGCGGGGTGTGGTGCGCGAGAAGCCGGGCCATCAGGCGGTCAGGCTGCCTGCGCTAAGCGCGCACCCGCAAATATCGCGTACTCACGCGCGAGAGATAGACCAGCAGTCCCGCACCGGCAATCGCAAGGCTGGCCAGATTGGCGATCCAGAAACCGCGTGCGCCCGTGGCCCAGGCGGGTACGGTGCCGCTCACGTCGAAGCCCAGCGCATAACCGCCGCCAAGACCCACGCCCCACAAGGCGACGGCATAGATGAGGGTTGGTACGACCGCGACCTTGTAGGCGCGCAGCGCGAAGGCCGAGGTGATCTGCAAGGCGTCGAATACGTGATAGAGCGTGACGATGGCCACGAGCGGCATGGCGGCGACCGCGACGGCGGGGTCGGGCGTATAGCCGCCGATGATGAGCGGCCGCAGCACGTGCACGATCACGCCGTAGCAGCAGGCGATCGCCACGGCCGTCGCCACGCCGTGACGGGCGAGCGTGCGCGCCTCGTCGTGGCGGCCGCCGCCCAGCGCCTGGGCGACGAGCGTCGAGGTCGCCACGCCGATCGAAAGCGGCGTCATGTAGAGCACCGCGCCGACGTTGCCGGCGATCTGGTGGCCGGCGAGCGTCGTCGTGCCCAGACGCGCGATGAAGATCGCCATGAACGTGTACGAGGTGACCTCGATGAGGTACGAGAGCCCCATCGGAATGCCGAGCTTGAGCAGTTCGGCCTGGCGTTTCCACTCGGGCCAGCAGAAGTGCTTGAAGATTTCGAACGGCGCGAACACGTCCACGCGCGTGAGCGCGATGGCGGCGCATAGCGCGAGCGCCCAGTTGATCGACGTGCTCGCGAGCGAGCAGCCCGGCCCGCCCAGCGCGGGCACGCCCAGGCCGCCGAAAATGAGCCATGTGTTGAGCGGCACCTTGAGCACGAGCGCGCCGACCTGGAGAAACATGACGAGGCGCGGCCGTCCCACGGCGTTGGCGAGCGAACTGTAGATGCGAAAGGCGAGGGCGGCGGGCAAGCCGAACGACAGCAGCCGCAGATAGCCGACCGTGCGCTCGCGCAGCGCCTCGGGCGCGCGCGCGAGGTCGAGCAGCGGGCCGGGAAAGTAGAGGATCGCGAAGCCGGCCACCATCAGCACGAGTGCGAGCCAGAACGCCTGGCGCACTTCGAGGCCGATCTCGGTGTCCTTCTGTGCGCCGTAGAGCTGCGCCGCGACTGGCTGGAGCGCGCTGAGAATGCCGGTGAGGGCGATATAGACCGAAACGTAGATCGACGAGCCGAGGCCGAGCGCCGCGAGGTCGAGCGCCGAATAACGGCCGACCATCGCCGTGTCGATCACGCCGAACGCGATGATCGCGAGCTGGCCGACCAGCACCGGCCACGCGAGCGCCGCGATGCGCCGGACGTCGCCGACGAGGGTTGTCGTTGCCACGGCCTCAGTCGGGGCGCTTGAGCCAGACGTGCGGCTTCCTGAGCGGCGTCTTCGGACGGTCGATGCGCACGTAGAGGCGGAAGCGTTCGTCGCGGTCGGCAACGCGGCGGCCTTCCCACACGAGCTTCCATTCGAAGTTCGACATCGCGCTCGGCTCGCCGTAGTCCTGGGTGTCCTGGCGCAGGATCACGTCACAGTCCTCGTCGAACGCGAAGTGCATCTTGCCGAAGTAGGCGAAGGTGGCGATCTGCGCGTCGCCGAGACGCACGGGCGAGATGCATTGATAGTCGGCGGGCAGGTGCGCGGCGATCTGCTGCGCGACATCCTTGTAGGTCCGGCTGTAGTTCACGACCGGCAGCCAGAGCGTCATGAGCAGCACCCACATGAGCGTGGTGCCGCCGCTCGAGAGCACGACGCTGCGCCACAGCACCTTCGGATGGCGCGCGATGCGCCACTGCGCAAGCACGATCCAGCAAACGGTCACGGCCACCGCGCAGACGAACGAGAGAATCTTGAACTGCGGCACGAAGCCGGGCGCGAGGCGAGCGAGATTGCGCGCGAGCGGCGCGGGAAAGCCCGTCATGCCCGCGAGCCACACGAGCCACACGAAGGTGCCGAGGATCGTGAAGCTCAGCACGGCGAACCAGTCGATCGCATTGATCGCGCCGCGCTTGAGCGTGGGCAGCGCGAAGGTCGCGAGCACCGAAAGCGCGGGCAGCACGAGCATGAAGAGGCGGTTTGTTTCGTGGCTCTGCACGATCACGAGGATGAGCAGCGGCACGATCACCGAAAGCGGAATCGCGATGTGCGGTTTGCGGCGCAGTCCCGCCCAGCTCACGAAAGCCCAGATCGCCAGCGGCCACGCAGGCCACGTGAAGAGCGGCAGGTTCTTCGCGGCATAGCGCAGCACGCCGCCCGGGGGCCCTGCGAAGGCGTTGACGTTGGTGCGCGCCCACTGGTTGAGGAACCAGACGGCGTCGTCGGGGTAGAGGTGCAGCGCGAGGAGCGGCCACGAAAGCGCGACTACGAGCGCCACGGGCAGGCCCGCCACGAGAAGCCAGCGCGAGCGCGTCTCGGGCGCGATCGCGAGCATGGCGAGCGTGCCGATGAGGAGCGCGCCCACCAGCACCGGGCCGCTCGCGAGCATCACGATGCCGAGCGCGAGGCCCCACCAGAGCGCGCCCTGGACCGGCTTGTCGATGGCGCGCACGACGCCGTACAGGAGTATCGCGATGCCGACGAACTGCATGAGCTGCGGCGTGGTTTCGTGGCCGCGCTCGGCGAGGCCGAAGCACGCGAGCAGAATGAGCAGGGCGCCGTCGGCGAGCGTGCGGCCGTAGTCGCGCGGTTCAGGCTCGCCGCCGAACGCGTACTTGAACGGCTGCACCTCGGGGCGGCGGCCGAGCAGGTAGGCGCTGTACCAGACGAACGCACAGGCAAGGCAGAACAGCACACCGGTGGCGATGCGCGAGGCGTTGCTCGCGTCGACCCAGGGCGCGAACAGGCGGATGCACGCGGCGCCCAGCCAGTAGCCGAGCGGACCGTTCTCGGTCACGTACTTGCCGACGAGATTGGGCAGCAGCCAGTCGTGCGAGGTGCCGCCCGCCATCGTCCACATCACGCCGAAGCCCGCCGCATCCTCGTTCTTCCACGGGTCGCGGCCAAAGAGGCCAAACGACGCGAAGACGATACAGATGGTCAGCAGCAGCCAGCGCGGCAAGGCGCTGGTGGCGGAGGCGGTCAGTCGAATGGCTGGCTTCATGCAGTACGAGGGGAGACGGATAAGTCCTGCGGAGTGACGCCGCGGCGCAATCCGGCATTCTAGCCGGGCCGGCGCGCGCGCGTCACGGCGCCCGCCTCGGGCAAAGCGGCGCGGCTGCCGGAAAGCGGGTCGCAACGGGGTCGCGCGGACAACAAAAAAGGGCAGCGTACGCTGCCCTTCTCGTGTACTTCTGTACGGGACCGGCCAGAAGCCGGTGCGGCGAAGCGATTACTTCGCTGCCTTGCCCGAGGCGCGTGCGCCGAACTTCTTGTTGAACTTCTCGACACGGCCGGCCGTGTCCATGATCTTTTGCGTGCCCGTGTAGAACGGATGCGATTCCGACGACACTTCGATCTTGGCGAGCGGGTAGGTCTTGCCGTTGAACTCGGCGGTTTCGCGCGTCTGGATGGTCGAGCGGGTCACGAACTTGAAGTCGTTCGAAACGTCGATGAACAGGACTTCGCGGTAATTCGGGTGAATGCCTTCTTTCATGGTCTTTCCTTAAATCTGGCGGTAGCCAACCCACGTCTGTCTGCGGCACCATGCCGAAGAGCCGTTCGCGCGAGCCACTTGCCCAAGGTCGAAAAAACGCGATTATGCCAGAGAATCAGCCGGTTGGCGAATATTTACGGCCCCGCGCGCCGTGTTTTCAGGCGGGCTGTCCTTCCAGCGCCCCCACACGCGCGGGGTCCTGCCGGTAATAGCGCGCGAGCAGCCGGTAAAGCTCGGGATATTCGGCCTCGAACGCCTTCGGCTTGACGAACAGGGCCTCGCTGCACACGGCGAAGAACTCCGACGGGTGGTCGGTTGCATAGGGATCGATTAGCGAGTCGCGCTCGAAGCGCGCCCAGCGGCGCTCCGGCACGGCGTCCACCTTGTCGCAGAACTGGTCGTAGGCGTTGTCGAACACGTCGGCCCAGGTTTGCGCGTCGAGCGGTGCGTGCCATTTGCGAAAAAGGGGCGGATGGCCGTCCGCCTCGCCGTTGAGCATGTCGATCTTGTGCGCGAATTCGTGGATCACGACGTTGTACGCGTCGCTGCCATCGGTCATCTGCGCGTCTTCCCACGAGAGGATCACGGGGCCGCCTTCCCAGGCCTCGCCGCTCGCGTCGTGTTCCACCTCGTGCACCACGCCGTCTTCGTCCTCCACGGTCTTGCGGATCACGAATTCGCCGGGGTAGACGACCACGCCCACCCAGCCCTTGTAGAGGTCGAGCGAAAGATTGAGCACCGGCAACGAGGCCTGGGCGGCGATCGCCACGGTCATCGGGTCGGTCAATTCGAGGTCGTGGGCGGTCGAGAATTCCTTTTGCGCGATGAAAAGGCTCGTGAGTTCGCGCAGGCGCACGAGGTCGGCGGCGTCGAGGTGCGCGAGGAACGGCAGGCCAGCGAGCGTGGCCTGCCACAGCGCGTCGTCGATCGCGTAGGTGCGCAGCGCCTTGTCGCGGCGGCGCGCGTCGAACCAGTGGGAGAGTTTCGAAAGCATCGCGTCGGGGGCCTGCTGGTGCGTTTTCGGATGTCGTTCAGTCGATCTGCTTTTGCCACGCGGCGAAGATCCCGCCGCACAGCGCCACGCCGATCAGGAAATAGAACCCGTCGAGCGAGCTCAAAAAACTCGCCTGCTGCGCGACCATGCGGCTGACCTGCACGAGCGCGAGTCCGTGCGCTTCGGACGGCGAGCGTCCCATGGCCTCGAATGCGTGCGTCAACGTGGCGTACGTATTCTGAAAGACCGGATTGAACGGGTTCACGAATTCGGCGAGCCGCGTTTGATGCAGCGCGAGCCGGTGCTGCTCGACGATGATAACCGTGGCGGTGGCGAACGATATCGTCAACTGCCGGACGATGTTTTTCAAGCGGTAACCGTGCGTGAATTCCTCGATCGCGAAAATGCGGAACGTGAGATTGGCGACCGGCAGCACGATGAAAAGCAGCAGGAGCCCGCGCAGCAGCAGGGGCAGCAGGAGCCAGTCGCTACTCGCGTCCGGTGTCAGGCGCGTCATCCAGAACGAGATGAAGGCCGAAAGCGCGAAGCCGGGCACGATGATCCACTTCTTGTGCGTGATGAACTTCGCGTAGCGGAAGTAGAGAAAGAGCGCGCAGGCCGAGATGAGCGACGTCACGCCCGTGAGGCGGCCGGCGTTCTCGACGGGGTAGTTCAGCCCGCCCTCGAGCAGACGCGAGACCAGGTAGCTGAGCGCCGTGCTCAGGTAGTAATAGATCATGTAAAGCAGCAGGCCCACCTGGAACGGCTTCTCGCGCAACGCGTGCAGGCGCATGAGCGGCTTCGGATGATGCCATTGATGCCAGCCGAACCAGGCCAGCGAGACGAGCCCGGCGAGCGTGAGCAGGATGATTTCCGGCGAGGTGCTGAAGAGTTCGAAGCGCACCTGCTGCATGGCGATCTGGAGTGCGCCCTGCGCGCACGCGAAAATGATGTACGGCCAGAAGTGCGCGTCGCCGCGCTCCTCGGGCAGCACGTGGCCCGTATCGGGCAGCGCGAACAGGGCGAGGACGGCATAGAGCACGCCCGCGGGCGCGGAAAACGCGAACAGGGCGCGCCAGTCGAAATGCGCGAGAAGCAGGCCGCCCGCGAGCGGCGCGAGCGCGCTGGAAAGCACGATGAGAATCAGGAAGGCGCGCGTGGCGACGGGCCGTTGCTGCGGCGTGAAGCTGATCTGGATGAGGATGCGGCAGGTGCCCATCATCGGGCCGATGAAATAGCCCTGGAAGCCGCGCGCGAAGGCGAGTTCGATCGACGACTCGCATAGTGCGGCGGCAATCGCGCCCGCTGAGTAGAGCAGCAGGCAGCCGCCCACGTAGCGCCGGTAGCCCATGCGCTCCACCCACCACTGCTGTTGCAGGATGCCGAGCACGGCGCACACGGCGTAGGCGCTGGACGACCAGACGAGTTCATCCGGCGACGCGTTGATGCCGCCCGCGATATAGCTCGTGAAGAACGAGAAGATCGCGTTGTCGTAGTAGTCGAGGCCGGTCGCTACCGCCAGCACCCACGGGAACAAGTCTCCACGCAGGCGCACCGCGCTGAAGATCGGCTCGCGGGTCGGGGCGGTGTTCATGCGGCGTCGGTCCCGTCCTGCTCTTTGCCGGCGTGCGCCTCGGCCTCGAGCGCTTTCGGCGCTTTCGATGCCTTCGCCGTTTGGGTCGCCGCCTTGCGCTGCCGCGTGGCGGCGAGGCGTTGTTCGATCAGTTGATCGGACGGCTCGCCCGCGAGGCGGCGTTGCAGATAGTCGAGGTCGTCGGCAAGCTCGGCGCGCACCGTTTGTGCTTCCTTTAGCTCGCGGCGCACAGCCGCAATGCGCGTGTCGAGCGTCTCGATCTGCTGCGCGAGCGCGCCGGCGATCTGCTCGAGCGATTCCTGCGAGTAACGCCGGCGGCCTTCGCCAGCCTGTTCGAGCGGGCGCTTGAGCATTTCGGTGATGCCGTGCAGCGAAAAGCCAAGCGCGCGCAAGCGCAGGATGCGCGAAAACTGTTCGAGATCGTGCTCGTCGTAAAGCCGGTAACGGCCTTCGCTGCGCGTTGGGCTGACGAGCCCGCGCTCCTCGTAATACTTGAGCGTGCGGGGCGTGACATTGAGCCGCTCGGCGGCATCGCGCACAGTGAGCAGCGTGGGGGAATCCTTGGGCATCGTGAACTCTTTTTTCGCCGTTCAGGCGACAAAGACTTGCCGCGGATTATAGTTCAACGTGAACGTACACGTACAGGTTTGGGCGCGCAATAACCCGGTGCCGGAAAAGAAAAACGCCCGCAATCTGCGGGCGTCCTGTTTCACATCAAGCGGGCGAGGGCCTTAGCCGCCGCGGCGCATCATGTCGAAGAACTCGGAGTTGTTCTTCGTTTGACGGATCTTGTCGAGCAGGAATTCCATGGCCTCGACTTCGTCCATGTCGTGGATGAACTTGCGCAGCACCCAGATCTTCTGGAGGATGTCCGGCTTGATCAGCAGTTCTTCGCGACGCGTGCCCGACTTGTTCAGGTTGATCGACGGGTAGACGCGCTTTTCCGCGAGACGGCGCTCGAGGTGCACTTCCATGTTGCCGGTGCCCTTGAACTCTTCGTAGATCACGTCGTCCATGCGGCTGCCGGTTTCGATCAGCGCCGTACCGATGATGGTGAGCGAACCGCCTTCCTCGATGTTACGTGCCGCACCGAAGAAGCGCTTCGGGCGTTGCAGCGCGTTGGCATCCACACCGCCCGTGAGCACCTTGCCCGATGCGGGCACAACGGTGTTGTAGGCGCGCGCGAGACGCGTGATCGAGTCGAGCAGAATCACGACGTCGTGCTTCATTTCGACGAGGCGCTTGGCCTTCTCGATCACCATTTCGGCGACTTGCACGTGACGCGCAGCCGGTTCGTCGAAGGTCGAGGCGATCACTTCGCCCGCCACCGAACGCTGCATTTCGGTCACTTCTTCAGGACGCTCGTCGATCAGCAGCACGAACAGCACCACGTCGGGGTGGTTCTGCTTGATTGCGTGCGCGATGTGCTGAAGCATCACGGTCTTGCCGGACTTGGGCGAAGCGACCAGCAGGCCGCGCTGACCCTTGCCGATAGGCGCGATCATGTCGATGATGCGGCCCGTCACGTTCTCCTCACCGCGCATTTCGCGCTCGAGCAGCAGCACCTTGTTCGGGTGCAGCGGCGTGAGGTTCTCGAACATGATCTTGTGCTTCGAGGCTTCCGGCGGCTGGCCGTTGACCTTGTCCACCTTCACGAGCGCGAAGTAGCGTTCGCCGTCCTTCGGCGTGCGCACTTCACCTTCGATCGTGTCGCCGGTGTGCAGGTTGAAGCGGCGGATCTGCGACGGGCTGATATAGATATCGTCCGTGCTGGCGAGATACGAGGTTTCCGGCGAGCGCAGGAAGCCGAAGCCGTCGGGGAGCACTTCGAGCGTGCCGTCACCGAAGATCGTTTCGCCCGTCTTGGCGCGCTTTTTGAGAATCGCGAACATGAGTTCCTGCTTACGCAGGCGGTTCGCATTTTCGATCTCGAGGCCATTGGCCATCTCGATCAATTCAGACACGTGCAGAGACTTGAGCTCGGAAAGATGCATACGGAGAACCCGTCGGGGAGGAGTGCGACGAAAAGAAGTCTGGGGGAAAAGAAGTGAGCGGAACCGCTCAAGGACGAAACTTAGCTTGGAACTTTTATAGGGCGCCGGGTAGACGCTTTATGAATTCTAGCATAGCACACGCCAGAAACCGTCAGTGCAGACCGACAGCAAGTTTTGGCGTGTTTTTATCGTGCGTGTTGTCGTGCGACAACACGCACCTTTGCGTGCTCCGCCTGGCGCGAGGCAAGGGGGGCGGCAGAGTCAGGCGTTACAGGTGGCTGTCCAGGAACGCGGTGAGCTGCGACTTCGAGAGTGCGCCGACCTTTTGCGCCGCGACGGCGCCGTTCTTGAAGAGGATCAGCGTGGGGATGCCGCGCACGCCGAACTTCACCGGGGTCGACTGGTGCTCGTCGACATTGATCTTCGCGACCTGAAGACGATCGCCGTAATCCTTCGCGACTTCATCGAGAATCGGCGCGATCATCTTGCACGGGCCGCACCACTCGGCCCAGAAGTCCAGCAGCACGGGCTTGTCGGATTTCACGACGTCCTGTTCGAACGATGCGTCGCTGATATGCTTGATTTGTTCGCTCATTGTATGAATACCTCTTTCGATTCGAGGCTGACTAAATTGCTCGCCACGATACACCAAAACTGAAAATTGATCCGGGGCCGCCGAAGCGACCAGACCGAACCCGCATGACACGCCTGCATGACTCGCTATACAGGTGCAAACCGCGCGGCTCAGCCAAATGCCGACGCCAGTGTAGCCTAAATCCCTATGCGCTGCCGACGGTGATAGTACTCATGCCGCAAGCAGGGTTTCCGTCTTGCAGGCCACATTCGGCGGGGCATTCGGACTGCGGCGCGACAGGTTTGACGTGAGCGTTGCGCGTGACAGCGTGTGTTCCTGATCGCTATCTGGTGGCGAGGCCGGCCGTTGCAAGAGGGCGCACTTTCGGGTTTTTGTGCGGCGCGCATCGGGTGTGCCACGGGCGTTTCAGACGGTCCGACGCGTTTTTTCGCACCGCAGCAGTCGCAATGCGGCGCGACCGATGTTAGAATGCACCGTGACGGGCCTCCTCGCATGGAGGGGCGGTCAACCTGGTCAGGTCGGGAACGAAGCAGCCACAGCCGTTTTCCGCCAGTGCCGAGGGTCGGGCTCGTCACCTTTCGCTTTTTTCTTCCGGTATCTCCCCCATCTGCAACGTTGACGCCGCGCAATTCAGTGCGCGAGCGGTTCTTCGTTCGTCGCTGCGTTTGCGGTATTTGTCGCGTCTTCAGCGCGGCTGTTTTTGCCGCTCGCACATTGCCCGCCATCGCCCGCAAGCCCTGTTCCGCGGCGGCCGCGCGGCGCGCATTCGCCGCCTTTCGATTCATCTGGACGCGCGGGCGTTGCTGATACAATTTCCGGATGACCTATCAAGTTCTCGCACGCAAGTGGCGACCGAAGGATTTCGCTTCGCTCGTCGGACAGGAGCACGTGGTGCGCGCGCTCACGCATGCACTCGACGGCGGCCGCCTGCACCACGCGTACCTCTTCACGGGCACGCGCGGCGTGGGTAAGACGACGCTCTCGCGTATCTTCGCCAAGGCGCTCAACTGCGAAACCGGCGTGACGTCCAAGCCGTGCGGCGTGTGTCGCGCGTGCCGGGAAATCGACGAAGGGCGCTTCGTCGATTATGTCGAGATGGATGCGGCGAGCAACCGGGGCGTGGACGAAATGGCCGCGCTGCTGGAACGCGCGGTCTACGCGCCGGTCGACGCGCGCTTCAAGGTCTACATGATCGACGAAGTGCACATGCTCACAAACCACGCCTTCAACGCGATGCTGAAGACGCTGGAGGAGCCGCCGCCGCACGTGAAGTTCATTCTTGCGACGACCGATCCGCAAAAGATTCCGGTTACGGTGCTTTCGCGCTGTCTCCAGTTCAATTTGAAGCAGATGCCGGCGGGCAACATCGTCGAGCACCTCACGTACATTCTCGGCGAGGAAAAGGTCGAGTTCGAGCAGCAGGCGCTGCGCCTGCTCGCGCGCGCCGCTGACGGCTCGATGCGCGACGCGCTTTCGCTCACCGACCAGGCCATCGCCTATTCGGCCAACCAGGTGACCGAGGAAGCGGTGCGCGGCATGCTCGGCGCGCTTGACCAGAGCTATCTGATCCGCCTGATCGACGCGCTCGTGGCGGGAGACGGCGCGAACGTGCTCGCCATCGCCGACGAAATGGCGCTGCGCAGCCTGTCGTTCTCCACCGCCTTGCAGGATCTCGCGAGCCTGTTCCACCGTATCGGCTGGGCGCAGTTCGCGCCCTTGTCGGTGCTCGACGAGTGGCCGGAAGCCGACGATATCCGCCGTTTTGCCGAGGCGCTGAGCCCGGAGCAGGTTCAACTGTTCTATCAGATCGCCACGCTCGGCCGCAACGAACTGGGCCTCGCGCCCGACGAGTATGCGGGCTTCACGATGACGCTGCTTCGCATGCTGGCGTTCGAGCCGTCCGTGAACGCGGGCAACGTGGGCAGCGCCCCGGCTTCGAAACCCGCTGCGGCGGTCGCGGGCGCGCGGGCGGCCGCGCCGGCGGTGGCGTCGGCGCGCAGCGCCGCGCCGGCAGGGCAGCAGGCGGCTGTGCAAAAGGCGGAAGCGGTGCAATCGCCTCAGACACCACAGGCACCTGCGCGTGTGGCCCCGGTGCAGCCCGAGGTACAGCCTGAGATACATCCGGAACCGGTCAAAACGAGCGTCGTTGCGGCAGCAACGAGCGAACCGGCAACGCCGGTGGCGGCCGCGCCGGTCACGGGAACCGCCGCCGAAGCGCGCGTCGTGCCGCCTTGGGAAGACGAAGGCGAACCCGCGCGGGATGCGAGCGCGGCGCAACCCGAAGCCGCTCCCGCTGTAGCGACTCAAGCGCCGCAAGCGGCAGTTCAGACGCCTGAGCCCGCCGCCGAAGTCGAGCCGCAAGCCGTACAGCCGACGCCCGCCGCCGCGCCGCAGTCCGAGGCCCGCGAAGAGCCCGCCGCGCCGTTGTCCGCGCGTGGTGGCGCGGGTGCGGCGCTCGACGTGCTGCGCAGCAAGGGCATGCGCGTGTCGGCGAACCGAGGCGCCGGCGTCGCAGCCGACGCGGTAGCCCCGGCGCCCGCGCCGAAAGCCGCGCCGCGTGCGCAAGTGAAAGTGCCGACGCCCGACCCGGCCCGCCGTGCCGCCGCCGCGCAGGACGCGCAGGCGCGCCAGCCGGCGCGCAATGCGAACGCGCGGCAGGACGCCGCGGGCGCGCCGCCATGGGACGACATTCCGCCGGACGACTATGTGCCGCTCGGCGCCGACGACGCGTACTTCGCGCCGCCCGACGACGGCTTCGTACCCGCGTACGACAACGAACCATCAGCGCCGCGCGCCGGCGCTGCGGCGCCCACGCCGTCGCCGGCCGTGGTCGACGTGAGCAAGCTGCCGCCGGGCATCCCGCTCGACGCCATCGGCTTCGCGGGCGACTGGCCCGCGCTCGCCGCGACGCTCTCGCTCAAGGGCATCTCGTACCAGCTCGCCTTCAACAGCGAACTGACGGCACTCGATGGCACGCTGCTCAAACTGAGCGTGCCGGTGCCGCAGTATGCGGAGGTCTCGCAGGTCGCGAAGCTCAAGACGGCGCTCGCCGAGCGGCTTGGCAAGACCGTTGAGGTGAGCGTGGAAGTCGGTCCGGCGCGCCGCACCGCAGCCGCGCTCGACGCCGCCGATCGCGCCCAGCGTCAACGGGACGCCGAGCGTGAGATCGGCGCCGATCCTTTCGTGCAACAACTGATTCGCGACTTCGGCGCGAGCATCGTGCCGGGCTCGATCCGGCCGCTCGCGCCGGAAGCCGCATCGGGCGGCGCTCAGGCCGCCCATTGATTTGCGCCGCGCGGCGTGCCGAGCGCCGCGTGCATCGAGCGCAGTGATTCGAATGACCATGATCCAGAAGGAGCAGTGACTATGTTGAAAGGCCAACTCGCAGGGCTCATGAAGCAAGCCCAGCAGATGCAGGAAAACATGAAGAAGATGCAGGAGCAGCTTGCCCAGATCGAAGTCGAGGGTCAGGCGGGCGCCGGTCTCGTCAAGGTCACGATGACCTGCCGCAACGACGTGCGCCGCGTGTCGATCGATCCGAGCCTGCTCACGGACGACAAGGATATGCTCGAAGACCTCGTGGCCGCGGCGTTCAACGACGCGGTGCGCAAGGCCGAAGCCACGTCGCAGGAAAAGATGGGCGGCATGACCGCCGGTCTGCCGATTCCGCCTGGCTTCAAGCTGCCGTTCTAAGCGCCGGCACGGGCGACGGGTCTGCTTGTGGTTGCGGCAGGCCTGCCGCCCGTGCGGCTGCGCGCGCCCGGCCGGCACCGGTCCGGCCGCGCGGGCGCAGGCGTGGGCTTGTGTCCGCTTGCCTCGGTTCGCCGGAAGCACGGTCCGCTTCAAACCTCGTTGCGCGCCTCGCGCTGAATCCGCATGAAACAACCTTCCGCTCTCGCTGCGCTCGTCGAGGCGCTGCGCGTGTTGCCCGGCGTCGGGCCGAAGTCGGCGCAACGCATGGCTTATCACCTGATGCAGCACGACCGCGACGGCGCCGAAAAGCTCGGCAGCGCGCTCCTGTTCGCGACCGAGAACCTCAAGCATTGCGAGAAGTGCAATACCTTCACCGAAGCTCAGGTGTGCGAAACCTGTCTCGACGACGAGCGTGATCCGACGCTCTTGTGCGTCGTCGAAACGCCGGCCGACCAGATCATGCTCGAACAGACCATGACGTACCGCGGGCTGTATTTCGTGCTGATGGGGCATCTGAGTCCGCTCGACGGCATCGGTCCGAAAGAGATCCATTTCGACCGGCTCGTGAAGCGCGCGTCGGATGGCGTCGTCAAGGAAGTGGTGCTCGCAACCAATTTCACGAACGAAGGCGAGGCGACGGCCCACTATCTCGGCCAGACGCTCAAGGCGCGCGGACTCGCGGTGACGCGCCTCGCGCGCGGCGTGCCGGTGGGCGGCGAACTCGAATATGTGGACGCGGGCACCATCGCCCGCGCCATGCTCGACCGGCGCTCGATGTAGCGTCGTGCAACGCCTCGATAGCGGCGCTCGCCATACGGCGCTGCAAGCCGAACAGAACGAAAGGAGACACCATGAGCGCAGCAGCCGCTTCCTTTGAATCCCAGCCTCAGGCCACCGGCGCGAAAGGCGCGGGGCCGCTCGCGGGCGTGAAAGTCCTCGAACTCGGCACGCTGATCGCGGGCCCGTTCGCGGCGCGCTTTCTCGGCGAGTTCGGCGCCGAGGTCATCAAGATCGAAGACCCCAAGGGGGGCGATCCGCTGCGCAAATGGCGCAAGCTCTACCCCGAAGCGGGCGGCACGTCGCTCTGGTGGGCCGTGCAGGCGCGCAACAAGAAGTCGGTCACGGTGAATCTCAAGGCCGAAGAGGGCAAGGAGATCGTGCGGCGGCTGGCGAAGGAAGCCGATATCGTCATCGAGAACTTCCGGCCAGGTCTGCTCGAAAAGCTCGGGCTCGGTTACGACGTGCTCTCGAAGGAGAATCCCGGCCTCGTGATGGTGCGCCTTTCGGGCTACGGCCAGACCGGCCCGTATCGCGATCGTCCGGGCTTCGGCGCGATCGCCGAATCGATGGGCGGCCTGCGCCACATCACCGGCTATCCCGACCTGCCGCCGCCGCGCATCGGCATTTCGATCGGCGACTCGATCGCGGCGCTGCACGGCGTGATCGGCGCGATGATGGCGCTCCATCATCGCAACATGAACGGCGGCAGCGGCCAGATCGTCGATGTGGCGCTCTACGAGGCCGTGTTCAACATGATGGAAAGCGTGGTGCCCGAGTACGGCGTGTACGGCATGGTGCGCGAGCGCACCGGCGCGTCGCTGCCGGGCATCGTGCCGTCGAACACGTATCCGTGCCGCGACGGCAGCATCGTGATCGGCGGCAACAGCGATCCCATTTTCAAGCGCCTCATGACGGCCATCGACCGCGCCGATCTCGCCAACGATCCCGCACTCGCTCACAACGACGGCCGCGTGCCGCGCACGGCGGAGATCGACGGCGCGATCGCGGCGTGGCTCTCCACGCGCACCATCGACGAAGCGCTCGACGTGCTCAACGCCGCCGATGTGCCCGTGGGCCGCATCTACAGCGTAGCCGACATGTTCGCCGATCCGCAGTTCGCCGCGCGCCAGATGATCCAGCAATTCCGCTGGCAGGCCCCGGGCGCGCAGGAAGGCGAGGGCGTGGACGTGGCGCTGCCCGCGGTCACGCCCAAGCTCTCGGCTACGCCCGGCGACACGCGCTGGCTCGGCCCGGCATTGGGTGAACATACCGATGAAGTCTTGCAGTCGCTGGGTTATGATGCAGACCACATCGCACGGTTGCGCGAACAACAAATCGTCTGAGACCACTCACGTCCAGGTAGTTTGATGCAACACGGCCGCGAGCCAGGCACGCGCGGCGGCCGTTACGCCAACCCTCCGCGTGCGCCAGGCTTGCACAAAAAACACAACAAGCACTGGAGACTCGCTCATGCAACGCAGAAGCTTTCTCGCCGGTACGGCCGCGCTCGCGGCCGCCTCGCTCGGCGCCTCGCCGCTCGCCTTCGCCCAGCAAAACAAGCTCGAAACGAAGAAGGTTGCGATTGCGGTCGGCGGCAAGAACCTCTTTTACTACCTGCCGCTCACGATCGCCGAGCGGCGCGGCTTCTTCAAGGACGAAGGCCTCGAGGTCGAGATTTCCGACTTCGCGGGCGGCTCGCAGGCGCTCAAAGCGGCGGTGGGCGGCAGCGCCGATGTCGTGTCCGGCGCGTTCGAACACACCATCCTGCTGCAAGCGCAGCACCAGATGTTCCGCGAGTTCGTGCTGCAAGGCCGCGCGCCGCAGATCGTGCTGGCCGTCTCGAAGAAGTCGATGCCCAACTTCAAGGGCGTCGCTGACCTGAAGGGCAAGAAGATCGGCGTGACCGCGCCGGGCTCGTCCACTTCGATCATGGCGAGCTTCGTGCTCGCCAAGGCGGGGCTCAAGCCCACCGATGTCGCGTTCATCGGCGTGGGCGCGGGGGCGGGTGCGATCGCCGCGTTGCAGTCGGGCCAGATCGACGCGCTCGCGAACCTCGACCCGGTGATGACCAAGCTCGACCGCGCGGGCGACATTCGCGTGGTGGCGGATACGCGCACGCTCGCCGACACGCATTCGGTGTTCGGCGGCGACATGCCGGCGGGCTGCCTCTATGCGTCGGAAAGCTTCATCACGAAGAATCCGAACACCACGCAGGCGCTCACCACGGCGATGGTGCGCGCGCTCAAGTGGCTCCAGGGCGCAACGGGCTCGCAACTCATCGACACCGTACCCGAGAGCTATCTGCTCGGCGACCGCGCGCTCTATCTCGCGGCATGGGACCACGTGAAGGAGGCGCTGTCGCCGGACGGCCTGATGCCCGCCGGCGGCCCCGCCACGGCGCTCAAGACCTTGCAGTTCGACCCGAACATCAAGGGCAAGCCCATCGATCTCTCGAAGACGTGGACCAACGACTTCGTGAAGAAGTCGCTCGCGACCGTCAAGAGCTGATTCCCGCGGCGGGCGAACCACGCTTCGCCCGCCGCCGCGATCCTGTTTCCCGCTGCTGCCTGCTTCCGCCTCACGACGATGACCGTACCCGCTCTCGCGCTCGACAACATCACCTGCACCTTCGCTTCACGCGAGGACCGTTCGCAACGCTACACCGCCGTCGCGAACGCGACGCTGCATATCGCGCCTGGCGAATTCGTTTCGGTCGTCGGCCCGACGGGGTGCGGCAAGTCCACGCTGCTCAACGTGGGCGCCGGGCTGCTCGCGCCGTCTTCGGGCTCCGTGAGCGTGTTCGGCGAGCGTTTGGACGGGCTGAACCGCCGCGCGGGCTACATGTTCCAGGCCGACGCGCTGATGCCGTGGCGCAGCGCGCTCGACAACGTGATGGCGGGTCTCACGTTTCGCGGCGTCGCGGCCGGCGAGGCGCGCGCGCGGGCCGAGGAGTGGCTCAAGCGCGTAGGCCTCGGCGGCTTTGGCGACCGCTATCCGCACCAGCTTTCGGGCGGCATGAGAAAGCGCGTGGCGATGGCGCAGACGCTCATTCTCGACCCCGACATCATCCTGATGGACGAGCCGTTTTCGGCGCTCGACATCCAGACGCGCCAGCTCATGGAGAACGAGTTGCTCGACCTGTGGGCCGCGAAGCGCAAGGCGGTGCTGTTCATCACGCACGATCTGGACGAGGCGATCGCGATGTCGGATCGCGTGGTCGTGCTGTCGGCGGGGCCGGGCACGCACCCGATCGGCGAATTCACCATCGATCTGCCGCGCCCGCGCGACGTGGCGGAGGTGCGCTCGCAGCCGCGCTTCGTGGAGCTGCACGCGCAGATCTGGGGCGTGCTGCGCGACGAGGTGCTCAAGGGCTATCAGCAGCAGCTTGCCGCGGGGTAAATGAGCATGGCGCAATCCAGAGATATAAACCGTAAAGAGACCGGCATCATGTGGAAACGGCTGCGCCCGAACCGGGACAACCTCATCGTGTGGCAGTGGCTGCTGCTCGTCGCGTGCTTCGCGCTGTGGTACGTGTTCACGAGTCCGACGCTACTGCCGCCGTTCTATTTCGACGACGCGAACAAGGCCGCATTCTTCTTCGGCGAGCCGCAAAAGGTGCTCTTGCGCATCTGGGAGTGGTTCACGACCGGGGAGATCTGGCTGCACCTGTGGGTGACGCTCGTCGAAACGGTGCTCGCCTTCGTGATCGGCACCGTGAGCGGCCTGGGCGTCGGCTTGTGGCTCGCGCTCGCGCCCACGTCCAGCGCGCTTTTCGACCCCTACATCAAGGCCGCGAACTCGATGCCGCGCGTGATTCTCGCGCCGATCTTCGGCGTGTGGTTCGGCCTCGGCATCTGGTCGAAGGTCGCGCTCGGCGTCACGCTCGTGTTCTTCATCGTGTTCTTCAACGTCTATCAAGGCGTGAAGGAAGTGAGTCCCGTGGTGCTCGCGAACGCGCGCATGCTCGGCGCGAACCGCAAGCAACTGCTGCGTCACGTTTATCTGCCGAGCGCGACGAGCTGGGTGTTTTCGAGCCTGCATACGTCGGTTGGGCTCGCGTTCGTCGGCTCGGTGGTGGGCGAGTATCTCGGCTCGGCGAGCGGCGTGGGCTATCTGATCCTGCAAGCCGAAGGCACCTTCGACATCAACACGGTGTTCGCGGGCATTCTCGTGCTGACCGCGTTCGCGCTGATTCTCGACGCGCTGGTGGGGCTTGCCGAGCGGCGCCTCATGAAGTGGCAGCCGAAGACGGGCGACACCGAAAGGCTTTGAGCGTGAGGTGAGGGCATGAAGCCAGGGCGCACCGCGCGCCTCATCATGCAAAACGGCCCGCACATCATCGCGAGCCGTTTTTGTTTTGCCGCCTGCTTTGTCTGAAACGATCAGGGCTCGATCACGATCTTGCCCGTCACTTTGCGCGAAGCCATGTCCTTGAGCGCCTGCGCCGTGTCGGCGAGCGTGTAGCGCTTCGAGACATAGGGCTTGAGCTTGCCTTCGCCGATCCAGCCCACCATCTGCGCGAACGCGGCCGCATTGTGCTGCGGTTCGCGGCGCGCGAAATCGCCCCAGAACACGCCGACGATGCTTGCACCCTTGAGCAGCGCGAGATTGAACGGCAGCTTCGGAATCTCGCCGTTCGCGAAACCCACCACGAGATAGCGCCCGCGCCAGCCGATGCTGCGGAACGCCGGTTCCGCATACGCGCCGCCCACCGGGTCGTAGATCACATCGGGACCTTTGCCGTCGGTGAGCGCCTTGATGCGCTCGCGCAAGTCCTCGGTGCTGTAGTTGATCGTGGCGTCCGCACCGAAGCGGCGGCACACTTCGAGCTTTTCTTCGCTCGACGCGGCGGCGATCACGCGCGCGCCGAGCACCTTGCCGATCTCCACCGCCGCGAGTCCCACGCCGCCCGCCGCGCCGAGCACGAGCATCGTCTCGCCCGCGCGCAGCGCCGCGCGATCCACCACGGCGTGATGCGAGGTGCCGTAGGCGAGCGTGAACGCGGCGGCCGTCGCGAAGTCGGCGCCCTCGGGCAGCGGCACGCAGGCCGATGCGTCGGCAATCGCCTGCCCGGCGAACGCGCCGGTGCCCACATAGGCCACCACGCGCGTGCCGGGCGCGAGCTTCACGCCTTCGCCCACGGCGCGCACCACGCCAGCGAGTTCGGCGCCGGGCGTGAAAGGCAGCGGCGGCTTCATCTGATACTTGTTCTCGATGATGAGCACGTCGGGAAAGTTGACGGCCGCGGCTTTCACGTCGATGACCACCTGGCCCGCACCCGGCACGAGGTCGGGCAGGTCTTCGAGCGTGAGCGAGTCGGGCGGGCCGTACTGGTTGCAGCGGATTGCGCGCATCGTGTCTCCTGTCTGTGTTTCGTTTGCGTCGATTCGGTGTGTCGATTCTTTTGCTTCGGTGATGGAGTCGCTCCAGCGGGACAGTGTACGGCAATCCGCATGCATGCGAACGATCGTGCGATTTATTTCATGCCGCACATGAGCGCATGGCGTGCGCGAATGCTTCACGCTTCGGCGCATGAACGGGGCACAGGAAGCGGCACTGCAAAGCCAGCGGGCCAACGCCGCGCAGCGCGTTCCGGCTGTCGTTCGCCTGCCTTCTTTCCTCGGTTACAATCGCTCGATGCGAATACTACTCAGCAACGACGACGGTTATCTCGCCCCCGGCCTCGCTGCGCTCCATGAGGCGCTCAAGCCGCTCGGCGAAGTCACGGTGATGGCGCCCGAGCAGAATTGCAGCGCCGCATCGAACTCGCTCACGCTGTGGCGCCCGCTGTCGGTGCTGCGCTCGGCCACGACCGGCTTCTACTACGTGAACGGCACGCCCACCGACTCGGTGCACATCGCGCTCACGGGCATGCTCGACCAGAAGCCCGACCTCGTGGTCTCCGGCATCAACAACGGCCAGAACATGGGCGAGGACACGCTGTACTCGGGCACGGTGGCCGCGGCGACCGAAGGCATCATGTTCGGCGTGCCCGCCATTGCGTTTTCGCTCGTCGACAAGGACTGGGTCCACCTCGATTCCGCCGCGCGCGTCGCGGCCGAGATCGTGGCGCACTACCTCGCGAACCCGCTGCCGGGTCATCCGCTGCTCAACGTTAACATCCCGAATTTGCCGTATGACGAGCTCGGTGAGTGGCGCGTCACGCGTCTCGGCAAGCGTCATCCCTCGCAGCCCGTGATCCGCCAGACCAACCCGCGCGGCGAGCCGATCTACTGGATCGGGCCGTCGGGCAGCGCGCTCGACGCAAGCGAAGGCACGGACTTTCACGCGGTATCGAACGGCCACGTGTCGATCACGCCGCTGCAACTCGACCTCACGCACACGCAGATGTTGCCCGCGACGCACGACTGGGCGCGCAAGGGCGGCAGTGCTTCATGACGGGCGAGCGCACGAAGCGTTTTCCGCTTGGGCTTGCTGATCTGGTGCGCGAGCCGCGCCGGCGCGACACGCGTCCCGGCGACGCGCGCACGCCGCTCGCGGGCGTGGGCAGTGGCGGCGCCGCGAAGGCCGCTGTCGGCCAGGCGGTGAAGCCCGTTGTGAAGTCCACGGCACCCGCGCCGTTCAAGGCTTCGCCCGTGAAGCCTGTCAATGCAACAAAGCCGACTAACGTGAAGCCGATGGCAGCGAAGCCAGCGGCCGTTACGCCGGTCGGCGCGAAAAAATCCACACCCGCCGCCGTGAGCGCCACGCCGTCGCGAGCCGCGACTACGGGCAGCGCGGGCGCGCCCGCCGTTGCGCTCAACGGCGCGCATGCGCTGACTTCGGAACGCGTACGCGAACGCATGGTCGAACGCCTGCGTGCAAACGGCATTGCCGATGCGCGCGTGCTTCAGGCGCTCGCGGTCGTGCCGCGCCACATGTTCGTCGATCCCGGGCTTGCTACCCAGGCGTACGAAGATGCGGCGTTGCCGATCGGTCATCACCAGACCATCTCGAAGCCTTCCGTGGTCGCGCGCATGCTCGAACTGGCAGGCGCGGGCCGCGTGCTGGAGCGCGTGCTGGAAATCGGCACCGGCTGTGGCTATCAGGCCGCGGTGCTGAGCCAGATTGCGCGCGACGTGTATTCCATTGAACGCATCAAGCCGTTATACGAGCGCGCGAAGACGAATCTTCGTCCGCTGCGTATTCCGAATATCCGCTTGCACTACGGTGACGGACGGCTCGGTTTGCCGTCGGCGGCGCCGTTTGACGCGATCGTGATCGCCGCCGCGGGCTTCGACGTGCCGCAGGCGCTGCTTGAGCAACTCGCCATTGGCGGGCGGCTCGTGGCGCCGGTGGCCGTGTCAGGCACGCAAGGGGCGGCAGGCGCCGGCGAAGCCATGCAGGTTCTCACGCTCGTCGAGCGTACGGGACCGGCGCAGTGGCGGGAGTCGCGCCTGGATCGCGTTTTCTTTGTCCCCTTAAAATCTGGAGTGATCTGAATCCGATGAGTATGTTGCGCGCGATCCAAAGAAACCGCCTGCATGTCGACCTGACCGTGGCCACCCGTGGCGCCTCGGTCATCGCGCTTTGTCTTCTGACCGCATGTGCCACGCGACTCGATCAGGCACCCGTCGTGGACCGCACCGCGCCGCTCGGCACGGCGGCGCAGCCACCGGTGCCGCTCGGGCCGCCGCCTCCGGGATATTACCGGGTGAAGCCGGGCGATACTCTCTATAGGATTGCGCTCGAAAACGGACAGAATTATCGCGACATCGCGACGTGGAACAATCTCACCAATCCGAACCAGATTGAAGTGGATCAGTTGTTGCGCGTGGTGCCGCCGGGTGCGAACGCAAGCGCCAGCACGCCGGGCGTCGTGACCGCGCCGGTGCCGGGCGTGGGCGTGGCACCGGGCGCGCCGGCTGCACCGGCAGCGGGTTCGGCGGCGCAGCCGCCGCTCTACGGTTCGGCAGCGAATGCAGCGCAGCCGCAGCAGCCGCCGGCAAGCGCCGGCGACATGGCCGCGGCGCCGGGAAGTCTTGCGCTTGCATGGCCGGTGCGTGGTCCGGTGCTCAACGGCTTCGACGATTCGAAGAACAAGGGCATCAATATCGGCGGCGCGGCGGGCGATCCTGTCAAGGCGGCCGGTGATGGACGCGTGGTTTATGCCGGAAATGGGCTGCGCGGTTACGGCAATCTCATTATCATCAAGCATGACGCGACGTTTTTGACCGCGTACGCACACAACCGGACTTTGATGGTAAAAGAAGGGGATGCGGTCACCAAAGGTCAGAAGATCGCCGAAATGGGCAATACCGACTCGGACCGGGTGATGCTGCATTTCGAAGTACGCCGTCAGGGTAAGCCCGTCGACCCACTGAAGTACTTGCCGCCGCAATAAAAGCGAGCCGACCATGCCGAAATCGAAGCGCCGTCTGCAGCAATCCGAGTCTGACAGCCAAGCCGCCCAGGTTTCGGTGGAGGACGGCGCGCAGTCGGGCGACGACGACGCGTCGCCCGAACTCGACGGCGGCCGCGATTTCGAGGAGCGCGAGGAGCGTGAAGAGCGCGAGTCCGCCACCGAGGAGGGCGGCTCGGGCGAAGGCGCCGAGGCCCCGGCGCCCGACGCCGACGACTTCCGTGCCATGCTCCAGGCCGAACTCACGGCCGACACCATCCAGCATTATCTGAACCGGATCAGCGTGAAGCCGCTGCTCACCGTCGAGGAGGAGCAGCGCTACTCGCGGCTTGCCAAGGCCGGCGAGTTCGAGGCGCGTCAGGTCATGATCGAGCGCAATCTGCGCCTCGTCGTGAGCATTGCCAAGGGATACCTCAATCGCGGCGTGCCGCTGCTCGACCTGATCGAGGAGGGCAACCTCGGCCTCATGCACGCAATCGAGAAATTCGATCCCACGCGCGGCTTCCGTTTTTCGACCTATGCGACCTGGTGGATACGCCAGAGCATCGAGCGCGCCATCATGAACCAGGCGCGCACCGTGCGCCTGCCGGTGCACGTGATCCGCGAGCTCAACCAGGTGCTGCGCGCGAAGCGCCATCTGGAAAAGAACTCGCTCAACACCGATTCGGCTTCCGAGCGGCGCGACGCGAGCATCGACGACATCGCCTATCTCACCGGCAAGACCAGCGAGGAAGTCACCGACATTCTCGCGCTCAACGAGCACACGGCGTCGCTCGACGCGCCGCTCGACCTCGACCCCGCGAGCAGCCTGCTCGACCTGCTGTCCGACGACCAGAGCCAGTCGCCGGACGCCGAAGTGCAGCACCGCGAGCTGGAAACGCTTACGCGCGCGTGGCTCGGCCGGCTATCCGACAAGCATCGCCATGTGATCGAGCGGCGCTTCGGGCTGAACCATATCGAGCCCGCCACGCTCGAAGAACTGGCCGACGAAATGGGCCTCACCCGCGAGCGCGTGCGGCAGATCCAGCAGGAAGCGCTGGTGCGCCTCAAGCGCTTTTTCGCTTCGAACGGCGTGCGCAAGGACGCCGTTCTATAACATCTCGCAGTCCACCTGAATGACAGTACCCGTACTCGTATTCGACATCGAGACAATTCCCGATGTCGACGGCATTCGCCGTCTCGACGATCTGCCCGCCTCGCTCACCGACACCGAAGTGGCTGAGCACGCCTTCGCCGCGCGCCGCGAGAAGACCGGCAGCGATTTCCTGCCGCATCACCTGCAACGCATCGCCGCGATCTCTTGCGTGTTCCGCGACGGGCAGGGCTTTCGCGTGCGCTCGCTCGGCACGCCCGAAGACGGCGAAGCGCGCCTGATCGATTCGTTCTACCGCACGATCGAAAAGTATTCGCCGCAACTCGTTTCCTGGAACGGCGGCGGCTTCGACCTGCCGGTGCTGAATTACCGGGCGCTCGTGCACGGTATTCGCGCGGTGCGCTACTGGGAAATGGGCGAAGAGGATCGCGACTTCAAGTGGAACAACTACATCAGCCGCTATCACACGCGTCACACGGACCTCATGGACGTGCTCGCGATGTACCAGCCGCGCGCGAACGCGCCGCTCGACGCGCTTGCGAAGCTTTGCGGCTTTCCGGGCAAGCTTGGCATGGACGGCGGCCAGGTGTGGACAGCGTTTCAGGAAGGGAAAATCGAAGAGATTCGCAACTACTGCGAAACCGACGTGGTCAACACCTATCTGCTTTATTGCCGGTTCCAGATGATGCGCGGCGGGTTCAGTGAGCGCGAATACGCGGACGAAATCGAGTTCGTGAAGCAGTCGCTCGGCGCGGAAACCGCACCGCATTGGGGCGAGTATCTGAAGGCGTTCGCGGCCTGATCGTGCGGTTGTGCACTCGTGCGCGGGTGCAATAGCGCGAGTGCGTGATTGCGCACGAACGTCCGGTCTGTGATCCTTAGCGCAGTTCGAGCACGATCGGTTGATGATCCGACGCCTCGGTCGCGCCGTCTATCTCACAGCGCTGCAAGCGTGAGCGCAAATCCTCGGTGACGAACACGAAGTCGCACGTGAGCGGCCCGTCCGACCATTGCGCCGTGTCGTACACGCCCGCCGTGTACGGCGGCGTTGCGCCGGGGTGCAGCGCCGTCCACGCGTCGATGAACGCCGGGCTGCCGCCAAGCGGCTCCAGCATGCGCATATATGCCTCGCTGCCCCAGGCGCTGTTGAAGTCGCCGCAGACGATGGTGCTCACGGGCCGCCCGCTTGGCGCGAACGGGCCGACGTCGTTTTCCGCCGGGGCGGGGTGCGCCGCATGGTCAGCGGCTTCCTCCTGGGCTCGCCGCAACGCGTCCACCTGCGCGAGCCGCTGGCGCAGCGAATAGAACTCCAGATGCGTCACCAGCACGCGCAGCGCGCCGCCCGGCGCGTCGAGCACGGCTTCGAGCGCGACACGCTGCATCGACGGCGAGCCCGGATCGGCCGGCCAAGGCAGCGCATGACGAAAGACCTGCGCGACGCTCAGGCGTGTCGCGAGCGCATTGCCGAACTGACGCCGCGGCGCGTGCTGCGCGTTGCCGGGTGCGGGCAAGTCGGCGCCAATCGCTCCAATCACCGTATAGCCCGGCAGCAGCGCTTCGAGTTCGGCGAACTGGTCGTCGCCGGGACCGCCGGGCAACGCGTGAAACCCGCGCGTGATCTCCTGAAGGCACAACACGTCGAAGTCGGCGAGGCGCTGTGCCTCGCGCACCGTGCGCGCCAGATCGACGACGCCTGAGGCGTCGCGTCCCCACTGCACATTCCAGCTCACCAGTTTCATTCGTCCGCTCCTTGCATGACGCGGCGGCGTTCGTCGCGCGTCTACCCTAGCCTGGATTTTTGCCGTGTGTTGTTTTACAAATTTATTGCAACGATTGATGATGAGGATCGGGGTTTGCCCTTGTAAACACTGATTTGACGATGCTCCTCATGGTTTGGTGGCTCTAGATAGCTTGACAATCTCATTGTTGTATTACAAAAATGCCGTGCTTCACGATGTTGCCATACAGGTTCGCTACGAGCCTGACTTTCCAGCAATAAGAAGCTGGATACGAGCGGAACAACAACTTCAAACATGGAGACAGCGTCAAATGGCAAAGCAGATCACGCAGGGCAACTCCAAGGCGGAGGGCGGGCCGGCCTCACCCGGGCGCCGCACATTCATGGCGTTCGCGGGCGCGTCGGCCGGCGCGACGATGCTCGCCGCGTTGCCCGGCTGCGGTGGCGGTAGCGGCAGCAGCGGCGCTTCCGCGAGCACCGGCACCGGCGGCGCGGTTGCGAACGACCCGATCTGGGGCACTTCGGGCGCGGCTACGCGCATCATCTCGTCGCTTTCGAGCCTCACCCAGTCGATGTTTCGCGCGGCCGATTTCAACGCGGCGAGTTTCGGCGCGAAGGCGCTCACGACCCAGGTGCAGGCGAGCGTCAACCCGTACACCCAGCCGTTCAGCCCCGGCGCGGACCAGATGGTGAACGGCTCGCTCACGGGCACGGCCTACGACTCCTGTTCGGCGTTCAACCTCGCCATCGAGACGGCGAACCTCGCGGGCGGCGGCCGCGTGGTCGTGCCGGCCGGCAACTGGTATTGCGGCGGTCCGATCGTGCTGCTCTCGAATGTGAACTTCCATCTGAGCGCGGGCTGCACGATCTACTTCAGCCCGAACCCGGCCGATTACGCAAAGAGCGGCCCGGTCGATTGCGGCGCGAACGGCAAGCTCTACTACACGCGCTGGCAGGGCAACGACTGCCTGAACTTCGGCTCGCCCGTATACGCCTACAAGCAAACCAATATTGCCATCACGGGCGAGGGCGAGACCTCGATCCTCAACGGCCAGGCCATGACGCCGTTCAGCGGCAGCGGCAGCGCCTCCACCTGCTGGTGGACCTACAAAGGCTCGAACGGGCAATACGGCTGCGTGAACTCGAGTACGCCTTCGCAGGCCTACGCCAATCCGAACAACGCGGCGCTCACGAGCACCAACGCAACCTTGCTCGCGCTCATCACGGGCTCGACGAAAGCGCCCTGGAATCAGGATCAGAACTATCTGCCCGCGTTGTCGCAACTCGGCGTGCCGGTGGCGCAGCGCATTTTCGGCGTCGGCCATTACCTGCGGCCTTGCATGGTGGAATTCGTCGGCTGCACCAACGTGCTGATGGAGAGCTACCACACGCAGAACACGCCGTTCTGGCAGAACCATCCGACCGATTGCGCCAATGTCGTGATCCGCGGCGTGTTCGCGGACAGTATCGGGCCGAACAACGACGGCTTCGACCCGGAAGCCTGCACGAACGTGCTGTGCGACAGCGTGACCTTCAACACGGGCGACGACTGTATCGCGATCAAATCGGGCAAGGCGCTCGACACCGAATTCGGCCCCGCGCAGGACCACGTGATCCAGAACTGCACGATGAACAGCGGTCATGGCGGCATCACGCTCGGCAGCGAGATGAGCGCGGGCGTGCAGCGCATCTACGCGCGCCAGCTCAACATGCTCAACCAGAACTGGCAGACCAACCCGCTCAACATCGCCATCCGCATCAAGACGAACATGAGCCGCGGGGGCTTCGTGAAGGACGTCTATATCGATTCGGTCGATCTGCCCAACGGCGTGAATCTCACGGGCAGCGGCTACGGCACCAGCAACATGCTGACGGGCAGTCCGATCAACGCTTCGGTGCCGCTTGGCGTGACGTCGGCGGCGGGCTCGAACCCGTCGGCGTCGCAGGGCGGCCTGATCACCTTCGACTGCGACTACTCGCCGGCCGGCGACGCCGTGCGCATCAGCCCGCCTGTTGTCCAGAACGTGAACATTTCCAACGTGAACGCGAGTAACGTGACGCTCAACGGCAATACGGCGTCGTGCTTTCAGGCCATCGTCGCGCAGGGGCCGGTTGCTTCGGACTACAACGGAGCCTCTCCGGCGCCGACAGTTTCGCCGATCACGGGGGTGACCATCTCGAACTGCAACCTCGGCACGCCGGTGTGCACCGGCACGGCTTCGGCCACCACGCCGGGGCCGATCTACGTGAACAACGTCAATGCGATCGCGCTGAGCAACGTGGTGATCGCCGGGACGACCTACAACACGTCGCTCACAGGCTGAAGCGTCGCACGGACCTTCGCGGTGAGGGCCCTGTGAGGCAGGCGGCGGGTAGCGTTCGGCGCTATCCGCCGTTTTTGCGTTAGATGCGGCGGCCCTGGCACGCCGCGCGCGCGGTGCCCGCCACCAGGTGATTGCGGTCGAAGTACACCGCGAACGGCACGTTGCGGGAACTGTCGAGGTCGTACTTGCCGAGGTCGTACTGGAAGCAGTCGAGACCGTTGGTCTGATAGCCGCGATCGGGCGGCCCGATGCGTTTGTAGACGTCGCCCTGCGTCATGCCGGGGTGGATGGAGGCGATGACCTGATCGGGTTTGATGGTCGGGGCGCATGCCGCGAGGCCCGCAAGCGTCGCGGCCACGAGCGCACAAAGAGATAGCTTGCTCACTTCGATTCCGTAGGTGAATGAGATTGTTATCGTTCCGGCCGCCGGTGGGGCGATCTATGGGACGATTCTGAAAGCGCGTCAATCTGAACGCGTCTAATCGAGCAGGACGCGCAGGCCGAAAAGCAGCAGGGCGAGCAGCGCGACGGGAACCGCGAGGCCGACGAAGCCGAGCAGCAACAGGCGATGCGATGTGGCGTGCTTCGAAACGAGCGGCTCGGCGACGGTGGCCGCGCCAAGCGCGAGCAGCAAAAGTGCGAATGTTTGCAGGTAGAGGACGGCGGACATGTTGACGATTCCTTCGCGTGGCTCGAAGGTGTCACGCGGCAGGAACCATCGTAGAGACGCGGTTCGGCACGGACGATCGGAGGAGTTCGAAAACGAGACGCAAGCGCGCAATGCGCGTGGAACACGCGGAGCAACGACGGCGCGTCGGCGGCGAGGGCGGCGACATCGTCTACAATCTCGCCTTCGCCCAATATTCATCCATCGTCTGTCAGGAATCCGCTGGTGTCTCAAGCTGCCCCCGACCCTCAAACCGCGCCCGTTGAGGCCGACCCGGTTCACGCCGGGGCCGTGCCGTCCGCGCCCGCGAAAAAGCGCAGCAAGCGCGAGCGTCGCGCCGAAAAGCGCGCCGCCATCGAAGCCTCTGTCGCTCATGCCCCCATTCTCGAGATCGAATCGCTCGACATGGACGCGCGCGGCGTTGGCCGTACCGTCACCGAGACGGGCGAGCCCGGCAAGGTGATCTTCGTCGAGGGCGCGCTGCCCGGCGAGCGCGTGACTTACCTCAGCTACCGCAAGAAGCCGACTTTCGAGCAGGCGCAGGTGGTGAGCGTGCTGCGCGAGAGCGCGATCCGCACCAAGCCGCAGTGCGCGTTTTTCGGCACCTGCGGCGGCTGCTCGATGCAGCACCTCGACGTGCGCGCGCAGATCGCCGTCAAGCAGCGTGTGCTGGAGGACAACCTCACGCACCTCTCGAAGGTGCGCGCGGAGACGATGTTCCGGCCGATCCACGGGCCGTCGTGGGGCTACCGCTATCGCGCGCGCCTCACGGTGCGCGACGTGCCGAAGAAGGGCGGCGTGCTGGTCGGCTTCCACGAGAAGAAGAGCAGCTACGTGGCCGACATGACGAGCTGCGAAGTGCTGCCGCCGAACGTGTCGGCGATGCTCGTGCCGCTGCGGCACCTTGTGGCCGCGCTGTCGATTCGCGATCGCATGCCGCAGATCGAGCTTGCGGTCGGCTCCAGCGTGACGGCGCTCGTGCTGCGTATTCTCGAACCGCTCACGGCCGCCGACGAAGACCTGCTGCGCGCGTTTGCCGACGAGCACAACGTGCAGTTCTGGCTACAGCCGAAGGGCCCGGACACGGTGTTCCCGTTCTATCCGCTGGACAAGGAACTCGACTACACGCTGCCGGAGTTCGGCATCCGCATGCCGTTCAAGCCGACCGACTTCACGCAGGTCAATCACCAGATCAACCGCGTGCTGGTCGGCCGGGCGCTGCGCCTGCTCGCGCCTGAGCCGGGCGATCGCGTGCTCGACCTGTTCTGCGGCATCGGCAACTTTACGCTGCCGCTCGCACGTCTCGCGCGCGAAGTGGTGGGTATCGAGGGCAGCGACACGCTGACCGCCCGGGCGCTCGAAAACGCGCGCGCCAACGGCGTGGACGGCCATACGTCGTTCGCGTGCCGCAACCTGTTCGAAGTCACCGCCGACGACATGCGCGCGCTCGGTCACTTCGACAAGTTCCTGGTCGACCCGCCGCGCGAAGGCGCGTTCGCCGTTTCGCAGGCGCTCGCGGAAATCGCGCAGAGCGGCAATGGGCCGCTGCCCAAGCGCATCGTCTACGTGTCGTGCAGCCCGGCGACGCTGGCGCGCGATGCGGGCGTTCTTGTGAACGAGGCCGGCTACCGGCTCAAGGGTGCGGGCGTCGTCAACATGTTCCCGCACACGTCGCACGTGGAGTCGATCGCGTTGTTCGAGCGCGACTGAGACCCCGCGCGCAGCGCAGGCGCTCCATGCCTGCGCTGCCGATGAGGCAAAAAAAACGCCACGGAATTTCCGTGGCGTTTTGCTTTTCAGCGTGCTTCAGCGTGAGCCGGCGGCGATCACCAGATCTGCCACCACGACTTGTTTTCCTTGCCGGGACGGGCGTGGCCGGTGATGTACGGGCTGTCCGGGAAGGTCGCGGCGAGCACGCGGCGCGTGTCTTCGGCGAGCTGCGGCTGATCGAGCTTCTGATACGACAGGATCATGATGTGCAGGGCGTCTTCAATGGCCGGCGCGCTCTTGTAGTCCTGAATGGCGAGCTGCGCGCGGTTGATGGCCGCCACATAGGCGCCGCGGCGATAGTAGTAGTCGGCCGCGTGCACTTCGTGCGAGGCGAGCGCGTTCACGATGTAGCGCATGCGCTGCGCGGCGTCCGGCGCGTACTTGCTTTGCGGATACTTGCTGACCACGGTGTTGAACGCGTCATACGACTCGCGCAGCGACTTCGGGTCGCGCTCGCTCATGTCCTGGCCCGAGAAGCGGCCAAAGAGACCCAGGTCGTCGTTGAAGTGGATCATGCCCTTGAGATAGTACGCGTAGGCGATGTCCGGGTGATCCGGGTGCAACTGGATGAAGCGGTTGATCGCCTGGTCGGCGGCGTCGTTCTCGTTGTCCTTCCAGTTACAGTAGGCAACGTTGATCTGAGCCTGCTGGGCGAAATGGCCGAACGGGTCGCGGCCCTGGAGTGCTTCGAAGTACTTCGCGCACTTGCCCCAGTCGCCACCGGAGAGCGCGTCCTGAGCCTCCGTATATAATTTGTTGTTGTTCCATGCCGCCGTTTCGTCGGTCTTTTCCGGCAAGCCGTGGCAGGCCGCGACCACAGCGAGCGCCGCGCCGCACACGGCAAGGCGAACGATGTTGCCGATCTTGCCGAGCGTTTGTGCTCGCGCCGCGCGCATTGCGTTTCGGGCCACTGCTTGTTTGGCCAGTTTCGTAATCGTGTTCAAGGCTCGCATTTATCCAGTCCAGCTTCAGGTCCACAGGTGACCCAGACTCAATGACCCGTTCAGTTATTCCGGGGGCCGGCGCTCCCGGCGCCCAAAACAGCACCAGCGATTATAGCCTGGGCGATGCGCCCGATGACGCAGCCTCCAGTGAGGCTTTCGATGACGACCTCAACGGCGAGGCCGCCGCGCCGCTCGCGGGCGGCGCCCCGCGTACGCGCCGGGACGAAGCCCCGCGCTTCGTTCAGGTGCCCGATGAGCTTGCCGGCGACCGCCTCGACAAGGTGCTCGCGAAAGTGTTTCCGGAGTTTTCACGCAGCCGCCTCCAGGGCTGGATCGAGGAGCAGCGCGTGCGCGTGGACGGCAAGCCCGCCAAGGTGCGCCAGCCGGTGCCGCTCGGCGCGACCATCGAACTCGTGCCCGATCTCCTGCCCGAGCAGCTCGCCTTCACGCCCGAGCCGGTGCCGCTCGACGTCATCTACGAGGACGACGCCATCGTCGTCATCAACAAGCCCGCGGGGCTCGTCGTGCATCCGGCCGCCGGCAACTGGAGCGGCACGCTCCTGAACGGCCTTCTGCATCGCTACGGCGAAGCGGCGGCGGGCCTGCCGCGCGCGGGCATCGTCCATCGGCTGGACAAGGAAACTTCGGGGCTGATGGTCGTCGCACGCACGCTCGAGGCGCAAACCGACCTGGTGCGCCAGTTGCAGGCGCGCACCGTGAAGCGCCGCTATCTCGCGCTCGTCTGGGGCAGCATGGCCGACAAAGGCACGATCGACGCGCCCATTGGCCGCGATCCGCGCGATCGCACGCGCATGGCGGTGGTCAAGGGCGCGGCGGGCAAGCCCGCGCGCACGCACTTCCGGCGTATCGACAAGACGCTCTGGCACAACCAGCCCGTGAGCGCGATTCATTGCGACCTGGAAACGGGCCGCACGCACCAGATCCGCGTGCATTGCGCGCACATCGGTCATCCGTTGCTGGGCGATCCGGTGTACGGCCACGCGCGCGGCAAGCGTTCGGTGGCGGCGCTGCCCGACGGTTTCGCGCGCCAGGCGCTGCACGCGTGGCGTCTCGGCCTCGTGCATCCGGTGACGGGCCGCGCGATGCAATGGCGCGCCGACGCGCCCGACGACATGGACGCGCTGATCGAGGCGCTCGGCTTCGGCAGCGAAGAAGACGAGGACGAACACGGCTTCGATGACGAAATGTTCGACAGCGCCTACACCGACGAAGGCTACGTGATCGGCAGCGACGAAGACGATTACGACGACGATGAAGACGGCGAAGACAGCGACGACGATCGGCACGACGAGGACAAGCCCGCATGACGACCTGCCCGGAACTGACATCCGCCGATTTGCTGTTCCCCGACTGGCAGGTTTCGCCGCGCGTGCGCGCGCTCGTGACGACGCGCAACGGCGGCGTGAGCGCGCCGCCGTTCGGGCGCTGGGAGGGCGCGCAGGGTAGTGAGGGCGTCGAGTTGCCCGGCGGCCTGAACCTCGGCCGCGGCTCCGGCGACGATCTCGACGATGTCGAGGCGAACCGCGCGCGCCTGCTCGCTCATGCGGGCGTGCCCGCGGCGTGGCTCAAGCAGATCCACGGGCCTGTTGTGGTGGACGCCGCCGAAGCGCTCGCCGCCGCGCGTGCGGGTGCGCCGCTCGAAGCCGACGCCAGTGTGACCGCCGAGCCCGGCATTGCCTGCACGGTGATGGTGGCCGACTGCATGCCCGTCCTGCTGTGCGATGGCGAGGGCCGCGCCGTGGGCGCCGCGCACGCGGGCTGGCGCGGGTTGGCAGCGGGCGTGATCGAGCGCACCGCGCAACGCGTGGCGGCGCTCGCCGGTTGCACGAGCGCCGACCTGCATGCATACCTCGGGCCGGCGATCGGGCCCACGGCCTTCGAAGTCGGCGCAGACGTGCGTGACGCGTTCATGACCCACGCGGAGAGTGTCGACGCGGCACAACGTGACGCACATCGCGCGGCGACCGAAGCCGCCTTCGTGGCGCGCCCCGAGGCCGCCGGCAAGTACCTTGCCGACCTCGTCGCCCTGGCGCGATTGCGCCTGGACGCGCTGGGCGTGCGCCATGTGAGCGGCGGCGACCAGTGCACGGTCACGCTGCGCGAGCGCTTTTACTCCTACCGGCGCGATCGCGTCACGGGCCGCATGGCCGCGCTGATCTGGCTCGAACCCTGACAGGATGTTCGCCACGCGTCGCTGCCTTTCGCAGGGCGGCGACGCACGTACCTGCGCGCATTTATGTTGCGCTGCATCTAATCTCGCAATTGGCACGGCGTCATGCCCGGCGCATGCCTTCGCCAACCCGTTCATTGCACTGCAAGCGCTTGCCGTCACGACGGATTTTTGTGCGCCGGACCGCATACCGATCCCATCCCCGAGTTAAACATCTGATTACATCGGGAAAACGATAATTAAAAAAATATCGCAGTGCGGCAAAATCGGGCACAAGCATTGACACGCTTTGCAATGGGGAGCAAGAATGTCCCTCACCCACGGGACAGGTCGTGACGAGCGCCGCAACAGCGCCCGTGTGCGTACCACCTGCCTCTCAACCAGTCCACCAGGACACATCGGTCAAAAGCAGGCATGACGGCATCTCAACGTTCCAAGACTGCCCCGGGCACGGGCGCTTCAACTGATGGTGCAACGCGCTTCAATCAGCCTTTCGCTCCCGACGCAGCCGGCATGCAGCAATATCTCGACGCGTGGACGAACGCCTGGAAGAGCGCCTTGAATGCTGCGCAGCAATCGGGCGGAGCCGCGCAGCAAGCGCCTCTCGCGGGCCTCGCCGGCAATTGGTGGCCTCCGGGTGGCAACGGCGCGCCGGGCAACCCCTTCGCCGCATCCAATCCGTTTGCCGGGACCAATCCCTTTGCCGCAGGCAATCCTTTCTCGGCAGGCAATCCTTTCGCCGCGGGCAGTCCTTTCGGCACGGCGAACCCCTTCGGCGGCGCGAACCCGTTCGAGGGCTTCAAGCTTCCCACGGCATCGATCGAACCCACGCGCTTGCAGCATCTGCAAGCGGAGTATTCGCGCGACGCGCTGGACTTGCTGCGCCAGGCCACCGACGCCACGCCGAAGGCGCCCGAGCTCAAGGACCGGCGCTTCAGCTCCGACGCCTGGAAAGCGACGCCCGCGTATGCCTTCACGGCCGCGTGGTATCTGCTCAACGCGCGCTATCTGCATGAGCTCGTCGACGCGATCGACACCGATGTGAAAACGCGCGAACGCATTCGTTTCGCCGTGCAGCAGTGGACGGCGGCGGCTTCGCCGAGCAACTTCCTCGCGCTCAATCCCGACGCGCAGAACGCCTTGCTCGAAACCCACGGCGAGAGCCTGCGCCAGGGGGTGATGAACCTGCTGGGCGACATGTCGCGCGGGAAGATTTCGCAGACCGACGAATCGCGCTTCGTGGTGGGCCGCAATCTCGCCACGACTGAAGGCTCGGTCGTGTTCGAGAACGCACTCTTCCAGTTGATCCAGTACAAGCCGACCACGGCCACCGTGCGCGAGCGGCCGCTGTTGATCGTGCCGCCGTGCATCAACAAGTATTACATCCTCGATCTGCAACCCGAGAACTCGCTCGTTGCCTACGCGCTGGAGCAGGGGCAGCAGGTGTTCCTCGTCTCGTGGCACAACGGCGACGCGTCGATTACCCATAAGGGCTGGGACGACTACATCGAAGAAGGCGTGCTCACCGCCATCGACACGACGCGCAGCATCAGCGGCCGCGAGCAGATCAACGCGCTCGGCTTCTGCGTGGGCGGCACGCTCCTCGCCACGGCGCTGGCCGTTGCGGCGGCGCGCGGCGAGCACCCCGCCTCGTCGATGACACTGCTCACGGCAATGCTCGACTTCGGCGACACGGGCGTGCTCGACGTGTTCGTCGATGAAGCCCACGTGCAGATGCGCGAGCAGACCATCGGCGGCAAGAATGGCGGCACGCCGGGTCTCATGCGCGGCGTGGAGTTCGCGAACACGTTCTCGTTCCTGCGGCCCAACGATCTGGTCTGGAACTACGTCGTCGACAATTACCTGAAGGGCCGCACGCCTGCGCCATTCGACCTGCTGTTCTGGAACAGCGACTCGACGAGTCTGCCGGGGCCGATGTACGCGTGGTATCTGCGCAATACGTATCTGGAAAACAAGCTGCGCGAGCCTGGTGCGCTCACCGTGTGCGGCGAGGAAGTGGATCTCTCGCGTATCGACGTGCCGACTTTCATCTACGGCTCGCGCGAGGATCACATCGTGCCGTGGCGTACCGCTTACGCTTCGGTGCCGCTGCTTTCGGGGCCGCTGAAATTCGTGCTTGGCGCGTCGGGCCATATCGCGGGTGTGATCAACCCCGCGTCGAAGAACAAGCGCAGTTTCTGGAGCGTCGAGGCCGATGCGAAGCATCTGCCCGAAGAGGCCGACGACTGGTTTGCCGTTGCCGAGGAAAAACCCGGCAGCTGGTGGCCGACCTGGGCCGAATGGCTCGACCAGTTCGGCGGCAAGAAGGTGAAGCCGCGTGCACAAGCCGGTTCGGCGGAATTCCCCGAGATCGAGCCGGCGCCGGGGCGCTATGTGCAGCAGCGCGATTGAAATGGATTGACGCGCTTGCTGCGGGAAATGGGTTATCAACTTGACGGGCGGGGCGCATTGCGCGCCATCAAGGCGCCCGAAGGATCTGGAAATGACTGACATTGTGATCGTTTCGGCCGCACGTACGGCGGTAGGCAAATTCGGCGGCTCGCTTGCGAAGGTGGCGGCGCCCGATCTCGGCGCCATCGTGATCAAGGCCGCGCTCGAGCGCGCGGGCGTGAAGCCGGAGCAGGTGAGCGACGTGATCATGGGTCAGGTGCTCACGGCCGCCTCGGGCCAGAACGTGGCGCGCCAGGCGTCGATCAAGGCGGGCCTGCCCACGGCCGTGCCCGCCATGACGATCAACAAGGTGTGCGGCTCGGGTCTGAAGGCGGTGATGCTGGCCGCGAACGCGATCATCGCGGGCGACTCGGACATCGTGGTCGCGGGCGGCCAGGAAAACATGAGCGCCGCGCCGCATGTGCTGCCGGGCTCGCGCGACGGCTTCCGCATGGGCGATGCGAAGCTCATCGACAGCATGATCGTCGACGGCCT
>NZ_QLSU01000035.1 GCF_003268775.1 Paraburkholderia unamae
GCGAGCCAGGTCTTGCAGACCTTCTCCGGACCGCGCGGCGCGCGGATCGTGCGGGTCGGGTCGAGGCGGGGATCGGTGAAGTTCGGGTGGTTCATGGCGTTCGTTCGAGTCGGAATGGCTTAAAGGACGGCGCTCGCACCCGCGTATTGCCCCTGAGGCGATGAGCGCTGCAACGTGGACTAAGTCTAACGCTGCCAAGTTGTATATACAACTCGTTTCGATCAAAGCAAGGTTAGTAGTTACCCTGGACAAATTTCGGGGATTTTCCCGGCTAACGCGATGCGTTTGGGAACATGACGCACGAAATCTTGACTAGACAAGAAAGCGCCAATCGAGCAAAGGCGTGACGAACCGCGCGCACGTGCGCGCGGGCTCAAGGGACGGGGGAATCGGGGAAGGGAAACGAAACGTTTCGCGCTACGCGGCGAAACGCCCGCCAGAGGCAGGAGGCAAAACGTGGATCGAGGCAACGAGCGGCGCGCGCCCCGTCAAACCGTGCCCGCCAGGTGAAACCGCGAAGCCGGATGCCACAGGCGCACCGACGTCGCCACATGACGCCCCACCCACGTGCGCCGCAGCAACAGCAGGCACGGCTCGCCGATCTCCATCTCCAGATATTGCCGCACCCGGGCGTCGGGCTTTTGAGCGTAGATGCGGAACTCCGCGCGCTGGATCGGCGCGAGTCGCACCATGTAGTGATTGGGTGTTTCGGCCGTGAAATCCTGTGCGAGATACTCCGGAAAGACCTCGGGGTTCACATAGCGGTCTTCGTACTGGATCGGCTCGCCTTCTTCGCTATGCACGATACGCGAGTGAAACACCGGGCCCGTGCCCAGTTCCAGCGCGGCGATCGCGTTCGGATCGTCGCTCGCCTCCAGCGCCAGCACGCGCGCCGAGTGGCGATGGCCGCGCGCCGCGATTTCATCGGCGATATTGCGGATTTGCAGCACGGTGGATTCGTACTGACGCGGCGCCACGTAGGTGCCCGAGCCGCGCACGCGGTTGAGCACGCCTTCGGCCATCAGTTCGCGCAGCGCGCGCGACACGGTCATGCGCGCCACGCCGAATTCCTTCACCAGCTCCGTTTCGGAGGGCACCACGTCGCCGGGCCGCAAGGCGCCGCTTTCGATCTGCGCGAGCACGTGGCGCTTGATCTGCTCATAGGCCGGCATCGGGGCACTGCGGACCGTCTTCTTTTGCATGGTCTCGATCTTCGAATGAACGGGAAGTTGCCGAAGCGACGCCCGCCTGGCGCCGCGCGGCCGTCCGCCTTGGCGGCGGCCCACATTGTACCGCCCCTTAAAGCGCGTCCGGACCGGGGCCTTGCGCAGGTCACCCGTCACAGGCCGAGTCCGCCCCGATGCGGCGAACGCACAAGGCTCGCGCGTGAGCCTCGAAAACGGCGGCGCGCGCGACCTCGCCGTCATGCACACGAGCACACCGCTTTCAGGCGGCCAAGCGCACCAACGGGTTCGGACTCGTGGGCATCGAAGCGGAATCGCAAGGCTATACCGCGGGAAAGGCACAGGTCGGCGTGAAGCAGCGCGGATAGGCGCGGTGCACCGAAGCCCACACCGGGGCGCTCACGCCAGGGCCGCGGCCTCGGCAAGCGCGCCTTGCCAGCGCGCGAGCGCCACGCATGCGCGCACGCCCCGCCCATCCGCGCCGGGGCTCAGGCTCACCACGCCGCGATGCGACTGCGCGATCTCGCGCACGATCGCGAGGCCCAGGCCCGTGCCTTCGGTGTCGACGGCAGCGCGGAAAAACGGCTCGAACACGCGCGCGCGCGTTTCCGCGGGAATGCCGCGGCCGTTGTCGAGCACTTCGAGCGTGACCGCCTCGTCGCTCGCCCGCACCGACACCGTCACGTGGCCGCCGGCCGGCGTATAGCGCAGCGCGTTGTCCACGAGGTTGCTGACCATCGCGCGCAGCAGTTCGCGATGCCCCGCCACGACCGCCACGCCCTGCTCCCCCGGCAGTTCCGCACCGAGATCGATGCCACGCGTCTGCGCGAGCAGCGCGAGCACCTCGACCACTTCGCGCGCGAGTTGCGCCATATCGACGGGCGCGGCCGGCACGCGCGCCGGGTCGAGCGCTTCGGCCTGCGCGAGCAGCAGCAACTGGTTCGTGAGCGCGACCATCGAGCGGTTGCTCACATGCATGGCCGCCAGCACTTCGTCGAGCACGGGATCGACGGCCTTTTGCTGGCGCGCGTACTGGAGTTGCGTGCCGAGCAGCGTGAGCGGCGTGCGTAGCTGGTGCGCGGCATCCGCGATAAAGCGGCGCTGCGCCGCCGCCTGCGCCGAGAGCCGCGCAATGCATTGATTGATGGCCTCCACCACGGGCCGCAGTTCGGCGTGCAGCCCTTCGGCGCGAACGGGTTCGAGGTGCGAAGGATCGCGGTCGGCCACGTCGTTCTTGAGCTTCATGAGCGGACGCAGCTCGAACGTCAGGCCGATGCACGCCAGCGCCACCGCGAGCATGACCATGCCGATCTGGCGCAGCAGTTGCGGGCGCCACAGCGCCGTGGCCATCGCGTCGCGCGAGCGCTCGGTCTTGCCCACCGACACGCGCACGCGCCATACGCGGCCGTTGTCGTACATGGAGCGCACCACGCTCCCGACGCGCACGGCCTGGTCGCGCAGCGCGGCGTCATACCACACGGGCGCATCGACGGCGGGCGGCGAGCCCGCATGCGGGAAATCGGGCATGCCTGCGAGCAGCGAGCCACCCTCCACGCGCACGTTGTAGAACACCTGGTCCTGTTGCGGCGAGGCGAAGAGTTCGAGCGCCGCGGGCGGCACGTCGGCGCGCAACGCGCCGTCGGCCCATTGCACGGAACCGGCGATCATGCGCGCGGACGACAGCAGCAGCCCGTCCTGCACGAGATCGGCGGTATGGCGCGCGGCGCGATACTCGGAGGTCGCCGTGAGGCTCACATAGAGCGCGAGCGGCACGAGCATCCACCACAGCAGGCGAATCCGCAGGCTACCCGTCATGGCGGCACGCGCTCGTCGTCATAGCGTTTCGTCCTTGCGGCGCAAAAGATAACCCAGGCCGCGCAACGTGACGATCACGGCCGAACTGCCCTCCAGCTTCTTGCGCAGCCGCGAGACGTAGATCTCGATGGCGTCCTCGCTCGGTTCGTCGGCGAGCGTGAAGATCGCATCGACGAGCGCGGCCTTCGAAACCGTCTGCCCGAGGCGCAGCGCCAGCGTTTCGAGCACCGTGCGCTCGCGCGGCGTCACGTTCAGCGGCGCGCCCTTGAGCGCGAACTGGCGCGTGTTCAGATCGAACACGAGGTCGCCGCAACCGATTTCGTTCGCGCGCGCGGGCGTCTGCCGCCGGATCAGCACCTTGATGCGCGCCACCAGTTCGCGCACCTCGAAGGGCTTGACGAGATAGTCGTCGGCGCCCGCGCCGAGCAGTTCCACCTTCTCGTCGATCGAGCCGCTCGCCGTGAGCACCATCACGGGCGTCGCGTCGCCGCGCTGGCGCAGCCGGCGCAGCACGTTCTTGCCCGAGAGCTTCGGCAGATTGAGGTCGAGCAGCACAACGTCGTAACGACTGGCTTGCAGCAACTGGTCGGCGGCCTCGCCGTCCTGCACGGCGTCGAAGGCGAACGCCTGCTCCTCCAGCGTCTTGACGAGCCAGTGCGCGAGCGTGGGATTGTCTTCGATCAGCAGCAACTTCATGGGCGGTGAGCGGGGCCGGTGTGCGGCCAGTATGGGGCGAAGGTTTCGGGGAGTCGATTGTGCCGTCGCAAACGTGACGCCGCCCTGCGGGTTAACACGGACGATTTTGCAAGGTGTTAGAAGGCTGGCAGAAGGCTTACGGTTTTTATAATCGGCTCCATTCACCAAAAAGCGCCCGCATGCACGGCGCACCACCTTCAGGAGACTCCACCATGCCTACCCTGCGCCAGATCGCCGCTGTATCGAGTGTCGCGTTCGCCCTTGCCGCCGGTTCCACGGCCGCTCACGCGGAAAAGATCACGATCATGGTTGGCGGCGCCACCAAGATCATCTATCTCCCCGCCAAACTGACCGAACAGCTCGGCTACTTCAAGGACGAAGGCCTCGACGTCGAAATCCAGTCGCAGCCGGCCGGCGTGGACGCGGAGAACGAGCTGCTCGCGGGCGCGGTGCAAGGCGTGGTGGGCTTCTACGATCACACCATCGACCTTCAGAGCAAGGGCAAGGAAATCCAGACGCTCGTGGTGTTCGGCCAGGTGCCGGGCGAAGTGGAAATGGTGTCGAACGCGGCGGCGGCCACGGTGAAGAGCATGGCCGACGTGAAGGGCAAGACGCTCGGCGTGACGGGCCTCGGCTCCTCCACGAGCTTCCTCACGCAATACCTCGCGCAACGCGCGGGCGTGCCCTCGAACCAGTACACGCTGCTGCCCGTGGGCGCGGACAACACCTTTATCGCGGCGATCAAGCAGAACCGCATCGACGCGGGCATGACCACGGAGCCGACCGTCTCGCGCCTGCTGCAAACCGGCGACGCCAAGGTGCTCGTGGACATGCGCACGCTCGAAGGCACGCGCGCGGCGCTCGGCGGCACCTACCCCGCTTCGAGCTTCTACGTGCAGCGCGCCTGGGCGCAGTCGCACAAGGACGACGCGACGAAACTGGCGCACGCGTTCTCGCGCACGCTCAATTTCATCGCCACGCATAGCGCCGAGGAAATCGCCGCGAAGATGCCGAAGGACTACTACGGCAACAACAAGGATCTCTACGTGGCCGCGCTGAAGTCCTCGCTGCCGATGTTCACGAAGGACGGCCGCATGCCCGCGGACGGCCCGGATACGGTGCTCAAGGTGCTCTCGGCGTTCAATCCTTCGGTGAAGGGCAAGCACATCGACCTCGCCAAGACGTACTCGAACGACTACTTGCCGGCCGCGACCGCCACGGCGTCGAAGTAAGCATCAGGATCGGCCCCACGTTCAGCCCAACGAGACCATGACTTCCTCCTACACCCAAGGCACGCCGGCCATCGAGCTGCGCAACGTTTCGTGCCGCTTCATCTCGCCCGACGGCAAGGCGACCGTCGCCCTGCGCGACTTCAGCATGTCGGTCGCGCGCGGCGAGTTCGTCGCGATCGTCGGGCCCACGGGCTGCGGCAAATCCACCACGCTCAGCATGATCACGGGCCTGCTCAAACCCACCACGGGCGAAGTGCGCGTGATGGGCGCGCCCGTGAACGGCATCGACCCGCGCATCGGCTTCGTGTTCCAGGCCGACGCCGTGTTCCCGTGGCGTTCGGTCCTCGACAACGTGGCGGCCGGTCCGCTCTATCGCGGCCGCTCGAAGTCGGCGGCCTACGACGAAGCCAACGAATGGCTGCGCCGCGTGGGCCTCGCCAACTTCGGCAAGCATTACCCGCATCAGCTTTCGGGCGGCATGCGCAAGCGCGTGGCGCTCGCGCAGACCTTCATCAACAAGCCCGAAATCTTGCTGATGGACGAGCCGTTTTCGGCGCTCGACATGCAAACGCGCACGCTCATGCAGGACGAGTTGCTGCAACTGTGGGGCGGCACCGGGTCGGTCGTGTTCGTCACGCACGATCTCGAAGAAGCCATTGCGCTCGCCGACCGCGTGTTCGTGCTCACCGCGCGCCCGGCCACGCTCAAGAAGGTCTACGAGATCGATCTGCCGCGCCCGCGCGTGACGTCCGAAATCCGCTATGCACCGCACTTCGTCGAACTGTCGCGCCAGATCTGGCACGACCTGCGCGAAGAAGTGCAGATCGCCTGACACCGGAGTTGAATATGTCCACCCCGCAACAAACCTTGCCGCAAGGCCTCGATACCGCCTCGCTCGACGCCGTCGAGCGCGCCGCGCAAAAGCGCATTCGTCAGCGCAATCTGCTCGTCATCGCGCTGCGCATTCTCGTGCTCGTCGTCGTGCTCGGCGGCTGGGAACTCGCCGCGCGCCTCAAATGGATCGACCCGTTCTTCTTCTCGATGCCCACGGCCATCTTCGACCAGATCATCGACTGGTTCGTGAACGGCACCTCGCAAGGGCCGCTGCTCACGCAGGTGTGGGTCACGCTGGAGGAAACCGGCCTCGGCTTCATCATCGGTTCGGTGGCCGGCGTGTTCTGCGGCATCGTGCTCGGCCGCAACAAGCTGCTCTCCGACGTGTTCAGCCTCTACATCAAGATCGCCAACTCGATTCCGCGCGTGGTGCTCGGCTCGGTGTTCGTGATCGCGCTGGGTCTCGGCATGGCGTCGAAAGTGGCGCTCGCCGTGGTGATGGTGTTCTTCGTGGTGTTCGCCAATGCGTTCCAGGGCGTGCGCGAAGCCGACCGCTACATGATCGCCAATGCGCAGATTCTCGGCGCGTCGCGCCGCCAGGTGACCACTTCGGTCGTGATTCCCTCGGCGCTTTCGTGGATTCTCGCAAGCCTGCACGTGAGCTTCGGCTTCGCGCTGGTCGGCGCCGTGGTGGGCGAATTCCTCGGCTCGAAGCAAGGCATCGGTCTCTTGATTTCGACGGCGCAAGGCGCGTTCAACGCGAGCGGCGTGTTCGCCGCGATGATCGTGCTGGCCGTGGTCGCGCTCGCCGCCGACTATCTGCTCACGGCGCTCGAGCATCGTCTGCTCAAGTGGCGGCCCACGCCTTCGAACTGATTCAGCCGGCTTCCCCTGTCCGGACCGCGTGAGACGCGAGAGCTTGCCTGGTCCGTGATCCGCGGCGCACTGCCAGTGCGCCGCGTTTTTTTTGCCTGGCGCGCCAAAATTTACTTCGGCTGCTCGACCGTGCGCAGATACGGCTTGAGCGTCTTGAAGCCCTGCGGATACTTCTGCTTCGCCGCCTCGTCGGAAACCGAAGTCGGGATAATGACGTCGTCGCCCGGCTTCCAGTTCACCGGCGTCGCCACCGTGTGCTTCGCGGTGAGTTGCAACGAATCGAGCAGGCGCAGCACCTCGTCGAAGTTACGGCCCGAACTCATCGGGTAGACGAACATCGCCTTCACCTTCTTGTCCGGCCCGATGAGGAACACCGCGCGTATCGTGGCGTTGTCGACCGCCGTGCGCGGGCTCGCGCCGCTCGCGTTCGGGTGAATCATGTCGTAGAGCTTGGCGACGTTCAGGTCCTTGTCTCCAATCATCGGATAGTTGACGGCGCTACCCTGCGTTTCCTCGATGTCCTTCGCCCACCTCGCATGATCGTCCACCGGGTCGATGCTCAGGCCGATGATCTTCGTGTTGCGCTTGTCGAATTCCGGCTTGAGCTTCGCCATATAGCCGAGTTCCGTCGTGCAGACGGGCGTGAAGTCTTTCGGGTGCGAAAACAGAATGGCCCAGTGGTCGCCAATCCATTCGTGGAAGTTGATCTTGCCTTCGGTGGTCTCCGCGGTGAAATCGGGTGCCTCTTCTCCAATTCGAATCGTCATCTTCAGTCTCCTGAATGCAGTGATTTACAGATCGAGAGGGTCTGCGTGCGTGCGAAAAGTGCGACTCGCTTTTGCATTTTAGGTAGTTCGCGTGAAGCTTTCGGTATTTCTTTCTGATTTCATAAAAATTACAAATATCATACATACCACCCTTATTTTCTGCGAAAAGGCCGGCATCGCCGCGCTATTGCATCCTTGACATCCACGGAGCATGAAGCGAATAATGCGTCGTTCGATAAACGAAACCGTGTTCGTGTATAGAACACGAGAATAATGAGAACGGGCTGGCCGTCCGAGCACGCAAGCTGCGCGCGAGGGCGTGATATGAACCCGCTGCGCCGGGGCGGCACCGCCTCTCGCACATGGAGGAGCGCCGCACCTGCCTTCCCGTGCCCTGCTCGAGCTGCCCGCCAGCCGCGCGGCGCCGGGCGCATTCGCAAGCCACGCCTCCTGTCCGCTCCGGCCAGCCCGTAGCCGCACGCTACGAACACGCTGAAAGAGCATGAAAAGAGACCTCCAGAATCAAGCGCACGACTCCCGCCAGGGCGTCGTCGGCGCCCTCGTGTATGTGTTCGAACGGGTCATGCCCGACCCCTTCGTCCTGTCCATCTGCCTCACCTTCTTCGTTGCGGTGCTCGCGCTGCTGATCGCGCCGCACGGCAACATCCCCACGGTGCTCAGTTCCTGGTACGAGGGCACCTTCGGCATTCTCGGCTTCGCGCTGCAAATGATCCTGATCCTCGCCACCGGCTACGCCATTGCCGAGGCGCCCGTGATCCAGCGCGTGCTGCGCGCGCTCGCGGCCAAGGCGCAAACGCCGGCGCGCGCCGCGCTGCTGGTGTTTCCCGTGGTTGCCGTCGCCGCGTGGCTGAACTGGGGCCTGGGCCTGATCGTGGGCGCGCTGCTCTCGCGCGAAATCGCGCGGCGCGTGAACGTGGATTTCGCATGGCTCGTGGCGGGCAGCTATTCGGCGTGGTCGATCTGCAATAGCGGGCTCTCCAGCTCCATCGCCCTCTCGCAGGCTTCGCCCGGCAATGCGCTCAATCTCGTGGAAAAAGCCACCGGCCACGTGATCCCGCTCAGCCAGACCGTGTTCGCGCCGTTCGTCTTTATCCCCACCGTGCTCGTGGTGGTCGTGATGACGTTCATCTTCATCCGCATGCATCCGAAGCCGGAGCACGTGGCGGCCTTCAGCCAGGCGGCCGAAGCCGAAGCCAGCGACGCCGGCGCCGGCGACGACCCGCACGCGCGCATCGGCGACGGCTCGCCCTCGTTCGCCTCGCGCCTCGAACAATCGATGCTCGGCACGCTGTTGCTGATCGTGCTCGGCGCGGGCTACCTCGCGATGGAATGGAGCGAAAAGGGTTTCGATCTCGACATCAACACGACGATCCTGATCTTCCTGCTGATCGGCCTCGCGCTCCAGCGCACGCCCATCGCCTACGCGAACGCCATTCGCCGCGCCGCGCGCCAGACCGGCTCGATGCTGCTCCAGTACCCCGTGTACGGCGGCATCATGGGCATGATGAAGGGCACCGGCCTCGCCTCGATGATCGCCAAGGCCTTCGTGACGATCGCCACGCCGCTCTCGCTGCCGATCTGGAGCTATCTGAGCTCGCTCATCATCACGCTGCTGGTGCCGAGCGCGGGCGGCCACTGGGCCGTGCAGGGGCCGTTCGTGCTGCCCGCCGCGCTGAGCCTGCACGCCTCCGTGCCGCGCACCGCCATGGGCGTGGCGATGGCCGAGAACGTCTCGAACATGCTGCAACCGTTCTGGGCCGTGCCGATCGTCGCGATCGCAGGCATCCGCATTCAACGCGTGATGGGTTATACCGCCGTCACGTTCGCCGTTTCGCTCGTGATCTACGCCGTCGCGCTCTGGCTCGTGCCCTGAGCGTCCGCACATTCGCGGTCGGGAAAGGCGCTGCTCAGGCAGCGCTTTTTTTTTGCCCGGCACGCAACAGCGCACTAAGCTCGCGATTCACGAAGATCGGCGACAATGAGCGGGCCTCGACGGCGGCACGCCGCCCCGATTCTGTGTGCGATTCCAATCCGGAGACTGCCATGACCGCCAGCGCGCCGCCTTCCTCAACCTCCTCTTCGTCGTTTTCCGCATCGTCCGGAAGCGGCGGCGACGACGTCGATCCGCGCCTCGTCGAATTCGCGCGCCAGGTGTTCGACACCGCGCGCCGCGGCGAAGCGGCCACGCTCGCCACGCTCATCGACCAGGGCCTGCCGCCCAACCTGCGCAACGAAAAAGGCGACAGCCTCGTGATGCTCGCGAGCTATCACGGCCACGCCGCCGCCGTGCGCGCGCTCGTGCAGCGCGGCGCGGACCCCAACCTGCGCAACGACAACGGCCAGACGCCGCTCGCAGGCGCGGCGTTCAAGGGCTACGCCGAGGTGGTCGCCGCCCTGCTCGAAAACGGCGCCGATGTGGAAGGCGCCTCGCCCGACGGCCGCACGGCGCTGATGGTCGCCGCCATGTTCAACCGCGGCGACATCGTGGAACTGCTGCTCGCGCGAGGCGCGAACGCCGCGGCGCGCGACGCCTCGGGCAACAGCGCACTCGACGTGGCTCACGCCATGGGCGCGGCCGACACGGCCGCCCGCCTCGCCCAACTCGCAGGCGGCAAAGGCGCGTAGTTCACACGCCCCTTCACACGCCCCTTCGCACGCCCCCGCGAATGCCCACCCGAACAGGGCGCGATCCGCGCCCTCGTTTCCGCAAAGCGCATAACAACGTGCGCCTTCCTGGTGTCACTCCTGGTTTGCATACGACGCGCCGCCAGGCGACTCTATTCATGCAGGTATAACTTGTGCGTGCAACGCCGGTGCGGGGCAGGCGGTTTTCCGCAAGGCGTGATATCGTTTTGTCATCGGATTCGAAGCCTGCGAGCACCCGTCAATCGAACTCTGTTACTTTCGCGAGCGTCGCCATGAGTGATGTACGCCACCATCTGAGTCCGCGCGATCGCGTGGAAATGCTTTGCTGGCTCACCTGCGGGAGCCTCGGAGCCTACTATCTGAACGAGTCCTGGCCCAACGCGGCCTTTCACGTGCAGGCCGCGCACAAGTGGCTGGACCGTCACGCGCGCGAGGCCGACTGGCTTGCGATCGCGCGGCTCGCGGCCATGGCGCAGGACATCGCGCAGCAGCACGCGTGGTTCGTCGACGCCGTGTGGGCGCGCGACGCGGTGGAAGAGATTCTCGACACCGACGACCTGAACTACCAGGCCAAGCTCGTCCTGCAAGTGCTCAAGGACTGCGAACGAGCGCTCGCCGACCGTCGCCCCGCCGACTAATCACGCAACCGGTCGCCATCGGTCGCGTTCGATTGCATTCGTGAGTAGCGCGCGCGCCGGTTTGAACCGGCGCACGTTTCTCCATCACTTGATGGATGCGGCGCGCGTTTCATCCGAACATACTTCCGCTTGCAGCGCTGGCGCTTTGCCGGCCGCTCGTCCATGCGGGAGCGTTACGATGACTCGTTACCACGCCCTGACGTTCGCCGCCGCGCTGCTTGCGTTCGCGTCGGCGAGCCCCGTCGCGCTGGCGCAAGCCGGTGGCCATGCAACCGCCCTCAATGCCGCCCGGCCCATGCAGATGCAGAAAGTCGCGAAGAGCAATCAAAAAGGTGTGCAAACCGCGAAAGCCACGAAACCGGCGCCGCAATCGCTGCGCTGGCTGCTCTCCGATACACCCTGAAGTTGCCTCTAGGTTGCCCCGAAGTTTCCCCGCCATTGCCATGAAGCAAGCCGGCGCGTACGCGCCAGGCTCGCCCGCCGCCACTCCACCTCGCAACGAGGCCGCCGCGTCGTCAAGACTGCGGCGGCTTCGCGTTGTCCGCCGCGGGCGGCGGCGCCGGCGTCCAGCCGTAACCCAGCGCCTTGTAGAGGTTCACGATCTGCGCCAGCTCCTGGTCCTGGAGCGACGACTGCTGCAATTGCGCGTTGAAGAGACTGCGCTCGGCGTCGAGCACTTCCAGGTAGCTCGTATAGCCGCCCTCGTAGAGGTCGCGCGCCACCGATGAATATTCGGTGAGCGCCCCCACCTGGCGCGTCGTCGAGTCCAGTTGATCGCGTGTGCGCGCCACGCCCACGAGCGCGTTTTCGACATCGGCGAAGGCCTGCTGGATCGTCTGCTCGTAGCTGAAGAGGGCTTCCTGCTGCACCGCCTCCGCCTGATGGACGCCGCCCGCGATCGCACCGCCCTGGAAAATCGGCTGCGTGATCGCGCCCGCGAACGACCAGACGCGCGCGGGACCGGTCCACAACCCGGAGAGCGCCGTGCTCGCCGCGCCGAACAGGCCCGTGAGCGAGATCTGCGGGAAATACAGCGCGCGCGCCGCGCCGATCGACGCATTGGCCGAGATGAGCGTTTGTTCGGCTTGCAGAATATCGGGGCGGCGCTCCAGCAAAGTCGAGGGCAGACCGGCCGGGATGGCGGGCGCGGTCAGTTCCGTGATCGACTTGCCGCGCGGAATCGGCCCCGGATTCTGCCCCAGCAGCAGCGAGATTGCGTCTTCCTGCGTCGCGATTTGCTGCTGGATCGAAAACACGGAAGTCTGCGCCGATTCGTACTCCGATTGCGCCTGGCTCACCTGGAGTCTCGACACGACGCCGCCCGCATAACGCTCGTTGAAGAGATCGAGCGCGCCCTTGCGGCTTTCGAGCGTGGCCTGCGCGATGAGGAGCTGGTTGTCGAAGTCGCGCAGTTGCAGATAGGACGTCGCCACGTTCGCGATGATGGCGATGCGCGTGGCCTGCTGCGCGGACTGCGTGGCCAGATAATCGGCGCGTGCGGCTTCGGTGAGGCGCCGCAGGTGGCCGAACAGATCGAGCTCCCAGGACACCGCGCCATTGAGTTGCACCTGGTTGCCGACCGACGGCGGATAACCCGGCGCGATGGCGCCCCGGCTACGCGACGCGCCGAAATTCGCCGAGACCTGCGGGAACAGGCCCGCGCGCGTGACGACGTAACGCCCGTAGAACTCTTCGACCCGCGCGGCCGCGATGGCGAGATCCTTGTTCTGCGCGAGCGCCTTGGCAACGAGGTCGTTGAGCACCGGGTCGTTGAACTGCGTCCACCAGTCGAGCGAGGTGTCCACCGCCTCGGCTTGCGGCGAGGCGTAGCGGAACGACGAAGGCGTCTCGACCGCCGGGCGATGATAGTCGGGGCCGACCGCGCAGGCGCCAAGGAAGGCCGTGGCGGCGATCAGCGCGAGCGGGCGCAGCGTGCTGCAATGCAGACAGTTTTTCATCGCTTAGCCCTCCTGAGAAGGCGGCGCCGCGGGCGGCGTGCTGGCATCCGGCGTGGCGGCCGGCTTCTTGCGCGACGAAAGCGTTTCGAGTCCCCAGAAGAACATCGGGATAAAGAACAACGCGATCACGGTGGCGCCGAGCATGCCCGCGATCACCCCGGTGCCGAGCGAGCGCCGGCTCGCGGCGGAAGCGCCGCTGGCGATCGCAAGCGGCACGCAGCCCAGAATGAACGCGAGAGACGTCATGATAATCGGCCGCAGACGCAGCTTCGCCGCATGCAGCGCCGCTTCATACGGCGACATGTTCTCCTTCTCGCGCATCTCCACGGCAAACTCGAAGATCAGAATGGCGTTCTTCGCCGCGAGCGCGATCAGCACGGTCAAGCCGATCTGGAAGTACACGTCGTTTTCCATGCCCCGCAGCAAGATACCCACCAGCGCCCCGAAAATCGCGAACGGCACGGCCAGCAGCACGCCGATCGGCAGCGACCACTTCTCGTACTGCGCCGCGAGAATGAGGAACACCATCAGCAGCGCAAAGCCGAACACGAGCGCCGCCGTCGAGCCGGCCTTTTTCTCTTCGTACGCCTGCCCGCTCCATTCATAGCTGTAGCCTTCGCCCAGCACTTCCTTCGAAATCTCCTCCATCGCCGCGATGGCCTCGCCCGAGCTGTGGCCCGGTGCCGCGTCGCCGGTGATCTTCGCCGCCGGGAAGTTGTTGAAGCGGTTCACGATGTCAGGCCCCGGCACGAAGCGCGAGGTCGTCACGGCCTTGATCGGCACCATGTCGCCGCTGCGGTTGCGCACATAGATCTGCTGGATGTCGTCCGGGCTCAAGCGGTATTGCGGCTCCGCCTGGATGATCACCTGGAAGAGACGGCTGCCCTTCGGGAACTGGCTCACGTACAAGGACCCGAACATCGTCTGGAGTGCCGAATAGATGTCCTGAACCGGAACGCCGAGTGTTTCCGCGCGCTCGCGGTCCACTTCCACGAGCAACTGACGCGAATTCGTGTTGATGGTCGAATTCACGCCGCGCAGCGCCGGGTTCTGCCGCGCCTTCGCAATGACCTGGCGAACCTTGTCTTCGAGTTGCTGATAAGTGCCGTCGCCGGTGCTTTGCAACCAGAACTCGAAGCCGCCCGTCGTGCCGAGACCCGGAATGGATGGTGGATTGAGCGGCACGACCACGCCGTCCTTGAACTGGGAAAAGGCCTTGGTGGCGTCCCGGATCAAGTCTTGCGCAGTGCCGTTCTCGCCGCGATCCTTGAAGCCCTTGAGCGTGACGAACAACGTGCCTGCATTCGCCTTGTACTGCGAGTCGATCAGGCTGTAGCCGATCGGCGCCGCAACGGAACTCACGGCAGGCTGTTTCGAGAACCAGTCCTCAGCCTTCTTCGAGAGGTCGCCGGTGCGGTCCAGACTCGCCGCGTCGGGCATCACGACCGCGCCGAACAGATAGCCCTGATCCTCCACGGGCAGGAATGACGAGGGAATATGTTTGAAGAGGCCAACCGTCGCTATCAGCATCACCGCGATCAGGCCGATGGAGAGGATCACGCGGCGTATCGCCGTCTGCACCCAGCTGCCATAGCCGTTGGTCAGGCTCTCGAACTTCTCGTTGAACCAGCGGAAAAAGCGGTTCTTCTTCTGCTCGCCCGGCTTGAGCAGAATGGCCGCGAGCGCGGGCGAAAGCGTGAGCGCGACGATACCCGAGAGCACCACCGAGACCGCGATCGTCACGGCGAACTGCTTGTAGAGCTGCCCCGTGATGCCCGAGAGAAACGCCACGGGGATGAACACCGCGAGCAGCACCAGCACGATCGCCACCACCGGCCCGCTCACTTCGTCCATCGCGCGTTTGGCCGCCTCCTTCGGTGGCAGCTTGAACTCGCTCATGTTGCGCTCGACGTTTTCGATCACCACGATCGCGTCGTCCACCACGATACCGATCGCTAACACCATGCCGAACAAGGTGAGCATGTTGATCGAGAAGCCGAACGCCGACATGCCGATGAACGCGCCGATGATCGACACCGGCACCGCGAGCAGCGGCACGAGCGTCGCCCGGAAGCTCTGGAGGAAGATGTACACCACGATGATCACGAGAATCACCGCGTCGCGCAGCGTATGGACCACCTCGTTGATCGACTCGTGCACGAACTCGGTCGTATCGAGCGCGACTTCATACTTGAGGCCCGGCGGAAAGCTCTTGTTCAACTGCTCAAGGGTCTGCCGCACCTGCTTGGCCACTTGCAGCGCGTTCGCGCCCGGCTGCTGGTACACGGCGAGCAGTGTGGCCGTCTTGCCGTTGTAGCGGCCGCGCAGCGTGTAGTCTTTCGAGCCCAGTTCCGCATGCCCGATGTCCTTGATGCGCACGATCGCCGCATCGCCCGACGCCGCCTTCAGGATGATGTTGTCGAATTCGGACGGCTCCGTGAGACGCCCTTTCGTGGCCACCGGGAAGGTCTGGTTGACCGGCGCGTTGGTGGGCGCCTGACCCAGTCGGCCCGCCGAGAACTGCTGGTTCTGCTGCGCGATCGCGTTCTGCACGTCGGACACGGTAATGCCGAGCTTCGCCATGCGGTCGGGCTTGAGCCACACGCGCATCGCATAGTCAGCAGAACCGAAGATCGACGCCTGGTTCGCGCCCGGAATGCGCTTGAGCGCGTCGAGCACGTAGACGTTCGCGTAGTTCGCCACGTAAGCCGCATCGTAGGAGTTATCGGGCGAATAGATCGCGATCACCATCATGAACGCCGACGAGCGCTTCTGCACCGACACGCCTTGCGCCGTCACCGCATCGGGCAGGAACGGCAGCGCGAGGTTCACGCGGTTTTGCACGTCCACCTGGGCGAGCGACGGATCGGTGCCGATATTGAAGTACACCGTGAGCGTCATGTTGCCCGTCGAGGAGCTCGACGAGTTCATGTACATCATGTTGTCCGCGCCGTTGACCTGCTGTTCGATCGGCGCGGCCACGTTCTGCGCGACGATATCGGCGCTCGCGCCCGGATACGTGCCGCTCACCGTGATGGTAGGCGGCGCGATGTCCGGGAACTGGGCGATCGGCAGGTTGAACATCGCCACGAGACCCGCGACGACGAGCACGATCGAGACCACCGACGCGAAAATCGGCCGGTCAATGAAGAAGTGGGAGAACTTCATCGTTCAGCCTCCCGCAGCGGGCGAGAACGTGACGTCCACGCGGCGGGATTTCTCCGGCGGATCGGATGCGACGATCTGCGCCGGTTTGCGCATCTCGATGCGCTCGGTTTTCACGCCAGCCACGACCAGCGCGGCGCGCACGGTCTCCGCCCGCGCCTTGGCGAGGCGCGCGTTCGCGGCCTGCGAGCCGCTCGAATCGGTGTAGCCGGAAATCACCACGCGCACGCCCGGCTCGTCGACGAGACGGCGCGCCACGCCCGCGAGCGCATCCGCCGACTGGGCGTCGAGACTCGCGCTGCCCGTTGCGAAGTAAAGCGCGGTGTGCTCGCCCAGCACGTCGGGCGTACCCGAAGCGGCGGCCGCTTGAGCGCCGTTCGCGCCCGCCTTGGCTTGCGCGCCGGCTTGAGCGTCGGCTTGCGCATTCGCGTTCGCCGCAGCCGCGCCGGAAGCGCCGGAAGCGCCGGCCGCGCCCGCTTGCGCCGCGCCGCCTGCGCCGCCGTCAGCCGCGCCGAGATTCACGGTCGCGGGGGGCGTCTCCACGAGATTCGCCTTGACCGGCACGCCGGGCATGAGCCGCAGCGTATTGTCGATGACGACCTGATCGCCTGCATGCAAGCCCGACTTGATCACCCAGGCATTGCCGTTCCACTCGCCGGTTTCCACGGCGCGCTGCTGCGCCTTGTTGTCCTTGTCGACGGTCCACACGTACGCGCCGCGCGGGCCCTGCTGCACCGCCGACTGCGGCACGGCCACGGCGGAAGCGCGCTGCGCGCCCAGCAGCTTGATGCGCACGAACTGGCCCGGCCGCAGCGACCCGGTGGGGTTGGGCATGTCCGCGCGAATCAGGTACGTGCCCGTTTCCGAGCTGAGCGAGGCGTCGGTGAACGAGATATGGCCGCGTTGCGGGTAGATGCTGCCGTCGGCGAGCACGATCACCGCTTCGAGCTTGCCGACCGGCGGCAGCTTGAGCGTGCCGTTCTGCGTTTGCGTGCGCAGATCGAGCATCTCGTTCTCGGAGAGCGAGAAGTTGATCCACATGGGATCGAGCTTGGCGACGTAGGTCAGCAGGCTATTGGTTGCGTCGAGATACGAGCCGTCCTGCTTCTTCGCGAAGCTGGAGAGCCCGGTCACGGGCGCGACGATGGTCGTATAGCCGAGGTTGAGCGACGCGGTAATGACATTCGCGCGCGCGCCTTCCACGGCGGCGGCCGCCGCCTGCTCCTGCCCGACCGAATCGTCGAGATCCTTCTGGCTCAACGCGTTCTTCGCGACCAGCGGGCGCACGCGGTTCAGGTTGGCCTGCGCGGTTTGAAGCCGCGCCTTCTGCTGCGCCAGCTCGGCCTTCGCGGCATCGAGCTGGGCCTCGAAAGGCTTGCGGTCCATGACGAACATGACGTCGCCCTGATGGACCAGCGTGCCTTCCTGATACACGCGCTTTTCCAAAAAGCCGTTCACGCGCGAGCGGACTTCGACCTGCTGCGAACTTTGCGTCTGCCCGACGTACTCGAATACCACCGGCACGTCGCGCAGTGCGACTTTGATGACGTCGACGTTCGCCGCCGGGCGCGCCGCAGCCTCAGGTTTGTTTTCATTACATCCGACAACCACTGCGAACATCCACAACGACAGGCACAGACGGACTACCCGGTTTCCGCGTGTCATGCTCTTCTCCGTTATCGACGATCTGCGCTGGACCGACGAAACCAAGCCAGGCGCGCGTGCGATGGCGTTCATCGCAATACTGACTTGGTGCTCGATCAGATACTACTGTTTTTCGAGACAACGCAGAATCAGTGTGGCCGGAAATTTGTACGCGATGAGACAGTCTGCGTGCGCCTGGCAACAGTGGGCCGATTCGTTTCGATATCCGAAATGGTGAATGACGAATCGTTCGCTAACGTTATTCGTCAGCGCGGCGCGGCGGGAGAAAACGGAGGAAAAAAAAGCAACCGCCAGCGCGATGTGGCGGATGCAAAAAAATCATGACCGCAGCGTGTCAGGCGGCGTTTCAGGCGACATTTCAGGCGGCGCGTTCGAGCCGGCGCACGGCGCCGAATTCCGCGCACGAGAGCGTGCGCATGAGCAACGCCATGGCCTCGGCCACGCGGCGGCGATCGAGTTCGACGTGCAGGCAGGCGAGATCGCTACGGCGATCGATGTCGATCGTATGCACGCCGAGCGCGCCGCCAACGAGCGCATGCAGCGTGCATCGCGCGAGTTGCGCTTCGCGCGTCGGCACGCGCACGACCAGTTGCACGGTCGCGCGATGCGCCGTGGGTTGGCGCGCGTTGCGCAGGGAAAGAATGGGACGCGATTTGGGGGAATTCAGGGCGGCTTTCACCTCGGAAGTCGCGCCGGAAGCCGCGCTAGTGCGGGAACCTCGGGAAGACGAGCCTTGCGGGACGAGTGACGGCATACGTGTGGTGCGCAACGCCACCCTTTCGGGCGGCACGCTTGAGTGGGACACGAACCGATTCTAGGCAGCGCGGCGTAAACGATTCATCAATAAACGCGGTGGCCGCGCTAAAAGTGCATAGCGAGTGCATAGCGGCCACCGCGTCGTGCCGGGAGTTCCCGCAACGGCCGCGCTCAGTCGAGCGGACGGCCCGCCGGCTCGCGAATGAGCGGCAGCGCGAGCAGCGAGATCGCCCCGCAGCCGATCAGATACCACGCGGGCGCGAGCGGGTTGTCGAGCAGCTTGATGAGCCAGGTGGCGAAGAACTGCGCGAAGCCGCCGAAGATCGACACGCCCAAGCAATAGACGATGGACATGCCCGTCACGCGAATCGACTGAGGAAAGAGTTCGGGCAGCATCACGATGTTGGGCACTGCCGTGAACGCCACGATCGCGCCGAGCACGGCCACGACCGAGAGCACCGTCGCGACGGTCGGCGCGGCGTGGATGATCATGAATGCCGGATAGATCACGGCGATCAGCGCCACGCGCGAAACGCCCATGACCCACTTGCGGCCCAGGCGGTCGGACAGCATGCCCGCGAACGGCGAGCACACGGCCGTGACGAGCGCCGCGACCAGCGCCGCGCTCATGCCGACCGACATCGGCAGACCGAGAATCTTGATCGCGTAGGTCGACATATAGAACAGCACGATATAGTTCGCCGCCGTGCCGCCGATCGTCGTGACGACGCCCGCGACGAGCGCCGTGCGGTGACGCCCGAAAATCTCGCGCAGCGGGCGCGCCATGTCGGCCACGGGCTCGGTGTCTTCCACATCGACGGGATGCGCAAGCGTTTCGTCGAGATGGCGGCGGATATACACGCCCACGGGCACGACCAGCATGCCGATCACGAACGGCACACGCCAGCCCCAGCTTTCGAGCGCCGCCTGCGAGAGCGTGGTGGACAGCGCCACGCCGAGGAGTGCGCCGCACACCGTGTTGAGCCCCTGGCTCACGAACTGCCAGCTGCCGTAGAAGCCGCGCGAGCGGTCGTCGGCGTATTCGAGCAGCAGCGAGGTCGCGGCGCCCACTTCGCCGCCCACCGCGAAGCCCTGCACGAGACGCGCGAACAGGATCAGCGCGGGCGCGGCCAGGCCGATCTGCGCGTAGGTGGGCGCGAACGCGATGAGCGCCGAGCCGAGTGCCATGAGCCAGAGCGTGAGCGTCATGGCGGCCTTGCGGCCCACGCGGTCGGCGAACGCGCCGATCACCACGCCGCCTATCGGCCGCACCACGAAACCCACGCCGAAGCTGCCCACGGCGAGCATCAACTGGTTCAGCGACCCGTGCACCGGAAAATACAGCGAGCCGATGATCGAGGCGAAGAAGCTGTAGACGGTAAAGTCGAAGAACTCCAGCCCGTTGCCGAGCGTGATCGCAAAGATCGCCTTCGCGCGCGAACGGCGCGTTGGTATGGGGGCCGCCGCGGCTTGCGCCTGTATCGAGCTGGCGTTCATCGTCTGTCTCCTCGTGTCTCTCTCGTAGCGTATGAATCCGTGGCAAAGCGCGGATGCGCGGGTTGCAACCGTCAGCCGCGCAGGAAGCGCTCGGCGAGTTGCACCCAGTAGGCCGCGCCCGTGGCGAGGCAATCGTCGTTGAAGTCGTAACCGGGGTTGTGCACCATGCAGCCGCCCTCCCCGTCGCCGTTGCCGATGATGAGGTAGCTGCCGGGGCAGCGCTCCAGCAGGAACGAAAAGTCCTCGCTGCCGGTGAGCGGGTCCATGTTGTGGATCAGGCCTTCGTCGCCCAGCCAGTCGCGCGCGACCTCCTGCGCGAACGCGGTCATGGCCTCGTCGTTCACGAGCACCGGATAGCGGCGCTGGTAGTCGATGCGGGCCGTCGCGCCATAAGCGCTTGCCTGCGCGTGCACGAGCGCCGTGATGCGCTCCTGCAACAGGTCGCGCACTTCGGGGCGCAGCGCGCGCACCGAGAGCCGCATTTGCGCGGTTTGCGGAATCACGTTGGGAGCGTCGCCCGAATGGATCGCGCCCACGGTGACGATCGCCATGTCGAGCGGCGGCACGTTGCGCGACACGATGGTCTGCAAGGCGAGCACGACGTTCGCGCACACCACGACCGGGTCGATCGCCTTGTGCGGCACCGCGCCATGGCCGCCGCGCCCGTCGATGTCGATGATGACGGTGTCCGACGACGCCATGAACGGCCCCGCGCGAAAACCGAGCTTGCCCGTGGGAAAGCCGGGCATGTTGTGCATCGCGAAAACCGCGTCGCAGGGAAAACGCTCGAACAGGCCTTCGTCGAGCATGCGCTTCGCGCCGCCCAGACCTTCTTCGGCGGGCTGGAACAGCAGATGCAGCGTGCCGTTGAAGTTGCGCGACTGCGCAAGATGCTTCGCCGCCGCGAGCAGCATGGCGGTGTGACCATCGTGGCCGCACGCGTGCATCTTGCCGGGAATGCGGCTCTCGTAGTCGAGGCCGGTGGCCTCCTGAATGGGCAGCGCGTCCATATCGGCGCGCAGGCCGAGACGGCGCGCGCCGTCGCCCACCTTGAGCGTGCCCACGACGCCCGTGCCGCCCAAACCACGATGCACCTCGTAGCCCCATTCCTTGAGCCGCTGCGCGACGAGGTCGCTCGTGACGAACTCTTCGAAGCCCAGTTCGGGGTGCGCGTGGATCTCGTGGCGCAGCGCGATCATCTCTTCTTCGATCGCGGCGATTGCGGCCGGGATTGCCATCGTGTTCATGCATCGTCTCCAGAGCAAAAGGCAATATGCGGGATTGCCGAATCGCTTGAGGATAATGACGTCGCTTTTACACGGACAGCCCTAAAATGGTTGGCCCGCCAACCAGAAGTGCGCACTCGGGTTATCCCTTATGAAGTTCCACCAGTTCCGGGCGCTCGTCGCCATGGCCGATACCGGCAGCATTCGGGCGGCCGCGCGTCAGCTCGGCATCTCGCCCGCGGCGGCAACCAAGGCGGTGCGCGAACTGGAAGCCGAGCAGCAGATCGCACTCGTCACGCGCAACGCGAACGGCATTGCGTTCACGGAAGCGGGCCAGGCGCTGCTCGTGCATGCGCGGCTGATCGTGCACCAGATGTCGCGTGCCCAGGACGAACTCGACGCGCGGCGGGGGCGCGGTGGCGGCAAGCTCGCGATCGGCGTGACGCCGTGGCTCGCGCTCTCCTTCCTGCCCGACGCCGTCACGCTGTTTCGCGAGCGCATGCCCGAGATGCAACTGGAGTTCTACGAAGGCTTGCTCAACATCGTGATGCCGCGCCTGCGCGACGGCTCGCTCGACTTCTCGCTGGGCAAGCCCGGCCCCGCCTCGCTGCATGCCGAGTTCACGCAAACGCCGATCTTCGCCACGGAATCGGCCGTGGTCGTGCGCAAGGACCACCCGCTCTCGCACGCCCAGTCGCTGCGCGAACTTCAGGATTGCGAATGGTTGCTCAACTGGGACCCCGCGAGCAAGGACATGATCGCCGACGATGTGTTCCGCCGCCACGGCCTGCCGCTACCGCACAACGTGCACCTCGCGCACTCGTTCGTGGTGGCTATGGGGCTTATCATGAATACGGACATGGTGAGTATCTTTCCGTGGCCGCTCGTGGAGACGCGCTTTGCGCGGGAGAACCTGCGAGCGCTCACGCTCCATGAGGAAGTGGATCGGACGGTGGTGAGCGTGGTCGCGCGGCGTGGTGTGCCGCTATCAGCCGCGGCCGAGTGCTTTCTCGACTGCCTCAAGGAGGCGATTCACGCCGGCGAGGCCTCGGAGAACCCCGAGCGGCGGCGGCTTTATCATTCGCTCGAATTGTTGATTTGAGTTTTGTTTGGATTGCTGGTGATTTCGTGTTTTCTTGTTTTCGTGTCGGTATGCCAGCGTTGCCCCTGTGCGGGGCGGCACCTACTTTTCTTTGCAGCGGCAAAGAAAAGTAGGCAAAAGAAAGCCGCTCAAACCGCCAATGCCCGCCACCGTTCACCCCGCACCACGCCAGCTAGTGGCTCCGGAGCGTCTGTTACCTCGCACCTTTGAACTGAGTGACAAGGCAGTCATACTTCCCGCCGCTCGCTTCGCGCGCTGCGGAAAGGTCTGCAAGGGAAACCCGCCTTGCCTACGCGGGGTTTGTGGTTTTGGTTATGCCCTTCGGGGCGCGTAGCGCCGCCGGAAGGATGAGCCCTTTGTCACTACGTTCAAAGGTGCGAGGTAACAGACGCTCCGGAGCCACTAGCTGGCGTGGTGCGGGGTGAACGGTGGCAGGCACTGGCGGTTTGAGCGGCTTTCTTTTGCCTACTTTTCTTTGCCGCTGCAAAGAAAAGTAGGTGCCGCCCCGCACAGGGGCAACGCTGGCATACCGACACGAAAACAAGGAAACACGAAAGCCCAAAAAACCACGATTCAAGCCTCAAACAACCACCTAGAACGACGTCCCGATCTGAAACTGGAACTTCTGATACTGATCGCCCGCATGCTTCACGATCGGGAAGCCCACATCGAGCTTGAGCGGCCCGATCGGCGAGATCCACTCCAGACCTGCACCATAGCTGTAACGCAGACCGTTCGCGCCAGTGCTGCTGCCCTCCGAGCCCCAGACGTTGCCGCCATCGACGAACGTGAACACCCGCAGCGTGCGGTCGTACCCCGTACCGGGCAGCGGAAACGTCAGTTCGATATTACCGACCACCATTTTCGAGCCACCGATCGGATCGTTGGTCGTGGCATCGCGCGGGCCGAGCGAACCGGACTCGTAGCCACGCACCGAGCCGATGCCGCCCGCATAGTAGTTCTTGAAGATCGGATAAGGCTTGCCGTCAAGACCATTGCCATAGCCGCCCTGGAAGTTAAACCCCAGCACGAAGCCGCGCGCGAATGAATAGTAGTACTGCATTTGCGCATCTGCCTTGTAGTACTGCGTTCCCGCCGGTGTCCCGTATTCGGCATTCGCCTGGGCATAATAACCGCGGCTCGGCACCAATGCGCTGTCGCGGTTGTCACGCGACCATCCCACCGTGAGCGGCACGGTATTCGAAACACGCCCGAAATCGTTGACATAATCCTTGTAGGTCTGCGGCGTGTTCGCGTCGATGTCGAGACGGTCCTGCTCGATGCCAAGACCGAAGTACACCATGTCCGTTTCGGAAAACGGAATACCGAACTTCATATCCGCACCGTACGAAATGATGCGAAAGCTCGTGTCATTGGTGCTCGAATAGTAAAGCGGCTCGGTCGTGCGGTAATAGACATCGGTAATGCGCTTGATACCGTCCACGGTGAAATACGGATCGACCTGCGTCACCGAGAGCGTGCGATACGTCGAGGCCGTATTCACGTTGAGCGAGAGGCTGTTGCCCGAGCCGAACACGTTGTCCTGCGAAATGCCCGCCGAGATGATGGGCCCCTCACCCGAGCCATAGCCCACGCCGAGCGACAGCGTGCCGGTGGGCTTCTCGGCCACCTTCACGTTCACATCCACTTCGTCCTGGGTGCCCTCCACGGGCACCGTGGTCACGTCGACGTCGGTGAAGTAGCCGAGCCGGTTGATGCGGTCCTTCGAAAGCGCGAGGCGGTTCGAGTCGAACCACGCGCTTTCGAGCTGGCGCATTTCACGGCGAATCACTTCGTCGCGCGTGCGCGTGTTGCCGGTGATGTTCACGTGGCGCACATACACGCGGCGGCTCGGGTCCACTTGCAGCGTGAGCGCGACCGTGTGGTCCTTCTGGTCGATTTCGGGCAATGCGTTCACGGTGGCGAACGCGTAACCGTATTCGCCGAGCTTGTCGACGATCGCCTTGGTCGTGTCCTTGAGCTTCTGCGCCGAAAACCGCTGCCCCGGCTTGATGCCGACAAGCTTTCGCAACTCCGCTTCGCGGTCGAGCAGATTGCCGGCCATCTTGACGCTCGAAATCGTATAGGGCTCGCCTTCGTGTATCCCGACCGTGAGGTACATGTCCTTCTTGTCGGGCGAAAGCGATACCTGCGTCGAATCGATATTGAATTCCAGGTAACCGCGGTCGAGATAGTACGAGCGCACGTTCTCCAGGTCGCCGGTGAGCTTTTCCTTCGAGTAGAGATCGTTCTTCGTGTACCACGAGAACCAGTTCGGCGTGGAAAGCTGCATTTCGTCCAGCAGCGTGCCCTCGCTGAACGTGCTGTTGCCGATGAAGTTGATCTGGCGAATCTTCGCGCTCGGCCCCTCGACAACCGAGAACAGCAGGCCCACGCGGTCGCGGTCGATCGGCGTGACCGTGGTGGTGACTTCGGCTGCGTAGTAGCCGCGCGTGAGGTACTGGCGCTTGAGCTCCTGCTCCGCCTTGTCGACGAGCGCCTTGTCGAAGCTTTGCCCAGGCGCCAGGCCGACCGACTTGAGCGCCTTCGTGAGATTGTCCTTGTCGAACTCGTGAATGCCCGCGAAGTCGATCGTGCCGATGGCGGGACGCTCCTGCACCTGCACGACCACCGTGCGGCCTTGCGCGGAAATTTTCACGTCGCTGAAGAAGCCTGTGGCATAGAGCGCGCGAATTGCATCGGAGGCCTTATCATCAGTGAAAGTGTCGCCCTGCTTGATCGGCAGATACGCGAACACGGTGCCCGGCTCGATGCGCGTGAGCCCGTCGATGCGGATGTCCTGGACCACGAAGGGCTCGGTGGCGTGCGCCGCCGCGCTCACGCCGAGGCCAAGCCCGGCGAAGGTCAGCGCGCGGGCGTAGCGCGCGGTGTGAGTTGATGCCGTCATGCGGGAGGTTGAATGTGAGGCCAACGAGTGAGACCAACGATGGAAACCAGCGAATGACGCCGACGCAACCGCCGCGCAAGCTGCGCCGCCCGGCTGCGCGGCATCAGCCACGGAAGCAGGGGTGCAACAAATGCGGCTGAGCGCGCGGCGAACGATCCGCGCCTATTGCATGCTGACGCCGCCGGGGCGGCGCAATTTCGCCAGTCCCGTGGCGAACGACATCACCTCGGTCATGTGCGCCGCTTGCGCGGGATGCAGCCGGAACGACAGTTCGGCGCCGCCCGGCAAGCGAAAGCTCACGACGAGATGCGGCACGTCGCCCGATTCGCGGCCGATCTCCCAGGCCTCACAAGGCATGGTGAATTTCACGCTTGCGGTTTTCTGGCGAATGCGCTCGGAGCGGCCAATCGCGTTCGAGAGCGCCGCGAGCAGTTCGTGCATCACCGAGCAATGCAGCGCGACGCTGTTCGGCTGATTGCCGTTCACCATCAGATACTGGCCGTCCGCAGTCAGCTCGAAATCGTGCAGGGAATGAATGGCGAGAGCCGGGGACGAAGACATGAGCAGCGCTCCGTGACAAAAGCATCGGCGGAGTCTAGTGCCGCGGGCGCGGCGCGGGCGTTACCCACGCGTTACACGAATTACTTTCATCAATATTGCGTGCGTGTGGAATGCTGACGCTTCGGGCGCGCGCGGCTAATGCCGTACGCACGTGAAGCGGCTTACGACCGGCGGCCTTCGGCCCGATGAACGCGATGACGTGAAAATTTTTCGTAACCGGAGCGGTTACGCGTGCTTTCGATAAGCAGACAAGTTTCCTGACACTGTGCCGCTTCGAAAGCGGCGCGCTACACGGTGAAATCCGCACGAAACGCCGAAACGGGGGCATGCACCGCAAGCGCTTGCACAGGAAAGCACTGCACGAGGCGAGCAAAATCGCGTTCGCGTTCGGCCTGGGCGAGCAACTTCGCAGCGCTGTCCTTGCGGACACACCCATGACGGTCGAGAAATTGCCCCCAGAGCGAAAGCGCGCGCAAACGGGCCACCGGTTGCGCGCTTGCCACATACACAGCAGGAAAGAGCCGCCGATACGCAGGCAGGTTGTAAAGCCACGATGTGCCGTGCACAAGCGGGTCGCGCGACGCGTCGCCGCTCTCATACAGATGCGCGCGCAAATGATCGATCAGGCGGCGCAGTTCGTCGCGCCGCGCGTCGAAGCGCCGGATGTCTAGCGGCGACAGGCCGTTGTCGGCCTGGGCGTTGAAGTGCAGGCGCAGGCCGCCGTGCGGCTCGCGCGCATAAGAAAAGCAGCCGAACGTTGCCACGACCGCCGGGCCCGCCCGGTGCGTCTCGTACGCCTGGCAGCGCTGCACATGGCGCCAGGTCCACTCGCACTGCCCGGCCTCGCTTGCATATCTGTTGATGCCGCTGAGATAGGCTTCCCAGAGGGGATGCGCGGCGTCGAAACCCCGCCCCGCGCCAAAGCGCACGTACAGGTTCGTGCAGTCGAGCAGCGCCGCGCCAAGCGGCATGTCCGCCAGGCGCGCCGCCGCGCGCGCGAAGCGCACCTGGAGGTCGTAGAACGCGCGTTCGGGTCTCACCAGGCCTCGTCTCCCTCGTCCACGATACAATGCGGCTGCGTCCGATCCGTCCCTCGCTGCCTCTATCCAACATGCAGAATTCTACCCGGGCCTTCCTTCTGGGCCCGTTGCTCAAAGGCGTTTCCCGTTCGTTCTACCTCACCATGCGCGTGCTGCCCGGCGGCATGCGCGACCCGGTGGGCGAAGCCTATCTGCTCGCGCGCGCCGCCGACACCATCGCCGACACCGCGCTCATTCCGCCACCACGGCGGCTCGCGCTGCTGCTCGCGCTGCGCGAGCGCGTGAACGGCACGACGAACGACGACAGCTTGCTCGCCGATCTCGCGGGCGAGGTCGCGGGCCAGCAAACGCAATCGGACGAGAAATTGCTGCTCGAGTCGCTGGGCGGCGCGCTCGACGTGCTCGCGCAACTCGACGACGCCGACCGCCAGGCCGTGCGCGAGATCGTCACGACGCTCACCGAGGGCATGGAATTCGATCTGCGCACCTTCCCCGACGAGCGCTCGGGCCAGGTGGCCGCGCTGCGCACGTGGGACGAACTGGACCGCTATACATACCTCGTGGCGGGCTGCGTGGGCGAGTTCTGGACGAAGATGACTTACATGCATCTGCCCGGCACGCTCGCGCCCGCACTGGAGCAAACCATGCACGCGCGCGGCATCCGCTTCGGCAAGGCCTTGCAGATGGTGAACGTGCTGCGCGACTGCGGCAAGGACCTGCGTATCGGGCGCTGCTACCTGCCCGCCTCGATGCTGGCCCAGGCCGGTCTCAGCGCGCAGGATCTGATGCAGCCCGGCGCCTGCGCACGCGCCCGGCCGATCATGCTCGAACTCGTGCGCATCGCGCTCGACCACTTCCGCGCGGCCATCGACTATACGTTCGCGCTGCCGCGCCTTTCGGTGCGCCTGCGGCTCGCGTGCCTCTGGCCCATCCTGATCGGCCTCGAAACGCTCGATCGGCTCGTGGACAACCACGACTGGCTCGATCCCGCGAAAACCTCCAAGGTCACGCGCAACGACGTCTACCGCATCCTGGCCTGCTCGACGGCGCTCGCGCCTTCAAACGCACTGCTCGGTGTCTGGTTCAAACGCCTGATCACGCGCATCGAGGTGCGCCTGAAGGCCTGAGCGACTGAGCACGCGCCCATAAAAAAGGCGCGCCACGCGGCGCGCCTTGTGCGACTCACAACGACACTCAGCCCTTTTCGCCGCGATAGAGCTTGATGATCGCGGAAAAGTCGAGCTTGCCGTCGCCACGGCTGCTCATGGCCTGGTAGAGCTGCTGCGCGAGCGCGCCCATGTAGGCTGGCTGATGCACGCCCTTCGCGGCGTCGGTGGCGAGGCCGAGATCCTTGAGCATGAGATCGGTGCCGAAGCCGCCCGTATAGCCGCGCGTGGAAGGCGCGGTCTCGATCACGCCAGGGAACGGGTTATACGTGTCCGAACTCCAGCAACGCCCCGTGGACGTGTTCATGATGCCGCCCAGCACCTTGGGGTCGATGCCGAGCGACTCGCCCAGCGCCATCGCCTCGGCCACGCCCGCCATCGTGATGCCCAGCACGAGGTTGTTGCAGATCTTCGCGACCTGCCCCGTGCCCGTCTCGCCGCAATGGACGATGTTCTTGCCCATGCCCGTGAGCACGGGCTTCACGCTCTCGTAGTCCGCCGCGCTGCCGCCCACCATGAACGTGAGCGTGCCCGCCGCCGCGCCGCCCGTGCCGCCCGAAACGGGCGCGTCGACGAATGCGTTACCCTGAGCCGCGGCCAGCTTCGCGAACGCCTTCACGCTCGCCGGGTCGATCGTGCTCGAATCGATGATCGTCACGCCCTTCGCGATGCCCGCGAGCACGCCGTCCTCGGCGGTGAGCGCGCTGTGCACGTGCGCGGCCGCGGGCAGCATGGTGATGACGCATTCGGCGCCGCTCGCCGCCGCCTTCGCCGACGCGGCCTTCTGCGCGCCCGCATCGGCGAGCGCCTGCATGGCGCTTGCGCTCAGGTCGAACACCGACACCGCATGTCCCGCCTTGAGCAGATTGAGCGCCATCGGCGCGCCCATGTGGCCCAACCCGATGAATCCGATTTTCATGCGCCTGTCTCCGTTATTGTTCAGGATCCCAAATCTCCATCAGGACCGTATCTCAGCGCAGGCTGATCGTGGTGTTCACGCCGTCGCTCACGGTCGCGTCGTCGAACCAGCGCGCCGTAACCGTCTTGGTCTGCGTGTAGAACTGCACGACCTGCTTGCCGTAGGGCCCAAGGTCGCCGAGCTTCGAGCCGCGCGAGCCCGTGAAGCTGAAATACGGCACCGGCACCGGAATCGGAATATTGATGCCGACCTGGCCGATATCGATCTCGCTCTGGAACTTGCGCGCCGCCGCACCGCTTTGCGTGAAGAGGCCCACGCCGTTGCCGAACGGATTCGCGTTGACGAGCGCGATGGCCTCGTCGAGCGTGTTCGCCGTGAGCACCACGAGCACCGGCCCGAAGATTTCGTTCGTGTAGATGTCCATGTCGGTCTTCACGTCCGTGAACACCGTGGGGCCGACGAAGTTGCCGCTCTCGTAGCCCGGCACCTTCACGTCGCGGCCGTCGAGCGCAAGCGTCGCGCCCTGCTTCACGCCCGATTCGATCAGGCTGAGAATGCGCGTCTTCGCCGTGCGCGAAACCACGGGCCCGACGTCCGTCTTCGGTTCGTGGCCTGCGTTGACCTTGAGCGTTTTCGCCTTTTCCACGAGTTCGTCCACCCACTGCTGCGCGGAACCCACGAACACCGCCACCGACGTCGCCATGCAGCGCTGGCCCGCCGCGCCGAACGCCGCGCCGACCAGCGCGTTGAGCGCCTGCTCGCGATTCGCATCGGGCAGCACGACGGCGTGGTTCTTCGCGCCCATCATCGACTGCACGCGCTTGCCGTGCTCGCTGCCCAGACGGTAGACGTGCGTGCCCACGGCGGTCGAGCCGACGAACGAAATGGCCTTCACATGCTCGTGCGTGCAGATCGCGTCGACGACTTCCTTGCCGCCGTGCACCACGTTGAGCACGCCCTTCGGAATGCCGGCTTCGATTGCGAGCTCAACGAGTTGCATCGTCGAAAGCGGGTCCTGCTCCGAAGGCTTGAGCACGAAGGTGTTGCCGCACACGATCGCCATCGGGAACATCCACAGCGGGATCATGGCCGGGAAGTTGAACGGCGTGATGCCGGCGCACACGCCCAGCGGCTGTTGCAGCGTGTAGGTGTCCACACCGCCCGCCACGTTCTCGGCAAAGCCGCCCTGTTGCAGCGTGCCGATCGAGCACGCGTGCTCGACCACTTCGAGGCCGCGGAAGATGTCGCCTTCGGCGTCGGGCAGCGTCTTGCCCTGCTCGGCGGTGAGCGTCTGTGCGATGCGCGGCATGTTCTCGCGAATCAGCGCCTGCAACTTGAGCATGATGCGCAGACGCGTGCCGATGGACGTGTTCTTCCACGTCGCGAACGCAGCGTGCGCGGCCTTCACGGCGCGGTCCACTTCCTCGACGGTCGCGAACGGCACGCGCGCCAGCACTTCCTGGGTGGCCGGGTTGACGATGTCGCGCCATTCGCTGGTTTTGGACTCCACGAACTCGCCGTCGATCAGAAGCTTGACGGTCGAGACATGAGCATTGGATGCCTGGGTCACTGCATTCATCTTGAACTCTCCCTGATGGATTCGAACGGGCCGGCCTGGGCCGGACAAAACGGAATAACCGAAATCTTCAATGGCGGCGCGCACGAGCGCCTGCACACGAAGACAGGCGCGGCGTGCGTCACAGGAATGGAGGCGTGCGAGGGAACGAAAGTCGCGTTGAAGGCGAGCGTGTTGCGCTGCCGCCGGGCGTGGCGGTCGACTGCATGGGCATCGTCTGTCTCCATCCTTGTTGTACGTGACCGTATATGTTGCGGTCTGCAACGAGTATAGTTACTCGAATATCCACGGCATATAGATGAAAAAGCCCATCCGATATGCAAAAAAACACAACGAGCAAAATGGAGACACTGAACTGGGACGATTTGCGCTACTTCCTCGAAGTCGCGCGCACGCAACGCGCGAGCGGGGCGGCAAAGCGCCTGGGCGTGGATCACACCACGGTCGCGCGCCGGGTGCGTGAGCTGGAGGCGGCGCTCGGCACGGTCCTGTTCGACAAGTCGCGCTCAGGCGGCTTCGTGCTGACGGCCGAAGGCCAGCGCCTGCTGGCCTATGCCGACGCAGTGGAAACCACGGTGCAGTCGGCCAGCGAGCAGTTCGCGCTGGGCGCGCAGTCGCTCTCGGGCCATGTGCGCGTGGGCTCGACGGAGGGGTTCGGCTGCTTTTTTCTCGCGCCGCAACTGGCGCGCTTCACGGGCCAGCATCCCGACATGTCGATCGACCTGTTGCCGGTGCCGCATTTCGTGAGCCTGTCAAAGCGCGAGGCCGACCTCGCGATCATGCTGGAGCGGCCCGAGCGCGGGCAGTATGTCTACACGAAGCTGTGCGACTACCGGTTGCGCCTGTACGGCACGCCGGCTTATCTGGAGCGCCACGAGCGCATCCGTTCGCCCGTCGACCTGCGCAATCACGCGTTTATCAGCTATGTCGCCGATCTGGCGTTCAGCCACGAACTGCTCTATCTCGAACGAACGGCGCCGAACGTGACCGCGAACCTGTGCAGCACCAGCGTGATCGCGCAATACCATGCTGCATTGCAGGGTAGCGCGCTCGCTATCCTGCCTTGCTTCATGGCGGCGCCCGACCCGCGCCTGGTGGCCATCCTGCCCGACGAGATCGTCGTGACGCGGCGCTTCTGGCTGTGCAGCCGCGAGGACCTGCGCAAGTTGCGGCGCATCACGTCGCTGTGGGACTACCTGCGCGCGGCGGCCGACGCCAACCGTCCGCTGCTGATGGGCGAATCGCCGCACATGCACTACGTAGAGCCCTGACTCGCCCTAATCCACTCTGAGCCGCCCTGAGCTGCCCTGAGCCGCGCCCGGCGGGCAATAAAAAAGCCGCACATGCCATCCACCAGGGGATGGCATGTGCGGCCTTCGGGACGAACCCGGAGCTTATCGGTTCCGGCGTTGCCTCCCGCACCTTCAGGGGCGCGAGGCGAGTGCCGGCACGCGATACGCGGATCGATCAGGTCCCAACCGGGCGGATCGTCAGCGCGTTACGCACCGACGTCACGCCTTGAACGCCCTTGGCGACGTCCGTTGCGCGATCGACCTGCGACTGCTCGGGCACCGTGCCTTGCAGGATGACGGCGCCGTCTTTCGCGCGCACGGTGATGTTGGAGACGCTGATTTGCTTGTCACGGGCGAGGGCCGAGCGGACCTTGCGGCCGAGCGCGCGGTTGGCGGCGCGGGCTTGCTTCAGCGCAGCCTTCGACTGGTTGACGTCGTGCTGGGCGGCAGCGGTCGGACCGCTGGCCGTGGCGGCTGCCGCGGGCGCTGCGGGTGCGGAGGCCGCATCTTGTGCGTAGACCTGGAACGAAGCCGCCACGAGAACCGTGGTTGCCGCCAGCTTGAATACCTGAATTGCCTTCATGCAGTTTCTCCTGTTGTCACAGTCTTATTGCTGACCCGGAACGGGTCGGTTCACTACACACATTCACCACAAAACATTCGCGCGCCAAAACGCGTTGGGGAGTAACAATACTCCAACAATTTCATTCTTGATGCGAAGCGTGCCAGATCCGTGATTCCACGCCACACTCTGGCATTCTTTTCAGCAGACAAATCGCTTTCCGTGTTCGAATGGGGCGTTTGACCTGTTTGCCCAAATAGTGAAGCGCGTTGCGTAAATGCATTTGTAAAGCGTTCAAGCGTCATTTCGCCGGCGCTGCATTGCATCCAACATTGCGGCTATTAAGCATTTCGGCGCAATGCGTTAAAGCGTGTTCCGCCTTGGTGCATGCCACATGAATACGGACGCTAATGGCGCTTTGCGGCGTATTCGGCCTCTCTATTGAAGGAGCAACGCGCATCGCACTCGCAGCGTTGACAACGCGAGCACAGGTTTACCCCGAATAGCCAATTGGCAATGCGAGTGCATGGCCGCTTCAATTGGCCAATTGCGCCTTGATCCATCGATAGAACTGCTGGATGGCCGCTTCGCGTGGATGGCCTTCGCGCCATGTGAAGTAATAGTCGAGCGACGCGGGAATGCGCACCTGGCCGAGTTGCACCAGGGCGCCGCGCTCGATGAAACCGCGCGCCAGTTGCAGGCGCGCCGTGGCCGCGCCCTGCCCGGCCACCGTGGCTTGCAGCAGCAAGCCCGCGTCGTCGAACACGGGGCCCCGCTCGGGCTCCTCGCCCGCCACGCCCGCGGCGTCGAAGAAGTCGCGCCACGAACGGCGCGAAAAGCGCAGCAGCGGCATCTTCGCGAGATCCTCCATGCGAAAGTCCGGATAGCGGGCAAGCAAGGCCGGGCTGCAAACGGCCACGACCTGGTCGTCCAGCAGCTTGCGGATCTGGAAACCGGGTTCCTCGACCCGGCGGTGCCAGATGCCCATGTCGAACGGATACGGGTCGGGCGGCGTGATGTCGGCGTGCATGCGCAACGACAGATCGACCATCGGATAGCGGTCGTAGAAGTCGCCGAGCCGCGGAATCAGCCAGACGGACGCAAAATCGGACATCACGCTCAGTTCGAGCCGCGTCACGCCGCTCACGCCGGGGCGCGTGGCGTCGAGCGCCTCGCGCAGGTCGTCGAGACTGCGGCGCACGCGCTCGGCGAGTTGCGCGCCCGCCGCCGTGGGAATCATGCGGCTGCCGGTGCGCCGGAACAGTGCAACGCCAAGCTCCGTTTCGAGCGCACGCAGATGGTGGCTCACGGCGCTGTGCGTCAAATGCAATTCTTCCGCGGCGCGGCTGAAACTGCGCCGCCGCGCGGCGGCTTCTAGGGCGCGCAGCGCCTGCAAGGGGGGGAGGGATCGGGCCATGACGTCAAATTCTACTCACAATGCCGTTTGAAATCTCTCTCTGGCCTCATGCACCACAATCGCCAATAATCGAGCCCAGGCATTCAATCCGCTTTCGGGCTTCCCCCGTACCATGACCTCACTCAGACTGCGCGTGTTCGCCGTATTCGCGCTCGGCTACTTCATTTCGTACCTGTTTCGGGGCGTCAATCTCGGCTTTGCGCCTTTTCTCTCACACGAACTGGGCTTTACCGCCACCGACCTCGGCACGCTCACGAGCGTCTATTTCCTCGGCTTCGCGGGTGCCCAGATTCCGGGCGGCGTGCTGCTCGACCACTATGGGCCGCGCCGCGTCACCGCGTGCGTCATGCTCGTGGCCGCGGCGGGCGCGGTGATTTTCGGGGTTTCGCACAACCTGGCCGCGATGATGGTCGGCCGCCTGCTGATCGGCGTGGGCGTCTCGGTGTGCCTGGGCGGCGCGTTCAAGGCCACCGCGCAGCACTTTCCCGTCGCGCAGCTCACGCTCGTGAACGGCCTCGTGATGGCCGTGGGGGGGCTGGGCGGCGTGGCCGTGGGCGCGCCGCTCTCGTGGCTGCTTTCCATTGCGCCGTGGCGCTCGGTGAGCCTCGGTCTGGCCGTGCTCACGGCCGTCGTGGCCGCCATCATCTGGATGGGCGGGCCGCGCACGCGCGACACCCACCACCAGGCGAGCGTGCTCGAACAGTTCAAGGGCACCGCCCACATCCTGCGCAGCCGGGCGTTCTGGAAAACGGCGACCTTCTCCAGCCTCACCCAGGCGGTGTTCTACGCCATGCAGTCCCTGTGGGTGGGCGCGTTCCTGCGCGATGTCGTGCCGGCCGGCACCGCCGATATCGGCACGCGCGCGGCCTCGCTCGTTTCCGTGCTGGGCGGCGCGTTCATTGCCGGCAACATCGGCTTCGGCGCGCTCGCACGCGGCTTCGAGCGGCGCGGCGTGAGCGTGCACCTCTTCTCCGGCGTGACGATGGCGCTCTTCGTGCTCGTGCAGGCCCTGCTCGCGGCGCGCGCGCCGCTGCCCGCCACGCTGCTGTGGGCGGCATATGGCGCGCTCGGCGGCACCGGCATCCTCACTTATGCGGTGCTCGCCGAATACTTTCCGCCACGCCTGATCGGCCGCGTGAACACCACCTTCACGCTCGTCATCTTCATCGGCATTTTCGTGTTGCAGATCGCGATCGGCGCCGCGCTCGCGCACTGGCCCGCACTCGACGGCCATTACCCCGCCGTCGCGCATCAAACCGTGTGGGCCATCCTTGTGGTACTGCAAGTGCTGTGCGCGGTGTGGTACTTCATGCCGGCGCGGCGCACCAGCGCGGCGCGCCACGCGATCGAAACGCAATAAAGCGCCTGCGTGGCGCGGCTTTGCGCCCGCGTTCATTTCGATAGCACGATTTCTTCCTTTGACGCGCGCCGCGCTCCACTAACATGGATGCGCGAGCGTCGCGCGCTGTACTCGTGCGATACAACATCCCGGTCGAGAAAAGCAAATCTCGATTCATTGGTTGTCCTGATCGCTGGGTCCGGAAAAGAATGACCCAAGGGCAACGACGGCCAGCCACGGCTCGCTGGAGTGCCCCCTCGTTTCGTCACTCCTGTCCGAACCTGCCCATGCGTTCCTATCGCGTCTTGCAGTACCTGCTTTGCGCCGCGCTTTCGCTCACGTCGCTGCACGCCGCCGCCGATCGGCCCAGCGTGATCCGTATCGGCGTCGCGCAGCAAGGCGCAGGCGATCCGCCCACCTTCGGCGGCTCCCCGGCCGCCACCGTGCAAAACCAGCAGTTGCTGGAAAAGGCCTTCGCCGCCGACGGCATCAAGGTCGAATGGCTGTTCTTCAAAGGCGCGGGCCCGGCCGTGAACGAGGCCATTGCCAACAATGCGCTCGACTTCGCGTTTCAGGGCGACCTGCCCGCCGTGCTAGCGCGCGCCAACGGGCTCAAGACCCGCATCCTGCTCGAATCCGGCGTGCGCTCGGGCGTGAAGATAGGCGTGCCGCCCGACTCGGACATCCATTCGATCAAGGACCTCAAGGGCCGTCGCGTCGCCATTTTTCGCGGCACGAATCTGCAACTCGTGGCCGACAATTCGCTCGCCGCCAACCAGCTCGACGAGCACGCGCTTCGCGTGATCAACCTCGACACCGCCAGCTCGCTCGCCGCGCTCGCCTCGAAGGGCATCGACGCTTCGGTGAACGACTATCACCTCTACCGGCTGCGCGACCAGGGGCTCGCGCGCATCGTCTACGAGTCGCAGCATGATGGCCCGCAGTTCACGCGTCAGTCGCATCTGCTCGTGCTCGACGGCTTCGAGAAAGCGCACCCCGACATCGTGCAGCGCGTGGTGGATGTGTTCGTGCAGGCGGCGCAATGGTCGTCCGACGAAGCGAATCGCGACGCGCTCTTCAAGCTCTGGGCGAAAAGCGGCGTGAGCTACGCGTCGTGGCAAGCCGAATTCGCCGACCAGCGTTTGAAAGACCGCAATTCGCCGCTCATCGATCCGTTCATCGTGGCGCGCTACAAGGCCGTCGCGCAGGACGCACTGCGCCTGAAGCTCATTCGCCAGCCCGTGGACGTGGATTCGTGGTTCGAGCCGCGCTACCTGGACAACGCGCTGCATGCGCAAAAGCTCGATCACTACTGGCCCCGCTACGACGCGGCGGGCAAACCGCTCGGCTGAGCACGCAAGGAAACAGGCGAGATGACCGACACCGCGATCACGATCTCATCCGACACGCCACGGGCCGTCGCTTCGCGCACCGACGCGACCGCTCCGCACGCGTATGCGAACTCGCGCTGGCGCAGCGCGCTGCGTGCCTGCGCGTGGCGTCTCGCGCCCTGGCTGCTGCCCGCGTTGCTGTTCCTGCTCTGGAGCGTGGGCAGCGCGCGCGGCTGGATCGCGCCGCAAATCCTGCCGGCGCCGCAGCGCGTGTACGAAACGCTCGTCGATCTCGCCCAAAGCGGCGAACTCGCGCGCAACACGCTGATCAGCCTGCAACGGGTATTGCTCGGCTTCGCGGGCGGCGCGTTGCTGGGATTCGCGATTGGCGCGGCGCTCGGACTCTCGCGCACGCTCGAAGCGTGGGTGCTGCCGAGCTTCAATGCGATCGTGCAGATTCCCGTGCTGGGCTGGCTGCCGTTTTTGCTGCTGCTGGTGGGCGTGGACGAGCCGCTCAAGTATCTGCTCATCGGCCACGCGGCGCTCGTGCCCGTGACGCTCAGCACGATGCAGGGCTTTCGGCAAACGCCTGCGGCGCTCGACGAAGTCGCGCGCGTGCTTGCCTATACGCGCTGGCAACGCATCGTGAAGGTCGTGCTGCCGGCCGCCGTGCCAACGCTCGCAACCGGTGTGCGCCTCGCGTTTACCAAGGCTTGGCTCGCACTCGTCGTGGTCGAGCTCGTCGCGTCGTCCGAAGGGCTCGGTTATCTGATCGTGTACGGGCGGCAACTTTTTCAGCTCGATCTCGTGATGGCCTCGGTGGTCGTGGTGGGCGCGGTCGGCTTTGTCATCAATCGGTTGCTCGACGCGCTGGAAAAGCGCTTGCGGCGCGGCACGCCTTCGGCGTTTCGCGGCTGACTGCCTTCGCTGCGCATGGTCGAAAGGAAGAATCGTCATGAGATTTTCGCTCGCGCGCAAAGACGCGCCCCCCGTTTGCTCCTGTGAAGCGACAGTCGAAACGCCACGGCGTCGCGTCGACTTTCGCGGCGCGGCGCTGCCCGTCGCGGCCATTGCGCTATGGTGGGCCGTGAGCGCCGCGCATCTCGTGAAGAGCGGCCTGCTCGTGAGTCCCGCCGACGTATTTCGCACTGCTTTGGAACAGATCGAGAGCGGCGCGCTGGTCCGCGCGCTGTCGGCCTCGCTCGCCCGCGAAGCGTGCGGGTTCGCCATCGGCGCTTCGGCGGGCTTGCTGCTGGGCGGCGCGCTCGGGCTTTCGCGCGTTGCCGCGCGCATCGTGGGTCCGAGCTTCGACACCTTCAAGCAAATCTCGTTGTTCGCGTGGATTCCGCTCATCTCCGTGTGGTTCGGACTGGGCGACGCCGCCAAGGTCGTGTTTCTTTCGCTCGCGGCCTTGCTGCCGGTCGCCGCGCACACCTGCGACGGCATTCACGCGGTGCCGCGCAAATATGTGGAACTCGCGCACGCGCTGCGCTATTCGCGGGTGCAGTTGATCCGCTACGTTCTGCTGCCCGCCGCGCTGCCCTCCATTTTCACGGGCCTCTATCTCGCGCTCATCTATTCGTGGCTCGCCACGCTCGGCGCGGAATATCTGCTCGTAGCGGGCAGCGGCATCGGCAATCTGCTGATCGACGGCAGCGAGCAGTTCCGCATGGACCTCGTGTTGTTCGGCATCGTCGTGGTGGGCGTCACGGGCTGGGCGCTCAACGCGCTCGCGCGGCTCGTGGAACGCGCCGTGCTGGCCCGCCTTCACGTCACCATTCAATGATTCGTACTGCCATTCAATTGATCCTGAGAGAGACCGCTCGATGAGTACCCTGGAACCCGAAGGAATCGACATCCTTCACGTGAGCAAACGCTATGGCGCGGGCGACTCGGCGCTCGTCGTGCTCGACGACGTGACGCTGCACGTGCGCCCCGGCGAATTCGTGAGCGTGCTCGGCGCGAGCGGTTGCGGCAAGTCCACGCTGCTGCGCCTCATTGCAGGCCTCGACGCCGGTTACAGCGGCGCGATCATGATGGGCGGCGAACGCGTGCGCGACACGTCGCTCGAACGCGGCATCGTGTTTCAGGATCACCGGCTGTTCCCGTGGCTCACCGCCGCGCAGAATATCCTCGCGGCGCTTCGCAATGCGCCGCTGTCCGCGCGCCAGAAGGACCAGGCGGTGGCCGAACACATCGCGCTCGTGAGGCTTAACGGTTTCGAACACGCTTATCCGCATCAGCTTTCGGGCGGCATGGCGCAGCGCGTGGCGATCGCGCGCGGGCTCGTGAACCGGCCGCGCGTGCTCCTGCTCGACGAGCCGTTCGGCGCGCTCGACGCACTCACGCGCAGCCGCCTGCAAAACGAGCTATTGCGTATCTGGGAACGCGAGCGCATCACGATGATCCTCGTCACACACGATGTTGACGAAGCGATTTACCTGGGCGACCGGGTCGTCACGATGGCGCCGCGTCCGGGGCGCATCCGGCGCATCGTGGAGGTCGGTTTGCCGCGCCCGCGCGAGCGCGCAGATCCGCGTTTCGCGCGGTTGCGCAACGAGATACTCGCTGAATTCTCCGAAGCGACGACGCTCGTCGGTAGCGAGACGGCTTCCAACCCCGCCATCCCCCCGGAACCGTGGCGCATGGCGTGGTGAGCGCACCGACCGACTGGCCGGTCGTGGCTTGCCCGTGACCCATGATCATGATGCCGGTTCAACCGGCGACACCCCGAATGTGCCAATCACGCGCGGCGTGAGAAAATGCGTCTTCGAACGGAAACGCATGTTGCGCCCGCGCTTCACGCTCCAGCCCACTTTCCCGTGCTTTGCGGCTTTTTCGGCCTGTTTGCCAACATATCCCGTCGGTTCGACGAATGGAGTGTGGGCGAGCCGGTGTCTCGCGTGGTGCGGCTGGCAGTTTTCCGATCCGCAAGGGGTCGCCTCAGCGTAAACTCACGCTGTTGCCATTCGATAGTGTCGATTCATGATAAAGAGAGAAACATCCATGCCAGACCACACTCATTCGCACGACGATCACTCCGACTCGTGCGGCTGCGATTTGCTACATCTGCTCGACGGCGTGGACGAATTCACTCATCACGTGTTCCCGGGCAACAAGGAGCTGTTTCACAGCCTCGCCCATAGCCAGGCGCCGCACACGCTGTTCATCACCTGCGCCGACTCGCGCGTCTCGCCGGAAATGATCACGCAGGCCAAGCCCGGCGACCTGTTCGTCTGCCGCAACATCGGCAATATCGTGCCGGCTTACGGCGAAATGCTGGGCGGCGTTTCCGCAGTCGTGGAGTTCGCGGTGCTCGCGCTCAACGTGAAGCAGATCGTGCTGTGCGGCCATACCGATTGCGGCGCGATGAAGGGGCTCGCCTCGGGCGCCGAAGCGACCGCCGACATGCCCACCGTGCAAGCCTGGCTGCGCAACGCCGAAGCCGCGCGCAGCGTGGTGAAAACGCGCGGCCTGGACGACGGCCAGGTCGTCCAGGCGCTCGTCGAAGAAAACGTCCGCCTGCAACTCACGCACTTGCGCACGCACCCCGCGGTGGCCGCGCGCGTGGCCCAGGGCCAGCTCGAACTGCAAGGCTGGGTGTACGACATCGGGCACGGCAAGGTCACCGTGCTGGACGAAGCGCACGGAAAATTCGAATCGCTCGGCCAGGCGCGCACGCGCCTGCGCAAGCGCGTCGAGGAATGACCGGGCGCTGACGCGCCCATTCATCACGGCGCCCTCACGGGGCGACGCCGGGGCGGCGGGTCTCGCCGCCCTGCCAATCCCTCTTTTATGCATTGCGCATGAATTGAAGCGCGTTCAACGGCGCGGCTCGCGCATTGCCGCGCGATTTTCTCAATTAAGACAACAATTCTTTTCATTTTAGGGGTTTTACCTAGGTGAAAACCCGAGTACACTTCCGCCCGTACTACATGCGGCGTCCTGCCGCACAAGAAAAATAATTCCGGAGGTTGGTCGCTCATGCCGTACGTTGCCACGCCGTATCCGCTACGCCACACGTCTCATCCCGGTTTCACCCGTACCACCCGTACTACCGACGCTTCACGTCGTACCGCGCTGCGCTAGTTCTGCACGCGTGTCCTGTTGTCGCGCACACGCGATGGCAGGCAAACCCAAGGCCCACTCCGCGTCATCGCCGTTTTCATGTCACCACTCGTGTGGCGTCAGACGGCGCGCGCCCTTGCGCGTATGGACGCCCGGTAATGGGCACTTCACCCGTCACGGGCCGAACGCCCGATTACCGAAGGAGCAAGTCCATGGAGTCCGCACAGAAGTCGCACGGCAAAATCGAAGTGAAGCTGTTCCTGCATCCGAACGATCATCACCGCGCGATGGTCGCCGCGAAGGCGCTCAATCTCGCCGAACGCGAGTTCTACGCGCTGGCGCTGCATCTGGGCTCGAACCAGATCCTGCGCCAGGCCGAAGACGTCTGAGCGCGCCGCGCCGCCAAATTCGCTGCGCGAGGCGCGCCCCGACGGCATCACACGGGCGAGGGATTGCGCTCCGCGAAACCCTGCTGATGCCAGTACGGGTAGGCCGGGCGCACCGCGCTCGCGGCATCGAGCTTCGCCACCTGCTCAGGCGTGAGATTCCAGCCCACCGCTCCGAGGTTCTGGCGCAACTGCGCCTCGTCGCGCGCGCCGATCAGCACCGTCGCGACCGTCGGGCGTTGCAGCAGCCAGTTCAGCGCGATCTGCGGCACGGTCTTGCCGGTTTCCTTCGCGATGTCGTCGATGGCGTCGATCACGCGAAAGAGGTATTCGTCCGGCACCGGCGGCCCCTGATCGGCGGTCTTGTGCAGGCGGCTTGTCCCGGGCAGCGGCTGGCCGCGCCGGATCTTGCCCGTGAGACGCCCCCAGCCCAGCGGGCTCCACACCACCGCGCCCACGCCCTGGTCGAGCCCGAGCGGCATCAGCTCCCATTCGTAGTCGCGCCCGATCAGCGAGTAGTAGGTCTGGTTCGCGACGTAACGCGGGTAGCCGTAGCGATCGGCCACGGCCTGCGATTTCATGAGATGCCAGCCCGAGAAGTTCGACACCCCGGTGTAGAGAATCTTGCCCGCGCGCACGAGTTCGTCGAGCGTGGACAGCACCTCTTCGGCCGGCGTCCTCGCGTCGAAGCCATGTAGCTGGAACAGGTCGATGTAATCGGTTTGCAGGCGCTTTAGCGCCGCGTCCACCGCGCGCTTCAAATGGAAGCGCGACGAGCCCACGTTGTTGGGTTCGTCGTCGAAGCGGAAGGTCGCCTTCGTGGAGATGATCACCTTGTCGCGGCGGCCCTTGAGCGCTTCGCCGAGCACCGACTCCGACGCCCCGCCCGAATAAATGTCGGCACTATCGAACATCGTGACGCCGGCTTCGAGACAGATATCGATCAGGCGGCGCGCCTCGGCGACATCGGTCGCCCCCCACGCCTCGAAAAACTCGCCCTTGCCGCCAAACGTGCCCGTGCCGAAACTCAGCACCGGCACCTTGAATCCCGACGCGCCCAGAAAACGGTGTTCCATTTCCGATTCTCCACATAGAGAGAGGTTGACGATGAAATGCAGTCAGCCGACGAGTCTACGCGCATCGATTCGAGCGTGGCGGCAGCCCCGCACCGCGCCCCCGCACAGCATCGCGGCTGTACATAAGCGTTTGCGTAACGGAAACTGTTGCCTTTGCGCGCGCGCTTTCTGCTTCACTATCCGGTCCGTCATGTTCCGATCGGCAACAAGCACTGCTCACTGCAAATGATCCTCTCCCCTTCGCACCGCCCACGCTCCCCCGTCACCCTTGCCCGCCGCGCGGGCGCGGAGGTCCGATGACCGCTCCCGCGCAACGCTCCGGCGGCATCGGCTGGCTGCCGTACGTCGTCGCCGCCACCTTCTTCATGGAGTATCTGGACACGACCGTCATCGCCACGGCGCTGCCGCAGATGGCGCGCTCGTTCGGCGTCGGCCCGAACAGCCTGAGTCTGGGCGTGACCGCCTACATGCTCGCGCTCGCCATCTTCATTCCGGCCAGCGGCTGGGTGGCGGACCGCTGCGGCTCGCGCACGGTCTTTTTCGGCGCCGTGGTCACGTTCACGCTGGCGTCCGTCTTGTGCGGGATCGCGCAGAACCTCGATGAGTTCGTGGCCGCGCGCATCCTGCAAGGCATAGGCGGCGCGATGATGGTGCCGGTCGGGCGCATGGTGGTCGTGCGCAGCACCGAGAAAAGCAAGCTCATGCAGGCGATCTCCACGATCACCTGGCCCGCCATTGCCGCGCCCGTGGTGGGGCCGCCCATTGGCGGTTTCATCACGACCTATGCGTCGTGGCGCTGGATCTTTCTGCTGAACGTGCCTTTCGGGCTCGCCGTGCTCGCGGCCATCGCCGCGCTGGTGCCGAACCTGCGCGGCGAGCATCGCCGTCCGCTCGACGTGACGGGCCTCGTGCTGAGCGGCGCGGCGCTCACCGCGATCCTCTACGGGGCCGAGCGCGCGAGCCAGCCGGGCGAGAATCCGTGGGTCGCGGTGGCGATCGTGGCCGCGGGCATCGCGATCGGCGTGATCGCGTTTGCGCATGCGAAACGCCATCCGCATCCGCTCATCGATGTGTCCACGCTAAAAATCCCGACGTTTTCCGTGACGGTCGTAACCGGCTCGGTCACGCGCATCGGCATCGGCGCCGCGCCTTATCTGATGCCGCTGCTGTTCCAGATCGGCTTCGGGCTCTCGGCGTTCAAGTCCGGCCTGCTGCTGCTCGCGAGCGCGCTCGGCAACCTCGGCATGAAGGCGCTGACCACGCGTATCCTGGAGCGCTGGGGCTTCCGGCTCGTTTCGGTCGTCGACGTGACGATTGCCGGCGTCTCGCTGATCGCGTGCGGCCTGCTCACGCCCGGCACGCCGATCGCCATCGTGCTGATCGTCGTGTTCGTTTATGGCATGACGCGCTCGATGCAGTTTTCCACGCTGGCCACACTCGCCTACGCCGATGTCGCGCAGCCGCAGATGAGCGCCGCCAGCACGCTCTGGAGCGCGGCGGCGCAGATGACCATTGGTCTCGGCATTGCGTTCGGCGCGCTCGCGCTGCGCGTGGCGGCGACGGCCAACGGCGAAACGACCGGCCACGTGTTCACGCTCGACGACTTCCGCCTGGCGTTCCTCGGCGCAGGCGTGCTCACGCTGCTTTCGGTGTGGGGTTATGCAAGGATGGCGCGCGATGCCGGCCAGAACGTGGGCGGCGGCTCGCGCAGTCAGCGCGCGTAGCGAAACGCGCGCGGAGAGGGAAAGAAGCGCCGGGCATCAGGCGAGGCCCGGCGCGGCGCAGCGTTATTTGGAAAGGCTCGCGCGCACGGTGTATTCCTCGTCGTTGCCCGCTTCGAGCGCCTCGGCATCGGCATAGGCGTGCGCGGCATGGAACTCGGTGGAGAGCGGCTCGACCGGATAGCCGTGGCGCTCCCAGGCGTCGAGACCGCCCCGCAGCGCGCGCGCGTGATAGATGTGCTTGTTGCGCAACTGGCTGACGATACGCTTGGCCGTCGCTTCGTTCGGGCACACGCAATACACCACGATCGGTCGCGAGAGCAACTCGGGCGAGAGCTCCTCGCTCGATTCGAGGTTGAGCGGGCGCGCGCCGGGAATGCGATACGACTCCTTCTCACGCACGGTTTGCGGGCGCGCGTCCAGCACGATGGGCGGCGCGCTCGACTTCATCATTTCGTCGAGCTGGTCGGGCGAAATACGGTGGGTGGCGAGCCAGTGGCGAAACTGCATGCGCCGCAGCAAGCGCCAGGCGAGGAACACCACGCCCGCCACGGCCAGCACGTCGAAAATGGTCATGCCGTTGGCGCGCACGAACGCCGCGAAGCGCACGATTTCCGCATGGAGCGCCGCGCCGCCGAGCAGCCAGGTGCCCGCCCACAGGGCCGCGCCAATCGAATCCCACAGCAGGAAAACATGCACGGCCACCGTGGTCGTGCCGAGCAGCGGCGCGGAAATGAGGCCGAGCCCCGGCACGAACTTGGCCACGGAGAGAATCGGCGCGCCGTAACGCTCGAAAACGTTGCGCGCGATCCGGATCGTCGTGTCGAGCGACAGGGAAAAACGCACGAGGCCGTTCAGCAGACGCCGGCCACGCATGCGGCCCGCCGCGAACCAGAGCGAATCGGCGAGCAGCGTGGCGATCACCGCCGCCGCCAGCAGGCTCGCATACGACGTTTCCCCGCCGGCCGCCATCGTGCCCGCGAGAATCAGCACCGGCGCGGCCGGCACGGGCACGCCCAGTTGCGTGACGAGCACGCTGAGAAAGACCGCTCCGGCGCCGAAATCGGGTGGAATCGCGGTGGGGAGCGTCAACATTTCGAGATATCCTGCGCGCAGCGTGGGTCAGGTAAGGAAACATGGCGCGCACGCGCCAGCCGAGGGTGGAGATTACAGCAAGGCGGGTTTCCTTGCTCACCTCGACGCCCGGGCCACGGCGGCATGGGACCTGGCGATCCGGCCCCGCCGTTGCCGCTTTCGCGCCGATGCGAAACGGTGCTACTCTCGTGGAAGTTGCTTTTTTCAGCCGCTTTCCGTTAAGAAACATGCGTTACTGGCATCTCGACCGACCGAGGCAGGCGGGTCAATTCGACCTCTCGCGCGTCACCAGCCTCGTTTCCGCCATCGGACGCGACGACGCCAACGCGCTCGCCGCCGAAGTGCTCAACATGCTCGGCCCGGCCACGTCGGTCACGCAGTGCACCGTGTTCGCCTACGAATTCGGCAACCGGCCGCGCACGGTATCCGTGGCCGACCATCGCGGCGGGCGCTTCCTGCGCGATGTCGCGGACACCTACGCCCGCCTCTTCTACGCACTCGACGGCAACCAGCAGATCGTCACCGGCGGCTCGGCCGACAAGCCCGGCTCGTCGTCGCTCGTGCTGCACTGGCAAAGCAGCGCGGACATCGCGCACGACGGCTACCGCGCCGCGTGCTACGCCGCCCCCAACGTCTCCGACCGGCTCTCGCTGCTTTTGCAGCCCGCCGCGGACATCTGGCTTTCGGTGAACCTCTACCGCGAGAGCGATGCGGGCAATTTCCAGCCTGCGGAAGTCGAACTGGTCGAATCGCTCGCCCCGTTGATCGGCGAGTCGGCGCGCCACCACTACACGATCCGCGGCCAGAGCCAGCTCGGCATTCCGCAGTTGATGCTCGCGCGGCTGCGCGGGCTGTGCCCCACGCTGTCCAAGCGCGAACTCGACGCCCTGCGCGGCGTGCTCGAAGGGCGCAGCGCGGTGGAAATCGCCGAGTGCATGGGCGTGAAGCCCAGCAGCGTCGTGACGTACCAGAAGCGCGCGTATCAGCGGCTCGGCATTTCGAGCCAGCGGCAGCTTTTTGCGTTGTGCCTCGCGACCGATCAGGGCTAAGCGCCCGAGCGTCGCTAACAACCCCGTCCGCACGCCCCCTCTCCCCGCTGTAAGCCCGCTGTACCCAAATTGAGGACAGCGGACCTCCCTGCTCGCTCCATACTGCCTCCATCGCCAGCGCTTTCCCAACGCCGCCGGCGCAGGCCCACGCACGGCATGCACGCCGCCCTGGGCCATCAAAAACAAGACTTTCGTATCGGAGACGCATTTCCCCATGCCCCCCTTCGCCCTTTCTTCTGAGGCCGGCGCACGCGCAGGCCGCGACAGGAACACACGATGAGCGCCGAATTCACCCCGTATCCGTTCGAGGCGAAGCAGTACGCCGCCCGCTTGCCCCAACTCGAAGGCGGCCGCGACATGGAGCGCCACGCCGTGACGATCGTTGGCGGCGGCCCGGTCGGCTTCGCCATCGCGCTCGGCCTTGCAAAGCACGGCGTGCGCTCGGTGCTGATCGAGGCGGACGAATCGGTCTGCTACGGCAGCCGTGCGATCTGCATTTCGCGGCGCAGCCTGGAGATCATCGAGCGCCTCGGCGCGCTCGACGGCTTCCTCTCGAAGGGTCTGCCGTGGACGGGGGGCCGCAGCTTCTATCGCGACGACGAAGTGCTGCACTTCACGATGCCGCAGGACGAAAACCAGAAGCTGCCGCCGATGGTCAATCTCGCGCAATACCACATCGAGCAGTTCCTGCTCGACGCCGCCGAACGCCACGCCGATCTCATCGACATCCGCTGGCGCACGAAGGTGACGGCCGTGCAGCAAGACGCGCACGGCGCGACGCTCGCGCTCTCCACGCCCGAAGGCGACTACACGGCGCAAACCGGCTGGCTCATCGCCGCCGACGGTGGCCGCAGCACGGTGCGCGAGGCGCTGGGCCTCAAGCTCCAGGGCACGAGCTACGAAGGCCGTTACGTGATCGTCGACATCCTGCTCGACAGCGCGCGGCCCACGGAGCGCCTGGCGTATTTCGACCCGGCCTCGAATCCCGGCTCGACCGTGCTCGTCCACAAGCAGCCCGACAACGTGTGGCGCATCGACTATCAACTGCGCGACGGCGAGGACGCCGACGAGGCGATCAAGCCCGAGAACGTCATGCCGCGCGTGCAGAGCCTGCTCGACATGATGGGCGAAAAGGCGTCGTGGTCGCCCATCTGGATCACGATCTACAAAGCCAACGCGCTCACGCTCGAACGCTACCGCCACGGCCGCGTGCTGTTCGCGGGCGACGCGGCGCACCTCGTGCCGATCTTCGGCGTGCGTGGCGCGAACTCGGGCATCGACGACGCCGACAACCTCGCGTGGAAAGTCGCGTTCGTCGTGAAGGGGCTCGCGAACGAGGCCTTGCTCGACAGCTATTCCGACGAGCGTGTTTTCGCGGCCCACGAGAACCTGAGCTACGGCACGAAGAGCACGGAGTTCATGGCGCCGCCGTCGTTCGCGTTCGACCTCATGCGCACCGCCGTGCTGAGCCTCGCGCGCGAGCACGCCGCCGTGCGCTCGCTGATCAATCCGCGGCAGACTTCGGCCATCGCTTATACGGCCTCGCCGATCAATGCCGTTTCCGATGCGCTCGCACTCGGTCCCGCGCCGGGCACGGTGCTGCCCGAATGTCCGCTTACGATCGTCGATCGGGAGGGCGCACGCGAAGGTCACGTGACCGATCTGCTCGCGCCGCGCTTCACGGCGCTCTACTTCAGCGAAGACGGCGCGACGCCCGCCCCCCTCGCCGCGCTGGAAGCGCAGCTTGGCGAGCGCGGTCTGCCGTTCGCACTCGTGCCGCTCGTACCGCTCGCTGCGCGCCGGCCCGCCGACGCGCAGCGCCCGAGCGGCTGGGATCACACGGGGCGCCTTTTCCCCCTGTACGGCGCGCAGCCGGGCACGCTGTATCTCGTGCGCCCGGACGGCCACGTGCTCGGCCGCTGGCACGGCGACGCCGCCCGTGCGGCCGAACAGGCGCTCGCCGCCCTCGACCACGCACTGCGCGCCTGAGCGCGGGCCCATCAAGTTCATCTGGAGAAAGCCATGACCGACAGCGAACTCGACACTGTCTACACGCAACTGTGCAGGACCATGACGGGACTGGGCGAAGCCAACGGCCCGCTCTTTCTCGCGCGCTTCGCGCTGCTCGCGATCGAGCGCATCGGCGACGCGCAAACCTGCCTGGGTTTGATCGAAGCCGCCGGCGAAAACATCGCCGCGCCGCAGCCCGAATAAAAGGAGGCGCTTCGTCCGCCTGCGCGGCGGCCGAAGCGCGCGTCAGCGCTGCGCCGACTGCACGAGCCGCGCGAGGCGCGAGCGGTTGCTGACGCCGAGTTTCTGAAACGAACGATCGAGATGCGTGCGCACGGTCGTATAGGAAATGCCCAACCGCTCGGCAATCTCCTTGTCGAGCAGCCCCTCCACCACCAGCGCCACCACGTCGCGCTCGCGACGCGTCAGGCGGCTGAAGGCTTCGCTCTCCCCGGCCGAGGCCTCGTCGGAATCCACCGGCGCATGCGCGCGCGAGCGCGCCAGCGCAGCCGCGAAAGCCGGACGCACCAGATCGAACAAGGCCAGTTCGCGCCCGGAAAGATGCTCGCGCTGCTTGCCGCGCCGGATGCGCAGATCGGCCAGATCCGCCTCGCCCGACCAGACGAATAGTTCCACGCCCGCATGCAGGCCGTCGGCGCGCAAGAGGTCGAGCAGGCGCCGGCCTACTTCGAGACGCAACACGTCCTCAGGCAAGGGATGATCGGCCAGCAGTCTGAAGACGTCGGCGATCTGCGCAAGTTCGCTGCTCGTCAGGTCCATGCGGCTTGGGGCGATGAGATGTTGGCGGGCGCGCCGGGCTCCTGGCGCAATCGTCAGAGCTTAATGATCTCGTCTCACGAACTCAATATGAAACGCTGATGCCGAAAAGAAAATGGGGCGGCAAACGCCGCCCCAACAAAAACACACGCCGGCAAAGGGCTGTCTTCCGCCGGAAGTTGCATACTACGCGATGAAAAACGAAGCTGCATCCCCAGAATTGAGGACAAACAATCATCACATGCAAACTTTCACAGCCTTACACGGCGTTGCCGATGCGAAACGCATGGCCGTCATTCGCGGCGCAAGGTTTCGTGCCGGCGGCGCGCTTTAAGGGATCACGCGCGACACGCCACGGCCGCGCGGATCGGAAACCGCTTCGGGCGTCTCGCCTTCGACACGGATGGCCTGAATATCGCCGCTGATGTCCTGCCCCTTGAGCACGTAGCCCTTCGCCTCCAGGGCTTTCGCGAGATCGCCTGTGATCGGGTGCGTCGGCTCCCAGAAAATCGTGTTCGGCGGCAGCAGTTGATGGTGGAATCGCATCGCCGCGACCGCGTCGGGCAACGGCATCCTGAAGTCATAGAGATTGGTGATGACCTGGAAGGTCATGGTGAAAATGCGCGAGCCGCCCGGCGTGCCCACCGCGAGCGCCACCTTGCCGTCCTTCGTCAGGATGGTCGGCGACATCGAGGAAAGCGGGCGTTTCTTCGGCGCAATCGCGTTCGCGTCGCTGCCCACCACGCCGAACATGTTCGGCACGCCGGGCTTCGACGAGAAGTCGTCCATTTCGTCGTTGAGCACGATGCCCGCGCCCGGCACGACCACGCCCGACCCGAAGTAACCGTTGATCGTGTAGGTGTTCGAAACGGCGTTGCCCCATTTGTCGACCACCGAGAAGTGCGTCGTTTCCGCTTTCTCGGGCATCGAGGTGCCGAGTCCGGGCTGCACGCTCTTCGTGTCCGAAGGCTTGTCGGGATCGACTTCGGCGGCGCGCTTCGCGAGATAGGCGTCGTCGGTCAGTTGCGCGACCGGCACCTTGTAGAAGTCGGGATCGCCGAGGTACTGCGCGCGATCCGCGAACACGCGTTTCTCGATCTCCGCGATCAGATGGATGTACTGCGCCGAATTGAGCGGCACGTCCTTGAACTGCGGCGCGAGCATCGCCTTCATCTTGAGCAGTTGCACGAGGCCGACACCGCCTGAACTCGGCGGCGGCGCGGTGATGACGTCGTAGCCGTTCCACTTCGCCTCCACGGGCTGACGCCACACGGCCTTGTATTCCCGCAGATCGCGCTTCGTCATGAGGCCGTGGTCCTTCTGCATGAGCGTGGCGATGAGGTCGGCGGTCTTGCCTTCGTAGAAGCCCTTCGGTCCTTGATTCGCAATGCGCGTGAGCGCGTCGGCAAGTTCGGGCTGCTTGAACGTCTCGCCCTCTTTGAGGTTGCCGAAGTACTTGTCGAAGTTGGTCTTGCCCGCGAAGTCCTTCTGCGCGGCCTCACGGCGCTTCTGGAGTTGTTCGTCCACGACGAAGCCGCTGCGCGCGTATTCGATGGCGGGCGCGAGCACCTGCTTCCACGGCAGCTTGCCGAAGCGCTTGTGCGCTTCCCACATGCCCGCCACCGTTCCCGGCACGCCCACCGCATCCACGCCGTACAGGCTCTTGCCGGGAATCACGTCGCCCTTCTCGTCGAGGTACATCGTGCGCGTGGCCGCGAGCGGCGCGCGTTCGCGATAGTCGAGAAAGTACGGCTTGCCGTTCATGTAGAGCGTCATGAAACCGCCGCCGCCGATATTGCCGGCTTCCGGGTAGGTCACGGCCAGCGAAAATGCGATCGCCACACTCGCATCGACCGCGTTGCCGCCTTCCTTGAAGATGCGTTCGGCCGTGTCAGCCGCGTATTGATCGGCAACGGCCACCGCCGATGCATTCAGAACCGCCGGGCGATGCTGAGTGTCTTTCGCGAAGGCCGGTGTGGCTTCGAGAAAACCCGTGGAAAACGTGCAAAGCGAGAATAGTGCGAGAGCCGCAGCGGAAACTTTTGTTTTTTCTACCAGCGCCATTGAGTGCACCCCCATGATTCGGTTTATCGGCCATGGCTGCACGCCTGCGCGTGCGTAGCGTTGAAGTCACGCCTTGCCACGCCGGCCACGCGCAATTTCCTCTCCCGCATTCGCGGGCAGGCGCATCGTCACCGGAATCGACGCCACCGAAAACAGCCCGACCACGAGGAACGCCGGCCAGAAGTCGGACCAGACGATGGACGAGTGCCCTTGTACCCGATGTGAAATTTGCAGCACGAGGCCCGCGATCGTCACGCCAAGACCGAGCGACACTTGCTGGATCACGCTCGCCACACTCGTGGCACGGCCGATGTCGCGCGTCGGAATATCGGCATAGGCGAGCGAATTGAGGCCGGTAAATTGCAGCGAAGGAAAGATCCCGCCCGCAAGCACGATGAGCCAGATCAGCCACACCGGCATGCCCGGCGAGAACGAACCGCAGATCGCGATGGCCGCGCCCGCAATCGCCGCGTTCACGACCAGCGTGCGGCGAAAGCCGTAGCGCCCGAGCACGCGCGAGACGATCGCCTTCATGAAGATCGAGCCGAACGCCGAGGCGCACGTGATGGCGCCCGAAGCGAACGCGGTCATCCCCAGGCCTTCCTGAAGCGTGAGCGGTAACAAGAACGGCACGGCACCGAGCCCGATGCGAAAGAGCGACCCGCCCGCCACGCTCGCGTTGAAGGTGGGAATGCGCAAGAACTTCAGGTCGAGCACGGGCCGCTCGACTCGTTGCGCATACAACCAGTAGGCCGCCAGCAGCAATGCGCCGATCACGCACATCGTCACGGCTTTACCGTTCGAAACGAGTTCGCCGCCCACGAGCGAAAGGCCGAGCATGAAGAGCGACGCCCCGCCCGCCGACAGCACGAAGCCCACCCAGTCGAGCCGCCCCGGATGCTCCTCGTGCATGTTCGCGATATGCCGGTTGGCGAGCCAGATGCCGAGCACGCCGATCGGAATATTGATGAAGAAAATCAACCGCCAGTGCAAATACGTGGTGATGAAACCGCCCAGCGGCGGCCCGACGACCGGCCCGAGCAACGCGGGCACGGTGAGATAGTTAACCGCACGGATGAAGTCCGACTTCGGCAGCGAGCGAAAGATGATGATGCGGCCCACGGGCACCATCATCGCGCCGCCGATGCCCTGCACGAAGCGCGCGGCCACGAACATGCCGAGCGAGGTGGAGGCCGCGCACAGCAGCGAGCCCGCCATGAAGATGCCGATGGCCGTGCGAAACACGTTGCGCGAGCCGAAGCGATCGGCCACCCAGCCGCAGATCGGAATGAACACGCCCAGGCCGATCACGTAGCTCGTGACGGCCAGCTTGAGTGTGATGGGGTCCTGGCCGAGATCGCGGGCCAGCGCGGGAAGCGAGGTGACGATGACCGTCCCGTCCACGTTCTCCATGAACATCGAGCACGCGACAATGAGCGGAACGATGAATGTGCCTAGGGCTAATGGCATGGGCAGAAACGGCGATCAGCGTGGCTGATGGCGTAAAGCTGCCATTATGGACCGTGTTGCGGAAAACAGGAACCCGGCAACAGATGAAGCCGCGCACGCATTTGCGCGGGCTGCAAAAGCGAAGGCCGCGCAGGCCGCCGCCGCGCATGCGCGGCGACGGGCCTCGCGGCCTCGTCATGCAAAACCCGACGCGTCGATCAGACTGCCGTCTGCTTCATGCGGCTCACCACGGGACGCAGTTGCGGCAGCACCTGTTCGGCGGCGCGCGTCACGTCATTGGGAAAGTCGATCTCGATCCACGGCGCGCCGGTCACGTCGGCCGTCTCGAACTCGTTGCCGCGTTCGAGCAGCAAGTCGCGCAGCGCCTCTTCGTGCGGCAGGTTCGCGCGGCCCGTATCGACGTAGCCCTCGACGATCTGCGCGAAGCGCTTCGCCGTCGCCTCGTTCAGACGGAAGAAGCCCACCGACTCGCCGATCGTGTCGTATTGCAGGCCGACCGCGAGTTGCTTGCGCAGCTCGACCGGCACGCCTTCGCGCAGGCACAGCTTCACGGGCTCGTCGCCGGCTTCGAAGTCGCGGTCGATCAGGAGACGATTGGCCGGCGCCTCGCCTGCCACGAGCGGGGCGAACACGCGCTCGTCGTAAAGCACGTCGGCGTCCATGAGCAGCACGTCGCCGCCGCGCGTGAGCGCCTCGGCCGTGCGATGCACCGTGAGCACGCTGCCCAGATCGAAGCGCGGATTCATCACGACCTCGACCTTGTGCGGCCAGCCGATGCGCTTGAGTTCGGCCTCGACCAGCTCAGGCTGGAAACCGAGCGCGAGCACGACCTCCGTGACGCCCGCCTCATCCAGCAGTTGCAGATGGCGTTCGAGCAGCGTCACGCCCTCGAATTGCAGCAGACATTTCGGAAACTGTTCTCCAGCGCGTTGCTGAAGGCGCAGGCCAAGGCCTGCCGCGAGAATGATGGCGCGCATGCGCAAGCGTTCCTTGGGAGAAAAAAGGTCAATCGGCGACTTCGACAGCGGGCACGCTCACGGCGCGCCGGCGTTGCCAGCTACGTTCGCTGAAATGCAGATACAGCAGGCCCGGCAAGCCGAGCAGGATTTCGCGCGCGCGCTTGGCGAGCGAGAGCGCGAGCGCCGCCTCGGGCGGCAGGCCCACGAGCGGCGCGAGCAGCAGATAGCCGCCCTCCTGCACGCCCAGCGAGCCGGGAATGGCGAAGGCCGCACCACGAATGGCCTGGCCGATGCTCTCTAGCAGCAGCGCGTCGATCCAGTCCACGGGATGGCCGAGAAAGTGCAGCGCGAGCCACACTTCCGCGGTGCCCACGAGCCAGCCCGCGAGACTCAGCGCGAAGCTGGCCGCCGCGCGGCCGCGCTGGTCGTAGAGCGACTTGACGGCGGCGTCGACGGCGTCGGCGCGCGTGGCAAGCGAAGACCAGTCGTGCTTGCCGAACACCTTCGAAGCGAGGCGCATCGCACGGCCGAACAGGCCGCGGCGCTGCGCGACATAAAACAAGGCGATCAGGCCGCCCAGAACGAACGTCGCGATGATCGCCGCAACGCCGAGATCGCGCGGCGCGCCGTTCGCGGCATAGGCCGAGAACAGCACGATGCCGAACACGGCGAACACGATCTGCGCGACGGCCTGGAGCGTGGTGCTCACGGTGATGGCCGCGGCCGCGTCGCGCATCGACATGCCGCGCTGCGCGAGCTGGCGCACCATCGCCACCGGGCCGCCGATCTGACCGGCCGGCAGCAGGCTGTTGACCGATTCGCCGGTCCAGCGCGCGAGCAGCGCGTCGCGCTGGTCGACCCGTGCGCCCTTGCCGAACAGCACGGCGATCGCGCCCGCGTCGAGCGCGAGCGGCACGACGTGGAACGCCGCGACGAGCGCAAGCCCCCAGCCGGCGGCCGCGAGCGCGCCCGTTACCGAGCCGAGGCCCTGCCACGCGAGCAGCGCGATGAAAAGTGCCGTGCCTATCGACAGCAGCAGGATGGCGGCACGACTCACACCTTGCCTCCGAACGCCTTGCGGAACACCTGACGGAAGCCGAAGTACGCAATCGCGTCCTTCATGTTCGAGATGAAACGCCGCCACGGACGCATATTCGGGTTCGTCACATATTCGAGCGTGAGCGAGACGCGCACTTCGCCGTCGAGGCTCGGCGTCACGCGGTGGCGCAGCTTGTCGCCGTCGAACACGATGAGCGAGCCCGGCGGATATTGCACCGAGCCCGGCAGGTCCGCCTTGTTCGGGTCTTTCGTGTGCAGCTCGTAGTCGAGCTTGCACGAGGACTCGTCGATCACGCCGAGCAGCACCGTATAGCGGCGGCCGTCGTAGTACGACGTGTCGTAATGCCAGCCGATATGGTCGCCCGCGCGCGTGTAGTAATAGAGCGCGTAAGCGTGCGGGTCGTCTTCGGGCGAAAGCTGGAGCCGGTCGCCCGTGATCTTTTCGAGCCACGCGATCAGTTGCGGCGAGCGGTACAGCTCGGCGATATACGGCGCGAGGCGGTCGATGGTGTGGCGGCTCACGCTGCCACCCGCCTTGTGGCCCGGCAGATAATTGCGGTTGACCTCGGGCAGCAGCGCATTGGCCGCGTCGATCAACTGCTGCGTGGCGTCCGCGGGCAGGAATTCGGAGAGATACAGGAACGAGCCCTGGCTCTGGTACTCCTCGCGCAGGCGGCCCGAATTCAACGGGCGCAGCGCGCGGCCAACCGCGCCCTCCGGGTCCCCGGCCGCGGCCCTCGAAAGGCCGGCTGACGACGGGATGGGAGACGCTACAACCTGTTCTTCTTCTGCTTGCACACTCATCGGCTGATCCACACCTGACTGGTTTCCTTGCCGGGACGCATGCGGCGCGTGACGCGCACATAGTCGAGCACCACCCAGACGGCGAACAACGGCGCCCCGATCGAAGCCGCGATGATGAACGGCGAGGCGACGCCCGTCAGCGTGACAAGGGGTAGCAGATACAGCACGTCCTCGGTCTCGAAGCCGCCCGCGAACGCCTGCTGCGTACCGGCCTTGCCGGCCATTTCCTCGATGCGCATGCGCAGGAAGAAGATCACGGCGACTGCCACACCCGCAACGCCGCCGAGCACGGCCGGCGGCACGCGCCAGTCGGCGCCCGTTGCGGCGGCCACGACGCCGAGGCCGTAACCCATGCCGAAGAACAGCAGGACGGTCACGAGCGCGTCGGCTGCGAGATCGTAGAAATGCCCGATACGGCTGGTTTTGCCGCTGATGCGCGCCAGTTCGCCGTCGGTATGATCAACAAAATTCGACAAAACGATCAGAAATGCGCCAATATTGGCGTGCAGAAAGTCGCCGCGCGCCAGATAGAAGGCACCGGCGAGTCCGATCAGCAGTCGCAGTGTGGTCAGGTGATTCGGGGTAACAGGCGTGGGGACGAGCGGCGTCACGAGCCAGCGTGCGGCCCGCGCGTCCCAGGTGCGCGGAAGCGGCACCGCGCGCGGGGCCGCTTTCTCAGGTTTGTCTTTTCCAGTCATAACCTCGCAATATATACGGCTTCCAGAAAACTTGCAGGTTTTCCGACGTTCAAGCCCCAATCACCTTACGCAATGTAATATTTGTGCCGAACCCCATTCCGCAGCGCCGCAAGCGAAATCGCCAGAACCCGCGTAGAGTGCATGCCTTCGCAGCGGACCGGGCATTGTGCGCTCGCCGCATTCCGGCATCCGCGCACGCACTTTTCGCGCCTTATTTGCAATGAAACGTTTCCCCGTCGCCGTCTTTTTCGCCACTGCTATCGCGTGCTTCGCGAACAACGCCCGCGCCGTCGTCATCGACGACTCCCTGACCTGCAAGGAGTCCGCGCACGACTTCATCTCGGCGCTCATCGACCAGAAACTGATCCAGCCGAAACCCATGCGGGTGGAAAGCAATTCGATCAACGCGTTCTGGCCCGCGCAGGGCCAGCATATGACGGCGTACGGCTTCAGCGTGTTCGCCGTGGTCGGCTTTCAGAAGGACGATCCGCTCTTTCGCACCGGCGACGGCAAGCCCATCGCGCCTTCGGCCTACGGCGCCGTCGTGGTCGCCACTCAGGCCAAGGTTCAGGCGGCGCTCACGGCGGCGGGCAACAACGCCATCGTCCACCACGCCGGCCCGCTGCTCACCGCGATTTTCTGCCAGCAGGACTGAGCGCCCGGCGGCGCGCGCCGATCCGGTTTCGGGGCGCCGCCGTTTGACTCTTCTCGTTGACGCTATTCGTCGTTATTCGATGCGCCCGAAGCCGCCCTCGGCCCAGGCTTCGGCGCGCGCCTTCGTGAGCTTGAAGTTCGGCGCGACGCGCGCCTCGGCCAGTTTCTCGCCGAACACGTCGAATGCGCCGAGCAGTGCATAAGGTTCGTACTCGTCGGGGACGATGTCGAGCGTCACGTCCACGTCGCCCTCCCCGGTCTGCACGCTCACGCGCTTGTGCAGCAGCGCGCGCAGTTGCTGCTCGTGCCGGCGCAGCACCTCCGAGGCGGTCTTGACGAGCGTATTGAATGCGCCCGTGTCGAGCGGCTTGGGATTCTTCTTGTCGCGGCCCATGGTCCAGGGGCCCACGAGCGCGGGCTCCGGCTCGCCGTCCTTGATCATTTCGACGGCCCAGCCGTCGTCGTCCTCGTTCTTGATCACGCGCGCCGTCCAGCCGTCCTTGCGCCACAGGCGCGGCTCCTGGATCACCTCGGCTTCGGCTTCGGCGGCGGGGTCATCGGCAGGGAAATCGGGATCGACAGCGGGCGAGGAATCGGTCATGGCGGGTTTTTCATCGGGTTCTGCGAGGCCTGCCCGTTGCCGGGCAAGGGCAAGATTTTACCCCCATCGCGCCGCGCACCGGACATTGCGCCCGCACGCGCCCTCGATGCCGATTATCGCGCCGTGGAATTTTCATTCCGGCGCAATACCCGACTCATATTCGCATCACGGTTTAATCATTGCGAATTTTGCAATTCACCATTCCGCAAGATGCGATTAATTGAAGCGATTTTCTCGGGAGCAAAAAAAACGCGGCCCGAGAGCCGCGTAAAAACAGATGAAAAAAGACCACCCTTGGTCGAGGGCTGCGCAAATTGTAGCGCCACACCGCATCGGTGTTCAGCGCTTAATCTGGAACAGTACCTTCCAGAAAATTACCAGAATCGAACTTGAAAACGACGCGAAACCGCGCTATGGCCCGCCCCGTGCGGCTTTGTCGCACCGTCGCAAGCGTACAACGGATTTTTAAGAACGCACATTTTGTCGCAGCCGTTAATCACAAGAAAAATCCCTTTATATGCAGCACGTTACGAGAATTAGTGCTGATACTGAAATGAGATATAGACATTGTTGCGGCAATTAACGCGAAGAGTCGAATTTACAGGCTTAGACTGCGTAGCGAATCACCCGAACACGAAACCGATTTTCCGAATTCGGCCGTGAAATACCCAGGTACTGACCGGAGAAAAGCATGAAAAAAACCCTCATTCTTGCAGGTGTCCTAAGTGCATTTGCAATGAGCGCCCATGCGCAAAGCACCGTCACACTGTATGGCTCGCTCGACGCCGGCATCGTCTACGCCAATAACGCAGGCGGCCACAGCCTGTGGGCGCAGGGCAGCGGCGCCCTGTCGAACAACTACTTCGGCCTGCGCGGCGCCGAAGACTTGGGCGGCGGCCTGAAAGCGATCTTCACTCTGGAAAGCGGTTTCAACATCAATAACGGCGGCTACAAGAACGGCGACAACGGCTTCAACCGCCAGGCCTACGTCGGCCTGAAGAGCGACCAGTACGGCACGCTCACGCTCGGCCGGCAATACGACTCCATGGTCGATTATCTCTCGCCGCTCGCGGAGGCCGGCGCGGGCTTCGGCAACAATCTCGCGGGCCACCCGTTCGATAACGACAACCTCGCCCAGAGCTACTCGATCAAGAACTCTGTGAAGTACGCGAGCGCGAACTACGCGGGCTTCCAGTTCGGCGGCCTGTACGGCTTCAGCAACGACGCCAACGGCTTCGCGAACGGCCGCGCATGGAGCGTGGGCGCGTCCTACGCCACCGGCCCGCTGAACTTCGCCGCCGCCTATACGCAGTTGAACAATTCCGGCGGCCTTGGCGCGGCCAACAGCGCCGCTTCGGCCGACGAGAACATCTCGGCACGGATGCAGCGCTCGTTCGGCGCGGGCGTGAACTACACCTATGGCCCGGCGCAGGTGGGCTTCGTGTGGACGCACTCGCAAATCGACGGCATGCAGAGCCTGTCGAGCGGCGGCAGTGTTCCACTGCCCGGCCTTTCGGGACTCAACCTGCATCTGGACAACTATGAGATCAACGGCGCCTACCATCTGACGCCGGCACTCGCATTCGTCGGCTCCTACACGTTCACCGACGGCACCGTCACGGGCACCGGCAACGGCAACAACAGCCCGAAGTGGCACACCGTGGTGCTCGGCACCGACTACTCGTTCAGCAAGCGCACCGACGTCTATCTCGCCGGCGTCTATCAGCACGCTTCGGGCAACCTCGGCTACAACGCCGACGGTTCGGGCATCTCGAACGTCGCGGCGATCAACACGCTCTCGCCCTCCTCGACGAACAACCAGGTCGCCGCAACGATCGGTCTGCGTCACCGCTTCTGATCGATCTGCCTGGCAGGCGCGCGGCGCGATCCGCCGCGCGGCCTTTATCTTTCCTTTGCCTTTCCTTTACGAACTTGCGAGAACAGGAAAAAACGCACACGTGCCACGAGCGCGTGTGCGTTTTTTCCTGTTCTCGTAACGGCAACATTCAATGCGGCGCGCGAGGCGGACAACGTAGCGTGCAGCGGGTACTCGCTGTTGCATCTTTTTACGTCTGCGAGGGGCTCGATTGAGATCGGCGTGCGTATACTCATTGGCACATTCCGCTGCATCGCTCATGTCACGCCGCCTATGAAAACGCTCACGCAACGTCTCCTCGCCGCCACTGCGCTCGCACTCGTCGCCGCTTGCGGATCGACGCCGCCTTCCAGCTCCGCCGACAATGGCGAGCCGATGATCTACGCGTCGTCAGCACGTTCGACGTCCTCGGTCGCGAACTGTCTCGAAGACCGCCTGCCGCACGTGCACACCTCGCGCGACGGCAACGCAACGGAGCTAAGCGTGGGCTCGCGTTCGGACGCGTCCTACCTCGTCACGCTCACGCCGAATGGCCACGGCTCCGTGATACGCGTGACGCATGGCGCTTCGGCATCGAACGATCCGCCTGAAGAAGAGTTGCGCTTCGACGTCGCGCGCTGCACGACCTGAGACGCCGACCTCATGACGGGCGGCAGCGCGTTCGAGGCTGCGCGCGCCGCACGACAAACCGTGCGCCGCCCCCTGTCATAAAGGCGACACATCTGCGAAGATTGCGCCCCTTCGACTTCGCATCACTCCGCTTCATGGCATCAGGCACCGCACATCACGCCACCGGTTGGGCCGCCGGCGTCATCGCCGCCGCAATCGTCACGCATCAGGGCGCGGACAGCCCATGGCACCTCTACGCCGCGCTGGCCTTCGTGGCCGGCGTCGCGGGCGGATCGGCGCCCGACTGGCTCGAAGTCGCATGGTGGCGCAAGAAGCGGCGCCTCTGGGTCACGCATCGAACCATCACGCACTGGGGCATAGGCTGGATTGCATTGCTCGTGTGGTCTTATCACAAGCTCGGGCATCTGGCGATTGCCGCGCCGGCGTTCGGCTTCGCATGCGGCGGTGTGATTCACCTGCTAGCCGACTGGCCCAACCCGCTTGGCGTACCGTGGATCCTGCAACGACATTCGCTGAACTGGTGGCGCAGTGGCCGATGCGATCTGGTTGTCGTCGCCGCGTCCTGGGTGGCGGCCTGGTTTTTCGCCGTGCACGGCGTGCCGCGTGAGTGGTCGCTCGGACCGCTGAGTCGATTTGTTTAGTTCGTCAGGTATCCCAGGTAATCGATACCGCAACGACTAGGTTGCGGCGATCTCCGTTGATCAGCGCGGCTCGCGCTCATCACGAAAGCCGCGGGGTTCAGGCGAGCGCCAACGACGCTCGCCGACACCTCACCAACGGGCGTTGCCGTTCGCGTTGCCGTTTCCGTTGCCCTGCCAGTTCGATCTTCCGTTCGAACCGCCGCCTTCCTGGTGGCCTCCTCCGCCCTGCCGGCCCTGCTGCCCCGGTCCGCCGCCCGCACCCGGATTGGCGCCTGGATTTGTGCCTTGATTGGCACCCGGATAGCCGCCGCGCCCGTTCGGATCGCGCCCGCCGTTCGCGGCCGTCGTCTGGCCAGGTTGCGGGCGGCGGCCGTCGTAGCCTCGCTGCTGTGCGGCGCGCGCGTCGTCGCGCGAGCCGTGCCAGTCGCCGCGCGGGGGGCCGTCGTGATAGCCGTGATAATCGCGGCCGTCGCGCTGGCTGCCCACCGCGATATCGACCTGGCCATAGCCATACCCCGGCGCATAGCCGTATGCGGGCGCCGCGCCATAAACCGGCGCCGTCGCGTAACCCTGGTCGGCGTAGCCATAACCCGGCCCAACGACACACCCCGCCAGCGAGCCCAGCGCGCCCACCGCCAACAACCGTTTAAACATATCGAAATCCCATACACAATCTGGTCGCACAGCGAACGGCCGGACCGACGCGCCCGGACTCGGGCGGCCATGTCGGCAACACAAACCCCACGCGGGCGGGATTCGGCGTTCCGCGCCGGCATCTTACCGGTAGCACCGTGCTCCGTGGAAATGTTCGCGAACTTTGTAACACAAAAGACCGCCGCAAACCCGATTCAAACCGGATACAAACGCTCGCATCCTGGCAGCAAGCCCAATAGCCCGCCACCAATGCAAAATGCAAATTAACAGAATGCCTGGCGCACGCCAGTATCGGCCGAATTAATCCGGATATGTTTCTTATCGTTTTAATAAAGACCCAATGAAAAAGCGGCGCCCTGATTAAGGAACGCCGCCTCCCAATCGCCTCAAACGGTAATCAGGCGTCTTGCTCGCACTCCGCGCGGCCCATCCGGTAGCCGACGAGCAGGCCGGCGTCATATGCCGATTCCAGCGCGCGGCCAAGGTCCTCGACGCTCACCACGTGCGCGTCGGCCGTGGGCTTGCCCGTCAGTTCGAAGCTCTCAATGCCGAGCGTCCTTCGCGCGATCAGCAGCAGTAATTCAAGTCGTTCGTCGTGCATTTTTCCCTCCAAGCTTGCTTTATATCATCTGATTTCAATGATAAATGTCAAAGCTTTATGAATTGCGCGACGCATGGACGCATTTTGAAGAATTACTCTAAAATAATAGACGAGTAAAGTTTAAAATCTGTAAAATCGTCGGAATCAATCTTTAAATATCTTTAAATTAAATCGATTGATTATCATTCCATTTTCGACTCTGGCACCAAAGGCGTCCAGGAACCGGTGACGGCGCAACGCCCCGGCCATCCGGCCAGGGTTTCGCATGGGCAAGCGTTTGATATGATCGGAAACACCATGCGCGGGCCACCCGCGCTGGCCGTCAGCCTCCCAACGTCGCCCATGGACACCACGCTCAACCCATCCGCCAGCCCGGCGACCACCGACCTCGGCCGCCGCGTGCGCGCCGCGCGCGTCGCCCAGGATCTGACACTCGATACGGCCAGCCGCCTGTGCGGCGTCTCGCGCTCGACTTTGTCGAAAGTCGAAAACGGGCTGATGTCGCCCACCTTCGACGTGCTCCAGAAGATCGTCGGCGGCCTGAGAATCGATCTGGCGGAGCTGTTCGGCACCACGCCCAAGCTCAACGCAGGCGGGCGCCGCGCGCTCACGCGCAGCGGCGCGGGCCAGCGCCATGCGTACCGCGGCTATCAGATGGAGCTGCTCGCCACGGATCTCGCCCACAAGGCAATGCTGCCCTTTCGCATCCGTATCACCGCGCACTCGCTGGATGCCTTCGACGACTGGGGCCGCCATGAAGGCGAAGAGTTTCTCTACGTGATCAGCGGCAGCGTGTGCCTGTATTCGGAGCTCTACGCGCCCACCTACCTCGAAGCCGGCGACAGCCTCTACTTCGACAGCCGCACGGGCCATGCGGCGATCTCCACGAGCGAGGAAGACGCCGAAGTGCTGTGGATGGCCACGAGCGCCCGCCTGGCGGGCGTCGTCCCGGAGGGCAAGCCCGCGTCCAAAGCGCCGCGCGCCAAGGCGAAGCTGCCCGCACGCTGAACGCGCGAGTGCGCCCGGCGGCTCAGCTCTGTGCGCCGCTCGGGCGCTTGCCGCCGCCAGCCGCTCTGGCGCGCCGCGAGCGCGGCGTAGCGGCCCCTTCCGGCACCACCTCGCGTTCGCGCGCCGCGCGCCGCACAGCCTCGATCAACGCGCGCCCGGCGGGCGTGGGCTGCGTATCCGTGCGCTGAATCACGCCCACCGGCTCCTCGCCACCCGCGGAAGGTAACGGCAGCCGCACGAGCGTCCCGCGCCGCAGGTCATATTCCACGGCGCCCGCGGGCACGAACCACACTGCGTCGTTCTCGAGCGCCAGTGCGCGCCCCACCGAAACCGAGAGCAACTCCACGAACGCCGACAGCGTCGGCGCGCCCCAGGCGGCGAGCAGGCTGTCCGCCGCCTGGCGAATCAACGTGCCGAACGGCGGCAGCACGAGCGGAAACGTCGCGAGCTGCGCGGGCAGGCCTGCGCCTTGGGCGAGCGGATGCCCCGCACGCACCACCACGGCCAGCGGCTCGTTGTACAACTGCTCGAAACTCAGGCCGACCATGCGCTCCGGGTCGGCCACCCGCCCCACGGCGAAGCTGATCGCACTGGTCTTCAGCCGCTCCAGCAGTTCCGTGTTGGAGCCGGTCACGAGGCGCACGCTCACGCGCGGCCACTCCGCCGCGAAGTGGCGCAACGCCCCCGGCAGCAAGGCCGTTGCCACCGTGGGCAGCACGCCAATATCGATCGTCGCGGCCACGGCGCCTTCGTCGCGCGCGAGCAGCGCCACGCCCTGGCGCAGCGCGCTCACGCAGGCGCTCGCGTGCGGCATGAAAAGCTGCCCTTCGCGCGTGGGCACCGCGCCGTGGCGACCGCGCTCGAACAGCTTCACGCCGAGCACCAGTTCCAGTTCCGCGATCGTCTTCGAGACGGCGGGCTGCGTGATCGACAGACTCGCGGCGGCCTGCTGCACGCTGCCCATCTGCGCCACGGCCAGAAAGCACTGGAGATGACGGAATTTGACGCGTCCGTCCGCGAGCCGGTTTTGCATAACGATTCGTTATACGAGATACGAAAAAACATCATTTTGCATAACTTTTCGCATTGGATAAAGTGGCTGCATCGGCTCGCGTCGCCCCAACCCCTCCCGGCGGCGCGTGGCGTTCCCCCAATAATCCACTCAGGAGACACCCCATGGACGAGTCCATCCTGTCGCCGCGCGACTTCGACTCGCACCCCGCGTACGTTTATCCGCCGTACCGCTCGTCGGTCAAACGCGGCCCCACGCTCCCGCTCATTCCGCTGAAGGAAAAGCTGCGTAACCAGCACGCTCCCGTGTACGGCACCGACGACCTCGGCGCGCTCGATCACGACCTCACGCGCAACGCGGCCAAAAACGGCGCGCCGCTCGGCGAGCGCATCATCGTGACGGGCCGCGTGCTCGACGAAGGCGGCAAGCCCGTGCGCAACACGCTCGTTGAAATCTGGCAAGCCAACGCCGCCGGCCGCTACGTCCACAAGCAGGACCAGCACGACGCGCCGCTCGACCCCAACTTCCTCGGCGCGGGCCGCGCGATCACCGACAACGACGGCCGCTATCGCTTCCTGACCATCAAGCCGGGCGCCTACCCCTGGGGCAATCACCCGAACGCTTGGCGTCCGAATCACATCCACTTCTCGCTGTTCGGCGACTACTTCGGCTCGCGTCTCGTCACGCAGATGTATTTCCCCGGCGACCCGCTGCTCGCGTTCGACCCGATCTACCAGGGCACGCCCGAAGACGCACGCGAGCGCATGATTTCGCGCTTCTCGCTCGACACCACCGAAGAAGGCTTCGCACTCGGCTACGAATTCGACATCGTGCTGCGCGGCCCGAACCAAACTCCCACGGAGCGTTGAACCATGGCACTCAAGGAAACGCCCTCGCAAACCGTCGGCCCGTACTTCGCATACGGCCTGTGTCCGCAGCAATACGACTTCGACTACAAGAGCCTCTTTACCGCCGACGTGGTCGGGCCTGAAACGCCGGGCGAACACATCACGCTGATCGGCCGCGTGATCGACGGCGACGGCAATGCCGTGTTCGACGCGATGCTCGAGTTTTCGCAGGTGGATGCCGACGGCCGCTATCCGGCCTCGCGCGCAGACATCGCGCAAAACGGCTTCCGCGGTTTCGCGCGCGTGGGCACCGGCACCGATGCGCAAAAGCGTTTCATCGTGCGCACCGTGAAGCCGGGCAGCGAGAACGCCGGCGAAGCGCCGCACGTGAACGTGATCGTGCTGATGCGCGGACTGCTCACGCACACCTTCACGCGCATCTACTTCGAAGACGAAGCCGCCGCGAACGCCGCCGACCCGGTGCTCTCGTCGGTGCCCGCCGCGCGCCGCGACACGCTCATCGCACGCCGTAGCGAACAAGCCGGCAGCATCGTCTACACGTTCGACATTCACATGCAAGGCGAACGCGAAACGGTGTTCTTCGACCTGTGATGGATCGCGGGGCGCGCAGTTGAAACCGTCTGGACTTTCGCGCAGCTTTCACGCGGGTTTAACGAACGCGCCCTATCATCGCGTCACTGCGATCTGATCGCGGAACTCCGAGCTGTACCTTGCGAAGCCTGCCATGCGCAGGCTTCTTTTTTGCGGCACGCGGCGCGTTCCAGCTACGCGCGCATCGGCTTCAGCCCAACGGGCGCACGCCGATCAGCACGCCGTGCAGCCAGAACGCGAACACGGCCCAGGCCACGAGCCCGACCACCACGACAATCGCGTCGCGCGACACTTGCCCCGGCGGATAGACGACCCCGGCTTCGCGCTCGCGCCGGTTCTCGCCGCGCAGTTCGAACAGCGCCCACACCAGAAATACCGCGAAGAGAACGATGTCGTTGAGCGTGCCGTTGGCGAGCAGATGCGCGAACGCCCACAGCGCCACGCCGCTCACGAACGGCTGGCCGAGCGCGCGCTTGAAGTGATTGCCCGGCACGTAGGCCGCCACGATGAGGATGAAGGCAATGGCGGTGAGGAGCGCCGTGATGTGCGCGGTCCAGAAAGGCGGCAGCCAGATCGGCACCGGATAGCGGCGCGAAAGGCCGTAGCCGTACACGGTGAGCACGATGCCGAGGATCGAGAGCAGCGCGAACGCGCCACGCCACGCATGGGGACCAAAGCGCTCGATCTGCGCGGCGCGCCACGGGGCGGCCACGATGCGGATCGAATGCACGCCGATGAAGATCACGAGGCCCAGCACGAGTATCGCCATGACAACCTCCCTGCCGCAGCAAGATGGGAATGGGCGAGATTGTCTCCCAGCCTGGCCGCGCGGCCAACCGGCGATTTCAAAAAGGCTGACGAATTACACGCATGTGAATGCTGCAAAAGCGCAATAGTAAATCGCCGCGGACCAAACGGGCGCGCGCGATTAGTCGGCACGATTAATACCACGTCGTGCTGAAAGGTATTTTAAAACTACACTGAAGAATGCCTTGCACCGCGGCATTGCGCGGGCATTACAGCAGGCGTCGCGAACGGCCGGGCGGCAACGCCGGCGCGCGTTTTCACGCACACTCGCGCGCCGTCATGGCTAACAGCGAAAATGCTCGATATCCTGTCCCGCATGCTTATAGCGCAAGAGCCACGCTGGCATTTCACCCTCGCCATTCCAGCTATTGCCATATGCGTCGCGGTACTTCGGTAATTTTTCGCTTTCGGCAATGGACGCTTCAAGCTCTTCGAGCGTAATGCCGTACTCTTCCATGCGGCGTCGAATCCACACGATGAGCCGTTCGCGCGCCTCTCCATCGAGGTCGAACATCGATTAATTCCTCTCGCTTCGTCAAGGGCAAGACGCCGATGCAACGATCAGCATCGAATCGACTTTCCTGAAAAGACAAAGGCTTCGCGCTAACAGACTGCGAAGCCTTGCTGCACTGATGAGGTGGTTCGGGCGTGAAAACCCGTGACCGGTTCGGAGGGGATGGCAGTCCGCTGCTCCGCTCGCCAGGTGACGCCGCTACAGGTGAGCGAACGTTTGCTGCAAGCGGAACCCATGATACCTTGCGCGCGCGGCACAGATCAAGCGGTTTCAAGGCGCAACGGGCCTCTGCGGCCCGTTGCGCGCGGTCAGTGCGCGGCGGCCGACCCCGTTGCGCGCCGCTTTTCTTCCGGCTTCCGAACCGCCGGCGCCGGCTCGCCTGGGCGGCGTGCCAGCACCGGCGCGAGCGCCGCGCCGGTGTGGCTCGCGCGCACCTTCGCGAGCGCTTCGGGGTCGGCGGCGGCGACGATGGTGCCGCCGCCCACGCCGCCTTCCGGCCCGAGGTCGATGATCCAGTCAGCCTCGGCGATCACGTCGAGATCGTGCTCGATCACGACGACGCTATGCCCCGCGTCCGCGAGCCGGTGCAGCACGCTGATGAGGCGCGCGACGTCGGCCATGTGCAGACCCACGGTCGGTTCGTCGAGCACATACAGCGTGTGCGGCGCTTTCTGCCCGCGCCGCGTGACGTCGTCGCGCACCTTGGAAAGCTCGGTCACGAGCTTGATGCGCTGCGCCTCGCCGCCCGAGAGCGTGGGCGAAGGCTGGCCGAGCGTGAGATAGCCGAGGCCCACGTCCTTCATGAGTTGCAGCGGATGCGAAATGCTCGTGATCGACCCGAAGAACTCCACGGCTTCGTCGATCTCCATCGTCAGCACTTCACCGATATTGCGGCCGCGCCAGGTGACCGCCAGCGTTTCCGGGTTGAAGCGCTGGCCGTGACACACGTCGCACGGCACTTTCACGTCGGGCAGGAAACTCATGCCGATGGTGCGCACGCCCTGGCCTTCGCACGCGGGGCAGCGCCCGTCGCCGGTATTGAACGAGAAGCGCGACGCGCTATAGCCGCGTGCGCGCGCCTCGAGCGTATCGGCAAACAGCCGGCGAATCGCGTCCCATACGCCGATATAGGTCGCGGGGCACGAGCGCGGCGTTTTTCCGATCGGCGTCTGGTCGACTTCGAGCACGCGGTCGATGGTTTCCCATCCGCTAATCGAATCGCAGCCCTGCCACGTATGCGCAACCTCGAGCTTCGGCTTCGCGCTCGTGCGCGCGAGCACGCTCGAACGGCGCTCCGCCGCGCTCGGCGCTTTCTCCTTCACGGCCTTGCGCGCGCGGCGCTCGGCAGGCGACGACAGCACCGAGCGCCCCACCGCGTCGAGCAGGTTGGACAGCAGCACGTCGCGCGCGAGCGTCGACTTGCCCGAGCCGCTCACGCCCGTGATCGCCACGAGGCGCCCGAGCGGAATCTGCGCGGTGACGTTGCGCAGGTTGTGCAGCTTGCCGCCGTGCACGGTGAGCCACTGGCCCGGCACCGCCTCGCGTCCCGCGCGCGCCGGACGCACTTCGCGGCGCGGTTGCAGCGGGTGGACGATCGGCTGCGCGAGGTAGCGGCCCGTGATCGAGTCGGCCTGCGCCGCGAGATCGGCCACACTGCCCTGCGCGACCACGCGGCCGCCGCGCTTGCCCGCGCTCGGCCCGATATCGATGATGTGATCGGCGCGCCGGATCGTGTCCTCGTCGTGCTCCACCACGACGAGCGTATTGCCCTTCTCGCCGAGGCTGCGCAACGCGTCGAGCAGGATCTGGTTGTCGCGCGGATGCAAGCCGATGGTCGGCTCGTCGAGCACGTAGCACACGCCCTGCAAGTTGCTGCCCAGTTGCGCCGCGAGACGAATGCGCTGCGCCTCGCCGCCCGAGAGGCTTGGCGCGGCGCGATCGAGGCTCAGATAGCCGAGCCCGACTTCTTCGAGGAATTGCAGGCGGCTGCGGATTTCGCTCACCACGTCGCGCGCGATCTGCGCGTCGCGGCCATTGAGCTTCAGCGTGTCGATCCAGCGGCGCGTGTCCGCCACCGTCCATTGCGCGACATCGACGATCGCGTGCTTGTCGAACGTCACGGCGCGCGCCACCGGATTCAGGCGCGTGCCGCCGCAATCGTGGCACGGCTCGTCGACCACGCCTTCGGGTTCCTGCTCCTCGGAAGGCAAGGTTTGCTCGCGGCCGCGGCCGTCTTCGGCGACGATCGTGTCGTCGTAGGCCGCGCGTTGTTCGCGCGTGAGCGCGAGGCCCGTACCCACGCAGGTCGTGCACCAGCCATGCTTGCTGTTGTACGAGAACATGCGCGGATCGAGTTCGGGATAGCTCGTGCCGCACACCGGGCACGCACGCCGCGTGGAAAGCACCTTGACCGTGCCGATGCGCGACGTCGAGCCGCCGTTGCCGAGCGCGTGATCGAGGCCGTCGAGCGGCGCGAGCAGATGCACCACGCCTTTGCCCGCTTCGAGCGTCGCGTCGAGCATCGCGCGCAATTGCGCCTCGTTTTCCGGCTCGATCACGAGATCGCCCACGGGCAGCTCGATCGTGTGTTCGCGGAAGCGGTCGAGCTTCGGCCACGGCGCCACGGGCACGAACTCGCCGTCCACGCGCAGATGCGTATTGCCGCGCGCCTTCGCCCACTTCGCGAGATCGGTGTACACGCCCTTGCGATTGACGACCAGCGGCGCGAGCAAGCCCACATGCTGGCCGCGATGCTCGCGCAACAACTGCGCGACGATCGCATCGACGCTTTGCGACGTAATGGGCGCGCCGTCATGCACGCAGTGCTGCACGCCGAGCTTCACATACAGCAGACGCAGGAAGTGCCACACCTCCGAGGTCGTGGCCACCGTGCTCTTGCGCCCGCCGCGCGAAAGACGCTGCTCGATCGCGACGGTCGGCGGAATGCCGTACACGGCATCGACTTCGGGGCGGCCCGCGGGCTGCACGATCGAACGCGCATACGCATTGAGCGATTCGAGGTAGCGCCGCTGCCCTTCGTGAAAGAGGATGTCGAACGCGAGCGTGGATTTACCCGAACCCGACACGCCGGTGATCACGTTGAAGCGGCCGTGCGGAATATCGACGTCCAGGGCCTTGAGGTTGTGCTCGCGCGCGTTCACGATGCGCACGACATCCTCCCCTTGCACTTCGCGGCGCGCCTGAGCCGCGCGCAGCGCGGTTTGCAGCGCCACGCCCTCTTCCTCGGCGAGCAACTCGGCGCTGCTGCCGAGCGACGCTTCGTAGCGTTCGAGCGCCGCGCCCGTATGCGAGCGCGGGCACGCGATCACGTCGTCCGGCGTGCCGACGCACACCACTTCGCCGCCCGCATCGCCGCCTTCGGGGCCGAGATCGATCAGCCAGTCGGCCGCGCGGATCACGTCGAGATTGTGCTCGATCACGAGCAGCGAATGACCGCCCGCGAGCAGCTTGCCGAAGGCGCGCATGAGCTTGGCGATGTCGTCGAAGTGCAGACCCGTGGTCGGCTCGTCGAACATGAAGAGGCGCCCGCCGCCTTCCTTGCCACGCGACTGCGCGGTTTCGGCGAGATAGCCCGCGAGCTTGAGGCGCTGCGCCTCGCCGCCCGACAGTGTCGGGACCGGCTGCCCCAGCTTCACGTATTCGAGGCCCACGTCCACGATCGGCTGCAACACACGCAATACTTCGGCATCCTCAGCGAAGCATTGCACCGCTTCGCTCACGGTGAGGTCGAGCACGTCCGCCACCGACAGCGTGCGGCCGCCGCGCTCGATCTTCACTTCCAGCACTTCCGCGCGATAGCGGCTGCCGTCGCAATCGGGGCAGCGCAGATACACATCGCTCAGGAACTGCATTTCGATGTGCTCGAAGCCCGAGCCGCCGCAGGTCGGGCAGCGCCCTTCGCCCGAATTGAAGCTGAACATGCCCGCCGTGTAGCCGCGCTGCTTCGCAAGCGTGGCCTTGGCGAACAGCTTGCGGATCTCGTCGAACGCGCCCACGTAGCTGGCCGGGTTCGAGCGCGCCGTCTTGCCGATCGGCGACTGGTCGACGAACACGGCGTCGCTGATCTGCTCCGCGCCACTCAGCTTGCGGAACGTGCCCGGCGCTTCCGTGGCCTTGCCCAGATGGCGCGCGAGCGCGGGATACAGCACGTCCTGCACGAGCGTCGACTTGCCCGAGCCCGAGACACCCGTCACGCACACGAGGCGCTGGAGCGGAATCTGCACGGTCACATCGCGCAGGTTGTGCTCGCTCGCGCCTTCGAGCAGCAGGTTCGGCGTGGACGTATCGACCGGCCGGCGCTCCCAGTGCGAAGCGTCGGCAACGGCGCGATGGCCGCCCAGATATTCGCCCGTCAAGGTACCCGAGGTGCGAATATCGTTGGGCGTGCCGTCGTAGACGATCGTGCCGCCGCGCTCGCCGGGGCCGGGGCCCATGTCGATGAGACGGTCGGCCGCGAGCATGACCGAAGGGTCGTGCTCGACTACGACGAGCGTATTACCGGCGTCGCGCAGGCGATGCATCGCCTCGACAATGCGGTTGAGGTCGCGCGGATGCAGGCCGATGCTCGGCTCGTCCAGCACGAACAGCGTTTTCGTGAGCGAGGTGCCGAGCGCCGTAGTCAGGTTGATGCGCTGCACTTCGCCGCCCGAGAGCGTGCGGCTCTGGCGGTCGAGCGTGAGATAGCCGAGCCCCACGTCGCACAGGTATTTCAGACGCGTGCGCACTTCCTCGAGCAGCAGCTTGAGCGCGTCGTCGAGCAATGATGAGGAAAGCGAAAGATTGTCGAAGAAGCGGCGGATGCGCTCGATCGGCAGCAGCATGACGTCATGCACCGTGAGGCCCGGCAGCGCTTCGAGCTGCGCGCGCGTCCAGTCCACGCCATGCGGCAGGAAGCGCCCCGAAGGCGCGAGCACTTCGTCGGCGTTCTGCTGCGTGCCGAGACGCCACTGCAAGGCTTCGGTCTTCAGGCGCGCGCCGCCGCAGGTCTCGCACGGCGTGTAGCTGCGGTACTTCGACAGCAGCACGCGAATGTGCATCTTGTACGCTTTCGATTCCAGATACTGGAAGAAACGCTTCACGCCGTACCACTGCGTTTGCCAACTGCCCTTCCAGTCCGGCGCGCCGTTGATGACCCAGTCGCGTTGCGGCTCAGTCAGCTCCGACCACGCGGTGTCGCGCGGAATGCCCGCCTTGGCCGCGTAGCGCATCAGGTCGTCCTGGCACTCCTTCCACGCCGGCGTTTGCAGCGGCTTGATCGCGCCGCCGCGCAGCGACTTGCGCTCGTCGGGAATCACGAGCCCCCAGTCCACGCCGATCACGCGGCCAAACCCGCGGCACACTTCACACGCGCCGTAGGCCGAATTGAACGAGAAAAGCGCGGGCTGCGGGTCCGCATAGCGCAAATCGCTGTCCGGGCAATGCAGGCCGGTCGAGAAGCGCCAGATCTGCGGCTCGGCGGGCGCTTGTTCATCGTTGTCGGCCATCACGTAGACATTCACGCGCCCGCTGCCACGCTTGAGCGACGCCTCGATCGCCTCCACCGCGCGGCTTTTCTCCACGTTCTGCATGCGGAAGCGGTCGGCGACCACGTCGAGCAGTTTGCGCGTGCCTTCGGCGGTCTTCACCTCGCGCTGCGCCTGCACGCGCGTATAGCCGCTCGCCGAAAGCCATTGCGTGACTTCATCCTCGGTGGTGGTGTCGGGCAACTCAACCGGAAACGTGACCACGAGGCGCGGATCGCCCACGACCGTGCGCGCCATCAGCTCGGCGTAAATCGTTTCGGGCGTGTCGTGCCGCACCGGCTGCGCCGTTACCCGGTCGAACAGGTTCGCGGCGCGCGCGTAGAGCAGCTTCAGATGGTCGTTCAGTTCGGTCATCGTGCCGACCGTGGACCGCGAACTGCGCACGGGATTGGTCTGGTCGATGGCGATGGCGGGCGGCACGCCGTCCACGCGATCGACCTGCGGCCGGTCCATGCGGTCGAGGAACTGGCGCGCGTAGGCGCTGAAGGTTTCGACGTAGCGGCGCTGGCCTTCCGCATACAGCGTGTCGAATACGAGGCTCGACTTGCCCGAGCCCGAAGGCCCGGTCACGACCGTCATTTCGCCGGTGTGCAGGTCGATGTCGAGGTTCTTGAGGTTGTGCTGGCGGGCACCGCGGATTCGGATCGTTCTATCGGACGGCAATTTTGGCAATTGAATCAGTTGGTTAGGTCGATTTCAGCTGCCGCTGCACGGCACGAATTTCCACATCCGTGCACCAATAGAATCAAACACTTGCAGAGGCATTTTGGATCGCGCGGCCGACCAAAAGCCCGAATCCAACGTCATGCTGCATGATGGTAGCATACTGTATAGCTATACAGTATTCTTGCCATCATGTCACGCCCTCATCGCCAGCGCCGTCACTCATAGCGGCAGCGCTTGCCGAGATCCAGAACACCTATCCGACGGCCGCGGTCTTGCGCCTTTTATGGAAGATCCGCCGCCAGCGAAAAAAATCGTGCTCATCGAACAAGGTGCGCCTGACGCTCGGCCCGCGTGTCGGCACAGCCAACTTTCCCTACTCCCCGACAATCTGATGCAATTTTGACCCTCCGCATAGATTTTCGATCGCCTTCTCCGCTTCAATAGCGTGAATTACAACGACGACTGAGAGGCATCGAGTGCAAGTATCTCTTCGTAGTTCGCATGAATTTGAATACCGGCCAGACATAGACGGCCTCAGAGCAATATCTGTGCTGGCTGTCTTAATTTACCATCTCGATAAAAATATCCTTCCCGGTGGATTTATTGGCGTAGATATTTTTTTTGTTATATCTGGATATCTAATTACTCATCAAATTCTAACCCGGATAGAAGATAGAGATTTCAAATTAACTATGTTTTACCGACACCGTATCCTGCGCCTGCTGCCGGCATTATTTTCAATGCTGATCGTAACATGTGCCGTCGGTCTATTCCTGCTTTCACCAGCCGACCTTGTCAAGCTGGCCAAATCGGCCGCTCTCGCAATGTTTGGCCTCTCAAACATCTACCTCTGGCATGAATATGGCGGATATTTCAACGGCGGGGCTTCGGAGGCTCCCTTGTTGCACACATGGTCACTCGCCGTCGAAGAACAGTTCTATCTCATTTGGCCGTTTGTGTTATTTGCGCTCACGAAGCGCAGTGGTCGATCGAGAATCGTCTTTTGTATCATACTGCTTCTCGTCGCCACAGCGATTTCTGAATTCGGCGTACGTTATGCCCAAAGCGCAGCATACTTTTTGCTTCCAACGCGAATCTTTGAGCCACTCGCTGGCGCAGCGCTCGCCATTTTTTTGACCTCATTCAATCACCATCGATGCAGCGCCATATTCAAAAACTCCCTAGGATTCGCTGGACTCACATTGATCACCGCGTCGATGGTGATCATTGACGATACCGCACCGTTCCCCGGTCTAGTCGCGGCAATACCCGTCGCTGCGGCAGCATTTCTAATATTTAGCGGGCTGAATCTGAAAAGTCATTTGACGAAATTTCTTTCATGCTCGCCGCTAAAATTTATTGGGCTGATATCTTATTCCGTCTATCTTTGGCATTGGCCAATCATTGCATTCGTAAGCTATTACGGCATCGAGTCGACTATCGCAGTCAATTTGACCATTCTGATGTGCTCGCTGTTGATTGGCTATATATCGTGGAAATACATCGAAAAACCATTTCGCAATGCTGACAAACAACTTTCCTTCCCTCGATTTATCATTCAACGGTATGTGCCTACTACGGCGCTCGTGCTCGGCTTCTCGATCATTTGCGTTCTGTCGAGTGGTTTGCCAGCGCGTTGGAGCGACCGCACTCTTGCGTATGATCGCGCTGAATCGCAACGACCGGACCAAATCAGAGCTGGCTGCCACGTAAGCACCCAAAACTACGCTGCACTTCCTCAGACACGGTGCGTCATTGGGAAACCGGCCGGAGATGTTCAGGGGATATTGATCGGAGACTCCTACGCCAATCACTTTACGTCAATGATCGACGCGTTGGCTTCGCAAGACCACATCACTCTTCGCGACTACACGATGGATGGATGCCCGCCAATCCTTGGATATTCGAATCAGCGTAAGGCGTCCTACGCTGCGAAGTGCATTGCCCGAAACGATTTCCAATATAGCCTCATCGAGCGAAGTCGCTTTCGCCTCGTAATCCTCGCCGCGCATTGGCCTGCGAACGACCCCGATGGAAAGTTGGGACAGGCGGTCAACGCCTCCGTGCGCGCAATTGTGACCACCAATGCACACCTGACAATCGTCCTCCCCAACCAGACAATTGCTCACGCCGCCGAATGCCCGCTGCGGGTGGTTATGTATGGCAAGCAAAGAGACTGCACCGTCCCGCGTAGGCCATCGATGCCAGACTATCTCGCCAAGGTGAAGGCGGCCTACCCGCAGGTAACCTTTTTGGATCCCGATTCCGTCATCTGCACCGCCAACACCTGCAGCCCGGTGTACAACGATGTTCCCCTCTATCGTGACGACGGCCACCTCAATGACGCTGGTTCCCGGATGCTGGGCGACGAACTGTCGCGTCGCGGCGTGGGCCTGACGGGTCAAAGAAGTAGCTCATAGCTCACTTGTTCGAGCGCGGCACAAGTGGACCGAACGGTAACTGGATCGTGCCGTCGCTCGCCGCGCGCGCCGGCAACTGGAAGCAACCGGCTGCGAGCTGGAAGTGTGTGTTGGGCGATTCGAAGGCGCACCCGCCGACGAGTAGTGCGCGCACGATCGACGCGGGCCACGATCTGCGCACCTTCTTCAGCATCGCATCGATGCGTGATCGAAAGTCGCTTTCCTCTGGTCATATGAGGATTCCTAATCGTAAAGATCAAGCGTAAAAATCTCGCGACAAGAGCGCGTCGCCGAAATATGCGATGATCTTCCGATAGCGTTTGGGATTGCCGTCCTGCTCGCGCTTCAGCACGCAGTCGATCCACGTCCCTTTCTCTACCGCCTCCGCCACGCGAATCAGGTAGTCCGGCATCAGCTCGTTCGGTGTCGCGGGCAGGTTCTGCCGCTTGCCCAGCGTACCGATGCCTGACGCGCTTTCCCATCACAGCGCGCCGTCGCCGTCATGCCCAGTCAGCTCGCTTTCGTCCAGCGGCAGCTCGTCCTCCCACCGACGCTGATTCAGGATGAAGCGCGAGAACCGCGCGATGGCATTGGCCGCGCGCGCGTTCCTGCTTGTGCTGCTCACGGGCGAGCGCCGCGAGGACATCACGAAGTTGCAGTTCAACGACGTGCGCGATGGCTGCGTATGGGTCGAACAGTCAAAGAGCAAGGGGCAGACAAAGCTGAGGATTCCGGTGACGCTCGGGTTGGCAGCGCTCGACGGCCTCACGATAGAGGACGTGCTGAGCGAGTGCCGCGAGAACTACTGTCGAAGCACGTGATCAGCAAAGGCGCGGCGGAGCCCGGTGACAGACCGAAGCTTGGCTGCTTCACGACGGTGCTCGTCAAGTTCCGAGATCTTGCAGAGGTAGTCGCCCCCGACGGCAATACGCCCCCATCCTTTCATGAAATTCGCTCGCGGCGCGCCTCTACTGTGATGAGCGCAGCCCAAAATTTGCCCAAGCGCATCTCGGCCACAAGAACGTACTGATGACCGCGCTTTACCGCGACAACCGCGGGCGTGAGTGGAATGAGGTAAAAACAGGCTGATCGTTTTGGACCGGCTTTGGATAGTCCAATAAAAATTGTTTCAAATCAACCACATAGACAGCACCAATCCATCGGATTCTGATGGATCGGTTATCGCTCACTCGCGCTGGCATTCCGGATGGATCTCACGCGTGGGGCCGGACGGCGCGCGAATTGGGGCATAGGCGCGGCGCGACCCGGCAGCTTGCAGCGCGGCGCGCGGGAAGTTCGCCGCGCGTGCCTGGCGGCGCATTGGGCACGAAATCGGATGGATTGACGCGCCAGATCGCTTCATCGCGCCGCCGCGCGCCACATGCCCTCGTAAGCATGCTCCATGCCGCGCGCGAACCGCTCTCCGTCCATGAGCGGCGACCCCGCCACGCGCTCGCGCAGGGTCGCGCGCGGCCGCGCGAGCCGTGGCAGGTCGTTCGCGAGACTCCCCGCCATCGCCATTAAGGTCTCGTCGGAACCGGCGGCGAGATCGGTCAGGCCGAGATTCGCCAGTTGGCTCAGGCCCGCGGGCCCCGCCACCGTAGGCCCGACGCGCGTGACGACGGGCACGCCCATCCAGAGCGCGTCGAGCGACGTCGCATGGCCGTTGTACGGCAACGTGTCGAGGGCGAGGTCGATCTCGTGATAGTTGCGCAAATACGCCTCGCGCGGCCTGAACGGCACGAAGCGCACGCGCGCCGGATCGATGCCGGCGCGCACCAGCCGCTGCACAAGGCGCGCGGCGGGCAAGCGCTCGAAAACGCCGGCCCACATCGCCAGCGAGGCATCCGTGAGCTTGCAGGGGTTGTTCAGGCTGCCGAACGTGACGCTGCCCGCCGTCAAGGGCGGCAGCGGATTCACTTCGACATCCGGATCAAGCGGGTCGTAGCACCAGAACGTATGCGGCAGGCGCCATGACTGCTCGCTGTAGTGACTGTCGTGCACGCCCGGATCGAGCCAGGGGTCGGTCAAGCGCCAATCCATCGCCCCGATTCCTGTCGTGCCGGGGTACGCCAACCACGCGACCTGTACCGGCGCCGGCTTGCGGGCGAACACCAGCGGCCGGCCATCGGACATGTGCATGGTGAGATCGGCGAGGATGTCGATGCCGTCCGCACGAATCCTGTCCGCCAGCGCCGCGTCGCTCAACGTGCGGACGTCGCGCCACTTTTCGACGTGCGCGGCGAGACGCGCAGTTGTCGCATCGGGCCTCACCACACTCGAATACGCATGGATTTCGAAGCGCGTGCGGTCGTGATGCGCGAGCAACGGCGTCATGAACAACGCCTGGCAATGCTCACGAAAATCGGCCGACACGTAGCCGATGCGCAACCGCCGTCCCTCGGCCCATTCTCCATGCGCGCGCGTGCGCTCCTGGCGCAGTGGCGCTTCGTGCTGCGCCGACCAGCGTCTTGCCTCGTCGAGGATCACATGCGGATCGGCGACCTGGAACGACAGGGCGTACAGGAGATTGCTGTGCGCGATGAGGTTGCCGGGTTCGCTCGTCACAGCACGGCGAAAGCACTCGATGCCCTCATCCAGATCCCCGCCGTCCTTGAGCACGTTGCCGAGGTTGTTGAGCGTGGCCGAGCGCGAGGGATCGAGTTCGAGGGCCTTGCGCAGCAGCGCTTGCGCCTCGTCGAGGCCGCCGAGCGTGCGCATCAGGTTGGCGGCGTTGTTGTACGCGTCGACGAAATCCGGCCGCACATGAATGGCCGTTTCGTACGCCTCCTGCGCGGCCCGGTGCTCGCCGAGATCGCGGCAAACGTTGCCCAGGTTGCAGGCCGCTTCCGCGTGCGCCGGGTCGAGCGCCAAAGCGCGGCGATATTGCGCCCCGGCGTCGCGCAAGCGGCCTTGCGCCTGAAGCGCGACGCCATAGTTGTACGCGGCAGGCGCGAGGTGAGGTTCGAGCACAATCGCGCGTTCGAGCAGGGACAACGCTTCGTCCAGTGGCCCGAGACGCGTGAGCAGCACGCCGAGATTGATCATCGCGACCGCCGTGCCGGGCGCGGCGGCCAGTGCGTCGCGCAGGCATGCCAGCGCCTCGTCCTCGCGCCCTTCTTCCTGCATCAGCGTGCCGAGGTTCGTGAGCGCGTTGGCGTCGCCCGGTTGCACGGCGAGTGCGCGGCGATATGCCGCCTCGCTTTCGCGCGGTTCGCCCAGCAGCCGCAGGCAATTGCCGAGGTTGTTCCAGGCGTCGCCGCGGTGCGCGTCGCGCAGCAGCGCCGCTCGCCATGCATCGGCCGCTTGCGCGAGCGCGCCGTGCGCCTGCCACGCCGAGGCGAACCCGCACCAAAGATCCGCGGACGATGGATCGTCTGCGAGCAGGCCGCGATAAATCGCCGCCGCTTCTTCGTGGCGGCCGGCCATCGTGTACGCCTGGCCCAGTGCTTCGCGGTAGCGCCGCTGGCCCGGTTCGATCGCGAGCGCACGCCGAAGCCACTCGATCGCGCCCGCCGCCGCGCCCTCCTGCAAGGCAATGACACCGAGGCGTAACATCGCCGCCCCGTGCGCGGCGTCGTCGGCAAGAAGTTGCGCGTACAACTGGCGCGCGCCCGGCAGGTCGCCGGCGACATGGCGCTCGCTCGCGCGCTCGAAGAGGGTTTCGTCTGGCATGCGGTTTTGTCGTTGTTCGTGCCGTGACAGGCTGTCGCACATGTCTCGCCCCCGGTGCACGAGACTCCGCCAGGGATAGGGCTCAACGCCCTTTCTTCATTTGCCGGTGTTCACCAGAACTTACCCGAAGATCGTTCGAAAACTTTCCGGCCAGGGCGACCAGAATTTGCGCATTCTCATCGCAGGCGAAACGGGTTTCCCTCACACTTGAAAGCCAGCCGCGAACGCACGGCGACACCGCGATGCGCAACGCATCCGGTCGCACGCCGCCACTCAACCATGCATGTGTCCAGAGCGAGCATGAAAGCGCTGACTCTGGATCGACAAGGAGCCCGACGATGAACAAGACGATGCAAGCAGCAGTAGTCCGCGCGTTTGGTCAACCCCTCGTTCTCGAGGAGGTGGCTGTCCCAACGCCCGGTCCGGGCGAACTGCTCGTGAAAATCGAGGCGTGCGGCGTTTGCCACACCGACCTGCACGCAGCCCATGGCGACTGGCCGGTCAAGCCGCAGCCGCCGTTCATTCCCGGCCACGAAGGCGTGGGGTATGTGGTGGGCGTGGGCGCCGGCGTCAAGCACGTGAAGGAAGGCGACCGGGTGGGCATTCCGTGGCTCTACTCGGCGTGCGGCCATTGCGAGCATTGCCTCGGCGGCTGGGAAACGCTTTGCGAGCAACAGCAGAACACCGGCTACTCGGTCAACGGCGGCTTCGCCCAATACGCAAAGGCCGACGCGAACTATGTCGGCCTGTTGCCGAAGGGCGTCGATTTCATCGAGATCGCGCCCGTGCTTTGCGCCGGCGTGACGGTCTACAAGGGACTCAAGGTCACCGACACGCGCCCCGGCAACTGGGTCGTGATTTCCGGTGTGGGCGGGCTCGGCCACATGGCCGTGCAATACGCGCGCGCAATGGGGCTCAATGTCGCGGCCGTCGATGTTGACGATGCGAAACTGGAACTCGCGAAGCGGCTCGGCGCGACCGTCACGGTCAACGCGAAAACCACCGACCCCGCCGCGTATCTGAAGAAGGAAATCGGCGGCGCGCATGGCGTGCTCGTCACCGCCGTTTCGCCCATTGCGTTCTCACAGGCGCTCGGTATGGTGCGCCGGGGCGGCACGGTGTCGCTCAACGGCCTGCCGCCCGGCGACTTCCCGCTGCCGATCTTCGACATGGTGCTGGGCGGCGTCACGGTGCGCGGCTCGATCGTCGGCACACGCCTCGACCTCGAAGAGTCGCTGATCTTCGCGCAGGAAGGCAAGGTCAAGGCAACCGTTTCCACCGACAAGCTGGAGAACATCAACGACGTGTTCGCGCGCATGGAGCGCGGTGCAATTGAAGGCCGCGTCGTGCTCGATTTCGCGAGCTAAGCGGCGCGCGATGTAAAAGCAGGACGCCGCGGCGAAGCGGCGTCCTGCGCCGGCCGGCATGCCGGCCAGCACGCAAACGCGGTTTCAGTCCGCGACATCCACGCCAGAGAGCACCTTCACTTCTGGCGGCTCGGTCACCCACGCACCGATCTTCGCGCGATACGTAATGAAGTGCGCGCTGTCGCGATGCGCCTGCACAGCGGCCTCGTCGACATAGGCTTCGTACAGATGGAATCCCGGTGCGCCATCGGCGCGGCGCAGCAGGTCGTAGCGCAGATTGCCCGGCTCCTTGCGCGTGTGCGAAACCATCTCGCGCATCAGCGCTTCGACTTCGGCGACATGCCCGGCCTTGGGCGTGAGGCTCGCGAACACATAGACGGTCATCGGGATTCCCTCATCGTCAGCGGTTTTGCCGATCGGCAACATTCGGCGTGTTTCAGCCGACCTTGTAGCGTTCGAGCCAGTGCGCGTACGGCGCGGGCAAGGTCCACGCCGCACGCTCGACGCCCAGTTCCTGGGCCGCGAAGTACGGCCAGTGCGGATTCGCGAGATGCGCGCGGCCCACCATCACGAGGTCGAGCTGCTCTTTCGCCACCGAGCGCTCGGCCAGTTCCGGCGTGCCGATGCCCCACGCCGACGACACCGGCAGCCCGGCCGCGCGGCGCACCTTTTGCGCGATCGGCGCGAGGAACGCGGGCGCCCACGGAATCTGCGCGGTGGGCGTCGAGAAACCCACGCTCACGCCCAGCATGTCGAGCCCTTCGCGTTTGAAGCCTTTCGCGAGTTCGATCGATTCGGCGAGCGTTTCCTCGTCGCGTCCATCGTATTCGATCACGCCGAAACGCGCGGTCAGCGGCAGGTGTTCCGGCCAGACCTTGCGCACCGCGGCCAGCGTTTCCAGCAGGAAACGGCTGCGGTTTTCGAGGCTGCCGCCGTAGGCGTCGTCACGCTGGTTCGAATGCGTCGAGAAGAAGCTCTGGCCGAGATAGCCGTGCGCAAAATGCAGTTCGAGCCATTCGAAGCCCGCGTCGAGCGCGCGCTTCGCGGCCGCCACGAAGTCTTCGCGCACGCGCGCGATGTCATCGAGCGTCATGGCTTTCGGCACCTTCGGCAGATGCGCGCCGAACTCGATCGCCGAAGGCGCGATGGTCTGCCAGCCGCGCGCGTCGCCTTCGGGAATATGGTCGTCGCCTTCCCACGGACGGTTCGCGCTCGCCTTGCGGCCCGCGTGCGCAATCTGGATGCCGGGCACCGCGCCCGCCGCCTTGATCGCGGCGACGGTGGGCTTGAACGCCTCGGCCTGCGCGTCGTTCCACAGCCCCGCGCAAGCGGGCGTGATGCGGCCTTCGGGCGAAACCGCCGTGGCCTCGACGATCACGAGCCCCGCGCCGCCGCGCGCGATCTGCGCATAGTGCACGTGGTGCCAGTCGTTGATCACGCCGTCGACGGCCATGTACTGGCACATCGGCGGCACGGCGATGCGGTTGCGCAGGGACACACCCTTGAGCTTGAACGGTTCAAACAATGCGGACATCTACAGCACTCCTTTCTGGCGCATGTCGCGCTGCGCGCGGCCTGCGCCGGTTGGCGAAAACGGGATTTCCTCGCGGCCACACACAGCCGCGCAGCCGCTGCGAGCGGCGCTCGCAGCGTTGCCGAAAGGAAAAGGAAATAGGGACTGCGGGCGGGCAAACGTACGTGACGCGCGCTTGCCCGCGTTGCGGTGCGGATCGGCGGCGCGATCAGCCTTGGCGCAGCGCCGCGAGCAGGGCCTCGGCAACCGGCTCCGACGACGCCGGGTTCTGCCCGGTGATGAGCAGCCCGTCGGTGACCACGTGCGGCTGCCAGTCGGCGACCTTGGAGTACTGGCCGCCGCTCGCCTTCAACATGTCCTCGACGAGGAACGGCACGACGTCGGTCAACTGCACGGCCGCTTCTTCGTCATTCGAAAAACCGGTGACCGACTTGCCCGCCACGAGCGGCTTGCCGTCTGCCCCCTTCACGTGACGCAGCACGCCCGGTGCATGGCAAACGGCAGCGACGGGCTTGCCCGCCGCAATCGTCTTTTCGATCAGCGCAATCGAAACGGGGTCTTCGGCCAGATCCCACAGCGGGCCGTGGCCGCCGGGGTAGAACACGGCGTCGAACGCGCTCGCGTCGATGTCGGCAAGACGTTTCGTATTGGCAAGCACCGCCTGTGCATCCTTGTCGGATGCGAAACGGCGCGTCGCGTCGGTTTGCGCCGAAGGGTCGCTGCTCTTCGGATCGAGCGGCGGCTGGCCGCCCTTGGGCGAAGCGAGCGTGAGGTCCGCGCCGGCGTCGCGCAGCGCGTAATACGGCGCGGCGAACTCCTCCAGCCAGAAGCCCGTTTTCTTGCCCGTGTTGCCGAGGTCTTCGTGCGAGGTCAAAACGATCAGTACCTTCATCGGCGTTCCTTTATCGGTGAGGTTCGGGTGCTCGCGCACCCCGTGAAAACCGGTCCTGGCCGCATCGGCTATTAGACCGGTCGTCTAGTAGAATCACACAATGCGCGGCGCTCGCGGCCAGACTTCGGGGCCGCTCCCGCTGCTGCTTCGCGTTCGATCAGTTGCCCGGAGGCAGGTTCAACAAGATTCGCGTGGTCGTCATCGCCGAGTCGAGCGGCTTGCGGTCACGATGGATTTTTTCGAGCAGCGTGGCGCCCAGCCACAGTTCGTAGAGCGTCACCGCCGTGGTCGCCGCGTCGCTCACGCTCGCGAGCGAACCATCGGCGCGACCTTCCTCGATGCACGCGGCAATGCGCGTGATGATCGCGTCCGTGCCGCGCCGCAGAACCTCGCGCATCGCCTCGGAAAGGTCGCTCACCTCCGCGCCCAGCTTCACCGCGAGACACTTGCCTACGGGGTCGTCGGCGCACTGGATCTGGCGCCATTCGTCCCAGTAGCGCATCAGTTTCGCGGCGGCCGTGCCCGGTTGCCGCACCAGCAGTTCGTCGAGGCGCTCCGCGTACTCAGCGAAATACGATGTGAGCAACGCCTCGCCGAACGCTTCCTTCGAACCGAAATAGTGATAGAACGAACCCTTCGGGACGCCGGCCGCCGCGAGGATCTCGTTGAGTCCGACTGCCGAGAAGCCCTTGCCCAGCAAGATGGGCATGGCGGTATCGAGGATGTGTTGCCGTACTTCGACGGCGGCCGTTGCATTCATGGGGTGGCATGTTACAGACCAATTAGACCAGTCGTCTAGTAATCTCCCATGCTGAGTAGTGGCATTGCAGTCCGGCCGGAGTTTCACATCGGCAACTCCGCAACCTCACCCCATTCGAGAGAGGCAACCATGACGTCACGCACCCTGCTCTGTTACGGCGATTCCAATACGCACGGCACGAAGCCGTTGACCGTACCCGGCGTATCCGAGCGATTCGGCCCCGCCGACCGCTGGCCCGGCGTGCTGCGCGAGCATCTCGGGCCGGGTTGGACCGTCATCGAGGAAGGCTTGCCCGCGCGCACCACGGTTCACGACGATCCCATCGAAGGCCGGCACAAGAACGGGCACGCCTATCTGCGCCCTTGCCTCGAAAGCCAGTTGCCGGTGGACGTGGTCGTGCTGATGCTCGGCACCAACGACCTCAAGACGCGCTTTTCCGTCACGCCCACCGACATCGCGAACTCGGTGGACGTGCTGCTCGAAACGCTCGTGGCGTGCCGTGCGGGCCCCGGCGGCTCGACGCCGCATGTGCTGCTGATGTCGCCTGTGCCGATCGAGGAGATCGGCTTTCTCGGAGATATCTTTGCGGGCGGCGCGGCCAAGTCGCGCCTGCTCGCCCCGCTCTATGAGCGCGTGGCCGTGAAGTACGGCTCGGCGTTTCTCGATGCGGGCGAGTTCGCCGCGGTCAGCCCCACGGACGGCATTCACTACGAAGCCTCGCAACACCATCGGCTCGGCAAGGCCGTCGCCGAAGTCGTGCGCCAACGCTTTGGAGCCTGAGTCGCAAGCCTGAGCCGCAAAAAAGAAAAACGCCGCCGGCCCGAAGGCTCGGCGGCGTTTGCCGAAACGTTGCCGTTAGCGGCGCGATGCGCTTAACGCGACATCATGTTCATGCTGACGTTGTGCATGACCCACAGCGTACCGACCACGACAATCAACACGGTCAACACGGTGAAGCCAAACGCGGTCACGTTCCAGCGCTGACCCGACGACGTGTTCATGTGCAGGAAGAACACGAGGTGAACCACGATCTGCACCACGGCCAGCGCGGCGAGGCCGAGCAGCGCGGTTTCGCGCGGGAAGCCGCCGTGCAGCACGAGCCAGAACGAAGCGGCCGTGAGCACCACCGCCAGGACGAAACCGGCCACGTAGCTGCCTACGCTGCCATGGCTTTCTTCTTCATGGATGGAATGAGCACTCATTTAGATCACGCTCGCAAGATAAACAAAGGAGAACACGCAGATCCAGACGATGTCCAGAAAGTGCCAGAAAAGGCTCAGGCACGTCAGGCGGCGGATTTCGCGCTCGCCCAGCGTCGGCGCCTTCACGGCCTGAACCATCAGGACGATCATCCAGATCATGCCCATCGTCACGTGGATACCGTGGGTGGCAACCAGCGTGAAGAACGACGACAGGAACGCGCTGCGTTGCGGGCCGTTGCCCTCGGCGATCATGTTCGCGAACTCATGCAGTTCGAAGTACAGGAACGTCGCGCCCAGCAGGAAGGTGATCGCCAGCCAGAACAGCACTTGACCCTTGCGCTGCTTGTGCGCGCCGATCATCGCGAAGCCGTACGTGATGGACGACAGCAGCAGCACTGCCGTTTCCATCGCGACGCCATTGATGTCGAACAGGTCCTTGCCCGTCGGGCCGCCTGCGAACTGGTTCTGCATGACGGCGAACACTGCGAACAGCGAGCCGAACAGAATACAGTCCGTCATCAGGTACAGCCAGAAGCCGAACACCGAGTGTGACGGCGGGTGATCGTGGTGATCGTGCTCCGCGAGTGCGGCCGCACTTGTTTTCGTCAACATCAGTTGGCCTCCAGGGCTGCTTCAACCTTGCCACGGCGTTGCTTGTCTTCGAACGCCTTGACCAGTGCGCGGCTGCGCGCTTCTTCGTCTGCCCGGACCTTGGCGGCCGGGATGTAGTAACCCTCGTTCTTCTGGAAGCTGTAGGCGATGGCCGTGCCGAGAATACCGACGAAGCCAACGATCATGAGCCACCAGATGTGCCAGATGCCAGCGAAGCCGAGCACCAGGCTGAAGAAACCGATGAACACACCAGCGCTCGTGTTCGAGGGCATGTGGATGTCGGTGTACTTCGTGTTCGCGACGTCCACGGTTTCGCGGCCGGTTTCCTTCAGGTGCGCAAACTCGTCGAGCTCGCTCACGTGCGGAATGATCGCGAAGTTATACGACGGCGGCGGCGACGACATCGACCATTCCAGCGTACGGCCACCCCACGGATCGCCCGTCAGGTCGCGGTTTTCCGGCAGGTTGCGGTCGCGGATCGAGACATACAGTTGCAGCAGTTGATGCGCGATGCCGATTGCCACGAGCACGGCGCCAACCCACGCGATGATCATCCACGGATGCCATGCCGGATTGTCGTAGTGGTTCAGACGGCGCGTTGCGCCCATGAAGCCCAGCACGTACAGCGGCGTGAAGGCGACATAGAAGCCCGAGAGCCAGAACCAGAACGCACGCTTGCCGAGCTTTTCGTTGAGCTTGAAGCCGAACGCCTTCGGGAACCAGTAGTTGAAGCCGGCGAGGTAGCCGAACAGCACGCCGCCGATGATCACGTTGTGGAAGTGAGCAATCAGGAACAGCGAGTTGTGCAGCACGAAGTCCGCGCCCGGGATCGCCATCATCACGCCGGTCATGCCGCCGATGGTGAAGGTGACCATGAAGCCGATCGTCCAGAGCACCGGCGAGGTGAACTCGAGGCGGCCGCGGTAGATCGTGAACAGCCAGTTGAAGATCTTCACGCCCGTCGGGATCGCGATGATCATCGTCATGATGCCGAAGAACGCGTTGACGTTCGCACCCGAACCCATCGTGAAGAAGTGGTGCAGCCACACGAGGAACGAGAGCACCATGATCGAGCAGGTCGCGTAGACCATGGTCTTGTAGCCGAACAGCGGCTTCTTCGCGTAGGTCGCGACGACTTCCGAGAAAATACCGAACGCCGGCAGGATCAGGATGTACACCTCGGGGTGACCCCAGGCCCAGATCAGGTTCAGGTACAGCATGGCGTTGCCGCCGCCGTCATTCGTGAAGAAGTGCGTGCCGATGTAGCGGTCGAGGCCGAGCAGCGCGAGCGTCACGGTCAGGATCGGGAACGCGGCCATGATCAGCACGTTCGTGCACAGCGCCGTCCACGTGAAGACCGGGATCTTCATCATCGTCATGCCGGGGGCACGCATCTTGATGATGGTGACGAAGAAGTTCACGCCGGTCAGCAGCGTGCCGACACCGGAGATCTGGAGCGCCCACAGGTAGTAATCGACCCCTACCCCCGGACTGTACGCAAGCTCCGAAAGCGGCGGATACGCGAGCCAGCCCGTCATCGCGAACTCACCCACGACGAGCGAGATCATCAGCAGGATGGCGCCGACCGCGGTCATCCAGAACGACAGCGAGTTCAGGAACGGGAACGCGACGTCACGTGCGCCGATCTGCAACGGCACGATGATGTTCATCAGGCCGACCATGAAGGCCATGGCCATGAAGAAGATCATGATCACGCCGTGCGCCGTGAAGATCTGGTCGTAGTGGTGCGGCGGGAGATAGCCCGGTGCGTTGTACGCGAGCGCGAGCTGGGTACGCATCATGATGGCGTCGGCGAAGCCGCGCAGCAGCATGATGAGGGCGAGGATGATGTACATCACGCCCAGACGCTTGTGGTCGACGCTCGTCAGCCACTCCGTCCACAGATATTTCCACTTACCGAGGTAAGTGACTGCACCGAGGACCAATGCCCCGATGACTGCCATGCCGATCATCGTGCCGAGAATAATCGGCTCGTGATACGGAATGGCGTCCAGTGTAAGTTTTCCGAACATGCTTGGCTTACCCCTTGGTCACACACGACGGGTCACTGAAATTCGTGACGTGGCCGTTGTTGTACTTCGCGATGATGTTGTTGAAGAGCTTCGGGTCGACCGTCGAGAAGTACTCAACCGGAGCCTTCTCACTCGGCTGCGAGACCGTTGCGTATTGATCCATGGAAAGCTGCGTCTGCGACGCCTTCACCTTCTGGACCCACGCGTCGAAGTCTTGCTGGCTCGTGGCGAGGGTGCGGAACTTCATGTCCGAGAAGCCCTTGCCGCTGAAGTTCGCCGAAAGGCCGGCGTAGTCGCCAGCGTGGTCGGCGATCAGGTGCAGACGCGTCTGCATGCCAGCCATCGCATAAACCTGGGTGCCAAGCTGCGGGATGAAGAACGAGTTCATCACCGAGTCCGACGTGATGCTGAAGTTCACCGGCGTGCCAACGGGCACGGCCAGCTGGTTCACCGTCGCGATACCGAGATCGGGATAGATGAACAGCCACTTCCAGTCGAGCGCCACGACTTCGACGTTGATCGGCTTGACGTTCGATTCGAGGGGCTTGTACGGATCGAGCTCGTGCGTGGTTTTCCACGTGAGCACGCCGAGGAAGAGAATGATCAGCGTCGGGATCGTCCAGACGACGATTTCGATGGCTGTCGAGTGCGACCACTTCGGTGCGTAGGTGGCGTTACGGTTCGACGCACGATAGTGGTACGCGAACCAGAGCGTCAGGATGATCACGGGGATCACCACAATCAGCATGGCCCAGGTGGAGGTCGCGATCAGCTGCTTTTCCGCCACGCCCACGCTACCTTTGGGGTCGAGGAGCTCCATGTTGCAGCCGGAAAGACACATGGCCAATCCGGCGCTGACTGGAAGCAATAACCTTTGCAAGGTTGTTCTTTTCATCACGTTTGCCTGAATTTCATTCATTGAATAGTTCCGGGCACATCCCCTGACATCCAGCAAAGGAAGCGCGCCCGCATCATACAGCCGCTTTGATATTTCGCAATCAATGAATGTGGAAAATGACCTTTGTCAAAACGCGATTGAGACACTTTGTCGCATGTGTTCGCGAGGTTTGTCGCGCCTCGGAAACACACGCACGTCGCGCCCCACTCTCGTGTTGACAGTGGCCCGCCGCGGCTATTTTTCGAATCTCAAAATTCGAAAACCCTTACACACAGCAACGCGCCGCACGGCCTGTGAGCGGTGCGGCGCGTTGTTGCGTCGTCAATCTCTGGTAATCACGTCGGCGAATGCGGCGGCTGCGCGGCACGAACGTCCGTGCCCGCGCGAACTGCCTCGGCAGGTGCGCCGTCGTCGACGGGTTGCTTGCTGCGAAGGGCCTGGGTGACGAGGTTCGCCGCCGAGAGCTCGATCGCGTCGGTCATTGGCTTCGGATAGAGGCCAATCGCGAGCACAAACGCTGCGAGCGAAGCGAAGATCAGCGTTTCGCGACGGCCGATGTCGGCCAGCTTCGCGACGCCCTTGTTCGCCACAGCACCAAAGATCACGCGCTTGTACATCCACAGGGTGTACGCAGCGCTCAGGATGACGGTCGTCGCGGCAATCGCGCCGATCCAGAAGTTCACGCGGATCGCGCCCATGATGACCATGAACTCGCCCACGAAGCCCGACGTGCCCGGCAGGCCGAGGTTGGCCATGCAGAACAGCATCATGAAGGTCGCGTAACGCGGCATCACGTTGACGACGCCGCCATAGGCCGAGATCGAGCGCGTCTTGGTGCGGTCGAACAGCACGCCGATCGAGAGCAGCATCGCGCCCGAGACGAAGCCGTACGAGATCATCTGCACGATCGCGCCTTCGGTGCCGATCTGGTTGAAGAGGAACAGGCCCAGCGTGACGAGGCCCATGTGGGCGACCGTCGAGTACGCGAGCAGCTTGGTCATGTCGGTCTGCGCGAGTGCGAGCAGGCTCGAATAGACCACGGCCACGAGCGAGAGCGTGATGATGGCCGGCGCGAAGAAGTGCGCGGCGTCAGGCGTGATCGGCAGCGTGAAGCGCAGGAAGCCGTAGCCGCCGAGCTTGAGCATGGCCAGCATCACCGTCGCGCCGGTCGGCGCTTCGAGGTGGACGTCGGGCAGCCAGGTGTGGAACGGCCACATCGGGACCTTCACCGCGAAGGCCGCGAAGAAGCCGATGAAGACGAGGATCTGCGGGATGAAGCCGAGCGTGAGGTTGTGCCACACGGACATGTCGAAGGTGTGCGACTGGCTGTAGAGGTACAGCATCGACACCAGCATGAGCAGCGAGCCGGCCAGCGAGAAGAAGAAGAACTTCACCGCGGCGTAGGTGCGACGCGCATTGCCCCACGTGCCGATCAGCAGGTACAGCGGGATCAGCGTGGCTTCGAAGAACACGAAGAAGAGCATGCCGTCGGTCGCCGCGAAGGTGCCGACCATCAGGCCTGAGAGAATCAGGAACGCGCCGAAGTACTGGGCGACGCGCACCGTGATCGACTGCCACGAGGCAATCACGATCACGAGCGTCGTGAACGCGGTGAGCACCACGAGCCACATCGAAATACCGTCGATACCGAGTCGCCACGCCACGCCGAATTCAGGCAGCCAGTCGCGGAACTCAACGAACTGCATGCCGGCCTGATGATTATCGAAACCGGAAACGAGCGGGAGGGTCAGCAGCAGGCCGACGATGGCGCCAATGAGAGACAGCCAGCGGGCACGCTGCGGATGACGATCAGACCCGAGGCGCAGCACGGCCACGCCGAACAGGATGGGAATCCAGATCGCCAGACTCAGGAATGGAACGGATTGCATTTCAACAGGACCTTAAAAATGCGGAGCAAATAGCTTCGACAGCGCACGCTCTGGTGCGCAAGCAACTTGAAAGTTTGACGCGGGGTGAAAATCGAACCAGGCTGGCTGTAATGTATTTGTCAGCGACGAGGCGAAATGCAACACACGTTCAAGGGTTAACGAGGGTAAACGGAATACGGAAGTTTTGCAGCGCAACAACACGGGCCGGATCGAAGATTGATGCAAGTCATTGTTTTTATTCAGAAACGTACTAAGAGAAAAAACAACAAACAGGCCGTCTCGGCCCATTTTTGACCTCGAAAACCACGCTTTCGACCGCCAGGGCGCCGTGGGGCGCGGCAGGCTGTCGCGCTGCGTGGGCTGAATAATACATTACTTGTTTCTTTCGGTTCAATGACTTATGCATCAGGATGCGGCCCCCGGCGTCCTCCAAACCCCGTGCCAGTCCCATGTGCGGCACGTTTGCGCGGCGCAAAAAAAAGCCCCGGCCGTTGTGGGGCCGGGGCCAACTCTCACGATGCGCCAGGCAACTGGAACACACGCATGGCGGCACTTTAGCGCCTTATGTCCCCGCAATTAAGCGCGCGGCCTGGAACAGTCCTTTCCCGGTCGCGCGAAGCCAGCGCCACCTCGACCGGATTCTCCGCATCAATTCACAAATGAGAATCATTTGCATTTACGGAGAATTTGCCCGAGAATGGAGCCCATGCCGGAAACGCCCGGCACAACCTGAATGAACGCGGCGGCGCCCTGGCGCCCCGATTCCTTGTTCGCCAGCTCTGCAAGGGGCCGGAGTCACTGCTTGAGCAGCCGACTGCGGCCGACAGGAGGCTCCATGAACTACACCGCCCCTTTCGCAAGAAATGACACGCTGATCGACGACACCTTCGTCCAGCACCCCGACACCGTCGAGCAAACCGTGCTGCGCGCCGTGCGCACCTGGCTGCGCCCGCACTGCGACGCCTACGGCAAGGCGGAAAGCTGGCGCGGCGTGCTGGCCGACGCAGGACTCGGCGTGGACGGCATCGGCCACTTCGACCTGCTGATGGGCACGCTGCGCCGCGCCTCGTGCCGACCGCTCGACACGCGCTGCCGCTGCGCCTCCGAACTCGCGAAGGACGAAGGCTCGTTGTTGCAGGTGATCGCGCTCCTGCAATCCACGCGCAGCGAGGCCGCCGTGCGGTTGCTCAACGACTGGCTGCCCATGCCGAGCGTGAGCGGCATGCTCAAGACCGCACGCTGGTTCGCCATCGCGCTGCTCGACGCGGGCCTGCAACTGAGCGACCGCGCACGCCGCGTCACCTATATGCACTGATCGCACACTGACCATACCGGGCGCGGCGCATGAGCTCATAACCAAAAACGATTTGGGCGCGGGCCGCGCGACCGGTAGCATCTCGCGCTTTCCGCTATCTGCGCGCCCGAGCGCATCGCCTCGCATGTCCGCCCCTGCTTCTCCTTCTTCGCACAACACGTCCGGCCGCCCGGTGATCCGCAGCGCCGCCGACGTCTCACGGCTCGTCAACGCCGGGGCGGCCACCGGCAGCAACGCTCGCATCGTCGTCGCCATCGCGCTGGGCGGCGTTTTTCTCGACGCCTACGATCTCGGCGCCCTCGCCTTCGGCCTCAAGGACGTGGCGCGGGAATTCTCGCTTTCGCCTGCGGGCACCGGCTTCGTCGCCTCGGCCATCACGTTCGGCGCCATCGTCGGCGCGTTTCTCGGCGGCTTCCTGACCGATCGCATCGGGCGCTATCGCGTGTTCATGGCCGACATGTTCTTCTTCGTCGTGGCCGCCATTGCGTGCGCGCTCGCGCCCAACGCCTGGGTGCTCGGCGGCGCGCGCTTCGTGATGGGGCTGGGCGTGGGCATCGACCTGCCCGTGGCCATGGCCTTTCTTGCGGAGTTCTCGCGGCTTCAGGGCCGCGGCAACAAGGCCGCGCGCGTGGCAATGTGGTGTCCTGTCTGGTATGCGGCGATCAGCGTTTCGTACCTGCTGGTGCTGGCGTTCTACGCGAGCCTGCCCGCCTCGCACTCGCACCTGCTCTGGCGTTTGACGCTCGGCTTCGGCGCGGTGCCCGCGCTCGTCATCATCGCGATTCGCAGCCGCTATATCAGCGAGTCGCCGGTGTGGGCCGCGAATCAAGGCGATCTCGCGGGCGCCGCGCGCATCCTCAAGCGCTCGTACGGCATCGACGCGCAGCTCGCGCCCGAAGCCACCGCGAACGCCGGGGCGAAGCCCGCGCGCGTGGCGTCGTGGAAGAACTACGGCGCGCTGCTGCGCGGCGTCTATACGCGGCGCACGATCCTGGCCACGGTGATCGGCGTGGCTTCCTCGTTCGCGTACAACGCGGTCGCGTTCGGCCTGCCCGTGATCATCTCGAGCTTCCTGGCTCAATCGATGCTCACGACCATCCTCGCCTCGCTCGTGCTCAATCTCGGCTTCGCCTTCGTGGGCGGGCTGATCGCCGTGCGCACCGTGCCGCGCTTCGGCGCGTGGAAGCTCACCGTGTGGGGCTACACGATCCAGTTCGCCGCGCTCGTCGGCCTCGCGATCGTCGGCAAGCCGTCGAGCGGCCCCGAAGTCGTGAGCGCCGTCGCCCTGCTCGCGGCGTTCCTGTTCGGCCAGGGCGTGGGCCCGGGCTCGCACAGCATGACCTTCGCCTCGCTCGGCTATCCCACGTCGCTGCGCGGCGTGGGCGTGGGCTTCAATCAGACGCTCATGCGCGCAAGCTCCACGGTTTCGCTGTTCCTGTTCCCGGTGCTGGCCGCCGCGCTCAACACGCGCGTGTTCTGGATCATCGCGATCGCGCCGCTCGCGGGCCTCGCGGCGTTGCTGGCCATCCGTTGGGAGCCGTCGGGCTATGACGTCGACGCGGAAGATTTCGACGCCGCGCCGCCGGTGCGCGCCAACGCCGGACACGCCGCGGAGACCGTGCAATAACGCCGGGGCGCGTCCACTTGCCAGCTACTTGCGCGCCTTCATGCGCTCGCGCCAGTAACGCCGCACGGCGCGCGCCATCTTCGGATACTGCTCGCCCGGCACGGCGAACAGCACGAGCGCGCACAGCGCGAGCACGGCGCAAAAGACAAACGTGCCGCGATAGCCGAACGCCTGCACGAGCAGGCCCGAGAGCACGCCGGAGAGAATCGAGCCGAGACGCGCGGCGTTGAAGAACAGCGCCGTCGCCCGCCCCGGCGACGAGGGCATCAGATCCTGCACGAAGGTCATGCCAAGACACGACGTGACGGCGACCACGAACGCATTGAGGATCTGCATGGGGATCAGCGCCTGCACGCCGGGCGCCACCGACATCGCAACGAAGTACACGGCGTGCACCACGGCGCACGCCGCCAGCCACCACGGCTTGTCGAGCACCGAGGCGCGCGCGCCGAGCGCGAGCATCATCGGGATCTCCATGAACGCGCCGAGGCCGAGCATGATCGAGACGTCGATGCGCGTGCCATGCAGACCGTGCACGATGTAGAGCGGCAGCACGATCATCGTCGCGTTCGCGGCGAGGCCGATGAGTGTCAGCGCAACGATCGCGCGCATGATGTCTTTCTGCGAGCCCTCGGCGGCAAGCGGCAGCGGCGCCTTGGCTTTGCGCGTGGCCGTGGCCTTTGTCCTTGAATCCGACTTTGACTTCACGGACGGCGCGGCCAGCGCAGCGGAGTCGCGCGGCGCGCCCGGCTGCACCTCGGCCTGCGTGAGCGGCTGGCCTTCGTACTGCGCCGCGCCCTCCTCCGCCATTTCCCGCTCGACTTCGCCCGAGGTGGGCCGCGCCATCCAATGCTGCGTGGCGTGCTCGTCGGCGCGCGGCTCGCGCATGCGCCAGACGATCGCGCCACACGCCGCGAAGCTCGCCGCCGCGAACAGAAAGAGACCATAGAAGCTCGTGGCCGCGAGCACGAGCGCGCCGACCGCCGGGCCGAACACCCAGGCGGCCGAAAGAATCGTGCGCAATGTTGCGCTGGCGAAGGTGCGCTCGGCGTCGTCGCGCGCGGGCAGCGCCGCGCGGCTGAACGAGAACACGAGCGAGAGCGCGCAGCCGCCCGCGCCGATGAACGCAATGCCGACGATGAGCAATAGCCGGTAGTCGCGCACGACGCACAGACACAGATAGCCGAGCGTCGCCGCGCACAACGACACCAGCAGCAGCAGCTTGTGCTTGCCCGTGGCGTCGCTCCAGCGCCCCGCCGCCGTGCTCGCGATGACGCCGCTCGTGGCGATGGCGGTCATGAACACGCCCAGCCGTAACGGCGTCATGCCGGCGCGCTCGACGCCGAACAGCGACAGGTAAGGCGCGGTGAAGGACATCGCCACGCCCAGCATCAAGGTGGCCGCGGCGAGCGGCAGGAAACCGGGAATACGCAAAAGACCGGCAAAGCGCGAGTTCTTGAGCACGGCGCGGCGGGTAGTGGCGAGAAGTGAGTTTGCCGTGCGCGTGCAGCCACGCGACGGTCACATCGACGGCGATTATCGGGCGGAACTCCCACACTGTGCAAGGTTGTATCCGCCACGGTCAACATCTGGGTGCGCTATCCACAGCTTTGGTGGACAGGCTTGTGCGTAACCCTGGGACGACGCGCTCAAGTGCTTGATGCGATTCGTTTTGTGCGCAACGTCGCGGATTGTTGCAGCGGCGGCGCAGCGAGGAAAAATGCGCGTGGGCTTTTCCACAGTTTTTGGTGACAGCCCTGTGAGCAACTTCTGGACAGCTACGCCAAGTCCCTGATTGTAAAGACGAAGCCTGCAAACGACACGGAAGATGCACGTTTTTTGCGCAACAAGGTTGTCCACAGTTTTTGGTGGCAAGGCTGGAGATGACTATTCCCTCACACCGCGCAAGTCCACGCCACAAGGCTTTCCGGGAGGTGCGTGGGGGAATTTCCGTTCCCCGAGCAACCCCAAGCATCCATTTCCCCACGTTTCCCCAACATTGCGCTGCGGGGAAAACGCCGCTCCCCCACAGGGGAAACGGTCAACATATTAAACATCTCTCCTGCAAGAATTAAAAGAAAATGGCGATCTCACGGCACTTTCCACAAATCACTTCACTTGTCGAAGCAAAACACCGACAAGTCACTTGTTGATGTTGCGCTGCACGTGGGCCTGCGCGGGAAACGAACTTTCCCCACTCGGTGATGATAGGGAAATCACAGGGTGTGATCTTTTAGCGCTGCCATGTCTTGCGCCGCAGTGACCACTCCCTCTATGCCTGTTCGTCGTAGGACACCAGGCTCCAGTCCGCATTGGTTCGGTGCTTACGCATACCAAGCAGCGAATCGAGAAACGGAACGGGACGACGATCGTCCAGGACGAGTTGAGGCATCGTCTCGCCTTTCCTGAAATGGCGTGTCGCCTCATGGCTGACGGAAGCCCAATGACGGTCGCACCACATGCCATCCACGGGGCAGACCTCTCCAGTCCGTACCACAGTCCCCAGGGGCACGCGCTCAGCCTTCTTTTCGGGCGTGAGCGGCAGGCCCGTCGCGGGGTCGAGGTTTTTTTCCTTCGCCATGCGCACCACCAGCCCGTCATCAGGTTTCCGCGGCGGCTTCGCGGCGTCCTGCTCCTTCTGCCACTGGAACGTGCCGTCCCACTCCGGCAGCTTCGCGGGCGGCAGCGGCACGATCTGGTCGATGTCCGGCACTTTCGGATTGAGGCCGTCGTTGGCGTCGAGGAATTTGCCGATCAGCTTGTAGCGGCGTGAGCGTTCGGGGTCGTTTGGAACGTCAACGTAATACAGCACCCTATTTTCCGGCGTTACCGCGAAACCATTTTCGAGAGCCCATGCAGCCTGGCTGTTGCCTGCCATGACGCCCTGCTGGAAAGCCTTGAGCGCTTCGGCGTAGAATCCATCATCCTGGCGACCAATAGCCAGCGAGGTCGCTGCCTTGCCATGTCCCTGGTCCGCGGCACAGCGGTACATCTGCAACGCTACCTCGGGGGCCGCGTCAATCGGGAACAGTTTCTCCGCGAGGTAATACTGCGCGTCCGGACTACCCTGGTCCGCCGCCTTGCGGAAATAGCGCAGGGCCGTCACGCTGTCCTGCTTCAGGCCGTAGCCGAGTTCGAGGTAATGGGCGATGTCGTAGTAGCCGCCCGGCACGTCCTGTTTCACCAACTGGATGGCTAGGTCAACCGTCTCTTTCGGTGCGTCCGGCGAATAGGTAAGGCCCGTCGACACCAGTTGCTGAAGATTGCCGTTGGCCTTGTAGTGGCCGTGGGCCGCCGCAATCCGGTAATACCGTGCGATGTCATCGAAGTCCTTCGCGCCGTCCTGCTTTTGCAGCCAGCGGGCGTATTTGAACAACTGGTCCGCATCGGGGTCGAGCGGCGGCAGGTGGTCCGCTTGGTGTACGCAGGTAAAGGCGAGGTTCGCGCGAAGGGCGCTTACGTCAGGTAGTGAAGCCAATGGGTTCTCCTTGGTGCAGGCGCAGGCGAGGGTCGCCAGCAGGGCGATGAGCATGCCTCGTCTCATGGATCAGTCCGCGTAAGTGCGCGCGGGCGAGGTACGCAGGAAGCCCACCAGCGATGCCACCGGAGCCTTCTTATTACCTTGTCGTTTGGTGTTCTTCGAAATGATTTCACTCCATTGCTTATACGCCTGCGACACGTCATCCTGGGCTCCCAGGTTGTTCGTATGAATCCCCCACATCTGCTTGCGCAGGTTGCGAGTCGCGTCCCCGTGCTCATGGCAGATATTCAGTTCGCTATCGACTTCCATGCTGCGCCGGTTGACATTGGCCGAGCCGTGCGTGGTAAACACGTCGTCAACGATCATCAGCTTCTGGTGGATGTAGACGTAATCCCACGGCTTGCCTGCCGGCGTATCCGGAGCAACCAGGGTACAGACCAGTACTTTCATGCCGGGGATATCCTGTGGCGGCACCAGATCCCCGTCTTTCGTCATGCCATCCGGGCCGAGGGCGGCCACCCGGCGTTGCTCCTGCCCGACCTCGTTGAGTTTCTGCTGTATGTCACCCTGGCGAAGCTGCGAGTCCGTGGCGTAGTTCGCCAGCCCCTGCATATGCGCAAAGTCCGCGCCCTGCGACAGTACACGCTGACTGGCTGCCTGTTCGCTGGCCAACTGGCCTTCCAGCTCCTTCTGCTGCTGCGCAAGCTGTGCGCTCTTCTCCAGCGCTTCGACACCGGGCATGCGGCCACCGTACCCAAGCGCATCGAGCATCTGGTAGGTGCTGACCGTCCCGAGTCCGATGCCATCGTCGTTCGAGTTGGTGACCACGAACAGGTACACCACACCGTGCTTCGCCGGATGGCGGCCACCCTTGCTCTGCGCGTTGACGTTCTCCCGCAGCTTGTCGGCCACCGGCATATAGCGGAAATACTGGTTTTCGACATACACGAAATTCGTCGTGTTGTTGACCGCCTGAAGGTACAGCGCCGCGATGTCCTTAGTGGCGTCCTGGCTGTTCTTGCCGTCCTTTCCGAACTGCGATTGCGTGCGAAGAATCTGCGCCATGACCGGTGTACCGTATTCCGGGCGAGGCTTCAGCCGGCAGTACAACGCCGCCCGTGCCTGGGTGATATTCTGGCCGGTCGCGTCGTCCCAGGCCTGGCAGAAATTCTGGTTCAGATAATCGAGAATTGGCCCCGTCACCCTGGCGGACATGTCCTGCCGTGGATGCAGGCCGCTACGCCCCATTCTTGGCGCCTGCCGCAGAAAAGTGTGCTCGTCCCTGTCCCAGTACTCATCCAGCGTGTTGTGTCCCATCACGAACCCGACTGCCTGCTCGGGAGCCTCATAGTCAACGAGCACCATCTTCTGGTGATGCGAGGGCTCAGCCGTCATCGCCGCGGTGTTCATTTTCTTCAGCATGGGATCGTCCGGGCCGTTCGTCCACGTGCGCCATGCGATTTCGGCACGCTCCCGCAGGTCAAAATCGCGCGTGGCGAATTCGATGTTTTTCAGCGGTTTCGGCGCGCCTGGCAACGCGTCCAGCGCGGCATTGGCGAAGGATTTCGCCGCCGCGAAGGAATTGGCTTTCCTCTGCGCCGAAACCAGCGTGACATTGTTCAGGTTGGCCCGCTTGTACCAGAGGATGTCAAATTCCTGCTGGGCACGGGTGCGCCCGTCCTTTGCTGCACCCGCCAGTCCGAATAGTCCGTGGTTGCCGGGCATCATGTCTTCCGAGAAGGAAGCGACATGCAGCGAATCGCTCCAGACCAGCAGCCGGATCTTGATGCCGGGTTTTTCGAGGCCCTTGAATTCAAGCAGTTCGCCAATCGACGGCGAACCTGCCGCATCGCTGCCCCGCCTGAAATGCATCGACGGCTGGAAACCCCAGCACAGGATATCGATGCTGTGTTCAGCCTTGCGGATCGCGTCGAACACAGCCCCGAAGGCCACCTCGCCGTTCACAAGCGGCTGGTACGTTGCCGGGGCCGGGTTGTATTCGGTCCCCTGCACGAACCACGGAGACGTGATCGTTGCGCTTCGCGTGCAGCTCAGCGCGAGCGGCGTCACAATGGGCTTGGTGGTTTGTCCTGTCATGTGTATGTGACTGATCCGTTTCAGGCGTCCGCTTTCGGACTGAGCAGCTTGTCGTAGCTGGCGCGGTGTTCGGCACGATCAACGGCGCCCGACTTGCCTTCGTGAAAATGGAAACCCTGGTTTGCCAGCGTGCCGTTGGCCGTATTGCCGCGATACACGTCGGCTACCGGGACATCATGCGTAACACCATTGGCCAGTTGTAACGTGTATTTCTGCGTCGTGGGATGATGATCGACCTGAACCAGCCCGGTTTCGTCAAACACACCCTGCTTAACCAGCGTGCCGCCAGCAAACAGCTTGTAGGGCATTCCGGCAGGCATGGTCGCCCGCGCTGAAGGCGACGCGCCCGCATAGAACGTCAGGGGCGTGGTCGGCAACCCCGAGAGCGCCGGATGAGTCAGGTCCAGCGGCGCGTTCAGCGACGCCTTGCCCTGCTTCTGGATCGTGATGAACTTGAGGAAAAGGTCGTTAGGACCGCCGAGTGTGATATTGCCGTCCTTGAGCTGGACAAATGCACCGCCGCATTCGAGCGTGATTTCCTGCTTCGCGACGATACGCACCGTGCCGTTCACGCTTGATATCGACATGTCCTGATCGGAGTACATCGACATTGCGTCGGTTTGTGCCTGGAGTTCAACCGGTCCTTTCGCGGCGTAGATTTTGATACCGAACTTCTGCACGAACAGCGAAATCTTCTCGCCCGCCGCGACCGTGAAGCGCTTCAGCACGTTCCAGTCCGCATTCTTCCCGGCCACCCCCGAAATGTCGCCCTGCGCCGCGAACTGCATGCCCTGGCCGGTGACAAGCGCAGCCGATGCGGGGGTACTCATCAGGAGGCCCGCCTTTTTCAGGCCGTCCAGATCGTCCTTGATCTGCTGCTGCGCGTCGGTATCGGCAGGTTCGGCCTTGGCGCTGCTGGCGGATGCGGCCAGCGCCTTCGCGGTCGCCAGCGCGCTTTCGAGTTGCGCGATGGTCTCCTGCATGTCCAGTTGCTTGCCCGTCGCGCCGGGACGGTCGTAGGCCGTGAACATGAGCCCCTTGCCCGCGCGGTTGACCCCGTAACCCGATGTTCTCGCCTCGAAGCCTTCGCCCCGGTATTCGAGTTTGTTGTTAACCAGGTAGCCAAGGTTTAATTGCGACTTGCCCGAATGTTCCGTGCTGAGTTTGACGCCCTCCTGGCCCGCCCAGTCCTCCATGCGCAGTTTGTTGTTGCGCTGCGTGCGGATCGTGTTGCGCGAGAGCCAGCGCCGGTCACTCGTGATGAGGTCGCGCGCCTGCGAATGATGATGAAACGCAATAATTTCCGGTTTATCAGGGTCGCCATCTCGAAAAGAAATCACCGCTTCATCGTTGTCCAGCGCGACAAAGTGGAAGCCAGTTTGCAGCTTTCCCGCGAAGGGCTTGGCGAGTCGCAGCGGTACGCTCTCGCCCCCTTTGGGCCATGTTGCGAAGTCTACATCGAAGCGGACAACGTAATAGCCGGAGGCATTGAGGTAGGCGTAGGTGTACTTGTCCGGGCTGCAAATCCGGGCGCTCAGTGTGCCGCTGATTTTTGCCCAGGTTTCCGGCTTCAGTTCCAGACGGAAACGGCGGTCAGCAGGAATCGCCCGAAACGTGTTCGAATACGCCGCGTCACGCGCGCCGCTGTGCGTGGCCTCGATGATGACCATGCCTTTGGGCGCATCGGGCAGCACGATCTCTGTTTCGAGCACGGTGGCGCATTGCAAGGCAAGCACATTGCCCGCGCCTTCGTACACAACCTGGCCGGCGATGGCCGCTTCGTGCCTGAGTTGCGCTTCCCACTGCGCCCCGTCCGCGTCGAGGTGGTTCGTGCCGTAGACATACGGCTGACCGTAGGTGGTCGGGTCCTCTGGCGCAACGGAAGCCGAGGCGCGATAACGTTCCCACGCTGCGTCCGGGTTGTACTCGGCCACCATGAACGACTTCGGGACTGTGACGGTATGCGTCTTGATCGCCGT
>NZ_QLSU01000036.1 GCF_003268775.1 Paraburkholderia unamae
TGCGCCGTTTGCTGCGCTCGCTCGCGAAGGGCGAGGCGATCACGCAGGACGTGTCCACGCTGGAAAACCCCGCGATTCTCGATCAGCTCGGCGAGTCGCTCTAACGGCCCGTCCAAAGGCCGAATCACACGCGGCGCCTTGCGAGGCGCCGCGTGTGAAACGTTTTACCGCGGTTTTACCGGCGCATCCCCGCATTCTTACCGATTGCCTGCCATACGCGTTTTTGCTACACAGGCGCATGGCCGCGCCACACACTACACCCCAGAACAATATCAATCCATTGCCTGAGCCACCGCCGGTGAGCGAGGCGATGGCGCACGCGCATCGGCGCTACTGGCGCTTCAATATGGCGCTGATCGCCGTGCTCATGACGATCGGCTTCGCCGTTTCGTTTGTCGCGCCGCTCTTTGCGCGCTCGCTCGCCGACGTGCGCTTCGCGGGCTTCAGCCTGCCGTTCTATCTCGGCGCGCAAGGCGCGATTCTGCTCTACGTGCTGCTCGTCGCGATCTATATCGTGCTCATGCAGCGCGCCGACCGCGTGCTTCAGGCCGCGCGCGAAGCCGACATCGCCATTCGCGAGGCGAGCAGGGCCCCGCAACGATGAAGCTCGCGCACCGCCTGATCCGCTCCTATGCGCTGTACACGCTCGGCTTTCTCGGCTTCGTCTATGTGATGTGGCGCATCGAGCTTTTCACCGGCCCCGGCATGTGGATCGGCTACGTGTTCCTGTTCGTGCCGATCGCGGTGTACGCCGTGATCGGACTGCTCTCGCGCACGTCCGATCTCGTCGAATACTATGTGGCGGGGCGGCGCGTGCCCTCGTTCTTCAACGGCATGGCAACGGCCGCCGACTGGCTTTCGGCGGCGTCGTTCATCGGCCTCGCGGGCTCGCTGTACGCGAGCGGTTACGACAGCCTTGCGTACCTCATGGGCTGGACGGGTGGCTACTGCCTCGTTGCCTTCCTGCTCGCCCCGTACGTGCGCAAGCTCGCGCGCTACACCATTCCCGACTTCCTCGGCACGCGCTTTTCTAGCAACCTCGTGCGCGCACTCGCTGTGCTCGCAACCATCCTCTGTTCGTTCGTCTATCTCGTCGCGCAGATCCAGGGCGTGGGGCTGATCGCCACACGCTTCATTGGCGTGGACTTCGCCATCGGCATCTTCTGCGGGCTGGCGGGCATACTCGTGTGCTCGTTTCTCGGCGGCATGCGTGCGGTGACGTGGACACAGGTTGCGCAGTACATCATCCTGATCGCGGCCATCCTGATACCGGTTTCGCTGATCGCCCATCGCGACGGCCTCGGCTGGCTGCCGCAACTGGACTACGGCAATGTGATGCAGCGCGTGGAAGCGCTCGAACGCGACGTGCGCGGCGCGGGCGCGGAGGCCAACGTGCGCGACGCGTACCGCGAGCGCGCGGCGCAGTGGCAAACGCGGCTCGACACGCTGCCGCAGTCGTATGTGAAGGAAAAGACGAGCCTCGTCGAATCGCTCGCCGACCTGCGCCGCCACAACGGCCCGCTGCGCGACATCGACTCGCTGGAGCGCGAGCTCAACGCGTTTCCGCGCGACGTGGACACCGCGCGCATGCAGTGGACACGCCAGCGCGACGACCTGCTCGCGCGGGCCGCGCCGCCGGTGCCGATGAACGAGCCGTTCCCCGCCGACGACGAAGCCGAGCGGCGCGTGCATCAACGCAACTTCCTCTCGCTGCTGCTGTGCCTTTCGCTTGGCACGGCGAGCCTGCCGCACATACTCACGCGCTACAACACGACGACCTCGGTGGCTTCCGCGCGCCGATCCGTGGGCTGGACGCTCTTTTTCGTCGCGCTCTTCTACCTGACTGTGCCGGTGCTCGCGGTGCTCATCAAGTTCGAGATCCTCACGCATCTGGTGGGGCAACGCTTCGACGATCTTCCGCATTGGGTGATGCAGTGGCGCCGCATCGAGCCATACCTCATCAGCATCGCGGACGTGAACGGCGACGGCGTGGTGCGCTGGAGCGACATCCAGATGCAGCCCGACATGGTGGTGCTCGCCGCGCCGGAAATTGCTGGGCTGCCGTACGTGATGTCGGGGCTCATCGCGTCGGGGGCGCTCGCGGCGGCGCTTTCCACAGCCGACGGCCTGCTGCTCACGATTTCGAACGTGCTTTCGCACGACGTGTACTACCACATGGTCGATCCGAGCGCGTCGAGCCAGCGGCGCGTGACGATGTCGAAGATCCTGCTGCTCGGCGTGGCGCTCTTTGCTTCCTATGTGGCGTCGCTCAACGCGGGCAACATCCTGTTCCTGGTAGGCGCGGCGTTTTCGCTCGCGGCGTCGAGCCTCTTTCCCGTGCTCGTGCTGGGCGTGTTCTGGAAACGCACGACGCGCCTGGGCGCCGTGGCCGGCATGATCGCCGGGCTGACCGTGTGCGTCTATTACATCGTTTCGACTTACCCGTTCTTCACGCAGCTCACGGGCTTCTCGGGCGGACGATGGTTTGGCATCGAGCCGATCAGCTCGGGCGTGTTTGGCGTGCCGGCGGGCTTTCTCGTGGCGATCGCCGTGAGCCTGCTCGACCGCAAACCCGACGCGTATACGATCGCGCTGGTGGACTACATCCGCCATCCGTAAGGGTGTGAAAACGCCTGCCGGTGTGCGTTCGATCACACGAGCAACGCGCGCGCGAGGCGATACTGGAAGCCTCTCGTTCCCGCGAACCGGTCCTCAAAGCAGTGCGCGGGAATTCGGCGTCGGGCGTTGGCCCGACGTCCTTTTCCACGACACTCGCCCTTGTGCGCAGCTTCACGTCGTTGCGACCGAACCTTTCCCCGCTCATTCTTTTCGACGACGGCATCCCGTATGTGGGGTGCCGTACGATGGCGCGCAGAGTTCGATTGCGCTCCGGTGCAGTCCGTTTAGCATGGGTCCTGGCACCACCTGGGAGGGTGGTGCTCCATGTAGGAGCACTCTCGGCCGCAGCTCGTCTGCGGCTTCTTTTTTGGAGCGGGGCGCGTGGTCTTCTTCGGGAGAGGGTTCACGCGTGCGTCTATGTGATCGTTGTTGGCGCAACCAGGTCGACGTTGATGTGATGATCTGGCGCTGCCAGCGCGGCGCGGCACGGCGAACGAATATCCGTGCCGCATAGTTTTTGCCGTTCTATCAAGACTTCCGCTTTTTCGTCCGATAAGCAGGCTGGGCCCGGCGACATGACGGCGCGATGCGTCAGACATGCGTGGGTGATAGAACCTGATCGACACGAGGACGAAGTGAAGAATGGCAAGTATGGCGTCGTAGCAGGCGCCTGTGTGGTAGCAGTGCTGCTGGCTGGTTGTGAAACCACCAATTCGTTTCCGTACAAGGCGTCGACGGAAAACGTCATCGCGATTCAGCAGAACCTCCAAGCGAAGAAGGTTAGCGTCGCCGATATCCAGCTTGCGCCTGGCGTGGACGAGAGCCCGCTGTGCCGCCTCAACGGGCCGGTCAAGGTTGCGCCTGGCAAAACGATTCCGCAATACGTCAAGGAAGCGTTCGAGGAAGAGTTGTTCATGGCTCAGGCCTACGACGTGAAGGGGCCGGCCATCCAGGGGCGCATCGAGGAGTTGAGCTTCAGCTCGGTTTCTCCGGCCAACTGGACGATCAGGATGTTCGTGAAGTCGCCGTCGTCGCCGGGCTACGAAGTCTCGGTCAAGTACCAGTTCGACACGAGCTGGACCGCGATGTCGGCGTGCAAGAACGTGGCCGACGCCTTCGGGCCAGCGGTTCAGTCGCTGCTCAAGCAGGTCGTGACCAACCCGCAGTTTTCGGCGCTCGCCGGGAAGTAATTGCGGTTGGTACTGTCATGTGAAGCCCGCGCAAGCGGGCTTTTGACTTCGTGCGGGTCACGGACCCGGCAAATCCGCTTTGACGCCTCAGGTACAATCTCGCGCGCCGCCCGCCGTGACGGCGATTCCATACAAAAAACCGCCTCACCGGGGAAGCCATTGAAGCGTATTGCACTGAGCCTTTGCGTCGTTGTTTGCGCCTGCGTGGCGGGTCCGGCGTTCGCCAATTGCTGGGGCAACGACGCCTTCCAGAATTGCGTCGACGAATCGGGCAACTCGTACACCGTGCAGCGGTTTGGCAACACGTCGACGGTCAACGGCTACCAGCAGAAACTGCCCGGCGAGGCCTGGCAACAGACCGGCGCCTCCATTGGCGACACGACGTTCATCACCGGCCAGGCCGCCGACGGGTCCACATGGACCGAGACGATCAGGAACTACGGCAATGGCTCGCGCACGATCTCGGGCATGGACGGCAATGGGCTTGTTTATAACAAGAACTGCACGTCGTATGGGTGTCACTGAGGGATAGGGCGGGAAGGGCGCGTTGTCGCCTCGTCTTGAGGCGCACGCGCTATCCGTGGAGGGGCGTATTGGCCTGCCTCGGGTCTTTCTGCTGAGGGGGATTTCCAGGCCCGATGCGGGCGTGGAGGAAAACTGGCGGAGAGACGGGGATTCGAACCCCGGATAGGCTATTAACCTAATTGCACAACGGCGCGCATTGCCCGCTGCATCTGCAATCACCTTCGCGAAGTTGTACCTTAGGTGTAGGGGCGCCTCGCCATATCGCTCCTTGTTTTCCAATATCACCCCGGCGCTTAAGGTACAGTTTAACGCAGCGGCTTGACCTTCTCCGGCTTGCGGCGATACACGCGCTCGGTGATCTTTCCATCGGCGTGCGCGAGCAGTGCGCGGGCGTGTTCCAGCGTGTCCGCGTCGCTTGCGCACTTGGCGCGCAAGTCGTGCTCGGTGAACTTCTCTTTCAGCTTCGTCGTCTCCAGCACCTTCGTCATGAAGTTGCGCCACATCGTGTCCCAGCCTCCGGCGCGCCCGGTTTCCTCGTCGAAGTAGCATTCGCCGCGCATCGTGCAAAAAAGCCACGGCGCTATCTGCACGGGCCGCGCCGATTTGGCGATGGAGATCGCCTCGCGCAGCTCGTCCGACCATTCGATGATCAGGCGCTTGCCCGTCGAGTTTTCCGTTTTGCCTGGCGTCACGTGGATTCCGTCCTCTTTGAGGTCGGACATCGTGAGGCGCAACAGGTCGCCGCGGCGCATGCCGGTGAGCAGCTTCACGCGGATGTAAGCCTGGATCGCGAGCACGCTGCCCGCCTTGCGGCGCGACTCGATCGAGAGGCACTCGATGATTTCCCAGTCCTCGACGTAGCGCGTGCGCGGCTTCTCGCCGTCGAGACGCACCTCGCCCTTGAACGGATGGCGGTCGAGATAGCCCCACTCGACGGCCTTCGTGTACGCGTGCGAGAGAATCTCGATCTCGCGCCGCGCCGCGACCTTGGCTTGGCGCTTGTCGATGTACTGGTAGACATGGCGCGGCTTCAGCGACGCGAGCGGCAGTGCGCCCATGACAGCGCGCAGGCGCTTGATCGCGACGCTGTTTTGCGCCTGCGTAGTGATGCTCTTTGTGGGCACGATCTGGAGCGCGTAGCGGTCGAGCAGCTCGCCGATGTTCTTTGCGTCGTCGAGCGTGCTCAGCCGATCGGCCCATGTCCGGTATGACTCAGGCAGCGACTTGCCGAGGCGGAACAACTGCTTGCCGTCCCATTGCGACTCGAGTCCGAGCGGCACCTGGTAGTAGTACGCCCCGTGCTTGAAGCGCCAGCGCGCTGGCAGCCCCTTGTTCTCTTTCTTGCGTGGCAACGGCATTTACGCGGCGCTCCAGTCGGGCATGATGTCTCCCATATCGCCGCGCGCCTCGTCGGCGCCGAGTACCTGCTCGACATGGCGGCGCGAGACGATGATGCGGCCATCGGCGCGCACCTTGTGCTCGATCCCCATGCCGCGCAGCACCTGCTCTTGCGAACTACGCTGGACGCGCCCCGTCAGCTCGACGAGTTCTTCGCGCGTCAGGAACATCGATCCGATCATCAGTTTCCCTCCTGCTGGTTCCCGTCTATGGGAGCGGCGTTACCTTTCTCGACGGGATGGGCGGCAAGCAACTTTGCCACTTCCGCACTGAGCCAGTTGCCTTTGACCATCTGGCCGTGGAACCCGGCGCACTCGGTCAGGAGCGCGCGGACATCAGGAGGTAGCGTCGCCCCTGCTTGCGGTGCTGCCGCGCGGGTGTAGAGCTTCGTGCCAATAGGCACCTTGGATGCTTCGAAAGCAGCCATAGTGAATCCATCGGTTCCTGGCATACTGCCGGCCTCGCCCACCGGCTCATCGCCCTTCACCGTGGCTTGAGAGGCGGCGCGGGCTTGCCATCCTCGCCATGCGCGTTGCGTGTGGAATTCTTCGTAGAACTCGCCATCGCGTTCGAGGTTGGGCGTGATGTCGAGTTCGCCAGTGAGCATCCATGCCTCAAACGCTGCGCGCTCGCCGTCCTTCATCGTTTCATTGCTCATTGCGAGTCTCCAGCCGGATAGATCCACTTCGGATCAGTTGCGAACAGACGGTTTTGCACTTGCGCGTCGCCGCGATCGATCTTCGCCTTCAACGACTGCGCCCAATCGCAGAGGCGGTTGTATGCCTCGACGGTGCCCATCTGCGTTTCCATGTCTTTGACGGCGCTCCACATTCCGTATTCGCATGGGCGCGTGATGCGCTTCGGCGCAGGGCGGTCGCTCGTGGCCTTGACGGGCAACTGTTCGACGTTGCTCATTGCTTGGCTCCGTGCGAGGCGGCGCGCTTCATGAAGCAGATCCAGTGCGTATCGGCGCGCTTGCCCGACTTGTGGCCAAACAGCGGCTGCTGGTCGGTGAGCGCGAGGATTTCGCCAACCTTGATCTGCGTCTCGTTCCATTTGAAGATCAGCACACCTTCGTCGGCGAGCACGCGGAAGCACTCAGCGAAGCCGCGACGCAGGTCGTCTCGCCAGTCGGTGGACAGCTTCCCGTACTTGGCGGCGAGCCAGCTTCGCGGGCCTGCGCGCACGAGGTGCGGCGGATCGAACACGACGAGCTTGAACGCGCCATCGGCGAAGTCCATCGCACGGAAATCCATCGTCAGGTCAGGCGACACGCTCAGCACGCGCTCGCCGTCCTCTCTGCCGTGCGAGCGGTCGGTGACGGAAACCGTCTCGTCGCGCACGTCGCCGAACAGCACGGCCGGGTTTTGCGGATCGAACCAGAACATGCGGGTACCACAGCACGGGTCAAGGATCGTTTTCGCTTCGCTCATTCGCTTGCCTCTTGCGCGGCCTGCGTGCCCGGCGGCAAAGTCAGAACCGTGCCGACTGGGAAGTATTCGTGCGGCAGCAGGCTCGCAAACTCCGGGTTGCACGCAAGAATGTGTCGCCACACTTTCTCGTCGCCGCACTCGCGTAGTGCGATGCCCATCACGGATTCGCCGGCCTTCGTGGTGTACGTGCGCTCGTTAGGCTGCACTGGATACTCGCCACACTCGATGCAGACACGATCCGAGCGCACGTAGTCATGTGAGCACGCCACGCGCTCGTGGGGCTGCGGGGCCGTGCGCGTCTCGCGAAGCACCTTCACATAGCCCGCTCGCGACGCCAAACACTTCTCATAGCCCGCGCGATCTTCCAGGATGCCGAACTGCCAGCCGCTTTGCAGGCCGCGTGCGAATTGGAGGTCTTGAAGCGCGCACGACCGCCGATCCTCATAAACGGCCAGCGCTACTGCCTCTGCGGCGACGGTAGGCGTAGGGGCGGTGCGGCCTTTCGAAACTTCCTCGCTCATCCACTCGCGGAATTGTTCGAACGTCGTGTCGGCGGTGCGCGTGGAATTGAAAATCGCGCGCCATTCGCTTTCGTCTATCGGCGCTACCGCAGCAGGGGCGACGGGAGCGGCGTAGACGATACGGCGCTCGCTTTCGGGCGCGTCATAAAAAAGCGCCGGGTCAGAGTCTGCCCACGAAAGCGCATCATCGCGCACCTGGTAGATCGGCGCTCCCGCCGCATCGGAAGGGGCGATAGCGGCTTTCGCTTCGAGTTCGGCCTCTCGGCGCCCAATCTTCCAGAACGGTGCGAGCCAGTGTTCGTCGCTGGGTGGCGCGTTCGTTCCTTGGTAGCCGAAGGCCATGGCGCCAGTGATTGCCTCGCACGTCAGCTTTCGTTCGAGCAGGATCTGTTCGCTGGACATCGTGGCGCGGATCTCGGCTTCGGTCAGTTGTTGCGTATCCATCGTTTCCTCGATTCGTTATGCGGCCACGCTGGCCATTTGCTTCTCATGCGCGAAGTTCGCGCGGATCAGCGCCGTGGCGACGTCGGGGCACACGCTGTTGCCGATCATGCGCACCTGTGACGATTTCGACAGCGGCTTCCCGTTGACGACCGGATTGATGACGTAGCTGGCCGGGAAGCCCTGGGCGAGCTTCAGCTCGTGCGGTTGGAGCATGCGCATGCCGATGTCGACGATTGCGTATTGCTCGCCGCCGATCATCACCACGCCGAGCGCGTGGGGCCCGTGGTACTTCTGCAAGAGCGCGCGCACTTCGCCAACGTGGGCGCCGCCGGCGGTGAGCGTCGGCATGGGCTCGCGCACGTCCTGCCCGAACTGGTTGTTGCGCAGCTTCACGAGGTGCGATGTCACGACAGACGTATCGGCTTTGCTCGTGACCGTGGCGAGCGGCTCGCTTGCGTCGCGCGGCCGCGATTGTCCGGCACGGCCACCGCAGCCGACGAGCTGCACGGTGACGACGGAATGATGGTCCGTCGTGGTGATAGTCCCGGTCGGGACATCGACGCCCGTTCCGACGACGCCGCCGTAGTGCTTCGCGAGGAACGCCGAGACGACCGCGTGCTTTACGCCGCCTGCGACGGCCGTGCCGAGCGGCTTGTCGAGGCCCGGCACGCGCGGCTCTTGGCCCTCGCGCTCGCCGTAGCCGGTCTGGATAAGCGTCGCTGAGACGATCCCCATGGCGTGCGCGGCGCCGGCCGGGCGCGCGCAATCGCCGCCCGCAGTCACGGTGTGCAGCGGCGCATCGGCTGCGCTCCCGACGCTATTCGCCCGGAATTTCGTGATGTGGGCGGTTACGAGCGCCTGTTCGCCGCGGTGTGCTCCCGTGACGGTTGCGATCGGCGCATCGACCGGTGCAGTGCGATCGCTGCCGTGATGCGTTACATGCATCAGCGTCGGCGCGACGACAGCGAATCTGTTGGCGGTCGTGGTCGTTCCCAGCGGGGCATCGAGGGCCGCGCCTCTGAAGCGCTCGCTGTCGCTGTAATACGACACGATGAACGGATCCGCACTGTCCACCACGAACTTCATGATGCCCTTCGCGATGCGGCGCAGAGTCGCGTCCTTCAACGGCTTGGAGCGCTCGAAGATCGACGGGCACGGCAGCTTCCAGTCGATGCAATCTGCCGCGGTGCGCCACGGCAGGAGCTTGCCCGCGCGCACGGCCGCGCTTTTCGGATCGCCGTGTGTTGGCGTCGGCCACGCGATCGGCAGATGGTCGCGGCGCGCGACGAGGAACAGGCGCTTACGGATCGTCGGCGCGCCGTAGTCGCACGCGCGCAGCTCGCGGTGCTCGACGGCATAGCCTTGGCGCTTGAGTGCGTTCACGAACGAGCGGAACGTGCGGCCCCGATTCTTCGGGCACGGCTTACCATCTGCGGCCAGCGGGCCCCACGTCTGAAACTCTTCGACGTTTTCCAGCATGATCACGCGCGGCTTGACCTTCGCGGCCCAGCGCAGCGCGATCCAGGCGAGGCCTCGGATCTTCTTCGACACGGGCTTGCCGCCCTTCGCCTTGCTGAAGTGCTTGCAGTCCGGCGACAGCCAAACCAGTGCGACGGGCTGGTTGCCGGTGATCGCGATCGGATCGACGTCGAACACGCTCTCGCAGTAGTGCGCGGTGTGCGGGTGGTTCGCCGCGTGCATTGCGAGCGCTTCCGCGTCGTGGTTGATTGCGACGTCTACCGGGCGCCCGAACGCGCGTTCCAGCCCGGTGCTCGCGCCACCGCCGCCGGCGAAATTGTCGACGATCAGCTCGGAGCCGAGGTCCAATTGCAGCGAAATCAAATCGCGCTTCATCGTGTCTCTCGAAGTTGGGGGTTAGGTGGTGGGTTCAAGCTGCTTGCGGACTGCCGCCGCGCGTGACTGTGAGCAACCCAGAAACTTGCGGATCTCGGTCACGGTCGGGCGCAGCTCACCGGCTGTTACTGCGGTCATGACTCGCATCACGTCGTCGGTCTGCTCGACTACCGGCAGGCGAAGCACCGGCGCTGACTCGACCGCGACCGGCGGCGCGACTGGCGCGGCCTCGTTACCCTCGGGCGTGACTGCCGTTACTACTTCGGCGTGACTGCCCTGCTGGGCGGGCGTTACCGCGATTTCAGTCACTGCGGCGGGGCGCAGCGCGAGCAGCCAGGCGAAGCAGGCGACAGCCTCAAGCACGGCGGCGAAGGCGAGACCGGTCACGAGTTCGGCGCGCGGCGCCGGCACGCCAAAGGCGGTCAGGGCGCCAGTCACCGGATCAGCCAGGGCGGCGGCGCGCGCGGCGGCGGCGCGGTCCTGCGCTGCCTCGGCGCGGAGCGCTTCAGCCTTCTCGGCGTCGATCGCATCCAGCTTCGCGGCGAAGGCTGTGCGTTCGACCCGGAGGCTCGTGCACGGCTCGACGCAGCGGCGCGCCGTGGCGCGGGCCAGTCGCGTGACGATCTCGGCCCGGTCACGGGCGATCACGCTCAAGTCACGGCCGGTCACGGTCACGACCGGCAGCGCGGCAGCGCGCAGCTCACCCGCATGCTTCTGCGCCATCAGGAAAAAGACTGCGTGGCCGTAGCAGGTCGCCGCCATGCAGCCAACCCACAGCGCCGCGCCGAGGATGCGCACGCGCAACCCATGCGGCCGGCAGAGGGCAGGGAGCAGGTGCGCAGCGACAACCAGCACGACGCCCACGGCAATCCACAGCACGCGCTCGGCGAGGAACCCGCCACGCTGCCAGCCAGCCATGATCGAGAGGCACGCCGCAGTCACGGTCGCCGCGACTGCGAGTAGTGCCGGGTAAGCGCGCATGGGCATGGCGATTACTCGCACAGGCCGTATTCCGACGCGCAGGCCGTGGCCGATGCCGCGTCAGCGAGCAAGTCGTACTGGCGACCACCACGGGTGGTCTTCGACCACTCAACTACATGCCAAACCGTCGACGAGGTGCCCGAGTGGCCCTGAGTGCCTAGGTGGAAGAACGAAACGGGACTCCGTGGTCGGCATACGGCGGACACGAGGCGCTCCCACTCGGAAATGCGCTCAATATGCTGCGGAAAACGGCGGGCGATTTCCCGCAGCTCGGCCTTCGCCGCATTGATGCACGGCATGCAACCGACTCGCGACATACCCTGCCGGTACAGCGGGTTGGGTCGAATCCCTGCGGCTGCATGGGCCTCGAACACGTCCTCGACACCCCAGCGGAGGATCGGACGATAGACTGAATAGAAGCCACCGCGATGCTCATACGAGGGCAACCAACGGCGTGACGCACTTTCGTCCGCTCGCACGCCCTGCCACGATTCGACGGCATAGCCATCGTCAATCAGGCCCAGTTGATACTCGGTTATCGGGTTGCGCTTCAGGTATTCGGTGCAATACTGGCGCTTGCGGGAGGGAAAGCCGCCCTTCAGCATGCACATGTCGAGATAGGGGTTGCCGGTTGGCTGGAGCAATTCCAAGGCACGGGCCGCAGCCTCCTGCGTCCACGCGTACTGAAACTGACGCGCGCCGTACACGGCCGACTCCGGTTCGCCGGCGGCGATCCGTGCAAGGTTGGCGCGCTTCGTCGCGAACTCATCATCGAACGACGCGCGCACAACGTTGATCTCGACGCCGAGCGTCTGCGGCAGATAGCCGAGCGCGTACTCGTAGGTCGCCTCGTGCTCATTCCCGGTGTCGGCGAACACGAAGCGGCAGCCTTCGCGGCCATGCAACTCGATAGCCAGCAGTGCAGTCGCAGTGCTGTCCTTGCCACCGGACATCGAGACAACGTGAAGGGTCGTTCGTTCGCTCATCTCTAGCTCGAAAAAGGACCGGCCCGTACTGGCGCCGGCCAAGACACACAACGTCACCCTCGGAGGTGCCGTCGCGAAACTGTTCAGGGTTACTCGATTTGCGCTCTGAGCATCGCGTCGCGCGAGTTGCGGAGCTTTGCGAGCGTCGGGGCTTTGGACTTCGCGAGGCGCAACGCGCCGATCGCCAATTCCTTCCACGAGACGGCAGTCTGGTAACTACCGGCTAGCACGCGTTGGGGGGGGGGCGGTTGCAGAGCTGCTCGATTTCACCGCGCAGCACTTCGATTTCCTTGCGCTCAACTTCGAGCGCCTCCTTCGTCTTTTCGATCTTCTGTTGAGCCATATCGATCTCCTGGTAGGAGTGCTAAATAGATTCAAGGGAGCGCGCGAGTCAGCGCGTGATTCAACTCAGGTACAGCGATGCTTGATGCAGTGAGCCTCGAAAGCTGCTTCGCGCTCATGCATCTGAGCCTGGAAGGCGAGCAGGGCGATAGCGACGAAACCAGCGATGCAGATGCGACCGGCGAGCTTGAGCGTTTCCATCAAGCACCTGCACGCAGGGCGACGATCAGATACCAGCCTGCACCAACGCCAGCGAACAGAGCAAAGGCACCAGCCACGCGAATGACCTTGCTATACAGCTCATCGCACGAAGCGAGCAGGGCGTTATCGCAAGCGATTCTGTTCATCATTCGGTCCATTTATTATTCGCAGCCCTAAGCGGGAGCGCTTCTCTCACGTTGCGAGGTCCATGCGTGGGAGACAACACGCTACGGGCTATTTAGAGCCGCCGCGACGGCTTGAAGCGCTCCCGCTCAGGGCTGCGTGATGAGTGGGTGAACGGATTACACCATATGGTTTATATTCGGTCAACACCATTTGGTTTATGTTGGTGCGGAAATTTGTAACAACGCCGGGAGTGGCCGATACCTCTAGGGTTAAGCGCCTATACCTATAGGGTTAAGTGCCGGGAGGCGACCATGACACGCGAGGAAGTGCTGCAAAGGATGGTGGCGGCTGCGCCAGATGACCAGCGATGGGGCCCGATCGAGCGCTACGCCGATTTGTTGGCCGAGCTGGAGAGGATGCTCAGCGACCGCGAGATGGGGGTGTTGGTGGATGTGGGTGCGCGGCTGGTGCGCGCCATCTACCCCGAGGCGTTCCGGGTGGTCCCGCTATGAAAAAGCCCCGCATGGGGCGGGGCGATATGGTGTGGGTCAGAACAGATTCGGCTTCGGCTTTACTGTCGATGCATCGAGGTGCGTTTTCTCGACACTGATGTAGCGTTCGATAGTCGGCGGTGTCCGGTCGTCCGCGAGACTCGACGGACACAGGTCAATCAAGAACTCGACGGCGGACGTTGTGATTTGATCCGTAGGGGAGAGCGACTGGCGCCAGAAGTTGGCGACGAAGCCGGACTTAACCTTGAAGTGGGCCCCGTTTCTATAGAGGCAGTCCTCCGCCTTGCGGGTGTCTGCGAGCTTGCCGCGACCATACTTCGCCGCGATCTGTGACTTCGCCATTTCGAATGCTGATTCGCTGAGCTTCAGCGACATTCCGGTGACGACGTCTGAAACGATCGTAAATGTTGCTTCGATTGCCCCGCCATCGAACGGCGTCATGATTCTAGTGGCGAACTTCGAGGCGCCAGGCGGAAGCGGCTCGTTGGACGCTTCCGCCGTCAACGGCGCAACCAAATACACGCCATCCCCTTCCTTGAGCTGCTCCAGGGCCTCGCGCGTCATGCCAATCTTAATTGCGCCGAACCCTTGCGGACCGGTCGCCGCCGACCTGTTGGCCGGTGTCGCCTTCTTTTCATGAGGCTGGTTTTCTGCCGACGCGTTGCCGGCCGCGAGAATGGCAGCTACGGACGCGATGGCGCCGACTGTTTTCCACAGCATTGTTGTTCCCCGATTATTGGTCGCTAGGCTAAAAGGCCGTCCCAGCTGAGGACTGAGTCGGCGTGCACTCTTGCGGTGCGGCGTTTACCTTTACGGTATGACGAAAATATTCGCTGTGACGGCTGTCACCTGACTTTCGTGATTTTTTTGTTTGAATGACAAGTCTTACATTGGCCCCTTCATCGGGCGCTGTTTTTTGGATAGACTACTGTATATCCATACAGTATTGTTAATGAGTTGAGGCTCGCGGGGGCGGCGTGGATCAAGCAGTGAAAGCTGAGGGAATGCGGTGCAAGGCGGGAGATTTGGCGCGAGTAGTCCACTCGACCAATCCGCTGCTGATCGGCCGAGTTGTGCTCGTTGAGAGGTGGGGAAAGTGCGATCGATGGAACGTTACGCTACTTGGCGAGCCATCCTTCGGACTGGAGTTTGGCACGGGGCGTCCGATCGTCGGCAGCAAAACGGCCTTTCGCGACACATCGCTCAGGCCACTGCAAAGCAGTGAGCGCGCATCGGGCGCGCAATCAATCGGCTTGGAAGCGCCCAGGCTCGGGTGAGGTCGAGGTCGCGGGCTGAGCGAGAAGCCCACTGATATAGGCCTCGACCCGCATCCTTCCTAGGTCATCCAGTCGGTCCCAGCCCGCAGGGGCGGGCGCGCGGTCGTCTCTCGGCCGCGGCGCGATGAGGTCAATTACCTCTCCACCGGTGCTTTCGCTCCAGGCGCGCTCCATCTCCAGCGCGACCTTCTCTCCAAACGACTTGGACCTTGCCATGTCGTGGATTTGCTGTGGCAGACGCTTCATGCGGCGCGCAACTTCGGCCTGGCCGTGGACTTCTATCAGACGTGATAGTGCGAGGCGCCGCAGCTCGGTCACCTGCTCGTGCACCAAAAGATTATCTCCCATGGGTGCAATTAGACCATCGTAAACCATTTGGTGAAATAAACCGTTCGGTGTTGAATGTATAAACCGTTTGGTGTACTCTGGCGTCATGGACAAGTTCAAGGCGTTCCTCTCATCAATGTCACTTCAGCGACGCGACGATTTCGCGCATCGATGCGGTACGACATACGCATTCCTTCGCAACGTCATGTACGGCCAGCGTATAGCTGGAGAAAAGCTTTGCGTGCGAATTGAGCGTGAGTCTGGCGGCGCCGTGACACGTCAGGATCTGCGACGCGACTGGCGAGAAATCTGGCCAGAGCTTGACCCCTCCTTGAGGGCGGCCTAATGCCACTTAGTCTCGCATAGGCCCATGCATTCGCAGTCTGGGTTGACCCACTAGCCGCCTCTGTGCGGTATCCAACATTCGAAAGTACGAGGGGTTCAAATGCACCTTCCGCAACACCAGCAAATGCTTCGCGAAGCAGACAAGCACGGCGGCCTCGCCAAGGTGATGAAGATCATCGCGCAGGAAAACAGCGCCGCGCTGCACATCGAGACCGGCGAACGCGAAACGCTGTCACAGCGTCGGTTCTACCATCCGCCGCTCCCCGCGCGCCGTATTCCCTACGCGTCCAGTCATTCCACGGAATTCCTGCCCGAGGCTCACGACGCAATGCGCCAGGAGGCTATTGCTTCGTGGCGCAAGGTTCAGCGCACCAGCGCGGCGAGCAACAGCAGCGAGAACACGAATGAAGCTTGCGAACTGGCTGCTGACATTGTTTGAGTTCGCGCAGCTCCACAGAGCGGAGCGCGCGGAAGAGATACGAGGCGAATCCCCGCGCCTCGATCGTAAAAGGCCGCACTGGCACGGCCCGAAGCAGTTCCGGCTTTAACCGGCGGCAACGACTTCATTTTCTTCCCTGGCTCGTTTTTGTTTGAAACGACTTTAGTAGTGCTAACGGGGACAAAACACGTTTGTTTGGAGCCTCAATTGAACATCCTCGATACCGCGCACGCCGTTGCGCACGATTACGACGGCGGATGCGAATCACTCGCGCCGCACATCGGAATGTCCGCAGCGGTCCTGCGGAGCAAAGTCAATCCGAACACGGATACGCACAAGCTGACTCTTCAGGACGTGATTCGCATCACCGAGGCGACGAACGACGACCGCGTGCTGGAGGCCTGGGCACAGTCGCGCGGCTATGCGCTCAACAAGGTGCCCGACGCGGAGCACTGCTCGGATGCGGCGGTGCTTGAGCTGATGGCGAAGACGTGGGAAACGAACGGCGAAATCGGCAAGGAAGTGAACCGCACATTCGAAGACGGCGTTGTCGAGCGCCACGAGGTCGCGCGCGTGAAGGATCGGATCTTCGATCACATCCGCACGCTGTTCGGCTTGCATAGCCGCATGGAAGGAATGGTGGAGGAAAAACGATGAGAGCCACAGCAACCCAACTGGCGGCGTATGACGCGCTCGACGCAGACACGCGCCGAACCCAAAAGCAAATGATCGTGGACCTGTTCACGGCCCCGGACATGCGCCTCACGCGCCAGGACATCGCAGACCGCACGAACATGCGTCTCGGCAGCGTCTGCGGTCGCGTGCGCGCCCTGATCGACGCCGGGAAGCTCGCGGTGTTCGGCACACGCAAGTGCGCCGCCACGGGCCACGAAAACGAGACGCTCGGCTTGCCGGCGGCGAACTGAGGGCGTCATGAGCGGATACGCGTACCAGTGGGCCAAACGTCAGCGCGTCGGCGATTCGTCGGCAAAGACGCTGCTGAAGACCTATGCGAACTGGGCCAGCGAGGACTATTCGACGTGGGTCACGAACGAAGAGCTTGAGCTGGACACCGAGCTGAACATCCAGACGATCCGCCGCGCGCGCAGCAAGCTGATCGAGCTTGGCTACCTGCTCGAAACGGACAAGCGCATCGGTCGCACGCAAAGCATCATCGTCTATCAGATGCTCGCTCCGGCTGGCGCGACGATCGTTCAAGCCGTCGATCAGCGCAACGGCGAAACGATCTCGCTGAGCCCGCCGACGCTTGAAGAGTTCGCGGCTAAGAGGGGTGGAAAACGAAGCCCCTCGAAATCTCAACCCTCTAAGGGGGGTGAATATTCAATCCCCTCGAATATTCAAGCGGCTCCAGATTCCACTTCAAGCCCCTCCAAATCCCACGTTGAAGGGGGTGAAATTTCACCCGAAGCCCCTCCAAATTTCGACACCAAGATAGCTTTAGTAGAGAAAGAGAAAGCAGTAGATCAGCAACCTGCGCGACGTGCGTCGCGAGTTGCGTTGAATTCCGAACTGCGATCGATCGAACTGCCCGACTGGTTGCCAGCGGAAGCGTGGGCGGATTGGTGCGAGCACCGCGAAGCGAAAGCGAAAGACGCTCCGTGGACGATGGCCACGGCCAAGGCCTCGATCAGCCGCCTGAAGAAGCTGCTTGATGGCGGCCAGTCCGTGGAAGCGACGGTCGAGGAAGCAGTCCTACGCGGCTGGACGGGCCTGTTCCCGGTGAAGGATGTGCAGCAGCAGGGTGGAAACGGCAACGCCAATGGCGGCGGCGCAGCGTCGGCTCCTGCCGACTGGTGGAAGACCGAGAGCGGCTATCTCGCTCGCGGCGCGCAGCTCGGCGTCGATCGCGCGAAGTTCCAGCACTTCGAGCAATTCAAGGCAAAGGTCTGCAAGCTCGCAGGCCCGGGCGAATGGATGGAAGAGCTTCTGCGCACGGTGAGTCGCGAGAGTGAAGAGCGCTACGAGGCCCTGTACGCCTACTTCAACGACATCCCGCGCGACAAGAACGGCAATTCGGAGGCCGCATGACGAAGCGCACCAATTCATGGCCGATGGTCGTGCCGCCCGGAACGAAGACGGTCGGCACCGCGCGCGTGCGCGACGACGCGTCGAGCGTGGGTTACGCCCAGCGGAAGCTGGCCGAGAAGTTCGGCACGAAGCCCGCACACAGCTTTGACGACATCGCAGACGGCGCGAAGAGCGCTGGCGCGAACACGCCTGCATATCGCCGCGAAACCGTGCCGTCGCCGGGCATGGCGAAGCCGAAGAAGGCGCCGAAGTACCGCAACACGAAGTGCGAGCAGAACGGCATTCGCTTCGACAGCCTCAAGGAGCGCGCGCACTGGCTGAAGCTGATCGAGCGCCAGGCGGCCGGCCAGATCCGCGATCTGGAGTTGCAGGTGGCCTTCGTGCTCACGCCGCGCAAGCAGCGCGACGACGGCACGTGGGAGCGGGCCTCGAAGTACGTGGCGGACTTCGTCTATGTCGAGGTGGCGACTGGTAAGCGTGTCGTGGAAGACGTGAAAAGCCCGGCGACCCGCAAAAACACTACATACGTGCAGAAGCGCAAGCAAATGCTGGCCGTGCACGACATCACCATCAAGGAAATCTGATGCCAGGCGTCTACAAGGGTATGCCTCGCGCTCCGAAGTGGAGCCCTGAGCAGGATGAGCTGCTGCGCAAGGTGTGGAGCGATCCTGCGCCGCTGAAGACGGTTCTCGCCCAGTTTCCGGGCCGCAGTTGCGATTCGCTCGTGGCGCGCGGTATCCGTCTCGGATTGCCGGACCGTCGCCTGTCGATTCCGGCAGAGCGCACGAAGCAGGGCGTGTGGCCACGCATCCGTGCGGCGCTTGAGGCGCGCCGCGCATCCATCGGCGATCTGGCAAAGGCCGCGGGCTGCTCGGAATGCACTGTAAAGCGCTTCATCAAGGCGAATCGCGCACAAGTCCACATCGGCCGATACCTCCGCGCGACCGGTACATCGAACGTGACCGCGCTGTGGGTGTGGGGCGCCGGCAATGATGCCAAGCGGCCCAAGCCGATGACGAGTCAGGAGTTGAAGGCTCGCTATTACCGGAAGCTGGAGCGCGAGCGTCCGGAGATGATCGACCAGCTTCGTGCGCGCGCCCGCGTTCGCATGGCAACGAGGGCAGGCAGGCTTGTTCGCCGCGATCCGCTGGTGGCGGCGCTGTTCGGAGGCGCCACGTGACCGAGCGCGAAGAATATGACGCATGGTTCGCGCGCGAGTTTGCGGGCCGCGACATTCCCGAGCTGCTGCGCGATCTGGGCTTCGTCTTCTGGCGGGGCGGCCGTGCTTCGCTGATCGCGGCGAGCGGCGCGCCGGTCGAGATCCGCACGTTGCCAGAGGTGCCGCAATGAAGCTCTGCATCAATTGCCGCTACTACGGCGGACGGAAGCGCCGCGCGCCAGACCAGTTGGTCGTCCCGCAGCCCGGCGAGTCGAGGCTGTGCCTGCATCCGTCGACCATCACCGAAATCGATCCGGAGGATGGTGAGCCGCGTCGCTATTCGCGCAACGCGCTCGCATACAACCAACGCCAGTATCCGCACTGGTTTGCGGTTCTGGCGGGGCGTTGCGGCACGCGCGCACGGTTCTTCGAGCCGATGGAGGGCGAATGAAGCGTTCGGCGCCGATGAAGCGGACCGGCTTCGCGCGCAAGCCGTCCTCGCCATTCAGCAGCTTCGCGAATCGGGCCACGGTGGCGCGCCGCACGACGATGAAGCGCCGCGCAAAGAAGCCGACCGTCGCAGAGGGTTCGAAGTATCTGGCGGCGTGCCGCGGCGAGCCGTGCTACCTGCGCGTGCCCGGTGTATGCCGCCTGAACCCGAACGACGAAACGGTAGTGCCGTGCCACGAGAACAGCTTGGCGGCCGGGAAGGGCATGGGATTGAAGGCAAATCACGCGCGCACGGTGCCCGGCTGCTTCTGGTGCCATACGTGGCTCGATCAGGGCCCGGCAGAGCGGGCGGTGAAACAGTCGGTGTTTCTGCCCGCGTTCGATGAGTGGGAGCCGGTGCGCGCACGAAAGATGGGATTGCAGGAGGTAATCGCTTGAGGCTGCTGATTGATGTGGAAGTCGAGACGAGGCGCGGCACGCAGACCCAGTCATTCGAGACGACGGTGTACGTAGTGCGCCGCTCGATCACGAAAGGTGTCGCGAGCGATGAGGTTGTGCTGGTGGACGCCTTCATTCCGCCGAACTACCGCGCGGGCATCTCGGGGCGGCTGCACACGTGGAAGAGGGGCGGCGTGCTGCGCTGCTCGGCGCGCGTGTCGATGAACAAGCGTTCGCTGATGCCGTTCATCGAAAGCGGCGAGAAGCGTTGGGTATGCGCGGAGGTGAATGAGTGATCCTCGAAGTGGAGTTGCACCTGCCAGCGGACCATTCGAAGCACGTCGGCCGCATGGGTGGCGGGCCGCCGCCGTCGTACGAGTTCAGCGCACCGGCGCGCGCGGTGAGGCGCATCACGTCGCGCTATCAGCCGGACTGGCTCAACCCGTGGTCAGTCTCGGCGCTGGTGCTGGTGCCCGAGAACCTGCGGCGCTTCATGGGAAAGAAGGACAAGCGCTGGGCCGAAGACGGTTATGCATGGCTGCCGGCGGACATCCACAGGCATGAAGGAAACAAGGCGGCGCTGCGCGAGCTCATTGCTAGCGGCGCCATCGAACTGGTACTGGAGGAAGCAACGTGAGCGAAATCAAGATCGATACGAGCCGCACCAACACGACGACGCATCGCGCAGTCGTCAGCTCGGAGGCAATCAATCGCCTCATGTTCGAAGAGATCTGCAAGCAGCTTGGACTCGACCCTGGCGCGGAGAACATCGGATTCAGTACGCGGATAAACAATCGCACGATGAGTTACGGAACGGAGATCGAGGCCATTGTGAGCGTCACGGTCCACCACGACGCCGAGCCACAAGCATCCGAGCAATGAGCGCGTGCAGCTGATCAACAAATCGAACAACAAAGGTGAACATGGAAGCAATCCACGAGGGCATTTTCAAGAGCGCGGAAGAGGCGGTCACGTTCGCCTGCAATTATTCGAGCCAGCAGTACGCCATGTCCGCTATGGGGAAGATCCTCCAGCGCGGCGCGCAGGGCAGCGGGCGCGGGCTCGTCGGGTTGGATGGCGCAGGTCAGGCAGGTATGGTCTTCGCCGAGCTGGAGCGCATCGACTACTGGCAGCTTGCCGTGCTCGTGACTGGCAAGCTGTCTCGCCGTGAGCGTTGCGACTGCACTCGTTCCTGCTGCCGTGGCTGGAAGCCGAACCCGGTATTCGAGGAGGCAGTGAGCCAGCTTGCGGATCACGTTGCGCGCGTGCATCCCGTAGTGCTGCCTGTGCGCTCGTTCCGCGTGGCCGTCATCAAGAAGTACTTCGGCGAGAAAGACAGCGATCCAATGGAGGTCGCGAAAGGCGAGGGCATGTCCAAGCGGACTGCCGAGCGCTACGTCGGGTTGATCCGCGAATTCATCAGGAATCTGGAGAAAGACGGCATCACGCAGTTGGCTGAGCGACTCGACAATATCGGCATGCTTGTGTCCACAACCGCTTGACTGGCGGAAAACACCGCCATATACTCCATTTTCATATACCGTACCAATGGTGCGCACACGAAGCCCGCAAGCGAAAGCAAGCGGGCTTTTTGCATTGGTGCGCTGGATTTCGAGGGCAGCGAATGAGCGAGCAAATCAGGATCGTCAGCGATGGCATATCGCTCGGCACGCGTGTATTGAACGCTGACGGCACGCCGATTCCGGGTGTGGCGCACATCGAACTGCTGCCTATCAAACCCTTCGGAATCGTTGAGGCGCGCATCACGTTCCTCAGCGTCGAGCTTGACATGGTCGCTGCACCGACTGCGATGGAGTCGAATGAGCAGGCTGAAGACACTCAGGCCTAGGCTGGCGCCTGCGGCGCTCAGTCGCGTATCGACTCTCGATGTCAAAGCTGGCTCGACCGTTCGCGAGCGCGGTGGCGCTTGGATGAAGAAGCGGCAACGCGTGGCGCTGGCACATCAGTATCGGTGCGCGCGCTGCGGCTGCGTCTGGGTGTCGAGTCGCGATCAGATCGACCACATCGTGCCGCTCGAACAGGGTGGCAGCAACGACGACTCGAATCTGCAACCTCTGTGCGACACGTGCCACACAGCCAAGACATCGACAGAGGCAAGCGCGCGAGCGGGCACGCGTACGGGGCCGCTGTGAGGCGTTCTGATGGCCTTCCCGAGGTCGTTCGACCGGGGGGGCATCGAAAGTCTGAGCGGTCGCGTCTGGCGAAACCGACCGGTTCCTCACGCGCAAAAAATCCGCCCATTTAAACGCCTCTCGGTAATCAAACAGGGGAATTCAAATGACTGGCAAACCCAGTGGGCGCGGGGGTGCGCGGCCTGGTGCCGGTCGCAAGCCAAAACCGCAAACCGCCGAAATCAAAACGGCGAAAAATCAAACGGCGGCTGGTGGTCGCGGTGGCGCGCGGCCCGGCGCGGGGCGCAAGCCGAAGGCTGAGACGCAGCCGAAAGAGGCGACGCCCCGCCGTTCCGCGAAGAAAGAGGATCTGGAGCCGCAGGCGCACGGTGGCGCGCTGAAGCGGACGAAGGCGGTTCCGGTGGAGATCGCAGATCGCGACATGCTGACGCTGATGCAGGACATCGCGCTCGGGCGAGTCGAGGCGACGGCGATCCAGGTGAAAGCCGCGGCAGCAACTCTGCCATTTCTGTACGCGAAGAAGGGCGAGGGCGGCAAGAAGGACGAGGACGAGGCAAAGCGCAAGGCTGCATCTACTGGCCGCTTCGGTAGGCGCGAAGCGCCGAGGCTTGCTGCTGCGGGAGGGAAGACGGTTTGAACATTGAATGGTCCACCGCATGCCCAGACTGGGAGACTCGGATTGTCCGCCGTGAGAGTCTGATCGCTTGCCCGCCACTCTTCCCGGCTGTCGCCGACGAGGCGTGGGCTCTGTGCAGCGAGTTCCGTTTGACCGACGTCATGGGCCAGCCATTATTGGGCGAGGCCTCGCTCCCTTGGTTGCGCGATTTCGTGCAAGCCGTGTTCGGCGCAGAGGACCCTGACACCGGGCGCCGACACATCAACGAATTTATGTTGATGGTGAGCAAGAAAAATGCAAAGAGTACGATCGCGGCGGCGATCATGCTGTGCGCGCTGCTGATGAACTGGCGGCAGTCGGCTGAGTTGCTAATTCTCTCGCCGACCAAGGAAATCGCCGACAACAGCTACAAGCCGATCCGTGACTTCATCAAGGCAGACGACGAGCTGTCGGCGATGCTGAAGGTCCAGGACTATTTTCGGACCATCACGCACCTGGACACGGGTGCAACCCTGAAGGTGGTCGCGGCAGATAGCGACACGGTCTCGGGGAAAAAGGCCTCGTTCGTTTTCGTCGACGAGTTGCACGAATTCGGCAAGCAGGCCAAGGCGTCGAACATGCTGCTGGAGGCTACGGGCGGCTTGGCATCGCGGCCCGAGGGCTTCGTGATCTACGCGACCACGCAGTCTGCCGAGCCGCCTGCTGGCGTGTTCAAGGCAAAATTGGACTACGCGCGCAAGGTGCGTGACGGTCGTGTCGCCGACAGGAAGTTTCTGCCGGTGATCTACGAGTTCCCGCAGGGCATGCTGAAGAGCAAGGCTCACGAGGACCTGAACAACGCCTACGTGACCAACCCGAACTGGGGCGCGTCCGTCGACATTGAGCGCATCACGCAGCTGCACAGCCAGGCGAAAGAGGGTGGCGAGCAGGAGTTCAAGGAATTCCTCGCGAAGCACCTCAATGTGGAGATCGGACTGGCGCTGCGCAGCGACCGCTGGGCCGGCGCTGACTTCTGGGAGGCTGCGGCGCTGGCGCCAAGGGTCTCCCTTGAAGAGCTGATGGCACGCTGTGAGGTGATCGACTTCGGCATTGATGGTGGCGGACTCGACGACTTGCTCGGCGGTGCTGCCGTGGGGCGTGAGCGCGGCACGCGCAACTGGCTAGCGTGGACGCATGCGTGGGCGCATCCGTCCGTGCTGGAGCGTCGAAAGGAGATTGCGCCGCGTCTGCTCGACTTCCAGCGCGACGGCGACTTGACGATCGTGCAGCAGATCGGCGATGACGTTCGCGACGTCGCGGACATCGTTTCCACCATCTATCAGGCGCAGTTGCTCGACAAGGTCGGGGCGGACCCGGCCGGAATCGGGGGTGTTCTGGATGCGCTGGCAGAAGCCGGTATTCCCGAAGACAAGGTGATCGGCATCTCGCAGGGCTGGAAGCTCTCGGGAGCGATCAAAACGGCTGAGCGTCGCCTCGCGGCGGCGAGCGGGAGCAAGGTAGACGGCGACAACGCGCCGCCCGATGGTGTTCTCATGCATGGTGGGCAGCCAATGATGGCCTGGTGCGTCGGAAACGCGCGCGTCGTGCCTGTGGGCAATGCCGTGAACATCACGAAGCAGGCCAGCGGCACCGGAAAAATCGATCCGCTGATGGCCCTGTTCAACGCGGTGACGCTGATGAGCCTGAATCCTCAGGCTGCACCTCAACCAGGGATCGTAATTCTATGAGCGAAGCGGCTTTCAAGGCGGCGCAGGAGCGCGCACGCACGCCGGGCTCGTCGGTGCTCAACAGCTGGCGCGCGCAGCATGGGCCCGAGGCGACCGGGCGCATCAACAACCTCAACGAGACGCGCCAGAGCCTCACGGTACAGGAGTTGTCGAACATCATTGGCGGCGGCGCGGTCAGCAATGCTGGTCCGGTCGTGAATGAAGCGACTGCGATGAAGGTCTCGGCGGTGTACGCGTGCGTCGCGCTGATCGCCGGAGCGATCTCGACGCTGCCGATGCCTATCTACGAGCGCACGCCGACTGGCCGCGCGCGCGTCGAGCACCCGTACTGGTGGCTGCTCAACGAACAGCCCGAGCCGGATGTGTCCGCAGCAGTTTTCTGGGAATACATGTCGGCGGCACGGAGCTTCTACGGCGACTGCTTCGCCGAGATCGTGCGCCCTTCGTTCCGCAGCAGCTCTGTCTCGGGCTTCAAGGCGCACCATCCGCTGCGCGTGAACCCGTTTCGAGACAGCGCGGGCAGCCTGTGGTATCGAATCCAGCCGCTGGTGGGCGCGGAATACGTCCTTCACCCGGCGGACATGATCCACGTGCCGAGCCTCGGCTACGACGGTATCCGCAGTCCGAGTCCGATCACCTATGCGGCGCGCCAGGCTGTCGGAACCTCGATCGCGGCTGCCGAGTACAGCGCGCGCTTCTTTTCGAACGGCGCGCGACCTGATTTCGCGCTGACGACGCCCGGCAACATGTCGGAAGAGCAGGCTAGGCTGCTGCGGGCGACGTGGGGCGAGCGTCACGGCGGCGTTTCAAACTCGCACCTGCCTGCCGTCCTGACCGGCGGCCTCGACATCAAGGAATTGACGTTGTCGCCTGTCGACGCGCAGATCCTTGAAACGTCCAAGTGGGGACTCGAGGAAATTTGCCGAACGCTCGGCGTGCCCCCGTTCATGGTTGGCTCGACCGAGAAGACGACGTCGTGGGGCAGCGGCGTCGAAAACATGAGTCGCGGCTTCGTGAAATTCACGCTGCTGCGCGACCTCGTGAAGTTCAACCAGGAGTTCAACCGGAAGCTCTGGCCGGTGCGCCAGCGGCTTTTCGTCGAATTCGATGTTTCCGGCATGGAGCGCGGCGACCTCAAGACCGAAAACGACGCGTTTCGCGTTGCGCTGGGGCGTGCTGGTGAGCCGGGGTGGATGTCGGTCAACGAAGTGCGTCACATCAAGCTGCTGCCGCCGATCGCAGGCGGTGACACGATCAACCAGGGCATCACGCAGACGGCAGCCGTGGCGGCCCCGGCAAACCCGTCCGAAGCGGCTCCCCAGCCAGCAGGGCAACCAGACGAAGGAGCATCATGAGCAAGCTGATCACGCTGCTGGCGAAGAATCGTCGGCCGACGCAGCCGCGCGCGTTCGAAATGAGCGGCGAAGACACGACGATCTACATCTACGACGCAATCGTCGCCGACGACGACACGGCGGAATGGTGGGGTGGCGTATCGGCGCAAACGCTCGTGCCGCAGATCCGCAACATCAAGGGTGGGACGGTCAACCTGCGTATCAACTCTCCCGGTGGCGACGTCTTCGCCGCGCAGGCGATCGTCGCCGCGATCCGCGATACGGGCGCCAAAGTCGTTGCCCACATCGACGGCGTTGCTGCGAGCGCTGCTACGGTGATCGCGTCGGCCGCCGACGAGGTCGTGATGTCCGATGGGGCGATGTACATGATCCACTGCGCGTGGACCGTGGCAATCGGCAACTCCGAAGACCTCACGGCCACCGCCGCGCTGCTCGACAAGACGGACGGCGTGATCGCGGGCCAGTACGCGAAGCGCAGCGGCAAGGCCGTCGACGATATGAAGGCGCTGATGAGCGCCGAGACGTGGTTTACCGCCGAAGAGGCGGTGGAGATCGGCCTCGCTGACCGTATTGCGGAAAACGCCCCGCGTGCGCAGGCATCGTGGGATCTGAGCGCCTACGCGAACGCGCCGAAGCCCTCTGCGTCGGCCGGGGCTGATCCGCAGATCGCAGCCATCACCAACGAACACCGCGAGCGTCAGCAGCAGCGCCTGCGCATGCTGAACCGCATCAATCCTCAGTGACGCGCCTCGCGCAACTGACCGGAGCCGCCGCAAGGCGGTTTTTTTTCGTCCATACGACCTGCGCGAGCGGTCACCTCTGAATGGAGAGAGCTATATGAAGCTTCAACAGCTGCGCGAGCTGCGCAACCAGAAGTCGAAGGAAGCCAACGAGCTGAACAACAAGTATCCGGCGGACCAGCGCATGCCGGCGGCCGAAGCCGAGCGCATGGACGCCATCCTCGCCGAGATCGAGGGCATCGACGCGGACATCGCGCGCGAGGGTCGCCGCGCGAAGCTCGCCGCTGATGATCCGGCTGCGCAGCACGCCGCCGCGATGGATGCTGCGACGCGCACGCCGGGCGCACAGGGCGAGGAATCGCGCGCGCTGCGCTCCTTCATGGCCGGTGGCGTGTCGAACATGGCCGACGAGGACCGCGCCCGCATGCTCGCGCGCCAGACGCCGGACATTCGCAACGCGATGTCGACGACGACCACCACGGAGGGCGGCTTCACGGTCGCGACCGAGTATCAGCGCTCGCTCGAAATCGCGATGCGCGCGTTCGGCGGCATGCGCCAGGTGGCGCATGCGATCCGCACCGCTACCGGCGCGACGATGAATTTCCCGACGACCGACCCGACCGCCGAAGTTGGCGAAATCGTTGGCCAGAATGCCCCCGTGACCGGCCAGGACACCGCGTTCGGCAACCTCACGCTGGACGTGTTCAAGTACAGCTCGAAGAAGATCGCGCTGCCCTTCGAACTGGTGCAGGACAGCTTCATCGACATCGAAGCCTACATTCAGGCGCTGCTCGCGATGCGCCTCGGCCGCATCCAGAACACGCACTTCACGGCGGGCACTGGCGTCAACCAGCCGCGCGGCATCGTGACGGCGACCAGCTCGGGCAAGATCGGCGCCACCGGTCAAACGGTCACCGTGACCTACGACGACTTTGTCGATCTGGAGCACTCGGTGGACCCGGCCTATCGCGGGCAGCCCGGTGTCGGCTACATGATGCACGACAGCACTGTGCAGGCTGTGCGCAAGATTAAGGACGGCCAGAATCGCCCGATCTTTGTGCCGGGCTACGAGGCTGACGCGATGGTCAACGGCGGCGCGCCGGATCGTCTGATGGGGCGCCCGATCACCATCAACCAGGACATGCCGGTGATGGCTGCGAACGCGAAGTCGATCCTCTTCGGCCAGCTCTCGAAGTACACGATCCGCGACGTGATGGACCTGACGATCTTCCGTATGACCGACTCGGCGTTCACGCTGAACGGCCAGATCGGCTTCGTCGGCTTCCTGCGCACCGGCGGCAACATGATCGACGCCGGCGGCGCCGTGAAGGCCTACGTCAACTCCGCGACGTAAGCGAGACCAATACGCAGCGGCGGACCACGGTTCGCCGTTTCTCGAATTCCATCGGAGTTGAACATGGCAAAGACTCAAACGGCGCAGGCGCGCGTGCTCACGAGCAATCTCGGACTCAGCCTCAAATGTGGTCAGATCGTGACCGGCCCCGACACGGTGATCAAAGCTCTCGCTGCGGCGGGTGCGGTTGACGATCACCCGGACGCCGTCACCTATGCGACGAAGCAGGGTGCCGAGCAGGTGGCGCTGGCAGACCCGGAAGCGGCGGCGGAGGTCGCCGCGGCAGCATCCGAGGCCAAGCAGGCGGACGGCGCTGAGCCCGTACAACCGGCGCAGTAAGCATGGGCATCCGGCTCACACAGGCGCCGGCCGAAGAGCCGGTATCGCTTGACGAAGCGAAGTTGCACCTGAATCTCGACCCGGCGGACACCACGTGGGACGTGAAGCTCAAGAGCCTCATCGTGGCCGCGCGATTCCATGCCGAGAACGTCTGCCGCCGCGTGTTTGTGACGCAGAAGTACGACCTGTATCTCGACGCGTTCCCGTTCTACACGTACTACGGCGTGATCCCCGGCTATGTGCCCGTCGACCAGCTGCCCGCTGCGTGGATGACGATGCGCAACTACGCGGTGCGGTTCCGTGGCAGCAAGATTGACATCCCGTTCCCGCGGCTCCAGTCGGTCGACGAGGTGACCTTCACCGATTCGAGCGGGGCGGTCCAGACGCTGGACCCGTCGCTTTACGTGGTCGACAACGTCAGCGAGCCGGGCGTGCTCACGCCGAAGGCTGGCACATACTGGCCCGACACGCTGAACACGACTAACGCCGTCAAGATCAGCTTTACGGCTGGCTATGGCGACGCGGCAGACGTTCCCGAGGGCATCAAGACGTGGATGCTGCTCCGCATCGGCTCGCTGTTTGAGAACCGCGAGGAGGTGTCGGTCGCGTATCGCGTGACGGTGCAGGCGTTGCCGTATGTCGACACGCTGCTCGATCCGTATCGAATCATGGGGTACGCCTGATGCGAATCGGAGATTTCAATCAGCGTGCCACGTTGCAGGCGCCCGACGACGGCCGCGAAGAAGGCGGCCAGCCTTCGACGCAATGGGTTGACGTGGCAAAGGGCGTGCCCTGCAACGTGCTCGCGAACACCGGGCGCGCGCAGATCGCCGCAGGCGCCGACGTGAGCATCGTTCAGGCGAGCGTTCGCGTCCGATGGCGAACGGACGTCACGGCGGGTATGCGGCTCGTCTCTGGTGGCGCGACCTTCAGCATCAAGGCTGTGCTGCCGGATTTCGCAAAGCGCAATTTCGTGGATCTCGTCTGCGAGGTGATCGATTGAGCATGACGATTCGAGCGGACACGGCCGCGCTGGAGAGCCTACTTGACCAGCTGGGCGATGACGTCGAAGAGGCGGCGCGCCCGGCGGCGCAAGCTGGCGCACAGGTGCTCTACAACGCTGTGAAGGTCAACGTCGCGAGCATCGGCCGCGTGACCGGCAACCTAGCCAATTCGATTTATCAGGTCTACAGCCAGAGCGAATCGGGCCAGGGGCTGGCGACCTATCACGTCAGCTGGAACCACAAGAAAGCGCCGCATGGCTGGCTCGTCGAGAACGGCCACTTCCAGCGCTTCAAGGTGTATCTCGGCAAGGATGGGAAGTGGTACACGGACAAGAAAGCGCCGCTTCCAGAGCCGAAACACGTCGGTGCGCGCCCATTCGTGCGGCCCGCGCAGGCACTGTTTCCGCAGGCAGTTGAGGCGGCAGAGGCCGAGCTGCTGAAGCGAATCGACGAGGGCAAGTCATGACCGTAGAAGCTGACATCGAGGCGGCGCTTGCGCCGCTCGTCGGCGGCCGGGTGTTTCCAGACACCGCGCCATTCAAAACGCCGCGCCCGTATGCGACGTACCAGCAGATCGGCGGCCTCACGCTCAATCCGATCGCGAAAGAGGTGGCGTCGTCAAAAAACGGCTTCTTTCAGGTGAATGTCTGGAGCGACCGGCGCGCCGAAGCGGACGCAATCGCTCTGCAAATCGAGGCTGCACTCGTCACCGCCGAGGCGTTCACGGCCAAACCGATGGCGGGCCCGATCTCGACGAACGACGCCGACCTGAACCGGTACGGCAAGCAGCAAGATTTTTCCATCTGGTCCGATCGCTGACGCGACGACCGCAACCGATAGTTTTCAGTTGCCCGAACGGGCTTTGAGAGGTGCCCGCTGCGAGAAGTCGCCGCGGGCTTTTTTACGCCCGTCGTGGGCGCTTTGTCCCATTGTGTAAGGAGAATCACCTTGAGCTACAGCTTCCCCGAAGGGAGTAAGTTCTTTTTCAGCGAGACGTTCGCTGCCGCGAAGGTCATCAGTGCGCTGAGCAACGCGAGCCCGGCTGTTGCTACTTCGGCGGCACACGGCTTCGTCGATGGCAACGAAATCCTCATCAGCTCCGGCTGGGAAGATGTGACCGATTCGGTCTACAAGATCGATCAGCTTTCGCCCGACACGTTCTCGCTGCTCGGGCTGAACACGACGGACACGGACTCGTTCAATCCGGGCGGGGGCGCCGGCACGGCGCAGCTCGTGAGCGCATGGGTCGAGATTCCCCAAGTGTTGACGATCTCGACGTCGGGCGGCGATCCGAAGTTCACCACGATCAGCCCGCTGGCACGCCGCAACTCGATCAACGTGCCGACCGGCTTCAATCCGACGTCGATCACGCTGACGCTCGGCCATGACGCATCGAACGCGAACTACCAGCAGATGCTCGACATCAGCCGCACGCTGCGCAAGGTCGCTTTCAAGATGGTCCTGTCGGGCGGCGTGGCCAGCTACGGCTACGGCTACATGGCTGTGTCGGAAATGCCGCAGCTCAACGTGAACCAGGCCAACCAGGTGACGGCTTCACTGTCGCTGCTCGGCCGTTCCATCAGCTACGCATCGTAAGTTTCTCCTTGGGGCCGGTGACGGTCCTTTCCTCGTCGGGGATTCTCCCCGGCGAGGCTTTTACATACAACAGATCAAGGAATCCATCATGGCAAAGCTCGCACTCGGCACCCGTCCGGCTAACTTCTCGCACGCCGTCAAGTTCAAGATGCTGGACGGTACCGAAGCCGCGATCGACGTCTCCTACAAGTACCGGACTCGTAAGGAGTACGGTGCATTTGTCGATCAGGTCGCTGCCGCAGCGAAGGAAGAACGCGTTGCCGACGAGGACTTCTCGTGGGCGAACGTGATGGAAAAGACCGGCACGGCGAATGCTGCGTACGTCATGCAGGTGGTCGATGGCTGGAACCTCGACGAGCCGTTCACGCTTGAGAATGTCCAGCAACTCGCCGATGAGCTTCCGGCAGCTATCGCGGCGATCATGGACACGTACCGCGTCGCGATCACGCAGGGCCGCCTGGGAAACTGACGGAGGCGGCAGAAGCGCTGTATTGGCCAGACGGGAAGGGCCCGGCCAACGCCTTCGACATTCGCGCGATGCTGCGCAGGGACGTTGTGGAGGTTTGGCCCGAGAACTGGGATGCAGTGACGCTGTTCTGCCGCCTCGGAACGCAATGGCGGACGAACATGGGCGGCGCGTATGGGCTTGACTACAACGTGGCGCTCACGTTGATTGATCGCCTTGGATTGAGTGCGTCGGATGCCGACGAGTTGTTCGAGGACGTGCGACACCTCGAAAAATCGGCTCTGGATGTGATGCGCGAAGAGTGATGCGCGATGTGGCTGGGCCGTCGATGGCGGCCCTTCTCTTTTGATGCAAAGGTAGATCGATGGCGACTGATGACCGTAAAGTCCAGCTTGGAGTGACCGTCGACGCGACGGAAGCGCGCAAGGGCTTCAACGACGTCAAGGACAGCGCTCGCGACATGGCGCAGTCCGTGACGTCGCAGGGCGCTGCCGCTGGCAAGGCTATCGATTCGATCGGTAACGGTGGCGCCGCGTCGTCGCAGAAGGTCGACAACGCGACTCGGAGCATGATCCAGTCGATCCAGCGCACGACCGCGGCGATGGAGGCGGGGAGCAAGTCCAGTTCGCAGTATTACCAGGCGCTCGCTCAGCAGCGTGGGATTCCGAGCGATGCGCTCACGCCTTACCTCGCGCAGCTCGACGCCGCGAAGGCGAAGCAGGATGCGGCTTCGAATTCGATGCATGAGTTCTCGCTGAATTCGACGCGCGCGCGAACCGAGCTCGTGGTGTTAGGCCATGAGATCTCGCAAGGGAACTGGTCAAAGTTCGGTGGTTCACTGATGGTGATGGCCGAGGCGACCGACGCGCTCAGCATTGCCATGAGCCCGCTCGGCCTGGGTATCGGCGTCGTAACCGCGGGCATCGCGGCGATGGGCGTCGCGATGTACAAGGGCTACGCAGAATCGGACAGGCTTAACAAGGCGCTGGCGTCCACCGGCAACTATGCGGGCATGACGGCTGGGCAGGTAGGCGAGCTCGCCGAATCGCTGGGGAAGATCTCCGGCGGCACGACCGAGGCGCAAAAGGTCCTGACCGGCCTGATTCAAACGGGCAGATTCAGCGGGGACGCGCTGGAAGCGGTCGCAAAGTCCGTGATTGCGATGTCGGACGCGACCGGGCAGAGCGCCGACAAGGTGCTCGACCAGTACACGAAGATGTCCGATGGTGTTGCCAAGTGGGCCGAAGAGCAGAACAAGCAGTATCACTTCCTCACGTTGGCGGAATACGACCACATCAAAGCCCTTGAGGACATGGGCGAAAAGAGCGCGGCTGAGAAGGCTACCGCGGATGCTCTTACGGCGGCGCTGGGCGGACAGCAGCAGCAACTTGGGTGGCTTCCTGCTGCATGGAAGGCGGTCGGCGATGCAGCCTCTTCGGCGTGGCGCCAGATGATGAATCTTGGAAAGCCGACTGCCGCCGAAGATAAGCTCGCAGACCTGAAGAAGCAACTCACGGACGCGCAGGCATCGCTCGCTTCGGGCGGTGCCGACGTGACTGAAAATGGCGCGGTTGTCTATCGTAGTCAGGCAGCGCTCCAGCAGCGCGTTACGGATCTCCAGAATCAACTCGCCAACCAGCAGGCGTTTGTTGACAACGAGCAGAAGTTCACTGCTCAACAAAAGATCAACGACGACATTCACATGGCGGCACTCGACGCGGACAAGGCGTTGGGAAACAGCTTGACGACGCTCGACAAAGACTATGCTCGACAGCAGGAGATGAGCAAGCTGTACCAGCAGTTTGCGGCGCTGAAAAAGGAGTATGAAAACACGGGCGTCATGCCGTCGAAGTACCAGGGCGTTTCGTTCGACGTGCACACTGGCAACTTCAGCGGCGGCCTTTACGACAAGGCCGCAGCCGACATCACTAAGAAGTACACCGAAAAGACCCCCGCGTCGCACGCCGATGAAACGAGCAATCGCGAGGTCGCGAATCTGAAAGCTGAAATCGCAGCGCAAGAGCAGCAGCTCGCGCTGATGGACCAATACAGCGGCGCGCAAGCAAAGATCAGCGATGGCGACAAGAAGGTGTTGCAGATCGAGCAGCAACTCGGCCTCGCACAGAAAGATCGCATCGGCAAGGTGTCGGACGCGCAGTTGAAGGAGCAGCTTGGCTACGCGCAGACTCTCGCGGCGCTCGAAAAGCAGATCCAAGCGAAGAAGGACGCGGAGGCTGCGCAGAAGGCGTATAACGAGCAAGTGGACAAATGGGCGCAGGCGGAGCAGTCTGCGCAGGATGCGCTTTCACAGGACCTCGCGCTCTATGGCACTGAGGGTGAGCAGCGCAAGCTCCTGGCCACGCAGTTGAAGTACGAAGCGGAGGCTCGCGAGACGATCACGAAGGCGCAACGTGAGGGGCATCCGCTCAGCGCGCAACAGCAATCGGACCTGATGGCGGAGGCCGATGCACGGGCAAAGGTGGTGGGATCTATCGTAGCCCAGCAGGACGCGCTGGCAGCGGCAACGCAGTTGGAAAAGCAGCACGAGCAATTTCAGGCGAACTCGATTGCCGACGCACAGCAACGCGCTGACGCGCTGACCGCTATCGAGGCGAAGAAGTGGCAGGATCTGATTCAGCAGGCAGGCGATGGCACAGAAGCGCAAAAGAAGCTGATTGCAGCCTATGAGCAATGGCTGGTGGATCAGGCGCAGTCCTACAATATTCAGCAGTGGAAATCGCTGATTGATGGCATCGGTACGGATTTCCACAACGGCTTCCTGCAAATGCTGAGCGACGGGGAGGCGGGCTGGAAGTCCTTCACGAAGTCGCTAGTAAACACGTTCGAAGTCACGGTGGTTAATGCGCTATACGAAGCATTCGCTAAGAAGTGGGTGATTCAGGTTGTGGCCGAAATCGCAGGCGTGACTCAGGGCGAGTCCGTGAAGAATGCGTTGCTCGGCACGAACAACACGAGCGGCACGAGCGTTACGCAATTGCTGGGCTCTAGCGATCAGATAAAGTCGCTTTACGATTGGGCGACGGCAAAGAGCGCGCAATCTCAGGCTACGGGTGCGGTGCTGGCTGGCGAGGATTCCGCGGCGGGCATGTATAACCTCGGGTCTAATGTCGGCGGTTCGGCTTCCTCGTATTACGCGTCGATGTACGGTGCGGGATCGGGCAATGCCTACGGATTCACGAATAGCGGGAATAGCACGAGCACTGGTCTTTTCGGGACCAACTTCACGGGCTCGGATGCGCTCGGAGCGTTGGGATCGGCGGCTTCGGGCTACGGTATCGGTAAGGTGATTGGCGGCACTACCGGCTCCGAAGTCGGAGGCAGTGTCGGTGCGCTTGCTGGATCGCTTGCCATTCCTATCCCGGTGTTGGGTACCGTTATCGGTGGCGTGGTTGGCTCGGTGCTTGGTAAGGTTGTTGGCGGCCTGTTCGGTGGTGGGGAAACCCGCTACGGCGGCGTTTATTCGACAGCGGACGGCACGGCAGCGAATACGAGCAAGGTCGGGACTGGCCCCAGTGGCGGTATGAACGCCACCGAAAGCGGCACGACCGTTGGAAACGTCGATCTGACGTACAACACGATCAAGACGCTTGCGGGCGCGCTCGGTGGCTCGCTTGAAGGGCTCGGCACGTATCACGCTGGCTGGGAGCTTTCGCCCAGCAAGGGGAATAGTTGGGTCGAAGCGGGCTTCGTCCAAAACCTGAACGACACCAGTGACCGCACGCAACTATCAGGCGTGAAGGATGCGAACACGGTTGCGACCGACTTCACGCTTGAGCTTCAGCGCTCCATCGTCAAGTCGCTGCAAATGGCAAATCTCGACAAGCCGTATGCGGACTATCTGGCTCAGTTCAATGCATCTACGCTGACGGCTGACGATGTGACGAACATCGAGAGCGAGCTTCAGACGATGAAGACGTTCTTCGATACCGTAAAGGCGCTGGGTCCGAGCTTCGCAAACCTTAAGAACGCAGGTACGAGCGCGCAGGCAGCAATAGCGAATCTGGCAGGTGGTATGGACACGCTCTCGTCTGAGCTTTCGTACTACTCGCAAAACTTCACTACCACGCAGGAGCAGTACGCCACACAGGCGGCCAACGTTCAGGCGCAACTCGATGCGCTGGGCGAAGGCTCAGTGAAGACTAAGGATCAGTTCAAGGCGGTTGTGGAGTCACTGGACCTGACGACTGGCGCAGGCCAATCGCTCTACCAATCCATGCTCGCGCTTGCCCCATCGTTCGAAACGATGATCGAGAACGAGCAGGCGCAGGCCCAGGCGGCACAGCAAGCGGCGGACGCTCAGCAAGCGCTTTGGGAAAACTACTACGGTGCGGTGTACACATCGAGCCAACAGGCCGCAGTGGCACAAGGTGAGTTGAAGGCGAAGTTCGATGCACTCGGTGTGGCCATGCCGAAGACGAATGCAGAGTTTGAGGCGCTCGTTGAGAACATGGATACCTCGACGCAGCCGATGATGGACCTGCAAAACGCGTTGCTTTCTTTAGCTCCAGCGTTCGCGCAAATGACATCGGCGGTCGCGCAGGCTGAGCCAGTCATCGGGGCTGTGCAGAAGGCGGCAATCTCGACACTCTCGTCGAGTGCACAGTCGCTGTACACGAACAAGACGAACGCCTCTTCGCTAGTCGATACGATCAATTCGACGATCACCGGCAGCGATGCTGATACGTCGTCACAGATCAGCACGCTGTGGTCAGAAATGACCGGTGGCGGCGTGTCGCTTACGCAGCAGATCGACTTGGCCACGCAGTTGAATGACCTGATCACGAAGCGTTACCAGACTGAGGAACAGGCGGTCTCGACGCTCACGGACCAGATCAAGCAGCTGCGCGACTACGTGCAGAGCCTGAAGACCGGCGACCTGTCGACGGAAACGCCCAGCGAGAAGCTCGCGGACGCGGCGCAGCAATATGCCGACACGCTGGCGAAGGCGCAGGGCGGAGACCAGACCGCGATCGGCAATCTGTCGTCGGCGGCCGACAACTACCTGAAGCTCGCGCAGTCGTATTACGCCAGCTCCGACACGTACACGCAGATCTTCGCGTCGGTCACCTCGCAGTTGAGCGCGTTCGGCGATGCGTTGCAGTCGCAGAGCGACGCGAGTGGGCAGCTTTCGCAGCAGTCGCTCGACCAGCTCACACAACTGCGCGACATCGCATCGGCGCAGGCTTCGAGCGCGAATTCGCAGTATCAGGGGGTGATGGGGCAGCTCGCGCAGCAACTCGCCACGCTCGATGCGCTTGAGCAGGCGGCGGGCCTGCAATCGGAGGTGCCTTCAATCCTCCAGGGGCTGCCGAGCGAGATCGCGGCGCAGTTGGCTTCGGTGCTCGGCAACGGCACCGCGACGGGCAGCGATCAGGTCACGAGCCTGTATCAAAGCATGCTCGGGCGCACGCCGACTGCGAACGAGGTCAGCTATTGGACGGACTCGTTTGCGAACGGCAGCAAGACGATTGCGGACTTCAAGTACAGCGCCGATCAGGAGCTAATCGGGAACCTGTACCAGCAGGTGCTGGGGCGGCAGGCGGACGCCGGCGGCCTCCAGTTCTATACCGACCAGCTCTACAGCGGTAAGGAAACGCTCGACCAGATCAAGGCGGATCTCCAGAAGTCGCTGCTCGACGGCTCGCACGCCGGTGGTCTCGACGTCGTGCCGTGGGATGGCTACCGCGCCGAGCTTCACAAGGGCGAAGCGGTAATCACGTCGGCGAACAACCAGAAGTTGTCGCAGTTGCTCAACATCGACTGGTCGCAGTATGGCCGGTCGGCGAATGCGGACGTGGTCTCGCGCCTCGATCGCATGGAGAGCGCGGTGGTGCAGGCGACGCAGCAAAGCGCGGCAGCCATCGCGGCGGCTACGGCGCGCAGTGCCGAGACGATTTCGGACAGCACAACGAAGGCGGCCGAGATCAACTTGCGCACGACGAGCGCAAAGCCCGCTCTGGTTTGAGCGTAGCAACTCCACACGGGGCACCTTCGGGTGCCCCTTTTCATTTCAAGGCCTATGACCGATCAGGACTTCATTGCGTGGCTGCAAGACCCTGCGGCCGCGCGCTGCATGCTGGTCGAGGCGCAGGTGCAGACGGGTGGCGTCGAGACGACGCGCTACCTGTCGAACCGCGGCTACACGACCGGCCCGGCGGACGCGCCCGCGAACACGGCGTACCTGCCGGTCATCAAGAGCGGCGTCAAGTTTTCGGAATCGATCGACCTGACCGGCTCCGCGTCGATCTCGTTCGGTGACTTCGAGATCGCGAACGACGACGGCTCGCGCGATGCGTGGCTCGACGACGTGTGGGTCAACCGGCGCATCCGCGTTTTCTTCGGCGATGTGCGCTGGCCGCGCGCGCAGTTCCGGCCGATCCTCGACGGCGTGATTCAGGACATCAACACGACGAAGCGCGAGAGCCTCGTGCTCCAGCTCGCCGACAAGCTCCAGCGCCTCAACACGTCGGTGACCGACACCACGCTCAACGACGGCACGCAGAACGCCGATCGCCTGCTTCCCGTGCTGTTCGGCGAGGCCTTTAACGTGGAGCCACTCTCGACGAACACCGCGACGCTGGAATACCAGATCCATCAGGGGGCGATTGAGCGCGTGATCGAGGTGCGCGACAACGGCGCGCCGGTGTCCATCACGCCGGACCTCGCCGCGGGCAAGTTCACGCTCAACCAGTCGCCCGTGGGGCAGATCACGGTGAGCGCCCAGGGCGACAACACCGGCGGCTACGCGAATACGTCGGCTCCGATCATCCAACGCCTCGCAACCCGCTATGGCACGGCTGCGCAGCGCTACACGGCGGCCGACATTGACACTGCGAACTTCGCGGCGTTCGACGCGGCGCACCCGCAGGCGGTTGGCATCGACCTGTCTGACAAGACGAACGTGCTGGACTGCTGCCAGGGCCTTGCGGCGTCCGTGGGCGCATCGCTGATCGTGACGACTGCGGGCCTGCTGCGGCTCGTCGAACTCGATCTACCGGCAAGCGGCACGCCGTGGTCGGTGACTGCGTCGGACATGGAGTCGCGCAGTCTCGCGATCTCGCAGCGCTCGACCGTGCAGGCGGCCGTGAAACTCGGCTTCTGCCACAACTACACCGTCCAGAACCAGCTGCAAACGGGCATCCCGCAGTCCAGCAAGGACCTGTTCGCGCAGGAGTGGGTCACGGTCACGGCGAGCGACGCCGCGGTGGCAGCGAATTACAGCCTCACCACGGAGCCGGATGAAGTCGACACGAACCTGCTGGTGCAATCCGACGCGCAGGCCGAGGCGCAGCGCCGGCTGAACCTCTGGAAGGTGCCGCGCCACGTCTACCAGTTCACGGCATACGCCTGGCTGATGCTCGTCGAGCTGGGCGACGCGATGACGATCACGCACGAGCGCTTCGGGCTCGCGGCCGGGAAAACGGGCCTCGTCGTGTCGATCGACCGCGACTGGCTCTCCGGCCGCATCACGATTGGAGTGCTCATCTGATGGCAGCCATCGTCAACTATTGCGACATCCTGCTGGAGGCGACGAATCCGCGTCTGCTACCGGTGAGCCTGCCGCCGAATGTGACGGTGCCGGCGGACAGCGTGACCGGCCTGGGCGACCTCGCGACGCAGGATACCGTCGATGTCTCGGACTTCGCGAAGACGATCCAGCCGGTCGGGATCGTGGCAACGCTTCCGTCATTGACCGGCTACACCGGCCCGAAGGTCGTGCTCCTGACGACGGACGGCAAGATCTATCGCATCAACGGCTCGTCGTGGGTTGCCGTCGTGAACACCGGCGATCTCGTCGGCACGATCGCCAGCACGCAGATCGGTACGGGCGCGGTGACGACGCCCGCGCTCGCGGCGAATTCGGTGACGGCGGCGGCCGTCGCGGCGAATGCGATTGTCGCCGGGTCCATCGCGGCGAACGCGGTCACGTTCGGCACGGTCGCGGCTGGTGCGATCTCGGCGTCACAGGTGGTCGCGGGTTCGCTCACTGCTGACCGGCTCGACACACGCAACCTCACCGTCAAGGATTCGAGCGGCAACATCATCCTCGGCGCGGGCACGAAGCTGACGACGGCGAATATGTCGGGGCTCGGCTCGCTGGCCACGCAGAGCAGCGTGACGACGTCACAGGTGACGGGTCTCGGCGCGCTCGCGACGCTGAGCGCCGTGAATCTGGCCACGCAGGTGACCGGTCAGTTATCGAACGGCAGCGTGAGCGGCCTCGGCGCGCTCGCGCTGCTCAACACCGTGAACCTGAATTCGCAGGTGACCGGCGCGCTCAACGGCCAGACACAGGTGACGAATCTCGGGACGTTGGCCTATGCCAGCTCGCTCGCAGCGAACCAGATCGGCGCTGGCACGCTCGCGGCGGGCGTCATCTACTCGGGCACGATCAACGCGAGCCAGGTCAATGCGGGTACGCTGAACGGCGTGACGATGAATGTCGGTACTGGTCACTCGTCGAACGGCTACGCACTGGAGATCAACAGCGCCGGGGTCATTCAGGTCGACAACATGCTTGTCGGCATCGCCAACTTCAGCAACCAGTACTACACGTCCAACACGCCAGTGGTGACGACGAGCTACGGCGACCTCACGGCGCTCACCGCGACAGCACGGCAGTCGAGCTACAACTGCCACGCGATTCGAGGCCAGAACATCGCGGTGACGGCATCGGGCCTCGTGGGCACGGCGAGCGGGTACGCCTTCTATGCGGAGTCGGGCACGCATGGCCCGTTCACTGGCTCGCACGATGCGCTGTATCCGAATGGCGTCGAGATGACGCAAGGCGACATCGTGATCGACGTCGAGTGCCGCGGGCGCGGCGGCCTGTCGAACACCATCTTTGAGGTGGCGACCTCGTCGAAGCCGACGCAGAAGGGCGCCATCGGCGTGATTGCCTCGGTCGGTGGTGCGCTGTCGCGCGCGCAGCCCGCCGCGCTCATCGACCACACCGAAGAGGATGGAACAAACGTCATGAGCGCCGAATACGAGGCGATCAAGGATTCGTATTCCGTGCTCACGATGAACGCGCTAGGCGAGGGGCAACTGAATGTCTGCGGCGAGGGCGGCGACATCGAGGCAGGCGACCTGATCGTCACGTCGTCGACGCCCGGCAAGGGCATGCGCCAGTCCGACGACGTCTTGCGCGGCTACACGGTCGCGCGGGCGCGAGAAGCCATCTCATTTGCGAGCGCCGCCGAGGTCAGGCAGGTCGCGTGCGTTTATCTCTGCGGCTAGAGCGGCCGCGTCACCCGTTTTCGAGCCCGCCGCGCGCGGGCATTTTCATTTCAGGAGCCCACATGGCAACCGAAGTTCGCAAGTCCACCGCACTCAGCCTGTCGATCAACTTCCCGAACGACGTCATGCCGCAGCCGTTTCGCCGCCCGGTGCTCACCACGTACGAGCAGGTGCTGGTCGATGGCCAGCAGGCAGAGCAGCCCCAGCACATGCAGCGCCCGATTCTGCAAGCTGACGTGACCGACGAGATGCTCGCCGCGCTGAATGTGCAGCTCGCGCTCGTGGGTCTCAGCGTTGCGCGCCTGGAGACGGCGAATGCCTAACCTGCGCGTCGTCTACGACAACGCAGCGGACCGCGCGACGCTCGGCGCGAGCAGCACGGCGGGCGCGCTGCCCGTCACCAACCTGCGCACGCAGTTGAAGTCGCAGGTGTGGCGCGCGACGGGCACGAGCGCCACGATCACGGCGACGTGGCCGACGCCGGAGCTGGTCGCGTGCGTGGTGCTGCCGTTCTGCAACCTCACGAGCACCGCGACGATGCGCGTGCGCGGCTACGCGCTGGCCGGTGACACGGTTCCCGCGTTCGATACCGGCGCGCGGCCTGCATGTCCGTACGCGCCCCTCGGGCTGTTCGGATGGGGCACGCAGTCGCTCGGCTGCAACGCATTCGCGTTCGGCGGCGGGACGTACGCCGTCGCGTGGTTCGCGCATGCGGCGGTCGAGCAGCTCGTGATCGATCTCGCGGACCCGGACAACGCAGCGGGCTACATCGAGGCCTCGCGCCTCGTGGCCGGCGCGTACTGGTCGCCGACGAACAACGTGGACTGGAGCCCGAAGCTCGCGGTCGAGGATTCGACGACGAACACGCGCAACGACGCGGGCGACCTCATCACGGATCGTGGCACGAAGTATCGAACGCTCGCGGTGAGCCTCTCGTGGATGCCGCCGGTGGATCGCGATCAGTTCATGTCGATCCTGCGCGGCAGCGGCTTCGCGCGCCCGGTCTTCGTGAGCCTCTTTCCCGAGTCCGCCGACCCGTTGCAGGAACAGCAGTACCAGATCTGGGGAAAGCTCTCCGATCTGGGCTCGCTGGTGCATGACTTCGTGGCGAATTACACCGGCTCGATTTCGATTCAGGAGGCCTGATGGGTGACATGTTTTATCCGGGGCAGAAGGACTACATCGCCAGGCTCAATGATCTGGCGAAAAACGGCGGCGGCGCAGGTGCCGCGCTGTCCATCGGCACCGTCGAAGAGGGCGATACCGCGGCGGCCTCGATCACTGGCGATGTGCCGAACCAGAAGCTCAACCTCACGTTGCCGAAGGGCGACAAAGGAGACGCTGGCGCCAAGGGCGATACAGGCGACGCGGGCCCGAAGGGTGACATCGGCGAAACTGGGGCGAAGGGTGACAAGGGCGACGCGGGCGCGCAGGGCCCAGCCGGCGTTACGCCGCGCGGCGCGTGGTCGGGCGACGCCGCCTATGCGGTGAACGATCTCGCAACCTACGCTGGCTCGGCGTGGCGGCGCATCGTCGCTGGCACGACGCCCACGACGCCAGACGCCGACACGGTCAACTGGGAGATCTTCGTCCACGCGGGCGCGGACAGCAGCGGCGGTGGCGGCGGCTCGGGCACCGTGAGCGTGACGGCGCCCTTGACGTCGACGGGCGGCTCGAATCCCACGCTGGGTATCAACGCGGCCACCGAGAGCGCTGCTGGCTCGATGTCGGCGGCGGACAAGACGAAGCTCGACGGCGTTGCGGCCGGCGCGGCGGCCGTGGGCAATGTGGTCGGCGCGGCGCTGGGCGGCGCGTCGGCTGGCACAGCGGCGACTGCCGCGCGCTCGGACCATGCGCACCCGCTGCCGGCGGCGGCCGACGTGGGCGCGGTGGCGGCGAGCGCAGTCGGCGCGGCGAACGGCGTCGCGCCGCTCGATTCGACCGGCAAGGTAGCGGCGGCCTATCTGCCGAGCTACGTGGACGATGTACTCGAGTATGCGAATCTCGCGGCATTTCCGGCGGCGGGCGAAACCGGCAAGATCTACGTCGCGGACGACAGCGGCAAAATCTATCGCTGGAGCGGTTCGGCGTACATCGAGATCAGCGCGTCACCCGGAAGCACGGACGCCGTTCCCGAGGGCGCGACGAACCAGTACTTCACGCCATCGCGCGTGCTCGCGACGGTGCTAACGGGCCTGTCGACGGCGACGAATGCCGTCATCAGCACGGCGGATACGGTGCTCGGCGCGCTCGGCAAGCTCCAGAAGCAGATCAGCGAATTCATCGCGCAGAAGGGTGCTGCGAGCGGTCTGGCTACGCTCGACGCGAATGGCCTCGTGCCGACCAGTCAGTTGCCCACGTCATCGGGTGGCCTGGCAGATTTCACTGATTCGCTATCGACGGCAGCGCCTAACGCCACCACCCCTGTTGTTGCTCTGACGGCGAGCAACGCTGCAACGAACGTGGATGCGGCCTATGTTCCAAAGGGGCTTGGCTCCTTTGCTCTGGCGATTGCGGACGGAGCGACGACGGGCGGGAACAAGCGTGGGAGCAGGGCAATTGACTTGCAGATCTACCGGAACGACCCCACACAAGTCGCATCCGGTGTCATTTCATGCGCCATCGGCGGCGGCAACGTCGTCAGCGCGGCATATGGCATGGCGATCGGTGCATTCAATACGGTCTCGGGCAGCGAGGCGGCGGCTATCGGCGTTAGCTGTGTGGCCTCCGGCTACGCATCGCTTGCGACAGGGCAATATGGGACCACGAATTCAATTGCCGGGCAGGTTGCATTTGGCCATCAGGGTGGTGGAGTCGGCGCTTCGCAATTCACCCTTACCGGACTTCGCATCTCCACGGCGAGCGCGTTGGCGGCCGTCGCTACGGCAGATGGGGCCAGCGCGTCTGCGACGAACCAGCTTGTACTGCGGAACAATTCTGCCGTGTACGTCACCCTGACCGCTGTCGCTCGCAACTCCGTGAGCGGTACTGTCGCGAAGGTGTGGAAAGGGGATGCGCTGGTTATGCGCGGCGCGAGCGCGAGCACAATCTCCATTGTCGGATCGTCGATCAGCAGCCCTTACGCTTCGTCGGCCGCTTCAGCCTGGGCGCTCGCACTGTCTGCCGACACGACGAATGGCGCATTGCAGGTCACTGTGACGGGCGCGGCCTCGACAAACATTAACTGGCAAGTCGAACTCCTGTCGAACGAGGTGATGTGATGGCGATTCCGCAACCGCCCTATATCTATGCGACGCAGGCCGAAGCGGAGGCCGCGTCGAACGCGCTATACCTGGCGCAGAACCCGGCTGGCACCACAGAGCTGCTTTACGGATGGGTCGTCAACGCCGCTGGCCAGTATCAGCTTGCGGCCCCCGATGCGGCTGTCGTGACAGCGCCCGCTGCGTCGGATACCGCGCCGACCGTTTCCGATTACACGATCGCAGTGCAGGCTTTGCTCGACAGCAAGGCAAGCGAGCGCAATTACGACGGCATCCTGTCGGCGTGCACGTATGCGACCAGTGCAAACGCGAAGTTCGCCGCCGAAGGGCAAGCGTGCATCGCGTGGCGAGACGCCTGCTGGTCGTATTGCTATCAGGCACTCGCTGATGTTCAGGCGGGCAAGCGTGCCCCGCCGACGATTCCCGATCTGCTTGCGGAGTTGCCCGCGCTCGTGTGGCCGGACTAGATCTAGTCCCGAAAAACCTCACCAATACGTTTCGCAATATGGCTGCCTTCGGGCGGCCTTTTTTTACCGGGGACCTGATGAATCGAAGCGACCTTGCTGCGAGCGTTGTGAAGGCAGCGCCGGCCGTGGGCGGCAACTTCTGGCTCTGGCTTCAGAGCCACGACATCAACTGGTGGGTGGCGCTCCTGACGGCGGGATACATCCTGCTTCAGGCGTTTTACCTCATCAAGAACGGCGGCCGTAAGGGGGCGGGCGAATGAATCTGACATTGCTATACGCCGAGCTGCGCCGCGACGAGGCCGTGCGGCGCTGGCCGTACAAGGACACGTCCACGCCGCCGAAGAACACGACGGGCGTCGGGCACAACCTCGACGCCTCGCCGCTGCCCGCCGGTTGGACCTATCCGCTCTCCGACGCGCAGATCACGCAGTTGCTGACCTCCGATGTTGCCGACACGTTTCACCAACTCGACGCCTATCTGCCGTGGTGGCGCACGCTGAGCGAAGTGCGCCAGCGCGTGATCGCGAACATGTGCTTCAACCTCGGCATCACCCGGCTGCTCGGCTTCAAGAAGGCGCTCGCCGCGATGCAGGCGCACGACTGGAGCGCCAGCGCCGCAGAGATGAAGGACTCGGCGTGGTACGGGCAGGTGAAGAGCCGGGCCGTGCGCCTGTGCAGCGCGATGCTCACCGACGTCATGCCGACTGCCTAGCCGATCAAACGACCATCAAGGAGCCGCCTCGTGCGGCTTTTTCTTTTTCCGGCCGCGCGCCGGTTCGAAAGGAGGATCTATGGACAAAACGTCGAGCATCGTGACGGGCGGTGCGACGCTCACCGCGGCGTCGCTCGTGCCTGCCGTGCAGTGGGTATCGGGCGGCTGTCATCTGCCGATGCCGCTCGAAGTGCAACTGCTCATCTCGGGCGCCATCGTCACCATCATTCACGCCGCGCGCAACTGGTGGGTGGCGCGCGCCGCGCGCGCTGCTGCTAAGGCGTCCGCCGCACCGGCCGCGCAGTCGTGATCCGCGCCGCGCTCGCTGCGCTCACCCTGGCCGGCTGCACTCACGTGCAGGTCCTGCCGCTCATCAATCCCGACACGCACGACATTTCCTGCTGCGTGGCCTATGCGGAAATCCCGCCGTCGACGCGCATGAGCGTCACGGTCAAGAAAGGCAGCACCGGAACATCCGTCAAGTTCGGCGCCCGCTGGCGCTTCTGATTTTTCTCCCGCCGCACTCGCGGCACATCTCAAGAGGGTAATCACCATGAAACGTATGCTGCTCATCGCGGCAGGTCTTGTCGCGTCCATCGCTTTCGCAGGCTGCACGTCGCAGGCCCAGCAGACCATCGAATCGCTCGCGAGCAACGCGCAAGGCAAGGTGCTGAAGGCCTGCGGGCTCGTTCAGCCCGCGCTGCTCGATCTCAGCGCGCTCGTGCCGGCCGATCCGAACCTGAAGAAGCTGGCCGACGACAACGGCAAGTTGTGCGCGGCCGTTGCGCAGCTCGACGCCACCAACGCCAAGAGCCTGGTCGATACCGTCATCCCGCAGGCGATCGGCCTCGTCTCGCTGCTGCCGCTCGACGCGGCCACCGCGACAGCGATCAAGCTCGCGCTCGGCGCCGCGTCTATTGCGCTCTCGAACTGGCTCGACGTGTACGGCGCGCCGGTCCAGACGGCAGCGCCGGCCGCCGCGTCCGGTGCGTCGGAGGCCTCCGCGCCGCTTGCCGCGTCGAGCGCGTCGTGAATCGCGCGGCGATCCTCGCCGCGGCGCGCCGGGCGAATGCCGCCTACGTCATGAACCCGGCGCAGTCGAAAGCGGCATTCGAGGCGCTCGGGTGCATGTGGCTCGGGCAGTTCAGGGACGGCGACAGCCAGGCGGTGCTGTCGCGCGACGCGGGCGGCGTCTATCTCTCGATCAGCGGGACGCGCTTCAGCGCGCTCCAGATCGGCGATCTGCTCGACGACATCGACTTGTGGCCGGTGGACGTGGGCGGCGGCGCGCAGGTGACGCGCGGCGCGTACGAGGCATGCGACGAGATCTGGGCGTGGGCGAAGGCGCTCGTGCCGCGCGGCACCGTGTTCAACGTCGAGGGGCATTCGCTCGGCGGCTGGCGCACGACGTACACGCCGCTGTTCCTGCCGGCGGCGCAGATCGGCGCGCTGCACGCGTTCGAACCGCCGAAGGGCGCGAACCTCGCGTATTACCGGCGCTTCAGTGCTGAGCTCGCGAAGCTGGTGATCGTTGCGAACGGGAGGGATGCGTGGTTCGGGTATCCGCGCCTCGACCCGCGCTGGATCCACCGGCCCGGCGAGATGCTGCATTTACGTGAGCAAGGCGGCTGCGTGATCGACACCGCGGAGTGGCCGGGCGGCCTTGACCTGAACGACCACAGCATGGATCTCGTGGAAAACAGGTTGGCGGCGTGGGCCGCGCCGTTGGTGACGCCATGAAAAGAGGCCGCCGCTCACTGGAGGAGCGCGGCGGCCTGAACTATGTCTTCCAGCATGGATGCGCTGGAGGTTGCAGGGTAGATGCAACCGGTTTGTAAGGTATCAGGGATGCCGCGCGGTGTCCATGTTCTGAAACCTGTGGAAGCGTCACAGCCAAAAAAGTGCCCGCCGCACACGGGGAGCGGCGGGCGCATATAACCAAGGGCGGTTGCGAGCGCCCCTGGAGGGCCGGGTTGCGCTTGAGCAAACGCAAACCCGTTCGTAAGGTAGCAAAGCGCCCAATTGGTGTCTACCGACATGAAGCGCAAAAGGTCAGTGGCTACCTCGGGTCCGCTGACAAGAAGGTCGGTTATCCGCGCCTAGATCCGCGCTGGATTCACCGGCCTGGGGAGATGCTGCATTTGTCCGAGCAGGGCGCGCGCGCGTCATCGGCACGGCGGCGTGGCCACGTGGCCTCGATCTGGATGACCACAGCATGGATCTGGTCGTTGAGCGGCTTGTGGTGTGGAACTTCGCTACGTCGGCTGGTGGCGTATGAGACTGGGCCCGCCGCGAGGCGAGCGGGGCCGATCTCTTTTGGGGTTAGGATCCCGGCACCGTTGGTGGTGCAAACGGCGGTGCGATTGGCGGAGCCACCGGCATCTGGAGCAACTGAATCAAGCCTTGAGGAATGGCCGGCTGCTGAACCGGGACGCCGCCCATTAGCAGAAAGCACTTACCGAGGTGATTCTCGATGAGCTTCCCGACTACCGTGTTCTGGAACGTCAAGGTCGTCGCGTGATACAGCGACAGCACCTCGTCCTGCAACGTCTCATCCTTTTCCAGAGGCAGTATTTTAATGCCCTTCGCTTGGAGAGTTTCTCGCGCCAGATACCGAGAATGCGTTTTGTGCTCTGTATGGTTTGCAAGCCATTCCGCAGTAGCACGCGCCTGCGCTGGGTTGTCCTTCAGCATGTAGGAGGTTAGCCATTCCTCGACGAGCTTTTTGGACAGGGCGTTCGCATTGTCGCAGCGGATCAGCAGATCGGGTCCGAATTGACCAAGCATGGGAATCCATGAAGCGAGCTTAGATTGATCCCCGGAGATTTCCTTTTGAGCCTTGTTGAATTGCTCGACAATCGCCTGAGCCGGTACGGCCCTCGGACCGAGCGGCGTTTGCATCACGAATTGCGGGTCGATGGGGCCCAGAAACGAATGCTTGCCCATTACGACTTCATCGCAAGCCATGCAGATCATCGTCGCCGCTGACATCGCCGCATAAGGCACAATTGCTCGGATGTGTTGGAACTTTGACCGGAGGTAGCGAACGAATGCCTCGGCCGCGTCGATGGAGCCACCGGGACTGTGAATGACCAAGTCGAGTTCCGTAGAGTCGATGCCCTTCATCACCTCCATCAGGCCTTGGATGTCAGCAATATCGACCGACAGGACGGTAGGGTCCATGTTCGGAAGCGGGGAGACCCAACGCGTTGCATAGACGATGACCGGTCGCTTGGTGTGCTGATGAAGTCGCACCAAATACTTCTTCCGGACTGCATCAAGCTGCATTACGGGCTGTTGCGAAGTATTGATTTCTGTAAGGATCTCGCCCCAACTCGGCATCGTGGACCTCAGTAGCTATGCGTAGAGGGAACTGCTGGAATCGTGGCCGCAACGACCGAGTTCACCATCTGATTGGTGGAGACACTGTTAGCGCAGGCGCTGTACAGCTTCATTGCGTCCGCCACGCCCGGCTGCGCGAGAGCCTGTCTCATGAGCACATCGTACTGGTCGACGATGGTAAGCGGTTTTGAGTCCATTGTTCTCTCCAAAATTAGTGGCAGTAGATGCGATGTTGCGCGATTCTAGCAGCAAAATTTTGTTTCAAATTATTGATTATGCTAGACAATTGACCGCAATTCGCGGTCCCGCCGCATTCCGCGACTGTCAATCTTCCCTATGCTTGCATCCGGTGTCGGTGACATAGATCACATTATTTGGTGATTGCGCGGGCCTTTGCGTCGTTGGCTAACACTGCGGGCGCATCTCAGACGTTGGATGTGAAGGCGTCGATTATTTAAAATTACGCTGCTGACGTCCCGCCGTCCATGTTTCCAATCCTTTTGCCACCCTAGGCGGCATCTAGTCGTTGAGTTCCTTGCGGTTTGGCCGGTCGAGGCGCTCGTGTTCTCGGACGCCCTGGGGGAATTCCTTCAGCGAAGACGCGGTTGGCGCGGAGCCGACTGTGCAAGAAGGGCGGAAATTCTCAGTTTCAGCCACGCTATTCGCGCTCGCCGGCTCCTCGCTCACCGGGGCGCCTGAGCTTACGTAAATTTCCAGTCGCTTCAATTTATCTTGCATATCTTCGAGCGTCATATCTTCCCGCTCTGGAGGTTATGCAGATTGACGGACTCGGGGCACGCTTGAACGCGTGCGCCTGCCTCAGCTTTGACGAGTTGTACGCAGATAGTTTGGATGGTCCCACGGTTTTGTGCTGCCGGTGCTCGAATAGTCGGTGTCGGCCCTGGCCACGTTGCGGTCGCGCCTCGTATCTTCGAGGCGCTCGGTTCCGGCCGCGCCATACGCCCACCATCGCTCGGCCTCGAAGTCGGTCATCCAGAAGTTGGTTTCCTTCCTGCCGCCCCAGTGGCCTTGCTCCACAAAGGCCCAGCGGTATTCCCAGATCGGTTCCATGGCTCGCTCCTAAACACTGTATAAACGTACAGTAGTCTAGCGCGTTCGCAAGCACCTAATCGCCGCATTTTATGCGGCGAAAGCGCTGCGCAATCACCGCATAAATCGGCCGCAGAAACAAAAAAAGCCCCGATTAACGGAGCCAATTTCGATTTTGCAAAGGTACAACTGCGATTCTAAGGTACAGCGCCAAGAGCGAAAATCGCTCAAAGCCTTACGTATCGGGTGGCGGAGAGACGGGGATTCGAACCCCGGATAGGCTATTAACCTATACACGCTTTCCAGGCGTGCGACTTAAACCGCTCATCCATCTCTCCGGCGGGAGGCGAATTATAGCAGAGTCTTGGCGCAGGAGGAAAGCCATCACGCCAAACCTGGCGCGCCTTGCGCTTTCCAAAGTCTCCCGCACCCCGTAAGCCATGCAGAAATCGTTCGTTCCCCGCATACCGGGCTTGCAGTTCGCCTTGTACGGCTGCGGCGGTGCCGTGGACGCGACCGGCAGCGCCCAGACCCACAGTTTTGGCGCCGCGTACTCCAACGGCCCGCTCTCGCTCGCGGCCGGATATTGCTACGCCCGCTGCGGCCGCTATTCGGTGGGCGCATTGCGCTTCCGGCACGCGTACTCGAACACGCAGTACGCGAACGATGCGTTCTCAACGTTCCATCAGACCGCGAAGTTCAGCAGCGGCTCGGCGTTCCTGAACGATCAGTCCAATCCCGGCGGCGCTGACTCGTGCTCCAAACGCACCAATGTGTACGCGGTCGCGGGCTATCGGAAGGCGAGCGTGGGGCCGCTCAGCCGTCGATCGGTGGCTTCGGCGTGAATCCGGGCACCGACAATCAGGCGCTCGTGCTCGTGGGCATCCGCCACAAGTTCCAAGGCGCGCTGCTGGCGTCGGCAGGCCGGCGAGGGATCGTCGATAATGCTTCGTCGATCCCTCGAGGAGAATGCATTTGAAGGTCAGCGAAGCCGTCACCAGCCGCAAGTCCGTGCGTCAGTTCTTGCCCGATCCCGTGGACCCCGCCGTGATCCGCCGCGTGCTCGATACCGCTGCGCGCTCGCCCTCGGGCGGCAATCTTCAGCCGTGGCACGTCCACGTCGTGGGCGGCGAGTCGCTCGTCAAGCTCAAGGCGATCATGGCCGCGCGCATCGCGCAGGCGCCCGCGGGCGAGGCGATGGAGTACGACGTTTATCCGCGCGAGCTGGGCTCGCCGTATCGCGAGCGGCGCTACCAGGTGGGCGAGGATCTCTATCGCAGCATCGATGTCGCGCGTGAGGACCGGCTCGGCCGCCTGCGTCAGTTCGCGCGCAACTATGCGTTTTTCGACGCGCCGCTCGCGCTCTTTTGCAGCGTGGACCGGCAGATGGGGGCGCCGCAATGGGCCGACCTCGGCATGTTTTTGCAAACGGTGATGCTGCTCCTGCGCGAAGCGGGCCTGCATAGCTGCGCGCAGGAATGCTGGGCGCGCTATGCGCAGACGGTGGGCGAGTTTCTCGCCTTGCCGGGGGAGCGCATGCTCTTTTGCGGCATGGCGATCGGTCATGAAGACCCGGCCGCGCCGATCAACCAGTGGCGTGCGGCGCGCGTGCCGCTCGACGCGTTCGTGCAGTTCGACGGCATCTGAGCCGGGCGGCAAGCCGGGCTTGCGAAGGGCGGCGCTTCGCGCTGCGCCCGCCCTACAAATTCATTACATCGCGCGTGACTACAGCGCGGCGCGAATGCGCGCGGCCAGTGCTTCGAGCTGCGAAATATCGGCCATTTCACGCGCATGCGGGCGCAGTTCTTCTCCGGCGCGGCGCGGGATCACGTGAAAATGCACGTGCGGCACGGTCTGCCCGGCGGCGGCGCCGTTGAACTGCGCGATCAAGAGACCTTCCGGTGCGAGCACCTTGCGCACCGCGGCCGCCATCTTCTGCACCGTCGCCATGGCGGCGGCGCCCGCTTCGGGCGAGAGATCGTAGATGAGCTCGGCGCCTTCCTTCGGCAGCACGAGCAGATGGCCTTCGGACTGCGGCATGACGTCCATGATAGCGAGCGTCGCGTCGTCTTCGTACACCTTGATGCAGGGGGCTTCGCCGCGCAGGATGCGCGCGAAGATGTTTTTGTCGTCGTAGGCCATGGTGAGTGTCTCCGGCTTGGGCGCTGCGGACGCGCGAACGCCGTACGTTTCTAAAGAGCTTTTGATTATGGCCTGCCTCGCCAGGCCTGTGCGGGTCCCTGCACGTTTTTTGAAGCAGGTGCATCATAGAGTTTCTCGCAGCGCGCGCGACGACGAATCGAAAGTCTTGATAGCAATCTCTTGCATGGCACCGGAGAAAGGCATTAAGGAGCCAACTCCGGCCAACACGGAGCACGTATGGCAACGACTGATCTCGAAGCAGCACACTCCGCCCGCGAAGCCACCGGTTCCGGGGCCTGGCGGTACGCAGCCCAGCTACTGGGCCGCGCGGACGTGAAGTTCAACGGCACCCGCCCCTGGGACATGCGCATTCATGACCCGCAGGTGCCCGAGCGTGTGCTGGCGTTAGGCAACCTGGGTCTCGGCGAGGCCTACATCGACGGCCAGTGGGACTGCGAGCAGCTCGACGAGTTCTTCGCCCATGTGTTGCGCGCGCATCTAGATGACCAGATCGATCCCGCCCGTCTCGTCTTTCACGCGCTCAGGGCGCGCCTCACGAATCGCCAGACCGTGCGCCGTGCATGGAAGGTGGGCCAGCAGCACTACGACATCGGCAACGAGTTCTACGAAGCGATGCTCGACAAGCGCATGGCCTATACGTGCGGCTACTGGTCGGGCGGCGCGAAGACGCTCGACGAAGCGCAGGAGGCCAAGCTCGATCTCATCTGCCGCAAGCTCGGGCTCAAGCCGGGCATGCGCCTGCTCGATATCGGCTGCGGCTGGGGCAGCCTCATGAAGTTCGCGGCCGAGCATTACGGCGTGTCGTGCGTGGGTGTGACGATCTCGAAGGAGCAGGCCGCGTTCGGCGCCGCGCGCTGCAAGGATCTGCCCGTCGAATTCCGCCTCCAGGACTATCGGCTGCTCGACGAGAAGTTCGACCGCATCGCGAGCGTGGGCATGTTCGAGCACGTGGGCCCGAAGAACTATCGCACCTACATGGAAGTCGCGCAGCGCTGCCTCGACGACGACGGCCTCTTCCTGCTGCATACCATCGGCAAGAACCGCCGCGACACCACGCCCGATCCGTGGATCGACAAATACATCTTCCCGAACGGCGAACTGCCCACCATCGGTCAGATCGCGGACGCCTCGGGCGGTCTCTTCGTCGCCGAAGACCTGCACAACTTCGGTGCCGACTATGACCGCACGCTGATGGCGTGGCACGCGAATTTCGAGGCCGCGTGGCCGCGTTTCAAGGCGCAGATGGGCGAGCGTTTCTATCGCATGTGGCGTTACTACCTGCTTTCGTGTGCAGGCGCATTCCGGGCGCGCGACATCCAGCTCTGGCAGTGGGTGTTTTCGAAGAACGGTACGCTGGGCGGGTATCAGCGTCCTGTGCCGGCCTGATCGGTGCGGCGGGCCATCACGCCCGACTGGCTGACTGACGATGCGGCCGCGTTTCGCGCAAAGCGAACGCGGCCGTTTTGTTTGGCTAGCTAGCTGCTTGGCCGTTTAGCGCAGCAGCGCCGAAACGGTCGCGATGCCGAGGATCGTCATGATGACCGAGGCGCACACGTGAATGGCGATCTCGCCCGCGGCCCAGCCAAAGCGGCCGTGCTGAAGATGCGAAACGACTTCGGCGGAGAAGGTCGAGAACGTCGAGAGGCCGCCCATCAGCCCGGTGATGACGAACAGGCGCCATTCGGCGGAAAGCTGTGGCATGCGCCCGAAGAACGCAACGGCGACGCCAATCACGTAACCCGCGATGATGTTCGACGCGAGCGTGCCGAGCGGCAGCTCCGGATAGACGGCATTCAGGCGCAGGCCGAGAACCCAGCGCAACAGCGAACCGAGCGCGCCGCCAACGCCGACGGCGAGAATGGACAGATACATGGTCTGGAGTGGTTGAGGGCGCAATGAAGGCCGGCGCGCCCCGCTGTACCCATTTGCGCAGGCAGGCGCCCGTTTGCGACCCCGGAGTGTAGCACCCGCCAGGACCGGCCGCGCGAGCGGCGTCAGACGATCCCGCCGTTCGCGCGCAGCACCTGGCCGTTCACCCAGCCGCCGTCCGGTCCCGCGAGAAACGACACGAGCCCCGCGATGTCCTCGGGTTCACCGAGGCGCTGCAACGGCGGCATGCTCGCGAAGTGCTTCACCTGTTCGTCGGTTTTGCCCTTGAGGAAAAGCTCGGTCGCCACCGGCCCCGGCGCGACCGCGTTCACGCAAATGGAGCGCCCGCGCAGCTCGCGCGCGAACACGCGCGTGATCGCTTCCACGGCGGCCTTGCTCGCCGTGTAGAGGCCGTAGCCTGGCAGGTTCATGGCGAGCGCCGAGGTCGAGAAGTTGATCACGCGGCCGCCGTCCGCGAGCTTCGTCGCCGCTTCGCGCAGCGTGTTGAGCGTGCCGCGCACGTTGATGTCGAAGGTCTCGTCGTAGAGCGCATCGGTCGATTCGGCGATCGTGATGGTCTTCATGATGCCGGCATTGTTTACGAGCACCGTGGGCTGGCCGAGTCGTTCGCGGGTGGTGTCGAAGAGCCGGCGCACCTCGTCGGCCTTCGCAATGTTGGCTTTTACGGCAATGGCGCGTCCGCCGGCCGCCTCGATCTTCGCGACGAGCGCCTCGGCCTCGGCGCTGCTCGACGCATAGTTGACGACGACGGCGTAGCCGTCGCGCGCGAGGCGCGCGGCGAGGGCGGCGCCGATGCCTCGCGAGGCGCCCGTGACGATGGCGACGCCGCGCGAAGGGGTGGATTGGGCGGATTGGGTGGATGCATTCATGACCGTGCTCCTTGCGTGTGAGGTGAGAACGGGGTCGATCATGAACGAAGCGGCGGCAGGAATCATTGCCTGCCGCCGGGTTTCATTATTCCATTTCGATTAACAATGATGCGGCAGGCGGCTGAACGTTCGAAAACATCTCCGACCGCCGCATCGATGCGGCGGGCAACGGAATCAGTACGCGATGCAGACGGATTTCGTCTCGGTGTACGCGTCGATGATCGCGCGGCCGTGCTCGCGGCCGATGCCCGATGCCTTGAAGCCGCCGAAGGGCAGCGCCGGGTCGACCATATTGTGCGTATTGACCCACACGGTGCCCGCCTGCACGCCGTCCACCACGCGCAGCGCGCGGTCGAGCTGGTTGGTCCACACGCTCGCGCCAAGTCCGTACTCCGAATCGTTGGCCGCCGCGATGGCTTCCTCCACGTCGTCGTAAGGCATGGCCACGAGCACCGGCCCGAACACTTCCTCGCGCACGATGGTCAGCGGCTTGTTGTCGGCGTTCGATATCACGGTGGGCTCGACGAAGTAGCCGGGGCGATTGCCGTCGCCGCCACCGGCAACGATATCGCCGCCTTGCGCGCGGCCCTGCGCGATCATGCCCGCGACCTTGGCGCGATGGCGCGCGGAAACGAGCGGGCCCATCTGCGTGGCGGCGTCGAAGCCCGAGCCGAGCACGGTCGAGCGCGCGAGCGCGGCAATGCCCTCGACGATCTCCGCGTAACGCGCGCGCGGCACATACAGGCGCGAGCCCGCCGTGCACACCTGGCCATGGTTGAAGAAGATCGCGCCCGCCGCGCCTTCGATCGCCCGGCGCGGGTCGCAGTCGTCCAGTACGATCACGGGGCTCTTGCCGCCCAGTTCGAGCGACACGCGCTTGAGATCGCTCGCGCATTGTTTGCCGATGATGCGGCCCACTTCGGTCGAACCCGTGAAGGTGACCTTGTCCACCTGGGGATGGCGCACGAGCGCCGCGCCCGCGGTTTCGCCCTGGCCCGTGACGACGTTGAACACGCCCGGCGGAAAGCCCGCTTCGTGCGCGAGCTCGGCGAGGCGAATGGCCGTGAGCGGCGTTTCCTCGGCGGGCTTGAGCACGACGGTGCAGCCGCACGCGAGCGCGGGTGCGATCTTCCAGACGGCCATCAGCAGCGGGAAATTCCACGGCACGATGGCGGCGACCACGCCCGCGGGCACGCGGCGCGTCGAGGCGTTGTAACGCACGCCGGGCGGGAAGGCCAGCGAGAGATCCACCGTGCTGCCTTCGATCTTGGTCGCCCAGCCCGCCATATAACGCAGCCATTGCACGCTGCCGCCCACTTCGAGCATCTTCGAAAAGCCGAGCAGCTTGCCCTGGTTGAGCGTTTCGAGCGCGGCGAGCTCGTCGCCGTGCTGCTCGACCAGGTCGGCGAGCTTGAGCAGCAGGCGCTCGCGCGCGGCGGGCGGCAGGCGGCGCCACGAGTCGGCTTCGAAGGCGCGGCGCGCGGCGTGAACGGCCGCGTCGATATCGGCGTCGCTCGCGTCGGGCACCTGGGCGATCTCGGCGCCCGTGGCGGGGTTGAATGCGGCGAACGTGCGGCCGTCGCCGCTTTCGCTAAAACGTCCGTCGACGAACATTTGCGTGCGGATCGTGTGCGTGAAGTCCTGGCGGTCCATACCGTCTCCTGGTTTCGGTGAGAGTTTCCGTAGTAATGCGAACGGTTTTGTGTTTGCTTCAGCGAAGGTCGAGTGCGCCGCCCGCAGCGAGCGCGGGCGCAGCGGAGTAGAGCGTGCGTGCCGTCGTCGCGCGCGGCATGGCGAGTGCGAACGCGCACGCAAGATTGAGTGCGCCGCCAAGCAGGAACAGCGCATAAAAGCCCGCGCCGAAGCCCCATGACGTCGTGGCGAGCGCTGCGCCGGCGACCATGCCCGAGTGATGTGCCAGACCGGGGCAGCCCGCTCCCGAGGCGCGCGCGGCGCGGCCTGCGCGCATGAGCGTGGGCAGCGTGAGAAAGTCGATCAGCGCGAATGCGGGCGCGGCGAGCGCGATCCATGGCGCGAGCGCGTTCAGCGTGAGCGCCGCGAGCAGCACGCCGCGCAGCACGAAGAGGGCGAGCAGCGCGCGCCCGTGGCCGACGCGCTCCGCGAGCCAACCGGCGAACGTCACGACGGCAAGCGAGACCGCGACTTGCGTTACCGAGGCCGCGCTTGCGCCGCAGAGCGCGAAGAACTGGAAACGCGCGAGCATGCCGCTGGACAGCCCGGCGAGCAGCGCGGGCGCGAGCAGCACCGCGCCACTGCGCCACGCAGGCGCCGCGAGGCGTGCGCCAGTGCGTGCCACGGTGTGCGTATGCGCCGGTCGCGGCGTCGCCACGCGCCGTGAGCGCCGCGAACGCCACCAGAGCGCCGCGAGCAGGGCGACGCCGCAGAGCACGAGCGGTGCCGCACCCGCCGCCGTGCCCGTGCGCGCCCAGGCCGCCGCGGCGCTCATCGCCGCCATCGTGAGAACGAGTGCGCTTGCCACCGGCACCGTGGCGTGCTGGCCAAAGGACCGCACCAGCGCCGCGGGAACGAGCGCCATCGCCAGCAAGGCGAGCGTGCTTGCCGCGTAGGCCGCAAGCGCGCCGCCCGCCTGCATGGCCGCGAGCATGACGCCCGCGGCGAGTGCACAGGCGCTGCCCGTGACCGCGCTCCACAACGCGAGCGCGCGCAGCGCATTCATGACGGCAGGGTGGCGCTCGCGCAACGTCATCGTGTGCTCACGACTTGCTGTGGCAGCACGATTGCGCTTCGGGCGCGGGTGCGCCGTCCTGCACGCTGTGCGGATCGCGCCCGCCCGGCAGGTCCATCGCCGGGTTGCCGTAGAAGAAGTTATTGGGCTTGAGCATGAAGCCCGCATACTCCACCGGCATCACCGGGAAATCCTCGGGCTTGCACACGTGCGTGTGGCCGAAGCTGTGCCACAGCACGATGTCCTCGTTCTCCACCTTGCGGTTCGCCTCGATATAGCGCGGCAGGCCGTCGCCGCCCGCGTGCTGGTTCGGGCAGTCGCCGCTCGCGTAGCGCTGCGTCGTGTCGTACGGCGTGACCCACACGTGGCGCGTGGCGAAACCGCCGCGCTGGCGCACCTTCGAGTTCGGATCGGCGAGCATGAGCGGCGAGTCGTTGATGATGAGCTTGTAGCCCGGATTCGCGCCCACGCGATTCTTCACATTCGGGTTCACGACCTTCCAGAAGCGCCCCGTCTGGCCGTTGGCGTTGCGCGCCGCTTCCTGCTCGGTCTTGAGCACGCGCTTCGTCGTGTCGAACACATTGCCGTACGGGTTCTCCGGGCCCATGGGGCGCGGCACGAACTCGTGCTCGGTCACGGAGTTCTTCTCGCCGTCCACCATCATGTGCAGACGCGCGTTGAAGAAGTGCTGATGCGTCGGGCCGCCCAGGTTCTCGGTCACCATGCCGCCCCACGGGTAGGTGTCGCCGTCGGCCACCGCCGACGTCTGGATGATGCCCGTGAGCTTGCACTCGAGCTGGATCGTGCCGTCCTGATAGAAGTACCAGTAGAAGCCGTAGTCGTAATTGCCCACGGTCGCGAAGAACGAGATCACGAGGCGGCGCGAGCGGCGCATTTCGAATACGCCGGTGCGGAATTCGTAGTGCTTCCAGAGCGTGCCGTAGTCCTCTTCGTGCAAGCACACGGCGTTCTTCATGACGAAGCCGTTGCCGAAGTCGTCGGCGCTCGGAATGTCGAAATAGCGGATCGTGCCCAGGCAGTCGCAACCCAGTTCCAACTGGTTCGCAAGCTTGCCGAGGCCGTACTCGCCCGCATCGAACGCGCTTTTCCAGTAGTGGTTCGTGGTCGGGTCCGAGTAGGGCACGCACATCTCGGTCACGCTCGCCCGGTAGACGATGGGGCGCGGCGCGCTCTTGCCGTCGTCCCAGGTGATCTGGTGCAGCACGAGCCCTTCGCGGGGCGTAAAGCCCACGCGGAATTTCCAGTTTTGCCAACTAACCTGCCAGCCGTCGATCGTGAAGCTCGGGCCTTCGGGCTGGCTGATCGACAGCGGCTTGACCGTGCTGCGCGGCTCGCCGAGGCTCGGCGTGTCGTAGTTGTGCTTCGCGCGCGGAATGGGAATGATGCGGCCGTCGTCGACGAGTTCGATCACTTTTTGCGCGAGCAGGTCCACCACGGCCACCACGCCTTCGATCGGGTGCGCATAACCGTTGTCGGTCACGGACTCGCGGTAGTAGCTCACGCAGCGCACGAGGCGGCGGCCGTTTTCGTTCGGCCGGTCGAAGGCGCCTGCCGAGAACGGATCGACCTGCACGCGTGCGAGATCGTCTTCGCTCAGCCCGCGCTTCTTGATGGCTTCGCGCCACGCGGCGTCTTCCTTCACGATGCGCTCCGCATTCATGAAGTCCTCGATCATCACGGGCGGCTGGCCATACGGCGCGCTTTGCAGCGCGAGCGCCTTGCGCGATTCCACCTTTTTCTCGCGCAGGTCCACGACGAATTCGATCGTCTGGTTGCGCGTGCGGTCGATCGCAATGACGAAGGCGCGCCGCGAATAATAATCGCCCGGCTTGTAGGCGACGACTTCGGCCTTGGGCGGCTCCATCAATTCGGTGACGGGGAAGCGCCCGTATTCATCGAGCTGCTCGGCGGCTTTCACGATGTCACAGGCGAGCTGCATTTCGGCGATGCTGAGCAGGTCGAGCGGATGCGCATTCGGATTCGTGTTCATAAGCATTTCGTAAGGATGACGTTGGGCGCAACATCGCGTGAGACGGTATGAAGAAAGCGGGGAAAACCGCGGCCGCCTCTTGCGATGTCGATGGCCAAATCGTAGAAACGCCGTATTTTTTTCGCGCTTGCAAAGCGCGCCAAAGGGGCGATAGAGTGCGCCAGAGACGATCGACGGTTAAGGCCGTCGTCGCAAACAGGCCCTAACGGAGCGAGACATGAAAAGAGTGCCTGTCAATAGCGGTTTCCCCATGATTCGCGGCGCCGTGATGGGCCCCATCATGCGTGCGCTCGACGCCGCTGATGCGGACTGCGATGCATTGCTGGCCGAGTTCGGGCTGAGCCGCCGGCAGCTTTCCAATCCTTATGAAATCGTGGCACTCGGACGCTACGTCGGTGCGTTCGAACGCGCGGCAAACGTGCTCGACGAACCGTATCTCGGCCTGCGCCTCGGCTCGGAGTTGCAACTCACCGAATTGGGGCCGGCCGGACTCGTGTTCATGTCGTCGCCGACGCTCGGTTCCGCAATCCGCAAGTTCACCGACGCGCTCGGCTCCTGGCAGAGCGGGACGGCGGTCGATCTCGTGCGCGACAACGAGTGGCCGATGTGGAGCTATCGCATCGCGCATACGCACATCTGGCCGCGCCGCCAGGACGCCGAATACAGCGTCTCGGCGATGTGCCACATGATCCGCCTCGTGCGCGGCGCGGCGTGGGCGCCCGTGGAGGTGCATTTCGAGCACGCGGCGCCCGCCGACCTCAAGCCCTATATGCGCGTGTTTCGCGTGCCGGTGCGCTTCCAGCAACCGGCGAGCGGCGTGGTCCTGCATCCGCTGGATCTCGACGCCCCGCTCAAGAGCGCCGACGTGCAGATGGCGCGCATGATGGAACGTCACGCTACCGACCTCATTTCGCGCGATACGCTCCCACACTCGCTCGTCGACCAGGTGCGCGATCTCGTCACGCGCCGGCTCGCGCGCGAGAAGCTGGTGGTCGCCGATATCGCCCGCGATCTCGGGCTATCCGACCGCTCGTTGCAGCGTCACCTCGGCGAGGCGGGCACCTCGGTGCGGCAGATCATTCGCGAGGAGCGCGAGCGCAGCGTGGCCGTGCTGCGCGAGCAGGACGGCATGACCAACGCGGCCGTGGCGCGCGCCGTGGGTTACGCCGACGCCACGGTGCTGTGGCGCGCCACGCGCAATTGGGGCCGCACGGGTGTGAAGCGAACGCGCTAGCCAAAACGCGTTGAAAGCTGATTGATATGAAACGGTAAGTCTGTTGGCTGAACAAAGCACGTATTTCCCGTTCACGCATTTGATCAGGATGCCGAAGGTAATATCGACCGTTTGACGGCATTCAGTGAAAACCCGCTCCCGGCCTGGCGCAATTTATCGAAAATTTGGCGCGTTGCGCCAGGTCGGCAAATTTATTAGCTGCCTAACATGCGCTCAAATCGAATCGGGAAATTCGATACGTCGAGCGCCACAGGCACGCGATTGTTCATCGTGTCGCATGGCGAATCCAGGACAGACACCAACAGAGGCAACGATGAACGAACCGTATTCTCCCACTCACCTGGCCGCCGGCGCTCCCGCAGCGCAGCCGGCAGGCGAGTCCGCCGTGGCGTCGAACCGAAGCCTCCTCGGGCTTTGGCAGATCGTCTTTCTCGTCATCTCGGCGGCCGCGCCGCTCACCGGCATGCTGGGCGCCGTGCCGCCCGCCATCAGCCTCGGCAACGGCGCGGGCATTCCGGGTGCGTTCGTGCTGGCGGGCGCCGTGCTGCTCGTGTTCAGCGTCGGCTTCGCTTCGATGAGCCGTCACATCGTGCGTGCAGGCGCGTTCTATGCGTACATCACCGCGGGCTTCGGGCGTCCCGCCGGCATGGCCGGCGCGCTCGTCGCGCTGCTCTCGTACACGAGCATCCAGATCGCGCTGTATGGCCTGTTCGGCTTCTTCTGCACCGTGGTGCTCGGGCCGCTCGTGCATGCCGCCGTGCCCTGGTATGTGTGGTCGTTTGCGTGCCTCGTGATCGTGCAGTTCACGGGCCTGCGCGGCATCGACCTGAATAGCCGCCTGCTCGGCGTGCTCATGTGTCTCGAACTCGGCATCCTGCTGCTGCTGAGCCTTGCGATCGTGATTCACCACGGCGGCCCGGACGGCCTCACGCTCGCGCCGTTCGCGCCGCGTCATGTGTTCAGCGGCCACCTGGGTATCGCCGCGATGTTCGCGCTCGCGTCCTTCATCGGCTTCGAGGCCACGGCGATCTACGGCAAGGAGTGCCGCGACCCGAAAGTGACGGTGCCGCGCGCCACCTACGTGTCGGTCACGCTCATTCTCGTGTTCTTTGCGTTCGTCACGTGGGCCATCGTTTGCGCCTATGGCATCGACAACGTCACGGAAGTGGCGACGAAGCAACCCGGCGACTTCTGGTTCATCCAGTCGACCAAGTACCTGGGCGGCGCCATGACCACGACCATGAGCTTCCTGCTGCTCTCCAGCATTTTCGCGAGCCTGCTGTCGTTCCACAACACGATCGTGCGCTACATCCACGCACTCTCGGGCGAGGGCATCCTGCCGGCCGTGCTGGACCGCCTGCATCCGAAGTACGGTTCGCCGTATCTCGCGAGCTATCTGCAAACGCTCTCGGTGGCCGTGCCGCTCGGCGTGTTCGTGGCCGCGAACAGCGATCCGTTCAATATCGTGTTCAGCTGCACCTCGGCGCTCGGCACCATCGGTATCGTCATGTTGCAAGCGCTCACGAGCTTTTCGGTGGTGGCGTTCTTCCGCGCCACGAAAAAGGACACGCGGCTCTGGCATGCGCTGCTCGCGCCGGTGCTGGGCGGCGTCGGTCTGCTTGCGATCGGCATCGTGCTGATCGGCAATCTCGACGCGCTCTCGGGCTCCGATAGCCCCGTCGTGCGCTCGTTCCCCTGGATCGTGCTCGCCGTGGCGTTGTTCGGCGTGGCGATCGCCTTCGTGCTCAAGCGCTCGCGTCCGGATATCTACGCGCGATTCGGCCAGTAGCGCGGCCAGTAGCGTCGCGCTTCACACCGCGCACACGCTTCACGCGCCTCACGCAGTTCCCGCAAGACCCTGATCGGGCGGCGCGCGCCTCGCGCGCCGCGCTCCGGTCGCGCGCGCGACGAGCTTCGCGGCGCGGCCCATCTCTCTTCGAACAAGACAACGATATGGCAACGCAATTCGTCAAGCGCACGGCGCTGGCGCTGGCTTCGTGCGCCCTTGCGACTGGCGCGCACGCACAATCTTCGGTCACGCTCTACGGCACGATGGACGTGGGTCTCGTCTACACGAACAACCAGCAGGTCACGCATGCCGACGGCAGCACGAGCGGCCACGCGAACTGGCAACTGGGCGGCGGCAATCTCGTGCCTTCGCGCTGGGGCCTCACGGGCAGCGAGGACATCGGCGACGGCACCACGGTCAATTTCACGCTGGAAAACAGCTTCTTTTCGCAGAACGGCGCGCTGCTGCAAGGCGGCACGCTCTTTAACCGCAACGCCTGGGTGGGCGTGGCAAACACCCGCTTCGGCACGCTCACGCTCGGGCGCCAGTACGACCCGTTCTCGGACGACCTCGGCGCCTATGCGTCGAGCAACAACTGGGCGACGCTCTACGGCTCGCATTTCGGCGACGTGGACAACCTCAACGAAGCGTTCAACTTCAACAATTCGGTCAAGTACGTGAGTCCGAGCTTTGGCGGCTTCACGATCGGCGGCCTGTTCAGCTTTGGCGGCGTGGCGGGGAACTTCTCGCAAAATCGCGGCTGGTCGGTGGCGGCGAACTATGCGAACGGGCCGCTTTCGCTTTCGGCGGGCTACCTGGAATTGCGCAATCCGTTGCAGGCGGCGCTCGGCGGGGAGAGCGGCTATATCGGCGACTTCAGTTGCAGCAATCCATCTGCATCGTACTGCGAACTACAGAACGCGCAGCGCGTGAATATCTTCGGCGCGGGCGGCTCGTACGCATTCGACAAGGTGTCGGTCGCGCTCAGCTACACGCACACGCGCCTTTCGCATAGCCTGTATTTCGCCGATGCGGCGCGGCCGCAAGGCGCGGACATCTCCTTTGACATCGCCGAGCTGAACACGTCGTGGCAATACTCGCCGGCGCTGCAATTCGGTTTCGCCTATATCTTCAACGACGCGCATCCGGACGGCGCATCGTCCACGCGGCTGCATCAGATCAACCTCGGCGCCGTGTACAGCCTCTCCAAGCGCACGGCGGTCTATGCGGTGGCGATCGGGCAGAAGTCGTCGGGAGCGGGGCTCGGCATCGATCCGGCGAACGGCGCGACGCAGAACCTCGCGCAGATTCCGAACCTCGTGAACTCGGACAGCGACAAGCAAATCGCGGTGGTCGCGGGCATCCGCCATAACTTCTGAGCCAATGGGCGCGCCAGGGCAGGGGGCATGACGCAGCGCGGCAAGACCGGCGCGGCAAGACCTGTGCGGCAAGACCTGTGCGACCTGAGCTGTACACGCTGGCGGAGCGCTTGCGCCGTTCGGCAGTAGAATGTTCAGGTCCGCTTTTCGCGTGAGCCCGAGCATGAAAGTCGCTCTCTTCGTTCCCTGCTTCATCGACGCGTTCTACCCCGAAGTCGGGATCGCGACGCTCGAACTGCTGGAGCGCTTCGGCTGCGAGGTCGACTATCCGCTCGAGCAGACCTGCTGCGGTCAGCCCATGGCCAACAGCGGCGCGCAGGCCGAGGCGGCCGGCGCGGAGCGCGTGTACGCGCGCGCGTTCGCGGGCTATGACTATGTCGTCGGGCCTTCCGCGAGCTGCGTGAATCACGTGCGCGATCACTTCAACGCGATCGAGCAGACCGACGAAGTGCGCAAGGTTCGCGAGAGCACGTACGAGCTGGTCGAATTCCTCCACGACGTGCTCGGCGCGCGCGATTTCCCGTGGGCCGAGTTCCCCTGGCGAGTCGGTCTGCACAACAGTTGCAGCGCGCTGCGCCATTTGCACGAAGCATCCATCTCCGAGGTGGCCGGTCCGGCCTTTTCGAAGCCGCTTGCGCTGCTCGAACATGTGAAGGGCATCGAGTTCGTGAAGCCCGCGCGACCCGACGAATGCTGTGGTTTTGGCGGCACGTTCGCGGTGACCGAGGAAGCGGTTTCGGTGCGCATGGGCCAGGACAAGGTCGTCGATCACGTGAGCGCGGGCGCGCAGTACATCGTTTCCGCGGACATGTCCTGCCTCATGCACCAGCAGGGCTGCGCCGAACGGATGAACGCGGAGATCCGCTTCATCCACATCGCGCAGGTTCTCAACGGAGCGCGCGAATGAAGCGCATCGAACACGCCAGGCTCGCCGGAGCGTTTCTCTCGCGGCCCGAGCACGTGGCCTTCCACGACAAGCGGCTCTGGGACCTGCGCACGAAGCGCGATGCGCAGGCCCACGCGATTCCCGAATGGGAAACACTGCGCACGCTCGCCTCGCAGATCAAGGCGCACACGCTCTCGCATCTCGCCGACTATCTCGACCAGTTCACGCGCACGGCGGCGGCCAACGGCGTGCAGGTGCATTTCGCCGATACGGCCGAGGAGCACAACGAAACCGTCTACCGCATTCTGAGCGAGCGCGGCATGACGGCGCTCGTGAAGAGCAAGTCGATGCTCACCGACGAGTGCGAGATGCGCCCGTACCTGGAGTCGCGCGGCATCTCGGTCATGGAGACGGATCTCGGCGAGCGCATCCAGCAACTCGACCGGCAGCCGCCCAGCCATATCGTCGTGCCGGCCGTTCACAAGCTGCGCGACGACGTGGCCGAAGTGTTCGGCCGCACCATCGGCACCGACCCGCACAACAACGACATTCACTATCTGGCCGAAAGCCAGCGCATGAATACGCGGCCCTGGTTCGTGCGCGAGAAAACAGCGGGCATGACCGGCTGCAACTTCGCGGTGGCCGAAACGGGCACCGTGGTCGTGTGCACCAACGAAGGCAACGCGGACCTCTCCGCGAACGTGCCGCCGCTGCATATCGTGTCGATGGGCATCGAGAAGCTGATACCGCGCCTGTCCGACCTCGGCGTGTTCATCCGCATGCTCTCGCGCAGCGCGCTCGGCTCGCCCATCACGCAATACACCTCGCATTTCCGCGCGCCGCGCCCGGGCGCGGAGATGCACTTCGTGCTCGTCGACAACGGGCGCAGCGCGCGCCTGGCCATGCCGGAGTTCTGGTACTCGCTCAAATGCATCCGCTGCGGCGCGTGCATGAACACCTGCCCCGTGTACCGCCGCAGCGGCGGCCTTTCGTACGGCAGCACCTATGCGGGGCCCATCGGCGCGATCATCAATCCCACTTTCGATCTCAAGCGCTTCAGTGCGCTGCCGTTCGCCTCGACGCTCAACGGCAGTTGCACGAACGTCTGCCCGGTGAAGATCAACATTCACGAGCAGATTTACCAGTGGCGCCAGGTGATCGCGGCGCAGCACGAGTTGCCGTTCGTGAAACAGGAAGTGCTGAAGATGGCCGGGCGATTGCTCGGCAGTCCGACGCTTTATCGCGGCGCCGTCTCGTCGCTCGAAGGCGCGTTGCGGCGCCTGCCCAACTTCATGCTCTATAACCCGCTCAATATCTGGGGCAAGCAGCGCGAGCTGCCGCACGTGCCGCGCACGACGTTCCACGCGTGGTACCGGAAGAACCGCAAGGGAGGCGGCAATGGCGGATCGTGAAGCCTTTCTCGCGCGTGTGCGCGCCGCGCAGCCTGCCCATGAGCCGTTGCCGGAAGTGCCGCTTTTCGAAGCGCCGCCGGGCGACCTGCGCGAGCGCTTTTGTGCGGCGCTCAAGCTGATGGGCGGCGGCGAGGTGGAGGTGCGCGCAGCGGACGACGTTCGCGCGCTCATCTTGCGGCGCTTCGGCAGCGAGGCGCGCATCGCCTCGGCCACACCCGAGGTGCAGGGCACGCGCGACTTCAACGCGGCCACGAAGCCGGCTTCGCTCGAAGACGTCGACGTGGGCGTGGTGCGCGCGCGCTTCGGCGTGGCGGAAACGGGTTCGGTGTGGCTCAGCGAGCGCGAGTACGTGGTGAACGCGCTCGGCTATATCGTGCAGCATCTCGTGGTGCTGCTCGATCCCGCGCGTCTGGTGGCGGGGTTGCAGGACGCCTACCGGCGCGAGGATTTTCGCGGCGCGCGCTATGCGGCGCTCGTCACGGGCCCCTCGGCTACGGCCGACATCGAGGGCGTGCTGATCCAGGGCGCACAAGGGGTGAGATCGTTGACGGTGGTCTGGTTGCCGCCATCGTGACGGCGGCGCGCGACACACAATGGTCATCCACGTCCTTCTCCTGAGCGGTTTTCTGCTGGCGAGCATCGCGCTCGTTCAGGCGGTGAGCCTGCGCTGGTCGATTTCCGAATCGGTCCTCCTCGCCGCGTGGGGCTTCACGCTCGGCGGCGTTTATCTCGTGAGCGGCGAGGCCTGGCCCGCGCTCGCCGAAAGCTTCGTGACCCCGGCGCTCGCGCCGCGGCTGCCGCCCGAAGCGTACCTCTGGATCTTTTTGCCGCCGCTGCTCTTTCAGGCCGCGCTCAGCGTGAACGTGCGCGAGATGCTGGGCGACGCCGCGCCCATCCTGCTGCTCGCGGTGGTGGCCGTGTTCGTCGCGACCGGCATGGTGGGCGGCGCGATCCGGCTCACGGGCCTCGGGCCGCTCGCCGACGGCCTCTTGCTCGGCGCGATGATCGCGACGACCGATCCCTCCGCCGTGCTCGCCGTGTTCCGCGAAGTGGGCGCGCCCGAGCGCCTCGTGCGCCTCGTCGAAGGGGAGAGCCTGCTCAACGACGCCGCGGCCATCGCCATTGCGAGCGTGCTGATCGCCGCCATCACCGGCGACGCCGCCAATGTCTCGGCCACGGCCGCGCTGCGCTCGCTCGGCATCGCACTGGGCGGCGGCCTCCTGGTCGGCGCGCTCGCGGGCCGCGCGTTCGCGTGGCTCATTCCGTTGCTGGGCGGCGAGGGCAAGGCCGAGATATCGCTGAGCTTCGCGCTGCCGTATCCGCTTTATCTGTTCGCCGATCAGATGCTGCATGTCTCGGGCGTGGTGTCCGTGGTCGCCGCCGGGCTCGTGATCAGCGGGCTGGGCCGCACGCGTCTGTCGCCGGTGAACTGGCAGCATCTGCAACTGATCTGGGAACAGATCGCGGCCATGGCGGGCGCGGCCATCTTTTTGCTGGCCGCCATGCAGATTCCCGCCACGCTGCGCGACGCGCACTGGGTCGATCTCATCGCGCTCGCCGTGGTGGTGGTCGCGGCGCTCGCCGCACGCCTCGTCGTGGTGTTCGGCATGTTGCCGCTGCTGAGCCGCTTGCGCCTCACTGAGCCCGTGAGCGCCGCCTACAAGCTCGTGATCGCGTGGGGCGGGTTGCGCGGGGCGGTCACGCTCGTGCTCGCGCTCGGCCTGGCACAAGACACGGCGCTGCCCGAGTCCACGCGCCGCTTCGTCGCGATTCTCGCGACCGGCTTCGTGCTGGTGAGCCTGATCGTCAACGGCACATCGCTCAAGCTGCTGATCCGGCGTTTGCATCTCGATCTGCTCTCGCCCCAGGAGCAGGCGCTGCAACAGAAGGCGGTGCAGCTTTCGGCAATCGGCGTGTCCGCGCGCGTGCACATGGCCGCGCGCACGTTCCATATACCCGAGGCGATCGCCGACCAGGCGTGCAGCACCTACCGCCATAGCATCGACATCGGCGCGACGGCGTTCGATATCGAAGCGGCGCTCACCGAGCGCGAACGGCTCGTGATCGGCCTCGTCACGCTCTCGGCCAAGGAGCGCGACATGATTCCGCAGTATGGCAGCGGGATCATCACGATCCGCAATCTCGATGCGATGATGCGCAACACCGACGCCATGGTCGAAGAGGCGCGCACGGGCGGACGCATCGGCTATCAGCGGGCGGCGGCGAAGATCCTCGCGGATACGCCGGGCATGCGCGTCGCGCGCTTCCTGTACCGTTGGCTGCGCATCCGGCAACCGTACGGCGATGCGCTGGCCGATCGTTTCGAACTCCTGATGTGTCGCCGCGTGGTGCTGCATCAGCTGATCGTGTTCAACGACACGAGCCTCACGCCGCTGCTGGGCGAGCGGCTCGCCCACCTGCTCAAGGCGATCCTCAAGGCGCGTATCGAGGCGGCCGAGCGGGGCCTGGAGGAAGTGCGCGAGTGCTTTGGCCGCGCCGCCGACGTGCTGGAGCGCCGCATGCTGTTGCTCTACGCGCTGCGCGAAGGGCGCGAGCGCGTGGCGGCGATGTACGAGGACCGGTCGATTTCGAAGGAGATCTACGACGCGATCCGCCGCGAGCTGGACGTGGCGTGGAAGCTCGCGGTGCCGAGGGCGCATCCGGACATCGTGCCGAGCGAAACCGACTCCCATGCGATTCACGAGCGCATCGACGCGGCGATCGCGCGCGGCGCGCAAAACGCCACGCACGATGCAGCTAAGGACGCAACTGAGGACGCAACTGAGGACGCCGCAAACGACGCTCCGACGGATGCCGCGAAAGCCGCCGGAAGCGATGCCCCGCAATACGCCACGTCGCCGGAGGAGAGCGCTGCCGACGCGGCGGAGCGGAGATCGTCGTCATGACGGAGATCGAGTCGGCCGTGCTCGTGTTCGTGCTGCTGCTCGGGGGCACGGGGCTCGGCCTGCTGTTGCGGCCGCTGCTGCCCGAGGAGCATCGCAAGCACGAAACGGTTCAGCTCGTGCAACTCGTCATCGGCATGCTCGTGACGTTCGCGGCGCTCGTGCTGAGCTTGCTCACCGCGTCGGCGAAATCGAGCTTCGACACGGCCACCAACGACATGCGCGCCTACGCCGCCAACCTCATCCAGCTCGATCAGCGCCTGCGCGATTACGGCCCCGATGCGTCCGCGGCGCGCACCTTGCTGCGCGCCTATACGGCCAGCGCGATCGCCTCGACCTGGACGCAGGAAAAGCCGCCGGCCGGCAATTATTATCCGCACGACCCGGCCGGGAACAACGACGAACTCGAAAGCCGCCCGCTCGGGGCGCTGCTCGACGCGGTGGGGCACGAGATCGACACGCTCGCGCCGCACGACGCCTACCATCAGGCGCTCGCGGGCACGCTGCCGCAGTTGTTCGGCCGCGTGACGGACACGCGCTGGCGGCTTATCGAGGAAGCGCACGGCACGATCTCGCGGCCGTTCTTCACGATGCTGGCGCTATGGCTGGTCCTGATCTTTCTGAGCTTTGGTCTTGTCGCGCCGCATAACGCGCTGGCGATCGTACTGATCCTGCTCGGTGCCGTGTCGATCTCCTCGGCCGTCTATGTGATCGCCGATCTCGACACGCCCTTCACGGGGCAACTGGTGGTGCCGAGCGACTCGATGCGCGACGCGCTCGCACACATGAGCGCTCCGGCAGCCTGAGGCGCCCGGAGCGCCCACCGTGCTTGCGCCGGTCGCGTGTGCGTTGCGCTAGACTCGCGCGACGTGACGCGTACAGGAAAGGAGATTCGCAATGTTGCGCAAGACGCTCAATGCTTCGCGCCTGCAAGAGGAAGTGCACCGGCGCCTGCACCGCTTGCAGGAAGTGCTCGAAGACGGTGTGAAGATCGGCGTCCCGCGCCCGCAGCCGCAGGCGCCCGATCGCACCGGCTGCAACTGGACGATGCAGCACTTCGGCAACGCCGCCGGTTTCGAGGCGAGCATCGCGCGCGTGCTCGCCCAGGTGCAGGCCGAATACAACCTCGCGCAAGCGCCGGACGAAGCGGAGCCGCCGCCCGACGCGGCTCAAGAGGCGGGCGATCCTTTCGGCGGCACGACGCGCGCCGCCGCGCGCAATCCGTTCGGCGAGGCGAAGGCCGCGCCCGCGGCCAACCCCTTCGGCGACTCGACGCCCAAGGGCAAGTCGAATCCCTTTGACGACGCAAAGCCCGGCGATGACAATGCGCAGCCGCAGCGGGGCGAGCGCGGGCCGAACCCCTTCGGGGACGATTGAACCGCGCGTCGCGTGCAGATCGGCGCGGCCCCCGTTCCCGATTCAGCGGATCAGTTCTCTTCCGCCGCGGGCTTGCTGCGGGCGCGGCGCGCCCGCGTTTTCTTCGCGGCGGGTTCGGCCGCAGGCGCGGCCGGGGCCGCTGCCACGGCTTCGTCCGCGGACGCGACCTGGGTTGCGTCGTCTTTCTTCGCTGCCTTCTTGCGTGCGGGGCTCTTACGTGCCGCCGTCTTGCGCGCTCGCCTCGGGGCGGCTTGCGCTTCGGCTGCCGCTTCCGGCTCGGCCTCGACGCTCAGGGGCGCGTGCGCGCCGTGCGTGTCATGCGCTTCGTACCAGTCGTGCGCTTCGTACGTCTCGTGCGGTGCATGCACCGGCTCGCCAGCGCTAAACGGCTCGGCGGAGAAGGGCAGCGCCGCTTCGTCATGCGGCCACGCATGCGCTTCAGCGGCTTCGAACGGAATTTCGCCCTGTGCCTCGACGCTCGCCTCGAACGTGGCTTCACGCGTGTCCTGAGCCGATGAGCCGCCACGGCCGTTGCGGCGGCCCTTGCGCTTCGAGCGCGATTCCTCGTTACGCGGCGGCGGGTTCTCCTGCGCGGCCGGCGCCGGAGCAGCGAGCGCGAGCGGCGGCGGATTCAGCCGCGACACCCACGTCCCCGACTTGTCGTCGCGGCCCACTTCGAGCAGGCCGCGCGACTGCGCTTCTTCAAGCAGATTGCCGAAGGCGCGAAAGCCATAGCGCGTTTCGTTGAAGTCGGGCCGGCGGCGCTTGATGGCGCTCTTGAGCACCGAGGCCCAGATCTTGCCGCTTTCGCCGCGCTCCAGCACGAGCGCGTCGAGCGTCTCGATCGCGAACGCCACGGCCTTGGACTTGCGCTCGTCGCCGTCCTGCTTCGGCTGGCGATCCTCGCCGCCCTGGCGCTTCGCGCCCGCGTCGCCCTTGGCCTTGCCTTTGCCTTGCGCCTGCTGTTCGCGTCCGAGTTCGCGCCCGAGTTCGCGCACCAGGTCGTCATAGAAGATGAATTCGTCGCAGTTGGCGACGAGCAGGTCGGAAGTGGAGTGCTTCACGCCCACGCCAATCACCTTCTTGGCGTTCTCGCGCAGCTTCGAGACGAGCGGCGAGAAGTCGGAGTCGCCGCTCACGATCACGAAGGTGTCCACGTGCGACTTGGTATAGCAGAGGTCGAGCGCGTCCACGACGAGGCGGATATCGGCCGAGTTCTTGCCCGACTGGCGCACGTGCGGAATTTCGATCAGCTCGAAGCTCGCTTCGTGCATCGCGGCCTTGAAGCCCTTGTAGCGCTCCCAGTCGCAATAGGCCTTCTTCACGACGATGCTGCCCTTGAGCAAGAGCCGCTCCAGCACGGGCTTGATATCGAAGCGGTCGATCTTCGCGTCGCGCACGCCGAGTGCGACGTTCTCGAAGTCGCAGAACACCGCCATGCTGATGTTTTCCTGGGGGGAGGCCATGTGATTCGTTCGTTCCATCTACAGTTCGAACTCACATGATAGCGGGTTGCACCGGGCAGGTCAGGAAACCCCGCTCGGGGCGTCCCGCGCCACGGGCGATTTCGTTGTGTGCGCAAGCATGGTTCTTTCGAACGATTTTCGAACGTACGGTCACAAAACCCGCCTGTTTTCACGCAAGCGTCACAAACGATTCGTAAGCTTGCGCGGCCCTGGCATTTCGCATCGCCCGGGTACCAATAAGCCGCGAGCGCTGCAAGGGCGCCAAAGCGGCAAGCAACCGCAAATAAACCAAAAACGACTCGACACACAGAGGACTCTCCCATGGCTGTTCGCTTCAGAGGCAAGGCCGGCGCACGCTTTTCCGCGCTGTTCGGTGCCGTTTTCGCTGCGCTTTTCGTCGCGTTCTTCGTGAGCGCGTGCGGCTCGTCGGACAAGTCGGCATCGACGGCCGGCACCATGCAGCAAATCAAGCACGTCTTTATCATCACGCTCGAAAACGAGAACTACACGACGACGTTCGGCGCGAGCACCAAGGCACCGTACCTCGCGACGACGCTTGCCGGGCAGGGCGCGCTCGTGCAGCAGTATTTCGGCACGGGGCACGTGAGCCTCGACAACTACATCTCGATGATCAGCGGCCAGGCGCCCACGCTGCAAACCGACAACGACTGCACGACCTATGAGGATTTCAGCCTCACGGGCATGACCTCGGACGGCCAGGCGATCGGCACGGGCTGCGTCTATCCGGCGAGCGTGAAAACGATTGCGGACCAGCTCACGGCGGCCAAGCTCACGTGGAAGGGCTATGAAGGCGACATGGGCAACGACCCGGCGCGCGAGGCGGCGACCTGCGGGCACCCGACGCTGAACACGACCGACCTGACGAACACCCAGGAAGCGCCGAACGCGACGACGCCGGCCGGCGACTCGTACGCCACGCGCCACAACCCGTTCATGTACTTCCACTCGATCATCGACTCGCCCGACTGCGAGAAGAACGTCGTGAACCTGAACCAGCTCACGACCGACCTGCAACAGGTGTCGACCACGGCGAACTTCAACCTCATCACGCCGAGCACCTGCGACGACGGCCACGACGCGCCGTGCGCGAACGGCGCGACGGGCGGCCTCGTTTCGGCCGATGCGTTCCTCCAGAAGTGGGTGCCCATCATCACGGCTTCGCCGGCGTTCAAGCAGGACGGCCTGCTCATCATCAACTTCGACGAGAGCAGCTACGCCTCCGTGTCGATGCCGAACACGACCGAGGTGGACTTCACGTTCGCGGGCGAGACCTGTTGCAGCCAGCAGCCGGGCCCGAACCTCGGCACTTTCCCGCAAAGCGCAAAGATGGGCACGGTGCCCGCCGCGTACCTCTCGGCGCTGGGCGTGAGCGCAACGGGCCTCTCGGGCAACATCGACCTCGTGCTGAACAAGCAAAGCTACGGCGGCGACCGCACGGGCGCGGTGATGATCTCGAAGTTCATCAAGCCGGGCACGGTCTCGACGGTGCAGTACAACCACTATTCGATGCTCAAGAGCATCGAGGACATCTTCGGTCTTGGCTATCTCGGCTACGCGGGGCAGGCCGGGCTGGTCGGCTTCGGCAAGGACATCTTCACGAGTCTCTAAGCCGATGACCGTTCTTTTCGCAAGCCGCACGGCGCGCCGCGCCGTGACCGCTGCGCTCGCCGCCACCGCTGCCGCGGTGGCGGTGTTTGCCGTTTCCGAGGCGCGCGCCGCGCCGCCGCAAACCGGGCAAAGCGCGCAGCCCACTCCCTACAGCGACGTCGCCGCGCTCGGCAAGCTGATCTTCAACGACCCGGCGCTCTCGGCCTCGGGCCGCATGTCGTGCGCGAGCTGCCACAGTCCCGCGCACGCGTACGGTCCGCCCAACGGTCTCGCCGCGCAGCTCGGCGGCCCGGCGCTGCGCTCGCAGGGCACGCGCGCGGTGCCAACGCTCGCCTACGTGCTCAATCGCACGCCGGTATGGACGCACGTGCAGGCCGCAAGCATCTTCGAGCGTCTGACCGACGCAGACAGTCCGCCTTCGGGCGGCTTCGGCTGGGACGGACGCTTCAACACGCTGCACGATCAGGCGCTGTTCCCGCTTTTCAACGCCAACGAAATGGCCAATCGCGACGCCGCCGACGTGGTCGCGAAGCTCGCGCGTGCGCCATACGCGGCGCGTTTCAAACAGGTGTTCGGCGAGACGATTTTCGTTTCGAAAGACGCGGCGCTGCGCCAGGCCATGGCGGCGGTCGAGCGGTATGAACTCGAAGAGCCGGGCTTTCACGCGTACACGAGCAAGTTCGACGCGTACCTGGACGGCAAGGCCCAACTCACCGCGAGCGAGCTGCGCGGCAAGAAGCTGTTCGACGACCCGAACAGCGGCAACTGCGCCTCGTGCCATATCGACCAGCCGGGCGTGAACGGCGCGCATCCGCTCTTCACCGATTTCCAGTTCGAGGCGCTCGGCGTGCCGCGCAATCCTGAACTGCGCGCGAATCGCGATCCGTCGTATTACGACGAAGGGCTGTGCGGGCCGATCCGCACGGACGTCGCGAAGAATCGCCTGTACTGCGGACTCTTCAAGACGCCGACGCTGCGCAACGTCGCCACGCGCCAGGTGTTCTTCCACAACGGCCGCTACCATACGCTGCGCGACGCGCTGCGCTTTTACGTGGAGCGCGACACGAATCCGGCGAAGTGGTATTCGAAGGATGCGCACGGGCATGTCGTGAAGTTCGACGATCTGCCGCCGGCACTGCGTGCGAACGTCGACACCGTGGACGAGCCGCTCACGCGCAAGCAGGGCGAGCGCCCGGCATGGAACGAGCACGATATCGACGACGTGATCGCCTTCCTGAAAACGCTGAACGACGGCTATCCGGGCGCACCCGCAGCGGCCGCGCCCGCCACCTTGACGAAGCGCTAGTCGCGGCGCGCCACGTAGCCGAGCAGCGCGCTCGAGGCTTCGGCTTCGCGGCGCACGGCGCGCCCGATCGGGCCGTCGGGCGCGGCGTCGAAGCCGCCCGTCGCGCCGAGCGCCGTGATCGCGGCGCATAGCTTGCCCGAGTGATCGAAAAGCGGCGCGGACACCGCGCTGATCCCCTTGAGATTCGTGTCGCGCACGCTCGCGCAGTGCGCGGCCTGCACGTCGCGCCGCAGCGCGCCGATCGGGTCGTGGCCATTAAGTTGCGCGCGCAACGATGCGTCGGCGTGCGCGAGTTCTTCCTCGGCCTGCGCGAGCACGCGCGTGTCGTCCAGCAGGCCGAGAAACACGCGGCCGGTGGACGACCAGAGCAGCGACATCACCGACCCCACGCGCACGTTGACCGTGACGGGCAGCCCCGGCTCCTCGAAGCGGATGATCGTGGGCCCCTTGTTGCCCATCACCGCGACGAACGACGTGACTTCGAGCGCCTCGCGCAAACGCACGAGCGCGGGCTCCGCAATGCGCACCGGGTCGGCCTGGCGCATGGCGGCCACCCCGATCATCATCGCCTCGGCGCCCAGCAGGTACTGCTGCGTGGCGGTGTCCTGGGCGACGAGCCCTTCCTCGATCAGGCTCACCAGATAACGATGCACCTTCGCGGGACTCTCGCCCACGCATGCGGCGAGGCCCGAGAGGCTCGCGCGGCCGCCCAGGCGCGCGAGACCCTTCAGCACGGCCATGCCCGTTTGCGCGGACTGCACGCGCTGGCGGCGCTCGCGCGGCGCGGGCGTGGCCGGTGCGTCGGGTTGCTCGCGCGCGGCTTTCGGGGCTTTGGTGGATTCTGTGGATTTTGTCGCCATGATGGCTTGAGTGACGGCTTCGGAGGCGGCCGCGGAAGAATGGGGTGGACTCATGCGGGATTTTAGGGCGCGTAGGCGCGATCCAGCGCTGCGGGTGTTTGCAGGTTAACCCCTATCTCTCGATTACGCAATGCGTACTAGAGTTACGCAAATCGCAACACATGCAGGTTGCAGGAGACGAACATGAGCGAAACACCTTCGCAGCAAGCCGGCCGCTGCCCGTTCCCCCACGCGGCAAGCAACGCCGCAGGCGCCGCGCCGCGCTGCCCGGTCAGCGCCAACGCCGCGGCATTCGACCCCTTCAGCGACGGCTACCAGCAGGACCCGCCCGACTACGTGCGCTGGGCGCGCGAGCAGGAGCCGGTGTTCTACAGCCCGCAGCTCGGCTACTGGGTGGTGACGCGCTACGACGACATCAAGGCGATCTTTCGCGACAACCTCACGTTTTCGCCGTCCATCGCGCTTGAAAAGATCACGCCCACGGGTCCCGAGGCGAACGCGGTGCTGGAGTCGTACGGCTACGCGATGAACCGCACGCTCGTGAACGAGGACGAGCCCGCGCACATGCCGCGCCGCCGCGCGCTGATGGAGCCGTTCACGCCCGAGCATCTCAAGCACCACGAGCCCATGGTGCGCCGCCTCACGCGCGAATACGTGGACCGTTTCATCGACGACGGCCGCGCCGATCTCGTCGACCAGATGCTGTGGGAAGTGCCGCTCACCGTGGCCCTGCATTTTCTCGGCGTGCCCGAGGAGGACATGGAGCTGCTGCGCAAGTATTCGATCGCGCACACGGTCAATACGTGGGGGCGGCCGCGCCCCGACGAGCAGGTGGAAGTCGCGCACGCCGTGGGCAACTTCTGGCAGTTCGCGGGCAAGGTGCTCGACAAGATGCGCCAGAACCCGGACGGTCCGGGCTGGATGCAATACGGCATCCGCAAGCAGAAGGCGCATCCGGAAGTCGTCACGGACTCCTATCTGCATTCGATGATGATGGCCGGCATCGTGGCCGCGCACGAGACCACGGCCAATGCCACGGCCAACGCGATGAAGCTGCTGCTGCAACACCCGCATGCGTGGCGCGAGATCTGCGAGGACCCGAGCCTCATTCCGAACGCGGTGGAGGAGTGCCTGCGCCACAACGGATCGGTCGCGGCGTGGCGGCGTCTCGCCACGAAGGACGTGCAGATCGGCGGCATCGACATCGCGGCCGGCTCGAAGCTGCTCATCGTGACGTCGTCCGCGAACCACGACGAGCGCCATTTCGCCGACGCCGACCTGTTCGACATTCGCCGCGACAACGCGAGCGATCACGTGACGTTCGGCTATGGATCGCATCAGTGCATGGGCAAGAACCTCGCGCGCATGGAGATGCAGATCTTCCTCGAAGAGTTCACGCGCCGCTTGCCGCATATGCGTCTGGCCGAGCAACAGTTTTCCTACGTTCCCAACACATCGTTCCGTGGTCCTGAGCATGTGTTCGTGGAATGGGACCCGGCGAACAACCCGGAGCGCGCGAATGCGGACTTGCTGGGCGTGCAGGTGCCGGTGCGCATTGGCGAGCCCTCGGCGCATGCGCTCTCGCGGCCCGTGGTGGTGGAGCGCGTGGAAGCCGCGGCCGAAGGCATCGTGCGCCTGCGTCTCGTCGCGCCCGATGGCGGCGCGCTGCCGCGCTGGGCGCCGGGTGCGCACATCGACGTGGAATGCGGCGACACCGGCATTTCGCGCCAGTATTCGCTGTGCGGCGACCCCGCCGACACCGGCGCATTCGAAATCGCCGTGTTGCGCGAAACGCAAAGCCGCGGCGGTTCGGCGTGGCTGCACGACACGCTGCGCGAGGGCATGCGGCTGAAGATTCGCGGCCCGCGCAACCACTTCCGGCTCGACGAAGAAGGGCGCCGTGCGATCTTCATCGCGGGCGGCATCGGCATCACGCCGGTGAGCGCGATGGCGCGCCGCGCGCGCGAGCTGGGCATCGACTATGAACTGCACTACAGCGGGCGCTCGCGCGGCACGATGGCCTTGATCGAGCCACTCGCGCAACTGCATGGCGAACGGCTCCGTCTGCATGTGTCGGAGGAAGGCACGCGCAACGACTTCGCGGCGCTGCGCGTGGACGAGCAAACGCGCGTCTACGCTTGCGGCCCCGCGCGCATGCTCGAAGCGCTCGAAGCCTGTAGCGAGGCGTGGCCCGAAGACGCGTTGCGTGTCGAGCATTTCGCCGCGAGCGGCGGCAAGCTCGATCCTTCGCAGGAGCGCGCGTTCGAGGTCGAACTGAAGGACTCGGGCCTCGTGCTCAACGTGGCCGCCGACCAGACCGTGCTCGACGCGCTGCGCCGCGCGAACATCGACGTGCAAAGCGACTGCGAGGAAGGCCTGTGCGGCTCGTGCGAGGTGCGGGTGCTGGCGGGCGAGATCGACCACCGCGACGTGGTGCTCACGCGCGCGGAGCGCGACACGCAATCGCGCATGATGACCTGCTGCTCGCGCGCCCGCTGCGGCCGGCTGGTGCTGGAGCTTTGATACGTAACGTAATGCGTAGCCCGTAGCGTAGCCTTCGCCGCGCGATCGAGACGATAAAACAAGGATTGGAGACTTGGCATGAAGAAGACCGTGGAGGTCACCGGCGTCATCGACGAAAGCCGGTTCGGGCCGTATCAACTGCTCGTGGTGGCGCTGTGCGCGCTGTGCCTCGTGATGGACGGCTTCGACGTCCAGGCGATGGGCTATGTCGCGCCGGTGGTGATCCGCGAGTGGGGCATCGCGAAGGAAACACTCTCGCCGGTGTTTGGCGCGGGCCTCTTCGGCATGTTGATCGGCTCGCTCACGTTCAGCGCGCTCGCCGACAAGATCGGCCGCCGCCCGGTGCTGATCGGCGCCACGCTGTTCTTTTCCGCTTGCATGATCGCAACCGGTTTCGCGCAGTCGATCACCGAACTGGTGGTCTGGCGTTTCGTGGCGGGTCTGGGCCTGGGCTGCATCATGCCCAACGCCATGGCGCTCGCGGGCGAGTACAGCCCGCGCCGCATGCGCGTTACGCTCATGATGATCGTTTCGTGCGGCTTCACGCTTGGCGGCGTGGTGGGCGGCCTCATCACCGCCGCGCTGATTCCGGCGTTCGGCTGGCGCGCCGTGTTCTTCGTGGGCGGCGCGATTCCGCTCGTGCTCGGCGTGCTCATGTGGCTCGCGCTGCCCGAGTCGATCCAGTTCCTGTTGTTCCGCGCGCGCGGCGACCACACCCAGGCGCGCGTGCGCCGCAATCTGGCCCGCGTGGCGCCCACACTCGCGCTGCCCGCGGGCGTGGAGTTCACGACCACGGAAACGCGCTCGCGCGGCGTGCCCTTCGTCGAGCTGTTCAAGGAGGGGCGCGCACGCGTGACCGTCCTGCTGTGGGTCGTGAACTTCGCGAACCTGCTGGCCATGTATTTCCTGTCGAACTGGCTGCCGACCGTGATTCGCGACGCCGGCTATTCCACCCAGACCGCTGTGTTCGCGGGCACGGCGCTGTGGGGCGGCGGGGTGATCGGCACGCTGCTGCTCGGGCGCATCATCGACAGGGCGGGTTTCACGCGCGTGCTCGGCACGACCTTTCTGATCGCGATTGTTTCGACAGCGGCAATCGGTAATCCCGCCGTGATGGTGTCCGTGACGGCCATGTTCGTCGCGATCTTTGTCACGGGCTTCTCGGTCATCGGCGGCCAGCCCGCGCTCAACGCGCTCGCGGCGACGTACTATCCGACCTCGCTGCGCTCCACGGGCATCGGCTGGAGCCTGGGCGTGGGCCGCATCGGTTCGGTCGTCGGCCCCGTGCTGGGCGGCGCGCTCATGCATCTGCAATGGTCGTCCTCGTCGCTCTTTCTCGCGGCGGCGGTGCCGGCCTGTGTCTCGCTCGCGGGCATCGTGGCGATTCATCGGGTGAATAGCGGGGCGAATCGGGCAGGAGGCGAGCGTGCGGCGACGCAGATGGAGTGACTGGCGGCAGCGCCTGCGCATGGCCGCGCTGGCCGCGGCGCGTCGCCCGCACGGGCATGGCGGCGGCGCCGAATGGCCGGTCGCGGCGGGCTTGTGCGCGGACCGTGCCGCCGCCACGGCGCGCTGGCTGAGATAAACCGGGTATGACCCGCGCGAGCAGACCGTTCGCGCCCTGGATCGAGACGGCAATCGTCTCGATGGCCCGGCCATCGGGGCTAATTCGGACTTCTGGCCAGACGAATGCCGGCTTTATCGAAAACGAATTGTTGGCGCGCCTCGCCTCCACCACACTGATACCTGTCGCGATGCGGCGCGCTACGGCGCGTCGCACGCAGTGAAAGAGCAACGACAGGAGGTGACGGTGGACAGGCGAGCGGCGCGCAAGATCAGCGATATCGCGCGGCACTGGGCGGAGGTCTCGCCCGGGGCCGTGGCGATTCGCGAAGACTCAGTGGAAACGAGCTTCGGGCAGCTCTGGAGCCATGTCGGGCAGGCCCGGCAGTTTCTTCGCGAGCAGGGCGTGGGAGTGGGCGACCGCGTGCTCGTCGTGGCCGAAAACTGCTCGGCCGTGGTGACGCTGCTGTTCGCGCTTTCGGAAATCGGCGCGTGGCCGGCCGTGGTCAACGCGCGGCTTTCCGAGCGCGAGATCGAGACGATCCGCGCGCATTGCGGGCCGCGTCTCATGCTGTTCACGCACGGGGCGTCGCCCGACGCGCTGCGCCACGGCGTGCGCTACCGCGCGCGCGAAATCGCGCCGGCGGGCCTCGGGCCGCTGATGATGGCCGAACCCGATTCCACCGTGGCACGCGAGCCCGAAGCGCTCGCGCACGAAGTGGCGGTGCTCATCTATACGTCGGGCACGACGGGCCAGCCCAAGGGCGTGATGGCCACGCATCGCGGGCTGCTGCACTTCGCGCGCGTGTCGGCCACGTCGCGCGACATGACGCAGGCGGACTGCGCTTACGCGGTCATGCCGATGTCGCACATTTTCGGCCTCGCCACGCTGCTGCTCGCCACCTTCGAGGCGGGCGCAAGCCTGCATCTCGCGGCGCGCTTTTCGGCGGAAGAAGTCGTGAAGGCGCTCGGCGCCGCGGAAATCTCGATCCTCCAGGGCGTGCCCACGCTCTTCACGCGCATCGTGGCCTACGTGCGCGAACACGGCGGCGCGGTGCACGCGCCGCGCCTGCGCTATCTCTACACGGGCGGCGGCCCGCTCGACCCCACGCTCAAGCAGCAGGTGGAAGCCCTTTTCGGCATGCCGCTGCATCACGGCTACGGCATGACCGAATACGCGGGCTCGCTTTTCATCACGCGCATGGACCGTCCGCGCAAGGATGTTTCGTCGGGCGAGATCGTCGAAGGCGCCGAGTTGCGCGTGGTCGGACCCGACGGGCGCGACGCGCCGCAGGGCGAGGCCGGCGAATTGTGGGTGCGCGGCCCCGGCGTCATGCACGGCTATTACCGGGAGCCAGGCCTCACCGCCGAAGTGCTCGACGCAGAGGGCTGGCTCAAGACCGGCGACCTCGGCCGCCTCGACGCGGACGGCGCGCTCTTCATCGTGGGCCGCTCGAAGGACCTGATCATCCGCTCGGGCTTCAACGTCTATCCCATCGAAGTCGAGTCGGTCATCAACACCTATGCGCCGGTGCGCCAGAGCGCGGTGGTGGGGCGACGCGACGCCGAGGGCAACGAGGAAGTCGTGGCCTTCGTCGAAGCGAAGGAGGGCGCGCGCATCGACGTCGCCGATCTCGCTTGCTACCTGAGCGAGCGCCTTTCGCCTTACAAGCGGCCCTCGGAAATCGTGGCGATCGACATGATCCCCACCACCGCGAGCGGCAAGCTGCAAAAGCAGCCGTTGCGCGAAATGGCCAGGCGCGCCGTGCGTGCGCGCTGAGCGCCGCGTTCCGCTTTTTCTTCTTCCCAGCGGGCGGCGCCGTGCCGCCCGATCAACGATTGCAGGGCATACACCATGATTCGCGACCAGGAAACGATGAACGTTCTGCTCGACAACGTCGCGCGCTTCGTGCGCGAGCGTCTCGTGCCGAATGAAGAACGCGTGGCCGAAACCGATGAAATTCCGGCCGGGATCGTCGACGACATGAAGGCCATGGGCCTCTTCGGCCTGACCATCCCGGAGCAATACGGCGGGCTCGATCTCACGATGGAGGAAGAGGTGCTCGTGATGTTCGAACTGGGCAAGACCTCGCCCGCGTTTCGCTCGATCATCGGCACGACGGTGGGCATCGGCTCGCAGGGCATCGTGATCGACGGCACCGAGGAACAGAAGGCGACGTGGCTGCCCAAGCTCGCGAGCGGCGAAGTCATCGCCAGTTTCGCGCTCACCGAACCGGGCGCGGGCTCGGACGCCGCTTCGATCAAGACGCGGGCCGAGCGGCGCGGCGACCATTATGTGGTGAACGGCACCAAGCGCTTCATCACGAACGCACCGCAGGCCGGCATGTTCACACTGATGGCGCGCACCAATCCCGACGAGCCGCGCGCGGGCGGCATCACGTCGTTCATTGTCGACGCGAAAACGCCTGGCATCAGTTTCGGCAAGCGCGACAAGAAGATGGGCCAGCGCGGCGCGCATACGTGCGACGTGATCTTCGAGGACGTGAAGGTGCCGGCGGAGAACATCATCGGCGGCAAGGAGGGCGTGGGCTTCAAGACGGCGATGAAGGTGCTCGACAAGGGGCGCATCCATATTGCGGCGATCTGCGTGGGCGTGGCGCAGCGCATGCTCGACGACGCCTTGCGCTATGCGACGGAGCGCGAGCAGTTCGGCGAGAAGATCGCCGAATTCCAGCTCGTCCAGGCCATGCTCGCCGATTCGCAGACCGAACTGTATGCGGCGCGCTGCATGGTGCTCGACGCGGCACGCAGGCGCGACGCAGGCGAGAACGTGAGCACGGAAGCCGCCTGCGCGAAACTCTTCGCCTCGGAAATGTGCGGGCGCGTGGCGGACCGCGCGGTGCAGATCTTCGGCGGGGCCGGTTATATGTCCGACTACGGGATCGAGCGCTTCTATCGCGACGTGCGCATTTTCCGCATCTACGAAGGCACGAGCCAGATCCAGCAGATCGTCATCGCGCGCAACATGATTCGCGCGGCGAACGGGCGCTAAGGTCAACGGGCGGCGCGCTGCATGCGCCGCCGCCTTGCCTTATTCGAGCCGGCCGATGCCGTCGGCCACGAGCAGATCGACGAGCTTGCGCGCGAAAAGCGGCAGCGCGTCGCGCTCGGCCATGCAGATTTGCAGCTTGCGCACGGCCCATTCGTCGGTGAGCGGGACGATCTTGAGCGACATGGTTTGCGCGTGGCGGCGCGCCGTGCCCTCGGGCAGGACGCCGATGCCGATGTTCGCCTCAATCATGCGGCACGCGGCTTCGAAATTGCCGATCTGGATGCGCCAGCGTATGGTGCGCTGCAAATCCGAAGACGCGCGCTTCAGGAACGAGAAAATCGCGCTTTCGTCGGGCGGCCCGATAAAGTCGTAGTCGAGCGTGTCGGCAAACGCTATTTCGCTCTCCTGCGCAAGCGGGTGGCTCAACGCCGTGGCGAGCACGAGCCGGTCGCGCCGGTAGGGCAGCACTTGGAGCCCCTCGGTGCGCACATTGCCCGCCACGATGCCGATATCGATCGTGCCGTCCTGCACCGCGCGCACGATGTCGGGCGACAGACGCTCGTGAATGTCCACGTAGACGTCGGGATGATTGATGAGGTAAGTGCGCAGCACGGCGGGCAGGAATTCGCTCATGGCCGTGGTGTTCGCAAACACGCGCACATGGCCCTTCACGCCTTGCGTGTACTCCTGGAGGTCGCCTGTCAGTTGCTCGAGTTGCTTGAGCACGCGCCGCGCATGCGCGAGCAGCGTTTCGCCGGGGCCGGTGAGCGTCACGCCCTGGCTCGTGCGGCTCAACAGCTTCACGCCCACCTGTTCTTCGAGATTCTTGATGCGCGTGCTCGCCGCGGGCAGCGAGAGGTGCGCGCGTTCCGCGCCGCGCGTGAGGCTGCTCGCCTCGGCCACGTGGGTGAAGAGTTTCAGGTCGACGAGATCGAAATGCATGGGGTGGCTTGCCGTGTCTCCAAGGTAGGCGTGCGCCCGCTCGTTCGTTCGAGGGATAGCAGGGACGAGCGGACTCAAGCATTATTGCGCCGCAGCGCGATGCGCGCCATTAGCGATAGTACGGGTTAATCCTGGCCGAAACGGGCGTTCGGCATATCCAAATTGTGCAGCCGTAGCCGATGCGTCAAGCTCCAGATCGAACGGCACGGATTGCCGCACGACGATTCAAATCGAATGAATGCCCGGCGCAACGCGGGCTGGAGGAGCGAAAACGATGACGACGCAACGAATGCTGGATGGCAAGGTAGTGGTGGTGACGGGCTCGGGCGGGGGCATTGGCCGCGATATCGCGCTGATGATGGCGCGCCACGGCGCGAAAGTGGTGGTGAACGACGTGGGCGCCTCGCTCACCGGCGAGGGCCATAACGACGGCCCGGCGCAGGCCGTGGTGAACGAGATCGCGGCTTTCGACGGCCAGGCCACCGCCAACACCGACAGCGTGGCCGACCCGGCGGGCGCGGCGCGCATCGTGCAGAACGCGCTGGACGTATTCGGCCGGATCGACTGCGTGGTGAACAACGCGGGTATTCTGCGCGACCGCTTCTTCCACAAGATGAGCGAAGAAGAGTGGGACGCCGTGCTGAAGGTCCACCTCTACGGCTCGTATTATGTGTCGCGCGCCGCCGCCGATCATTTCAAGGAGCAGCGCAGCGGGGCGTTCGTGCACATGACGTCCACCTCGGGCCTGATCGGCAATCTGGCGCAGGCGAATTACAGCGCGGCGAAGCTCGGCATTGCGGGGCTCTCGAAGTCGATCGCGCTCGACCTGGAAAAGTTCGGCGTGCGTTCGAACTGCATCGCGCCGTTCGCGTGGAGCCGCATGATCAATTCGATCAAGATCGACTCGCCGGAGCAGGAAGCGCGCGTCGCCAAGATCAAGCAGATGACGCCCGCGAAAATCGCGCCGCTCGCGGTCTATCTCGCGAGCGAGCAGGCCGCCGACGTGACGGGCCAGATCTTCGCGGTGCGTAACAACGAAATCTTCCTGATGAGCCAGCCGCGCCCCGTGCGCTCGGTGCATCGCGGCGAGGGCTGGACGCCGGAGACCATCGCCGAGCACGCCATGCCCGCGCTGCGCCAGTCGTTCCATACGCTCGACGTTTCCGCCGACGTGTTCAGCTGGGACCCGGTCTGATGACGCGCGGCGCACGCGCGGCCCGCACGGTCGAGGCCGCGCAGCTCGATCTCGCGCAGTACGTGCGGCCCGGCGACACGATCACGTGGGGCCAGTGCGGCGCCGAACCGTGCACGCTCACCGAGCGGCTCATGGCGCAGCGCAAGGCGGTGGGCGGGCGGTTTCGCGTCTTCGTGGGCGCTTCGTGGTCCGAAACACTCGATCCGGCGCACGCGGACTGCGTGGACTTCGTCGCGTACGGCGGTTCGGGCACGAACCGGCGGCTCGACCAGGCGGGCGTGCTCGACATCCTGCCGTGCCACTACTCGCAGTTTCATGGCGCCCTCACGAGCGGCCCCAATCGCATCGACGTGCTGCTGTTGCAGGTCGCGCCGGCGGACGAAGCGGGCCGCTACAGCCTCTCGATCGCTCACGAATACCTCGTGCCGCTCATCGAGAGCGCGCGCGTCGTGATCGCCGAAGTCAACGCGGCCGCGCCTTGGACCTATGGCGAGCGCATGTTGCGCGCCGACGATTTCGACGTGCTGATCCATACCGAGCGCGCGCCGCTCGAAGCACCCGCCACGCAGGCAGGCGAGATCGAGCGCCGCATCGCGACACATGCGGCTTCCCTGATCGAAGACGGCTCGACGATCCAGCTCGGGCTTGGCGCGTTGCCCGAAGCCATTGCGAGCCGGTTGCACGACCGGCGCGATCTCGGCGTGCACACCGGCACGATCGGCGACGCCGTGGTCGACCTGATCGAAGCGGGCGTGGTGACGAACGCGCGCAAGTCGCGTGACCAGGGCGTGAGCGTGGCGGGCACGATGATGGGCACGCGCAAGGCCTACGCGCACGCGCATCGCAACGCGCGGGTCCAGTTTCGCTCGACCGCCTATACGCACGATGTCGACGTGCTCGGCAGTCTCGACCGCTTCGTCGCGATCAATTCGGCGCTCGAAGTCGATCTGACCGGCCAGGTCAACGCGGAATCCGTGGGCGGCCGCTACGTGGGCGCCGTGGGCGGCGCGCTCGACTTCATGCGCGGCGCGGCGCGCTCGCGCGGGGGCGTGGCGATCGTTGCGCTCGCATCGAGTACGCGAAACGGCAGCCGCATTGTCGCGCGCTTGTCGGGTCCGGTGAGCACGCCGCGCAGCGACGCGGCGGTAATCGTGACCGAGCACGGCGTGGCGGACCTGCGCGGGCTCACGCTTGCGCAGCGCGTGGAGCGCATGCTGGCCGTCGCGCCGCCCGAGTGGCGCGAGACACTGGCAGCCGCGCGCCACGACGAGCACCGGCGCACGCTGCCGGCCTGAGCGCACGCCGCGCCGAATAAGACCCTCTACCAGAGATTATAGAAAGGAATCCGAAATGAGAAGAGCAGCGATAGTCGCACCGGTTCGCACGCCGGTTGGCACCTTCGGCGGAAGCCTGCGTCCGGTCGCGGTCGAGACGCTCGCGGCTACCGTGTTGCGGGAAACCATCGCGCGTAGCGGCCTGGACCCGGCGCGCATCGAGGACGTGGTTTTCGCGCAGTCGTACGCGAACAGCGAAACGCCCTGCATCGGCCGCTGGGCGGCGCTCGAAGCAGGGCTGCCGGTGCACGTGCCCGGCATGCAGCTCGACCGGCGCTGCGGCGGCGGCCTCCAGGCGGTCGTCACGGCCGCCATGATGGTGCAAAGCGGCGCGGCCGATGTGGTGGTGGCCGGCGGCGTGGAGAGCATGAGCAACATCGAGTACTACACGACGGATATGCGCTGGGGGGCGCGCGCGGGCTCGGTGAAGATGCACGACCGCCTCGAGCGTGGTCGCGAACGCTCGCAGCCCGAAAGCCGTTTTGGCTATCTCTCCGGCATGATCGAAACGGCCGAGAATCTCGCGAAGGAATATGGCATCACGCGTGAGGAGGCGGACGCCTACGCGGCGCGCAGCCACCAGCGCGCGGCGGCGGCGTGGGAGTCGGGCCGCTTCGCCGAGGAAGTCGTGCCGGTTTCCGTGCCGCAACGCAAGGGCGACCCGGTGCTGTTCGCCCGCGACGAGGGCGTGCGCGCCGATGCGAGCGCAGAGTCGCTTGCGAAGCTCAAGCCACTCATGAAAGGCGGCACGGTCACGGCGGGCAACGCGAGCCAGCAGAACGACGCCGCGGCCGCATGCCTGATCGTGGCCGAAGACCAGCTCGACAAGCTCGGCCTCACGCCGCTCGGCTATCTCACGGGTTGGGCCGCCGCGGGCTGCGAGCCGGCGACCATGGGCATCGGCCCGGTGCCCGCCGTGCAAAAGCTGCTGCAAAAGACCGGTCTTACCTTCGATCAACTCGATCTCGTCGAGCTCAACGAAGCGTTCGCATGCCAGGTGCTCGCGGTGCTCAAGGGCTGGGGATGGCACGACGAAACGCGCCTGAACGTGAACGGCTCGGGCATTTCGCTCGGTCACCCGATCGGCGCGACGGGCGTGCGCATGCTCACGACGCTGCTTCACGAACTCCAGCGCCGCAAGGGGCGCTATGGTCTTGAAACGATGTGCGTGGGCGGCGGGCAGGGCATCGCGGCCATCTTCGAGCGCGCGGCGTGAGCGTAAGCGTGCGCGCCGCGTGCGGCCACCATCGATAGAAGGAGGAGACGATGTTCGATTTGCTCAACGCACAACTGGCGCGGCTGCAAACGCATCCGTTTTACGAGGGGCGTTTGCCGCGCAGCGTTGCGAGCGCAACGGAATTCGCCGAACGCGTGCCGCTGATGTCGCGCGCGCAACTCGTTGCCGAAATGAACCGCCCCGGCTACGGCGCATTCGCGCCTCAGGTGCCGCCGGTGCGCGTGCATCTCACGCCGATGGGCGCTTCGCTCGTGCCGATCCTGCACAGCGCGGCGGACCTGCGTGCGATCGAAGCCGCGTGCGGGCAGCATCTGGACGCCTGCGGCATCGGGCCGGGCGATGTGTGCATGGTGACCTTCGGCTATCACCTGTTTGTCGCCGGGCTTTTCTACCAGAGCCAGATGGAGGCGCGCGGCGTGGCGTGCATTCCGCATGGGCCGGGCGAGACCGAGCGTGCCGCGCGGGTGGCGCGGCAATGCGGCGTGACGGTGCTGGCCGGCAATCCTTCGCACGCGCTCAAGCTCATCGAAGCGGGTTGCCCCGTGCCGCGCGTGTTCTTCGCGGGCGGCGAGGCGTTCACGGGCAATGCCGCGCTCTACGAACGGGTGCGCGAGGCGATGCCGGGCACGCTGCTGATCGACAGCTACTCGCTCTCCGAATGCCTGCCCGTTGCGCGCACGTTTCCCGGCGGAACCGGCGTCCATGTGTTCGACGAACTGCTGTACGCCGAAGTGATCGACCCGGAAAGCGGCTTGCCGGTCGCCGAGGGCGAGCGCGGCGAACTCGTGCTCACGCATCTGAAGAGGGAATTGCAGCCGCTCGTGCGCTACCGCACCGGCGACCTCACGGTGCTCGAACGGACCGCGCCCGTGCACGGGCGTGTTGTGTCGCTGCCGCGCGTGGTGTTCGGCCGCGCCGATTCGATGGTGAAGATCAAGGGTGTGAAGGTGTATCCGTCGGAGCTCAAAACCGTACTGCTGGGCGTGGCAGGCGCGACGGGCGCGTATCGCCTTGTGGTCGGCAGAAAAGAGCACGGTGGCGATCACCTCACGCTTCAGGTGGAGGGGGCACCCGCCGGTGCGGCGATCGAGGCGATCGCGGAGCGCTTCAAGCGGCAAACGCTCATCCACGCGGACACGATCGAGGCCGTTGAGAAGCTTGAGGGCGGTGCGCTCGTGGAAGACACGCGCAATTGAATGGGAGGGGGCGGGCGCCGAAGCACTAAAGCGCCACCCCCCATCGACAGGAGTGAGACAACCATGAACACAAGCACTACGAATCATCAATCGCCTTGGCGCCTCGTCGTCGGCGGCCACAGCTACGCGGATTTTTCGATCTCGGTGTCGCCGGCCGTGGAGCGCGCCGTGGCCGAAAAGCTTGCGCCACCCACGGTGTATCTGAACATCTTCAATGAAGACAGCATCACGGTGGGCGTGAACGAAGACCCCAACCAGGTGCTCGACCTGCCGTTCTGCCGCGACAATAATGTGCTCACGCGGCGGCGCGTGAACGGCGGCGGTGCGATTTATGCGGGGCGCGGCTCCGCGTTCCTCGCGTTCTATCTGCCGCTCGGCCTGCCGGGCGTGCCGGATACGGCGGCGCAGGCGTTTCCCGCCATTCTCGGGCATGTGGCCGAGGCGTTGCGCGACGTGTTCGGTTTGCAGGCCTCGTACCGCCCGCTCAACGACGTGGAGATCGACGGCCGCAAGCTCGTGGCCACCTCGCTCAAGATCGAGGGCGGCGTGCTGACCTTCCGCATTCTGCTGAACGTGAAGGCCATCGACACGGCCATCGCGGCGCGCGCCATGCCCATGGCGCCCGAGAAAGTGAAGGACAAGAAGCACAAGGATCTCGGCTCGCGTTACACGTATCTGGAGCAGGAACTGGGCCGCGAGGTGAGCACGGACGAACTCTCCGCATGGGTGCAGGCCTGCGTGCGCCGCGCTTTCGGCGACGTCACGCTGGAGCCGGGAACGCTCGGCAGCGGCGAGCTTGCATTCGCGCAGCAGTATGAGAGCGAACTGCACGAGGAAAGCTGGTTCCACGAAAAGAGCGAGGCCACCCGTTACGGCCCGCTTGCGCGCGAAGGCGACCGCGTCGTGCGCGGGCGTGAAAAAGCGCCTGCCGGGCTGATCTGGCTGAGCCTGCTCGTGCGTGACGGGCAGGTGGCGAAGGCCATCGTCAATGGCGACTGGCATCCGCGTCCGCTGGCGTCGGTCGCGTGGCTCGAAGACGGCTTCACCGGACTCGCCGCCACGCGCGAGGCGTGTTCCGCGCATATCGAGGCCTTTCTCGCGCGCCCGGACGTGGAATTCGCGGGCGTCGAGCCGGTGCATCTCGTCACGGCGCTCGATAAGGCACTGGCCGAACTGGCGAGCGTTGGCGCAAGCGCCGGGGTGAACGTATGAGTGAGCACAACGAACCAACCTTGCTGGTGGAGCGCGAAGAGGGCGTCGTGACGCTCACGTTCAATCGTCCGGCGGCGAAGAACGCCCTCAACGGTGAAATGCGCGTGGAACTGCTCGAAGCCGTGCAGCGCATTCGCGCCGACCGCAGCGTGCGCGCCGTCGTGCTGCGCGGCGCGGGCAGCGACTTCTGCTCGGGCGGCGACGTGCGCGGCATGAACGTGACGAGCGCCGAGGCGGGGCGCGACCGCATCGACGATCTGCATGGCTGGGTGAGCATGCTGATCGATCTCGATCGCCCGGTGATCGCGGCCGTCGACGGCGTGTGCTATGGCGCGGGCTTCAGCTTCGCGCTCGCGGCCGACTTCGTGATCGCCAGCACCCGTGCGCGCTTTTGCATGCCGTTCATGAAGGTGGGGCTCGTGCCCGATTGCGGCGCGTTCTACACCTTGCCGCGCGTGGTGGGGCTGGCGCGCGCGAAGGACCTGGTGTTCACGGCGCGCGAGGTGAAGGCGGCGGAGGCGAAGGAAATCGGCGCGGTGCTCGAAGTGGTCGAGCCGCAAGCGCTCCACGCCCGCGCCGCACAGATCGCGGCGAGTCTCGCCTGTGCGTCGCCCATTGCGTTCGGTCTCGCCAAGCGCGCGTTGAATCAGTCGCTTGGCAGCGATTTGCGCGCGATGCTCGAAATCGAGTCGGCCGCGCAGGGCATTGCCTTCACGACCGAGTTTCACCGTGAGGCGACGAGACGCTTTCGCGAGAAGGCCGACCCGCTTTTCAAATGGCCGGCCGCCGAAGCCTGACCGCTCACTTCATTCACCGCCATGGCAATCGACTATCACACCCTGCGTAACTGGCCGTTCAAGGACGTCGAACAGACTTACACCGCGCGCGACGCGATGCTCTACAGCCTCGCCGTGGGCTACGGCGCGAATCCCGTCGATTCGGACGACCTTGCATTCGTCTACGAAAAAGAGCTGCGCGTGCCGCCCACGTTTGCCGTCGTGCTCGGCTTTCCGGGGTTCTGGGCGCGCGACCCGCGCTCGGGCATCGACTGGGTGCGGCTGTTGCACGGCGAGCAAAGTCTCGTGATTCACAAGCCGCTGCCGCCGGCCGCGACCGTGATCGGCCGCTCGCGCATCACACGCGTGGTGGACAAGGGGGCAGGCAAGGGCGCGCTGCTCGAAATCCAGCGTAGCATTACGGACAAGGCGAGCGGCGAAGTCTATGCCACCGTCACGCAACTCACGTTTTGCCGCGGCGACGGGGGCTTCAGCGCGACCAACGGCTTGAGCGACGAAGCGCCGCCCGCGCCGCCGCCCGTGCCCGAGCGCGCGCCCGATCACCACTGCGATTTGCCCACGCGCACCGAAACGGCGTTGATTTATCGTCTGTGCGGCGACGACAATGCCTTGCACGCCGACCCGCAGGTCGCGCGCGCGGCCGGTTTCGAGCGGCCGATCCTGCATGGTCTCGCCACCTGGGGCGTGGCCGCGCACGCGGTGCTCAAGACGGTGTGCGCGAGCGACCCGGCGCGCCTCGTCGCCTTTCAGTCGCGTTTCACCGCGCCCGTCTATCCGGGCGAGACCATACGCACCGAAATGTGGCACGAGGGCAACGAGGTGAGGTTCCGCGCGCGCGTGCTGGAACGCGACGTGATCGTGCTCAACAACGGCCGCGCGCAATTGCGCTGAACGCTATTCTGTATAACGAAGGAATCACTATCATGGCCCGTCAACCGAAACCGCTCGTGCGCTCGGATATCGCATACAGCACGCCCGATCGCATCGTCGTGCGCGGCAAGAGTCTGCCCGACGAAGTGCTCGGTCACATGAATCTCGGCGACTTCGCGTTTTTGCAGCTCACGGGCAAGACCGCCACGCCGCAGCAGTCGGCGATGTTCAACGCCATCGTCATCACGCTCGTCGAGCACGGCATGACGCCGAGCGCGATTGCCGCGCGCATGACCTATGCGGGCGCGCCTGAGTCGTTGCAGGCGGCTGTTGCCGCTGGCCTGTGCGGCCTCGGCTCGGTGTTCGTCGGCAGCATGGAGGGCGCGTGCCGCATGCTCTCCGAAGCGCTGCCGTATGACAGCGCTTGCGACGACCTCGAAAAGCTCGCCGTCGATACGGTCGCCGCATGGCGCGCACGGGGCACGCCGATTCCGGGCCTCGGGCACCCGCTGCACAAGCCCATCGATCCGCGTACCCCGCGCCTGTTCGAACTGGCCGCGCAAAACGGCATGTCGGGGCGCTACGTGAAGCTCATGCAGTTGATCGGCGCCGAGGCCGAGCGCGTGTCGGGCAAGTCGCTGCCCATCAACGCAACGGGTGCGATAGGTGCGATCTGCTGTGAGTTCGGCTTTCCGTGGCGCATCGTGCGCGGCTTCGGCGTGATGGCGCGCGCGATCGGGCTCGTTGGCCATCTGCTCGAAGAAGGCGAGCGCCCGATGTCGTACGAGTTGTGGCAGCGCGTGGAGGACGAGGCTTCGGCGCATTTGCGCGGCGAAGCCTGAGCGGCGCACGCGGTGATGGGTGAAAGCCGCGTGCAAGGCAACGCAACGCAACGCATAGGTCGGGCGCGGCATCGAGCGGGGCATTAACGAAAGCGAAAGGCCCGATTCGGAAAAGCCAACTTCGCGAAACGCCGTGAGCCGTTCATAGTATGGCCAACTGTCTCGCAACGGAGAAACGCCATGCCGCAATCGCCAACGCCAACGCTCGATGCGTGGCTCGACAAGACCGAAACGCTCACCGACGACATCACGGCGTTTCCTCTGCGCGCGCTCGCGGCCACGCTCGACCGCGAGGCGCCCGGCGACGCCGTGCCGCCGCTCTGGCACTGGCTCTATTTTTTGCCCGTGGCGCCGCTTGCGCAGGTGGGGCCCGACGGCCACCCCAGGCGCGGCGGTTTCCTGCCGCCCGTGGAGTTGCCGCGCCGCATGTGGGCCGGCGCACGCCTGACCTTTCACGCGCCGCTGCGCGCGGGCCATGAAGCCGCGCGCACTTCGACCATCGCCAATATCGAGGACAAGACCGGCCGCAGCGGCCACCTCGTGTTCGTGACCGTGCAGCATCGCTATGAAAGCGGCGGGACGCTGTGCATCGAGGAAGAGCACGATATCGTCTACCGCGACGCACCCCAACCCGGCGCGAGCGCGCCCAAGCCTGCGCCCGCGCCCCAGGGCGAAACCTGGTCGCGCACGCTCACCGCCGACCCGGTCATGCTGTTCCGCTATTCCGCGCTGACCTTCAACGGCCATCGCATTCACTACGACTTTCCGTACGTCACGCAGGAAGAAGGCTATCCCGGCCTCGTCGTGCATGGCCCGCTCATCGCGACCTTGCTGATGGACCTCGTGCATCGCGAGCGCCCCGATGCCACGGTCGAGACCTTCGCGTTCCGCGCGGTGCGTCCCACGATCTGCGGCAACGCGCTCACGCTGTGCGGCAAGCCTTCCGCCGACGGCCGCACGGTTGAACTCTGGGCGAGAGACCACGACGGCTACCTGACGATGCAGGCCACGGCCACGCTCGCCTGAGGCGCGGCCCGATCATCCATAGCGAAATCATATCGATCATGCAAACCACGCAACAAGATTCGTTTCAAGACATTCGTGAAGCCGTGCGCGACCTGTGCCAGCAGTTCTCGGGCGAGTATTTCCGCAAGATCGACGAAGTGCGCGGCTACCCGGAAGCCTTCGTCGACGCGCTCACGAAGGCCGGCTGGCTCGCGGCGCTGATTCCTCAGGAGTACGGTGGATCGGGGCTGGGGCTTACCGAAGCCTCGGTCATCATGGAGGAGATCAACCGTTCGGGCGGCAATTCGGGCGTGTGCCACGGCCAGATGTACAACATGGGCACGCTGCTGCGCCACGGCTCGGCCGAGCAAAAGCGCAAGTACCTGCCGAAGATCGCGAGCGGCGAACTGCGCTTGCAGTCGATGGGCGTGACGGAGCCGACCACGGGCACGGACACCACGAAGATCAAGACCACGGCGGTGCGCAAGGGCGACCGCTATGTGATCAACGGGCAAAAGGTGTGGATTTCGCGCGTGCAGCATTCGGACCTCATGATCCTGCTCGCGCGCACCACGCCGCTTGCCGACGTGAAGAAGAAGTCCGAAGGCATGTCGATTTTCGTGGTGGACCTGCGCGAAGCGATCGGGCACGGGCTCACCGTGCAGCCGATTCTCAACATGGTCAATCACGAGACCAACGAGCTCTTTTTCGACAACCTCGAAATTCCGGCGGAAAACCTGATTGGCGAGGAGGGCATGGGCTTCAAGTACATCCTCGACGGGCTGAACGCGGAGCGCACGCTGATCGCGGCGGAGTGCATCGGCGACGGCTACTGGTTTATCGACAAGGTGAGCGCCTATGCGAAGGAGCGCATCGTGTTCGGGCGGCCGATCGGGCAGAACCAGGGCGTGCAGTTTCCCATCGCGCGGGCGTTCGTCAACGTGGAGGCCGCGAGCCTGATGCGTTTCGAAGCCGCGCGCCGCTTCGACGCGCACGAGGCCTGCGGCGCGCAGGCGAACATGGCGAAGCTGCTCGCCGCCGACGCGTCGTGGGAAGCCGCGAATGCGTGCCTGCAATTCCACGGCGGTTTTGGTTTCGCCTGTGAATACGACGTCGAGCGCAAGTTCCGCGAGACACGCCTCTACCAGGTCGCGCCGATCTCGACCAACCTGATTCTCTCGTACGTGGCGGAGCACGTGCTCGGCCTGCCGCGTTCGTTCTGACCGGAGGGCGTGCCATGAGACCACTCGACGGCATCAAGGTCGTCACGCTCGAACACGCGATTGCCGCGCCGTTCTGCACGCGCCAGCTGGCCGACCTCGGCGCGCGCGTCATCAAGATCGAGCGGCCGGGCGTGGGCGACTTCGCGCGCGGGTATGACGAACGCGTGCACGGACTTGCTTCGCACTTCGTCTGGACGAACCGCTCGAAAGAGAGCCTGTCGCTCGACGTGAAGCACAAGGAGGCCGCGCCGATACTCGACGCATTGCTCGCCGACGCCGACGTGCTCGTGCAAAACCTCGCACCGGGCGCGGCGGCACGGCTCGGTCTTGGCTACGAAGCGTTGAGCGAGCGCTATCCCAAGCTGATCGTCTGCGACATTTCCGGTTACGGCGACGACGGCCCTTACCGCGAGCGCAAGGCCTACGATCTGCTGATCCAGAGCGAGTCGGGCTTTCTCTCGATCACGGGGTCGCCGGGCGAGCCGGCCAAGGCGGGCTGCTCGATCGCCGACATTGCGGCGGGCATGTACGCGTATTCGAACATCCTGAGCGCGTTGCTCATGCGCGGAAAGACCGGGCGCGGTTGCCGCATCGACGTTTCGATGCTGGAGAGCATGGTGGAGTGGATGGGTTATCCGCTTTACTACGCGATCGACGGGCAGACGCCGCCGCCGCTCGCGGGCGCCTCGCACGCGACGATCTACCCCTATGGGCCGTTTCCCGCTGGCGACGGCAAATCGGTGATGCTCGGGCTTCAGAACGATCGCGAATGGAAGCTCTTTTGCGAGCATGTGCTGTTGCAAACGGAACTCGCCACCGACGCACGCTTCGCCGTGAACTCACAACGCTCCGCACGGCGCGCCGAACTGCGCGAGCTGATCGTCGCGGCTTTCGCGAAACTGAGCGCCGCGCAGGTGATCGAGCGCCTGGAGCGCGCCGGCATTGCCAACGCGCAGATGAACACGATGGCCGACGTGTGGGCGCATCCGCAACTTCAGGCGCGCGAGCGCTGGCGCGAAGTGCAAACGCCCGCGGGCGCCATTCCCGCGTTGCTGCCGCCGGGCGCGCCCAGCGCGTTCGGCGCGCGCATGGAGGCGGTGCCGGCACTCGGTGAGCATACCGAACCGATTTTGCGGGAGCTTGGCTATGACGCGGAGCGCATCGGCGCGCTGCGCGAAGCCGGGGCGATCTGAGCCCGCTCGCCGCCCGGACCAACCCGATATCACGAAACCGTGCCATGACAGATCAATCCAGCCGCGCGCTCGCGGCCTTCGCTTCGCAACTGCGTTTCGACTCCATTCCCCCGCATGTGGTCGAGCGCACCGTCAACCTCTATGTGGACTGGCTCGGCTCCGCGCTCGGCGGCAAGGGCGCGCGCCCGGTCGAAACCATCGCGCGCTTCGCTCGCGCGGCGCGCGGTGAGCCGGGTGCACTGGGAGCGTGCGACGTCGTGATCGACCGCACGCGCACCACGGCGTATTTCGCCGCGATGATGAACGGCGCCGCGTCGCACTTCGTCGAGCAGGACGACGTGCACAACGGCTCTGTGCTGCATCCCGCGACCGTGGTGTTTCCGGTGACGCTCGCACTAGCGCAGACGCTGGGCGCAACAGGACGCGAATTCATCGCGGCTTGCGTGGCGGGCTACGAGGTGGGCATACGCGTAGGCGAATTCATGGGGCGTTCGCACTACAAAATATTTCACACCACGGGCACCGTGGGCACGATCGCGGCGGCGGCCGCGGCGGGGCGGCTGCTCAAGCTCACGCCCGAGCAGATGCTCGATGCGTTCGGCTCGGCGGGCACCCAGGCGAGCGGTCTATGGGAGTTCTTGCGCGACGCGGCGGATTCGAAGCAACTGCACACGGCCATGGCGGCGGCCAACGGCTTGATGGCGGCGCAACTCGCGGCAGACGGCTTTCGCGGCGCGCAGCGCATTCTGGAAGGCGCGCAAGGCATGGCGGCTGGCATGTCGAGCGACGCCGATCCGGCAAAGCTCGTCGATCGCCTCGGCGAGCGCTGGGCGACTGTCGAAACGTCGTTCAAGTATCACGCGGCATGCCGCCATACGCACCCGGCCGCCGACGCGCTACTCGCGGTGATCGAAGCGCACGGCTTGAATCCGGACGATATCGCGGCGGTGACGGCCCACGTGCACCAGGGCGCAATCGACGTGCTCGGCAGCGTGGTTGTGCCGAGCACCGTGCACCAGGCGAAGTTCAACATGGGGACCGTGCTCGCTCTCGTGGCGTACCGCGGCTATGCGGGCGTGAACGAGTTCGAGCGCGACTACGCGGCGGGCGACATCGCGGCATTTCGCGAGCGCGTGACGATGGCGCTGGACGAGGAAGTGGATCGCGCCTATCCCGCGCGATGGATCGGCAAGGTCACCGTCACCACGCGCGACGGCCGCACGCTGCACGGGCGCGTGGACGAGCCGAAGGGCGACCCCGGCAACACGCTCTCGCGCGAGGAGATCGCGGCGAAGTTCGTGCGTCTCGCGGCGTTCTCGGGGGCGGCGAGCGAGCGTGAGGCGCAACGTCTTCTCGACGCGGCATGGGGGATTGCAGAGGTGCAGCGCGTCGGCACGCTGTTCGTCGAGGAGGCAGGCGCATGAGCACGGCGTTGGCACGTTCGTATCTCTTCGTGCCGGGCAACCGGCCAGAGCGCTTCGAAAAGGCGCGCGGCGCGGGTGCCGACGCCGTGATCGTCGATCTGGAGGATGCGGTTCAGCCCGAGGAGAAGGGCGCGGCGCGCAACGCCGCGGTTGCGGCGCTGGATGCGGCGCGCCCGGTGTGGGTGCGCGTGAACGGCACCGACACGCCCTGGTTCGCCGACGATGTCGCGGCGCTCGCGCAACACGCCGGCGTAGCGGGCATCATGTTGCCGAAGGCGGAAAGCGCGGAGCAGGTGGCGGCGGTGCTGGCCCGCGCACACAGCGCGCTGCGGGTGCTGCCGATCGTGGAGACCGCGCGCGGCATCGCGAGCCTGAATGCGCTGTGCGGCGCGCAAGGCGTGCTGCGTGTGGCGTTCGGCACGCTCGACTTCCAGGTCGATCTGGGCATCGACGGCGACGGCGAGGAACTCGACGCCTTTCGCTCACAGATCGTGCTGGCTTCGCGGCTGGCCGGCATTGGCGCGCCGGTGGACGGCGTATCGACGGTGTTCGACGACGCAGCGGTGCTGGAAGCCGAGGCGCGTCGCGGGCGGCGCTTTGGCTATGGCGGCAAGCTCTGCATTCACCCGAAGCAGATCGAGGCCGTGCATCGCGCTTACGCGTGGAGCGACGCCGAGCGCGCATGGGCCCAGCGCGTGCTCGATGCGGTGCAGGCCAGCGGCGGCGCGGCCGTGGCGCTCGACGGCAAGATGGTGGACATGCCGGTGATCCTCAAGGCGCGCCGCATTCTTGGTGTTTGATTGCCGAAGCGGCCGAGGTTGCCGCTTTTACGATGATAAAAAAAGCGCCTCTGCGTGAGCAAAGGCGCTTTATCTTTTACTGAGCGCTTAGTGGACGCTTCGTGGGCGATTAGCCGAGTGCGCCCGCGAGTTCGGGCACGACCGTGAACAGGTCGCCCACGAGGCCGTAGTCGGCCACGCTGAAGATCGGCGCTTCTTCGTCCTTGTTGATCGCGACGATGACCTTCGAGTCCTTCATGCCCGCCAGATGCTGGATCGCGCCGGAGATGCCCACGGCAACGTAAAGCCCCGGTGCGACGATCTTGCCGGTTTGGCCGACCTGGTAGTCGTTGGGCACGTAGCCCGCGTCCACGGCCGCGCGTGAGGCACCCAGGGCTGCGTTGAGCTTGTCGGCGAGAGGTTCCAGAACCTTGGTGTAGTTCTCGCCGCTGCCAAGACCGCGACCACCGGAGACGATGATCGACGCGCTGGTGAGTTCCGGGCGATCGAGCTTCGTGACTTCGCGGCTCACGAACTGCGACAGGCCGCTGTCCGCTGCGGCTTCGAGCTTTTCGATTGCGGCGCTGCCGCCTTCGGCTGCGACGGCGTCGAACGCGGTCGTGCGGACCGTGATGACCTTGACCGGATCGGCCGATTGAACCGTGGCGATCGCATTGCCCGCGTAAATCGGACGCTCGAAGGTATCGGGCGATTCGACGGCGGTGATGTCGCTGATCTGTGCAACGTCGAGCTTCGCGGCAATGCGCGGCGTGACGTTCTTGCCCGCAGCGGTGGTCGGCGCGAGGATGTGCGAATAATTCTTCGCAATGCTCATGACTGTCGCTTCGATGTTTTCAGCGAGACCTTGTTCGAGTTGCGGCGCATCGGCCAGAAGCACCTTCGCGACGCCTGCGATCTTCGCTGCGGAATCGGCTGCGGCCTGCGCGTTGTGGCCAGCAACCAGCACGTGAACATCGCCGCCAATCTTTTGCGCGGCGGCCACGGTGTTCAGCGTCGCGGCCTTGACGCTCGCGTTGTCGTGTTCGGCAATAACCAGAATCGTCATTTTCAAATCGCTCCCTTACAGCACCTTGGCTTCGGTT
>NZ_QLSU01000037.1 GCF_003268775.1 Paraburkholderia unamae
TGCCTGCGAAGCTACCGTGCGTTTCTTCTTCATCGGCATATCCATGATTTTTACCTCTCATGATATGCCTCGCCCACGAAATGACGGATAGGTCCGTCGGTCTGCGAGCGTTGCCCCTGTGCGGGGCGGCACCTACTTTTCTTTGCAGCGGCAAAGAAAAGAGGCAAAAGAAAGCCGCTCAAACCGCCAATGCCCGCCACCGTTCACCCCGCGCCGTATTTGTCTGTGGCTCCGGAGCATCCGTCACCTCGCACCCTTGAACCTGGTGACAAGGCAGTCATACTTCCCGCCGCTCGCTTCGCGCGCTGCGGAAAGGTCTGCAAGGGAAACCCGCCTTGCCTACGCGGGGTTTGTGGTTTTGGTTATGCCCTTCGGGGCGCGTAGCGCCGCCGGAAGGATGAGCCCTTTGTCACTACGTTCAAAGGTGCGAGGTGACAGACGCTCCGGAGCCACTATCTGGGGTGGCGCGGGGTGAACGGTGGCAGGCATTGGCGGTGTGAGCGGCTTTCTTTTGCCTACTTTTCTTTGCCGTTGCAAAGAAAAGTAGGTGCCGCCCCGCACAGGGGAAATTACTAAAAACGATGGCGTATCGCCAGAAGGCTTGTCAGGAAAGGATTTGCGCGAAGTGAACGTGTGCAGGAAAGACGTTTTTATTTGCGTTCAGGACAATCGGCGGACAAGTTCGGCGGGATTCTGGCAAAACCTACGGCCTGTCGGTTTCCCGGGCCTGTAGCGGCTTCGCGGCCGCCTGCGCGTGAACGCATAGGCTAATCGATGCCGGGGAACAGCTTGACATCTAGCTCCGCGTTGCCGCAGTTTGCGCTTCACCTCTCCCTTGCATCAGTCTGCGCTCTACCTCAAAAATTACCAAAAGTGTTCCTGACGCTTTGCGCGTGGTCCAAAGCATGGAAAACCATGACACCAAACCGCCTGCCAGAAAGGAAAAAGCCAACCCGCTAACGAATGCTGAATGAATGTGGCCATTCAAGGTCGTCTGCAAACCCACGGCCATAAGTAGGAAAAATATTGCCATTAGCATGAATCCCGTGCCAAAAGTCCGCATCTCTTGATGTTTGGCGACAAGAAAAGGAATGAGGTCGGGGTTATCCGTATATCGCTGTGTTGCCCATTCGCGTCGCTGCATTTCCGCATTGCTTCTTGCGGCCATCATGGTAGCGAACCGTCTGCCGCTACTGTCGAGAAAACGCGTTAGATAGACACAGACTGTTCCAACCAACATTGCAGCCACGATGACTGTAAAACCACCATTCCGGTGACGCGATGTCGTCAATTATTTTTTGCATCTTCGTTTCTCCGCGGTCGTAACCGCTTTGTTCATTGCGCCCGTCCGCAACTGAGATTTGTTGCCCGATTGTAGTGGGAACCTGTCAGCGCCCCGCACCGTTCCAAACGGACAGCGTGCGATTTAGCGCTAGCGGCGTGGCGGGGCTGCTTCCCGCCTCGTCGCCCTATCGGGCTTCCTTCAGCTTCTTCAGCGCGTATTGGGCATTTTCGATGTCCACAAAGGCGGCTTGTGTGGAATCGCGGGTTTTTGCCACAACGTCTTGCCAATTGTCGCTGTCGAGTCGGTTCAGTTGGTCGCGCGCCGCGTTGATGTCGCTGTAAGCGGCGTCTATGCGGTCTTGTAAGGTTTGCGTTAGTTCGGCTTCGGTAGGTTTGTTTTCACAACCGGAAATCAGAAGCATTAGTGCCGCCGCCAAGCATGGTTGGATGATGCTTTGACGGCTCATGATGGCTCCCAGCGTGTGGATTTCGGGCGATTGTAGCGGGAACGCGTTAGCGGCCCGAAACTAGCGAGCAGACAAAAAAGAGCCCGCATAAGGCGGGCGCAATTCCTTTGGAGACCGAGGGATACGGCGGTACCCTCTAACCCGACTGTAGCGCGCGCCGGGTCGGCGCGCACCTACCCGAGCGGACAGGGTGCGTCAGGGACAGGCGCGAAGGTGAGCATTTGCGGGGGGCCGGATGTTGACGTTGGGGCGAGTTGACAGGTCAACAGCGCGGGCGGTCAGCGGTCGGCGTCGCCGAGCAGTCGCAACAGCAAGGGGGCAACGTGCGGATTCGCGGTCATGGCGTCGTTCCATGCGGCGCGCGTGAACTGCTGAATTTCAGCAGTCGCCGGGGCGGCGTGGGGAGTTTCCCCACGACCGGCGAGACCTTGAACGACCAGCGCGGCGGCAATGTCTTCGCGGGGCACATGGGCGGCGTCGGCGCGGGCGTCGAGTGCGCGCAGCGTGTCACGCGTCACCCATATGCGAAGACCGACACGGCTCGCGTCAGGCATGGCGCGCCCCTGTCAGGCCAAGTGTTCGCCTTCGCGCCAGTCGCGCGCCGTCATGCCCGTCAGCAATTCGGCCTTCGCGCGGTCGAGTGTGGCGCGGTGCGCGGCGTCGGTTTGTCGGGAAAGGTCGGGAAGGTCCGGCGCGGGCAGTCCGCGACGCTGAACGGCTTCGGCCAACAGGTCGCCCGCTATGCGTTCGACCGGGACACCTTGCGAACGGGCGTGTTCTTCGACCGTCGCGCGCACGCTACGGCTACACCACGCAACCAGCGGAATCGCCACCATCGCCCGCCCCATTCAATCGAAGGTCACGCGCGATAGTATGCGCCGACAACCGGCAAAAAAGCGCCGTGCGGCCCGAAGGTGAACCGCACGGCCTAAATCCACACGGGACAGCGCATGGTTCGTTCTCACCCTTCCCACGGGCGACGCGTCCCGTTAGGCGTGCGGCGCGCCAACGCGTGCGCGTCTTCGGAACGCATTCGTGATGACGGATTGATGCGCGCCTTCGTGCCGAGCGTTGCAAGCGTCATTGCCGCCTGTCTCGCGACAGCGACAGCCGGGTTCGCATAGACCTGTCCGTTGTGCGTCATGAACAGACCATCGCGCGCAATCGCCTTCGCCGCTTCGGCGTGCGTCAGCGCGGCTGCGACATAGGCGGTCAGCAACGGTTCGTCGGACGGCCTGAAGAACGAAGCCGGGAAGCTTCCCACGATTGCCCTCCAGACCTTGCGGCCTTCGGGGCGCATCCCGCGCGGCGGGGGGAGCGGACGGGAAGGCGCGAGCGTCAACGGCGGGTTGCGCGTCGCGGCGTCGGGTTCGCGGTCGGGCGTCGTCATGGTGCCTCCGGGTTCATTCGGCGAAAATTACACTTTTGAAAATTTCTGTCTGGGCAATGGGGTGTCCTTTTTGGTCTTGCCAGACCAGACCTCCCGCCCCTAAGCCTTATCCCGCTTGGCTTCGCGCGAATCTCGCACGGGTCACGGCGAAGCGCACGCGCCGCACTTCAACGCCTAACAGTCCACGTCGCCGAGTCGTCACGCAGCAGCAGCGCGGGCGGCGACTCACGCACAAGCCATACACGCAAGCGGTCCGCACGCCCGACCTTTCGGGCGCGCCGCAACGCTGACCACAAGGCAGCGCCAAGCCGTTCGCCGACAACTGCGCACGCGTCTGCTTCGTTGCGCACGCGATGCAACGCGGCGTCTTCAATGGCTTCGGTCTCGCGATACCGTTCGTAAGGCGTGCGGGGGCGGGTCGCGTCGGTCATGTCGGGTGTCCCGTAGGTAGGCGCACCCGCACCCCACAGGGCGCGGGTAGGACGTGGGTAGGTCGCCGTGTTCATCGCGTAGCAGTCGGACCATGTGCGCGGGCGCATAACATCATGCCTTGCGGCGCGCTGACCCATTCGAACCAGCATGTGCCTTGCTTGCTCAGTTTCAGCGCGTCTTGCACCGCTCCATGTGCGCCCAACCCGGCGAAGAATTCATGGCATTGCGCGGCGTCACGTGCGAGCGCTTCGACGGTCGGACGCGACAGACTGAAAAATCCCTTGCTCATTGGCGTCCCCTTCAGGCAATGCCGCGTTCGCGCTTCGGCGGCGTCAGCAGGACATAGCCGTTCGTCAGCATGATTGCGAGTCGCGAACCGGCTTCGTCGTTCGATTCGGTGAACGCGAGCCCCTTTATTGCGGTCCCGCGTTCAGCCGTGTCGATATGGCGGCGGCAAAGCTTCAGCAACCGCTGAAACGTTGCGTCTTCAATCTCCGCTTCGGTCAGCGTAAAGGCCGCGTGCGAAGTGATTTGCGCGGCGATAACCGACCTTGCTTCCTTCTGGGCAATGGCCGGGTCGAGATGAATCAACCTCAGTTCCGTCATTTCCATGCGGCGTGACATGGTGCGTTCTCCGGTAAGTTCAGCATGTGTGAGCGCCTAGCGGCTTTTCGCGCCTTTCACGTCGTGCCCCCGATTACGTTCGTGACCATGCCCGCCGCGTCAGCGCGACCGGCACGCCAGTTCAGGTAATGAACCGCGCGCAAACTCGCTAAATCCTGTTGCCACAGGCTGACAACCGATGAAGTGCCAGTTGCGTCGTCAACGACTTCGACCGTGCTTTGTGTGGACGCTTCGATGTTTGCGCCCGCTTCGGTCATGGCAATCAGCGCGGGGGCAACGAAGCCGATTGCGCCACGCGGCACGGGCGCGGGCACGGCGGGCAATCCGGCCAGAAAGCCGCCGTCAACGGCGTTCAGCGTGCTGTCACCCGCTAGGTGCGACTTCATCAGCGCGGGCGTATCGGCGGCGTTGAAGGTCAGCACGATTTCGCCCAACAGGTCGGGGTCCGCGTTCGCAAGCAACGTGTCAATGTCGTTGCTGATGTCGCCTGACCCGTCTAGCGTGTGCCCGTAAAAAGGGCTTGGGGGCGTGGCGGCGTCGCCGCCGTTCGCCGGGTCGAAAAACGCCTTGTCTTCGACCTTCGCGAGTGCGCGCGACAGGTCGCGCTGAATCGCCGTGTCAACGTTCGGGTCAACGCTTCGCAAGAATTCCTGTGTGTAGACGGCCATGGCGGTTGACTTCAATGCGCCGATTCGATACGTGCTGAAGCCCTGACCGCTTACGGTGATTTTCGCCGCTTCGGCAGTCCAGCCAGCGGACGCGTCCACGTCCAGCGACAGCACCGCCAGAAACGGCGGCACGCGATAGAACGGCATGACGTTGTTCACGCGCTCGATTGCGCTTTTGCGCCGCACCAATTGAACCAAGTGCGACCCAAGGTCTAGCAGCGGGACGGAACCCGCCTGAAGCGAACCCGTGTCGGTAATGCTTCGTTCTATGTAGCTGACAACGGCGTTGCCCCATTGCGCCGCGTAACGCTGCGCGTTGACAGGGTTGCCCTTGCAAACGGCGATAGCGCGGGCGGCGCGGACCTGAACCAGTGCGTTTTCAGTCGGCATGTCTTCTCCCGGTTCGTTAGCGTCCCGAAGCATTCGTTCGGGCTTGCGTCATAGAATCGGTCAGCCGTCCGCGCAACACCAACGCGAATTGCGCGGCCTGCGCGGGTTGCGCGACTTGTCAGGGGTCGTCCGGGTCGCGCTCAAGGTATTCGGCGAGTGCGCGCAAGGAATAGAAGCGCCGACCGCCGATACAGCGACACGGCACGACCGCGCGCCCTTCGTGATACTGCGCACGCAGCGCGGATGGACCGGCATAGCGCAACAGTAATGCCGCCGTGCGTTCGCTGACTTCGCCGAAGGCGTTGACCCGATAGCCGTTCTCCGCGCATATGCGGCGAAGTAATGCTTCAGTCGCGGCAACGATGTTTTCGTAGTCGTTCACGCGCGCCGCCCGTCATTCGGCTTCGTTCGACGGCGCAACACGGTCCGGCGCGGCAACGGGCGGACCATCAAGAAAAATGCTGACGCCGCGCCGCGTGACAATCCAGAAGACCGCAAGCGTTTCACCCCCCTGCGTGACTGAAACGGACAGTTCGCCGTTCGGCCAACCGGACAGTTGCAGCGTGCCGCCGCGCCGTTCAACGTCCTTAATCCAGTCCCGCGCCGCGCCGCCAAGCGCGTCGCGCACGCGGCTTGTCAGAAGTGCGGTCGCGCGTTGGTTCGCTTCAATCGGGTCAAACGCATCGGTCATGATGGGCTCCATAGACATGCTTGACGGGGTTGACAGGATTACCACGTTGACAAGATTGACCTTGCATACAGACCTGTAAGACAGGTCAAGCACGTAAAGTCAGTAAAGCCAATCAATCAAGTTAACTCTGTAAAGCAAGTAAACACTCTCTCTTATATAACTACAGGGATTCGTGCATGGCTTCGACCATCTGGCGGCCTGTCGGCGTGAGGCTTGGCAGTCCACCGGGCAGCGTGATATAGCCGGTCTCGCGAAGCCGCTGCAACATCTGCGAAACCGCCTGTTTCGTGACGCCTAGCGCCTTCACCAGTTCGAACGGCAAGCGCTGACCGTTATAGATTGCGCACAGGTAGCGCATCTGGTCGGCGGTCGCCACGTTGTCCGCGTCGCACATGAACCGAAACTGAAGGTCGTCCCCAAGGCACAACATGAAGCGGTTGTCCGCCACGTCGCGCCCCGTCATGTGAAGCACTCGCCGGTCTTCTTCTTCCTTGCGCAACACGAACAGGGCATCAGCGCCGCCAGCAACGGCGGTTGAACCGCCAATCTGCGAATACACGTCGCCAAGGTCAGATTTCGTCGTGTGCCCGACGCAAAGAATCGTCATCGCGCGTTCGTTCGCTTCGCGCGCCAACCATGCGAGTTCTTCGCCTTCCTGTTCGTACTGGTCCTGTCGGCGGTCGAGCGTCGCGCGGAATTTCGCCCATACGTCAATGACCAGCATCTTCATCGGCATCCTGTCGAGCGCCACCGACAAGGCGTTTCGATTGCCGCGCTTCCATTCGAAGGACCAGACGAGATTCGGCACATGGGAAGTGTCGATTCCGGCACGCGTCAGGCGGTCGTGAACCCGCCAGCGCGCGTTCTCGACGTCCAAATACCAGCACCGTCCGGCGTCCACGTCGCGACCCCACAGCGGCGCGCCGCTTGCAACGGCAACAGCCATTTGCAACGCCAGAAGACTTTTCCCGCCCTTGGGTCTCCCGGCGAGGTACACAAGCCCGGTCGGCAACAGTCCGTCAATGACGAACTTCGGGCGCACGGGCGGCGTCGCCAGCAACGTTTCGGTCGTCACAATCTCAGGCTCCCATATCTCGATTTCGGCCTTGCCGTTCGCCTTACCGTTCACGTGACCAATTGCAGGCGGTACGCGGTCCCAAAACTTCTTTCGCGCGGCATCAAGTTCCGCTTGCGTCGGCTCACTCATGACGACTCCACGGGCCCTCAATCGCTTCGAGAACTACGGATTGCGCAATATCGTTCGGTATCCTATTCTGTGCGTGACCCCAAAAGGTCGTTGGCTTCTGCATGTTGCCCGCCGCTGCGCGGGCTTCTTTTTGCGGGGCGGTCATGCGGCCTCCATGTTCGACCGGTCTATTTTCAGACAGGTCGCAAAATAGATTTGAAGGTTCTATTTGCAGACAGGTCGAAAAATAGAGTTCAGCCTTGACCGGTCATTACACGAGTCCATTCGCCCATTACGGTTTGCATGGACTCGCGTTCAGCACGTTCGATATCAACCATGTGACTCCACGCGGCCGCGTCGATGTATGCCGAGATTGCACCCGTTACCCGCTCGCGCAAATCGTTCGGGTTCATCGCGTCAAGTTCCCAACACTTCCAGCCGTAGTGCTGTGTGAACCACGCGTGCCGCGTGTCGCCATGCTTCGTCGCGGCGTCGAAATTCGGTAGGTCTCCATCTTCAATATCGGCTTGCGTCAATGCGATGCGATGAAGGTCGTAATCAAGTGCGCCGTAGCGGTCGAGCCGTTCAGGAAGGTCAACTTCGCTCATGTAGAGACCTGACGGGTCGTAATCTCCGATGTAAAGCAGCACAGTATTTTTCTGTCGCGTCTTGATGGACTCGGCCATGTCATTTGCGACCGTCGCGGACGCGAAGCCGTGCATGACGCGAAATGGCACGCCGAATTCCTTCAGTACGGCGGCAATCACGCCGCGAACGGTACCTTTCTCGCTGATGACTTCGATGTGATACGGTTGGTCCTGCCAGTAATCCTTACGGTACTGACGAAGCGCGCAGTCAATGAAGCTTGTCCCGTCGGACCATTGTGGAACCCGTTCAACTTCGCGGGTCTCGTCAACAATCCAGTCCCACGGAATTTCGCCGCGCTCGCGGGCAACGGTCAGAAGGCGCGACACCTTCGCCGTTTCGTTCTTGCTCATGTCGGTAATCAGCCCGCGCGTGAATAGCTGATAGCAGACAGACCGAACGGTTGTTGGTTTGATGGTCTCCAGAATTTCAATGGCAGTCTCGATGATTTCGAGCGACTGTCGGTGCATTCCACGTCCCATGGTCGCCCCCCTCATGCCGCGCTGGTTTCTTCGATGGCTTCGCGGCGGACCGTTTTGCTTTCCAGAAAGCGCGCCCACTCGCGCCGGTCGATAAGCACCTTCGAACCGAGCTTCACGAAGGCGGGTCCGCCCGGTTCGTTCAGCAGCTTGTAAATCAGCCCGCGCGATACGTTCATTTCCTTCGCCAGTTGCGCGACCGTCGCCATCATGCCGCGAAGGTCATAGCATTCATTTGTTTCGTTATCCTCATTTACCGATTTATTCAGATTCTTCATTCCTTCCTCGCTGTCCGGTTTATGCATATGCGCGCGCCGCGCATAACGACCATTAAAGCCGGGTTCTTTGTGTGATGCAAATTCGGCTTATATCAGATGAAAGTATTTTTGACGCGCCGATATAAGCGCTTCAACTAAGCAACGCGGAACGATTGTCGAAGGAGAAAGAAGGCGAAAGCCCCGTCTGACGGGGCTTTTCTGGAAGAGAGGCGCGGAGAATGGCGGATTATTCTTTTTGCTATGACTCACTTCGCCATCGCACGTATGAAGTCGCCATAGGCCGCTTGTATTCGCCATACACCGGGGCCGTGATATTAGCCCGCGTAATGACTAATGCGGGTTTTTGTACGGGTTATTCCTAGGCGGCTTTCGTCGTTGCGGCGGTCTGACCGATGGTGTTCGGCGCGTCCAGTGCCGCCATGGTGTCGCGCATGTGTTCGGGCGAAAGGTGGCTGTATCGCGCGGTCATGCGCGTGTCCTTGTGGCCTAGCACCTTCGAAACCGAATAGATATTGACGCCCGCCATGACAAGGCGGCTTGCGGCGTGGTGCCGTAGGTCGTGATAGCGCCAGCGAAGGCGCGAGATTGCAGCCGCGTCACGCACGCGCGGCCAGTTCTTCAGTTCGCGAAGTGGGGCGTCGCCCCGTTCGTTCGGGAACACATACGCGCCGTTGGAGGGACACTGCGCGCGCCACTTCGTCAACACTTCGAGCGCTTCACGGTTCAGGGGCATGACGCGCGACTTCGCGTTTTTGGTGTTGATGCCTGGAAAGGTCACGCGAGCGCCGTCAAGGTCAACATGACGCCATTCGAGTCGCAACAGTTCGCCACGACGGCACGCGAGATTCAGCGCGAGCAAAACAGCGGGTTTTGTGGCGTCGCCATAGGCACGCGGGGGTTCGACACGGCGAAGACGACGCATGACCTTCGCGCGTTCTTCGCGAACGGCTTCGTCGTATGCGTCCAGCGACGCGCGAAGACGCTGTTCTTCATCAGGCAGAAGAAAGCGGTCACCATCTGGTTCCGGCTCGCGTTGCTTCTTCACGGTCGCCATGGGGTGCGCTTCGATAATTTCCCATTCGAGCGCCCGACTGAACGCGCCGCGCAAGGCATTGATGACGCGGTTACAGGTCGCGGGCTTCGTGCCAGTCTTCAGGCGTTCGGCGCGCCACTTTTCAACGTCCCATGACGTGATTGCGGCAAGGTCACGTTCAAGCAGCTGGGCGAACCCCGACTTCGAACGAATCATGTCGGCGTTGCGCGTGCCCGACCGGCCATGTGTCCGAAGATGGTCTTCATACCGGTCGGTCAGGAATGCGCCGAGCGTCATCGTGCCGACTTTCTTTTGCGCGGCGGCGCGGGCTTCGGACTTCGCCAGTCGCACGGCGAGCGTGTCACCCTTTCGGTCAGTCAGCGCGTCGTGACCCTTTGCCTTCTCGCGAGCATCAGCCGCTTCGCTATCGGGCCAACGCCCGACCGTGATGCGCTTCGGCTTGCCTCTGACATCAAGGTAGCGATAGGTGTACGTGACGGTGCCGTTCGGCGCGACGCGGACCCCGAAACCTTTCAATGCGTTGCACGCATATTCGCGGGGAAGCGCCCGGTCGAGTGCGCGCATGAACGCGCGGTCAATCTTGAATTTTTCGTGGTTTGCCATTGCGTATCCCTTTGGACAATTTCAGGACAATGCACGCCATGAACGGCTATGCACTACGCGACGCATCATGAACACTAAACCTTTGATTTTCAACGAGTTTGTGTGTTACATGATACGCCAGCGCACGCTATGAACAAGTAGAATTACCCGCACAGGGGCAACGCTCGCAGACCGACGCGACCACAAGGAAACGCGAAAACCCCGGCCACAAAAGCCCCCCAGCGGCGGCACCGAAGTCCCCCACCCACCATGCTAGAATCGCCCGCATCCCATCCCTGCTGCGGGCCACAAAAAATATGGCAAGACCGGCGGCCTCGGCCGAACGCAACGATGCTCAATCCGAAAGCCGCCGCAAGTACGATCCCGAGCAGACCAAGCGCAATATCCTCGAAGTCGCGACCGCCGAATTCTCGGCCATGGGTCTCGCAGGCGCGCGCGTAGACGCGATCGCCGAGCGCACCAACACGACCAAGCGCATGCTCTATTACTACTTCGGCAGCAAGGAAGGGCTGTACGAAGCGGTGCTCGACAAGGTCTACGGCGACATCCGCGCGCTCGAACTGGACCTGCACATCGACGAACTGGACCCCGTGGAAGGTCTGCGGCGGCTCGTCGAATTCACCTTCGACTATCACGACCGCCATCGCGACTTCGTGCGCCTCGTGACCATCGAGAACATTCACGGCGCGAAGTACATCGAGCGCCTCAAGACTTTCCGCAGCCGCAACGCCAGTGCGATCCGCACGATCGAGGACCTGCTCGCGCGCGGTGTGGCGAGCGGCGCGTTCCGCGAAGACATCGATCCCATCGACCTGCACCTGCTCATCAGCTCGATGTGCTTTCACCGCGTGGGCAACCGCCATACCTTCGGCGCGGCGTTCGGGCGCGATCCGTCGCATCCGCGCCTGCGCGCGCGCCATCGCGAGATGGTCGTCGACGCCACGCTGCGCTTCGTCAAGAAGTAAGCCGGAACCCGCCGCGCAGGCGGCCCGCACGCACGCGCGCCGATGCGCCGTGCATCGGCGCCAGCCGCGCCGCTCCCCGAAAACACTCTTCCAGCACCTTGCCGGCCATTTCAAAATGCCCGGCAAGCCCCGTTTTACGTGGCTGTTCGGCCGTTTGCACTGTCCCAAAAAGTGCGCGAACGCATTACACTACGGCGGTCGAGGCCGCGCGCGCGGCCTCGCCCTGCGCCGCCGCGCCCCGCCTCGCCGGCAGGGGTGGCGCGCGGGTCCCCGCCACCGGAGAGCCCTTAGCGTAATGAGCACCGCCATGCCCCGATCCGGCCAAGCCGGCCTGCCGCGACAGACCCAGGGTCGCTTCACCCTCGGCACGCGCATCGTCCTCAGCTTCGGCCTGCTGTTCGTGCTGATGCTCGCGATGGCCGCCATCTCCTACGACCGCCTGCGCTCCATCGACGGCGAGGCGCTCAGCCTCACGCACGATTCGGTGCCGGGCCTGTTCTACGCGACCTCGCTGCGCGCCGCGGCCAACCAGACCTACAGCCTCGTCGAGCGCGCGGCTTTCGTCGATTCCGATCCGGACACGCTCGCGCGCGACCTCGCCAGCCTGCCGGCGGCCGTGACGCAGGTGGAAGAAACCGCGCGGCTGTACGAGCGCTCGGTGTTTCGCAGCGATGACCGCGAGCGCTTCCAGCGCTTTCGCGACGCCTATGCGCGCTATCTGCCGATGGCGACGGCCGTGGCGCACCAGTTGCCCGGCTCGCGTGCGGCGGCGCAAGCCGCGTTCTTGCAGATCGGCCCGGCGTGGCAGGAAGTGCTCAGCACGGCCAACGCGCTCGTGGCGGAAAACCGTCAGCAGGCCGACGACTCCGCGCAAACCATCCGCAGCTCGGTCACGGGCACCGAGATCACGCTCGCCACGGCGCTCGGCGTGGTGCTGCTCGCGGCGCTCGTCACCGGCTACGCGCTCTATCGCGCGATCACCGTGCCGATGGCGCGCCTCGTGGAAGTGCACGATTCCATGCGCACGGGCAACTTTTCGCAGCGGCTGCAACTGAACCGCAGCGACGAATTCGGCGTGCTGGAAGACGGCTTCAACCGCATGAGCGACGAACTCGCGAGTCTCGTGGCCCAGGCGCAGAAGTCGTCGCTCCAGGTCACGACCTCGGTGGCCGAAGTGGCCGCGACCTCGAAGGAACAGCAGGCCACGGCCAGCGAGACGGCGGCCACCACGACCGAGATCGGCGCGACGTCGCGCGAGATTTTCGCCACCGCGCGCGACCTCGTGCGCACCATGAGCGAAGTCGCCACCGTCGCCGAGCAGTCGGCCGGGCTCGCCAGCACGAGCCAGAGCGGCCTCACGCACATGGAAGACACCATGCGCAGCGTGATGGAGGCGGCGGGCTCGGTGAACGCGAAGCTCGCCATCCTCAACGAGAAGGCGGTGAGCATCAACCAGGTGGTCGCGACGATCACGAAGGTGGCCGATCAGACCAATCTGCTTTCGCTGAACGCCGCGATCGAAGCGGAAAAGGCGGGCGAGTACGGGCGCGGTTTCTCGGTGGTCGCCACCGAGATCCGGCGCCTGGCCGACCAGACAGCGGTCGCGACTTACGACATCGAGCAGACCGTGAAGGAGATCCAGTCGGCGGTGTCGGCGGGCGTGATGGGCATGGACAAGTTCGCGGAGGAGGTGCGGCGCGGCATGCACGACGTGCAGGCCGTGGGCGCGCAGCTTTCGCAGATCATCGGCGCGGTGCAGACGCTCGCGCCGCGCTTCCAGGTGGTGAACGACGGCATGCAGGCGCAGGCCACGAGCGCCGAGCAGATCACCCAGGCGCTCACGCAGCTTTCCGAAGCCGCCCAGCAGACGGCGGAGTCGTTGCGCCAGTCGTCGCAGGCCATCGACAATCTCACGCTCGTCGCCAACGAACTGCGCACCGGCGTGTCGCGGTTCAGGATCGAGGCCTGACGCGGGAGCGGCGATGCTCTTCCTGTTGTTCGAACTGGACGGCGAGCGATACGCGCTCGATGCGCGCGAGATCGCGCACGTGCTGCCGCTCGCGCCCGTGCGCGCGTTTCCGGGCACGCCCGCGTATATCGCCGGTGTGATCGACCACGAGGGCGCGCCCGTGCCCGTGGTCGACCTGTCGATGCTCGCGCTCGGGCGGCCCGCGCGCGCGCTCATGTCCACGCGGCTCGTGCTCGTGTACGACCATGACGGCACGGCGGGCTCCCCGGGTTCGTCCGCGCCGCCGCGCTCGCGCCGTCTCGCGTTGCTGCTCGAATGCGCGACCCGCACGCAGTCCATCGCGCCCGAGCGCTTTGCCGAGGGCGGCATCGCCACGCCCGAGGCGCGCTGGCTCGGGCCGGTCGCGCGCGACGAAAGCGGTTTCGTCCAGTGGGTGAAAGTCGCGCAACTGCTCGATGCACGCGTGCGCGCGCTGCTCTTTCCCGATCCGCCTACGTGGCAAGGTGCGCCATGAGGATGGTCGATCCGCGCTTTGGCGCCTGGCTGCTCGACGAAACCGGCATCGACGCCGAATCGCTCGGCGCGAACGCACTCGCGCGCGCGGTGGGCGCGCGGGCGGCGGCGACCGTGGGCGTGGAAGCGGCCGATGGCTATGGGGTCGCCGCTCACGCCCAGCGCAACGAGTGGGCGAGCGGCGTGGCGTTGCCCGAATGGGCGCGCGAAGCGTACTGGCAACGCCTCACCACCACGCCCGCCGAGCGTCAGGCGCTGATCGACGTGCTCGTCGTGCCCGAGACGTGGTTCTTCCGCGAGCGCGAGGCCTTCGCCGCGCTGGCGCGCCTTGGCGCGAAGCGGCTCGCGGCGCAGCCCGGCGAGGTGCTGCGCGTGCTGAGCGCGCCGTGCTCCAGCGGCGAGGAGCCGTACTCGGCGGCCATGGCGCTGCTCGACGCGGGTCTCGTGCACGAGCAGTTCGCCATCGACGCGATCGACATCAGCGCGCAATCCATCGCGGCGGCGGCGCGCGGCGTGTATGGCCGCAACGCGTTTCGCGGCGACGGCCTCGCGTTTCGCGAGCGCTACTTCGAGGCGGCGCCCGATGGTTGGCGCATTGCGTCGACGGTGCGGCGCGCCGTGACCTTCGAGCGTGCGAACCTGTTCGAATGGCTCGCGCCGCATCCGGTGCGCTATGACTTTATTTTCTGCCGCAACGTGCTGATTTATTTCGACCGCGCCGCGCAGGACCGCGCGATCGGATTGCTGCGCGCGCGGCTTGCCGAAGGCGGCATGATCTTCGTCGGACCGGCGGAAACGGGGCTGATGATGCGGCACGAGATGGCGTCGGCGTATATACCGCTCGCCTTCGGCTTCCGCGTGCCGGCGCCCGAAACGAACGCCGCGCCCGTGCCCGCGCCGCTGCCGGTCATCGCGGCCACGGCCGCCGCGCCCGCGCTCGGCAGCGCGTCGGTGTTCAAGCCGCTCGACGCGCCGGTGGCCGCACCGGCGCGCCGGCCCGCGCCGCCGCCGCTCGCCCTGCGGCCCTTGCATGGCGCGCCCGCGCCGCGCGCGGCGGCCGTCGTGCGGGTGCCGGCCGCGACCGCGCAGACGGATGCCACGCCCGAGGCCGCGCTCGCGCAGGCGCGGCGTCTCGCCGACGCGGGTTCGCTCGCCGACGCCGAACGCCTCGCCGCCGACGCCGCGAAGGCGCTCGCGCACAATGCCGACACCTGGTACCTGCTCGGCCTCATCGCCGACGCCCAGGGCCGCGCGGCCGAAGCGCACGGGCACTATCGCAAGGCCATCTATCTGGAGCCTTCGCACTACGAAGCACTGACGCATCTGGCCGCGCTGCTCGAAGTGCAGGGCGACGCTGACGGCGCGCGCCGCCTGATGCGCCGCGCACAACGCGCCGCCGAGCAGAACGGGGACGATGAACGCAATGAACGCGACGCAGGAGGCGCGCATGCCTGAACGCGACCTGCTGCCCGACACGGCGCTTGCCAGTCCGCCGCCGTCAATGTGCTGGAAGGTGATCGGCACGCTCGGCGACAACTCGTGCCCGCGCCTCGAACAGTGCGTGCGCTGCCTGAATTGCCCGGTTTTCGAAGACGCCGCCGCGCGCATGCTCGACCGGCCCGCGCCGCCCGTGCAGGCGCTTGCGCCCGCCGTCGCCACGCCCGCGCGCGCGCAAGCGGGGCAACAGGCGGGCAAGGAAGGCTCGCTGGTGTTCCGCGTGGGCGCCGAATGGCTCGCGCTGCCGGCCACCGTGCTGCGCCAGGTGGACGAAGCCCGCGCCATCCACACGCTGCCGCATCGGCGCAGCGCCGCCGTGCTCGGCGTGGTGAACGTGCGCGGCGTGCTCACGCTCGCGGCTTCGCTCGCCGCGCTGCTGCATATCGAGCCCGCGGCGTCGGGTGCGTTCGCGGCCGGGCAGCGCGCCGCCACGCCGCGCCTGCTAGTGGCGGAATGGGCGGGCGCGACGACGGCGTTTCCCGTGGACGATGTGGAAGGCGTGGCGAGTTTCAGCGCCGACGAATTGTTGCCCGCGCCCGCCACGCTCGCGCAGTCGGCCGGGCGTCACGTGCGCGGCGTGACGAACTGGCGCGCCCGCTCGGTGGGCGTGCTCGACGCCGATGCGCTATTCGATGCGTTGGCAAGGAGTTTGCGATGAGCGACGACGAACTGAGCCGCCGCTCGCTGCTCGACCTGTTCCGCGAGGAAGCGCAGGCGCAAACGCGCACGCTCTCGGCGGGACTGCTCGCGCTCGAATCCGCGCCCGAACACGCGGCCACGCTCGAAGACTGCATGCGCGCGACGCATTCGCTCAAAGGCGCGGCGCGCATCGTCGGGCTGCCCGAGGCCGTCGAGGTCGCCAGCGCGATGGAGGATTGCTTCGTCGCCGCGCAGCGCGGGGAATTGCGCATCGACGCGGCGCGCATCGACGCGTTGCTCGTCGGCATCGACATGCTGATCGCGGCGGGCGACGCCAGCGCGCCGCCGCTTGCGCACGAGGCTGTGCAGGCGTTCGTCGCGCGGCTCACCGGCTTGGCGTCAACGCCCAACGAGGCGCACGAGGCCGACGCGTTCGCCGCGCTCTCGGCCTCGCTGCGACTGCCCGAGCCGGAACCGGTGCCCGAACTTGAGCCCGAACCCGAACCCGAACCTGCGGCCGTCGAGCCCATCGCGCCGACACAGCCGCAGCAACCGCGTCCGGCCGATGCCGAGCGCATGCTGCGCGTGCGCGCGGGCACGCTCGACCGGCTGCTCGGCCTCGCGGGCGAATCGCTCGTGGAGTCACGCCGCATGCGGCCGTTCGCCGACGGCCTGCTGCGCGTGCGCCGCGCGCAGGGCGATGTGCTCGCGGCGCTTGGTCAGTTCCACGAGCGCCACGTCGACGCGCTCGACGCCGACGCACGCACGGCGCTCGCGGGCATTCGCGAAGCGCTCGTCGGGCTCGATCGTCAGCTTTCCGAACGATTCGACGATCTCGACCGCATCGACCGCCGGGGAACGCAGCTCGCGCAACGCCTTTACGATGAAGCGCTGCAATGCCGCATGCGGCCGTTCGGCGACACCGCGCATGCCTATCCGCGCATTGTGCGCGACCTCGCGCGCTCGCTCGGCAAGCGCGTGCGCTTCGCCATTGTCGGCGAGTGGACCCAGGTCGATCGCGACATCCTCGAAATGCTCGACGCGCCGCTCGGCCACCTGCTGCGCAACGCGCTCGATCACGGTATCGAGGACGCCGAAACAAGGCGGCGCGCGGGCAAGTCCGAGGAAGCGAGCCTCACGCTGGAGGCGCGCCACAGCGCGGGCAAGCTGCTCATCACCGTGGCCGACGACGGCGCGGGCGTGGATCTCGATGCACTGCGCGCGAGCATCGTCGCGCGCGGTCTCGCGCAGGCCGAGGCGGCCGCCGCGATGTCCGATGCCGAGCTGTTCGACTTCCTGCTGCTGCCCGGCTTTTCGATGCGCGACACGGTAACCGACGTGTCAGGGCGCGGTGTGGGCCTCGACGCCGTGCAGAATTTCGCGAAGGCGGTGCGCGGCACCGTGCGCATCGAAAGCACGGCCGGGCAGGGTACGCGTTTCGTGCTGCAACTGCCGCTCACGCTTTCGGTGGTGCGCAGCCTCATCGTCGAAGTCGCGGGCGAAGCCTATGCGTTCCCGCTCGCACATGTGCGCCGCGCGCTCAGCGTGCCGCGCCACGCGATCGAGATGCTCGAAGGTCAGCAGCACATCCCGTTCGAAGGGCGGCCCGTGGGCCTCGTGACCGCGCGCCAGTTGCTCGGCGCGCTCGCCGAGCCGAACGCGACGGGCGACCTGAACGTCGTGCTCGTGGGTGGCGAAACGGGCCTCTATGGCGTGGCCGTGGACCGCTTCGCGGGCGAGCGCACGCTCGCCGTGCAACCGCTCGACGCGCGTCTGGGCAAGGTGCGCAATGTCATGGCCGCGGCGCTGCTCGAAGACGGCGCGGTGGCGCTCATCGTCGACGTGGAGGATATCGTGGCCTCGGTGGGCCGCCTCGTGCGCGACGGACAGCTCGCGGGCGTGGCGCGCGGCGGCCACGATGCGGTGCGCGCGCGCAAGCGGATTCTCGTTGTCGAGGACTCCTTGACGGTGCGGGAGCTGGAGCGCAAGCTGCTCGAAAAGCGCGGCTACGAGGTGACGGTGGCCGTGGACGGCATGGATGGCTGGAACACCTTGCGCAACGCGCGCTTCGACCTCGTGATCACCGACGTGGACATGCCGCGCATGGACGGCATCGAACTCGTCACGATGATCAAGGGCGACGCGCAGCATCGCAACGTGCCGGTGATGATCGTCTCGTACAAGGATCGCGAAGACGACCGGCGGCGCGGCCTCGACGCCGGCGCCGACTACTATTTGACCAAGGGCAGCTTCCACGACGAGGCGCTGCTCGACGCCGTGAACGATTTGATCGGGGAGGCGACGGGATGAAGATCGGTATCGCCAACGACATGCCGCTGGCCGTCGAGGCGCTGCGCCTCGCCATCGCCACGCGGCCGGGCCACCGCGTGCTGTGGGTCGCCGCGAATGGGGAAGAGGCCGTGCAGTTCTGCGCGGCGCAAGTGCCCGACGTGATCCTCATGGATCTCGTCATGCCGAAGGTGGATGGCGTGGAGGCCACGCGCCGGATCATGGCGCACTCGCCGTGCCCGATCCTGATCGTCACGAGCAGCGTGGGCGCGAACGCCTGGCGCGTGTACGAGGCGATGGGCGCGGGCGCGCTCGACGCTGTCGACACGCCCACGCTCGCGGGCCCGGAGGCGCGCCGCACGATGGATTTGCTGCTCGCGAAGATCGAGCAGATCGGCCGCGTGTCCGGCGCGCTCGACGTGGCCGTGCGCGCGCCCGCAATCGCGGCCTTGGGCGCGCAGAACGCGCCGCTCGTTGCGATCGGCGCCTCGGCGGGCGGGCCCAGCGCGCTCGCCGCCGTGCTCGGCGCGTTGCCCGCCGACTTCGGCGCGGGCATCGTGATCGTGCAGCACGTGGATCAATCGTTCGCGGAGGGTATGGCGAACTGGCTCGACGGCCAGACGGCGCTCACGGTGCGCATCGCGCTGGAGGGCGAGCGGCCCGCGCCCGGTTGCGCGCTGCTCGCCGCGACCAACGATCATCTGCGCATGACAGCGCATGGCAAGCTGGCTTACACTCGCGAGCCTGCCGACACGCCTTACCGCCCCTCCGTGGACACGTTCTTTCACAGCCTCGTCGAGCACTGGGCGGGCGAGGCGATCGGCGTGCTGCTCACGGGCATGGGACGCGACGGCGCGATCGGGCTGAAAGCGATGCGTGCCAAGGGCTGGCACACGATCGCCCAGGACGAGGCCACCAGCGCCGTGTACGGCATGCCGAAGGCCGCGGCCGCGCTGTTCGCCGCACGCGCGATCCTGCCGCTCGACGCGATTGCTCCCGAGCTTGCGGGCCGGGTCAAACCACTGAATTCATCTGCCGGCTAGCCGCCATTCATCACGAGACGCACCGACATCATGACTGAGAAGTCCACACTTCCTGCCAACGCCAGCCTCGACACCGGCGGACCCGACGACGCTTCGCTCGCGGTCGCGCTGGAAGCCGTGCACAGCGCGCTCGAGCAAACCCTGCCCGCCGCCGACACGCCGATGATGGTGCTGCTCGTCGACGACCAGGCGATCGTGGCCGAGGCCGTGCGCCGGGCGCTGGCGAGCGAGCGTGAGATCGACTTCCACTACTGTGCGCATCCCGAGCAGGCGGTGCGTACGGCGGAGGAAGTGCGCCCGACCGTGATCTTGCAGGACCTCGTGATGCCGGGCACCGACGGCTTGACGCTCGTGCGCGCCTACCGCGCGAACGAGGCGACGCGCGACGTGCCGATCATTGTGCTTTCCACGAAGGACGAGCCTGCCATCAAGAGCGCGGCGTTCGCCTCGGGTGCGAACGACTATCTGGTGAAGCTGCCCGACAGCGTCGAACTCATCGCGCGAGTGAAATATCATTCGCGATCCTATGTCAACATGCTCCAGCGCGACGAGGCTTATCGCGCGTTGCGCCGCTCGCAGCAGGAACTGCTCAAGGCGAATCTGGAGTTGCGCCGCCTCACGCATTCGGACGGGCTCACGGGACTCTCGAACCGCCGCTATCTGGACGAATTCCTGAGCGCCGAGTGGAAGCGCGCGCTGCGCGAGCATACCGAAGTCTCGCTGCTGATGATCGACGTGGACTATTTCAAGCCGTATAACGACACGTATGGCCACGTGGCAGGCGACAACGTATTGCGCTCGGTGGCGACCACGATCCGCCGCGAGATACGCCAGCCGCGCGACCTCGTGGCGCGCTTTGGCGGCGAGGAATTCGCCGTGGTGCTGCCGGGCAGCGGCAGCGCGGGCGCGCGCCTGCTCGCCGAGAAAATGCGCCGCGACGTGGCGGCGCTGGCGTTGCCGCACGTCGGCTCCGCCGTGAGCGAGCACCTCACCATCAGCGTGGGCGTGGCGACGCTCACGCCCACGCCAGGACTCGCGGAAACGGCGCTCATCGAAGAAGCCGACGCCGCGCTCTACCGCGCCAAGCGCGACGGGCGCAATCGCGTGGCGTTTTCCACGCAGGTTTCGGGCCGTCATTGAAGGGCGTTGCTAGCTGACGGTACGTACGCGCAGGCGCCCGCTCTTCTGGGGTGCGTACGAACTGACCGGCGACGCCGCACGATGAGCTCAGGTGGCTAATTCCTACCCTGGCGTCCACTCGTACATGAGAATCTTGGCCCGGGCGTCGTCCTCAACGAGCACCACATAGTCGCCGTTGTCGCGCTGCGCGGCGCTCATGCCCATATAGATATCCACCCACCCGGTGGTGCTGCCCACGTTCGCTCCCGGTGTCATCGAGCCGACCATCTGGCCGCTGCGCGTGTCGTACACATCCACGCGCGGCGTGTAAAGCTCCGCGATGAACACATAGTTGCCCGCCACCGCTATCCCGACGGTTGTGACCTGCGGATTGCCGCTCGTGTTCCAGGGCAGCGAGGCCTGCCAGGTGAGCGTGGGCGAGCCGCTCGACCAGTTGTCGTAGCGCGCGAGCACCGGCCCGGCCTCCTTCCAGAGCGACGCGTTCCACGGTATGGCGGCGGTGAAGCCGGTGATGTACATCGTATCGGTTTCGGCCACATACACGATGCGCGCAATGCGGTTGAACGGCGCAGGCATCGCGAACATCTTCGACGATGCATAGGTGTACTGCGGATTGCCGTTCGCGTCGAGCCCCTGAAGCGGCATCTCACGAATGCCCGATGCGGGCGTGGCGAGCCACACGTTGCCGGGCGTATCGACCCACCAGTAGCCATTGCCGACTGTCGCGCCCGTCGACGGGTTCGAGGTGATTTCGTCGGCGCTCACCTTGCCGTCGCCATTCGCGTCGCGCCACATCCATTCGCCGTACGTGGGCTGACCCGCGGGCCAGTTGCCCGGCAGCGGATTTTGGGCGAGGAAGCCCGAGGGAATCGCGACTTCGCCATCGGTTGCGGGCGAAAAGCGGTAGACGTTCAGGTAGTGCGCATACTGGTCGAGCGTGTAGAGGAACAACTGCCCGTTGAAGCGGCGCACCATGGGCGAGCCGCGCACGCCGCGCGTGGAGTGCAGCGCGGGATCGTCCGGATAGGCGAAGCGGTTGAGCGTGAAGCCCGCATAGGTCCATTGCTTGCCCGGCGGCTGGCTGTAGTCGAGCGCGAAGCGCTTCGAGCCGGTGTAGACGTTGGCCGCGTTGGCGGGGTCGAAGGCGGCTGCATCGACGAACGTGAGGCCATCGAGGCGCCAGCCCAGTGAGCGCGCGCCCATCGCGTAGCTTTCGAGCACGGCCCCCTGGCCCACGAGCGCGGTGCCGAACGGGCGCAACCCTTGGCCGTTCTGCGCGACGTACAGATTGCCCGCCCGGTCATAGCCGATGCCCGTGATGCCGTTGAAGCGCCAGTCGCCGGGCGTGCCTTCGACGACGTGGAAGATGCCCTGGCGCGTGCCGAGCGCGCCGGCCGCCGCCATCTGCCCGTTCGACGCGCGGCTGTAGAGCAGGATTTGCTGCGAGGGTCCGTTGTCGGCAATCGAAAGCTGGCCCGAGGGCGCAAAGGCGAGGTCGGTGGGCACGGTGCCCGAGGGCAGCGCGGGCGCGTCGTTCAGCGCGGTCCCGTCCGCGCGATAGTGGCTGACGCTCGCGCCGCTCGCGTCCTGCATGCCCTGGATCACCCAGAGCGTGCCGTCGGCGCCAAGCGCGATGCGCCCGGGCGTGGGCACGGTGAACGAGCGCAGTTGGCGCATCGTCTGCGCGTCGTAGACCACGATGCGGTTGTCGGCGGTATCGGCCACATAGAGTTCGGTGTCGGTGGCGGCAAGGCCGCGCACGGCGCCGTCCGTGCTGCTCGATGCCGCGAGCACGCGCAGGAAGCTGTTCTTCGTCGCGTTGGCGCTGTTGCCGATGCCGCTCGTGAACGGCGCGCCTTGCGCCACGTTCGAACGCAACCGGCGCGTCACGCCGAACCACGTCTGGTTAGCGGGCGGATAGTCCGCGCCCACGAGGCCGTTGTTCTGATTGCCGATCGACATCGCGGCGTACACATAGGTGCTGTTCACGGCGATGGCGTCGCCGCCCGCGTTGCCCCAGCCATGCGTGTTGCCGCCCACGGCGAGCTTGTCGCCGCCGCGATAGACGCCGATCTCGCTGCCGCTTTCATCCCAGGGCGCGTTGGCGTAGGCGGTGCCGTCGGGCGCGACCGCGATCGCTTCGACGTCTTGCTGCATCCACTTGCCGTCGCCGAAACCGAAGCTGTTGCCGATCCAGGACGTGGTGTAGTTGAGCGTGCTCTGCGCGACGCATGGCTGAAATGCGAGACCTTGCAGCGCGAACGACAAGGCGGTCAGGCGTGTGGCGAATTTCACTTGTATCCCCGTAATTGCAAAGCTGCCGCAAGGCGCGCGGCAGCAGGGCGTGATGCTCGCACGTGGATGTAAGGAAATAATTCGAACAATATTCAGCGCGGGTAACAGGCAATTTTTTTATGCGGATGCGATGAGCACGCAGCCGTTCACATCGCGTTGACGGGTTCGATGCATGCGAAACGAATTTGCCTGGCAATCCGAATTAATGTCATGACTGTCATGTAGAACGGAGTGTCGCAGAGAGACCAACGCCGCCGCGGGCCGAGCGCTTTCCCGTTTTACTTGTCGCGAGTAATATGGCACTAATTTACTGCCGATTCCGCGTTCGAACCGTTATTTCGAATCACGGCGGGAATAATCGCCGCGGCGGCGTGTTAGTCCGGCATCTCCACCCAGCATTGCGCCACGATCATGAAGTTCCGCGGGCCGCTCGACGAGCCGCCGGTTTCCGAAGCCGATATTCAGGCCTATAGCGATGGCACGCTTGCCGGCGCGCGTGCGGCAAGCGTGCGGCGCTACCTCGCGGGCCGGCCCGGCGAGTGGCGGCGCATTCTGTTTTACCGGCGCCTGAACGCGCAGATCCGCGATGCGTACCCCGCGCAGGCGGCGCAGCCGCACGGCGCGCCCGCCCGGCCGAGGCGCGCATTGCGCTACGCTATGGCTCTCGCGGCGGCGCTCGCGCTGGCCGGTGCGGCGCTGGCGTGGGTCTCGGCGTCGGACCCGTCGCAGCAGATGCTGAACGACGCCGCGGTGATGGCGCTCATGGAGGCGGCGAACGCCGGCCCGGAGGCGGCGGTGGACGCCGCGGTGCAACCGCCGTTCAATTTTGGCCCGGCCGGTCTCACGTACGTGGGCGGCGGCGAGGTGAAGGTCGGCTCGTTCGCGCGGGCGCAGCGCTATGTGTACGAAAACAACGAAGGCGAGCGTGTGGTGCTGCTCGGCGCGCCCGCCTGGCTCGCGGGCGCGGCGCCGCAGTGGAGCGCTCATCGCGCGGGGCCGCTGCGGCTCCTGATGTGGCGCGAGCACGGCACGCGCTGGGTGCTCGCGGGCAACGCGCAAACGCACGGGCTCATGCGCGCGGCGGACCTCGCGACGATGCCGTCGCGCGACGGCGGCGCACCGTGAGCGCATTTGAGGATGCAAACCGGGATGCAACCCAGGATGAAACATGGACATCCGTGACGAGCTGATAGAACACGTGCCGCGCCTGCGACGCTACGCGCGCGCACTGATCAACAACCGCGAGCTGGCCGACGACCTCGTGCAGGACACGCTGGAGCGCGCCATCGCCCGCACGGAGCTGTTTCGCTCGGGCACCGACCTGCGCGCCTGGCTTTTCACGATCATGCACAACATCTTCGTGAACCAGGTGCGCAAGTCGGCGTCGCGCGGCGCGCACGTTTCGGTGGACGACGAGAGCGTGCCCGAGGCCGACTACGCCGTGCCCGCGAGCCAGATGGGCACGCTGGAGGTGCGCGATCTCGACTACGCGCTGCAACGCCTGCCCGTCGAGCAGCGCGAGGTGGTGCTTCTGGTGGGGCTGGAGGAAATGAGTTACGCCGACGTCGCATTGGCGCTCGACATACCGATCGGAACGGTCATGTCGCGTCTGTCGAGGGGACGTGAACGCCTGCGCGCGCTCATGGCCGGTTCCGTCCCGCGTGCGAACCTGAAGGTGGTGCGATGAGCGAGCAACAAAACCCAGTCACGCAAGACGAGATTCACGCCTACGTGGACGGCACGCTTTCCGAGGCGCGCCGCGCCGATGTGGAGCGCGAACTCGAACGCAACCCCGATCTCGCCGCGCGCGCGAGCGACTTCTTCGCGCTCAACAACTTGCTGCACGAGCGCTACGACCGCGTGCTCAACGAGCCGCTGCCCGCGCGCTTGCGCGTGGCCGCGCCGCAGCCCGAGCAAATCAAGGTGCGCCCTGCGGCCAACTGGTCGCGCTTCGCGGGCCTCGCGGCCACGCTCGTGCTGGGCGTGGGGATCGGCTGGGGCATGCACTACGGCATGGGCGGTACAGCGGGCGTCGGCACGCCCGGCGGCGCGGGTGGTGGTGAACTGCATGCGGTGAGCGCGGACGGCACGGAGCGCCTGGCTCAGCAAGCGGCGCTCGCGCACGTCGTCTACATGCCGACGGTGGCGCGCCCCGACACGATGGACGACAGCCAGGAGCAGGACTTCGTGAAGTGGCTCGCCGGCCGTCTCGGCACCAACGTGCGCGCGCCGATGCTCGCGAAGAGCGGCTTCGAACTTTCGGGTGGCCGCTTGCTGCCCGGCGACGATGGCGAAGTCGCACAGTTCATGTATCACAACGCCCAGGGCGAACGCGTGACGCTGTGCATCTCGCACCGCAAGGCGAGCGCCAACACCACCGCGTTCAAGCTCTACGAGGACGGCCCCGTGAACGTCTTCTACTGGGTGGACGGCGACTTCGGCTACGCGCTTTCGGGCGGTATCGACCGCAAGGTGCTGCTGCAACTCGCGCACGATGTCTACGCGCAACTCACGCCGCGCTGAGCGCGTGGCGTGAGTTGAGCTTGTCGCCGAGGCGCGTTACCTGAGCTTCACGGCAACGAAGCTGCGCGCATTGTTACGCTGGATCAGCAGCGACATGCTTTTGCTCGCCTTCGCTTCGAGGGCGGCCGCTTCCTCCTGCGACTCGACCAGGGTGCTGTCGAGCGAGAGCACGACGTCGCCCGGCCGCACGCCCGCACTCGCGGCGGGGCCATTGGACGCTTCCACCATCAAGCCGAGCGGCAGCCCGGTCGAGCGCTTTTCGTCGGCGCTCAGGGCGTGCATGACGAGGCCGAGGCGGTCCGCCGCGCGCCGGGCGGCGGGCGCGGTCGCCACGGCGGCGGGGGTGGCTTGCGCGCTCGTGTCGGTCATCACCGTCTTGACGGCTCGCACGTTGCCTGCGGGCGGCGGGCTCATCGCATCCGTTGCGCCGGGTGCGGCGCGCGCGTCGGTGGCTTGCGCCGCCTGGGCCGCCGGGATTGCCTGGGTTGCCTCGGTTGCAGCGACGGCCTTCGGCTCGAATGCCGTATTCGAGAATCCCGCCTGGGTCGCGTGATGGTTGCGGATCACCTTGAGCGAAGCAGGCGTGGCGGGCGGCACGGCGGCGAGTTCCGCAGCGAGCGTCGAGGCGCGGTCCACCGGCTTGTTGCCCACCTGCACGATCACGTCGCCGGCCCTGATACCCGCGTGGCCGATGGGCGACGCGGGGTCGACGGCATCGACCAGCGCGCCGCCGGTGCCCGGCAAACCGAGCGCCGCGGCGAGGCCGGGACTCACGTCTTCGACCTGCATGCCGAACGTGCGGATAGCGCCTGAACTGGCGGCGGCGTTGGCGGCGTTGGCGGTGGGAGAGGCGCCTGCGGGCGCGGCCTTGCTCGCCGCCTGCAACTGCGCGCGGAACTGGTTGGCCGCTTCGATCGGAATGGCGAAGGTCAGGCCTTCGTAGCGGCCGCCGTCCGCGTAGACCTGCACGTCGATGCCGATCACCTCGCCCGCGCGATTGAATAGCGGCCCGCCCGAGTTGTCGGGATTGACCGCCACATCGGTCTGGAGGAACGGGAACGCGCGGCCGTCGGGCAGCGTGCGCGAGGTCGCGCTCACAATGCCGGTGGTCACGGTGTTCTGGTAGCTGTCCGGCGAGCCGATCGACAGCACCGGTTCGCCCACGTGCACCTTCGAGGCGGCACCGAGCTTCACGAACGGCAAGTCGTGGGCGTCGATCTGGAGCACGGCCACGTCGCTTTGCGGATCGACGGCGACCACCTCCGCCTTGAACTCGCGCTTGTCGGTCAGCCGCACGCTCACTTCCTCCGCGTTGTCGACGATATGCGCGGTGGTTAGCACGACGCCGTCAGGGCTGACGATGAAGCCCGAGCCGGCGCCCATCATCACGCGCGGGCCGCCGGCGTCGGCGCCGGAAGCGGGGCGCGGCGCGCGCTTGAAGAAGGCGAAGAACGGATCGTCGGCGTCGATGGCTTCCTGCTCGGGCGGCGCGGTCTGGTCATCGGCGCCGCGCGCGATCACGTGCACGACGGCGGGCCCGTAGCGCTCGGCAAGCGAGAAAAAGTCGGGCGCCGCCCCGGCGGTGGCGGCCGTGGCCGCTGTGTCCGCAGTATCCGCACTAGTCGCGGTATCCGCATTGTCCGCGTTGTCCGCCGTGGCGGGCGGGGTTGCCGGGGGCTTGCTGGCGGCGGCTTGTTCTGCGGCCGGTTTGGCGGGCGGCCTGGCGGCCGGCGAAGCAGGCGTTGCCGCGTTCGCCTCGAGGCTGAACGCGCCGGCAAGCGCGGGGACTAGCAGAGGTAAAAGCGCGGGTGAAAGCGCGGGTGAAAGCGCGGGTGAAAGCGCGGGTGAAAGCGGAAAGGCAACCGCAAGGGTAAGCGCCGCCGCGGGGCGCGAAGTGCGGGCGAAGATCAGGCGGAGCACAGCACACCTCCCAGTGGTCATCGTGCTGGCGGGCGGTACCCGGTTGCGCATGGCAATCGCGTGCCGACGCACATAGTGTAGTCACGCGGCGAGGCAATTGGGGGGGAGGGTTTGTCCTGTAACGCACGCAAAACGCCCCGCTCGTTTCGGGCGGGGCGCGACGTTTCGTCGAGCGCCTTCGGCTGCGCCGGACGCTTGCGGTTTCGGTGCGGGCGCGGCGACCGCGGCTCAACTCCCCGAATACAGATTGCAGAAGCTCACCGGCCCCACGCACTCCGCGTGCGGAGCGCCGGCGGCGCTCGTGCCTTGCATGGGAGCGCCCATGCCGCTGGGTTCCTGCTGTTGTTGCTGTTGCGCCTTCGCGCGCGCGACTTGCTGTGCGAATACGGGGCTCACGTCGGGATACGAGCTGTCGGTCACGAACTGCGAGCCGTTGGCCTGCGCTTCGATCAACTGCTCGCGCACCTGGGCGCGCGTGAGGCCCTGGGCCGATGCGGTGGAAAGCGCGCCGATGCAAGCGAGCGAGGCGAGCGAGACGATAAGCGGGCGGCGGGTGTTCATTTCGAACTCCTTAAGAAATGGCGTGGTTCGGCAACCGGTGGAGATCCGGTCGATCCGACGGAGACTGCAATGGGTATACCCCGCCAGGTACCGTCCTATTCCCGTGGAGTTGTAACGGCCGCTTTCGCGCGTGGCGAAAAAGCGTTAGCTATCAATCATGCGGAAGGAGGTGGCGATGCGCTACGTGAGCTGCACCTGGAGCCAGTGCGGCAGTGCCGCGCCGGCGAGGCTCGCGCCCAGCAGCGCGAGCGCGCCGGCCAGCAGCAGAACGAGCGGGCTCACCCGCGTTCTGAGCAGCACGCAGAGCGAGACGACGGCAATCGCCTTCGCGGGAAGGCCGCCGTTGAGCGATTTGAGCAGCACCCAGCCCGCCGCGAGCATCATGCCTGCCGCGATCGGGCGCAAGCCGCGTTCGAGCGCCAGTTGCCACGCGGCGCCCTGATAGCGGCCCCATATATGCGTCACGCCGTAGATCAGCAAACCGGTGGGCAGCAAGAGCGCGGCGGTCGCGACGACCGCGCCCCAGAAGCCGGCCACCTGCCAGCCGATGAGCGTGACGAGCAGCGAGCCCGGCCCCGGCGCCATGCGCGAGATCGCGAAGTCGGCGGCGAACTGGGAGTGCGTCATCCACGCGTGCACATCCACGACCTGACGCTGGATCTCCGCGATGATCGCCTGGCCGCCGCCAATCGTGACGAGCGAAAGTGGCGCGAAAATGGCGGCAAGCTGACCGAGCACGCGCGCGTTCATCGCGCGCCCCGGCGAATCGCCACGTATTCGTAGAGCACGCTCAAGCCGCCGCCAGTCACGACCACCCAAACAAGTGGCAGGCGCAGCACGCCGATCGCAACAAATGTGGCGACCATCAACAACAGGGGCAGCACCTGGCGCCGCACGCGCCGCGCGGTCACGACGCCCATCGAGAGCGACAGGCCTGTGGCTGCTGCTGCGGCGCCCGCGATCAGGATCTGGGTCAAGGGGTGCAGGATCAGCGCGCCCACCACGGTGCCGAGCAGGATGATGACGAACGCGGGCGGCACGACAATGCCGGCCACGGCAACCGCGGCGCCGCGCCAGCCCAGCAGCCGGTGGCCGATCCAGATGGCCATGTTCTTGACGTTGATGCCGGGCAGCGCCTGCGAGATGGCGAGCCCGTTGAGGAAGTCTTCTTCGCTGATCCAGTCGCGATCCTGGACGAATTCACGCAGCAGCCAGCCGCTCACGCCGCCGCCGAAACTCGTCAAGCCGATGCGGCTGAAGATCAGAAAAAGCCCGGCCAGCGTGGGGCGCGGCGAGACGTGTGGCGTGGGTGCAGTCACGGAGAGGGCGCAGTGGGTGATGCGGCAAGGGGCGGGGAAATTATAGCGCCGCCGCGCGGGCAACGTTGAGGCGTCAACGAACCCTGCCGACTATCATTGGCCCATGTGATAAATCAATTAGATGGTAATCCTCAGCGATTTTGCACGTGCTTGATGAGGTTCTCGCGCAGCGTGACGATCTGCTGCTGAAGCTTCACGAATTCGTCGGCCCCGAGCGCGGTGGCGTCGGTGAGGTCCATCTTGAAGCACTTTTCGCGCAGCCGCCGGCCGCTCCTGGTGAGGCTCACGCGCACCTGGCGCTCGTCCTCGGGGTCGCGCCGCCGTTCGAGATAGCCCATGGCTTCGAGCTTCTTCAGCATCGGCGTGAGCGTGTTTGATTCCAGGAACAGCTTTTCGCCAAGGCCGCTCACGGTCTGGTCGTCTTCTTCCCAGAGCGCCACGATCGCGATGTATTGCGGGTAGGTGAGACCGAGTTCCTCGAGCATCGGCTTATAGGCCTTGCCGAACGCCAGGTTCGTGGAATAGACCGCGAAGCACAGGAAGTCGGAGAGCGGCATCTCCGTGGGGCGTTCCGTCGATTTCATCGGGATCCTCGTTGGGCTAAGGGTGCGCCGGCAAGCGGCAATCTTATCGCATGCGATTGTATCGCAATGGATTCAATACCGCTTGCGGGTCACGGCTCCGCTCGGCCCGGCGCACGGGCTTAGTGGTGTGCGAACAGCACATCGCGCTGCGCGATGGGGGGGCGGCTGCCGGCTTCGGCGCGGCCAACGACGCTGCCGCCATAAGCCGATCGCGCAGCGTTTTCGTCAGCGCCTTCGGCGGCCAGCGTCTGGACGCTCTGGCCCCGTTGCGACGCCGGGGCGCCGACGGTGGGACGGTAGCCGGGCGCGGGGCCATAGCCGCTGGCGAATGCAGGTGCGGCGGTGGCGGAAAGGACGGCGAACAGGGCGACGATGAGTTGGGTCTTCATGATGGGATCTCGCTAGAAAAGTGACTGGCTGGATAAAAGGTGAGAGTCTGGCTTACGCCGTGACGACGTTCATGGCGACTTCGATGTTTCCGTGCACGGCCTTCGAGTACGGGCAGATCTGATGGGCCGAGCGCGCAAGCGCCTCGGCGAGTTCCTGGGCCACGCCCGGCACGCGCACGGTGAAGTGGGCGCCGAGGAACCAGCCCGGGCCGGTCTGGCCGACGTCGACCTGAATATCGACGGAGGTGTCGGCGGGCAATTCGACTTTTCTCAGCGAAGCGGCGATGCCAAGTGCGCCGATATAACAGGCCGACCAGGCGCCCGCGAAGAACTGCTCGGCGCTCGGGTGGGGCGCGGTGCCGATGAATTCGTGGTTCTCGCCGCCGGGGGCCGACAGCTTGATGTCGACGGCGCCATGCTCGCCGTGCTGGACGGCCGGGTCGCGATTGACGGTCGTGTGGGTCTTGCCGGAGAAGTTGACGGTTTCGACTCGGGTCATGATGGGTTCCTCTGAAACTTGGATGCGTGGCTATTTAGATCGTATGCGATGTAATCGCATGCGTCGAATAGTGGGCGAAGCCTTCGTGTATGTCAAGCGCAAAAGATTAAATCGCATGCGATATATTGATGGGGCGACGGAAGGGCCATATCGAACGCGGGGCAGGGCCGAAGCATGGACGCGCAGAATTCAGCGGGCGACAAGGGCCGCTAAGATGGCTGGGCTCGCAGCGTTTCGGTCGCTGTCTTTCCTCAGTCCCTTCACTTGTCCGCCGCGCGTCGCTCGGGGCGTGACGTGAACCCCACGCCTTGCTGCCCTTTGCTCATGCCCAGGAAAAAGACCAGCGTCTGGTTCAGAGGCCTCGAACTGCTCACGCCCCCTATCGCACCGCGTGCCAGGAAAAAGGCCGCGAACGCCAAGCGAGCGGCTGGTCCGGCCGGCCGCTGGATTCGCTCGTATCATTCCGCGCCGCCACTGGCCGGGCACCTCGTCAACCACCTTGCGTATTCGCTGTATCTGCCTGCGGCGGTAAAAGAGGCGGCCAGCGCCGGGCTGCCACTCGTCGTCTTGCTGCACGGCTGCAAGCAGACTGCTGAGTCGTTCGCGGCAGGCACGCGGGTTTGCCGCCTGGCGGAGCGCTCGGGCTTTGCCGTGCTGCTTCCCGAGCAGGCGAAAACGGCGCACGCGCAACGGTGCTGGCACTGGCATGGCGAGCCGGCGCAGTCCGAGGCGCCGGCCATCGCGTCGCTCGTCGATGCGATCGTGCGACAGCACGGGTTCGACCGCGAGCGGGTCTACCTGGCGGGCATCTCGGCGGGAGCGGGTCTCGCGGCCGTGCTCGCCCTGCGCCATGCGAGCCTGTTTGCCGCCGTCGGCCTGCATTCGGGGCCGGTGTTCGGCGCGGCCACGTCCACGATGAGCGCCATGCACGTCATGCGCCGCGGCAGCCGCGACGACCCGGTGAGCCTGATCGACGCCGCCATCGGCGGCATCGTGCATCCTGGCATGCCGGCCATCATCGTGCACGGCGAACTCGACGCCGTCGTGGCGAAGCACAACGCCGAGCAACTCGGCCTTCAGTTCGCGCACGTGAACCGCCTGATCGACGCGCAGGGTGTCTTGCGTGCGGGCGAGATCCGCACCTATCGTCAGGACGACGTCGATTACACCGACTTTGTGAAGTCGGGGCGGCTCGCGGTGCGGGTCTGCATCGTTCGAGGCCTTGGGCACGCGTGGAGCGGCGGCGACCCGAACGTGGCGTTTCATTCGGCCAGAGGGCCAAATGCCATGTCGATGATGTGGCGGTTTTTCCAGCGCCAGCGCCGCAGCGTGGCGCACGGGGCGGCGCGATCGTCGGCTTGAGCGGCGTCGTGCGGGCCTTAGCGATCGCTTGCGTGGCGCACTCGCACGGGAAGCAGCATGGCCCCGGCGAAGCACAGCAAGTGCAGACCGGCGAGCGCGGCGAATGCCGGCAGAAAGCGTCGCGGCTCCCCGGCCGATGAACTTTGCACTGCCAGGGAAATGGCCATGGAGACGAGCGTCGTTGCGACCGGGCCGCCAATTCTTTGCGCGATATTCAACGCGGTGTTCGCCACGGGCAGTCGCGCCTTCGGCATCGACGCATAAGCGGCCGCAATCGAAGGGATGCTGATGGTTCCCTGGCCCACGCCCGCGAGAAACAGGCTGACCAGCGCCACGCCCGTGGAGAATGAGTGGCCGGTCATCCACAGGAACGGGATCGTGGCGAGCAAGGCCAGCAGTGCGCCGCTGGCGGCGAGCACGCGGCAGCCCAGGCGCTCGGTCAGAAAGCCGATGCATGCAAACGAGGCCATCATGCCCACGCCCGTTGCGGCGAGCAGCGCGCCCGCGTGCGCGGTGGACAGCCCGCAACCGGCTATGAGGTACAGGGGAACGGCCAACTGCCGCCCGTACAGCATGCCGTTGGCGAAAAACTGCGTGACGGCCGGAACGGCGAAGCTGCGCTGCGCAAACATCGTCACATCGATCAACGCCGATTCTCCGTGCCGCTTCGAGTACCACACGAAACCCGCGAGCAAAGCCGCGCCGGCAACGAGCAGCGCCTGGCCCGACGTGTGGGCAGCACTCTGGAAGCCATAGACGAGCGCCACGAGACCCGGCGAGATCAGCGCGAAACCGGCGAAATCGAAGCGCCTGTGCTGCACGAGGCCCGCGTCGGGCGGGAGCAGAAGGATGGCCAACGCAATGCCGCTAGCGCCAACGGGCAAGTTGATGAGAAAGAGCCAGGGCCATGACGCCTTCGCGAGCACCGCGCCCGCAAGCACGGGGCCGAGTATCGGCCCGAGCAGAATGGGCAGGGTGGCGTAGCCCATGACGCGTTCCATGTTCTTGCCCGCCACGCGCCCGATCATCATCTGCGCCATGGGGGCGAGCACACCGGCAACGAGGCCCTGGAAAATGCGCGCGCCGATCAGTTGCTGCATGGTCTGCGCCCCGGCGCACAGCATCGAGGCGAGCGTGAAGGCGGCGAACGAGAACAGATACAGACGCTTCGCGCCCACGCGGTCCACGAGCCAGCCGTTGAGCGGCAGCATCAGCGCCATGGCCAGCAGGTAGCCGCTCACGATCCACTGCGCCGTGGCCACGGGCGAGCCGAGCGCATGGCCGATCGTGGAAAGCGACACGTTGACGAGCGTCGAGTCCATCTGCGCCATGAACGAGCCGATGGAGACGACCGCCGCCACTTTCCAGACCAGCGGATCGATACGCCCGGCGGGGTTGGCGTTCATCGTTCCGCCAGTTTTCTGATGAGCGCACCGGCCTTGAACAGCGTGGCGCGTTCGCCTTCGTCCAGTTCCGCGATGGCGTGCGAGAGCCACATTTGCTTGGCGGCGCGCGTCTCCTTGCGGAGCTGCCGGCCCTTTGACGTCAGGTCGATGAGTATCCTGCGCCCGTCCGTGGCATGCGGCGTGCGGGCGACGAGGCCCAGTTCCTCCAGCGCCGCGATCGTGGCGCCCATCGACTGGGGCCGCATGCCCTCGGCGCGCGCGAGCGCGGCAATCGTGGCTGGCCCGTCGTTGGCGAGGCGCGACATGACGACGGATTCCGTCATCGAAAGGGCGTCGGCGTGGGACTCGTTGCGGGTGCGCCGCACGAGCATGCCGATTGCCTGCATGAAGTCGATGACGGCGGGTTCTATGGTTTTGACGGACATGGTTAGCCACGCGGCTTCGGGTGGGGCATGTCTCGCATCATGAAGATAAACAGGTAAACTTACAAGTTTACCTGTCAAAAAAATAATCGATTGGATGCAGAAGACAGGAAGCAATGAGGAAAAAGAGGGACCGGAAAAACCGGTCCCCCTTGGGTTCTCGCAACCTGGGTCTTGCGTCAGACCGCAATGCCACTCAAACCGGCGGCGCCTCGCAGTTGTCGCAAACGGCAAGCGACTTCCCGATCACGCCGCGCAGCTTCTCGCTGTGCTGCGCGGGCGCGTCGATCAGGAGCAGATTGTCGTCGAGCGCGCTTTGCAGATCGACACGGCCTGCCAGCAACGCCTGAAGTGTGACGTTGGCCACGACCAGCACGACGCTGCGCTTTTCGACGTCTTCCGTGGCGAGGTCGGGCATCTCGGGCACGATGTCGGGATCGAAACCTTCCGGTGTGGCGTGGAAGAAACCCCAGGTCTCGCCTTCGATCAGCAGGACATAGAAGTCGGGCAGTGCCAGCAACTCATCGATGGCAACAGACGTTTCGAGGCGATCCTGAAACACCTTGAGCGTTTCGATGGCGGCCAGGCGTTGCCGCGCGGTGGCCAGCACGCCTTCGGTCTTGTCCTCGGTGAGGAGTCCGCTGTCGATCGCGCCGCGCGTGGCGGTCGCGACGCACAACGCCAACGGGTGACCGATGCCGAATTCGATCTTGAAGTTGCAGATAGCGCACATGGTTCGTCAGGGCGTAACGATATTGAAGAACAGTTCGAAGCTGTCGAGCCAGGTCACGAATTCGCCGAGCTTCTGGCTGTTGCCGTCCACCTTCGCCTTGCCCGCGATCACGAGGCTGTGCATCGTGGTGTCGCCCAGCATGATGTTGTTCAGGTCGTGGCGGCTCATGGTCAGCGATGCGTCGGCGGTGCCGGAGGTCCGGCCCTTCGAGTAGTGCAAGGCCGAATTCTCGACGCCGACGAGGTACTTGTCGTCCGTGTCCGTGAGCACGAGATTGAACGACAGCGACTTGCCGGCGGCCTTTTGCGCGTCGAGCCGGATGCCGAGGTAGTCGAGGAACATGTCGAGCGGCATGGCGCGGATCACGTCTGGGCTCTGCGGCGTGGCCGTGAGTTCCTTGTGAACGCCGTTGCGCAGCTCCATTGCGCCGGTCAGATAGATGTTGCGCCAGCTCGCCGCCTCGGATTGGTAACCCAATTGCTCGTAGGTGTCGGCCAGCAGGTGCTTTGCCGCAACGTTTTCCGGTTCCGCAAACACCACGTGGTTGACGACCTCGGCTACCCAGCGGTAATCGCCCTTGTCGAACGACGCCTGCGCCTTCTTCAGCACGGCGCTGGAGCCGCCCATGAATTCGACATAGCGCTTGCCGACCTCGACAGGCGGCAGACGGTGCAATTCGGCAGGCACGCCGTCGAAAAAGCCGAGACGCAGGTTGTACTGAGCGACGAGGTTGTGATACGTGGCGCCATAGTAGCCGCGGCAGTACCAGTGCTTCGAGAGGTTGTCCGGCAGATGCAGCATGTCGCCGATCTCGCGCGGCGTGTAGCCGCTGTTCGCGAGGCGCATGGTCTGGTCGTGCAGATAGCGGTACATGTCGCGCTGTGCGCTCACGAACGGCACGATGCGCTCGTTGCCCCACGTCGGCCAGTAGTGCGAGGCGAACAGGACTTCCATTTCGCCACCGAACATGTCGAGCGCCATTTGCAGATACTTCGACCAGAGCAGGGCGTCGCGCACCTTGGCGCCGCGCAGCGTGTACAGGTTGTGTTGCGTGTGCGTCGCATCCTCGGCCGCGCAGAATGCCTTGAACTTCGGTAGATAGAACATGAATTCCGTAGGCGCTTCGGATTCCGGCGCCATCAGCACGACGAGTTCAACGCCGTCGAGCACCAGTTTTTGTCCGGTTTTTTCCGCGTATTCGGCGGGGATCGCGAGCGTCATCGTGCCGGTGGAGCCGGTTTTGCCGAGGCCGGCGTCCACCACGCCGACCGCGCTGCGCGGCAGCAGGTTGCCGTACATGTAAAGCGCGCGGCGGCCCATGGCATTGCCCGCGATGATGTTCTCGCTCACGGCGGCCTCGACAAAGCCCGCCGGGGCGACGACCTGGACCTTGCCAGACTTCAGATCGTCGTCGCTCACGATGCCGCGGACGCCGCCGTAGTGATCCGCGTGGCTATGCGTGTAGATCACATGGGTGATGGGGTGATCGCCGAGATGCGGGACGACCAGGTTCTTCCACACGTACGACGAGACTTCGATCGTCACCAGCGGGTCGACGACGATAAAGCCCTTGTCGCCACGAATGATGCTCATGACCGAAAGGTCATAGCCGCGCACCTGCCAGATGCCTTCGGTGACCTTGAACAGTCCGTGATTCATGTTGAGCTTGGCGTTGCGCCAGAGGCTGGGGTTCACGGTGTTCGGCGCGTTGTTTTCCGGGCCGCCGGTGATGAACGCGAACTGCCCGAGGTTCCATGCATCCACCCCTTTGGGGCCCGGAATCTTCACCGGATCGGGCAGCTTGGCGACGAGTCCGCGGCTCGCGTCCTCGAAATCCTGCGTATGCGCGAAGGAGAGGAAATGCGCGTAGGCCGCGTTCGCGTCGAGCGTGGCGCGGGTGGGCGGCTTGGGGGCGATGCCCGTGGGGCTGGCCGGCGTTGCGGCGTCCGCGAAAGATTCACCCATCACCGTGCCGAGGCCCGTGGCCACGCCGGCTACGGCGACGTTCTTCAGGAACTTGCGGCGTGTGCCGGGATGCTCGCGCTCGTTGTTATCGGACATGAGAGATTCTCCAAGTTGCTGCTTTTGCCAGGTTGTCCTTGATTTTCACGAACGTCCTCACGTAAAGCTCTTGTGAGCGAGGATGCGCGGCGCGCACCCGCGTCGACGAAATGGAGTTCCGTGAAAATGATTGGTAAGGAAGAGGAAGCTGAATGGTCAAAAATGCTGATAAAGAATGAATCGCTTTGGCCTTCCTTCATGCGGTGTTATCAGGCGACGTCGGATCCCTATTTTTTCAATGAATCGAGAGACATTTTTCGGCAGAAAAAATACGAATATCGAAAGTCAAAGCTTTCCTCTGCCAGTTGATTTGACAGGCGTATTTAATCGCGGCCGTGCGCGAGTCAAAGCGGAGTATTGGCTAGGCCGTGCTCGATTATTCTATGCTAGACGGCGTGGGGCGCGCTGCGTCTATCCCTTAAGGAAGATATGCGATCCGTCAAAGAAATTTAAAAAATTGACTGTCTGACTGTGGGTGCGGTGTGAGCGAAATGTTCGCGACCTAAAAATGATTCGATATCTCATATGTCGGCGCAATGTGAATTGCGTCACGCGAGATCGTTTTTTTGTAAGTTGAAGTGATTTGAATCGTGAATAGGAAGAATCTTATTTTTATTATCGCTTGTTTGACGTCCAATTATTAATTGATTGAAACGTGGGGCGTGAGTGATCCCGGTAAAGTGCGCAGCACATTCGATTGTCAAACAAGCGCGCGGGCGCGCAACAGCGGCAACAGGCAGAGACCGGCCGCATTTCCGCAACCTCGAAGACGCCTATGAAAGATCAATATTGCGAACGACTTCATGAGTATCGCGAGCGCAAGCGTCGTCGATCGATGCCCGCCGGCCGCGACACATTTCGCTTGCCGCTGTGCGACCTCGTCGCACGAACGCTCTCGTGCCTCGCGGCCGCGGCGCTCGCCGGGTGCTCGGCGTCGCCCTCCATCAGCGTGATGGGCGCCTTCTTCCCCGACTGGATGTTCTGCGTGCTGGGCGCGCTGTTGATCGCGCTGGCCGTGCGCGGCGTGCTCATCCACGTGCAACGAGAGCGTCTCCTGGGGCCGCCGCTGCTGGCCTTTCCCGCGCTATGGCTGCTGTTTTCCCTGCTGATCTGGCTACTCCTCTTCAATTCCTGATATTCCTGACTATGACGGAGCGGGTTCATGGCTAGCACGCCGAATCAAACTTCAAGCAAGATCGTCCCGGCTGTGCTGGCGGTAGTGGTGCTCCTTGTGCTGGCCTATGTGCTCTGGCGAGTCGATACGTCGCCACGTACCGACGACGCCTACGCGTACGCCGACTCGATCGACGTGGTATCCGAAGTCAACGGGCGCATCGTCAACATGGCCGTGCGCGACAACCAGGCGGTCAAGCGCGGCGACGTGCTGTTCGCGATCGACCCGCGCCCCTTCGACGACGAACTGGCCCGCGCCAACGCCGCGCTCGCGGCGCTCGACAGCCAGATCACGCTGATGGAGCGAACCGTGAAGGCGCAGCAATATGGCGCCGACTCCGCGCACGCGGCGGTCGAGCGCGCGCGCGCCGCCGCCGCACAGTCGATCCAGACGCTCAAGCGCACCGAGCCGCTGCTCGCCAAAGGCTATGTCTCGGCCGAGGATGTGGACCGCGCACGCACGGCGCAGCGTGCTGCCGAGTCGGAGCTGGAGGCCGCGCGCCTGCAAGCGCAGCAGGCCTCGGCGGCCGTGACCGGCGTGGATGCGCTGGTCGCACAGCGCGACGTGGCGCGCGCGGAAATCGCGCTCGCGCAGTACCGTCTGGACATGGCGACGGTGCGCGCGCCCTTCGACGGCCGCGTGGTGTCGCTCAAGACAACGACCGGTCAGTTCGCCTCGCCGCTCAAGCCCGTTTTCACGCTCATCGACACGCGGCACTGGTACGTCGTCGCCAATTTTCGCGAGACGGAACTGAAGAACATTCGCGCGGGCACGCCGGCGAAGGTCTATTTGATGTCGGACACAGGGCAGCAGTTTCAGGGCCGCGTGGACTCCATCGGCTACGGCGTGCTGCCGGACGATGGCGGGCTCGTGCTCGAAGGCCTGCCGCGCGTGCAGCGCAGCCTGAACTGGGTGCGCGTGGCGCAGCGCTTTCCCGTGAAGATTCTCGTCGAGCGGCCGAATCCGGAGTTGTTCCGCGTGGGCGCTTCGGCCGTGGTCAAGCTCCAGCCTGGCGCGCGGGCGGCGCGCTGAGACGGGATGCTACCCATGAACGACACCTTTGCGCAACGCCTCGCGCACACCTTGCGCTGGTTTGCCGCCGAACTCGCGCCGTTTCCGGGGCGCGGTCAGTTCGCGCTGCGCCTCACGCTCGCTTCCGCCATCGCCATCGTGATCGGGGAGACGTTCCAGATTCCGTACACGGTGCTGTCGCTGGTCGCCGTCTTCTTCACGGCACAGGCAAATGTCGTCCTCACGCGCGTGATCTTCATCGTGCTGTCGCTCGCCGACTTCATCGCGGTGTGCGTGTTCGTCTTCCTCCTGAAGCTGACCTACGACTACGCGTTGCTGCGCATCATCGCGTCGGGCGTGCTGTTCTTCTGCTTCATGTTTTGCGTGCGCGTGTCGAAGGCCGGCCTCGTACTGCTCGGGCCGGCGCTCGTCGTGCTCTACGCACAGTCGTTCGTCGACCAGACCGGCCAGGCCGACTACCTCGTGCGCCAGGTGTTGTGGTCCGTGGGGGCCATCACGTATGGCAGCGTGCTCGCGCTGATCGTCAATACGGTGTTCGCGTCGACCAATCCGGTGCGACAGTTCGAGGGCGAAGCGCATCGCCAGCTTGGCCGCGCAGCCGCCCGGCTGGGTGCGCTGGCAGCGGGCGAGACCGCTGGGCCGCCGTTGTCGGGCGGCGAACTGCAACGGCAGTCCGCGGCGCTCCAGGGCTTCGCGACGTTCGCCAACATGGCCGACGCGAAAGATCCCGCGCGTCAGCAGTACCGGCAATGCTGCGTGGCTGCCGTGCTGCATGCGCAACATCTGTGCAACACACTACCCGCCGTGCTGCCGCACGCGACACCCGTGCTGCGCCGCGCACTCCAGCGGCTCCAGGCGCAATTGCTCGCGTTCGACGCGGCCATCGCCGCGCACACTTCGTTCCGCCCAGAGTGGACGCCCGACGCGCCGGAGCGCGCAGTGCTCGCCACACTCGCGCAGGCCGACGACCTCTACCGCACCCTGCAAGCACTGGCGCATTTCGACAGCGCCGCCGTGCCCGCGCAGAAGCCGCCCAGGCCACCGCTCGTGCCCCCCGACGTGTTCAGCAATCCCGCCTATGTGCGTTTCGCGGTGAAGGTGCTGATCTGCGGCCTCACGGGCTATTTCGTCTTCAACGTCCTGCAATGGCCGGGCATCCATACCATCCTCATCACGAGCGGCATGGTGGCGCTGCCGGGGCTCGGCACCTCGGTGCGGCAGATGACGCTGCGCTTCTACGGCGCGTTGCTGGGCAGCGTGAGCGCGTTGCTGGTGTTCGTGCTCGTCATGCCGTACATCGACACGATTTTCGGACTCCTGCTCGCCATGCTGCCCGTGATCGCGGCGGGCGCGTGGCTGACCGCTGGTTCCGAGCGGCTCGCCTACGTCGGCACCCAGGGCGCGGCGACCTTCGCGCTCGCGTTGCTCGAACACTTCGGTCCCAGCACCGACCTCACCGAGATTCGCGACCGCATGGTCGGCATTCTGCTTGGGGTGAGCATCTGCTGGGTGGTCTACGCGTTCATCTGGCCGGAAAGCGAAAGCGGCGACACGCGCGTGAAGCTCGCGGCGCTCGTGCGCGCGCTGGCGGAACTCGTGCGCTCGCCCGCCCGGCGCGACGACCCGCAGCAGCAGATCGCCTACGCGAAGCAGCACATGCAGTGCTGGGCGGCGCTCAACGCGTGCAGCATGGACCTCGAAAAAGTGCGCTACGAGCCGCGCTACAAGCGCGGCGCGCCCGCGCGGCTCGCAGCTCAGGCCGAGCGGCTGCTTGCCGTGAGCCGCGGCCTGCTGGTGAGGCAAGACCACGTTCACGGCGAGACGCTCGCCGAGCTCGATCCCGCGCAAGCACGCGTGACGACTGCGCCCGCGCTCGCCACGGCCGCACGGTTGCGCGACGAAACCGCCAGTCTGCTCGACATCTACGCAAAGCGCGTGGTCGAGCAGGGCGAGCCGCCCACGCGGGAGCAGGAGCAACTGCGCGCCCACGCCATGCAGATTGCCGGCCCGGCCGATACACCGCTGCTCGCGCACGTTCAACGCCTCGCGCTGGCGGCGGCGGACCTGCCCGGCTGGGAAACGGCCAACTCCACGACAACTGCCGGCGCGAGCGCGATTGCCACCGCTTCGCGGCCCACCGGAAATCTGCCCTGACATGAACAAGAAACACGTCTTCGCCACGGCCTGCCGCGTTGGTGTTCTGAGTGGCGTCCTTAGCGGCGTCCTGAGTCTGACGCCGGGTTGCGCGCTGATGCGCAACGACGCGCCCGTTCATGCGCAGATTCCGCCCGAGCGTATCCGGCTCGCGAGCGACATCCACCTGGCCCGCGACGGCTGGCCCGACGCGCAATGGTGGACGCGCTATGACGACCCGCAACTCGACGCGCTGATCGAGCGTGCGCTCAAGGGCTCGCCGACCCTTGCCGCCGCACAGTTGCGCGTGGCGCAATCGGGCTCGCAGGTCGATCTGCTCAGCGCGGGCTCCAATCTGCAAGTCTCGGCACTGGGCTTTCTCAACGAGCAGCATGTGTCGTCTAATGGCTTCCTTGGGCCCTATGCGCTGAACGCGCCGAAGCTGGGCTTCAGCGGCCCGTGGTACACGGAAGGGACCGTGGGCCTGTTCGCGGGACTCAACGTCGACATCTGGGGGCGGCAGCGCTCGCTTGTCGAGGCGGCTATCGGGGCGCGCAACGCGCGCGTTGCCGAGGAGGCAGCCGTGGAACTGGCCATTTCCACGGAGGTCGCGCAGCTTTACTTCAGCATGCAGGCCAGCTATCGGCTGCTCGACCTGTTGCGGCAAACGCGCGAGGTGCTCGCCTACGCCGTTCAGGCGCACGAGGGCAAGGCTGCGACCGGCCTCGAAGCGAGGGTGCCCATGCATGGCGCGCGCGGACAACTGCTGGGCGTGGACCGGCAGATCGCGGCGGCGCAGGGTCAGATCACGCAGACACGCGAGATGCTGCGTGCCGTGGACGGCGCGGGCGCGGACAGCCTGCCGGAGATCCGGCCCGTCGCGCTGCCGCAGGCGGCGGCTGGTCTGCCTGCTGTGCTTTCGTACCAGTTGCTGGCGCGCCGTCCCGACCTTCAGGCCATGCGCTGGTATGTGCAATCGTCGCTGAGCGAAGTACAGGCCGCCAAGGCCGCGTTTTATCCGAGCATCGACATCAAGGCGTTTTTCGGGCTCGACACCATCCAGCTCAGCAAGCTCTTTCGCGCCGCGAGCACGCAGTTCAACCTGATTCCGGGGCTCTATCTGCCGATTTTCGATGGCGGGCGCCTGAACGCGAACCTGGGCGGCGCGCGCGCCGCGAGCAATATCCTGATCGAGCAGTACAACCAGGCCGTGCTGGACGCGGTGCGCGACGTGGCCGTGAGCGGCAGCCGGCTGCAAACGCTCGACGAGGAGCGCGGCCTGCAAGCGGACAAGGTGGAAGCCGCGCGTTTCGCGCAGGAGGCGGCCGACGCCGCGTACCGGCGGGGCCTCGCCAGCCGCCTGAGCGCCGAGGAGGCGCGCCTGCCGTTGCTGGCGGAGCAGACCGCGCTGCTCCTGCTGGACGGCGAGCGACTGGGTCAGGACCTCATTCTGACCCGGGCGCTGGGCGGCGGGTACGAGGCGCAGGACGTGGCCCAGCTAGACGATGGCGCTCGCGACGCGCCGAAAACCCCTTGAATCCCGCGAACCCGCGCGCGGCCGGCATTCGCAGGCGCTGGCCGATCCGGTCGCACAGCAAGCCATACATCTCCGCGCGAGTGTCTTAGCACACCCACATGGCCCGCGCGTGTCGCCGCCAGGATTCGCGCGCTTGCCTGCAAAAGCGCCCATGTGGCATGCTGTGCGCCGATCAACCGGCCACGACGACCATGGATTTCGCTTCGTCCGTTGCAACGTATGGCGCCGACCTGTCGGGCCTGGTTTGCGGCTTTCGCTTCACGCCCGGCCAGCCCGGCCAGCCTGTCACGTGCGACGACGTGCTCGACGCGCTGCGTCGCCCCCTCGCCGAAGGCGAGCCGCCTTCAGCGAGCGCCGACACGTTCTACTGGCTCCACTTCAATCTCGCGCACGCCGCGGCGCAACCGTGGATGCGCGCGCATCTCGACCTGCCCGACGCGTTCTTCGAGATGCTCGTGGAAGGCTCGCACTCCACGCGCATCGAGCATGTGGACGGCGCATTGTTCGCCGTCGTCAACGACGTGATGTTCGATTTCGAGCTCTCTCCCTCGCAAATCGCCACGCTCTGGACGTACACGCACGAGCGCATTCTCGTGACGGCGCGCCTCAAGCCGCTGCGCTCCATCGACCGCCTGCGCGGCTATGTCCGCAACGGCGAGACGTTCCGCTCGCCCGCCGAACTGCTGATCCACCTGATGCGCGACCAGGCCGACCTGATGGTCGAGATCGTGCGCCGCACGAGCGTGGACGTCGATCGCGCCGAAGACCAGTTTCTCGCCTCCCGCCGTTTCGGCAGCCGCCACGATCTCGCGGCCATGCGGCGCATACTCGTGCGCCTGCAACGGATGCTCGCGCCCGAGCCCGGCTCGGTATTCCGGCTGCTGGCGCGCCCGCCGCGCTGGCTCCAGGCGCCCGACGTGCAGGACCTGCGCGAAGCGACCGAGGAGTTCTCGCTCGTTCTCGGCGACATGGCTGGGCTCGTCGAGCGCATCAAGCTGTTGCAGGAAGAAATAGGCGCACGGCTCGAAGAGCAGAACAACCGCACGCTGTTCACGCTGACGCTCGTTACCGTGCTCGCGCTGCCGATCAATATCGTGGCGGGTTTTTTCGGTATGAACGTGGGCGGCATTCCGCTCGCGGAAAACCGGCACGGCTTCTGGCTCATGGTGGTGGTGGTCGCCACCTTCACGGCGCTGCTCGGCTGGTGGGTGTTCCGCCGGCGCCGGGATTATTGAGGGGGCAGGGAAAGGCGCGGCACCGCCGCCGATGCACCATGCATGAGCGATATACTAGGTTTTCGTTCCTCCAGTGCGAGCGCACGCCATGACCGTTCCATCGTCGACGCCCGAGGCCGTTCCGCCCTCCCGCGAGGCCGAGCCTGCCTGCGCCGGGGGACGGGAGGCGGGGCGCACGGGCGCGGCACCGTTGCGCATGCAGCGACCTGATCAGGCGCCTGGCGCCGATCCTGGCGTCCACGCGGTTTCCGATCCTCAGCTCGAAGGCTTGCTGCGCCTCGTCGCGGCGCATTTCGGCGTGGCCGCGGCCTGCGTGGTGCCGGGCGGCGCGCCCGCCACGCGCGCGGGCGTGGACGACGCGCTTTGTGAAGCCCTGCGCACGCTCGCGCATGAGGGGGCCGCGAGCGAGGCGCGCGAGCCGCTCGTGGTGCCCGATATCACCGAAGACCCCGCCTGGCGCAGCGCGCTCGCGCATGCGTATGAACTGCCGTTTCGCTTCGTTGCCGCGTGGCCCTTGCATGGTGCGCAGGGCGAGCACGTGGGCAGCCTTTGCCTGATCGATCCGCAGCCGCGCGAGCTGGATGCCGCCGGGCGCGCAAGTCTCGACGACTTTGCGCGCGTGGCGGCGGCGCTGGCGGCGCGCTCTTCGCCTCGCGCGAGTCGCGGCATCGAAGCCGCCGCCGAAGCTGCCACTGAAGACGAAGACTCCGCTGAAAGCGTGGACGCATTGCGCGCGCAACTCGAAGCGCTGTGCGAACGCGAACGTCTCCTCACGCACGCCATCGCGGGCAGCGGCACGGGGGTCTGGGACCGCGACGTGGTGACGGGCGATATCCGCTATTCGCCGGGCTGGAAGGCCATTCTCGGCTACGCGGAGGACGAGCTGACGAGCCGCATCGAGGACAGCTATCAGCGTTTGCATCCCGACGACCTCGAATACGTGAAGGCCGCGATGCAGGCGCATTTCGAAGGGCGCACGCCGAGCTACGAGGTGGAGCACCGTATCCGTTGCAAGGACGGCCGCTACAAATGGATCTGTAGCCGCGGCAAGGTCATGAGCCGCGACGCACAGGGGCGAGCGCTGCGCATGATCGGCACGACCACGGACATCTCCTCGATGCGCGAGATGGCCGAGCGCCTGCGCGAGAGCGCGACGCTCGTCACGAACCTCACGAACGAGGTGCCGGGACTCGTGTTCCAGCGCCGCCAGTTGCCCGATGGCCGCGCGTGGCTCTCCTACGCGAGCGCGGGCATCGCGGAGATCTACGAGCTCACGCCCGAGCAGGCTGCGCATGACGCGGCGTGCGTGGACGCGCTGATCCACCCCGACGACCTCGACGCGTGGCACGCCTCGTTCGAGACATCGGCGGCGAAGCTCACGCCGTGGCATCTGGAATTTCGCGTGCAACTGCCGCAACAGGGTTTGCGCTGGCGTCAGGGCGACGCGCGGCCGCAGCGCCTCGTTGACGGCGCAACGGTCTGGCACGGCGTTATCACCGACGTCACCGAGCGCAAGCGCGTCGAAGCCGAACTCCAGGAGTTCGCGAGCACCGACAGCCTCACGCGGCTGCCCAACCGCCGCCATTTCATGACGCGCATCGAGGCGCAGCTCGCGCAGGTGCGGCGCGGCGGCGTGGGGGCGGCGGTCATGATGTGCGATCTCGATCACTTCAAGTCGATCAACGACCGCTGGGGCCACGCGATCGGCGACGACGTGCTGCGCCATTTCGCCGAAATCCTGCGCACGCAGTTGCGCGCGGGCGATCTGGCGGGCCGCATCGGTGGCGAGGAATTCGCAGTCCTGCTCGGCGCCGCCGATCTCGACGGTGCGTTGAGCGTGGCGCGGCGCATTCAGGAGCGCTTCGCCGGCCAGCCGCTTGCCGCCGAAGGCGTGGCGATCGTGCTCACCGTGAGCATCGGCATCACCATCATGCACGCCGCCGACCCGAGCGCCGAAGCCGCGCTCACGCGCAGCGACTTTGCGCTGTACCGCGCGAAGAAGGGCGGCCGCAATCGTATCGAATGCGCATAACGGGCAGGCACGTTAGCTGACGTTGCCGCGCGCGTGGGGCACCGCGCGCGCCCGGCCTTCACGCCTTGGTGTATGTTGGCGTCATACCGTCGTAGCCATCCAGGGCGGCCGGACTGCTTCGCGCGTGCATGGCGCATCATGCGACGGCCCTCGCGCGACGCGCGGGCGCACAACACCGGCTTCCCGAACTCCCAGCGCCTCGGCGGATCTGGTGAGGAGGACGCCTTGCCCGAAGTGTCGCCGGATGTGGCGCAGGATATGACGTCGGATGTGCCGGCCAGCGTTCGCGCGGCCTGCGCGCGCGCCTCGCGGGTGCTTGCCTTGATCGTCGTCGCTGCGTTGCCGCTCCTGCTGTGCGTGGCGCTCGGGCGTTATGAGGCGCAGCGCATCGCACGGCGCGAGGCGAACCTCGCTTCGACGTTCATCGTCGGGCAAATCGTTTCGATCGTCGAGACTGCGCAAGGTGCGGCCTATGCGTTCACAACGCGCGCGGCGCAGCCGTGCGACGAGTTATCGGCCGATCTCACGCTCAAGGCCGCCACCGTGCCCTACGTGCGCACGCTCAACATCGCGTACAACGGCCGGATCGAATGCTCGTCCGCGCTTGGGCAGCGGTCGGTTTCCGTCAACGCCTTGATCGACGGTCATCTGCCTTCGGTGCAGGGCGAGTGGCTCATGCTCGTGAACAACACCTCGATGGTGCGCAACCGTCCCTCGCTGCTGGTTGGCGTGCCGGGCGAGCAGGGTCGCTTCGTGGTCGTGGCGGTCGACGTGCAATATCTGCTCGATCTCTTGCACGGCGCGGCACCGCTCTCGGTGTTTCGCCAGGCCGAGCTGAACGTGGGCGCAGGCGCGGTGCTGCGTGAAGCGCAGGCGCTCGTGCACGTGCGCGACGCACCGCTGCTGGCCGACGTGAAAAAGCAGATGTCGGGCGCGACGATCGAACTGCGCATTTACGGACTGCCCGAGCGCATTCGCGAAACGTGGGGCGGCCTGCTCGTGCGCTACATGCCTTGGGCAGTCGCGCTTTCCGCGCTGCTCGTATGGCTCGTGCGCCGGCTGCAAAAGAGCGGGCAATCGCGCCGAGACCAGTTGCTGCGCGCCATACGCGCGAGAGAATTCCACGTGGAATATCAACCGCTTTACGGCGTGGCCGAGGGCCGCTGCGACGGCGTCGAGGCGTTGCTGCGCTGGGTGCGGCCGGGCATAGGCGAAGTGCGTCCCGACGAATTCATCCAGGCCGCCGAAGAGGAGCACGTGATCGTGCCGCTCACGCAGCATCTGCTCAAGCTCATTGTTCGCGATGTCGCCACATGGGACGTCGCGCCCGGCTTTCATCTCAGCGTAAATTTCGCGCCCGAGCACCTGTCGGGCGACGCGCTCGTGAGTGACGTGCGTGCGCTGTGCGCCGCCGTGAAGCCGCGCGGCGTGCGGATCGTGCTGGAAGTCACCGAGCGCACGCTGGTGCGCAACACCGAGCAGGCGCGCCACAATGTGGAGGCATTGCGCGGCGACGGCGTGCAGATCGCCATCGACGACTTCGGTACGGGCTTTTGCTCGCTCTCCTATCTGGAGAAGTTTCCCTTCGATATCCTGAAGATCGACCGCGGCTTCGTGCTGACCATCGAACCGGAAGGGCACCGCTCGGTGGTGCTCGACTGTATCGTCGATCTCGCGCACAGCCTGGGCGCCAAGCTCGTGGCCGAAGGCGTGGAGACGCAGACGCATCTCGACTACCTGTGCGCGCGCGGCGTCACGTGGATTCAGGGCTTTGTCTACGCGAAGCCGATGCCGTCCGAGGCGTTCGTGCGCTGGTATCGCGCGAACGGCGCGCGCATGTCGCCAGGCACATCGGGTACGCCGGTCACGGCCGGCACGCCATGACGCCATGACGCGAGGACGTGCGCCGCCGCTTTCCCGCCGGCGTGATTTGCTTAGCGCGAAACATCGGTTCTGCTAAAGCGGATGGCCCGGTAGCATCCTCGCTTCGATCGCCGCGCCCTCTGCGCGCGCCCCATGCCAGAACGGAACCGCTGAAGATGACTCGCCCCACGCCTCAATCCCGCCGCCATTTCCTCGCTACCCTGGGCGCGACGCTCGCCGGCGCGGCGTTGCCCGGCATGGCCTGGGCGAAATTCCAGCCGGACCAGTTCCGCATTGGCTACCAGAAAGCCGCGAGCACGCTCGTGCTGCTCAAGGCGAGTGGTTCGCTCGAAACGCGCCTCGCGCCGCTCGGCATCAAGGTGTCGTGGACCGAATTTCCGGCCGGACCGCAGTTGCTCGAAGGCCTGAACGTGGGCGCGATCGACTTCGGCTACGTGGGCGAAGCGCCTCCGGTGTTCGCGCAGGCGGCCGGCGCGGACTTCGTCTATACGGCCTATGAATTGCCCACGCCGCACGCCGAAGGCGTGGTGGTCGCGAAAAATTCGCCGATACGCGACGTCGCGGGCCTCAAGGGCAAGAAGATCGGCTTGAATCGCGGCTCGGACGTGCACTGGTTCCTCGTCGCACTGCTGCAAAAGCACGGGCTTTCGATCGGCGACGTCCAGCCTGTGTACCTCGCGCCCGCCGACGCACGCGCGGCGCTGCAAAGCGGCGCCATCGACGCCTGGGCGATCTGGGACCCGTTTCTCGCCGCCGTGGAATCGCAGGACGGCGCGCGCCTCATCGCCGACGCGAGCGGCGTGGCGAGCCATCATCAATTCTTCCTGAGCCAGCGCGAGTTCGCGCAGAAGAGCAAGAACGCACTGGCGATCGCGCTCGACGAACTCGGCAAAACGGGGCAGTGGGTGCGCGCCAACACGGCGCAGGCGGCGGCGAAGCTCGCGCCGATCCAGGGGCTCGACGCGGTGACGATCCAGACCGGTCTCACGCATTACGCGCACGAGTACCGGCCCATCGATGCCGCCGTGATCGCGCAGCAGCAGAAGATCGCGGACACGTTCTATGACCTGAAGATCATTCCGCGCCGCGTGGTGACGAAGGACGCCGTGCTCGCATAACCGTGCGAGCACGGGTGCTCCGTGCCCAGGCAAACCTGCTGCCTGGTGCTTAGTGCGGTGACGACCAGCCCTTGTAGCTGCCGACGTTGTCGCGCGTGACGAGTTGCGGCGCCATCTCGATCATCGGGTTGGCGGGCTTCTTGCCGTTCATGATCTCGTAGCCCACCTGCACGGCCGTTTGCGCCATCTTCCACGGGTCCTGGCTCGCCGAGGCCTGCACCAGCGTATCGGTCTTGAGCGCCGTTTCGATATCGGGCGCGCCGTCCACCGACGTAATCACGATGTTGCTGCGATGCAGTTGCTTCGCGGCCAGGTCGCTGCCAATCGCCTGCGGATCGTTGATGGTGAACACACCGGCAATCTTCGGGAAGCGGGTGAGGTAGCCCTGCATCACGTTCATGCCGCCTTCGCGCGAGCCCTTGCCGTCCTGGTCGTCGGAGAGGATCTTGATGCCGGGCGTCTTGGCGAGCACCTGCTTGCAGCCGTTCACACGGTCGATCACGGCGGAGACCTGCGGCCCGTTCTGGATGATCACGTTGCCGGTGTTGTTGATTTTCTTCGCGAGGTATTCGCACGAAATCGCACCGGCCTTCACGTTGTCGGTCTGCACGGTGGCGTTCGCGCCCGAGGCGGCGACGTCCACGGCCATGACCACGATACCGGCCGCCTGGGCCTTTTTCACCGCGGGTTCGATCGCCTTCGGATCGGTCGCGTTCAGGAGGATCATGTCCACGTGCGCCGAAATGAAGTTGTCGATCTGCGTGAACTGCTTGTTGAGGTCATAGTCGGCGGATACGGCCGTGACCTTCGCGTTCGGGTTGATCTGTTTCGCTTTGGCTTCCGCACCCTGCACGATCGTCACGAAGTACGGGTTGCCGAGCGAACCCACGGTAATGCCGATCGACTTGAGCTGCTTGTCGGCGGCGTGCGCGCCTTGCAGCGCGAATCCGAACGTGAGCGCGGCAGCGGCGAGAACGGCTTTCTTCTTGAACATGAGGTTGTCTCCTGAGGGGTCCTGTCTGGGTACTTTCCCGGCGAGCGCAGGAGGACCGCCTGCGCTCGCGCTGGTTGCCAAATATCCGTAACCGGCTTACGTACGCGCCGAGCCACGCTGGCGGTAGCGGTCGAGCGCCACGGCGCCGACGATCACGAGGCCCTTGATGATGTACTGCCAGATGTCGGACACGCCGAGCAGCACGAGGCCATTGGTCAGGACTGCGATGATGAGCGCGCCGATCAGCGTGCCGACGATCGAGCCCACGCCGCCCACGAAGCTCGTGCCGCCCAGAATGACTGCGGCGATGGCATCGAGTTCATACGATTGGCCCAGTTGCAGGCCGTTGGCCGCGTAGAGACGGGCCGCCGACATCACCGCACCGAGACCCGCGAGCAGGCCCGACACGGCATAGACGAACATCTCGATGCCCCACACCTTGATGCCCGAGAGGCGTGCCGCTTCCGGGTTGCCGCCCACCGAGTAGATGCGCAGGCCGAGGACCGTGCGGCGCAGCACGAACCACGAGCCGGCCACCACCACGAGCGCGATGATCACGAGCCAGGGCACGCCGAGCACCGTGCCGTTGCCGATGAACGCGAAGGACAGTTGCGGGTTGAAGATCGTCGTGTCGTGGCCCATGAGGCGGGCGATGCCGCGCACCGCCGTGAGTGAGCCGAGCGTGACGATGAACGGCGGCAGGCGCAGGAGCGCGATGAGCGCGCCGTTGATGAGACCGAAGCCGAGGCCCACCGCGAGCGCCATGGGCACGCCGAGCCAGCCCCAGCCCACGATATTCGAGCCGATCATCGCGGCCATGGCCGCGGCGGCCAGCACCGAGCCCACCGAGAGGTCGATGCCACCCGTGAGAATCACGAAAGTCATGCCGGCGGCGAGCACGATGTTGATCGACGCCTGCTGCGTGACGATCGACAGGTTCTCCAGCGTGAAGAAGCCGTCGTTGAGCAGGCCGAAGCCGATGCACAGCAGCACCAGCACCGGCAGCATGCCGGCCGTGCGCACGAGCGACTTCATGCGCTGGCGGTGGCCGTCAACCGCAACGCTGCGGGTCGCCTGCGCGGGCTGGGTGGACTGCGTGGGCGAGGCCGCGACACCGTGCCGGGGAAGGATGCTTTTCATGTCGTACTCCTGAGGGATGCTTTCAGCGTATGCGGTAAGGGTCAAGCGGCTTCGTCGAGCGGATGCTGCGAGCCGGTGGCGAGTTCGATGATCGCTTCCTGGGTAATGGGCTTGCCGGTATAACCGCCAAGCTCGCCCGCGAACACGCCTTCGCGCATGACGAGCACGCGGTCGGCCACGCCGATGATTTCGGGCAGCTCGCTCGAAATCACGATGATGCCCACGCCGGTCCTGGCGAGGTCGTTGATGATGCGATAGATCTCCGACTTCGCGCCGATATCGACGCCACGTGTGGGCTCGTCGAGAATCAGCACGCGCGGGTGCGTTTCCAGCAGGCGCGAAAGCAGCACCTTCTGCTGATTGCCGCCGGAAAGGGCGCCCACGTTCACACGCGAATTCGGCACCCGGATGGAGAGCGATCGGATGGCTTCCTTCGCGCGCTCGCTGCCGCGAGCGAGGTCGAGCACGCCCATGCGCGCGTCGCGCCCGGCCACGGCCACGTTGATGTTGTCGCGCACGCTCATGTCGAGAAAGAGGCCTTGATGCTTGCGGTCCTCGGTCAGGTAGACGAGACCGGCATTGATCGCGTCGCGCGGCGTGTGCACATGGAGTGTCTTGCCGTCGATGGCGATCTCGCCGCGCACGCGCGGCTCCGCGCCGAAGATGAGGCGCGCAAGCTCGGTGCGCCCTGCGCCAACGAGGCCCGCAATGCCGAGCACTTCGCCCGAGTGCAGGTCGAGGCTGCAACCGCGCACGCGCTTGTCGTCGGCCACGTCGCGCACGGTGAGCACGGCCTTGCCCGGATCGTACGGGGCGTGCGCCTTTTTGTAGAAGCCCGAAATATCGCGGCCGACCATCATGCTCACGAGGCTTTCCGCATTGAGCGCGTCGCGCATGAGCGTGCCCACGTAGCTGCCGTCGCGCAGCACGGAAACGCGGTCGGACAGTTCATACACTTCGGCCATGCGGTGGCTGATGTAAATGATCGCCAGCCCATCGTCGCGCAACTGGTTGATGAGCTTGAACAGGCGCTCCGTTTCACGCGAGGAAAGCGGCGTGGTGGGCTCGTCCATCACGATGATGCGTGCGTCGCTATGCACGGCGCGCGCGATCTCCACGAGCTGGCGCTCCGCGATGGAGAGCGAGCCGACCAGCGTGGTGGGCCCGAACGTCGCGCCAAGGCGCTTGAGCACGTCTTCGCTGCCGCGCTCCATGGCGCGGCGGTCGACCGTGGCGAAGCGGCGGCCGCCCTTGCGCAGCTCGCGGCCCGCGTGAATGTTCTCGGCTACCGAGAGATTCGGCGCGAGGCTCAGCTCCTGATAGATCACGGCCACGCCCAACTCGCGCGCCGCATGCGGGCCGTCGATCACGACCGGCTTGCCCTCGATGAGAATCTCGCCGCCGGGGTCGGCCTGATAGGCGCCCGAGAGGATCTTCATGAGCGTGGACTTGCCCGCGCCGTTTTCGCCCATGAGCGAGTGGACCTCGCCGGGAAACACGGTGAGGCGCACGTTGTCGAGCGCTCGCACGCCGGGGAAGGTCTTGGTGATGCCCCGCATTTCCAGCAGCGGGGGCGTGGACTCAGAGGGCGACATGGCTCTCCTCCTGCGCTTGTGCGTAAGTTTGTGCGCCGGCGCCCATGAGGATGCCCGCGCGCGGCGAAAAATTGAAGAACATGGGCAGCGTGGCCGCGCCAAGCGCGCCCGCATCGGGACCGAAGGTGCCGCGCACGAGCGCGGGCGTGCCGCGCGCCTCGGGCGCGGTGGCCGCCACGGCGATGCGCAGGCGCTGCATGAGTGTGTCGATGAGGCCCGCGTCCACGTCGGCGTCGAGCACCACGGCCGGCACGTCGAGCACGCAGAACGCGGAGCGCAGCGCGGGGGCGAGCGCGTCGATGCAGTCGTCCAGCCATTCCTGCACGCCGGGGTGGCCGCGCGCGATGCACGCTTCGAGATCGGCGCGGCTGTCGATCGTCTCGCCGCAATACTGCAAGTGGCGGCGCAGCGCGATGAGCGAGGCGCGCGAGAGCAGGATGTCCCACTGGCCCGCCGGCTTGTGCGCGGAGGGCAGGCGGCTTGGCGGCACGGGCATCACTGCGAAGTCGCCCGCATTGCCGGTGAGGCCGCGCACGCAGTCGCCGTCGATGGCGATGCCGCCGCCAATGGCCGGGCCGAGAAAGAGGTAGAGGAAGTCGTCGCGCTGGCGTCCGCAGCCGTAGAAAATTTCGGCGATGGCGGCCGCGTTGCCGTCGTTTTCGCTGAACACGGGCAGCGCCGTGGCGCGCGCGAGTTCGCCCGCGAAATCGACATCGTTCCACACGCGGAAGGTGTCGGCGGGCAGGCCCAGTTCGCGCAGCCAGCTACCGAGGTTGTACGGCTGCGCAACGCCGATTCCGGCCAGGCGGCTGCGTTCCTCGCTCGTAAGGAGGCCTAACAGCTCGGCGATGTCGCGCTGCACGATTTCCTGCGCTTCGGACGGTTGCGGCAACAGCATGTCGCGCGAACGGCGCTCGATCATCTGGCCCGCGAAGTTCACGAGCACCGTTTCGATGTTGGTCCGGTCGAGCCGCACGCCGATGGCGAACGCGCCGCGCGGCGCGAGCCGCAGGAGCGAGGCGGGCTGACCGCGCTGGCCGTCGCGGCGGCCGCTCACCTCGATCAGGCCGTTGGCCGTGAGCGACGTGATGATGCTGCCCACCGCCGTGCTCGTGAGATTCGCGAGACGCGCGAGATCGGCCTTCGACGCCTCGCCCGCCCGACGCAACGCCTGAAGCAGCAGGCGCTCGTTGAAGCGGCGGACGTTGGCGGAATTGCTGCCCTGACCGACATGCGGACTTCTCACTGTCTCCTCCAGAAAGAGGGGTCGGCGTTGGATGAACTGCGGTGCCGACTAAATAAATCAAGTTGATTTATTTAATGCCAGAAATCGGGGGCTGTCAGCCTGGGGAAATCCCGTTGAGGGTAGTAGGGCGCGATGAGGCGCACGCAAGCGTTGCGTGCCCCGATGCAAAAGCTTAGGAGACTTTTGCGACTATGGGGAGCAAGCGCGAAAACAAGCAGGGAGCGAGCAGAGGGCGTGCCCGCCCGCGCATGTGTGAGCCATGCGCGGGCGAGTGTAAGGAGGGCGCGGGAGAGGTGTTACGAACGTGCTTCGGTCGTCGCGCGGCAAGCGAACCACCGGCGCGGCGCCTTGCCATCCGTCGCGTCTTCGCTTTGCGCAACCTCACGCCACCAGCGCTCGCCGCGATGCGGCTCATCGAGATCGAGCCGCTCGCCCATACGGGGCGTGGAGAGCGTCACCCCGCGCGCAAGCGCAAGGCCGGTCACGCGCTCGAACGGGTCCTGCCAGCGGTGCATCGCGAGGTCGAACGTGCCGTTGTGAATCGGCACGAGCCAGTTGCCGCGCAAGTCCACGTGCGCCTGCACCGTTTCCTCGGGCTGCATGTGCACGTACGGCCACTGCGGGTCGTACGCACCGGTTTCGATGAAGGTCGCATCGAACGGACCGAGCTTTTCGCCAATCGTGCGAAAGCCGTCGAAGTAGCCCGTGTCGCCGCTGAAAAACACGCGCAGGTCGCCATCGGCGATCACCCACGAGGCCCACAGCGTGCTGTTGCCGTCGAACAGGCTGCGCCCCGAGAAGTGCTGCGCGGGCGTGGCCGTGAATTCGACGCCTTCCACGTTCGTGCCTTGCCACCAGTCGAACTGGCGCACCTTCGCGCCTTCGATGCCCCATTCGATCAGCCGGTCGCCCACGCCGAGCGGCGTGAGAAATACGCCGGTTTGCGCGGCGAGCGCGAGCACGGTTTCCCGGTCGAGATGGTCGTAGTGGTCGTGCGAGAGGATCACGCCGCGCAACGGCGGCAGGTCGGCAAGCGCAATGGGCGGCGCGTGGAAGCGCTTCGGTCCGAGGCTGCGAAACGGCGAGGCGCGCTCCGCGAACACGGGGTCGGTGATCCAGAACTCGCCGCGCAGCTTGAACAGCAACGTGGAGTGGCCGAGGCGGTAGACGCTGCGGTCGGGCGCGGCTTCGAGCTGCGCGCGCGTGAGCGGTTCTACGGGCAGCGCGCCGGCCGGCATCGTGCCGCTCGGCTTGTGGAAGATCATGTTCCACATGATCCTCAGCGTTTTGCCGAGGCCTTCGGCCGGACGCGGGCGCACGTTGCGAAAGCGCTCGCCGTCGTGCTGCGGCGAAGTGTGCGAGAGCGCGCGCCCGCGTTGTGCGGTGCTCAGGCCCAGGGTACGGCTCAGCGATGCGAAAGGCGAGGTCATGGCGGCGGCGGCCTTTGGAAACATGAAGTAGACTGCACAGTGTAGTTTATTCTGGCGAAAAGTAAACTACCTGGTGTAAAATTCTCGAATGGATTGCACCCCAGCCACCCCACAGCGCCTGACCGACCGCAAGCGCGCCGCGATCGTCGCGGCGGCCATCGACGAATTCCTGGCCTCGGGCTTCGACGCCACGAGCATGGACCGTATCGCCGCGCGCGCCAGCGTCTCGAAGCGCACCGTCTACAACCATTTCACGAGCAAGGAGGCGCTGTTCGCGGCGATCCTGTGCCAGCTCTGGGACGCGAGCGCCGCCGGCGACGCGCCCGCCTACCGCGCGGACGCGCCGTTGCGCGACCAGCTCGTCGAACTCCTCATGCGCAAGCTGCGGCTCCTGAACGACGAGTCGTTTCTCTCGCTCGCACGGGTGGCCATCGCGGCCGGCATCCATTCGCCCGAGCGCGCGCGCGACATGGTGGCGCGCATCGGCGAGCGCGAGGAAGACCTCACGGTCTGGGTGCGCAGCGCCGCCGCCGACGCGCGCCTGAAAACGTCCGACCCCGCGTTCGCGGCGCAGCAGTTGCACGGCCTCGTGAAGGCCTTCGCGTTCTGGCCGCAGGTGACGATGGGGCAGCCGCCGCTCGACGTGGCGCAGCAGCGCCAGGTCGCGGAGTCGTCGGCCGATCTCTTTCTCGCGCGCTACGCCTGAACGGGCCACACGCGGTTATCAAGGCGGCGATAAGCAGCCACGCGCGCGCTCAGGTTTTTCTGGACTAGACTCTTGCCTTTCAGGATCGCAGGCCAACTGGAAGGAGAGGTTCATGCCATACATGCTGCTCATCGCCGAGCCACGAGGTCAGCGCGACACGCGCGCACAAGCCGAAGGCGAGGCGCTCTATGCGCGTATGGTCGCGTTCGCCGAACAGCTCGCCGTCGAAGGTCGTCTGATCGACGCGCACGCCCTCACTTCGGACACGAACGGCGCGCGCGTGCAGGTGCGCGAAGGCCGTGCGAGCGTTGTTGACGGTCCGTTCGCCGAGGCGAAGGAGATGATCGGCGGCTTCTTCCTGCTCGATTGCGCGACGCGCGACGAGGCCCTCGCCATCGCGCGGCGCTGCCCAGCGGCCGAATGGGCGAGCGTGGAAGTGCGCGAAACCGGGCCGTGCTTTCGCTGAACGCACGCGCATTGCGCCTGGTGCCTGGTGCTTTCCCTGGGTAACGAGAAAAAAAGCAAAAAAACTTCCGCCCGTTGTCGAGTTGCTCGGGCCTCGCGCGTCGTACCCATGAGCGCGCCAATCGGCGCCGCTTGCTTCGAATGTCATATTCAGGAGAAGACAATGCGATTCATGATCATGGTGCGCGCGAACGCGCTGAGCGAATCGGGCGAGCCCCCCGACGACGTGGAGATATTCGCCCAGATGGCCAGGTATCACGAGGAACTGGCGAAGGCGGGCGTGCTGCTCGACGCCTCGGGCCTGCACCCCAGCTCGCGCGGTTTTCGCGTGCGCTACACGAACGGTAAGCCCGCGATCGTGGACGGCCCGTTTACCGAAACGAAAGAGCTGATTGCGGGCTACACGCTGATCCAGGTGCGCTCGCGCGACGAGGCGCTCGAATGGGCGCGCCGCTTCCCCTCGCCGTTCGGCACGCACGCCGACAGCGAGATCGAGGTGCGCCAGCTCTATGAGCTGGAAGACCTCCCGCAATGCGAAGGCGTCGAGGCATTTCGCCAGCTCGATGTGCAAAATAAGGCATCCTGACTATCTCGCCATCGGCGAATCCCATCAACGGAACTTTGCAGGAAAACGATCATGCACAAGCATATTTTCGTCAATCTGGGCGTGCGCGACCTCAAGCGCTCGATGGACTTCTTCGGCCAAATGGGCTTCAGCTTCGATCCGAAATTCACCAACGAGCAGGCCGCCTGCATGGTGCTGGGCGAGAACATGTACGCCATGCTGCTCACCACGGACTTCATGCGCGGCTTCACCGACAAGGCGCTCGTGGACGCGCGCGAAAGCACCGAAGTGCTCACCTGCCTCTCGTGCGTCTCGCGCGAGGAGGTAGACAGCCTGGTCGACAAGGCGCTCGCGGCGGGTGGCACCTCGAAGCGCCCGCCCATGGAGTGCGGCACCGAGATGTACGGCCGCAGCTTCGAAGACCCCGACGGCCACATCTGGGAGCTGATGTACATGTCGCCGGCGGCCGTGGAAAAGGGCGCGCACGGCTCGTGACGCGCGAGACGGATGCGTTTGCCGCGACGCGCCGCGCGGTCGAAGCCGTGTGGCGCATCGAGTCGGCGCGCGTGATCGCGCATGCGGCGCGCATCGTGCGCGACGTGGGCGTGGCCGAGGAGGTCGCGCAGGACGCGTTCGTCGCCGCGCTGGAGAGCTGGCCCGCGAGCGGCATTCCCGATAACCCCGGAGCGTGGCTCATGACCGCCGCGAAACATCGCGCGCTCGACCGTCTGCGGCGCGCGGCCTCGCATGCGCGCGCGCACGAAGCGATGGGCGCGGACCTCGAAGCGCTCGAAGCGCATTTCGCGCCCGATATCGTCGATGCGCTGGATGCCGCGCGCGAGGATGAGATCGGCGACGATCTGCTGCGGCTCGTGTTCGTGGCGTGTCATCCGGTGCTGCCGAAGGAGGGGCGCGTCGCGCTCACGCTGCGGCTCATCGGCGGGCTCGCCACGGCCGAGATCGCTCGCGCGTTCCTCGTGCCCGAGGCGACCGTGGCGCAACGCATCGTGCGCGCGAAGCGCACGCTCGCGGCGGCGAAGGTGCCGTTCGAAGTGCCGCGGCTCGCGGAACTCGCGCCCCGGCTTGCTTCGGTGTTCGAAGTCATTTACCTGATCTTCAACGAAGGCTACACGGCCACGGCGGGCGAGGACTGGACCCGCCCGGCGCTGTGCGAAGAAGCGTTGCGCCTTGGCCGCATGCTCGCCGAACTCGTGCCGCACGAGGGCGAGGCGCATGGCCTCGTCGCGTTGATGGAGTTGCAGGCTTCGCGTTTGCGCGCCCGCGTGGACGCAGCGGGCCGCGCGGTGCTGCTCGCCGACCAGGACCGCAGCCGCTGGGATGCGCTGCTGATCCGCCGCGGCTTCGCCGCGCTCGCGCGAGGCGCGGCCTGCGGGGGCGCGCCGGGCCGCTATGCGTTGCAGGCCGCGCTCGCGGCATGCCATGCGCGCGCGCCGAGCACGGCGGCGACCGACTGGGCGCAAATCGTCTCGATCTACGACGCGCTGCTGGCGCTCGACGACTCGCCCGTCGTGCGCCTGAATCGCGCCGTGGCGGTGGGCATGGAGCACGGGCCGCAGGCGGCGCTCGATCTCGTCGATGCGCTGTGCGAAGAACCCGCACTGCGCCACTACCCCTGGTTGCCCGCGACGCGCGGCGACCTGCTCGAAAAGCTCGCCCGGCCGGGCGAGGCGCGCGCGGCGTTCGAGCGCGCGGCGGCCCTCACGCAAAACGCGCGCGACCGCGAAGTGCTGCTGGCGCGCGCGCAGGCATGCATGCCGCACGGCTAGCGAAGATTCTCAACGCGGCTTGCAACACGGCCTGCAAAGCGAAAAGAGGACGGTTCCGAAGCGCTTCTGAAATCACGGGGCACGAAGCTTGCTACCTGTGCGCGCGGACCCACTCTTATCGCGGAGTCATCCGCGCAGGCCTTTCGATGATTTCAAAAGCTACGATTCTTGCGGTGTCGTGCTCGGCGTTGCTGGGCACGGCGTGTGTGCATCTCGGCCCAACGCGCTTGCGCGCCGATCAGGTGGACTACGCGAGGGCGCTGGGCGACGCGAAAAAGCGCGAGATTCTCGCGTCGGTCGTCGGCTTGCGTTACGGCGACGCGCCCGCGTTCCTCTCGGTCAGCTCGATCATCGCCGCCTACCAGTTCGATTCGACGGCGGGCGCAACCGGCAATATCGGCTCGGGCTCGCAACCGAATTACGCGCTCGCGACCGGCAGCGTTTCCTGGTCGAACCGCCCGACCTTCACGTTCTCGCCCACGACGGGCGAAGCGTTCGCCGCCGCCTACATCCGGCCGCTCGCGCCAGAACTCGTGCTGCCGCTCGCCGAAGGCGGCATGCCGGTCGATCTGCTGCTGCGGATCGGCGCGCAGTCGATCGGCGGCTTGCAGAACGGCAGTGCGCTCGGCGGCGAGAACAGCGCGGGATCGGCGGGCTTCTTCCAGCTCTTGCAGGCGCTCAGGCGCTTGCAGCTCGCCGGCGAATTGAGCGTGGAGTCGCGCAGCGAGAACGGCAAGAACAGCGTCTACCTCGCGCTGGGCGCGACGAACAGCGCGCAGTCGCCAGAAGTTTCGGCGGATCTCGCGCGCGTGCGTGAACTGCTGCATCTCGCGGCGGACACGCGCACTTACCAGATCGTCTATGGACCGTCGGCGCAAGGGGGCAGCCGTATTCCCATGGTCACGCGCTCGGTGCTCGGCATTCTGACCAATATCGGCGCGCAGGTGCAGGTGCCGCCCGACCAGGTGGCGAGCGGTGCGACCAAGCCCACGGTTGACCTGATCGGCGGTGAAACACGGCCGATCATCATCGTGCGCGCGGGACCGAAAGCGCCTGCCGACGCCTATGTCGCCATCGATTACGACGGCACGGCGTACTGGGTCGATCGCGGCGACTTCGACTCGAAATACGCGTTCACGGTCCTGCAAAATCTCATGGCGCTCGCGGAAGCCGACACGAGCGCCAAGGCGCCGGTCGTGACGATACCGGCCAACTAGGCGACAGGCTTGCCGAAAACCCGCGCCCAGACCGCGCGCACGCGCCGCGCGCGATCTTCGAGCAAATACCACGCGGCGAGCGCGAAGAGGCCCGACATCACGCCCGTCAACAAGTGCTCAAGAACGGGAATGCGGTAATGGCTTTTGTGCGACCACGCGTCGCCGATCGTCGTCAGGCAGCCGACGATGAACGCGTTGCCGTAGCGGTGCGAATAGAGCCTCGACGCGGGCGTGAACGTGAGCAGCACCGCAAGGAGGCCGGTGAGAAGACCCGTTTGAAGCGCAATGCCCCAGTGTGTGAGGCTCAGGATGTTGCCCCAGCTTCCGGGCATGCACGTCATGCACGCACTGGTCGGTTGCCAGAAACGCTGGATGAACAGCCGTGCGCGACGTGTCCAGCCGATCGACATGACGTTTCCCCTTTTGCGCCGCCCGCTTGCCGCGAGCGCGCACGCTACGCAAAACGCTTGCGCGCGAACATCGCGAGATCGATGTGGCTCGTGCCTTGCGTAATGCGCTCGGCGAGCGCTTCGCCTATCGCGCTCGCGAACTTGAAGCCGTGGCCCGAAAAACCGGTGGCGACGTGAACGTTCGGGCAGGCGGGCACGCGGTCGATGATGAAATGCGTGTCGGGCGTCATGTCGTATTCGCACGCGCGGCCCACGCGCAGTTTGCCCGCGCCCGGCAGATAGCGTTGCAGGAAGCCTTGCAGGTCGGCGAGGTCGGTGGGCTCGGCTCCGAACGGCGCGAGTGCGGCGTCCACCGCCACGGGCTCGCCGCCGTCATGGCGGCCAAGCTTCAGACCGCTGCCGTCGAGATCGGGAAAGCCGTAGTACCCGCCGTTCTCCGAGGCGACGAAAAAGCCGGGGAAGCGCTCGGGCGCAAAGAGGCCGGCGGCGGGCTCGAACCACGCGAAGGTCTTGCGCACGCGGGTGACGGGAACGTCGAGGCCCAGCGCTGCGAGCAGAGGCTGCGTCGATTTCCCGGCGCACACGATCAGGTCGCGCGCCGAGAACTGTTCGCCGGCGTCGGTCCAGACGCTCACGCTTTCCCGGCCGTGGCACGCAAGGCGCGTGACGCGTGTGCCGGTGCGCAGCGTTGCGCCAAGCGCGCAGGCCAGCTCGCGATACGCACGAATGGCGCGCTCGCAGTAAAGCACACCCGCGTCGGGCTCGAAGCTGACGATCTGCCCGGCGGTGAGGTGCCATGCGGGCCAGCGCTGGCTGGCCTGCGCACCGTCGAGCGTTTCGAGCGCGAGCCCGTGGCGCTGCGCACTGCGCTGCACCTCGCGCAGGAAGGGATCGTCGGGCGAACCGATATTGACCACGCCGGTGCGTGCGAAGAGGGTCGCGCCGGTTTCCCGCTCCAGGTCTTCCCAAAGCTGCTGCGCGCGCAGCGCGAGCGGCACATACGCCGCGCCTTCGCCGTAGGCGTGGCGGATGAGGCGCGTGCCGCCGTGATGCGCGCCCTGGTCGTGAGGCGGATCGCCCGCGTCGACCAGCAGCACCTTGTTGCCAAGCCGGCTCAGGTAGTAGCCGGCGGCCATACCCATCGAGCCCGCGCCGACGATGAGCGTGTCAAAGGATCGATCGTTGAGATTGGGAGTTTGCATGGATAGCGGGAGCACGCCGACGAATTGCAAGCTCCCGCGCCGGCAACGGGCGGGAGTGGATGCGGGCTTTCATTGTCGGCACTCGCAGCGCTCCTGTCGAGCGCAACGGCGCGTGACTCTCGCGGAAACGGACAAGAAGCGGATCAGGCCCGCTCGGTCGGCGCGACGCTGAGGAGCGCCTCGCGCTCCAGATGGTCGAGCAGGCCGACGATGCGCCTGCGCTGCGTGGCCACCAGATCGTAGGTTTCGGCGACGGCGCGCAGGCGTTTGCGCCAGTAGGCGTAGTCGAAGCCGCTCACGGCGGCGCCTTCATTGCGGGTGAAGTACTGGACCATGCGTTCGACGTGGTCGAGCTGGGTGTCGGCCAGCGCCGCCGGTAGTAGCCCCGTGGTCTTCGGGGGCGCTTCTTTATCCAGAGTGATCATTTTTTTCTCGGTTCTCTCAGGCTGCCTTGCAGGCCGCACGACTCGGATGATGGTGTTCCTGGCATACGGAATGCCGCGCGCTGCTTGCCACGTACCCCCCGGCAGACACCGCAGCGCGGAACGAAAATCCGGACCATCAACACGTCAGCCCTACCGGAGTGCCCCGGCAGATTTGACATAGCGCAAATTTAACGCGCTTTCGGGGCGAGACTTTACCGTACGTCTCAATTTCGTGGCTGTCATGTGGCTTTCACTCGCTTTCGTCCAACTATTGGGATGTGGTGATGGCTTTTTATCTTCTTGACGGATTGTATGACAAGAATATAATCGGTTTCACGCGAGAGCGACCCGGCAACGCAAGGCAACCGGAGCGCCACGATGCAACCCGGTCGAAGCCTGCTCAGGCGCCCGGATAACAGGAGACAGCGCATGCACCGCATGACCGGCAGCATCCCGGCCCCCGATCGAACCTCGGTCATGCGCGCACGCACGCCGCTTCGGCGCTGAACGTCTCCTCGCCCGCGCCTCGACACGGAAAAATTCAACGAAAGGACACCCGAGACATGTCATCGCCCATCGAGAACTACCGCATCTACGCAGTCAAGTACGCGCACTTCGAGCGCCGCTCGTTCCACAACTTCATCGGCGGCGACTCGCACGACGTGCCCATGCCGCTCGATTACTACGTGTGGGCGGTGGTGGGGCGCGAGCGCACATATATCGTCGATACGGGTTTCGATCAGGCCATGGCGGACAAGCGCGGCCGCACGATCACGAATACGGTCGAAGCGGGGCTCGGCAAGATCGGCATACGCGTGGCCGACGTGAAGGACGTGATCATCACGCACATGCACTACGATCACGCGGGCAATCACGCCCTGTTTCCGCATGCCCGTTACCATGTTCAGGACCGCGAAATGGCGTACTGCACCGGGCGCTGCATGTGTCACCACGCGCTCAGCCACCCGTTCGAGCCCGAAGACGTGAAGGCGATGGTGGGGCGTCTTTTCGATGGCCGCGTGCAGTTTCACGAAGGGGCGTCGGAGATCGCGCCGGGGCTGACCGTGCACTGGGTGGGCGGCCATACGAACGGTTTGCAGATCGTGCGTGTGCACACCGAGCACGGCTGGGTCGTGCTGGCCTCGGACGCCTCGCACTTCTACGCCAACATGCAGGAGCACCGGCCGTTTCCGGTCGTCTACAACGTGGGCGACATGCTCGAAGGCTATGAAGCGGCACACCGCCTCGCGAGTTCTCCGGCACAAGTGATACCGGGCCACGATCCGGCCGTGCTCACGCGCTTTCCCGCGCATGATCGCGAAACCGAGGGCTGGATCGTCCGGCTCGACGCGCCCATGCGGAGCGCGCAATGATGCGTGGCAAGGGAGCGCTCGTGACCGGCTCGTCGAACGGGCTCGGCCTCGCGATGGCGTCGGCGCTGGCCCAGGCGGGCTGCGATATCGTGCTGCACGGGCTCGAAGCCCCTGACGAGATGCTAAGCATCACTCATGATATCGCGAGCCGCCACGATGTGCGCGTGAGCTACGTGCAGGCCGATCTCGCAAGCGTGGCCGGTGTCGATGCCCTGATGGCGGCGGCGCACGAGCGGCTCGGCACACTTGACGTGCTCATCAACAACGCGGTCGTGCGGCATTTCGCCGGCATTGGCGCGTTTCCCATGGAGCGCTGGCATGAGGCGATCGCCGTCAATCTCACGGCCGCCTTCCGCGCCATTCAGCTTGCGCTGCCCGGCATGCGCGAGCGCGGCTGGGGCCGCATCTTCAACATGACGTCCGTCTATGGCTCGCGCGCCGTCGCGAACCGCGTGGATTACGTGACGACGAAAACGGCGCTCATGGGCCTCACGCGCTCGGTGGCGCTGGAAACGCTCAAGCAGGGCATTACCTGCAACGCGATTTGTCCGGGCTCGGTGCTCACGCCCAATATCGACGGCCGCATCAACGAGTTGATGGAAGCGCGCTCGCTCGGGCGCACGGCCGCCGTGCGCGCGTTTCTGGAGGGCAAGCAGCCGACCGGCGAATTGATCGAAGCCGCGCACGTGGGCGAACTCGTGGTGTTTCTGTGCGGCCCGGCGGCGGCGCAGATCACGGGCGCGATGATGCCGATCGAAGGAGGCTGGCTTGCAGGTTGATCGACAGGCGGATCCGCAGATGCGCGAACACGCGGGCGTGACGCGCACGTTAGCCGCATTCATTGCGCAGACGCAATGGGCCGATGTGCCCGCGGACGTGCGCCACGAGGCGAAGCGCGCGTTGGTGAACTACTTCGCCGTGGCGCTAGCGGGCGCGCATGATCCCACCATCGAGAAGGCCGTGGGCGTGTATGGTCGCTTCAGCGCGAACGAGCACGCTTCGCTCGTGGGCCGTCGCGAGTGCACCGACATGCTCAACGCAGCGGCGCTCAACGCCATGAGCGCGAACGTGTTCGACTTCGACGACACGCACGTTCCCACCATCATTCATCCGGGCGCGCCCGTTGCCGCCCCCTTGTTCGCTCTGGCGCAAACCGCGCCGTTGAGTGGCGAGCAGTTGTTGCTGGCATTCGTGCTGGGCGTGGAGGTGGCTTGCCGTATCGGCAACGCGGTTTCGCCCGAACACTATCAGCGCGGCTGGCATATCACGTCCACGTGCGGCGTGTTCGGCGCGGCGGCAGCCGTTGCGCGCGCACTGAGTTTGGCTGCGCGCGAGAGCGCCTGGGCGCTCGGCAATGCATCGGCGCAAACGGGCGGCCTCGTGGAGACGCTCGGCACGATGTCGAAAAGCATCGGCGTGGGCAACGCGGCACGCGGCGGCTTGCTGGCGGCGTTGCTCGCGCGGGAGGGCTTCGCCGGTCCCGACGCGCCACTCGAAGGCGAACGCGGTTTTCTGCGCTGCGCGGCGTCACGGCCCGATGTGAATGCGATCACCGAAGGTCTGGGGCGCGAATGGGCGCTGCGCGCGAACACCTATAAGCCGTACCCGTGCGGCGTCGTGCTCAACCCGGTGATCGACGCCTGCCTCGCGCTGCATTGTGAAGCACGCTGCGCGCTCGACGCCATCGAGGCCGTCGAACTTCGCGGTCATCCGCTGCTGCGCGAGCGTACCGATCGGCCCGATGTGCGTAGCGGCCGCGAGGCGCAGGTGAGCGCGCAGCATGCGGTTGCCATTGCGCTCGCACGAGGTCGCGCGGGACTCGCGGAATTTAGCGACGCTGCGGTGGCCGACCCTGTGATTCGCGCATTCGGCAAGCGGTTGCGTTTCTCGGACGCAGCCAGTGGGTCCGTCGAGTCCGCCGAGGTGACGCTCGTGCTGCGTACCGGGGAACGCGTGACGAAGCGCATCGAAGCGGCGCGCGGCAGTCTCGCCGCGCCGCTGGACGACGCGGCGCTAGAAGCGAAATTGCGCGAACTGGCGGCGTACGGCGGCGCTGGCGTGGCGGCCGAGCCGTTGCTCGCGCAACTATGGACGCTCGACGCCGCCACGGACGCGGCGGTCGTGATGCGTCTCGCACAGGCGCCGCAAGCGCAATGACATTGAATTAGCTGACATTTCACTGGAACGAGGATAGTCATGGCGAGTGGGCAAGCAACAAGGGAGCCGGGCGGCGCGCCGCTCGGCTTCATCGGAGTCGGGACGATGGGGCGGCCGATGGCGCGCCGTCTCATCGATGCGGGGCATGCGCTGATCGTGTTCGACCGCGACGAAGCGGCAGTCGCGGAACTCACGGCCATTGGCGCGCTGGCGGCGCAATCGGTGCGCGAAGTGGCCGACCGGGCGCGCGTGGTGTTCACGAGCCTGCCGACGCCCGCGATCTTCCGCGAAGTGGCGCTCGGCGCGGGCGGCCTGCGCGAAGGCGAGACGGTGAAGATCCTCGTCGATCTTTCCACGGTCGGTTCGCGTATCGAAAAGGAAGTGGCCGCGGGTTTGCGCGAGCGCGGCATCGAAACGGTCGATGCGCCCGTGAGCGGTGGCGCGGCCGGTGCGACGAAAGGCTCGCTCGCGATCATGGCGGCGGGCGTGGGCGCCGCGCTGGACGAAGTGCGGCCGCTGTTCGACGTGCTCGGCAAGGTATTCGTCGTGGGCGATCAGCCGGGGCAGGGGCAACTGCTCAAGCTCCTCAACAACATGCTTTCGTCCACGGCGTTTGCGATCACCTCCGAGGCGTTCGTGGCGGGCATGCGCGGCGGCCTCGACCCGGAGGTGATGATGGCCGTGATCAACGCGGGCAGCGGCAAGAACGGCGCGACGCTCGACAAGTTTCCGAAGCATGTGCTGCCGCGCACGTTCGACTTCGGCTTTCCGGTGGGCAGCGTGTGCAAGGACATTGGCCTGGCCGTGGACGAATGCCAGGCGCTGGGCGTGCCCATGTGGGTGGGTAACATCGCGCGCCAGGTCTGGAATCACGCGGCCATGCAGGACGGCGCGGCGCGCGACATGACGGAACTGGTGCGCTATGTCGAGCGCTGGTCATCCACCGAGGGGCTTGACGCCTGATGTGACCGGCGATCGCCATGTAATAAGGAATGCTACAAAATTTACACGGAGAAACCGATGATTGTTGAACTGCGCATTTACCACTGCGCGCCGACGCGTCTGCCGGCGCTGCTCGACCGCTTCTCGACCACCACGCTGGCCTTCTTCGAGAAGTACGGCATTCGCCAGATCGGCTTCTGGACCACGCTCATCGGCCAGAGCAACCACACGCTGACCTATCTGGTGCAGTGGGAGAGCCTCGCGGAGCGCGAGCAAAAGTGGAATGCGTTCCAGGCCGACGCCGAATGGATCGCGAAGCGCGCCGCGAGCGAAGCCGAGCGGCCTATTGTCGAGCGCATCGAGAGCCATATTCTCGCGCCGACTGCATTTTCAGCACTGCGCTAAGGAGACCTTGCGATGAACGAACCTAAGCGGGAACCCCGGAATATCGGTTTCATCGGCCTCGGCATGATGGGCGCACCCATGGTGCAGTGTCTCGTCAACGCCGGTTACACGCTTTATCTCGACGACGCCGACGCCGCGCGCGCCGATGCGCTTGCCGCGCAGATGGGCGCCCGCCGCCTGGGCGCGGACAACGCCGCCGGACTCGACGTGCTGATCACCATGCTGCCGAATTCGGCCATCGTGGAAAGCGTGCTGCTGGGCGACGGCACAGGCGGCTGGGCGAGCCGGCTCGCGCCGGGCGCGGTGGTGATCGACATGAGTTCGTCGGAACCCGAGCGCTCGCGCAAGCTGGGCGCCGTGCTCGAAGAGCGCGGGCTCGCTTATCTCGACGCACCGGTTTCGGGCGGCGTGAAGAAGGCGAAGGAAGGGACGCTCGCCATCCTGATCGGCGGGCGCGAGGAGATCGCTGCGCGCTGCCATGCCCTGCTGGGGGCAATGGGCAAGAGCCTGCTGCATATCGGCGGCGCGGGCGCGGGCCACGCGGCGAAGGCGCTCAACAACTACGTGTCGGCGGCGGGGTTGGCGGCGACGGTGGAAGCGTTGCATGTGGCCGAACGCTTCGGCATCGACCCGGGTGTGATGACCGACGTGCTCAATGCGTCGTCGGGGCGCAGCAACACCTCGGAAAACAAGGTCAAGCAGTTCATGCTGAGCGGCACGTTCGGCTCGGGCTTCGCGTTGCAGTTGATGAACAAGGACATCAAGATTGCGCGCGCGCTCGCGCAGTCGGTCGGTTATCCGATGGTGCTTGGCACGACCTGCGCCACGCTCTGGGACGAGGCCGCGCAACGCTCGACGCCCGCGACCGACCACACCGAGCTGTACCGCTTGCTGCCGGGCAACGCGGACTGAACGAATCGATCTGGAGTGCTTATGTCAATCGAAGTCCAAACGGGCGCGTTCTATATAGACGGAACGTGGGTCGCGCCAGCGGACGCGCGCTGGTTCGACGTGATCGACCCCGCCACGGAGGAGCGCATCGAACGTCTCGCATTGGGCAATGCCGCCGATGTGGATCGCGCGGTGGCTGCCGCGCACCGCGCCTTGCCCGCGTGGTCCGCCACGAGCGTGGCCGAACGCGTGGACCTGCTCAAGCGTGTGGTGCGCATTTACGAGCGCCGCTACGACGCGTTCGCGGAGTTGATGCGCCGCGAGATGGGCGCGCCCATCACGTTTGCGCGCAGCGGCCAGGCCGCGCGCGGCCCCGCGCATCTGAACACGCTGATCGAGGTGCTGGAGCATTTTGCATTCGAGGAGCAGCGCGGCAGCACGCGCGTCGTGCTGGAGCCGATCGGCGTGTGCGGTCTCATCACGCCGTGGAACTGGCCGGTGAACCAGATCGTCGTGAAGATCGCCCCGGCGCTCGCGGCGGGCTGCACGATGGTGCTCAAACCCAGCGAGTATTCGCCGCTGAGCGCGCTGCTGTTCGCTGAAGTGCTCCACGAAGCGGGCTTGCCGCGCGGCGTGTTCAACCTCGTGAACGGCGACGGCCCCGGCGTGGGCGAGGCGATCGCGAGTCACCCCGGCATCGACATGGTGTCGTTCACGGGGTCCACGCGCGCGGGCGTGCTGGTAGCGCAGTCGGCCGCGCCCACGGTCAAGCGGGTGGCGCAGGAGTTGGGCGGCAAGTCGCCGAACATCCTGCTCGACGACGTCGATCTCGAGGAAGCCGTCACGCGCGGCGTGGCGGCGTGCTTCACGAACTCGGGCCAGTCGTGCTCGATTCCCACGCGCATGCTCGTGCCGCGGCGCCTGCTCGCCGACGCAGAGGCCATCGCCCGCCGCGCCGCGCAAGCTTACCGTCTCGGGCCCACCGACGACCCCGCCACGCAACTCGGGCCGCTCGTGAACCGCAACCAGTTCGAGCGCGTGCAAGCGCTGATCCAGAAGGGCATCGACGAAGGCGCGCGGCTCGTCACCGGCGGCGCGGGCAAGCCGGCGGGCCTCGAGCGCGGCTATTACGTGAAGCCCACGGTGTTTTCGCAGGTCACGCCGGAGATGACGATCGCACGCGAAGAGATCTTCGGGCCGGTGCTTTCGATGATGGCTTACGACAGCGAAGAAGAAGCCATCGCCATCGCAAACGGCACTGAGTACGGCCTTGCCGCGTACGTGCAGTCGGGCGATATCGAGCGTGCCCGCAAGGTGGGCCGCGCACTGCGCGCGGGCAGCGTGCATCTGAACTACCCGAGTGCCGACTTTGCCGCGCCGTTCGGCGGCTACAAGCGCTCGGGCAACGGCCGCGAGTGGGGTGAGGCGGGCTTGCGCGAGTACCTGGAAACCAAGGCGATGGTGGGCTACGGCACGCCGTGACCGTGCAGGTCGAAAATTTTTTTTGTCTTGCCGCCTTGTCCGACAATCTTCTGGTAAGACGCGGGCGGTAAATCGATTGAATGAATCAGGAAACAGTGAGGAATCCGAACATGGAAAACAACGAGCGTTTCGAAGCCGGCTTCGAAAACCGCAAGGAAGTGCTGGGCGCGGCGCACGTGGAGAAGTCGTGGGCCAATGCCGACGATTTCAACCGCCCGATGCAGCAATACGTGACCGAGTGCTGCTGGGGCGATATCTGGGGCGACACCACGTTGCCGTTCAAGACGCGCAGCATGCTCAACCTCGGCATGCTCACCGCGATGAGCCAGCATCACGAACTCGCCGTGCACGTGAAGGGTGCGCTGCGCAACGGCGTGACGAAGGAAGAAATTCGCGCGGTGCTCATGCAGGCCGCGATTTACTGCGGCGTGCCGCTCGCGCTGGCTGCGTTTCGCGTGGCGAGCGAGGCGATCAAGGCCTATGAGGCGGAAACCGCCACGGCCTGAGCGAAGCGAGCACCCATCGAATAAACATGCGCGCCGCACGGCGCGCCATATCAGTTGGAGACAAAGATGAAAACCCTGGCTGCAACCGACGTCATAGAGGCCGAGCGCGAGGAGTCGATCGAGGCGAAGCGGCGCAACGCCATCAAGGGCGCGTTCTTCTCCGAATACATCGACATGTTCGACATCTACCTGCCGGTGGTGGTACTTTCGCCGGTGCTCGCGTTCTTCCAGCCGCCGCATCTCACGGCCGGCATGGAGACGATCCTCGCCTCGCTCGTGTTCATCACGACGCTGCTCGGCCGCCCGGTGGGCGCGCTGATCTTCGGCATGGTCGCGGACCGAGTGGGCCGCCGCAAGGCGTCGATCTGGTCGGTGTCGGGCTTTGGCGTGGTGACGCTGCTCATCGCGTTGCTGCCGGGCTATCAGAGCATTGGCGTCGCGTCGTACTGGCTGCTGGTGCTGCTGCGCTTCGTGGACGGCATCTTTCTCGGCGGCGGCTACACCGGGGCCATGCCGCTCGCCATCGAGTATTCGAAGAAGGCGCAGCGCGGCTTCGTGGGCGGCTTCATCATCGCGGGCTTTCCGGCGGCCTACGTGTCCATCAATCTCGTGGCGATGCTGATGTTCGCGCTCTTTCCGCTCAACGGCGTGAATTCGCCCTATGCGCAATGGGGCTGGCGCATTCCGTTCGTGTTGGGTTCGGTGCTGGCCGGCCTGCTCGCGCTCTACTACGTGCACAAGGTGGCCGAGTCGGAAATCTGGAAGAGCGAGACCGCCGATAAAGCGGCGGACAAGGCGGCCGAACCCGAAAAACTGCCGCTCACGGACCTGCTGCGCGGCAAGAGCGGGCGCAGCCTCTTGCAGGTGCTGGTGATGATGACGGGCTTCTGGCTCACGCAGAACATCATCACGATCTTCCTGCCCACGGGGCTGCTCTTCAAGACGCTGCATCTCACGGGCTTCGAGATCACGCTTACGCTGATGATCACGTATTTCGTGCTGTTCTTCAGCTATATCGCCTCGGGCATGATCGGCCAGCGCATCGGGCGGCGGCGTTTCTTCGTGATTCTCGGGCCCGTCATCGCCACGGTGGGCGCGGGGCTGCTCTATGTGCTCGCGAACGTCGAAGGGCTCACGCTGCCGGCCATCATCGCGCTCACCTGCGTACTGGCCGTGATCGTCACCTCGCCCTGGGGCGTGATCGTCACCTACATCAACGAACGATTCGTGACTGATGTGCGGGCCACGGGCTTTGGCGTGGGCTTCAGCCTCTCGGTGATCATCCCGTCGTTCTACGCGTTCTACATGGACGGCCTGAGCGCCTTCATGCCGCTGCGGCTCACGCCGGTCGCGCTGCTTTGCGTGGGCGGACTGATCGGCGCAATTGGCGCGCTGATGGGGCCGGAAACGAAAGATGTGGACTTCTAATGATGTTGTCTCTCTGAACAGGAAAGGAAAGCGATGAACAAGGAGCGCATAGGCTTCATTGGCCTGGGCAATATGGGCGGGCGCATGACGCGGCGTCTCGTGGATGCCGGCATCCAGGTGCTCGGCTACGACACCGTGCGCGAGCGCGTGCAAGCCACGGGTGCGCAGCCCGCCGCCACGGTGGCCGAGGCCGTGAAATTCGCCGACGTCGTGATGATGTCGCTGCCCGATAGCAAGGTGGTCGAGGCCGTGGTGGAAGGCGCGGACGGTGTGCTCGCGCACTGCCGCGCGGGCCAGATCGTGGTGGACCTGAGCACGGCTGCGGCAAGCTCGACGATCCGCCTCGCGCAGCGCTTTGCCGAACGCGGCGTGCAGTACGTGGACGCGGGCATTTCCGGCGGCGCGGCGGCGGCCGAAAAGGGGGCGCTCACGCTCATGGTGGGCGGCGAGACGCAGGCCGTGCAGGCGCTGCAATGGGCGTTCGCACCGATCAGCGCGAAGGTGGCGCATATGGGCGCGAGCGGCGCAGGCCACACGACCAAGCTGCTCAACAACTTCCTCAACGCCGTGAGCCTTGCGGCGAGCGCCGAGGTGATGGTGGCGGGCAAGAAAGCCGGGCTCGACCTGCACCTGCTGCTGGACGTGCTCAACAGCAGCAGCGGCGTGAACTTCGCCACGCTCAACCGCTTTCCGAAGATCGTCGACGGCGATTATCTGGAAGGCGGCCTCACGGGCAAGCTGATGACGAAGGATGTCGTGCTCTACGTCGATCGCGCGCGCGAACTGGGTGTGGTGTCGCTCAATGCCTCGGGTCCGCTCGCGAGCTTCGGTCTCGGCACGGCGCTTGGCTATGGCGATGTGATCAGCAACCGGGTGGTGGACGCCATCGGCGATGTGTCGGGCGGCGTGCGCCTCCATGAAGGACAACGAAACAAGGAGAAAGCAGCATGAAGGTATTTCACGGCAGGGCGGAAGGTGGCATGTCGGAGCAGCGCGGCGCGACGTTTTCGGGCACGGTCTGGGCCGACCCGGTCATGCCGCCCACCGACGGCGTGACCATCAACACCGTGTTTTTCGCGCCGCGCGGGCGCACCTACTGGCATACGCACGAGCACGGCCAGGTGCTTCAGGTCACGGCGGGCAAGGGCTGGATCTGCAAGGAAGGCGAGCCGCCGCAGGAAATCCGCCAGGGCGACATCGTCTTCATCGGGCCGAACGAGCGCCACTGGCACGGCGCGAGCGATGCGAGCTACATGGTGCATGTCGCCACCTCGCTCGGCAAGGCGACCTGGCAGGAAGAAGTGACGGAAGGCGATTATCCGCAGGGGCAGAAGGCGCGTTGATACGCGCTTGATGGGTGCATGAGCGGGGCGCGCAGCGCGACGCGTCCCGTCATCGAATCGAAACGTTCGCGACCGGGAGACAGGGCGCAATGAAACCAGCAGAAGGACCCGCAGGACCCGCACAAGCGCGCGACCCGCAGCAGATCAAGGCGGACTTCGTGCGCGTGCACGGTATGTGGAACGCGGCGTGGGAGAGCCTGTTGCGCCTCGACGCGGGCTTCGTCGATGCCTACGTGGCGTTTTCGGGCGTGCCGCAACGGCGCAATCATCTGGACGCGAAAGTGCGCGCGTTCATCGCGCTCGCCGCCGACGCGTGCGCCACGCAACTCTACGCGCCAGGCGTGGCGCACCATATCGACGAGGCGCTGGCGTGCGGCGCGACGCGCGAGGAGTTGATGGAAGTGCTCGAACTCGTGAGCACGATCGGCATTCACACGAGCAACGTGGGCGTGCCCGTGCTGCTCGAAGTGCTCGAAGAGGAGGGCCTGCGCAATGGGCCGGCCGCGCTCGACGAACGGCAGCGCGCGCTGAAGGCGGCGTTCGAGACCAATCGCGGCTACTGGCATCCCACGTGGGAGGGGTTGCTCGAACTCGATCCCGATCTCTTCGAGGCTTATGTCGCGTTTTCCTCGGTGCCGTGGCGCACGGGTGTGCTGAGCCCGAAGGTCAAGGAGTTCATGTATTGCGCGTTCGATGCCTCCGCCACACACCTCTACGTGCCAGGGCTCAAGCTCCATATGCGCAACGCATTGCGCTATGGGGCGACGGCGCAGGAGTTGATGGAACTGCTGGAGATCGTGAGCACGACCGGCATTCATGGGGCGGAACTGGGCGCGCCGCTGCTCGAAGCGGCATGGGAGCGGCATCGCGAAGGGCGGGCGTGAAGCCGGCCTGAAAAAAAGCCCCGCAAGCGCGCCCCGCCTCGTGTTGCAGGGCGGCGACGGATATCGGAAATGGCCCGCGGTGCAGTATCATAGCGACTGGATTTTTGTCGGACGGGAAGACAATAATGTCGACTGATATCGGATTGGTGCGGCCTGAAACGCTGCGTCATCAGGTCGAAAACGTGCTGCGCCAGGCCATCATGAGCGGGCGCTTTGCGCCAGGGGCGCGCCTGATCGAACGAGAGCTGTGCGAAACGCTGGGCGTGAGCCGCACGTCGGTGCGCGAGGCGCTGCGCAAGCTCGAGGCGGAAAAGCTCGTGCGCAACGTGCCGCACAAGGGGCCCGTGGTGGCGGTCATGTCGCGCGAGGAGGCCGCCGAGCTTTACGCGCTGCGCGCGCTGCTCGAAGGCTATGCCGCCCACGAATTCGCGCGCCTCGCCAGCGACGCCATGATCGAACAATTCGGCGCGGCCGCGAAGGCGTTGCGCACCCAGGCCACGGCGCAAAGCCAGGAAGGGGTGCTCAAGGCCAAAACGGCGCTTTACGACGTGCTGCTCGACAACTGCGGCAACAGCCTCGTGAAGGAGATTCTGAACAGCCTCTATTCGCGCGTGAACCTGTTGCGCGCGACCTCGCTCATGCACCCGGACCGGCTGCCGAGCAGCCTGCGCGAAATCGACAAACTGCATAAGGCGCTCAAGGCGCGCAATGCGGACGAGGCGCAGGAACTCGCGCGCCAGCACGTTCTCAACGCCGAGAAGGCGGCCATGCGCATGCTCGATGCCGATGCGGAAGAGACCGCGCCCGAGGCGGGTGAAGCGGGCCAAACCGGCGAGGCCGACGGCAACGCGCAGGTGTGAGTCTCCTCAGCCGCGCGCGCGCCGCCGGCGCGGCCCCGTGGACATGCGCGTGACGAGTTCGGGCGGCGGTCCGAGCACCATCGGCGGCTGCTTGTCCGGCTCGTCGATCAGACGGATCAGGCTGCGGATCGAAAGCTCGGCCACGGCTTCGGTCTGGATCGCGACCGTGGTGAGGGCGGGGCGCATCTGGTGGGCGAGTTGAATGTCGGTGATGCCGATCACGGACACATCGTCGGGCACGGCGCGGCCCATGCTCACCAGCGCCTGGATCGCGCCGATCGCGAGCAGGTCGTTGGTCGCGAAGATGGCGGTGACGCGCGGGTGCTGCGCGAACAATTGCTGGCAGGCCGCGTAGCCCGAGTCGATCGAGTCGCGCACCTGCAACTGCGCCACAGTGGCGAGATCCACGCCTTCCTCTAGCAGCTTCGCGCGAAACCCGTCCGAACGCGCGTCCTGCAAACCCCCGCAGCCGTCGCCTGTCAACATGGCGATATTTCGGTGTCCCAACTCAAGCAGATGCTGCGCGGCCAGCGCGCCCGCGCGTGCGAAGTCCACGGCAACGCACGGCAGCGCGGGCGGCTTCTCGGGGTGCTCCCACATCGCGAGCAGGATCGGGCCGTTCTGCATCGCGGAGATGCATAGCTCGTTCATGGCGATGTCGGTGTTCATCACGAGCACGCCGTCCGCGAAGGTGCCCGCGATCTGGTTCAGGTAGGCGCGGCCGATTTGCGCATCGTCGTCGGTGTTGCAGACCATCAGGAAATGGCCCGCCTTGCGCGCCGCGCGCTCGGCGGCGAGCACGAACTCGGGGTAGAACGGGTTGGCGATGTTCGAAAGCATGAGCGCGAGCGTGGACGAGCGCCCCTGCGCCAGCGCACGCGCATTGAGATTGGGCCGGTAGCCGAGTTCGGCAATGGCCTGCAACACGCGTTCGGCCGTTTCAGGACGGACCTTTTCGCGGTTGCGCAGCACGTTCGAAACGGTGGCCGCGGTAACGTGCGCGCGCCTCGCGACTTCAGACAAGGTGACCATGACGAACCTTTCCCACATTCAGGGAAGCTAATTCAAATGTTGCAATGCTGCGGCAGGGTTGCTACTTTTCTCGCACAACATCAACGGAGACGACGAATGCGTGACTGTACCGGATTCGAATTTAAGCGGTTAAATGCCCGCCGCGCAAGGGCCTCGGTTCATTTTCGGCGTGAAATTTAAGCGCTTAAATCGCGAGGCTACAGCATGGCGACAATTCAGCTTTCGGGCGTTAGCAAACGCTATGGCGACCACCCGCCGGTGGTCCGAAGCGTCGATCTCGACATCGGGCATCACGAGTTCTGTGTGTTCCTTGGGCCTTCCGGCTGCGGCAAGTCCACGCTGCTGCGCATGATCGCGGGGCTGGAGGAGTTGAGCGAAGGCGAGCTGCGCATCGGTTCGCGCGTCGTGACCGATGTGCCCGCCGCGCAGCGCGGCGTGGCGATGGTGTTCCAGAGTTACGCGCTCTTTCCGCACATGACGGTGTTCGAGAACATCGCGTTCGGCCTGAAGATCGCGAAGCTGCCCAAGGCCGAAATCGAGCGGCGCGTGCGCGATGCGGCGAGCAGCCTGCAACTCGAAGCGCTGCTCGACCGCCACCCCAAGGCGCTCTCGGGCGGGCAGCGTCAGCGCGTTGCCATCGGCCGCGCGATCGTGCGCGAGCCGGGCGTGTTCCTGTTCGACGAGCCGCTTTCCAATCTCGACGCCGCCCTGCGCAGCCATACGCGCGTCGAAATCGCACGGCTGCATCAGCGTTTCGCCGATGCGAGCGTGGTCTACGTGACGCACGACCAGGTCGAGGCGATGACGCTTGCCGACCGCATCGTGCTGCTGCACGCGGGCGCCGACATGGAGCGCCACGGCAGCGTCGCGCAAAGCGGCGCGCCGCTCGATCTCTATCATCACCCGAAGTCGCGCTTCGTGGCGGGCTTCATCGGCTCGCCGCGCATGAACTTCATGGATGCGACCGTGGACGCAGTGGACGAAGACGGCGTGCGCGTCACGCTCGCGCAAGGCGGCGAGTCGATTCTCGCTTGCGTGGAAGGCCGCGGCTTGCAGCGCGGCCAGCCCGTCACACTCGGCGTGCGGCCCGAGCATCTGCGCCTGGGTGGCGACGACCAGTCGATTGCGTGCGCAACGGTATTGGCCGAGCGTCTGGGCGAGCATAGCTATCTGCACGCGGACCATGCGGCGGGTACGCTCGTCGCGAAAGCGCCGGCCGACTCGCCCATCGGCGTGGGCGAGCGCCTGCGCGTGCACGTGCCGCCGCAGGCATGCCACCTGTTCGACGCCGAAGGCGTGGCGCGGCGGCGGCTCGCGCTCGCCCCGGTGCCGGCCTGATTTCGCTATACCCCGCCATCAGAGCGGGTCACCAAGCCTGGCGGCGGGAGCGCCGTCAGCCTACAAAGGCAAAGCAGGAGACAACAGATGTCCTCTAATCGCTCGACAGTTTTCGGTAGCTGGGCCCGCACAACGGCGGTGGTTGCGGCTATTGCGGTCGTTGCCGCAACGGCGTTCACGAGCACGGCCGCCGACGCCGGTACGCTCAACGTCAACGTTTCGGCGCGCGCCAACCAGCGCTCCACATGGCAGGACGCCTTCGACCAGTTCAAGAAGGCCAATCCCGACGTCGACCTCAAGGTCTCCTATATCACCGAGGAAGCCTACAAGGTGCAGATGGGCGGCTGGCTCGCCACCGACCCGCCCGACGTGGTGTCGTGGCATGACGGCGAGCGCATGGCGTACTACGCCGAGCGCGGCCTGCTCGAAGACCTTTCGGCCGACTGGGCGAAGAACGGCTGGAACGAGCAGTACGCGGCCGTCAAGAGCGCGTCCACGTGGAACGGCAAGCAGTACGCCGCGCCGCTGGGCTATGACGCTTATGGCTTCTTCTACCGCAAGGACCTGTTCGAGAAGGCGGGCATCAAGTCGGAGCCCAAGACCTGGGACGAACTGCTCGCCTCCTGCAAGAAGCTCAACGCCATCGGCGTGCAGCCCATTGCCGTCGCCGCGCGAGATAGCTGGACGCTGGCCGCGTGGTTCGACTATCTGGACCTGCGCATCAACGGCAACGAGTTTCATCAGCAGTTGATGGCCGGTCAGATTCCCTATACCGACCCGCGCGTGAAGAAGGTGTACACGACGTGGAAGGCGCTGATGGACAACCACTGCTTCATGGAGAATGCGCTGTCCTACGACGTCGATTCGATCGCGCCCGTGCTCGTGAACGGCAAGGCCGCGATGATGCTGATGGGCACGTTCTTTTCGGCCAGCTTCCCGGCGAACATGAAGCAGAACGTGGGCTTCTTCCGTTTCCCGATCATCGATCCGGCCGTGCCGACGGCCGAGGACGGCCCGGTGAACGTGCTGCTGATTCCCGCGAAGGCCAAAAACAAGGCCGACGCGCGCCGCCTGCTCGCCTTCATGGAAACGCCGAAGATCAACGCCGAACTCGCACAAGGCTGGGGCCAACTGCCTTCGAACAACAAGGCCGCCGAGCCTGACGATCCCATCTCCAAGGTTGGCTTCCAGACGCTCGCGAGCACGCGTGGGGGCATTGCGCAGTTCTACGACCGCGACATGCAAAAGGAAATGGCCGACGAAGGCATGAAGGCCATGCAGCAGTTCTACAGCGATCCGTCGCAGATCGACGCGCTGCTCGCGCGCCTCGAAACGACGCGTCAACGCATCTACCACAAGTAAAGCCGTGGCGCGGCGGGCGCATTGCGCCGCCCGTCGCGCCTCGTTCGAACACCGGCGAGGCTACTCCATGTCCGATACCCTGGCGCGCCCCATCGGGGCCGCGCGGCAGCGTCGCGCCTCCAGCGTGCGACGGCAGCAGAATCGCGCCGCGCTTTTCTTCCTGCTGCCGGGCTGCACGCTCTTTGCACTGTGCGTGGTCTACCCGATCTTCAGCAGCATTACGCTGAGCTTCTATAACTGGGACGGCATGACCGCGAAGACGTTCGTCGGTCTCGCCAACTATGTCGAGCTGTTTCACACCGACACGTTCTACACGGCGCTCAAGAACAACCTGCTGTGGCTCGTGCTGTTCCTGCTCGCGCCGCCGCTCGGGCTCGCGTTCGCGCTGTATCTGAACCAGCACGTGCGTGGCATCCGCATGGTGAAGTCGCTGTTCTTCGCACCGTTCGTGCTTTCGGGCGTGGTGGTCGGTCTCGTGTTTTCGTGGTTCTATGATCCGACCTTCGGGCTCCTGAAGATGATTGTCGGCCACGGCATACCCGTGCTCGGAGACCCCAAGCTTGTGACCTACGGCATCATCTTTGCCGCGCTCTGGCCGCAAACGCCGTTCTGCATGGTGCTTTATCTCACGGGGCTCACGGCCATCAACCCCGAGATCGTCGAGGCCGCGCGCATGGAAGGCGCGAAGGGCTGGCGGCTGTTCTGGCACGTCGTGCTGCCGCAACTTCGCCCGGCCACGTTCATGGCCATCGTGCTCACGGTGATCGGCGCGCTGCGCAGCTTCGACCTGATCGCCGTGATGAGCGGTGGCGGCCCGTTCGACAGCTCAACCGTGCTTGCGTATTTCATGTACGACCAGGCGATCAAATACTACCGCGAAGGCTATTCCGCATCGATTGCCGTCGTGCTGTTCGCCATCATGCTCGTTTATATCGTGTTCCATCTGCGCCGCATGCTGCGCGAAGAACGCTGATCTTCTCGCTGATTTTCACGGAGTCGCCGCTCATGTATCCGCTTCCCGTCGATCGCTGGAAACCCGCGAATCGCGTGCTCTACAAGATCTCCTTGCCCCTCGCGCTCGTTATCTGGCTCTTGCCGATGCTCGCGGTGCTCGTCACCTCCATCCGTTCGACCGACGAATTGCAGCAGGGCGATTACTGGGGCTGGCCGAGGCACTTCGCGCTGCTGGAGAACTACGGCGCGGCGCTCACGCAAACGCCCATGCTCCATTACTTCGCGAACAGCGTGCTGATCACCGTGCCTTCGGTAATCGGCGCCATCGCGCTCGCTTCGATGGCGGGCTTCGCGCTCTCCACCTATCGCTTTCGCGGCAATACGGCCGTGTTGTTCGCGTTCGTCGCGGGCAATTTCGTGCCGATCCAGATTCTCATGATTCCGGTGAGAGACATGGCGCTGCGCTTTGGGCTCTACAACACGGTGTGGGCGCTCATCATCTTTCACGTGTCGTTTCAGGCCGGTTTTTGCACGCTGTTCCTGCGCAACTTCATCAAGCAGTTGCCGTTCGAGTTGATCGAGGCGGCGCGCGTGGAGGGCGCGAGCGAGTGGGCCATCTACTGGCGCATCGTGCTGCCGCTCGTGCGGCCCGCGCTTGCCGCGCTCGGCATTCTCGTATTCACGTTCGTGTGGAACGACTACTTCTGGGCGCTGTGCCTCACGCAAGGCGACGACGCCGCGCCGATCACCGTGGGCGTGGCCGCGCTCAAAGGGCAGTGGACCACGGCGTGGAATCTCGTGGCGGCGGGCTCCGTGCTCGCGGCGCTGCCTTCGGTGCTGATGTTCTTCGCCATGCAGAAACATTTTGTCGCGGGGCTCACCTTCGGCGCCAGCAAGGGATGACCCGGCTGCGCGGCGCCGAAGGTTCTTTTTCCTCTCTTTCGTATTCCTGACGTTATTGCAAGGCGGATTGTCACTCATGCAAATCGGTGTCTGCTACTACCCCGAACAATGGCCGCGCACGATGTGGGCCGACGACGCGCGGCGCATGGCCGAACTCGGCATCACGCATGTGCGCATTGGCGAATTCGCCTGGAGCCGCATGGAGCCGCGCGCGGGCGTGTACACGTGGGACTGGCTCGACGACGCGATCGAAACGCTCGCGGCGCGCGGGCTCAAGGTCGTGCTCGGCACACCGACGGCCGCGCCGCCGCGCTGGCTCGTGGATGCGATTCCCGACATGCTGGCCATGCGTGCGGACGGCACGCGCTGGAATTACGGTTCGCGCCGCCATTACGACATCGCGAGCGAAGCGTATCGCGCGCATTGCGTGCGCATTACCGAGGCGATGGCGCAGCGCTATGGCGCGCATCCCGCCGTGGTCGCATGGCAAACCGACAACGAACTGGGCTGCCACGACACCGTGCCGAGCTGGTCGCCCGCCGCGCAGCAGCGCTTCCAGGTCTGGCTCGCCGAGCGCTACGGCACGATCGAAGCGCTGAACGAGGCTTGGGGCAACGTGTTCTGGAGCATGGAATATCCCTCGTTCGAGGCGGTCGGGCTGCCGCTGCGCACGCCCACCGACGCGAACCCCGCGCATCACCTGGATTTTCGCCGCTACATGTCCGACGAAGTGGCGAGCTTTCATCGCGAGCAGGCGGACGTGCTGCGACGCCACGCGCCGAAAGCGGACATCCTGCACAACTTCATGGGCTTTTTCACGACCTTCGATCACTACCGGTTTGCGGCCGACAAGGCGATCGACGTGGCGACATGGGACAGTTATCCGATCGCCCGCACCGAAGTGATCGGCTTGCCGGAGGCGCAGAAGGCCCGCTATGCGCGCACGGCGCACCCCGATGTGTCGGCGTTCGATCACGACCGCTACCGGGCGATCGGCGGCGGACGCTTCTGGGTCATGGAGCAGCAGGCGGGGCCGGTGAACTGGGCGCCGTTCAATCCGGTGCCGGCGCCGGGCATGGTGCGCTTGTGGGCCTACGAGGCGTTTGCGCATGGGGCCGAGCTCGTGTCGTATTTCCGCTGGCGTCAGTGCCCCTATGCGCAGGAGCAGATGCATTCGGGCCTCAATCTGCCGAATAACGAGCTTTCGCCGGGCGGTCGCGAAGTGGAGCAGGCCGCGCGCGAGATCGCCGGGAGCGCCGCGCTACGCAACCTCGCGCCGGCGGGGCGCGCAAACGTGGCGCTCGTGTTCGACTACGAGACGCAGTGGATGTTCGAGATCCAGCGCCACGGCGCGAGCTTCGATTATCAGACGCTCGCATTCGACTACTACAGTGCGCTGCGCGAGCACGGGCTCGATGTCGATATCGTTTCGCGCCATGCGGATCTGTCCGCGTATCGGCTCGTGGTCGTGCCGTCGCTCGCCGTGATCGACGACGCCTTCGTCGCTCAAATCGAACGCAACGAAGGGCAATGGCTGTTCGGGCCGCGCAGCGGATCGAAAACGGAGCATTTCGCGATTCCCGGCGACTTGCCGCCCGGCGCGTTGCAGCGCGTGCTGCCGTTGCAGGTGCTCGAAGCCGAGTCGTTGCGACCCACGCTCGCGCCGACGGTTGCGATCAACGGCGTGCAGGGCGCGGCGCAGCATTGGCGCGATCACGTGCGCGCCAATGGCGCCACGCGCGTGGAAGCGCAGTTCGATGACGGCTGGCCCGCTCTGCTGGCGCACGGCCGCGTGCGTTACGCCGCGGCATGGCTATCGCATGAACTGCATCTGGCCATGCTCGGCGACGCGGCGCGTGCGGCGGGACTCAAAACGCAGCGCTTGCCCGAGGGGTTGCGCCTGAGCCGTCGCGGCGGACTGTGCTTTGCGTTCAACTTCGGCGAGCAACACGCCCACGCGCCCGCGCCGGAAGGGGTGGATTTCGTGCTGGGCCAGCGCGAACTGGCCAGAGGCGAGGTTTGCGCGTGGCGCGAGAGCGCGTAGCGGCGCGTCTTCTCGCGGCGTAGTCACTTCGGAATTGGCTTCTTGATCGGGTCGTGCTCGCCGGCGATGGCGAACACGACGATCTGCGCAGGCTCCGTCGCGCTCGCGTTGCGCGCGAGGATGTGGTGCGCGCCGGGCGGCTCGTACCACGCCTCGCCCGGGCCGTAGGTGCGCGGCGGCGAGCCTTCGAGTTGCGATTCGATATGGCCGCGCGTGACGTAGGCGAAGATCGAGCCGGGATGCATGTGCGGGTCCGAAGTCTGGCCGGGCGCGAACGTCACGGTTGCGATCAGCACGTTCTTGCCCGCGGCCTCGGGCACCGCCTGTTTCAGCACGGGCTGGATCGTTTCACCTGAGGCATCGTGCGCGAGCGCGGCCTGCGCCGCCAACAGCATGACGCCCGCGCCAATCCAGGCGCGAAGCGATGGCAGGCGGCGCGGCGTCTTCTGGCGCGGGATGTGGAGGTCGTGGCGCGGCGGCATGGTCGTTCCTTCTCGTGAGTGCGCCTTGAAGGCGCGGCGGAACCCATGTTAGGCGCGCGAGCGCCGCGCCGAAATGACCAATCCCCCGGAATTTCAGGTAGCCACCGCGGCGCGGGCGCGTCAGAAGATGTGCCGCATGCCGAGGCTCACGCCCACAGTCGAACCCGCCACTTCATACAGCGCGTTGTTGATCGACAGGCCCGTATCCATGTGCCCGTGATTGTTGACGTAGCCGACCTGGCCGTAAAGCGTCGTGCGCTTGGAAAGAAAGAACTGCACGCCGCTCGACGCCATGATCGAGTGATTGTTGCTGTCGTTGCCGTCGCGCGTGTACCAGACGCCAGCATCGACGTTGAGCCAGGGCATGACCATGTAGCTCAGGCCCCCGGAATACACGCTGTTGTCGAACGACTGCGAGACCTTGTAGAGCGCGTAGGAAGCCGAGATCGTGAGCGAATTCGCAAAGCGATAGCTCGCGCCGATGGTGCGCCCCACGAACTCCACCGTGCTCGGAATCGGCGTGGTCGCCGCACTGCCGCCTGCGTTGCCGCTATAGAGCGCGCCGGTCAGCGTGAAGCCCGCGATGTGGTAGCGCAGGCTCGCCGAATACTGGCGTCCCGCCTGGAAGTCGCCCGCCGCGCCGCCCATGGCGAACATGCCCGCCGCCTGGATGCCGGCGATCTCCGGCGACGTGTAGGTGAGCGCATTGCTGTTGAAGAGGCCGGTGACATAGACGTTGTCCACGTAGCTCACGAGACCGCTGCCGAAGTACGACATGCCGCGCGGGTCTGTCTGGTAGAGCGAGAGGAAAAACGGTGAGTACTGCAAACCGGCCTTGACCGTACCGTAAGGGCTTTCCATGCCCACCCACGCCTGGCGGCCGAAGAAGTTGCCGTTGGAGTTGTTGAACTTGCCGTTGGCCATGCTGATGCCGCTTTCGAGCGCGAACATCGCGTGCAGGCCGCCGCCCAGATCCTCGGTGCCGCGCATGCCGAAGTTCGATCCCGTCATGCCGCTGTCCGTGAAGGAAAACTGATGACCGGCGTTCTGGCCGGTCTGCATGTTCATCGTGTGGCTCGTATAGAGGAGGGAACCGTCCACGATGCCGTACAGGGTGACGCTGCTCTGCGCGCTCGCGACACCCGCCGCGCCCATCAAGCCAGCCGCCGCGAGGCAGCGAGCCAGCCGTTTCATGCCCAGGTTGTCGCGTTGTAACATTTCGTCATCCTTAACGTTTTCTTTGGGTTGAGGTGGATAGTGAAAGTACGTTAGACGTGCGTGCTGCCGCTTCAGGCAATAAGGGGCCGAGGCTCGCTCAGGAGCCGCGTATTTCAGGCACTGGAGGTATGGCGTTCAGGCGCGGCGTGCGCGCCGGGCGGGGCCCGCGCGGGGGCGCAGGAGCGTTGGCGAGCGCGGGGTCATCGTGGGCCTGCAAGGCATGAGCCGGATTGAATGCGCGTTCACCGATCGCTTCTCCACTGACGAGGGGTGTGCAACGTTGAAGGACTGCTACGTTCGATGGAGGGTATTTTGGTACGACCGTGCGGAATCTGTCATCCTGGGAGAAACGATCACATTCGCGCATCGATGCCATGCGTGCGCCGCATGGACGCAAGCGCGCGGCATTCAGCCAGCCGGATTCTCTTCGTCCTGCGACGGCGCGCTGCCCGCGGGCGTGCCCAGTATGCTGACCTGGAAGGTCGGCGTGCCCGCGAGCGATTCGAGGCTCGGGTCTTCGGGGTAACTCAGGAGCAGGGGCAGGATGACCGAGCCGCCAATCACGGCGCGGCGGCTGTTGTCGGCCGGGCGCAGGCCCCACACGTCCTGGTAGACGAGCGGCACGGTCTTGCCGTCGCGCTCGGCGACGCCCAGGTAGAGCATGACGTGGCCGCCTATATAGATGAGCGTGCGCATGGGCGCGCCGTGCTGCACGAGCCAGTCGAGCCGCTCGGCCGGGGTGGACGCCGAGAGGTCGGTCATGACGCCCGCGCTCATCTGCGTGGACGAATGGCGCGGCAGCCACACGCCGAACGCCGTGAAAATGCTTTGCAGTTCGGCCGAGCAGTCGTTGTCGAAGTTCGTATTGCCCCAGCCGTAGGGGCGTCCGATCAGCGCTTTCATCAACTGTGCGAGATGGCGCGGCGTGGCGGTGAGCGGCGCGGGCACGATCGTGTCCGCATCGAGCGGCGCGGTGCGTATTGTGGCGCGGCCGTCCACGTCGCGCACCGGCAGCACGACTTCGCGCGGCCCGCGCAAAGGCAGCAGCGTGCCGGCCGGCGCGTCGAAGCGGAACACGCCGCCGCGGTCGCGCAGCGCGGCGGACGCCACGACCACGACGCCCAGCGACTGCTTCGCCGCCGCACGCCAGGCGGCGACGAATGCGTCGTCCACGCTCGCCACGCCGTCGCTGCGCACCCAGCCCTGCACATCGGGCGTTTGCACGTAGCGCCACGCGCCGTCCGCGCTCGTGCCGAGCACATAAAGCGGCGTGCCGGGCCGCACCGCGCTCACCTGGAGGTTGTCGAAGGGGTAACCCTCGCCCGCAATACGATGCGAGTAGAACGACGGGTCGATGGTGGGCAATTCGCGCACGAGCAGCGGCGTCGTTGCAATCGCGCGGCGCGTGGCGTCATAGGCGTTGGCCTGTTCGAACTGGTTGACGTTGGCGTTGCGCTCGATGGCGTCGATCCATGCCTTCGTGTGCGGCCGGAAATTCATGCCATAGCCGACGCGGCGTGGCGGCTTGCCGGTGTTGTCGAAGAGGGCGAGGCGGCGAGTTTGCAGCGCGGCGATGTCGCTGCCACCGTCCCGATACACATGCTGCTCGATAAACGCGCGATTCCACGGCGAGGGATCATGCGGACCCGCACCGAAATAGCGTGCGAAGAGGGCGTCGAATTGCGCGCGCTGGACTTCAGGGGAAAGGAAGGGCGTGTCGTAGGCCGCGCCGGCCGGATCGATCCAGCGATCGACGTTCTGGTCGTAGTGCTCGATCGGGAACAGCGCGACCGTGTCGGGCGGCAGCGCGTTTGCCGCTTGCGTGTGCGAGGCCGGACCGGTTGCGCAACCCGGCAGCACGCACGCGGCGACGATGGTCAGCGCGGCCAGCGTGCGCATGCGGGCGCGCGGAGCCCGTGTGGAAACCGGAAGGCGAGCGAAAGAATCGAGGGCGGGGCGCATGAACGAGGGTGCGGAGCGACAACCCGTGGATCATACAGGAGCCACCGCCCGCGCCGGTTGCGCCAACGCCCGGTCCTGGCGCGAAGCTGCGCGCTTATTGCTCGATCTGCCGGTTCCAGCGCGAGTCCCATTGCGCGCGGTGCTCGTTGATCACGTCCCAGTCCACCACCGTCACCTTCTTCACGAGCTGGTCGAGGTTGCCGAGGCTCTTTTGCATGTCCGGCGGCATGGTCGCGTTCTGGTTGGTCGGGATCTGCTTGCCCGCTGCCGCCGCCTTGCTTTGCGCAGGCGCCGAGAGGAAGAATTGCGCGAGCTTTTGCGCGAGCTGCGGGTCGGGGTTGTTCTTCACGACGCACAGGTCGACGAGCAGCAGCACGGCGCCTTCCTTCGGGTTCGCATAGGCCACGGGCAGGCCCTTGTCCTTCAGGTCGCCAACGGCCGTGGGCGTGAGCGGGAAGAGGCCGGCCTCACCGGTCTGGATCATCTCCGAAAGCTTGGCCGAGTTCGGAATATATTCGACCACGTTCGGGCCCACCGTGCTGCCCCACTTCGTGAAGCCGGGCTCGACGTTGGTCTCGCTGCCGCCCATCAGGCGGTTGATGGCGAGAAAGCCGTGCAGGCCGAAGGTGCTGCTGGAGGCCGACTGGAACACCACCTTGCCCTTGTACTTGGGATTGGCGAAGTCGAGCCACGAGGTGGGCGGCGCCCAGCCTTTTTCGGCGAACACCTTGGTGTTGTAGCCAATGCCGGTCATGCCGAGCTGCACGCCCGCGCCCATGTCACCCTTCATGCGGGCGAACGGGTAAAGCTCCTTGAGCACCGGCGAATCGTCGAGCTTCTCGCACACCCCCATGCTCACCGCGCGAGCCATTACGCCGTCGTCGAGGAAGGCCACGTGGATCTGCGGGCTGTTGCGGTTGGCGAGCAGCTTCGCGAGCACGTCGGAGGAGGTGCCGGGCACGACCACCACCTTCACGTTGTTGGCCTTTTCGAAGTCGGGCAGGACCTGGCTCGTATAGGCCTTCTCCATCGGGCCGCCGTTCATGCCGACATAGATCGTTTTCGTTTGCGACCAGGCGGCAGTCGAGCAGCCGAAAGCGACGAGTGCAGCCAGCGAGGCGAGTGTGCGTGTGCTTTTGCGTGTGCTTGTGCGTGTGATTCTCATCGTGGGGACTCCTTATTTGATGGGGAGAGCGGCATGAACGGGAGACTGCGTGAAGCGGCCGATCGCGAACGCTTCGATAGGCGTGCTCGTCGCGCCTTCGGTGACGAGTTCGGCCAGCACTTCGCCCACGCCGGGCGCGAGCAGAAAGCCGCCGCCGGAGAAACCGAAGGCGTGCAGCAGGCGCGGCGTGGTCTGACTGAAGCCGATGATGGGGTTGCTGTCCGGCGTTTCGCCTTCCACGCCGCTCCATGTGCGAATGAGGAGTGCGTCGCGCAGGCCGGGCAGCAGCGCGCAGGCGTCGCGCATGACGGCGCGCGTGGTGGCGGTGGAGGGCTGCGCGTATTCGCCGTCGCCGTGTCCGCGCCCGCCGCCGATCACGCAGTTGCCGCGCTCCACCTGGCGCGCGTAGACGCCGCCGCCATACACGCCCAGGTTGTGCTGGATGAAGCGCGGCAGCGGCTCGGTCACCCACATGTTCGGATAGATCGGCTTCATCGGCACGGTTTCGCCGAATGCGCCCGCCACTGTATTGGCCCAGGCGCCCGACGAGTTGATGAGCCAGTCGGCGCTCACGCGCGCGTCGCCCGCGCGCATCTGGAAGCGGCGGCCGTCGAAGCTCAGTTCGCTGAGCGCGGTTTGTTCCTGCACGTGCGCACCCGCGCGCCGTGCCGCCGCAGCGAAGCCGGGCGAAACGAGGCGCGGATTCGCATGGCCGTCGCTCGCGCAGAGCGCCCCGCCAATGGCGGCACGCCCGAGCCATGGGTAGCGGCGGCGAAACGCTTCGCCGCTCATGACCTGCGATTGCACGCCGTAGTCGCTCGCCATTGCGGACCACGCGTGCAGCGCCTCGATGTCGCTGTCGCGGCGTGCGAGGCGCAAGTGCCCTGAAACGACGAATTCACCGTCGATGCCGATCAGTTCGGGCAAGCGGTTCCATACGCGCCGCGCGCGCACCGCGAGCGGCAGTTGCTCGGCGCTGCGGCCGTGAGTGCGCACGCCGCCGTAGTTCACGCCGCTTGCCTGCGCGCCGCAAAAGCGCCGCTCGAACAAGCCGACGCTCACGCCCTGGCGTGCGAGCGCAAGCGCCGCCGACGCGCCCACCAGGCCGCCGCCCGCGATCACCACCTGAAAATGGCGCGTATCACTCATCGTGGGCTTCCTCTTCGACCACCTGCACGCCGTCTTCGAACAACATCGGCGAGATCGGAATGGGTTTGATGGGCGCCTGGCTGCGCAGACGTCCCACTTCGTGCAACGGCTTGCCGGTCTCCGCGCTCAGGAGCGCCACGGCCGATTCGCCGCACATGCGCCCCTGGCACCGCCCCATGCCGATGCGCGTGAGCGCTTTCAGGCGATTGACCTCGGTGGCGAAACCGTTGCGTATGCAACTACGCAGCGTGCCCGTATCGACTTCCTCGCATCGGCAGACGATCATGTTGTCGGGCCAGCTGGCGGCGCAGTTGTCGGGCGGTGCGAAGGCCTGCTCGATGCCTGCGCGAAAGCGCGCAATGCGCTCGAGCTGCTTTTCGAGGGCTGCGGCGTCGGGGGAATGGGGGGCGCGCGGCGGCTCGATGCCCAGGTCTTCCAGTACCGCGAGCGCGGTGCGGCGGCCCGCGAGTTCGGCGGCGTCGGCGCCCGCGATGCCCGCGCCGTCGCCTGCCAGGTAGACGCCTTCAACCGAACTGCGGCCCGCCGCATCGCGCGCGGGCAGCCAGCAGCGATTGAGCGTGTCGAAGGCGAAGTGGCAGCCCGCGAGATCGGCGAGCTGGGTTTCCGGGCGCAAGCCGTAGCCAAGGCCCACGGCGTCGCACGCGATCGCGTGCTCCTTGCCGTCGGCCGAGCGCCAGCGGACGTATTCCACGGCCTGCTCGCCGTCGACGCCCGCGAGGGTGACGCCGTGCTCGATGCGTACGCCATGCGCCTTGAGCCACGCGACGTAATACATGCCCTTGGCCAAGGTGCCCGGCTGGTTGAGCAGCTTCGGCGCGGCGGCGGCCTGGCGCGCGAACGGGCTCGTGTCGAGCACGGCGGCCACTTGTGCGCCCGCTTTCGCGTACTGGTAAGCGACCAGATAGAGCAGCGGCCCGGTGCCCGCGAACACGGTGCGCGCGCCGATGGCGCAGCCCTGCGCCTTGAGCGCGACCTGCGCGCCGCCGGGCGTATACACGCCCGGCAGCGTCCAGCCGGGCAGCGGCACGATGCGGTCGGTCGCGCCGCTCGCGATAAGCAGATGCGACCAGGGCACGCTCGCTTCGCGGCCTTCGCACAAGGTGTCGAGCCGCCCCGGCTCGCACGACCACGCGAGCGTGTCGGGACGGTAGTCGATTTTCGGCAGCAGATCGGCCATGGCGTTGTGCACGGCGTCGGCCTTCTTCGCTTCGAAGCCGTAAAGCGTGGCTTTCGATCGCGCGAAGCCCGCGCCCGCAGCGGGCTGGCGGTAGATCTGGCCGCCCCAGCGCGCGTTTTCGTCGATCACGGTGGGGCGCAGGCCCGCGGCCACGAGCGTTTGCGCGGCGCGGATGCCCGCCGGCCCCGCGCCCACGATGACGATGCGAGTCGGTGTCGCGTTCATTGCGCACCGCCTTCGGCATCCGTGCCGAAGCGCGTACGCACGCGCATGCCTTCGCGTAGCGGCGTCGAGCAGGCGCGCAGGCGCGTGCCGTCCTCGCTGCGCACCCAGCAGTCCTGGCACGCGCCGATCAGGCAGAAGCCCGCGCGCGGCGCGCCGCTGAATTCGCTGCGGCGCACGTGGCGCTGCTGCGTGAGGATGGCGGTGAGTAGCGTGTCGCCCGCGAGCGCCTCGACTTCAACGCCGTCGAGAACGAAGGTGACGCTCGCGCGCGCGGTCTCGGCAACGCGGACGAACTGGGCAAGGGGATGCGGCGTGACGGTGCTCATGAGAAGTCGGTTGCCTGGCAGCGTGATTCGAACTTTCGAAAGGGAGGCGGGGCGGCGTTCAGTGCTGCCCGATCAGGATGCGGTTCAGGCCGTACACGCGATCGAGCAGCAGCATCGCGCCCGCCGTGATGAAGATCACGAGCGCGGAGACGGAGGCCATCATCGGGTCGATCGATTCGGTCGCGTACATGTACATGCGCACGGGCAGCGTGACGGTTTGCGGCGAAGTCACGAAGATCGACATCGTCAGTTCATCGAAGCTGTTGATGAACGCGAGCAGCCAGCCGCCGGTGATGCCGGGCACGATCATCGGCAGCGTGACGCGGCGAAAGGTGGTCCACGCGTTCGCGCCGAGCGAAGCGGCCGCATGCTCGATGCTGCGGTCGAGGCCGCTGACCGAGGCGAGCACGAGCCGCATGACGAACGGCGTGATGATGATCATGTGCGCGAGAATCAGCCACGCGAACGAGCCGGTTGCGCCGATCAGCGCGAAGAATCGCAGCAAGGCGATGCCGAGCACGAGCCCCGGAATCACGAGCGGCGAGAGCAGCAGCGCGCTGAGAAAGCCGCGGCCCGGAAAGCGCGCGCGGCCGATCGCGAGTCCCGCGGGCAGCGCGACGACGAGCGAGAGCGTGGCCGAGGCGAACGCGAGCTTGAGGCTGTTGAAGAACGCGCTGATGAAGTCCGGGTAGTCGAGAATCGCGCGGAACCAGCGCAGCGAGAGGCCGTGCGTGGGCAGCGTCAAGGTTTCGTCGGGCGTGAAGGCCACGAGAATGACGATGACGAGCGGCGCCAGCACGAACAGGATGACGAAGCTGTGGAACGTGAGAGCGAGCGGTCCGTTTTTACGCATGATGTGTTTTCCTGGCGATGCCGCGCATTAGCCCATGCTGCGCGCGTAGCGGCGCTCGAGCACGCGATAGTAGGTGAGCATCACGATCAGATTGGCCACGAGCAGGAGTACGGCGATCGTCGCGCCGAGCGGCCAGTTCATCGAGCTCAGGAACTGGTCGTACACGGCCGTGGCCGCGACTTTCAGGCGGCGGCCGCCCAGCAGGCCCGGAATCGCGAAAGCGCTCGCGGAGAGGCCGAACACCATGAGGCTGCCCGAGAGAATGCCGGGCATGAGTTGCGGCAGCACGATGCGGCGCAGGGTGATGAAGGGCGAGGCCATCAGCGAGAGCGCCGCGTTCTCGGTTTGCGGGTCGAGGCGTTGCAGCGCGGTCCACACCGGAATCACCATGAACGGCAGCATGACGTGCACGAGCGCGATGACGATGGCGAAGGTCGTGTATTCGAGCTTGAAGGGGCCCGCGCCGAACAGGCCGAAGAACTGGTTGACGAGGCCGTTCATGTTGAGCAGCATGCTCCAGCCGAACGCGCGCACCACCACGGAAACGAGCAATGGCGCGAGGATCGCGAGCAGAAAGAGCGAGCGCCACGGGTCGCGCATGCGCGAAAGGATATAGGCCTCGGGCGTGCCGATCACGACGCACAGCAGCGTAGTGAGCGCGGCAATGCCGAAGGTGCGCGCAAAGATCGTATGAAAGTACGACGAGCCCAGCACTTCTATGTAGTTATGCAGATCGAATGCGGCAATCGGTCCGCTCGACGGATCGAAGCGGTAGAACGTGAGCGCGAACGTCATGCCGAGCGGCACGAGCACGAGCGCCGAGAACAGCAGCAGCGCGGGGGCGCTCATGAGCCACAGCGGCAGGTAGGCCTGCCAGCCGGCGCGCATCGCCGTGCGCGCGGCGCGCTGCGGGGCGGGTTGCGGCGAAGGTTTGGAAGCGGGCAGCGAGCTAGACACGGGCGCCCTCCTGCGGGATGAAGCGGATCGCGTCGCTATGCCAGTCGATGCCCACCTGGTCGCCTTCGGCAAGCGGCTCCCGGCCTTCGTTCTGGCAGCACACGAGCATTTCGCCCGCGCGGCTGTCGAGCCGGTAAAGCCACTGGCTGCCGAGGAAGAAGCGGCTCGTCACGCGGCCCGCAAGGCGCCCCGCGCCGTGCGCGCACAGCTTGAGCTTTTCGGGGCGGATGCACAGCGTGATCGCGTCGCCCACATCCACGGCGCGAGCGTGCCCGGACAGTTGCGCCGTCGAGCCCGTTTCCGCGAGATCGTTGCCGAGGTCCACGCGTATCGTGTCGCCCTCGCGCGCGACGATGCGGCCCGCGAGCATGTTGGCCTTGCCGATGAAGCGCGAGACGAAATCGTTTTCGGGCCGCTCGTACGCGCGATACGGCGTGTCGACCTGAGTGATGCGGCCGTTCTCCATCACGACCACGCGGTCGCTGATCGAAAGCGCTTCGGACTGGTCGTGCGTCACCATCAACGTGGTCGTGCCAATCTTGCGCTGAATGGCGCGCAATTCGAACTGCATGTCTTCGCGCAGCTTGGCGTCGAGATTGGACATCGGCTCGTCGAGCAGCAGTACGGGCGGCGCGATCACGATGGCGCGCGCGATCGCCACGCGCTGGCGCTGGCCGCCTGAAAGCTCGCGCGGAAAGCGGTGCGCGTAGGCGTCGAGGCGCACGAGCGCGAGCGCCTCGCGAATGCGCTCCTTGCGCTCGCTCTTGTCGACGCCGCGCATTTCGAGGCCGAAGCTCACGTTCTGCTCCACGCTCATGTGCGGGAACAGCGCATAGCTCTGGAACACGATGCCGAGGCCGCGCTTGTTCGGCGGCATGTGGGTGATGTCGCGGCCGTCGAGCGTGATGCGGCCGCGCGTGGTTTCCACGAAGCCCGCGATCATTTGCAGCGTCGTGGTCTTGCCGCAACCCGAGGGGCCGAGCAGCGAGACGAACTCGCCTTTTTCCACCGAGAGATTGACGCCGGTGACCGCTTGCAGGTCGCCGAACGATTTCGATACATCGGTCAGGGTGAGGAACGACATGGTCTGGTCTTCCAGTGCATTGGGTGCGCTTCGCATCCGTTGAATCGGTTGCATTGCCTGAAAGCGACTCTAGCTAGCCAAATTTTTGGTCGTCAATTTAAAATTCCATCGAGCGATAGAAATCTGGCATATATTCCGATTAATGGAATGTATAGCGGAATCCATGCTTGAACTATTTCATCAGGCGATCCTCGGGAAATCCCTGAATGCGTTGAGCGCCGCATGGGCGGTGCAAACCGGGGCCCGGCTTCAACCCACGCGCCCATCCGTATGAGCTTTCGGCGGGTATTCCGCTGAATGGAATAAATCGAGGGAAACATGGCGGCAATGGAAGAGAAAAGTGGAAGCCACGGCGACGACGCGCGCGGCGCGGGCGTCTTGCAGCGCGCGTTCGCGCTGATCCGCGCGCTCGGTGAAAGCCAGGCGGAAGGCAGCCGCGTGACGGCGCTCGCCAAGGCCGTGGGTCTCACGCAGGCCACCGTGCATCGGCTCTTGCAGGGGTTGATCGCCGAAGGTGTGGTCGAGCAGGACGAAGGCACGAAACGCTATCGCCTGAGCGTGGACTTTTTCGCGCTCGCGGCGCAGGCGGGCAACCCGAGCGGCATGCGCACGTTGTGCCGTCCCGCGCTGCTGCGCCTGTGCGCAAGCCTTGGCGACACGATTTTCCTGCTCGTGAAAAGCAGCTTCGACGCCGTGTGTCTCGACATGTGCGAAGGGCCGTTTCCGATCCGCTCGTTCACGGGCGACATTGGCGGGCGCGTCGCGCTGGGCGTGGGGCAGGGGAGCCTGGCGATTCTGGCGTTCCAGCCCGAGGCGGAGCGCGAGGAGATCATTCGCTTCAACGTGCCGCGCCTGCGCAGCTACGGCGTGCTGGACGAGGTGTACCTGCGCACGGAGATCGAGCGCGTGCGCAAGCTCGGCTACGCCGGGCGCAATACCGGTGTGCTGGAGGGCATGGCGGGCGTGGCCGTGCCGATTCTCGACCGCACCGGCTGCGCGGTGGGCGCGCTGAGCGTGGGCACGCTGGCCGCGCGGCTGACCGAGGACCGGCTGCCCACCATCGTCGAATTGCTCAGGCGCCAGGCGGAACTCATCGGGCCGCAGACGAATCCGTTCGACGTGGCGGTGCGCCGTCCCATGCATGGCCTCACGCGCGCCATGACGACGCAACCGTTGGCGTGAGCCGCGCGCGATCGTGAGGGGCTCGTTAGAACGGATTCCTGACTAAATCGCGGAATCGATGTTGATTCGCGTTCGCAGGGCGCCTGGCGAGTTTCCCGGTTCGTCGCGGGCATGTTGCATTGCGCAATCCACGAGTATGTTCGGACGAAAATCGGCCGTGGGGTGTTGTCATCCGCATACGGCTTGGTTTTGGCGTAAACGGCCGGGACGCTGTTCGTAGACTGGAGTCGGTGTGCTGACGGCAGTTTGCCGAGGTGGACTTTTGCGGTCCATCACAGCGCGAGCGACGAACCCGAAACAAGCGTGGAAGCGCATGCAGCGCCGTGTGACTGCGCAAGCACCCGGCAATCGGGATAACAGGGAATAACACCGCCGCGTGAACTGTCGTATCGGGCACACACGCCGTTGCCATGTCGAAGAGAAGCCATTGAGGAGCGTGGGCGCCGGGGGAAAGTGGGAGCGCGTGCTGGATCCCGCGGCGCTTGCAGTGAGAAAAGACCGGTGACCGATGACGACCATAAACGACCGGACGTTGCCCGTTGTTGAGCGACCGGCAGGCACGTTTGCGCCGGTGCCCGCTCGCGCGGCGCATTCGATCTTCCATGAGCGCTGGTGGCTCGATATCGCCACGCAAGGCGACTGGAAGCTTGCCGCGGTAAGGCAGAACGACGAGATCGTTGGCGAGATGCCGTACGCGATCTGGCGCACGCGCCTATGGCGTATTTCGCATCTGCCGCCGCTCACGCGCACGCTCGGCCCCGTGATCCAGCCGGTGACTGGCAGCGAGGCCCGCCAGCGGCATCACACGCTCGATGTCACCGCGCAGCTCATCGATCAGTTGCCCGAGTGTGACAGCTTTTTCCAGGTGCTCGACCCGAGCGTGGACGATGCGCTCGCCTTCGCGCTGCACGGCTTCACGGTCTCGGCGCGCTACACGTTCCGCATTGACGCGCGCACGACGGCCGACGAAGCGTGGTCTCGTTTGAACAGCAAGACGCGCAATGTGATCCGCAGCGCTTCGCGTGAATTGACGATCCTGCCGGACCTCTCGCCCGACGAATTCCTGGCGTTCTATGACGCGAATCTCGCCGCGCGCTCGCGCACCAATGCCTATGGGGATGCCGTCATGCGCCAGCTCGTCAACGCATTCGTCGAGCGCAATGCGGGCACGCTGATGGGCGCGTACGGGACGGACGGGAAGCTCGTCGCCGCGGTCGGGCTCGTGTGGGACCATCGGGCGATGTATTACCTGCTGTCGTCAAGGGTGCGGGACGCGCACTGCGGCTCCATCAGTCTCTTGCTGTGGACCGCCATTGTCCGCGCGCTGGAGCGCAGGCTCACGTTCGACTTCGACGGCTTTTCGAGCCCATCTACGTTCAGCTTTCTCAACGGCTTCGGCGCGACGCTCACGCAGCGCCTGGGCGTCGAGCGGCAGCGCACCGTGTATCTGTTGACGCGCACGCTCAAACGCCGGCTCGCGCCGGCACGCGTATTCGCCCCCAATCTATAAGACCTTGAAAGCCTGGTGGATTGCGGACTGCGAACTAAACGAGTTCGTGTTGCGCGGGGTCGCGTGCATTGCGCGTCGTGACCTCGGCCAGTTCAAGCGCGCTCGAGGCGAACAGCACCGGCGTCCACCGCCGGATGGCGGATTGCGCGCCCGCCGCGAAGCGCTCGCGCAGCGCCGGTTCGCCGCCCAGTTGGCCGATGCGCTGCGCGAGCGTCGAGACATCGCGCGGCTCCACGACGAAACCGTTCACGCCGTCGATCACCACTTCGCCGGCCACGCCGCAGGTGCGCGTGACGATGGCAGGGCACCCGGCCGCGAACGCTTCGTTCACGCACAGACCCCATTGATCGAATTCGCTCGCCAGCACGATGAACTCGGCTAGCGCGTAGAGATTCGGCATCTCCTGGTTGGCGAGGGAGTTGAGTATCGTCACGTGCGTCGTGAGCCCGAGCGAGGTGATACGCTCGCGCAATTGCGCTTCGAGCGGCCCCTGGCCGACCAGCACGAGGCCGATATTCTGCTTGTACACGCCCGATTTGCGGTAAGCGTCAATCAGCACGTCGACGTTCTTGCGCGCGACGAAGCGGCTCACACACAGCAGGTAGCGCTGCGGCAAGCCGAAGCGCGAGCGCACCGCCGCAGGATTGCTGCACGCGGTTTGCGCCAGGCGCGAGAAGTAGTCGACATCGATCACGTCGAAGCCGATGCGCGAGCGCTCCTGCGGAATGCCGAGCGATTGCGCATAGCGGCGATGCTTCTCTCCCGCGACGAGCGCCCCGTCGAAGCGGCTCACGACGAAGCGTTTGAGACGCTCCTTGGCGCGCTGGCGCAGGCCGTCGTCCGCTTTGGAGTCCGACATGTAGATGAGCTTGAAACGTCGCGTGATGTGCCTGAGCACGCATAACACCGTCGAATAGCCGGTGTTGTAGCCTAGCGTGATGACCACGTCGGGCATGAAGCCGCGTACCTTCGCAATGAGGCGGGCCGTGCCGCGCGCGCCGAGGCCGTCGCTGTCGGCGCCGTCCTCCACCAGCGTTTCCGCGAGGTGCGGGCGGTTCGCGAAGAAGGCGGCGCGGCGCTCCTGCGGGAAGCCGTACACGCCGGAGCGCGCGAAGACTTCGAGCAGCGCCACTTCGTGACCGCGACCGGAGGCCGCGCTGACGAGAGCCTCATAGCGAGGGACGTGATAGTCGCCCAGGTTGCCAATGACGAAGAGGATGCGCATGGACAATGACGGCTCACCGTGGAATGGGCCGCGCACCGCGCCGGTGCGTGACCGCGTTATTCGCGACAGTCGTCGTAACCTGCCGGGCAGCGTTCGCTGCGCCACGCCGCCCGCGCATTCGCGGCGGGGAACCGCAGTCTCGCCATTTGGAGCATGCTAACCCGAGCGTGCCGGGTTTTTACGCATTGTCGGGGATCAGCGAACACTTGTCCGATATGGCGGGAGCCGCCGGAAACCCGAAACTGCCCGGCCAGGTTTTCGTCGGAGGAATGAAAAATGCTTATCCCCGGGCATGGCGGTGTGTTGTGCGGGGTTGTGGGTTGGGTCGAATGCGGCAGTGCACGAAAAATTGTCACATCGACCGTTCAGACTTGAGGGTTCGGATGTTTCGATACGTGGGTAGCGTGGAAAACGCTTAAGCTTTTCATCAGTTTCCAGGCCTATCATCAATAAGATTTACCGGTGCAGCCTTTAGCCTTCAAATCGATAACAAACATGCGAACCAGAATGGCAATCGAATGGAATGCGTAATGGTTCGGAAGTGGGTTTGCAAGCAGATCTGGAAGCTTTGAATGCCGGCAAGGCGCACCACATGGCAACCCATGTTTCACCACACTGCGCGGACAATCGAGCAATATGAAAACGCTGTTTCTACAGGCCCCGTCGTATGACGGCTTCGACGGTGGCGCGGGCTCGCGCTACCAGGCAAAGCGCGAGATCCGCTCGTTCTG
>NZ_QLSU01000038.1 GCF_003268775.1 Paraburkholderia unamae
GATTGTGCAATGCTGGCAGCGAGCCTGGGAGCACGTCACGCCGTTCTTCGTGTTTCCACCCGAGATTCGACGGGTTGTGTACACGACCAACGCCATTGAGAGTCTGAACATGCAGCTACGCAAGATCATCAAGACCCGGGGCCACTTCCCCACCGACGAGGCTGCCATCAAACTACTCTGGCTGGCGCTGCGCAATGTGCTGGCCAAGTCGGTACGGGCAACCTTCGACTGGAAATCCGCGATGAACCAGTTTGCCATCCTGTTTGGCGAGCGCTTTACGCTCGCCCGAGGTTAGGATCTGTTAAACCGCCTTGCACACAAAAATGCGGATAGGTTCGTGCCGCCCCGCACAGGGGCAACCCTGGCAGACCGACACGAAAACAAGGAAACGCGAAAGCCCCCAGGAACCACGACAAAAAAGAAAAGCTAACGCGCAAAATACATATCGTGCAGCTCATCCACATTCACATCGTTCGCCCGCGCGGCAAACGTCACCTTCCCACCCTGCATCAAATACACTTGATCAGCAAGCCGCAGCGCCATATTAGTATTCTGCTCGACCAGCACGATGGTCCGCCCCGCCGCCTTCAGGCGTTCGAGAATCGCGAACACCTCCTGCACCATCACGGGTGCAAGCCCAAGCGAAGGCTCATCGATCAGCATGAGCTGCGGCGAGGACATCAGCCCGCGCCCTAACGCGAGCATCTGCGCCTGCCCGCCTGAAAGCGTCCCCGCCGCCAACGCGCGACGCTCCTTGAGCAGCGGAAAAAGCGTGTACACCTCATCGAGCTGCGCTTTCGCCCCGGCGCGCCGCGCTTTCGCGAAAGCACCCAGCATGAGGTTCTCTTCGATCGACATGTCGCGGAAAATCATGCGTCCCTCGGGCACCATCGCAATGCCACGTTGCGCCATGTCCCAGGTGGGCACACCCGCGAGCGGCGCGCCGTCGAAGGTGATCTGCCCGCGCTCCAGCGGCACGAGCCCCATGATCGCGCGCAGCAGCGTGGTCTTGCCCGCGCCGTTCGGTCCCACGATAGTCGTGACTTCGCCGCTCGCGATATTGAGCGAGACATCCCACAACACGTTGATCGCGCCGTAGCCCGCGCGGGCGCTGCTGACTTCAAGCATGGGCGGCCTCCCCCGTATAGCTGCGCACGACTTCAGGATCGCGGAACACCTCGGCGGGCGGTCCGTCGGCAATCAGCTTGCCGAAATTGAGCACGCACACGCGGCGGCACAAGTTCATCACGGTTTCGATATCGTGCTCGATGATCAGGATGCCTACCTTATAGCGTTCATGAACCGCCAGCAGCGTCTGCATGAAACGGCGCTTGGTCGCCGTTTCCAGGCCGCCCAGCACTTCGTCGAGCAGCAGCAGCTTCGGCCCCGTGGCCAGCGCTTTCGCTACTTCCAGTGCCTTGAGTTCGGTCAGCGCGAGTTCCGTGGCCGCTTCGCGCTGTGCCTTGGCTTCCAGCCCCATGAACGCCAGGATCTCGTCGATGCGAGCTTCGTCCACGCGTCCGGTGCCAAAGCGTTGCGCGACGATCAGGTTCTCGCGCACGGTCAATTCGTGCATGGGCTGCGGCACCTGAAACGTGCGCCCGATGCCAAGGCGCGCGCGGCGATACAGCGGCGCCTTCAGCAAATCGACGTCGCCGAAGCGGATCGAGCCGCTCGTGGGCCGCACGAGGCCGGAGATCGCGTTGAATAACGTGGTCTTGCCCGCGCCGTTCGGCCCGACGAGTCCCACGACGTCGCGCGTGCCGAGCGACAGCGATACGCCGTTCACCGCCGTGATGCCGCCAAAGCGGATCGACACGTCTTGCAGGCGCAGTTCCGCCGCTTGCTCCCCTTGTTCCACGCCTTCGACTCGTTCAGCTTGCTGCATAAACACCTCGCCGGGTACGTTTGAAGCGCAGCGCGGTCAGCCCAGCCGGGCTCACGATGATCATCGCCACGAGCAGCATGCCGAGCACGATCTGGTGGCCCGTGGGCAGCAGGCTCTTGAGCACGAGCTGATCGACGAGATACACGCTCACCGCGCCCACCAGCGGCCCGAGAATGGTGCGATAGCCGCCGCAGATCGCAGCGATGATCGGCACCACGGCCCAGCTCGCGTTGAACGCATAGTCGGGTTCTAGGAAGTTGATGTAATGCGCGTTGAAGGCGCCCACCAGCCCCGTCATCAAGGCAGAAAGCATCAGCATGGCAAGCTTGAGCATCACGCTGTTCACGCCCACCACGCGTGTGGCGTCCTCCGACTCGTGCATCGCGCGCAGCGCAAGGCCCACGTAGCTGCCGCGCAGCCGCGCATAGATCGCGGCGAACACGAGCACGAGCGTGAGCACCACGAGATAGCCGCCACTCTTGCTGCCGAAGTCGAAGCCCGCGAGCTTCGGCAAGCCCGGAATACTGGAGAGCCCGCTCGCGCCGCCGGTGAGGCCGGACCATTCGGTCGCGACGATGCGAAAAATCTGCGCGTAAGCGAGAATGGCCAGCGCGAAGTACGGGCCCTTCAGGCGCAGCGCGGGCGCCATCGCGAGCGAGGCGAGCGCCGCGCCCACGCCGCCCGCGAGCATGGCGGGAAACACGGGCCAGCCCGCCTTGAGCGTGAGCAGCGCCGAAATATACGAGCCCACGCCGAAGAACGCGGCATGGCCGAAGCTCACCATGCCGCCCAGATTACCGAGCAGCGCCCACGCGAGCGCCACGCCCGCAATGGTGAGCGAGGCCACGGCAAGACTCATCAGATAGAGGTTCTGGCCGAGCACGAGCGGCACGGCCACATAGAGCACGAGCAGCGCCACGGCGAGCGCGGCGATGCGCGAGCCGGACCAGGCGGTTGCCGGTTTCATCGTTTGCATGGATCTCATCCCCTTCGTTTCGCCACGCCGAACAAGCCGTTCGGCAACACGTAGAGCACGAGCAGGAACAGCAGCATGCCCGCGAGTTCCTGAAGCGCCGAGCTGGCGAGCGTGACCGTGAGCGCCTCGGTAATGCCGAGCAGCATGGCGCCCGCCAGCACGCCCGGAATCGAGCCCACGCCCGCGAGCACCGTGATAATGAACGCCTTCACCGTGAGCGCCTCGCCGATCGACGGCTGGATCGCGCTCGACGCGTAGATCGACACCCCCGCGCACGAAGCGAGCAGCCCCGCCACGACGAAGGAGATCAGCTCGGTCTTGCGCGGGTCGATGCCCATGAGACGCGCGGCGTCGCGGTTGCTCGAAATGGCGCGCACGGCGCGGCCATACCACGAGCGCGAGAGCCACCACCACAACGCGAGCATCAGCACCACGCTGATGCCGAACGAAAGCAGCTCGCTGCGCATGGAAAGCAGGTCGCCCAGCATCACGCTGTCCTGCAACCACGCGTTGCCGCTCGAGCGCACGTCGGCGCCCCAGCCCAGCAGCACGGCGTTGGTGAGCACGATGCCGATACCGTAGGTCAGGATCAGCGAGTTCAGCTCACGGTCGCGCTTGATGCGGCTCACGAGGTACCACGCCGCCGCAGCGGCCGCGCACACCACGGGAATCGCGACCGGAATCGCGAGCACGGGATTCAGGCCGAGCTTCGTCTCGAACGTGTAGGCGATATAGGCGGCAAGCAGCACCAGCTCGCCGTGCGCGAGGTTGATGATGCGCATCGAGCCGAACACCAGCGCGAGCCCGAGCGCGACGAGCGCGTACGCGCCGCCCACGAGCACGCCGGAATACAGCGATTGGAGCAACAGGTCGGTCATTGCGACGCCTCCTTCGCAGCGCTAGCGCTCACCATGGCAGCGCGGGATAGTTCAGCTTGCCCGTGGCGCGTTCCTTCGGCCACACGAGCACGATGCGGTCGCCCTGAATCTGCGCCATGTTGTTCTGGAACGACGGGTTGTCGCCGTTCGCCGCGAAGCTCACCTTGCCGATGAGCGTGTCGTGCGGCTTCGCGCGCAGTTCGGCGGCAATGCCGTCCTGCTTGAGCGTGCCCGCGTCGGCGGCGCGCGCCATCGCGTCGAACAGCAGGCGCGACTGCACGTAGGCGAACTCGGCTACGTAGTCGGGTTCCTTGTGGAACGCGGCCTGGTAGGCTTCGACGAAGGTCTTGCCTTCGGCCGAGCCGAACTGCGCCGGATGCGGCAGCATCGCGCAACCGATCACGTTGTTCACGAGGTCGGGAAACTCGGCCGTCATTTTGGGCGTGGCGATCGACCACGCGCCCATCACGGCCTTCAGTTGCGGGCGCAACACCTTGGCCGCGCGCAGGATGCCGATATAGTCGTTCTCGTAGCCGATCATCAGCATGACTTCAGGCTTGTCCTGCAAGCGCACCTTGTTCACGAGCGGCTTGAAGTCCGTCATGGTCGGGTCGAACGCGTGCACGGTCACCGTCGCGCCCTGCGCGCGCATTTGCGTGGAGACTTCGTTGCTCAGGTCGGTGGTGGCCTGCTTCGTCGAGGCAAGAATCGACACGGACTTCACGCCCATCGCGTTCAACTGGCCCACCACGGCTTTCGAGTAGCCCGAAGCGGGTCCGATGCGAAAGAAGCGCTTGAGGCCGCGCGTGGTCATCGCGCTGTCCACGGCGCCCGAGGTGATATAGACGATGCCTGCCTTGTCGGCCGCTTCCGAGGCCGGGCTCACCGAGTTCGAGCCATAGCCGCCCGTAATGGCGAGCACGCCCTGTGAGGCGAGCTTCTCGACGGCCGAAACCGCCTTCGCGGGCTGCGCCTCGTCATCGATCACGGTGAGCGCGACCTTGTGCTTGCCGCCGCCCTTGTTGAAGAGGTCCGCGGCGAGCTTGATGCCTTCGAGCTGGGCGTTGCCCGCGCGCGCCATCGAACCCGTGAGCGGCAACTCCACGCCCACCGGCAGCACGTCGGCGAACGCCGCGGGCGTGTGCGCGAGCAGCGCGCACACGCTTGCCGCGCCCGCGCTCAGGCGCCACGAGGGGCGGGGAAAAGCTCGGAAAAAAGCGCGGAAAACCGTGCTCGGCTTGCTGCGAGTAGCGTTGCGAACCATCGAACCTCCAAACCTTTGTCTCAATGAGATGGAGCGGCGCCGTCGAACGCGGCGCTCGCGCTGTTTCGTTGTTCTATTCGTTTGCTTCGGAGTACGTCATAAGCACTCACGCGAGCGCGGCTTCAGCTCACCACGGCACGCCGGGATACACGGGCTTCGACGTCGCGTAGTTGGCGGGCCACACGAGCGCGAGCTTGCCGTCGTGCGCGAACTGGCCCATGTGCGCCACGTAGTTCGTGTTGTCGCCGCGCGCGTCGAAGCTCACCTTGCCGAGGAAGGTGTCGTCGCGCTGCGTGGCGCGCAGCGTGTCGGCGAGACCACCCTTGTCGAGCGCACCGGACTTCTGTGCCTTGGCGATCGCGTCGAACAGCACTTGCGCGTAGACGAACGACGTTTGCGACTGGTAATTCGAGCTGGTCTTGAAGAGGCGTTGATAGGTATCGGAAAAGTCGCGCTGGTCAGCCGAGCGGTAGTCGGCTGGCGACGACAGCACCGTCGCCCCGTACACGTTCGGCACGAGGTCGGGGAACGACTGCGCCATCTTCGGGCTCGCAAAGGCCCACGGCGCCGCAATCGCCTTCAGGTCGGGCTTGAGCACGCGCGCGGCGCGCAGAATGCCCACGTAGTCGTTTTCATAGCCGAGCATCGCCATCGCGTCCGGCTTGTCCTGCAACTTCACCTTGTTGATGAGCGGCTTGAAGTCGCTGATCGAGGGATCGTAGGCGTGCAGCGTGGTCTTCACGCCCTGCGCCTTGAGCGCCGTGTCGAGTTGCTTCGCGAGATCGCTGGTCGCGTCCTTCGTCGAATAGACGATCGCCACCGACTTCACGCCCAGTGCGTCAAAGAGGCCCACCATGCCCTTCGTGTAGCCGGGTGTATTGCTCACGCGAAAGAAGTTCTTCAGCCCGCGCGTGACCATGTCGTCGCTCGTGCCGCCCGACGTCACGTAGACGAGGCCCGCCTTGCTGGCCGCCTCCGAAGCGGGACCGGCGCAGTTGGAATTGGCCGCGCCCGCAATCGCCACCACGTGCTGCGACGCGAGTTGCTCGACGGCGGCGACGGCCTTGGCCGGGTTCGATTCGTCGTCGACGGCGATGAGGGTGATCTTGTCCTGTGGATGGCGACGGTTGTAGATGTCGGCCGCCACCTGAATGCCGCGATACATCTCGGTGCCCGCCTGCGCGAGCGCGCCGGTGAGCGGCAGTTCCACGCCTACGCGCCACTCCGTGGCGTGCGCAAGCGTTGGCGCAAGCGCGATGGTCAGCGCCGCCGCCAGCGCGCCATGCAGGCGGCGCGGCGCGCGAGCGGGTGTTGCGTTGGGCGCGTGCTGCACAAGCCGCGCTTGCGTCCTGGGTCGCCTCATGTCTCCTCCTTCGCCTTCGCGGGCGCTTGTTTGCTTTGGAGTTTTCCGGCGTGGCGCGTGCGTGGCGCCAACGTCGGACAGGTGCCAGTGTGGTGGAGGCACGCGAGGCCAACAATTCGTTTTCGGAAAAGCGGGCGTTCGGCTGGCTGGAAGTCGGCATTTGTCCCAATGCCGGAGGGCGCGCGCGCGTGCCCGGCCGGGCTTCCGGGCGCGTGGTGCGGGGCATTACCAGTGCACCGAGCCGAGCGGCGCGAGCCGGATCGTATGACTTTACCTGGGCGATCGATCGCGCATCACATCACAACGTGATATAACGTTCGATAGAAGAATGGATCAACCACGCGGATCAGGATGAAGCGACAGCAAGGGACAAATCACTTTTGCCTGAACCGGTCAGTCCCACTTTCCGGCGACTTGGCGCACGCCTGCGCGCCACCGGAACCCTAGTCCTGCGATTTGTCCGAAAAGCCCTATCGCCCTTGTTTCCGGGGGTGCGAAATGAATGCTGATCAGTCGGGAGCCACGCTCCTTTCGGAGGAAGACGCCCATCGCCAGTTGCGCCGCGCTGTCATTGCCAGCACCATCGGCACGACGATCGAATGGTATGACTTCTTCCTCTACAGTATCGTCACCGGCCTTATCTTCGCGAAGCTGTACTTTCCTGAGTCCGACCCGCTCGTCGGCACCCTGCAAGCCTTTCTGATCTACGCCGTGGGGTTCGTCGCCCGGCCGGTTGGCGCGGCCATCTTCGGCCACTACGGCGACCGCGTGGGCCGCAAGGCCACCCTGATCGTCACCCTGTTGCTCATGGGCCTCGCCACCTTCGCCGTGGCCTTCGTTCCGACCTATGCGACGATCGGCGTCTGGGGCGCGGTCCTGCTCACTGTGCTGCGCTTCATCCAGGGCGTGGGCGTGGGCGGCGAATGGGGCGGCTCGGTGCTGATGTCCATGGAATGGGCGCGCACCAATTCGCACCGCGGCTTCGTCGCGTCCTGGCCGCAGTTCGGCGTGCCGGCGGGCCTCTTTCTCGCCAATCTCGCGGTGCTGGCCATGAGCGAGATCTCCGGCAGCAGTTTCTTGACCTGGGGATGGCGGGTGCCGTTTTTCCTGAGCATCGTGCTCGTCGCCATCGGGCTCTATATCCGGCTGAGCATTCTCGAAACGCCGATCTTCGCCAAGCTCCTCGCCGAGAACAGGATCGAGAAAACCCCGATGCTCGAAGTGATCCGCCGCCAGCCCAAGGACATCCTGCTCTCGGCGCTCGCGCGCATGGCCGAGCAGGCGCCGTTCTATATTTACACGGCCTTCGTGTTCACCTATGGCGTGAAAACGCTGCACGTCTCGCGCGACCTCATGCTCACCGCCGTGCTGGCCGCCGCCGTGTTGCAGTTCGTGACCATTCCGCTCTTTGGCCACGTGTCCGACCTGATCGGTCGCAAGCGCATGTACATGATCGGCGCGGTGGCCGTCGGCGTGTTCGGCTTTATCTACTTCGCGATGGTCGACACGAAAAATCCCGCGTGGATTTTCGCGGCCGTGGTGCTTTCGCTCGTGCCGCACGCCATGCTTTACGGTCCACAGGCCGCGTTCATCGCCGAGTCGTTCACGGGGCGGCTGCGGTATAGCGGGGCGTCGCTCGGCTATCAACTGGCTTCGGTGATTGCGGGCGGCCCCGCACCGTTGATCGCCACGGCGCTGTTCGCTTACTACCGCTCGGGCTACGCGATCGCGGCGTATATCCTCGCGTGCGCGGTGGTCAGCCTGCTCGCCGCCTGGCGTATGGGCGACTACACGAACAAGGACATTTCGCGCGAATACGACGACACCCGCGCCTGGGGCGAGCGCGGTCACACTTCGCGGCATGCGTGACCGGCCGCGCGGGAGGCGCTCGATGCTCACGCGAGCGCCTCCACCCGGCGCGCGAACCCGCATCGGATAGCCCGGCAGCGAAAAACGCTACACTTGGCGGCACCCGCCGACTCATCGAAGACTCATCGAACGAGGTGCTCGCCATGCCGGTTGCCCATGCGGGGCGTTCAGCTCGCCTCTTCTCCCTCTTCTGCCTTCTCCTCTCCCTCGTTTTCTGGCTCAGCGGCTGCGCGGGGTTTGGCCAGGACCCGCTGCGGGTCAACGTGGCAGGCATCGAACCGCTAAAAGGCGAAGGGCTGGAGATGCGCTTCAACGTGAAGCTGCGCATCCAGAATCCCAACGATACGCCGATCGAATATAGCGGCGTCTCGCTGCAACTGGATCTCAATGGGCAATCCTTCGCGAGCGGCGTGAGCGATCAAAGCGGCGTCGTGCCGCGATTTGGCGAAGCGATCATCTATGTGCCGCTGACCGTGCCTGCGTTCTCCGCCGTGCGCCAGGCCTTCGCGTTCGCAGGCGGCGCGAGCGCGGGCAGCATTCCGTACGAGATTCGCGGGCGGCTCGCGGGCGGCATCGGTGGCGGCACGCGATTCACCGATCAGGGGAAATTGTCGCTGCCGGTGGCGCCGGGTGGGAGCTTGCTGGGCGAGTAACTGCCTCGCAGAAGGCGACCCATTCCGGCGCGCGCGGCGCCATGCACGACCTGCAATCTCCCCATAAAAACAATGCAGTAGACAACAACTGGCCTGGTCCCTCAAATTGGCACGGTCATTCTATTTTGAATGCCATTAAACCAAGACCAAGAGGAGACAACTATGCGCGTTGGCAAGCACGGAGCGTGCGGTGTAGCGCTGGCTATTGCCGCAGGCAGTGCGGCGGCGGCCGATTCGAACGTCACGCTATACGGCGTGGCCGACACCTATTTGCAGTATCTCGACAATGGCGGCGCCCATACGATCGGCCAGTACAGCGGCGGTTCGACGGGCTCGCTGGTCGGGCTCAAAGGCAACGAAGACCTGGGTGGCGGACTCGCCGCGCAATTCGACGTCGAAGCGGGCTTCAATCTCAACAACGGCTCGCTGTTGATCGACAAGAGCGTGCTGTTCTATCGCCAGGCGTGGGTCGGGCTCAAGGACGAAACGTATGGATCGCTGAGCTTCGGCCGCCAGTACGATGTGGCGTTTCGCATTGTCTACCCGGTTGAGCCGTTCAACGTCAACGAAACGTTGTCGCCGTTCTCGGCCATGGTGCTCGCCGTCGATCGCAATACGCTCTCGACGCAGTACGATCCCGGTCGGTTGTCCAACAGCGCGCTCTACCAGACGCCGCGAATCGGCGGCTTGCAGGGTTACGCGATGTATTCGTTCGCCGCAACCGTCACGGCGCCGGTTCCGGCGACCACGGGCAATACGCTCGGCGTAGGCGTGAACTACACGGGCGGGGCGCTCTACGCGGGGTTTGCCTATACGAACCAGCGGCCGGGAACGCAGACCATCGCCGCCCTGCCCGCCGCGCTGACCTTGCTCGGTACCGAGCACTTCGTCGGTGCGCTCGCCTACCGGCTGGGTATCGTGAACCTGCAATTCAACTACTCGTACCAGCGCGCCGACAATCCCTCGCCGCATACGCTCGCCGCGGTTCTCGGCACGGCGCACTCGCTCAGCATCGCGGAACTCGGCGCAACCATTCAGGCGAGTTCCGCCGATTCCATCAAGCTTGCCGCGCTCTATCGCAACGTACGCGGCGCGCATGACAACACACCGGGCTTCGCGGCGGGTATCGACCATCTTCTGTCCAAGCGCACGAGCGTCTATGCGCGCGTTGGCTACATGAAGAACAACGGCACCGCCACGGTGAGCTGGCCGGGCGTCTCCGTAACCGAAGCGGGCACGAATCAGTTCATGGCGGCCCTGGGCGTGACGCATCGCTTCTGATTTCCTGCGTTCCCACGTAAGCAACAAAAACGGCGACTGCAAGCAGTCGCCGTTTTTATTTCGTTATCCGTATCGAATCAAACGGATTGACGCACGACAGGTGGATAAACAAACCGGCGCGAAATGTGCACTTCTCGCGGGACATAAAGACGTAGCGCCAGATAGAAGCGGCCCGCGGGCGCAGGCAGCCAGTTGGCGCGCAGAACCGGATCGTGCGGCTCCACGGCCGAAATCGCAATGCGCAAGCCGCCGTCCGCGTCGTGGCGCAGGCCGCGTGTACGGTCGCCCAGCGAATAACGCCCTATCTCGTTCTCCGCGAGCATGCAGGTCGCTTTCTCGTAGGCGGTGAGCGACCAGAATGCGTCGACCTGCGGCCCTTGTCCCGCTGCAAAGTACACGACGTAAGTGCAGCCGCCATCGAGGCATGCCCCGCTTGAATCGAAGTCAGCCGTGATGTACATCGCCTCTTCGATGCCCAGTGCGCCGATATAGTTGAGCGCGACCTGCGCGCGTTCGCGATAGTCCGCACCGAACGACTCGCGCACGTCCACCGGCAAGGCCCACCCGCCGCCCAGCGCGAGCGCGGGCGCACCCGAGAGCGCATCCGTCACATGCGCAATGGCGCGCGCCAGGGTCTCGCGCACCCGCGCGTCGAGCGCCTTGCCGGCGCAGCGGGCGCCAACGCCCACCCGCTCAAAGCTTGCCACGCGTTTGCCCTCGGCAAGCGGCGGCGGATTCTCGGCCAGCACCGCGTTGACGACCTCGACGAACCGCATGGCGTCGCCCGGCTTCTCGTTCGGCTGCATGCCCGCGTCGATCCGGCACGGCGCCTGCGCGCTGCCTTCCGGCCCAGGCTCGATGACCAACTGGTCCTGCAAGCGCACGGCATCGGCGAGATCCGCTGCGCCGTCCGCCAGCATGCGACCAATGATCCACACTGTATTCGTGGGGCACGCCACCGGTTGCATGCCCTCGGGCACGCTGCCGCGCCAACCCGGTCCGTGCAGCAGGAACGCGCCGGCCTCGTTGCCGGTCGTGCGCGTGCCGATACAGCCGAACGGATTCGTGTACATGTCGAGCAGACCGAGCACGTAGTACCGCGCCTGCATCGCGGGCACGCGGATCACGATAGGGCCCGCGCTCAGGTCCAGCCATGCATTCGAGTACAGCGTGTCGTTGTTTGGCGTGACGACCCGGCGATGTTGCGGGCCGAGCAGTTCGCGCACATGGAGCCACTGGTTCGCCCAGCGTTGCGAGGCGTCGGCCGCGGAACCGGCGAGACGCCCGGCTGCGTCGGTACGTGGGCAGGTTGCCGAGCGCATGCGCGCCATTTCGTACAGCGGCAGCGCGAACTGCACCGCTTCGACGGCCAGATCGAACAGACCATCAAACTGCGGATCGGAATCAGGCGTGGGTTTCATGTTCACAAGCGGCGTTGGTCATGGTTAGTCATGGTTGGTCATTCACGGCCCGAACCGGGGGAATCGCGTAAAGCCCTTCGAGGAAAGACGTTTGCGGGTGATAAAGGCGCAGGATCAGATAGAAGCCGCCCGCCGGCGCGGGCAACCAGTTCGCGGACGAAGGCGGCGGCGCGTGCTGGATCCGGATACGCAGGCCGCCGTTGGCGTCGTATTGAAGCCCTTGCGTGCGGTCACCGATCGCATAGCGCCTGATCGGGTTGTCGACGAAAAAACGATCCTCGCCATAGAGCGACAGCGACCACAGCGCATCGACCGGCGGCAACTGGCCCGGTGGAAAATAGAGTTCGTAGCGACGGCTCCCGGCAAGAAGCTGCCCCGCGTCGTCGAAATCGGCAGTGGCGTAGACCGCTTCGTCGGCGGCCAGCGCACCCAGGCCTTTCATGGCGATGCACGCTCGCAACACATGATCGTTTCCATAGCGACCGAGTCCGAGGCTATACGCCCAACCGCGCCGGGCGCGATTCGTCGTGAACGCGGCGATCAAACGTTGGGCGTCCACGTAACCCTGGCGCAAACCATGCTGAACCGCTGCCGGAAGCAACGTGACGTCGTTCGGCCCCCGTTCGCGCAAGCCCGCGCGCACGAGCATCTTCACGAGCGCTGCCTCGTCCTCGCGCACCGGAAAGTCGGCCAGCGAGTCGAACACGCTCTGGAAGAAGTCGAGCGCGCGATCTCCGCGCTCGGGCCATCGGCTCACGCACGCGGGCCCTGCGCTCTGCGGCCCGTGCAGACGAAACGCGCGTGCAACCTGCCGTGCGGCCGGCAGATCGTCGTCGCCGTGCACCAGCACGCGGCCAAGCAACCACACGAGTGCCGTGGGACATTCCACCGGAATACCCGGCGCATCCACTCGCTGGCCGCGCGCGTGCAGCACGAACCGGCCGCCGTTTGCGCCCGCTTTGCGTGCGCCGATATTGACGAAGTTGTTCGTGAAGGCGTCCAGCAGTTCGATCACGTAGTAGCGATCCGCCTCGATGGCGGGAATCTCGAGCACGACGGGCCCCGCACCAAGATCGATCCAGCCGTTCAGATAGAGGAAGTCGTTCGCCGGCGTGACGATGTCGCGATCTTCGTGGGTCCAGCAACGCTCGCTCGCGTGAATCGTGTTGAAGGGCGAGCGCAGCGGACTCGTCGAATGCGCCAGCGTGTGCAGCGCGCACGTGCGCATGACTTCGACCACGGGATAACGCGCGAGCGCAAGCGGCCCGGCCGCCATTCTGACGAGCGCGGTGAGCGGGTCGTCGACGTGTTCCGGCATTGCCTCGTTGAGGCTCATTGTTGGGTTGTACATAACAGTTTCCGGTTGGAGGCGGCGGGGCGGCAATGCCGCCTTGAACGGCCGCTTTGCAAACAAGCGCGGCGTTACTGGACGGTGTGGCGCGCGCTTTGCGAGCCGGGCCGGTTCGAGTCGGCCAACGCTGGGTGAGCGGCCTGGGCGCGAGCGATAAAGCGCCGCCGATCCGCGTCGGGATGGATCAGCCACGCGGCGAGCAAGCCCGCGATCACGGAGAATCCCCCGGCCACGATCATGCCGAGGCGATAGCCGGTGACGACGTCCGCGGCGCGGTCGATGATCCATCCCATCACCGCGGGCGTGATCAGGCCCGCCAGTGTCGTGATGCAGATGTTGATGCCCAGCACGCCGCCGCGTTGCGCGCCCGGCACGATTTCGCCCGCGAGCGTGACACCGGTCACGAACGTGAACGAAGCCAGCGAGAACGCGAGCGTCACGGTCGCGATGAGCAGCGGCCCAACGGGCACGAACGGCATGAGCGCCAGTGCGCCGCCGGAGACGACCACCGCCGCCGCGCCCAGCGTTCCGCGCGCATGGCGACTGGAAATGCCGCGCTTCATGAGCCATTGCGACCCGCCGCTCAGCGCCGGTGAGGCGATCATCTGGCCAAAGGCGGGCAGCACGACGATCCAGCCGACCTGCTCGATCGAATAGCCGCCAACGCGTGTGAGATAGCTCGGCAGCCAGACGGTGGCGACCGTGAGCATCACATAGGCGGCAAACCCGCCCAGATCGCAACCCACGCACGTGCGCGCGAGCAGCAACACGCGCAGCGGGACGCGCGCGGGCAGCGCGTGAAGGTCTGGGCGTGCCTGGGCGGTGGCATGTTCGCCGTGCCCGCCCTGCCCGTCGTGCATGCCAAGCGGCCCCTCCTGGCCGACCCGGAGCCATGCCGCGCTCCAGACCAGGCCGACGACGGCGAGCAACTGAAACGCGGCGTGCCAGCCATACGCGGCGATCACCGCCGTGATGCCGGGCGCGATGAAGCCCGCTCCGAACGCGGCCCCGATCGTTAGCAATGCAGAGGGCACCATGCGCTCGTGATCCGGGAACCACTTATAGAGCGCGTGCACGGCAACGGGAAAAGCCGGGCCTTCGCTCGCGCCCAGCAAGATGCGCGACGCGAGCAGCGTGGCGGGCGTCGCGTACAGGAGCAGCGGCGCCTGTGACAAGGACCAGATCACGGCCATGCCGAACAGCAGCCAACGCGTTTTGACGCGATTGGCCAGCAAGCCGACCAGCAACGCCGAAACGGAAAAGAGCGCATAAAAGCTTGCCGCGATGCGCCCGAACGCCGCGTGGGTGAGATGCAGGTCTCGCATGATCGGCCCGGCGGCGAGCCCGATCAGGGACTTGTCGGCGAAATTGATCGCCAGAAACAAAAACAGTCCGGCGACGATGATCCATCTCCGGCCCTTACCGCTCGCGTCGAACGCCATGGTGTCTCCTCTCGCGGCCATTGTCGTCGCGCCGGCCAACACCGATCGCCTTCCCGCTGCCGCGTGCCGCACATTGAACGACGCCCGGCTTGATTACACAATTGCATTCTTTGCATCCAATCGATGCAGCATGCGCATGTACTTCGGGGCCACATCGGACCGGCGAAAACCTGCGTCGGGTGGGCAAACCACGCGTTGCGAGGGGGCACAAACTTCGCTATCTTGCGGTGTCACGGCACGCTGCGGCGTTGCCGCTCGCGCCACCTTTTTCCGGAGTCACGTCCCGTTGGTCGAAATCAGCGTCCGCCGGTTGAACCATATCGTCGCCCTCGCCGAAGAAGGCAGCTTTGCGCGCGCGGCCGAGCGCGTCCATTTGAGCCAGCCGGCGCTCAGCCGCAGTGTGCAGGCCATCGAGGAAGAACTCGGTTTGCGCCTGTTCGATCGCGCGACGCGCGGCGTGGCGGTGACGCAGGCGGGCAAGCTGATCATCGAGCGAGCGCGCCGCGTGCTGTTCGAAGCGGGCTGTCTCGTGCGCGACGTCGAATTGCTCAAGACACACGAGGCGGGCGAGGTGCGCATCGGGCTCGGACCGTACCCCGCTGCGTTGCTGTTGCCCGACCTGCTGACGGCGTTCGCCACCGGTTATCCGAACGTGCAGATGAAAGCCGAGCTCAATCACGCGCACGTGATGATCGACATGCTGCTCAAGGAGCAACTGGACTTCCTCGTGCTCGACCGCCGGGTGCTGCCCGACAACGCATCGCTATCGGTGCGGCGTCTGCCGCGCCACAACGGCAACTGGTTTGCCCGGCCCGGCCATCCGTTGATGCAACGCGGGCCGGTGCCGTCGAGCGCGCTGCGCGACTATCCGATCGTGACCGTGCCGTTGCCGCAATACATGCGCAGCGCGGTGCACCGCCTGCTGAAAATCCGCTCGCACGAGCGAATTCCGATCCAGCTCGAATGCAATGACGTGCGCGTGCTCAAGGGCTACGTGGAAACCAGCGACGCGGTGCTGTTCGCAACGGCATCGGTGACACGGCGCGAGCTTGAGGCGAAAACGCTCGCGGCCGTGCCGTTGACCGACGCACCGCGTACGGGTCTGGAATTCGCGCTGGTCTCGCTGGCCGAGCGAACCCTCTCGCCTGCCGGAGAAGTTGCGCTGGCGCTCACCGAGCGCATGCTCGACGAGGCCAACGTCGACGCGTAACGCTCGCAGCGCCAGCCCTACGATCAGCCATTTTGATACCGGTATCATATTTTCGTCCAACCTGTTGGAAGATGAAGCATTCCTTTGGACGAACCCGCGCTTGCGGCCTACGATGCGACTCGCCACTCCCACTCTCGAAAGTCTTCCATGTCCACAGCTTCCGCCTATCTTCCGCACGATCTCGACCGCGCCCTGCTCGTCGGCCGCGTCTGGCGCCCCACCCCGGATGGTGACGGCCCCTGCGTCGTCGTCGTTCGCGGCGGCATGGTCTTCGACATCTCGCCTGTCGCGCCCACCACGGCCGACCTGTTCGAGCGCGACGATCTGCTCGATGTGATCCGCCATACGCCCGGCGAGCCGCTCGGCCCGGTCGGCGCGCTGATCGAGCACAGCCTCGCGGCCAGGCGCCCCGCCGATCGCCCCTCGCTGCTCGCGCCGTGCGACCTGCAAGCCATCAAGGCCTGCGGCGTGACGTTCGCGGTGAGCCTGCTGGAGCGCGTGATCGAAGAACAGGCGGGCGGCGACCCCGCCAAAGCGCAGGCCGTGCGCGCCGAAATCACCCAGCTCATCGGCACCGATCTTTCGAAGATCAAGCCCGGTTCCGAGGCCGCGAGCAAGCTGAAGGACGAACTTCAGCGCCGGGGCGCGTGGTCGCAATACATGGAAGTCGGCATCGGCCCGGACGCCGAGGTGTTCTCGAAGTCGCAGCCCATGTCCTCGGTCGGCTTCGGCGCCGATATCGGTCTGCATCCGGCCTCCGCATGGAACAACCCCGAGCCGGAAATCGTGCTCGCGGTCAACAGCCGGGGCGACGTGGTGGGCGCGACGCTCGGCAACGACGTCAATCTGCGCGACATCGAGGGCCGCTCCGCGCTGCTGCTCGGCAAGTGCAAGGACAACAACGGCTCCTGCGCCATCGGCCCGTTCATCCGCGTGTTCGACGACGCGTTCACGCTCGACTCGGTTCGCGCCACGAGCGTGTCACTGTGCGTGGAAGGCGCGGACGACGACTTCCTGCTCGAAGGCGTGAGCCATATGCAGGAAATCAGCCGCGACCCGCTCGATCTCGTTTCGCAGACATGGGGCCGCCACCATCAGTATCCCGACGGCTTCATGCTGTTCCTCGGCACGATGTTCTCGCCGATCAAGGACCGCGACGCGCCCGGCGGCGGCTTTACCCATCACCTCGGCGACCGGGTCACGATCAGCGCGCCGCCGCTCGGCGCCATCGTCAACACCGTGCGCCTGAGCACCGAAATCGAACCGTGGACGTTCGGCGTGCGAGCGCTGTATGCCAATCTGGCCGCGCGCGGTCTTTAATCTGGAGTGAATTCGCAATGCAAACAGACAACAACGTAGCGCCGTTCGCGCGCATCGACGAAGCCGCCGCGCTCGCGCACGAAGCCCAGGCGACTTACGGCGCGGCTTCGCGCGCGGTGCGCAGCGCCCTGCTGCGGGGCCTCGCCGACGCGCTCGAACGCGACGTCGCCCAGCTCGTCGCCATCGCCGATGAAGAAACCTCGCTCGGCGCGGCGCGTTTGAACGGCGAAGTCGCACGCACGGCGTTCCAGTTGCGCGGCTTTGCCGAGCGCGTGGACGCGGGCGTCGCCCATCGCCACGTCGACGACGCGGCTGTGCCCGGTGCGCCGCCCGCAGGCCGCCCGCATCTCACGCGCGTGCAGATCCCGCTCGGACCTGTCGCAATGTTTTCGGCGAGCAATTTCCCGTTCGCGTTCTCGGTGCTCGGCGGCGATACGGCGTCGGCGCTCGCAGCGGGTTGCACGGTGATCGTCAAGCCGCACTCGGGCCACCCCGAACTCTCGCGCCGCGTGCATGCGCTGGCCGCCGGCGTGTTGCGCGAACAGGGCCTGCCGCAAGGCGTGATCGCGTTCGTCGATCAAGCGTCGCGCGAAGCGGCCGTGCATCTCGTGGGCCATGCCGATGTCGCGGCGGTGGCGTTCACGGGTTCGTACCAGGGCGGCGTGGCCCTGTGGCGCGCGGCCAATGCGCGCCGCCGGCCGATTCCGTTCTACGGCGAACTCGGCTCGATCAACCCGCTCGTGGTGCTCCCGCAAGCGCTCGCCGAAGGCGTCGACACGCCCGCCGCCACGCTTGCCGCGTCCATCACGGCGGGCTGCGGTCAGTTCTGCACGAGCCCCGGCTTGATCCTCGTTCGCGACGATGCCGACGGCGAACGTTTCGCGCAAGCGCTGGCCCAGGCCTTGTCCGCGCTGAAGCCCCATGCGATGCTCACGGCCGCCATGCGCCGTGGCTTCGAAAGCGCGAGCGCGCATGTCGCAAGTCAGGCGGGCGTGCGCGTGCGTCTTGCCGCGCCCGAGCAAAACGAAGAAGCCGCCGCACCCGCGCCCCGTCTTTTCGAAACCGACGCGCAAACGTTCATCGCGAACGCGGCGCTGCATGAAGAGATGTTCGGCCCCGCCGCATTGATCGTGAAGGTGCGCGACGAAGCGCAAACGCTCGACGTGCTGGGCGCCGTGGAAGGTTCGCTCACGGTCACGCTGTGGGGTGCGCAGGCCGATACGCCCGGGAATCGCGCGCTTGCCGCCGCTGCGCAACGCATCGCGGGGCGCGTGCTGTTCGGCAGCGTGCCGACCGGCGTCGCCGTGTGCGACGCGCAGCAGCACGGCGGCCCGTGGCCCGCTTCGACGCAACCGCAAACCACCTCGGTGGGTTATGCCGCGATCGAGCGCTTCCTGCGCCCGGTTGCGTTGCAAGATGCGCCGCAGTGGGCGATCGACGCGACTAGCGGTACGGCTGGAGCGTAAGCGAGCCCGTCTTCGATAGATGTAGCGCAAAAAAGCGGAGACCGGATTTGAAACCCGGTCTCCGCTTTTTGCATGTGGATGCGTCGCGGCGGTTGGCCCGGTGTTGCCAGGACAATCCGCTCAGGATCGCCGGGCGTCCCCCTGTTTCATCTCCGGCTTGCCATCGCAAGCCGGATCGCGAGCCCCGCGAACACCGTTCCAAGCAGATACTGCGCAAGCCTCGATTGACGCCGCCCTCCCATCAATCGACGCACCACACGGCTCGCTCCCACGATCACCACGCCATTCACAACGAAACCGATCGCATTGAGCACGGTGGCCAGCATCAATATCTGCAAGGCGACGGAGCCGTCTTGCGGGCGCACGAATTGCGGAAAAAGCGCGAGCACGAACAGGGCCATCTTGGGATTGAGCAGATTCGTCAACAACCCTTGCCGGAAAATCCGTCCCAATGACTTTCGAGCGGATGTCGTCGCGGCCGACGCGATGGTTGCATTCGCCCGGAATGTTTTCCAGGCGAGGTAGAGCAGATACGCGGCGCCGGCGAAGCGAACCGCGTCGTAAGCGGCCGGCACGGCCAGAAACAACTCGGAGAGCCCAAACGCGGCCGCCATCGCGTGACAGTAGGTGCCCGCCTGAATGCCGGCCAGCGAGGCGAAGCCCGCGGCGCGCCCCTGGCTCACGCTCCTCGAAGCGATCAGCAGCATGTCCGGGCCGGGTGTCATCGTCAGAGCAAGGCAAGCGCCGGAAAAGAGCGCGAGCGTAGATAGACCGAGCATGGGAATCCCTTTTGTTGGCAAGGCACAAAAGGGATCTCAGTCTATTGAAGAGGCGCGGTCCGGTCAAACCCCGCAAGCCGGCCGCGCGCCGGCCTGCGCGCGCGAGGGCGTCGCCCGCTCAAGCCACCGGCTTTGCAAGCGCAAATGCATGCGGCCCGGCGTAGCCAAGCAGCGCCGACACTTCCGCCGCGCCGCGCGCGATCAGCGCCTTGAAGCGTTCCATGCCCGGCACGCCGCGGCTCACGGGCGTGCCCATCACGAGCGTCGCAATCACCGCACCCGACTCGTCGCGTATCGGCGCGGCGAAGCCCACCACGTCGGCGGAGCTTTGCTCGACCGTGGCCGCCACGCCGGTTTCCGCCACGTCCTTGATGATGGCTTTCAGCTCGCGCTTGAGCGTGCGCGTGGCGGGCGTGTGCGCACGCAGGTCGGCCGTGCGCAAATACTCGGCCTGCTGCGCCTCGCTCATCGCCGCGAGCAGCACGCGCCCGCCCGATGACGAAAACAGTTCGCGCCGCTCGCCGATGCCCGCGATAAAACGGATCGCGCTGCGGCTTTCCGCCGACATCACATAGACCATGGAAGGCCGGTCGCTCGCGAGCTGGCCGATCAGGATCGTCTCCCCCGCCTCCAGCGCGAGGCGCTCCATCACGGGCCGCGCGATCTCGGGAAAACGCCGCTGGGCGACGATGGCCGCGCCAAGCTTGAACGCTTCCACGCCTAGCGCGTACTTGCCGCCGTTGTGCGCGAGGTAATGCGCGTGCGTGAGCGCGCGCAGCAGCGCGAGGAGGCTGGTCTTCGGCGTCGCGCTCAACTCCGCGAGTTCGGTGAGCGTGGCGCCTTGCGGGTGGTCGGCGAGTATGCGCAGGACCTGCACGATACGCGTCGTGGCGCGCGGGCCGGGTGACGCTGTCGTGGCGTCGGTGCCCGGCTCACGGTCTTCGGGGTGGCGCGGCATGGATCGATTGACGGTTGAACGGTGCGAAAAATTATACATGTCGCCCTGCCCTCGAAATGCGTGTTATCGGGCCGCGCGCGGCGGCCGGTGCGTGCCCGGATGGCGCGAGGGGATCTCCCTCAGACGGCCGCCTCTTGCGCGCCGCGCTCGCACACCTGGGCGCTTGCACCGACCGCGCCGCTCGCGCACAGCGCGTCGATGCGCGCGGCGTCGAGGCCGAGCAGGCCGTCGAGCAGCGTGCGCGTGTGCTCGCCCAGCAGCGGCGGCGCCATGTCGTATTCCACGGGAGTCGCCGAAAGCCGCAGCGGACTCGCCACGCTGGGCGAGGTGCCCGCCAGCGGATGCGCGATGCGGCGCACCGCTTCGCGCGCGAGCGCCTGCTCGGAGCCGAACGCCTGCGCCACGTCGTTGATCGGCCCGCACGGCACGCCGCACGCTTCGAGCGCGGCGATCCAGGCGTCGCGCGTGCGGGTGAGGAACGCCTTTTCGAGCACCGGCAAAAGCAGCGCGCGATTCACGCTGCGCGCGCTGTTGGTGGCGAAGCGCGGATCGGCCGCCAGTTCGTTCATTGCCATCGCGCCGCACAGCGAGCGGAACTGGCTGTCATTGCCGCACGCGAGAATCAGGTGTCCGTCGCTCGCCGCGAAGGTCTGGTACGGCACGACGTTCGGATGCGCGTTGCCCAGCCGGCGCGGCGCTTCGCCCGTGCACAGGTAGTTCATCGACTGGTTCGCGAGCATCGCGAGCTGGCAGTCGAGCAGCGCGATGTCGATATGCTGGCCAAGGCCGCTGTGCTCGCGCTCGATCACGGCGGCGAGCACGCCCGTTGTCGCATACATGCCGGCCATGAGGTCCGTGACCGCCACGCCCACCTTTTCCGGGCCGCCGCCGGGCGCGCCGTCGGGTTCGCCCGTGATGCTCATGAGACCGCCCATGCCCTGGATCAGGAAGTCGTAGCCCGCGCGGTGCGCGAGCGGCCCGGTCTGGCCAAAGCCCGTGACCGAACAGTAGATGAGCCCCGGGTTGAGCGCCGCGAGGCTTTCATAGTCGAGGCCGTACTTCTTCAGGCCGCCCACCTTGAAGTTTTCCACCAGCACGTCGCACTGGCGCGCGAGTTCGCGAATCAGCGCGGCGCCTTCGGGCGCGGCGATATCCACGGCCATCGAGAGCTTGCCGCGGTTCGCGCACTGGTAGTAGGCGCTTTCCACCGTGTCGCGGCCGGCTTCGTCGCGCAGGTAAGGCGGCCCCCACGAACGCGTTTCGTCGCCGCTGCCGGGCCGCTCGATCTTGATCACCTGCGCGCCGAGATCCGCGAGATTCTGCGTGCACCACGGCCCGGCCAGCACGCGCGAAAGATCAAGCACGCGGATGCCTTCGAGCGGGCGGCGCCGGCCGCCGCCCTGCGGGGGTACCTCTCGTGCTTCCTGTGCTTGCGGGCTTGTCTTTGCCTGCGCTTCGCTGGATTGCGATGCCGCCGGGTGCCTCGTTTGTTGCTGCATGTGAAATAACCTCTGCCTGGATTTCTGGACTACACCTTCCGTTCTTGCCTGCGCGCGTGGCGCGAAGCGCGCTCAATCGAGCGGCTTGCCGTTCGTCTCGGGCATGCGCCAGTAAGCGATCAGGCTCACCGCCGCGCCTGCGCACACGTAGGCGAGAAACCAGCCCTCGCGCTGCTGCGCCTGGAGCCACGTCATGAGATAGGGCGTCGTGCCGCCGAGCAGCGCGACCACGAGGTTGTACGCCGCGCCGATGCCGATGCCGCGCACCTGCGTGGAAAAGAGCTCGGCCATGATCGCCGGGGCGATGGCCGAATACAGCCCATAGGTCAGCAGACCGAAGCTTTCCACGAGCAGCATCGACGTGATGCTCGGGCCGATGGCGCGCACCACCGGATAGAGGAACACGAGGTATGCCGCTGCGAACACCATCAACTGCGGACGGCGCCCGAAACGGTCCGACAACGCGCCGAAGAACGGTTGCGCGATCATGAAGATGGCGATGCTCAAGCTGCTCGCCAGGAAGGCGTCGGCGGGCGTGGCGCCGGCGTGGCGGATCGCGTAGATCGGCATGAAGCTGATGAACAGATAGAAGCTGAACGCGCCCAGCACGCTGATGCCCACGAGGCGCAGAACGGCGGTGCGATAGTGCGTCCACGTCCACCACAGCGAGCGGCGCTCGATGCGGCCTGCGCGGCGCATCTGCTCGAACGCGTGCGTCTCGCCCACGTTGCGGCGCATCCAGAAGCCCGCGAGCGAGCCGCAGCCGCCAATGAAGAACGGAATGCGCCAGCCCCATGCCATGAGTGCCTCCTTCGACATCACGTTCGTCATCACGCTGGCCAGCGCCGAAGCGAGCAGCAGGCCCGCCGCGATGCTGAAGAACAGAAAGCTGCCGTACAGGCCGCGCCGTTTCGCGGGCGCGGATTCCGCGAGGAACGTGGTGGCCGCACCATATTCGCCGCCCACGGAAAGCCCTTGCACCATGCGCAGCACGGTCATGAGCACGGGCGCGAACACGCCGATCGTGGCATAGGTGGGCAACACCGCGATCAGGAGCGACGAACCCGCCATCATCATGATGGTGAGCGTGAGCGCGGCGCGCCGCCCGAAGCGATCGGAAAAGCCGCCGATCACCCAGCCGCCCAGCGGCCGCATGAAAAAGCCCACCGCGAACACGGCGAAGGTCGCGAGCAGCGACGCCGTATCGCTATCGGCGGGAAAGAACTGCTTGCCGAAGTAGATCGCGAAGGTCGTGTACACCGACCAGTCGAACCACTCCACCACGTTGCCGACGCTGCCGGCGAATATGACACTGGCCATGCGGCGCGGCGCCGCTTCGGCGCCCGCGCCCGCCTGCGCGATCTCGGGATTGGCGTTCATCCTGCTTGTCTCCTTTGCTCCTGGGCTTCGGTTTTATCGAATCGTTCTGGTTATCGTGCCGGTCGTTCGGCGTGGTTCGGAATTTAGCACTGGATTCTAAATTCGGAACGAATTGTGCGCCTGGCGTATACCCTTTGGGATCTGAAATTTTCGCCAATTCGTCTTTATAAACAGCAACTTATGACCTCCAGAACGCCCTCTTTGTCTGTTCCGATATTCGAACAACATTGCCGATATCGGAACTCGACTCTAGAATCGGAACACGACATCGGCGCAGCGCGCCAACCATCACTGGAGGAAGACAGGCATGACGACGACACACGAAAACGCCCAACTGCTCGGACGCGGCTTCTACTGGCAAGAGTTGCAGGCAGGCCAGCGCTTTCGCACGTTCCGGCGCACGGTCACCGAAACCGATCTCGTGAATTTCATTTCTGCCACGGGCATGCTCGAAGCGATTTTTATCGACGCGGATTTCGAGCACGGCGCCATGAGCGGCCGCCCCGTGCCGGGCGCGCTCACGAGCGGGCTGATCGAAGGTTTGCTGTTTCAGACCATGGTGCAAGGCACCGGGCTCGCCATGCTCGAGTTCTCGATGAAGGCGCACGCGCCGGTGCTGGTGAACGACACGATCTACGGCGTAGTGGAAGTCGAGGAAGTGAAGCCCACCTCCAAGCACAACCGCGCGGTCGTGACGAGCCGCGTGGAAGTGCTCAACCAGCGCGACGAACTCGTGCTCTCGTACACGGTCAAGCGCATGCTCGCGGGCCGCCCCGAATGAGCGCGCAAGCGCCCGATCCATACGCATTGCCTGGAACTGCCAACTAAGCAGCACGCCATGACCGATCCATTCAAACTCAGAACCATTCCGCCCGAAGACGAGGCCTTGCGCGCTCCCGTGCGCGCCTTCCTCGCCGATGCCCTGAAGGGCGTGCCGCCCGCCGTGCGCGCGCGCTCGTGGCTTGGCTTCGACGCCGACTTCAGCCGCCAGCTCGCCGCACGCGGCTGGGTCGGCCTCACGCTGCCGCGCGAGTATGGCGGCGGCGGGCGCAGCCCGTTTGCGCGCTTCGTGCTTGTCGAGGAACTGCTCGCCGCCGGCGCGCCGGTTTCGGCGCACTGGATTGCCGACCGCCAGAGCGGCCCGCTCATCGCACGCTACGGCACGCCAGGGCAGAAGGCGTTCTACCTGCCGCGCATCTGCAAGGCCGAGGCGTTTTTCTGTATCGGCATGAGCGAGCCGAATGCGGGCTCCGACCTCGCAAGCGTGCGCACGCGCGCCGAGCGCACGGCCACCGGCTGGCGTCTTTCGGGCCGCAAGATCTGGACGACCAACGCCCCGCACTCGCACTACATGATCGCGCTCGTGCGCACCTCGGGCGTGCCCGAGGACCGGCACCGCGGGCTCTCACAACTGATCGTGGACCTCTCGCTGCCTGGCGTCCATGTCGCGCCGATCCGCGACCTCACGGGCGACGCGCACTTCTCCGAAGTCACGTTCGACGACGTGGAATTGCCCGCCGACGCGCTGATCGGCTCCGAAGGCGCAGGCTGGGAACAGGTGAGCGCCGAACTCGCGTTCGAACGCAGCGGCCCCGAGCGCATCTATTCGAGCATCGTGCTGCTCGAAGAATGGGCGCATACGTTGCGCGAGGCCAAGCGCACGAAGCAAGCGCCGGTGAGCGAAAGCGATCGCCGCACGCTCGGCGCGTTCGTGACCGAACTGGCCACGCTGCGCGCGATGTCGGTGGCCGTGACGGGCCAGCTTGCCGATGGCGCGAGCCCCGCCACCCAGGCCGCGCTGGTGAAGGACCTGGGCACGAGCTTCGAGCAAAGCGTGCCCACGCTGATCGGCGACGCGCTCGGCGCGCATCCCCAGCAAGCCGTGACGCCCGAGCTTGCCGGCACGCTCGACTACGTGACGAAAATCGCACCGTCGTATTCGCTGCGCGGCGGCACGCGCGAGATCCTGCGCGGCATGATCGCGCGCGGTCTCGGACTGCGCTAAAGGGAGAAGAACATGGAGGAGAACACCATGGATGACATGCTGACCGAATCGGCGGAAAACGTGCTCGCGCAATGCTGCACGCCGCAATTCGTGCGCACCGTGGAGGCGGCGCGCGAACGCGGCGCGGGCCGCGACCTGTGGGATCAGCTCGACGCACTCGGCTTTCTCGACGCGCTCGTGCCCGAAGACAAGGGTGGCTCGGGTTTGCGCCTCGCCGCCACGACGGGCGCGCTGTTCGCATTCGGCGCGCATGCGCTGCCGCTGCCGGCCGCGCACACCATGATCGCGCGCGATCTGCTCGCGCGCGCGGGCGTCGAAGCGCCGCGCGGGCCCATCGCGCTTGCGCTCGCCCATGCCTCGCGGCATGGCGCGGCATTCGTGCCATACGGCCTCGTTGCCGACGCCATCATCGTCGAAACCGCCGATGGCGTGAGCCTCGTTTCGCTCGCCGCTGCCGAAGTCCAGGCCCACGGCGACAGCCTCGACGCCACGCTCACGTGGCCCGCGCACGCGGCGCGCGCGCTGCCGTCAACGGTGCGCGGCGTGGCGGAGCTGGGTGCGCTCGCCACGGCGGCGACCATGGCGGGCGCCATGCAGCGCGTGTTCGACATGACGCTCGGCTACGTGAACGAGCGCCAGCAGTTCGGCCGCTCGCTCGGTAAATTCCAGGCGGTGCAACAGCAGTTGAGCGTGATGGCCGAGCATGTGGCCGCCACGCGCGTGGCCGCGCAACTGGGCTGCGCGGGGCATGGCACCTCGGAGCAGCGCCTTGCGGCCGCGATCGCGAAGGCGCGCGCCAGCCGCGCGGCGCCGCTCGTGGCCAACGGCGCGCACGCGCTCACGGGCGCGATGGGCATCACCGCCGAGTTCGATCTCCAGCTCCATACGCGCCGGTTGCATGCGCAACGTTTGCAGTATGGATCGGAGTCCTATTGGGATGAGGTGGTCGGCGCGCACGCCATCGACCGCTGGAGCAGCGTCGCCGCAGGCGTCGTCGGCATCTTCGACGCGCTCGACGAAGCGGTTGCGACCGCTTCGTGACCGGCGGTCACGCAAGCGCGACGCGCCTCACCACGACGTCGAGTAGCACGTTCGCGCCGTCGATGAGCTGATCGTCGTCCGTATGCTCGCGCGGGTTGTGGCTGATGCCGCCACGGCTCGGCACGAAGATCATGGCGGACGGCGCGATGCGCGCGATCATCTGGGCGTCGTGGCCCGCGCCCGAGGTCATGCGGCGATGCGAAAAGCCCAGCCGCGCCGCCGACGCCTCGATGACATCGAGCAGGGCCGCGTCGAACACCACCGGCTCGAAACGCACGAGGCGCTCGGTCTCGATCTTCACGCCCTCGCGCTGCGCCGCCTCGACGAGAAAGTCCGCAAGACGCCGCTCGGCTTCTTGCAGGCGCGCTTCGTCGGGGTCGCGCAAATCCACCGTGAACACGGCCTTGCGAGGAATCACGTTGATCACGTTAGGCTCGATGTTCAGCATGCCGATGGTCGCGAGCGTCGTGCCGCTTTGCACCGCGAGTTCGCGCAGAAACGTCGCGACCGCGGCGGCCACCCAGCCGGCGTCGTGACGCAGATGCGTGGGCGTGGTGCCCGCATGGTTGGCGCTGCCCTGCACGGTCACGCGCTGCCACGAAATGCCTTGCAGATTCTCGACCACGCCAATTCGCACGTTCTCCGCTTCGAGTATCGGCCCCTGCTCGATATGCAGTTCGACGTACTCGTGCGGCACGATCGCCCCCGGCTCCATGTCGCCCGCGTAACCAATGCGCGCGAGTTCGTCGCCAAGACGCGTGCCGTCGATGCCGCGCGTCGCCAGCGCCTCGTCCACGGCGAGGCCGCCCGCGTAGACGAGCGAGCCCATCATGTCGGGCTGGTAGCGCACGCCCTCTTCGTTCGTGAAAGCGCCAACGGTAATGGCGCGGCGCGGCTTGACTCCGGCCTCGCGAAAGGCGCGCACCACGGCGAGACCGGCCAGCACGCCGTAGCAACCGTCCAGCTCACCGGCGTTGCGTACCGTGTCGATGTGCGAGCCGAGCATGAGCGGGCGGTGCGCGCGGTCGTCGGCATCCTGCGTGTCGGCGCGCAAGGTGCCGAACACATTGCCGATGCGATCGATCGTCACGTCGAGATCGAGTTCGCGCATCCAGGCGACCACGCGGTCGCGGCCGGCCTTTTCGTCGTCGCTCAGCGCAATACGCGTGCGGCCGCCCGCGTCGGGGTCCGCGCCGATCTCGCCTAGCTCGCGCAGTTGCCGCAGCAGCAACTCGCCGTTCAGTTTGAGTGTCGTCTGGGTGGTCATGGGCGCTCCGCCGTTGCGAGGCGCGGCAATTCCAGCCGCGCGATTTCAGCGAAGTAACGCGCGCCGGTCATCAGGATGTCGTCGTTGAAGTCATAGCTCGCGTTATGCAGCGCGATGCCGCCGCGCTCCGGCGTTTCGCCGTTGCCGATAAAGACGAAGTTGCCCGGCACCACCTGCAAGAACGCGCCGAAGTCCTCGGAGATCATCATCGGCACGACGTTGGCGTCGACATTCGCCTCGCCCGCCACGTTGCGCGCCGCCTGAACCGCAACGCCGACGAACGCCTCCGAATTGACCGTGGGCGCGAACTCGTGCGTGTATTCGAATTGGCATTCGGCGCCGTGCGTGCGGCAAATGCCCTCGCTCACCTCGCGCATGCGGGTTTCGAGCAGCGCCTGCACGTCCTTCGAATAGCTGCGCGTGTCGCCCTTGATGACGACGTTCGACGGCGTAGCGTTGCGAATGCCGTCCGTGATGAACTCCGTGCACGAGATCACGGCTTGCAGGCTCGGGTCGAGATTGCGCGAGACGATGGTTTGCAGCGCGAGCACGATTTGCGAGCCGATCACGATCGGGTCGACGCCCATATGCGGGCGCGCGGCGTGGGCGCCTCGCCCCTTGATATGGATGACGAAATTATCTTCGCTGGCCATGATGCCGCCCGCGCGCGTGGCGAACGAGCCGGCCGGCATCCCCGGCATGTTGTGCGCGCCGAAAATCGCGTCCACGGGAAAGCGTTCGAACAAGCCGTCGGCCATCATCGCTTTCGCGCCGCGGCCATGTTCCTCGGCTGGCTGGAAAATAAACCGCACCGTGCCGTTGAAGTCGCGCCGCTCGGCCAGCAGGCGCGCGGCGCCCAGGATCATCGACATATGGCCGTCGTGGCCGCACGCATGCATCTTCCCCGCGATCAGCGAAGCGTGGGCGCGGCCCGGCGCATGCTCCGCGATATTCAAGGCGTCCATGTCGGCGCGCAGGCCGATGGCGCGCTTGCCGCCGCCCACCTTGAGGCTCGCCACGAGCCCGGTGCCGCCTATGCCGCGATGCACCTCCAGCCCGAGGGTTTCGAGTATCTTCGCCACGTAGTCGGACGTATTGACCTCCTCGAAGCCGGTTTCGGGGCGCTGGTGGAGATACTGGCGCCAGCTTTTGAGCTGGCCTTGCAGTGTGCTTTCCATGCAGTTGTCCTTTTCTGTGCTCGCCGTTCGGATCCGTTCGATTACTGCGTGAGTTGTCCGAGCCACGCGTCGCGATGCGCCGCCACATCCTCCGCGGGCACGCCCACGAGCTGCGCGTACACGCCCGGCGCCGTGGCGCCTTCCGTGCTGATGAGCAGCACGCGCGCGTTGGCGTCGAGACCGACCGCGCGCGCGAGGTCGGGCTCGCCCATCAGCCGCGCGAAGCCCGCCAGGCCCGCCGCGCCCGATTCGCCGGACACGACAGGCACGTCGTTGCCCGTGCCCGCCGCGAGACTGCGCATCGCTTCGACGGCTTCGTTATCGTCGATCAGCAAGAAGTCGTCCACGCAGGGCTCGAGAATTTTCCACGCGAGCGGCGACGCTTCTCCGCACGCAAGGCCCGCCATGACGGAATCGACCGAACCCGTGGCCTTCGCCGCCTGACCGGCGATGGCGCTTTGATAGAGACAATCGGCCTGACGCGGTTCGACCACGATGAAGCGCGGGCGCGCCACGCCATCATGCTCCCAGAGATAACTGGCCACACCGGCCGCGAGGCCGCCCACGCCGCCCTGGAGGAAAACGTGCGTCCACGCCGCGTCGCGCGATTGCTCGATGATTTCCGCCGCAATCGTCCCATATCCTTGCATGACGTCGCGCGGAATCGCTTCATAGCCTTCGTATGACGTATCGGAGACGACGTGCCAGCCGTTCGTCTTCGCGAGTTGCGCCGCGTGCTCGACCGACTCGTCGTAGTTCCCCGCAATGCGCACGATGCGCGCGCCGTAGGCGGCGATTGCCGCCTCGCGCTCGGCGCTGACGTTCGCATGCAGCACGATCACGCAGTGGCAGCCGATGGCGCGCGCCGCTGCGGCTAGCGCCTTGCCGTGGTTGCCGTCGGTCGCGCTGATGACCGTGAGGTTCGCGACCATTTCGGCGTAACGGCCCTCGATCAACGCCCGGGCGTCGATATCGTGCATGGGCCACAGGCGCATGACGAGGCGCATCAGCGCGATGGGCGCGCCAAGCGCCTTGAAGCTGCCCAGAGGAGAACGAAGCGATTCGTCCTTCAAGCCCACGCGGGCAACGCCCAGTTGCGCGGCCAGCCCGCCCAGTTCCCAGAGCGGGGTCGGCTCGGGGCTGATGAGATTCCAGCCGGCCAGCCATGCGCGGCTTTCGTCGCCGGACTTCATGTTGAGGATGCCGCGCAGCGTCTCGGGGTACGGACTGCGCGTGGCGCGAGGATTGGCGATCAGCATGCGTAAGGGCTCCGGTGGGCTTGCGATATCGAAATGATATTGCGCAGACCCCGCGAAAAAGTCTCATAATGCGAGCGCCGCACGCAAAAAAATATCGACTTTCAGGCTCCCGTGTAAATGGAAATGGCGACACATCTCGATTCCTTCGACCGCAAGCTCCTGATGGAAGTGCAGCGCGACGCCCAGACCCCGCAAAACGAACTCGGCGTGCGTGTGAACCTCTCCACCGCCGCCGTGAACCGGCGTCTGCGTCGCCTCGCCGACGAGGGTGTGATCGACCGTTACGCGGCCATCCTGTCGCCCGAAAAGGTCGATCACCCCATTACGATCGTGGCCAACGTCGAGGTGGAGAGCGAGCAGATCGATCTGCTCGACGCCATGAAGCGCACGTTCGCGCGCTGCCCGCAGGTTCAGCAGTGCTACTACGTGGCGGGCGAGTGGGATTTCGTGCTGATTCTCGCGGTGCGCAACATGGACCAGTACACCGAACTCACGCGCGAACTGTTCTTTTCGAACAATAACGTGAAGCGGTTCAAGACCCTCGTGAGCATGAGCCGCGTGAAGGTCGGACTCGAAGTCCCGCTCGATGCGGGCGACGCGTAACCGGTGTGGATGCAAAAATCCATCGTTTTGCGCGCGCTTTCCGATAATTTTTATCGCGCCGCTATGCGAGGATCGGGCATGACGCCTTGCCAGGCCCACGATTCGAAACAAGGAGCGACGCCCCATGAGCAGCAACACGCCACATCACGCGGGAATGACGGGAGACGAAGCGCTATTCCACGATCCGGCGATCGTGCCTTTGCGCGCGGACCTCGCGCTCGCCCTGCGCGCCGCCGCGCATTTCGGGCTCGGTGAAGGGGTCTGCAACCACTTCAGCGTGGCGTTGCCCGGCGAAGCGGGGCGCTTTCTGCTGAACCCGCGCGGCCTGATGTGGAGCGAGGTGAAGGCCGACGACATCGTGATCGTCAACGCCGAGGGGCGCGTGATCGCGGGGCGTCACGAAGTCGAGCCCACGGCGATGTTCATCCATGCCGCCATCCACCGTATCGCGAACAAGCAGTGCGTGCTGCATACCCACATGCCCTACGCCACCGCGCTCACGCTCACGGAGGACTGCGGGCTCGATACGACCTTGTCGCAGAACGCCATGCGCTATCACGGCCGCATTGCGCTGGACCGCGACTATAACGGCCTGGCGCTCGGTCCCGAGGAAGGCGAGCGCATTGCGCACGCGCTGGGCGGCAAGGATATCGGCTTTCTCGGCAATCACGGCGTCGTGGTGTGCGGCGAGCGCATCGATTACGCGTTCGACGACCTCTACTACCTGGAGCGCGCCTGCGCGGCGCAGGTGCTCGCGCTTTCCACGGGGCGCGCGTTGCGGCCCGTGGCCGCCGGGCTGGCGCAACAGGTGGCCAGTCAGGTTCAGGGCGAGCGGCTTCAGTCGGAATTGTTCTTCACCGCGTTGAGGAGAACGTTGATTCACCCGTGATTCAACCGTGCAGGCGGCGCACCACGGACGGGGCCGCCGCGCCCCGTCGCAAGCGGCCCACGCGTTCGCCGCTACTTCCCCTGCCACACCGCCTTGCGCTTTTCCGCAAACGCGGCCGCGCCCTCGCGCGCGTCGGCCGATGCGAACACCGGGTCCGTGATCTCGCGCTGGCGCGTGAACATCTCGGCGCTCGTCCAGTCGCGCGACTCGCGCATCACACGCTTGCTCGCGGCCACCGCGAGCGGCCCGTTCGCGACGATCTTTTGCGCGAGTTCGAGCGCCCCGGCCAGCGCCTCGCCCGGCGGCGTGAGGCGGTTGACGAGGCCGAACTCGTAGGCCCGTTGCGCGCCGAACATGTCGCCGGTGAGCACGAGTTCCATGGCGATGCGCTCGGGCAACTGCTGTTGCAGGCGCAACAATCCGCCGGCGGCCGCGCACAGGCCGCGCTTCACTTCGGGCAGGCCGAACTGCGCGTTGTTCGCAGCCACGACGAGATCGCTCGCCAGCGCGAGTTCGAAGCCGCCCGCCAGCGCATAGCCCTCCACCGCCGCAATCAGCGGCTTGCCCGGCGGCGCTTCCGTGATGCCCGCGAAGCCGCGGCCCGGCAGGCTCGGCCGCTCGCCCTTGAGAAAGCCCTTCAGGTCCATCCCCGCGCAAAACGTGCCGCCCGCGCCGGTGATGATGGCGAGGCGCAGATCGTCGCGCCGCGCCAGTTCGTCGAGGGCCGCGGCAATCGCCTCGGCCACCGCTTTCGTGCAGGCGTTGCGCGCCTCGGGGCGGTTGATCGTGAGAATCTGAATACCGTCGCGGTATTCGATCAGCAACTCGTCGCTCATCGTCGGCCTCGCTTTAGCGCGGTTGCATGCGAATCGCGCCGTCCAGACGGATCGTTTCGCCGTTGAGCATCGGGTTCTCCAGAATGTGCAGCGCGAGCGCGGCGAATTCGTCGGCTTCGCCCAGACGCGGCGGAAACGGCACCATGCGGCCCAGCGAATCGCGAATCTCCTCGGGCAGACGCGCGAGCAGCGGCGTGTCGAACAGGCCCGGCGCGATCGTGCAGACACGGATGCCCTTGCTTGCGAGATCGCGCGCGGCCACGAGCGTCATGCCGACCACGCCGGCTTTGGACGACGCATACGGCACCTGCCCGATCTGCCCTTCGTACGCGGCCACCGACGCCGTGAGCACGCACGCGCCGCGCTCGCCGCCCGCGTCGGGCTCGTTGCGCGCCATCGCCGCCGCCGCGAGTCGCAACGCGTTGAAGGTGCCGAAGAGATTCACGCGCACCACGTTTTCGTAGGCTTCGAGCGAACCCGGCGAGCCGTCTTTTTCGATCAGGCGCACCGCGCCGCCGCGCCCCGCGCAATGCACGAGCGAGCGCAGCGTGCCGCGCTTCGTGGCCGCTTCGAAGACAGCGTTCATGTCGTCGGCGCTCGTCACGTCGGCGGGCACGAAGCTCGCCTGCGCGCCCAGTTCGTCAGCCACGGCCGCGCCGCGCGAACTGGCGAGGTCGGCGATCACCACCTGCGCGCCCTTCGCGAGCAAACGCTTCGCGCTCGCGAGGCCGAGCCCCGACGCGCCGCCCGTCACCACCGCCACCGTGCCTGCAAATTTGTTCTGTTCGTTCATGGGTCGTTTCTCCTTCGTTGTTCGGGGTTGCGCGTCAGAGGCGCTCGATGAGCGTCGCGTTGGCCATGCCGCCCGCTTCGCACATCGTCTGCAAGCCGTAGCGGCCGCCGCTCAATTCCAGCGAATTGAGCATCGTGGTCATGAGGCGCGCGCCCGAAGCGCCGAGCGGATGCCCGAGCGCGATCGCGCCGCCCGCCGGGTTCAGGCGCGCGGCGTCCGCGCCCAGCGACTTTTGCCACGCGAGCGGGACCGCGGCGAACGCCTCGTTCACTTCGAAGTGCGAAATGTCGCCCACGGTGAGGCCGCGCTTTTTCAGCAGGCGTTGCGTGGCGGGAATCGGCGCGGTGAGCATCATGAGCGGATCGTCGCCGCACACGTCGAACGCCACGATGCGCGCGCGCGGCTTCAGGCCCAACTGGGCCGCTTTCTGCTCGCTCATGATGAGCAGCGCCGACGCGCCATCGGCGATCTGCGAGGCGTTGCCCGCCGTCACGTTCCACTGGATGCCGGGAAAGCGCTCGGCCAGCTCCGCGCTCTCGAACGAGGGCGCGAGGCCCGCGAGGCGTTCGGCCGTCGTGCCCGCACGGATGGTTTCGTCGGTGTCCACGCGGCGCACACCCTCCGTGCCCGGCACGTCGATGGCCACGATCTCGCGCGCAAACTGCCCGGCCGCGCGCGCGGCGTCGGCGCGGCGGTGCGATTGCGCCGAGTAGGCGTCGAGTTCCGCGCGCGTGAGCGCCCACTTTTGCGCGACGAGGTCGGCGCTCACGCCCTGCCCGACCATGCCCTCGGGGTAGCGCACGTGGTAGAGCGCGCCATACGGGTCGCGGCCAATGCGCGACGAACCCATCGGCACGCGGCTCATCGACTCCACGCCGCCCGCCACGACGATATCGTTCACGCCCGCCATGATCGCCTGCGCCGCGAAATGGATGGCCTGCTGGCTCGAGCCGCACTTGCGCTCGATGGTGGTGGACGGCACGTGCTGCGGAAAACCGGCCGCGAGCCACGCGAGGCGGCCGGGCGTGGAGGCCTGCTCGCCCACCTGGCTCACGCAGCCGATCATGACGTCGTCCACGCTGCCGGGGTCGAGGTCGTTGCGGACGATCAACTGCTTGAGGACCTGCGAGAGCAGATCGACGGGATGAAGCTCGACGAAAGCACCGCCAGCCTTGGTCCGGCCCATCGGGCTGCGCACTGCGTCGACGATTACCGCGCTGTTGGTCATGGTTCTCTCAACGTTGGGAAGTGATAGGAAAAATGGATCCGACGACTCAAAATACACCACGCCGGCTCACTATTTCAATAGAGGTAAACATATTTTGAGTCTATTGGATCATTTTTATTGCTTTCTTCCTCGCAATCCGCAAAACTGATTGCACTGCATGAACCTGAGAGATCAAAAAAGGAGACACGAGCGCGCCCCAACCGGCCGCGCCGCATCGCGGAAGCGAAAAAATGAGCCAGGCGTCTTAAAAAACTGTTCCAGCGCGCAGGTGAAAGCTAGAATCCGGGGTTTGCCGCGAGCCGCACCGGCGCGCCGCGCCCTTACCCCGACGAAGGACCCGAAATGAACGATCAGGCCATCTCCCGCACCGACGACGCCGCCGACTCGCAGCTAGTGAGCGCGCTCGCGCGCGGCATCCGGATCCTGCAATGCTTTTCGATGGGCGATGCGGAGCTTTCGGCGCGCGATCTGGTCGAGCGCACCGGCTTGCCCAAGCCCACGGCGCTGCGGCTCATCAACACGCTCGCGGAGTTCGGCCTGCTGCGCTATTCGGAGCGCATCTCGAAGTACGTGCTCGGCACCGAGATGCTGAGCCTCGCGGCCCCGGCGCTGGGCCGCATGACGATCCGGCAGATCGCGCGGCCGATGATGCAGGAGCTGGCCGACTACTGCCACGGCCAGGTCACGCTCGCGGTGGGCTACCGCCTGAACATGGCGTACGCCGAGGTGATCCAGGGCGAGGGCAGCGCCGTGTACCGCTCGGAAACGGGCACGCGGCTCTCGCTCTCGCGCACGGCTTCGGGCCGCGCGTATCTATGGACCGTGCCCGGCGAGCAACGCGAGCAGTACTTGCAGGAGACGCTCACGCGCGACCCGGCCAAGGGCGAGTTGCTCGCGCAGCGCCTCGCGCAAGCGCAGCAGGAATTGCGCGCGCACGGCTGCACGATCTCGCACGGCGACATGCAACGCGAAATTCATTCGGTGGCGATTCCGTTGTCCGCCCCGATCGATGACGAGTATTGGGTTTTTAGCTGTTCGATTGCAGTTTTCAATATCAGCGGCAACCAGCTGACCGACGACATCGCCCCCCGGCTGATGTCGCTCGTCAGGCGCGTGGAGGCAGCGCTCGGCAGCATGACTGGAGCCGCGCATGACATGGAGACGAGACCGTGGAGCGTGTCCGCGAACTAGCCGTAGAAGCACCCACACGGGAAGCCCTGCGCTTTCCCGCACTCAACGAAGTCATCACTTACGCCGAGCTGAACGAACGCGCGGACCGCATCGCGCACTGGCTCATCGGCCTCGGGCTGCAACCCGGCGACGGCATTGCGCTGCTGTTCGAGAATCATCCCGCGCTGGCCGTCATCGCCATCGGCGCCGAGCGCGCCGGCCTCTACTACACCCCCATCAGCATCCAGTTGAAGCCGCGCGAAGTCGCGCACGTCCTCAAGGACTGCGGCGCGCGCGTGCTGATCGTCTCGCAGGCCATGAGCGAGCTGGCCGCGGCGCTCGTGGCCGAAGGCGCGGCACAAGGCGTGGCCGGTTTCCTGTGCGGCGCGAGCGCCGCGCTGCCCGGCTTCGCCTCGCTCGAAGCGGCGCTCGCGGACATCGACGGCCGCGCGCCGTTGCCGCCACGGCCGCGCGGGCGCGACTTCCTCTATTCGTCGGGCACGACCGGGCTGCCCAAGGGCATCCGCAAGCCGCTCGTGCCGTTCGAGCAGCGCGACGACGACGACACCGAAACGGCCTCGTGGCGCAAGACCTTCGGCTTCGACGCCGACTCCATCTACCTGAGCACCGCACCGCTCTACCACGCCGCGCCGCTGCGCTACCTGATCCGCATGCTGCACACGGGCGGGCGCGCCATCGTGCTGCAAAAGTTCGACGCCGAGTCCGCCCTCGACGCGCTCGCGCGCCATCGCGTCACGCACAGCCAGTGGGTGCCGACCATGTTCATCCGCCTGCTGAACCTGCCCGAGGCGACGCGCGCGCGTTACGACGTGAGCAGCCTGCGCGTGGCCATCCACGCCGCCGCGCCCTGCCCGCCGCACATCAAGGAGCAGATGATCGCGTGGTTCGGCCCGGTGATCTACGAGTATTACGCGGGCTCGGAAAGCGTGGGGCTCACGGCGATCGGCTCCGAGGAATGGCTCACGCATCGCGGTTCGGTGGGTCGCTCGAAATACGGCCAACTGCATATCATCGACGATGAGGATAACGAACTGCCCGTGGGCGAAATCGGCCGCGTGTTCTTCGAGGGCGGCCCCGTGTTCGAGTACCACAACGACCCGGTGAAAACCCGCAGCGTGTACAACCGCCACGGCTGGGCCACCTATGGCGATATCGGCCATGTCGACGCCGAGGGCTACCTGTACCTGAGCGACCGGCGCGCGGACCTCATCATCAGCGGCGGCGTGAACGTCTATCCGCAGGAGATCGAGAACGTGCTCGCCGAGCACCCGGCCGTGGCCGACGCGGCCGTGATCGGCGTGCCGCATCCCGAATTCGGCGAGACCGTGATGGCGATCGTGCAGCCGCGCGAGCGCGACAGCGCAAGCCCGCAACTCGCGGAGGAACTCATCGCCTTCTGCCGCGAGCGGCTCTCGCATATCAAGGTGCCGCGCGCCGTGGATTTCGAAGAGGCGCTGCCCCGCCACGACAACGGCAAGCTGCTGCGGCGCATTCTCAAGGAACGCTACCGCCAGCCGGCAGTGTGAATCGCATAACGAAGTCATAGAAGCAACTGGAGACACTACTCATGCGCACCGTTTTCCGCGACGACCACGAAATTTTCCGCGAGCAGGTCCGGCGCTTCGTCGAACGCGAGATCGTGCCGTTTCATCATCAATGGGAACTGGACGGCATCGTGCCGAAGTCCGTTTGGCTGCGCGCGGGCGAAGAGGGGCTGCTCTGCTGCACGATTCCCGAGGAATACGGCGGCGGCGGCGGCGACTTCGGCCACGCGGCCATCATGATCGAGGAGCTGGCCCGCGTGAACGCGAGCGGCATTGGCTTTCCGCTGCATTCCGATATCGTCGCCCCGTATATCTTTGCCTACGGCACCGAGGAGCAAAAACGCGAGTGGCTGCCGAAGCTCGCGCGCGGCGAGCACATCGGCGCCATCGCCATGACCGAGCCCGGCACCGGCAGCGACCTCAAGTCGGTGCGCACCACCGCGCGCCGCGAAGGCAACGAGTACATCATCAACGGGCAGAAAACGTTCATCACGAACGGGCAGAACGCCAGCCTCGTGATCGTGGCGTGCAAGACCGCGCCGGAACTGGGCGGCAAGGGCGTGTCGCTCGTCGTGGTCGAAGAAGGCACGCCGGGCTTCAGCAAGGGCCGCAAGCTCGACAAGATCGGGCTGCGGGCGCAGGACACGTCCGAGCTTTTCTTCGAAGACGTGCGCGTGAGCGTCACGCAGCGTCTTGGTGAGGAGAACCAGGGCTTTTCGTACCTGATGCGTGAACTCGCACAAGAGCGGCTCGTGATCGCGGTGCGCGCTGCGGCTTCGATTGAAGGCATGCTGGAGCGCACGATCCGCTACACGCGCGAGCGCAAGGTGTTCGGTCAGTCGATCTTCGATTTCCAGAACGCGCGCTTCAAGCTCGCGCATGCGCGCGCGAAAGCCGAGATGGTGCGCACCTATGTCGATCACTGCATCGCGCGGCACCTCAAGCGCGAGCTTTCGCCCGTCGACGCCGCCATGGCCAAGCTCAACGCCACCGAACTGCAAAACCAGTTGCTCGACGAATTCCTGCAACTGCACGGCGGCTACGGCTACATGTCCGAGTATGTGGTCGGCACCGCGTGGGTGGATGCGCGCGTGATGCGCATCTACGGCGGCACCGACGAGATCATGAAGGAAATCATCGCCCGCACGCTGTGACGGCGCGGCAATCTACGCAAGACGAAGCAGATGGAACAACACACATGATCAAGCCACTGGAAGGCGTTACCGTCGTGGAATTCGCGGGGCTCGGCCCCGCGCCGTTCTGCGGCATGCTGCTCGCGCAAATGGGCGCGCGCGTGATCTGCATCGGCCGCGAAGGCGCGCCGCCGCCCTCGGGTCCGCTCGCGCGCGGGCGCGAGTATGTCGCGCTCGACCTCAAGCGCGGCGAGGACATCGCGCGCGCGCTCGACCTGATCGCAAGCGCCGACGCGCTGATCGAAGGCTTTCGCCCCGGCGTGATGGAGCGCCTCGGGCTCGGTCCCGAAGTCTGCCATGCACGGCGCGCGTCGCTCGTCTATGGACGCATGACCGGCTGGGGGCAAACCGGGCCGCTCGCGCACACGGCGGGTCACGACATCAACTACATCGCGATCTCGGGCGCGCTGCACGCCGTGGGTCTCGCGGGCGGCGATCCGGTCGTGCCGCTCAACCTGGTCGGCGACTTCGGCGGCGGCGGCATGCTGCTCGCGTTCGGCGTGGTGGCGGCCATCCTGCGCGCGCGGGCGGGCGGCGAAGGCTGCGTGGTCGACGCCGCAATGACCGACGGCGCGGCCATGCTCATGAGCATGATCTACGGCTTTCAGGCGGCGGGGCACTGGCAGGATGCGCGCGGCGTGAACCTGCTCGACGGCGGCGCGCCCTTCTACCGGACCTATCGCTGCGCGGACGATCGCTGGATTGCCGTGGGCTGCATCGAGCCGCAGTTCTACGCGACGTTCATGAAAGGCATTGGCGCCGAGGATCTGCTCGATCTGCCGCAGCGCGACCGGGCGCACTGGCCGCGCTTGCAAGCGCGCATTGCCGGCGTGATCGCCACACGCACGCGCGACGAATGGGCCGCACTGTTCGCGGGCAGCGATGCGTGCGTCACGCCGGTGCTGAGTCTTGCCGAAGCGCCGCTCGACGCGCACAACACCGCACGCGGGGCATTTGCGAAAAGCGGTGACGCGTGGGCGCCGGAGTGTGCGCCGCGCTTCGTGGGTTACGGGCAGGCGGAGGAAGTGAAATAAGCGGCGTGATAAGCGGGGTGAAACGCGGCGTGCTTAGGGCCGCGCCACGTCCGCGACCGGCTCGTCGTCGGCGAGCAGCGAAAGCTGGCCGCTCGCCACGATCTGGCTGAGCGGCGCCGGGCGGCCGAGCAGGAAGCCCTGCACCTCGTCGCAGCCTTCGTTCGCGAGCAGCGTGAGCTGGTCCTGCGTCTCGATGCCTTCGGCCAGCACCGGAATGCCGAGGCTCTTGCCGAGCGCGAGCACCGCGCGGATGATAGCCGTTGCCTGCCGGCTCGTCTCGGCCTCGTTCACGAACGACTGATCGAGCTTGATCTTGTCGAACGGGAACGAGCGCAGCGTGTCGAGCGACGAATAACCCGTGCCGAAGTCGTCGAGCGCGAGATTCACGCCAATCGCCTTGATCCGTTGCAGCACGTCGAGCGAGCGCTCGCGGTCCGCGAAAATCGCCGTTTCGGTCAGCTCCAGTTCCAGCCGCTCGGGCGCGAGGCCGGTTTCCACCAGCACGGTCTCCACGAGCTTGGGCAGGTCGGCGTGCGCGAACTGCACGGGCGAAAGATTCACGGCCACCTTGTACGGCGGCGACCACGCGACCGCGCGCGTGCACGCTTCGCGCAGCACCCATGCGCCGATGCCGAGAATGAGGCCGTTTTCCTCGGCCAGCGGTATGAACTTCGCCGGTGATATGAAGCCAAGGCGCGGGTGTTCCCAGCGCAGCAGCGCTTCGTAACCGCAGATGTCGCCCGTCGTGATCGAGGTCTGCACCTGGTAGTGCACGCTCAACTGCCCGCGGGCGAGCGCCTCGCGCAGGTCGTGCGTGAGCGAGCGGCGTTCGCGCGCGATCTCGTCCATCGCCGGCTCGTAGAAGCACACCGATTGCGTGAGGTCCGCCTTGGCGCGGTACATGGCGAGGTCGGCGTTGTTGATGAGCACCGTCTTGCTGGTGGCGTCGTCCGGGTAGATGGCCACGCCCAGGCTCGCGCCCGAGATCACTTCGGCGTCGTCGTAGCGAATTGGCCGGTACAGCGCCGTTTCGAGCCGCTCCAGCAGGTCGGCCAGTTCGTCGCGCGTCGCGAAGCGCGTGAACGCCACGAACTCGTCGCCGCCCACGCGCGCGACGAACTCGTCCTCGCGCACGAGGCTCGCCAGACGCCTCGCGAGAATGCGCAGCACCTCGTCGCCCGCATGATGGCCGTGCAGGTCGTTGATTTCCTTGAAGCGGTTCAGGTCGATACCGATGAGCGCGAGCTTGCGCGGGTCGTCGGCGCGGGCCAGTTCGGCGTCGATGCGCGCGTTGAAGTTCGCCCGATTGGGCAGCCCCGTGAGCATGTCGCTCATCGCCATCGTGCGCAGATGCTCGACCGATTCGGCGCGCACACTGTCGTCGAGCAGAAAGCTCACGCAGCCCGAGCCCGCGATCACGAGCGCCATGCAGGCCACGGCGAGCGCGAGCGCATGCAGCGCCGCGGGATTCGAGAAATGGCCGTCGATCGCGAGCGGCACGACCTGGAATGCCGTCATGCCCGTGAAATGGAGCGCCGCGATGGCGAGCGCGAGCACGCCGGCCACGACGAGCGCGGCCGCATTGCCGCGCGAGCGCGCACGGGCCGCCTCGCCGGGCTCCCCGGCAGCAACGCCGGCGCGGTGCAGCGCGAGGGCGCACAGGCCTACCGCGAATACGATCGAAAGCACCAGCAAGGTGCGATTCCAGATCACGACGCCTTCCACGCGATACGCGAGCATGCCCGCGTAGTGCATGAGCGCGACCGCCAGCCCGACGATCGCGCCGCCGAGCGCGGGGGCCGCGCGCGACACGCGGCTCGTGGCGAGCACGAAGCCCGCGATGCTGCCCACGAGCGCGATGAGCAGCGACGCGATGGTGAGCACGGGGTCGAAGGCGATCGGCACGCCCGGCTCGAAACCGAGCATGGCGACGAAATGGGTGCACCAGATATCGGCGGCGGCCACGACGGCCGCGATGAACGACCAGCCGAAGCGTTGCAGCGAGCGCGTGGCGAACGCGCGCAGGACGAGCCGCGCGGTGACCCACGAGCCCGCGCCGCAAATCAGCAGCGCAACGACGACAAGCCACAGGTTGTGCCTGTAGACGATGCAGCCCAGCACGCTCATCACGGGTAAGCCTCCTGTTCAGCCACGTGTTCGCCCGATGCGACGCGCCACGATATCACGACAAAGCGACGAGGCCGAGCACCTCTCGCAGCCTCGCGCTCGTGGCATGCAGCGACGCGGAGGCGGCGGCCGCCTCGCTCACGAGCGCGGCGTTGCGGCGCGTGGTGTCGTCCATCTGCGCGACCATGGCGTTGACCTGCTCGATGCCCTGCGCCTGCTCGTGGCTCGACGCCGTGATCTCGCCCATGATGTCGGCCGCGCGGCCGATGCTGCGCACGACGCCTTCCATCGCGGCGCGCGCCTCGCCGGCCAGTTGCGTGCCCGCGCCCACCTCGCTCGCCGAGGCCTCCACGAGCTGCTGGATCTCGCGCGCGGCAGCGGCGGCGCGCTGCGCGAGGCTGCGCACCTCGCTCGCGACCACGGCGAAGCCGCGCCCCTGCTCGCCCGCGCGCGCGGCTTCGACCGCCGCGTTGAGCGCGAGAATATTGGTCTGGAACGCGATGCCCTCGATCACGTCGACGATCTCGAAGATGCGCTTGGCCGAGGTCTCGATGGCGCCCATCGTCGCCACCATGCGCGCGACCACGCCGTCGCCCTCCTTCGCGACCGTCGACGCCTCGCGGGCGAACTCGCTCGCTTCGCGGGCGTGCTCCGCGCTCGCCTTCACGGTGTGCGTGAACAGGTCCATCGAGGCAACCGTTTCCTCCAGACTGCCCGCCTGGTGCTCGGTGCGCTCGCTCAGGCTTGCGTTGCCCTCGGCGATTTCGCGCGCGGCCTGCTCCACATGCGCCGTGCTCGTGCTCACCTCCTGCATGGCGCGCGCCATTTGCCCTATCGCGCCCTTGAGCGCGACAGCCGTGGGCGCGCTCGCCGCGATGCCGTCCACCGCGAGGCACACTTCGCGCTCGCGCACCACGCGCCGCACGATATCCGCCAGCTCCGCCGCCTCGATGGCCGCCACGCGCAGGCGATGGGCGAGCACGATCTCGACGGCCGTCTGCGCGACCACGTAGGCGGCATGCAGCAGCACGCGCGGCAGGTTCGCCTCGTGCGTGCAATACACGGCGAAGTTCAGGGCCTGAAGCCGGTCGAAGGCGAGGTGATGCACGGCGAAGAACGCGGCGGCGAGCACGATCGGGCGCCAGTCGCGATACACGAGCAACAGGCCGAGCAGCACGAACACGCCGAAATGGAATTCGGTGACGCCGTGCGCCGCCTGAATATGCAGCGCGACCAGCGCGGCGTTGGCGAGCGTGAGCGCGACGCACGAAAGGCGCGTGCCGCGCGCGCCGAAGAACGCGAAGCTGCCCACCCCGAGGCACAACGCGGCGCCCGCGAACGCGAGCTGCGTTTCGTAATAGAAGAAGCCGATCAAAACCGCTGCGATAGCGGAGAGAATCAGCGTGGAGTACATCACGGCGTCGGCGGCGCGCGCGACTTCGTCGAGCGCGCGAACGGCCACGCGCTGTTGCGAACCGGACGATTGGAGCGATTGCGAGCGGCCCGGCGAATCTGCCAGCATGAACGACACTTGAATGAAGAGAATGGAAGTTGGTGGAAGGCGTAAATGCGGCAGTCCCGGCCAATAAATTCGGGACCCGCGTACGAGTTTACGGCAGCCTTCCGGGAAACTTCAGGAAACCCTTTGCTGAACAAGTATTTGCAAACGTTTGCAGCGTGGCGGGACTGGCCGTACTCGTTCCGGGCCCGGCGAGCCGTTATTCATTGGCGCGCGTGATCGCGAAGATAAACCGTAATGTCCGTGGCCGGAACGGCTTGCCGCAGCCCACGCAGCGTCTCGACGACAAAGCCGCGGTGAAACGTGTAGTGATTGACCACGTGCAACCCTATCTCCCCGCGCGTCATGACGCCCTCGCCACCGCCGATGTACGGGAAGCGCAGCGGCTGCGCGGCCTCGACTTCACTCAACCGGTCGATCCACGACACGTACCACGCGTCGAGCTCGCGCTGCATGGCGCGCAGTTCGTGGAAGGTCGTCTCGTCGGGAATGTGGCGCGCGGTGAAGCCGTGGTCGCGCTGTTCGAGGTGCGCCTTGAAGATCGCTCCCACGGCGTAACCATGCCCCAGCGCGCGCAAGAGCGTGCCGAAGGTCATGTCGCGCGTCTTCACAATGTCCTCTTGCGGCAGTCCGGCGACCACCTCGTATATCACTTCGTTCGCCCACTGTGTGTATCGGGCCAGCATGCGCTCGTTGCGCAAAACCATTTGCGTCTCCTGGTGGCGTGAGTCGACCGGCCGGGTTCCCGGCCGCAGTCCGTTGGCGAACGGCAGCCGTTCGCCAACGCCACCATGCTAAATTTGCGCTTTCCGCCCCGCACTCGCGATCAGGTCAATCGAGCCACAATTCGGGCCATGCCAGCCGCCATACCGCCGAGCTACGACGAAGTCCCGCGCGACGTCATCGCGACCGAGCGCATTTATCCCTCGGGCTTCGTGCACCCTCGCCACACGCACGAACGCGGCCAGTTCGCCTATGCGGCGCAAGGCGCGATGACGGTGTCGACGGCGGCCGGCAACTGGGTCGTGCCTTCGCAATGCGCGGTCTGGCTGCCAGCCGACGTCCCGCACGAAATGCGCATGAGCGGTCAGGTCCGCATGCTCAATGCGTTCATCGACACGCGCTTGCACGGAACGGGCAACAAGGCGGGCGACGAAACGGGCGACAGAGCGGGCGATGAAGCGGGCGCGTTGCCGCGACAGTGCTGCGTGCAAGGCACCACGCCACTGCTGAGAAATCTGATGTCGGAGGCGGTGTTGCAGCCCGCGCTGTACGCGCCCATGAGTCGCGCCGAGCGGCTCATGGCCTTGCTCGTCGACGAAATCGCGGCCATGCCGCCGCTCGCGCTCAATGCGCCGCTGCCGGACGAACCGCGGCTCGCGGCGCTCTGCCGCGAGGTGCTCGCCGCGCCTTCGACGGCACTCGGTCTCGACGAGGCGGCCCGCCGCGTGGGACTGAGCCGGCGCAGCTTCACGCGCCTGTTCCGCGAGCAGTTGGGAACCAGCTTCGTTGCCTGGCGCGAACAGGCGTGCCTGCTCGCGGCCGTCGCCCGGCTGACCCAGGGCGACTCGGTCACGCGCGTCGCGTACGACCTGGGCTACGGCAGCCCGACGGCGTTCTCGACCATGTTCAAGCGCGTCATGGGCGTGTCGCCGCATCACTACGTCAATGGCAAACCCTGAAGCCGGACGGGTGACGCTTTGGGGCGGCTCAGACTGAACTCGCACTCGCGAGCCACGCCCCCTCCAGGCGCGCGCCCAAGCGCGGCGCCGCGAAGTCGAGAAACGCGCGCAGCTTCAGCGGCAGCGGCGCCTGGCCCGCGTGCACGAGGCTCACGGGCCAGGGCGGCGGCTCGAAGGCTTCGAGCACGACCTGGAGCTTGCCTTCGCGCACGGCGCTCGCCACCTGATACGACAGCACGCGCGTGAGCCCGACGCCGAGCATGGCCGCGTCGATGGCCGCTTCCGCCGTGTTGAGCACGAGCCGCGAGCGCACGGGTAGCAAGACCGCTTCCTTGCCCAGCCAGAACGCCCACGATCGCGCGGACGTGAGCCCGTCCGACGTAATGCACGCGTGCGCCGCGAGATCGCGCGGATGCGCCGGCACGCCATGCGCGGCAAGGTAGTCGGGGCTCGCGCACACCACGCGGCGTATCGCGCCCACGCGCATCGCCACGAGCGCGCTGTCCGGCAACTCGCCGATGCGCGCGGCCAGATCGACATGCTCCTCCAGCAGGTTCACGATGCTGTCCGCCAGCATGATCCGCACGCCGATCTCGGGATAGCGCGCCAGGAATTCAGCCACCACCGGCAACACATGCAGGCGGCCGAACACCACGGGCGCGGTGATCGCCAGCTCGCCCTTCGGCTCGCTGTACTCGCCCGTGGCGGCGCGCTCGGCCTCGCCCACGTCTTCGAGAATGCGCCGGCACGCAGCCACGTACGACCGGCCCGCCTCGGTCAGCGAGAGCTGGCGCGTGGTGCGCGTGAGCAGGCGGGTCTTGAGATGCCCCTCCAGCTCGCCGATCTTGCGGCTCACCGTGGCGAGCGGCATGCCGAGGCGGCGCGCCGCCGCCGAAAGGCTGCCGGCGTCCACCACGGCGATCAGCACGGTCATGGCGTCGAGACGGTCCATCGCATTCTCGCTTTCCGGAAGGGTGACGCCCGATCATGAGCGATTCTTCGTAAAATCGAAAGCCGGGCGCCTCGCGCGGGCAGGAGAAATTACCAATAGCACGCTCGTTCTATTTTGGGTAGGCTATCCGTCTCTTCTTCCCATGTTGCGAGACCGTTCCGCCATGTCGTTGATCCTTTCCCGCCGCGATCTGAATTTCCTGCTGTACGAATGGCTCGATGTCGAAAGCCTCACGCGCATCGGCCGCTACGCCGACCATACGCGCGAGACCTTCGACGCCGCGCTCGACACCTGCGAAAAAATCGCCACCGACCTGTTCGCGCCGCACAACAAGAAGAACGACCAGCACGAGCCGCACTTCGACGGCGAAACGGTCACGATCATCCCCGAGGTCAAGACGGCGCTGAAGGCGTTCAGCGAGGCCGGCCTCATGGCCGCCGGGCAGGACTACGCATACGGCGGCATGCAGTTGCCGCTCGTCGTGGAGAAAGCGGGCTTCGCCTGGTTCAAGGGCGCGAACGTGGGCACGAGCGCCTACCCGTTCCTCACCATCGGCAACGCGAACCTCCTGCTCGCGCACGGCAGCGCCAGGCAGATCGACACCTTCGTGCGCCCCGAACTGGAAGGCCGTTATTTCGGCACGATGTGCCTTTCCGAGCCGCAGGCCGGATCGTCGCTTTCGGATGTCGCCACGCGCGCCGACTTCGAGTGCGATTCGCCGCTTGGCGCGCAGTACCGGCTGCGCGGCAACAAGATGTGGATCTCGGGCGGCGAGCACGATCTCTCCGAAAACATCGTCCACCTCGTGCTCGCCAAGATTCCCGGTCCCGACGGCAAGCTCATCGCGGGCGTGAAAGGCATTTCGCTTTTCGTCGTGCCCAAATATCTCGTGAATGAGGACGGTTCGCGCGGCGAGCACAACGACGTCGTGCTCGCGGGCCTCAATCACAAGATGGGCTATCGCGGCACGACGAACTGCCTGCTCAACTTCGGCGAGGGCACGAAGCATACGCCGGGCGGCCGCGCGGGCGCGGTCGGCTACCTCGTGGGCGAGCCGCATCACGGGCTCGCGTACATGTTCCACATGATGAACGAGGCGCGCATTGGCGTGGGGCTGGGCGCGACGATGCTCGGCTATACCGGTTATCTGCACGCGCTCGATTACGCGCGCAACCGCCCCCAAGGACGTCCCGTGGGCGCGGCGGGCAAAGACCCGGCTTCGCCACAGGTCAGGCTGGTCGAACACGCCGACGTGCGCCGCATGCTGCTCGCGCAAAAGAGCTATGTGGAAGGCGCGCTCGCGCTCAATCTCTGGTGCGCGAAGCTCGTGGACGAAGCGAGCGCCGCAAGCGGCGCCGAGCGCGAGTCGCTCACGCTGCTGCTGGATCTGCTCACGCCCATTGCGAAAAGCTGGCCCTCGCAATGGTGTCTCGCGGCCAACGATCTCGCCATTCAGGTGCACGGCGGCTACGGCTATACGCGCGAGTACAACGTGGAGCAGTTCTATCGCGACAACCGTCTCAATCCGATTCACGAAGGCACGCACGGCATTCAGGGGCTCGACCTGCTCGGCCGCAAGGTGGTCATCAAGGACGGCGCGGCGCTCAACATCTTCGTCGAACGCGTGCAGGGCACGCTGGAACGCGCGCATGCATCGGGCGCAGCGCATGACGCCGCCGAATGCACGACCCAGGCGCGTGCGCTCGAAGCCTCGCTGCGGCGTCTTGCCGAGGTCACGAAGCAGCTTTGGGCCGCGGGCGATCCGGCGGTGACGCTCGCCAATGCTTCGGTGTACCTGGAAGCGTTCGGCCATGTCGTGATGGCGTGGGTATGGCTCGAACAGTCGCTCGTCGCGCGCGCGGCGCTCGCACACGCCAGCGGCGACGAGGCGGACTTCTACCGCGGCAAGCTGGCGGCAGCGGCGTATTTTTTCGCGTGGGAACTTCCGAAGACAAACGCGCAATTCGATTTGCTCGCCTCGCTCGACCGGACGACGCTCGACATGCGGGATGCGTGGTTCTAAAAAGGCGCCTGGCTGACCACGCGCTTCGTTCCTGGCGGCACGATGCCCGACACGCGGGACTCGTGCCCATGGACTCACGGCACAGCGTGAGCGGGCGCAAGCCGATGCGAAAGATCCGGGTTTCAGGCGCGCTTTCAGGTGTTGCGGGCGGAACCGAAGGCCGTCTGGAAATGCTCGACCGCAAGGTCGACAAACGTGCGCACCTTTGCCGAAACGTGCCGCCTTCCGGGATAAACGAGCGCCAGTTCCTTGTCGCCTTCGCGGATCTCATAGTCGCGCAGCACGAGCGAAAGCAGGCGGTTTTCGAGGTCGTCCTTCACATAGGCCTCGGGCAGGATCGCGAGTCCCATATGCACGAGCGCCAACTGGCGCAGCATGATCATGTCGTTGACCGTGCAGCGCGGCTCGACGCTGATCGACTCCTCCTCTCCCTGCGCATTGACGAAGCACCACTCGCGCCCGTGAATTTCACGCGACGGCGCGAGAAACCCGCATAGCGCCAGGTCCGCGGGCGCGGCGGGTACGCCGTAAGTTTCGAGATACGCCGGCGACGCCACCACGACCGGGCGCAGCGAAGCGAGCGGGCGCCTCACCAGCGAGCCGCTGCTCGCCTGACGCGACGTCAGAATGCCGATATCGAAGCCGTCCTCGACCAGATCGACATTACGGTGAAGCAGCGTGAGATCCAGCTTCACCTTCGGATAACGCTGACAGTAGTCCATGACGAGCGGCGGCAATCCCACCAGCGAAAACGCAGCGGACGCCACCAGCTTGAGCGTGCCGCTCGGCTCGCCCGAGCCGCCCCCCACCGACGACTCGATCGAGTCCATCAGTTCGAGCATCTGGCGACAGCCTTGCACGTAGGCCCGGCCGTCTTCAGTCAGCGAGAGGCTGCGCGTGGTCCGGTTGATCAAGCGTGTATTGAGATGCGCTTCGAGAAGCGCGACGTAACGCGTCACGGCGGCATTTGACAAGTCGAGACTCGCCGCCGCGCGACTGAAGGAATTGTTCTCTGCAACCTTGAGAAAAACGCGCATTGCCTGTAATTGATTCAACATGATTCTTCAAATTTATTGACTTACGATTTAATAAATACGGAAGACGCATAAGATAACTCTGGCCGATCGCGGTTTCTACCAACTTAAAACTCCTAGGACAAATTCGATGTTGCAAAAGGACAACGTTAATTTCAATCAGAAACGTCATAAATAAGAGATATACGAGGGATTTATCCGGCAGCCCCCCATGCTGCCTACGATGTCGCAGTCTTTTTTCAGCTTATTTGAAATACCTATTCCCTATCCGGTGTAGTTCAGAAGTCCGTAAAACTTTATATTCCGTTCGCGCAGGCAATACCGCGATTCTGACCGGAATTCTGACAGCGGAATAACGGAATTCAACCTGATCGCAGCCGTAGTTTTCACATTAGCCATCAGATTCTGTAGGGAAATAACCGATGAAAAAGACAAGCTTGATTTTCGCAGCCGCTTCCGCTGCCTTCGCCAGCGCTGCGCACGCGCAGAGCAGCGTGACGCTCTACGGGCTGATCGACGCGGGACTGAGCTATGTGAGCAATGAAGCGAACCAGGCTTCGGACGTCACGTCCGGCGGTCTGGCCAACGGCAAGGCCATGTTCGGCCTGACCGGCGGCAACGTTCAGCAAAGCCGTTGGGGCCTGCGTGGCGCCGAAGACCTGGGCGGCGGCCTGAAGGTCGTGTTCACGCTGGAAAGCGGCTTCGATGTGACCAACGGCAAGACCGCCACCAGTTCGCTCTTCAATCGTCAGGCCGTGGTCGGTCTGTCGAGCGCCGACTACGGCACGGTCACGCTGGGCCGCCAGTACGACTCGGTGGTCGACTACCTCGCGCCGATCTCCGCAACGGGCTCGTGGGGCGGCACCTACTTCGCCCACTTCGGCGACGCCGACAACCTGAACAGCACCTACAGCACCAACAATTCGATCAAGTACCAAAGCGCGAACTACGCCGGCTTCTCGATGAGCGGCATGTATGGCTTCTCGAATCAGGCGGGCGGCTTCGCCAACAACCGTGCGTATAGCGTGGGCGCGGGCTACAACTACGGCGGCTTGCAAGTCGCGGCCGCGTACCTGCAACTGCAAGGTCTGAATTCGGGCAACACCAACGGCGCGGTGCAGAACGGCCTGCCTGTGGTGCTCGGCGCTCTCGGCCTCCAGAACCAGCGTGTCTGGGGTCTCGGCGCGAACTACGCGTTCGGACCCGCCGTCATCGGCACGGTGTTCACGCAAACGCGCGTTCAGGACAAGGTCGCGGACGTCTCCGTGCGCTACAACAACTATGAGGTCAACGGGCGCTACAACTTCTCGCCGGCCTTCTTCGTGGGCGCGTCGTACACGTACACGCAGGGCCTGCGCAATACGCCGGCCAGCGGCGACACGAACAACCGTTCGTCGCACTGGAACCAGTTCGGCCTGATGGCGGATTACTCGCTCTCCAAACGCACCGACCTCTACGCCACGAGCGTCGCGCAAATCGGCGCCAACAACTCGGTCGGCGCGAACGCGGTGCAGATCAACGGCACCGACGCCCCGTCGTCGAGCAAGAGCCAGGTGGTCGTGAGCGCGGGCATCCGTCACCGGTTCTAAGCCCACCTCCAGGCTCGCTTTCAAGACTCTGGACGCCGGAATAACACGGCGAGCGGGCGGTGGCGGTTCATGGCCGCCGCCCCTTCATGCAGCGCTGCACCCCTACGCGGCGCTGCCCTTTCCGGCGGCGTCCGGTCCCTCCATCGACTGCGGGGTGCGCTCGATGACAACCCATACCGGCCCGCCAACCCGACTTTCAGCTCCCATCACATCATGTCGACCTCGAAAAGGAACGCGCACCCGCAATTACCAGCCCCACGAGCCCCGGAATCGGAGCCGGACGCGATGGCGGCGTTGCTGCTTGCCACGACCGCGCGCGCGTGGAGTCTGCCGCACACGGACGCGATGCCGCGTCGCAAGAATCCGCTCGCGCACTGCGCAAGACCATTCGCAAGCGGGCACTCGCGGACTGGTTCAACGAAATGACCTCGGGGTATCTGTTCGAATCAACCGGCACATCCATTGAAGTCAATGAATCCGGCTAATGGCTCGCCTGCACGGCTGGATTTCATATCGCCACATTTCGTTTCTTTTCTTGATGAAAAGAAGGATTTCCGACAAGGACTGTGGTTTGGCACCGCCAGAATGACGCCCTTTCTAAACATCGCCTGTCAGTCATGGCGATGCGCTTATGACGACGCGCAACAAACTCGTCCCGCAGTTGATTTCAAGATGTAGCACTCTCGATCTGCTTTTTTCCTTTCCTTTTTCTTGTCACCGCGATCGACGCATTGTTTCCGTTCCTTCCGCTCCGGCAATGGAACGGATGGAAATCAATGCGCGGGCTTTCGCCTACGAGAACAAAACAATGTACCGACGATTTCATTACGTGTTAGCCGGTGTCACGCTCGCAACCTGCCTCGGCCTTGGCGCATGCGATAAAGCAAAAGCGCCCGAAACCGCCTTGCCCGTGGCCAACGTCGATGTCATGGCCGTCGCGCTGCGCGAGGTGCCCGTGGTCTTCGACTATGTCGGCCAGACAGAGAGTTCGCAGCAAGTCGAAATCCGCTCGCGTGTGAGCGGATTCCTCGAAAAGCGCGTCTACCAGGAAGGCACGATGGTGCGTCAGGGCGACGTGATGTTCGTGATGGACCGCAAGCCGTTCCAGGCGGCGCTCGACGCCGCGCAGGCCGAATACGCGCAGCAAAAGGCGCGCCTCGACACGGCGCGCGCCAACCTCGCTCGCGTGCGGCCGCTCGCCGCGAAAAACGCATTGAGCCAGAAGGATCTCGACGACTCGACCGGCCAGGAGCAGGCCGCCGCCGCCGCGCTCGAACAGGCGCGCGCGAACGTCACGAGCGCGAAGCTCAACCTCGGCTACACCACCATCACCGCGCCCGTCACCGGCCTGTCCAGCTTCGCGAAGAAGCAGGACGGCTCCTATATCGACGCCACCAACAGCCTGCTCACCTACGTGGCAAAGCTCGACCCCATGTGGGTCAACTTCTCGCTCTCGGAAAACGAGATGCTCAACGTGCGCACGCAAACGGGCAACGGCACGCTCAAGCTGCCCCCGCTCGGCCAACTGGAGGTGGAGCTCGTGCTCGCCGACGGCAGCGTGTATCCGCAGCGCGGCCATATTTCGTTTACCGACGCCTCGCTGAGCCAGCAAACCGGCACCTACCTGATTCGCGCGGTGGTGACGAATGCCACCGGGTCGCTGCGTCCGGGCGAGTTCGTGCGCGTGAAGCTCATTGGCGCGGTGCGCCCGAACGCGATCGCGGTGCCGCAGAACGCCGTGCAGCAAGGACCGCGTGGCCCCTTCGTATGGACCGTGGACAAGGACGGCCGGGCGCAGCAACGCTCCGTGGAAACGGGCCAGTGGAACGGCAACGCGTGGGTGATCGAATCGGGCCTGAACGCGGGCGACCACGTGATCGTCGACAACACGCTACGGCTCATGACCGGCGCGCCGGTGAAGGAGCATGTCGTGCCCGCACCCGCGGCGAACGTGGAAGCCGGCGCGGCAAGCGCGGTATCCGGCGCGCGCGCGGCGGGAGGCTGAGCGATGAAGTTTTCTCACTTCTTCATCGACCGGCCGATCTTCGCCTCGGTCATCTCGATCATCCTCGTGGTCGCCGGTCTCGTGGCGATGTTCAATCTGCCAATCGCGCAGTTCCCCGATATCTCGCCGCCGCAGATCACCGTCAGCACGACCTATCCCGGCGCGAACGCCGACGTCGTCGCGCAGAACGTGGCCGCGCCCATCGAAGAACAGGTCAACGGCGCGGACCACATGATGTACATGAACTCGTCGAGTTCCTCGACGGGCGACATGACGCTCACCGCCTATTTCGACATCGGCACCGACCCGTCGCTCGCGCAGGTGGACGTGCAGAACCGCGTGAACCTGGCGCTGCCGAGCCTGCCCGAAGCGGTGAAATCGCAGGGCGTGTCGGTGCAGCAGCGCTCGTCGGCGTTCATGATGGTGATCGCGATTTATTCCCCCACCAATGCCTACAACCAGGCCTATGTGGCGAACTACGCGAACGTGTACGTGCTCGACGCGCTCAAGCGCATTCCCGGCGCCAACCAGTCAGCGATTCTCGGCTCGGCCGATTACGCCATGCGCATCTGGCTCAAGCCCGACCGCATGGCGAAGCTCGGCATCACCGTGGACGACGTGCAGCACGCGATCAACGCGCAGAACCAGCAGTTCTCGGGAGGGCGCCTGGGCCAGGCGCCGACCAACGGGCCCGTGAACCAGACCTTCCCGGTTGCGACGAAGGGGCACCTCACCGAGCCCGCCGAGTTCGACAACATCATCCTGCGCGCGGGCACGGCCGACGACGCCTCGCTCGTGCGCCTGAAGGACGTCGGCCACGCGGAGCTGGGCGCGAAGGACTACACGCTGCGCGGGCGCTACAACGGCAGGACGGCGACGCTGATCGCGGTGTATCAGCAGCCGGGCGCGAACGCGCTGCAAGTGGCCAAGCAGGTGAAACAGACGCTCGAGTCGCTGAACAAGAGTTTCCCGCCGGGCCTCAAGTACGAAGTCGCGCTCGACACCACGGAGTTCGTGAACGAGTCGATCATGGAAGTTGTGAAGACGCTGCGCGACGCGCTGATCCTCGTGATCATCGTCGTCTTTGTCTTCCTGCAAAGCTTCCGCGCCACGCTCGTGCCGATTCTCGCCGTGCCCGTGTCGATCATCGGCGCGTTCATCGGCATGACCGCATTCGGCTTCTCGATCAACATGCTCACGCTGTTCGGCATGGTGCTTGCCATCGGCATCGTGGTGGACGACGCGATCGTCGTGCTCGAGAACGTCGAGCGCAACATGACCGAGTTCAAGCTGCCGCCCAAAGAGGCCGCCAAGCGCGCCATGGACGAGGTGAGCGGGCCGGTCGTCGCCATCGTGCTCGTGCTGCTCGCGGTGTTCATCCCGGTGGCGTTTCTTTCCGGCATCACGGGGCAGCTTTACAAGCAGTTCGCCGTGACCATCGCGGTTTCGGTGGTGCTCTCGGGTCTCGTCGCGCTCACGCTTTCGCCCCCGCTTGCGGCCATCCTGCTCAAACCCGGCGAGCAGAAAAAGAACCGCTTTTTCCGCTGGTTCAACGAAAAGTTCGAACGACTCACCGAAGGCTACGCAAGCTGGGTGCAAACGGCGATACGGCGCGTCGCGCTCTCCATCGGCCTGATTGCCGTGATGCTCGTCGCCACGGGCGGCCTCTTCAAGCATATTCCTTCGTCGTTCCTGCCCGTGGAGGATCAGGGCTATCTGCTCGGCGCGGTCGTGCTGCCCGATGCAGCGAGTCTGGACCGCACCGGCGATCTTTCGAAGAAGGCGGAGGACTGGTTCGCGAAGCAGCCGGCCGTGAGTTCGGTGGCCGCGCCGATTGGCTACAGCCTGATCGACTCGCAGTACAAGGCCAATGCCGGCACGCTCTTCATCGCGCTCAAGAGCTTCAAGGACCGCGGCGAGAACGGCAGCGCGCAAGACTTGATCCGCGCGGCCAACAAGGCCTTCTCGGGCTTCAAGGAAGGCGTGATCGTGCCGCTGAACCCGCCGTCGATTCCGGGCCTCGGCACCACGGGCGGCTTCGAATTCTGGCTGCAAAGCACGGGCGACGGCAATTATCAGCAACTCGAAGACAAGGTCCACGAATTCATCGCCAAGGCGCGCCAGAACCCGGTGCTGCGCGGCGTGAACTCCACCATCAACGCGCGCTCGCGCCAGATGCTCGTGGAAGTGGACCGCGAGCGCGCGGAATCGCTCGGCGTGGCGGTGCAGGACGTGTACTCCGCACTCCAGACGATGTTCGGTTCCTCGTACGTGAGCCAGTTTCCGAAGGGCAGCCGCCTCTTTCAGGTGATCGTGCAGGCGGAGCCGCAGTACCGCACGAACCCCGACGACCTTCAGCAGCTCTACGTTCGCAACCGCAGCGGCGACATGGTGCCGATCAAGGCCGTGACGACCTTCCGCTTCGTGCCCGGCTCCGACATCGTGACCCGCTTCAACAACTTCCCGGCGGCGAAGATCATCGGCGATGCGGCGCCGGGCCACAGCTCGGGCGAGGCGATCGCGGCGATGGAGCAGATCGCGAAGGAAACGCTCGGCGAAGGCTACAGCTATTCGTGGGGCGGCCAGTCCTACGAGGAGAAGAAGGCGGGATCAACGGCGGGCCTCGTGTTCGGCTTCGCGTTGCTCATGGTGTTCCTGATTCTCGCGGCGCAGTACGAGAAGTGGTCGCTGCCGATCGGCGTGCTGCTGGCCGTGCCGTTCGCGCTCTTCGGCGCGCTGGTAGGCCTCTTGCTGCGCGGCATGGAAGACGACGTGTACTTCCAGATCGGCCTGACCGTGCTGATCGCGCTTGCGGCGAAGAACGCCATTCTGATCTTCGAGTTCGCCGTGGAAATGCGCGAGAAGGAGAACATGTCGCCGTATGAGGCGGCGCTGCATGCCGCGAAGTTGCGTCTGCGGCCGATCATCATGACCTCGCTCGCGTTCATCCTGGGTTGCGTGCCGCTTGCCGTCGCTACCGGCGCTTCGGCCGCGAGCCGCCGCTCGCTCGGCACGGGGGTGGTGTTCGGCATGCTCGGCGCCACGCTGATCGCGCTCTTCTTTATCCCCATGTTCTTCTGGGGCCTCGAAACGCTTTCGGCGCGCAGACAGGCGAAAGCCGCGACGCCTTCAAAGGAGGGCTAAGCGATGAACACACGCTTGCATTGCACGCTGCGTCCTCTCGCGCTGCTCGTCGCGACGGCATGCCTTGGCGCCTGCGCGGTCGGGCCCGACTACCGGCGCCCGGCGGTCGAAACGCCTTCGTCGTACCGCTACGCCTCGCCGCAGGCCGAGGCGGTGGACGCCTCGCTGAACTGGTGGGCGCAGTTCGACGATCCAGTGCTCAACGACCTCATCGAGAAGGCAATTGCGCAGAACAAGGATCTCGCCATCGCGGCCGCGCGCGTCGAGGAGTTCTACGGGCGCTACGTCGTGACGCGCACGGGCCTCTTCCCACAAATCAGCGCGAATTTCGATCCGTCACGCGGGCACGTCACCCCCTATGCCGGCTTGCCTTCCGTGACCTCGAACCAGTTCCAGCTCAACGGCATGGTCTCCTGGGAGCTCGATCTGTTCGGGCGGCTACGGCGCATGACCGAAGCCGCGCGCGCCGAGTATCTCGGCACGCAAGCCGCGCAGCAGGCGACGCGCATCGCCATCATCGCGAACGTGGCGACGTCTTACCTGCAACTACGCGACTACGACAACCAGTTGCAGATCGCGCAGGCGACGCTCGCAAGCCGCAAGGGCGCGCTGGGCCTGTTCGAGGAGCGCTTCGCCGGTGGCGTCGTGTCGAAGGTTCAACTGAGCCAGGCACGTTCGGAGTACGAATCGGCGCAGGCCACGGTGTATTCGATCCAGCAGCAGATCGCGCAACAGGAGGATGCGCTTTCGCTGCTGCTCGGCCAGAATCCGGGGCCGATCGCGCGCGGCAAGACGATTTCCGAACTGAGCGCGCCGGCCATTCCGGCAGGCTTGCCTTCCGCGCTGCTGGAGCGCCGGCCCGACGTGCTTCAGGCCGAGCAAACACTGATCGCCGCCAATGCATCGATTGGCGCGGCGCGCGCGCAGTATTTCCCCGATATCTCGCTCACGGGCATGTTTGGCGCGGCGAGCACGGCGCTTTCCGGACTGTGGCTGGGGCCTGCGCGCGTGTGGCAGTTCGCCGGCGCGCTCACGCAACCCATCTTCAAGGGCGGCGCGATTGCCGGTTCGGTGCATCAAGCCGAGGCGGTGCAGCAGGAAGTGCTGCTCAACTACCAGAAGACGATCCAGCAGGCGTTCGCCGATGTCGAAAACGCCCTCGTGGGCGCGGCACGCACGCGCGACCAGCTCGACGCAACCACGCGCCAGGTGCGAGCGCTCGCGGAATATGCGTCGCTCGCGCGGGACCTTTACGAGGGCGGCTACACGAGCTATCTGGAAGTGCTCGACGCCGAACGCAGCCTCTTCACCGCGCAGTTGCAGCAATCGGCGCTCCAGGATCAGGAACTCGCGGAGATCGTGAACCTGTACAAGGCGCTGGGGTATGGCTGGACGCCGCCCGCCTCCGCGGCGGCCAACGGCGGCGGCGCGAAACCGTCGTAGTCCTCACCGCGTATTGGCGCGACACACCCGGGGCGCGCCAAAAAGCACAGCGCCCCAAGGACCGGACCAAGGTCTTTGGGGCGCTGCCCGATGCCTCGCGAGGCATCGCTTCACTTCACTCTATTTTGTTGCGGGCGCGAGCGAGCGTTATTGCGCCGCCTGCTGCTCGAAGCGCCTGAGCAGCTCATTGCCGCGCGAATTGGCCGAATCGAGCGCCTGCTGCGGCGTCTTGCTGCCCGTCCACACCTGTTCGAGTTCTTCGTCCACGATCGTGCGGATCTGCGGCATGTTGCCAAGACGCAGACCCTTGGTCCACGGCAGCGGCGGCTTGTTGAGCATCTGCTTCGTGGCCGTATCGGCACCGGGGTGCGACGAGTAGAAGCCCTGTTGCTGCGTGAGTTCGTACGCGGCTTTCGTGACAGGCAGATAGCCCGTGTCCTGGTGCCACTTCGCCGCAACGGCCGGCGAACTCAAATACGCGAGGAACTTTGCCACGCCCTTATAAACCTCGGGATTCTTGCCGCCCAGCACCCACAGACTCGCGCCGCCGATGATCGCGTTCTGCGGCGCGCCCTTCACGCTCGGGTCGTACGGCATCATGCCGGTGCCGAACTTGAACTTCGCGTATTGCTGCACGTTGGCGAGCGCCCCCGACGAGCCCATCATGATGCCGCAGTCGCCGCTATAGAACTTCGCGGTGGCTTCGTCCTTGCGGCCCACGTAGGTGAAGGTGCCCTGCTTCGCCATGTTCTGGAGGAAGGCGATATGGGCCACCTGCAACGGCTTGTTGATTTCCAGTTGCGCGTCGAGACCGTCGAAGCCGTTGTTGCGCGTTGCGATGGGCGCGCCATGCCACGCGCTGTAATTTTCGATCTGGATCCAGCCCTGCCAGCCCGTGGTGAAACCGCAGCTCATGCCCGAAGCCTTGAGCTTCGCGGCGGCTTCGGCGACTTCGGGCCAGGTCTTCGGCGGCGCGTCGGGCAGACCGGCCTTCTTGAAGGCGTCGCGATTGAAATAGAGCACCGGCGTCGAGCTGTTGAACGGCATCGAAACGAGGTGACCCGTTTTCGCGTCGCTGTAATAGCTCGCGATGGTCGGCACGAACGCCTTTTCGTCGAGCGGTACGCCCGCGGTCTTCATCACGTCGGAGACCGGCAGCACGGCCTTCTTCGCGTTCATCATCGTGGCGGTGCCGACTTCGTACACCTGGAGGATGGCGGGTGCGTCGCCGCTGCGATACGCCGCGATGCCCGCGGCGAGCGTCTGGTCATAGGTGCCCTTGAACACGGGCACGATCTTGTATTCGCTCTGCGAGGCGTTGAACTGCTGGGCGATCGCGTTCACGCGCTCGCCCAGCTCGGACTCCATGGCGTGCCAGAACTGGATCTCGGTCGCGGCGTGCGCGGCCTGTGCGCCGCCCGCGAGCAGCAGCGCGGCCATCAGCGTACGCAGTCGGCCGCGCGAGCCCGCGCGTTGTATCTCGTGCTTTTTCATCTGGGTCTCTTCCTGTTATTGATCGTTGTCCCGGCTGGAGCGAGCGCCGGGACTTTGGTTCAGGACTTCGATTCTTCGATTGTCGACTTCGATACACCGGGCCGGCCGCCGCCCGTCGCACATGGCGTGCGGCGGCCTGCGCCCAAGGCAGGGCAAGAGTAGCACAGCGTCTGGGACAGCCGTGTGATGGGCTGCGGGGGCGGGGGAGCGGCGCGTGGCTTGTCAGAACTGGGCGGTGGCCTGCACGCCGACTGTGACGCGGGATGTGGGAAAAGAGTCGGCTGACATGCGATCCAACGGGTGAAACAAGGCGCGCCGTTCGTCACTCGCCCGCGGCGGCGTGACAGCAAATGCAAAGCTTGTTGCCTTCGGGGTCGCGGAAATACGCACCGTAGTAATCCGGATGATAGTGCGCGCGCAAAGCCGGCGCGCCTTCGCTCGTGCCGCCGTGCGCGAGCGCAGCGGCGTAAGCGGCATCGACTACGGCACGCGAAGGCGCAAGCAGTGCCGTCATCTGCCCGTTGCCGGGCTGCGCGGGGTTGCCGTCGTACGGGCGGCCCACCAGAAAGAGCGGGCGCGGCACGCCGGGCTCCATCCAGCCCGCCCAGGGATACTCGGGCTCGCGAAACTTGAGCGCGAAGCCAAGCTCTTGCATCACGGCGCCGTAAAACGCAAAGGCGCGGTCGAAGTCGTTCACGCCCATGTACACATGCGAGATCATCGCCATCCTCGTGTCCTCCTCGTAGCGTTCAGGTAATCAACGTTGTGCGACGAACAGCACCGAAGCCGGCTTGCCGCTGCGCGGATCGAGCGGCTCGCGCATGGCGTGCAGCGTGAGACCGCTCGAAGCAATGAGCGCGATCCAGCTCTCCAGCGTGCGGAAGTACCACGGCGGCGCGTCGCGAAAGGCGCGGCTGAAGCCTGCCCACGAGCCGCTGCGCCAGCCGTTGGCATACGGTTGATCGCCGCAGGCAACGAGCGGATGCAGCGTTTGCACGATGAGCACGCCCTGCGGTTCAAGCAGCGTGGGCACCGCGTGCAGCAGATCGTCCACGCAGGTCGCACCGATCAGCGAGAAGTTGCACACCACTGCATCGGCACGGCAGTCGAGTTCGCCCCGCGCGATCTGTTCATAGGCGAGCAGGCGGCAATCGGCGAGCCCCGCCGCGCGCGCGGCCGTGACGAGTTCCGGCACCGCGTCCACGCCCGTCACCGCGACGCCCCGGCGCGCAAGCGCCAACGCAAGCCAGCCTTCTCCGCAACCCAGGTCGATCACGCTGCGCGGCGCGCGCGCAAGCACGGCGTCGAGCACCGCACCGTCGGTCACGAGGCGGCGGCTCTCGATTTCGCCGCCTCGCACGGCGGCAATCCAGGGCGTTGCGTTGCGCTGCCACGATGCGAGGATCGCGGCGTCGGTGTACGTGTCACGGTTCATGGGTCTCCTCGTGCGCGCCGTTCGCCACCGGCGCCATTCAGACGCCTATTATGCGCGCCGCGCGAGTCACGGCGCGGGCGTCGTGCCGTGACGCATCGGCTTTGACCCATAGGCCGCTTCACGAACCGAAGAACGGCACGCAATAGCCTGGAGGTCCGACGCAATCGCCGGGGCCGTTGGGCTGTGGATGCAGGTTCGCACAACCGGATACGGCCGCCGCCGCCGCGACGCACAGCGCCGCGCGCAGCACATAGGAAACAAGGCGTGATTTCATGAAAGGGATCGGTGGTTAGGCCGCGATGCGGGTTCCGTCACGACGCGCGGCCTGCCCCGGCGCAACGGATATCGAATCAGTGATGCGCGTATAGCGTGCGATCGAGCGTTTGCATCTGTCCGTCGCGCTCGGCCTGCACGAGTTCGTGGCGCACCTGTGCGCGCGTGATGGACGCGTTGCCCTGGCTGATCTGCGCGCTCTCCAGCTGTTGTGGCGCGCTCGCTTGTTGCACGCTTGCCGCCTGTGGGGCCGGTGCGCCCTGCGCGTGCGCAAGCGCCGATATCGACAACATGATTGCGGCGCACGCGCCGCCCTTGAATAGGCTCACCTCGTCTCTCCTGTCTGGCCGTCTGGGCCGTCACACTGGATCAGGCCGGCAGCAAGAGCGCTCCCGGCTGCGAATTGCGCTGCAACTCGTGAGGCAAGGATAGGGGCAAGACTTTCGCCGAAGATCCGCATGAAAATGAAGAAATGTTTAATCGACGACGCACGAATTCCGGTCCCGCAATTTATTTAGTTATTCTTATCAATTAATCGATGATGCCGCGAAAAAACAACATCGCACGGCACCACCGCCCTGGAATGCCGTGCGCACGGCCCATTCACGCTCATCCGCTTTCTGAAACTCTGTCTTTCCGTTTTTTAAATTCGTTCATGGAAAGCGTTACGCATAATCGCCGCTGAATTTCGGCCGCCGGGCGCGCCGCAGCCGGAATCTCACGCAAGCCACTCTCACTAACGTCACTCTCCAACGAAAACACGCCAATGAAAAAAACCGCTCTCACCACCGCCGTAGCGCTGGCCTCGTTTGCCTCCATCGCCCATGCGCAAAGCAGCGTCACGCTGTATGGCGCACTCGACACCTCCGTTGCCTGGTTCGGCAACCAGCATGGCAAGAACGGCTCGGGCGGCACGTTCCAGATGATGTCGGGCAACATGTCGCCGAACCTGTGGGGTTTGCGCGGCACCGAAGATCTCGGCAACGGCCTTTCCGCGATCTTCAAGATCGAAAGCGGCTTCAACATCGACAACGGCAAGCAAGGCCAGGGCGGGCGCCTCTTCGGCCGCACGGCCATGCTCGGCCTGAATTCGACCACGGCGGGCTCGGTGACGCTCGGCCGCCAGTACGATCCGCTCATCGATCTGCTGCAACCGCTCACCAATGATGGCGCGTTCGGCTCCGCGTTCGCGACGCCGGGCGACATGGACAACTACGACAACAGCTACCGCACGAGCAACTCGATCAAGTACGCGAGCCCGAACTTCGGCGGCCTGCAAATGAGCGCGATGTACGCGTTCGGCGGCCAGCCGGGCAGCACGGGCGCGGGCCAGACGTGGGCCGTGGCGGCCGCGTACAACCATGGTCCGTTCGGCTTCGGCGCGGGCTACTTCAAGGCCAACAGCAACAGCGGCACGGTCGCCTCGTTCGACGGTCTCAATCCGAATACGGACGTCAACGTGGACTCCCCCGGCATCACGGGCGGTTTCGTCTCCGCGAACTCGCTCCAGATCATCCGCGCGGCCGGCGACTATACCTATGGCCCGGTGACGGCGGGCCTCTCGTACAGCAATGTCGAATACGCGAACTATCAAAGCGCGTCCGGTGCGAACGGCAACACGAAGTTCAACACGGGCCAGGTGTTCCTCAATTACCAGGTCACGCCGGTCGCGCTCGTCGGCTTCGGCTACAACTACACGAAGGGCCACGGCAACGGCGTTGACGCGAGCTACAACCAGTTCAGCCTGGGCGGCGACTACTTCCTCTCGAAGCGCACGGACATCTACGCGCTCGCGGGGTATCAGAAGGCCTCGGGCAAGACCATCGACGCGGACACGGGCGAGCTCGTCAACGCGGTCGCCTCGTTCGGCGACTTCGGCAACGACGCGACCAACGACAAGCAGGCGATGTTCATGGTCGGCCTGCGTCACAAGTTCTGACGCGCCCGGGTGGCGAGCGCGTCGAAAAACGCTCGCTGTCGTGAACTTCGGCTATAATCGCCCCCTGTCTTAGGGGAGTAGTCTGCAACGCCGGCTTGGGCGTTGCGCCGTCGTCAACATGATTGGTGCCACTGCACCATGGCGTCGGCAGCCGTATGCGATTCACTGCGATCGCGCGGCCTGGCGAGACCTATGACGTTTTCTCTTTCTCCCGGGCCGGGCGAAGGGAAGCGTCATGGTTTCGGTGCCCGGCTCGCAAAATAAACGGCTAACGATGATTCGCTCCGCCCCGCTTTTCGCGTCACCCCCCTCCCGCATCGCCGCCACGGAGCGCTCGTCATGATCCTGACGTTCGCCCTGCTCATTGCCGCGGCCGGCATCATCTATTTGTCGTGCGAATTCTTCGTCAATAGCGTCGAGTGGCTCGGCCACAAGCTCAAGGTCACGCAAACCGCCACCGGCACGATCCTCGCCGCGTTCGGCACGGCGTTGCCCGAGAGCGTCGTCACGCTTGTCGCCGTCGCCTTCAGCGGGGACCCCGCGCACAAGGAAATTGGCGTGGGCGCCGCGATTGGCGGCCCGCTCGCGCTCAGCACCATCGCATATGCCGTCGTGGGCGTGGCGCTCCTCGCCACGGCCGCGCGCGCGGGCCGCGAACGCGCGGCCACCGTCGACGTCAACACGCGCCGCTTGCGCCGCGACCAGCTCTGGTTCCTTGCGATCTTCGTGGCCAAAATCGCACTCGGGCTTGTGCTGTTCAGCTTCAAGCCGGTGCTGGGCGTGCTGTTCCTCGCGGCCTACGCGCTCTACTGCTGGAAGGAGCTCTCCGACGAGGACGGCGGCGAAGTGGAAGGGGATCTGGAGCCGCTGAAGCTGCGTCCGCGCGACGAAAATCCGGCCATGGTGTGGATCGTGTTGCAGACGTTGGCCGCGCTCGTGGTGATCTTCCTCGCGTCACACCTGTTCGTGGAACAGATCGGCAAGGTCGGTCCGTGGCTCGGCCTGAGCCCGCAGTTGACGGCGCTGTTGTTCAGCCCGATCGCCACCGAACTGCCCGAGATCATGAACGCAATCATCTGGGTGCGCCAGGGCAAGGAGCGCCTCGCGCTCGCGAACATCAGCGGCGCGATGATGATTCAGGCCACCATTCCCACCGCGTTCGGCCTCTTCTTCACGCCCTGGCATCTCGCCACGCCGTCGATTCTCGCGGCCGTGACGACCATGGTCGCCATCCTGTTCCTGCAATGGGCCTTCCGCGCGCCGAGCGTGCGCAGCCGGCAACTCACGCACGTCGGCTGGCTCTATGCGGTGTTCGCCTTGTTGCTGTTCGTGGTGTGACGTGAGCTAGCCCGCCGCAGCAGCGGGTTGCGCCGCGCCGGCGTGGTGATGGAGCCAGCGGATCATGTCCGAATGCCTCACCACGCCAACCAGCCGCCGCGCGTCATCCATCACCGGGATGTCGTGGTACGCGTGGTCGGTGAAGATCGGCACGAGATGCGCGAGCGGCGTTGCACGATGCACCGCGTGCACCCCCGCGGCCATGACGGCCTCGACCGTTTCCTCCACGCGCGCCGACTCGCGCAGCAACGCGCGGCGCAGCGCGCCCCAGACACGCCTGAAGCCAGCGGCCGGCGCAAGATCGCCGAGCGCGTGATGCGTGACCATGCCGACCACGCGGTCCATGGCGTCGACCACGGGCAGCGTGGAGGCGCCGTGCCTGCGGAACATTTCGCGCGCCGCGTGCGCGCCCATCGTCGCGGGCACGGCAGGGCACTGCGCCGACATGATCTCCTCACAGGTTAGTTGTTCGAACGATTTACGCGGCACGTCGAGCGGTTCCAGCAGTGGCTCCAGCAGCGGGTGCGCGATCGCGGCGAGCGGCGCGGCGGCGGCCTCCGGCGTGGGACGAAATGCGGCGCGCGGGTAGCGGTGCCCCGTGAGCGCGTGAAACGCGAGCGCGGCGCTCAGCAATGCCACCGACTGGATGGCGATGGGCGCGAGCACGAAATGAAAGCCGAGCGCATGCACGGCCGGCCCGCCGAGCACGGCGGTAAGCGCAACGGCGCCCGAGGGCGGATGCACGCAGCGGCACAGGAACATCGCGCAGATCGCGAGTGCCACGGCCACGGAGGCCGCCGCAACCGGCGAGGCAATCCACTGCGCGCAGGCCACGCCAACCAGCGCCGACACGAAGTTGCCGCCGAGAATCGACCAGGGTTGCGCAAGCGGACTGTCCGACGCGCCGAACAGCAGCACGGCCGAAGCGCCCATGGGCGCGACGAGCAGCGGAATATCGCCGGCCGCGCCGAACAGCAAATGGGTCGCGAGTCCCGTGAACGCGATGCCGAGCATCGCGCCCGCGCAGCGCCGCGCACGCTCCCGCCACGGCGGGGCGGCGGGATGCGGCACAAAACTCGTCAGCCATTCGATGATCGCGGTGCGGGTCATGGTGGGCGGGTTGCCGGTCGCGTGATACAGGTGATGAACGGTGTGGCAGCCAGATTACCGACGCGCGCCAAATATCAACAATTGATATTTCTGAGCGCATATATAATTCATTCTGTATGCATGTTTAGTCTCGATGCCTTGTCGATACCTGCGTCGGCCCTGCGATTTTTTTCGGCAATTCGGAATCAATTGGTCTAGAATTGGCGCATGAGAACCGAAACCCGTTCCGGCCCCGGCCGACCGCGCGAATTCGACGAGCAGGAAGCCGTGCAGAACGCGCTCGAAGTGTTTCGCGCGCGCGGCTACGCGGCAACGTCGCTACCCGATCTGATCGAGGGCACGCAGCTTTCGCGCGGCAGTCTCTACAAGGCGTTCGGCGACAAGCACCAGCTCTTTCTCGCGGCGCTCGACTTCTACACCGAACGCGGGATCGCGCGGCTGACGCGCAACTTGCGGCACGCCTCGGCGCGCACGGCGCTGCGCGAGGCGTTGCGGCATTACGTGAGGCTTTCTGTGGGCCTGGAGGGGCTTGCGGGTTGCCCTGTCACGGCCGCAGCCACCGAGTGCCTGCCCTTCGACGCGCAGGTGAAAACGCGCGTGACGAGCATGTTCGAGCGCATGCAGGCGTTGCTCGCCGGCGCCATCGAGCGTGGCCAGGCGGCAGGCGAACTGGCTGCCGACCAGAACGCCCAGGACCTTGCGCGCTTCCTGCTCTGCACGATCGAAGGCATGCGCGTGCTCGGCAAGACCGATTGCGGCGAAGCGGCGATCGATGCGATCGCTGAAATCGCCCTGAACGCTATTCGCTAGTTTTTTTGGCTTATTCGGAACTGAATAGTCCCAAATTGAGGTCGCATCATGAACACTTCGACGCTGGAATTGCACCCCGCGCGCGCCGGCGCGCGTACCTGGTGGGCGCTTGCCGTGCTGTTGATGGGCACGCTGTTGCCGCCGCTCGACTTCTTTATCGTCAACGTCGCGCTGCCCTCGATGCAGGCCGGTCTGCACGCCAACGCCGCCGTTGCGCAACTCGTGATTTCGGCCTACGCGGCGACCTACGCCATTTTCCTGATCACGGGCGGGCGGCTCGGCGACCTCTATGGCCGCCGCCGCATCTTCCTCGTGGGCATCGTCGCGTTTGCCGCTGCGTCGGCCGTATGCGGCTTCGCCACTTCGCCTGCGGCGCTGGTGACGGGGCGCATCCTGCAAGGCGGCGCGGCGGCCGTCATGGCACCTCAGGCGCTGGCCTCGATCCATGCACTCTTTCCGTCGCATCAGAAAGGGCTCGCGCTGAGTCTTTTCGGCGCCGCTTATGGCATCGCTTCGGTCGCGGGCCAGGCGCTGGGCGGCGTGCTCGTTTCAGCCAACGTATTGGGGCTTGGCTGGCGCAGCATCTTCCTCATCAACCTGCCGGTCGTGATCGTCGCCGCGCCCGCCGCGTTCTGGCTCGTACGCGAAAGCCGGTCCGATCATCCTGCGAAGCTCGATCTGGGCGGCATGGCTCTGCTGGCCGTTGCCCTCACCACGCTCGTCGTGCCGTTGATCGAAGGGCGCGAGCGCGGCTGGCCGCTCTGGACGTGGGCGCTGCTCGCCTGCGCCGCGCCGCTGTTCGCACTTTTCTGGCGCTACGAAGGCCGCGTGGCGAGCGCCGGGCGCGACGCACTCGTGCCGCCCGCCCTATTCGGTGCGCCCGGCCTCGTGCGCGGTCTCGTCGCGACGCTGTTCTTCTATTCGCTCGCGCCGTTTTTCATGATGTTTGCGATTTACGTGCAGCGTACGCTCGGGCTCGCACCGCTCGAAGTCGGGCTGGGCATTCTGCCCCTGGGCGTGGGCTTTCTGGTCGGGCCGCTGGTGAACCCGCTGCTCGTCCGTCGCTTCGGCGCGCGCACGGCGGCGGCAGCCATGATGGTAGAAGGCTGCGGATTGATATGGACTGCTATTCTTGTTCACGATGCTCAATCGCATGCCTTGACAGCGCCGCTATTTTTGATCGGTTTCGGTCAAGGCGTCGCGCTACCCGCGCTCGTGCGGCGCAACGTGGAATGCGTGGACCGGCGCTGGTCGGGTCTTGCTGCGGGACTCGTCAGCTCGGTTTTGCAGGTGAGCGCGGCGCTTGCCGTTGCGTTGATTGGCGGACTGTTCTTCGCGCTCGCCGGGCCGGATGCGAGCGGCGCGCAGGTTGCCCGCGCATTTGCGACGGCCGTTGCAATCATCGGCATCCTGCTTTTCATTGCCGCGCTTCTCGCCGATGCGCGCAATAATCACGCATCGGAATTGCGCAAACAGCATTGATAAGCCATGAGCGCATTGCCGGCGCATGAAACGATGGCCATGCGGCGTAGCGCCACATTAACACTGCGCCTGCGCGCCAATGCAATGCCGCGCGGACGCCTTGTCGTTTTCTAAATTAGTTTTCATCTGGAGTGTGCCGCAACTTAAAACATGCGTTTCGATGGGGCACCGATAATGCCTTCCAGTTTCAGGACTGCGAGGAACGCAAGATGCAAAAGCCCATGTCGATCGAACTCGTCAATGAATACGGCCGGCACTCGGTCTGCGTGAAAGTCAACGGTCAGATCGCGCTGCTCGACGCCGCCGACGTGGACGGCCTCATCGAGGAACTCAGCAAGCTGCGCGCGGCCATGCACCCGGCGGTGCCCGAGCAACCGCTGCGCACGCATCAATACGTGCTGGAAATCGATCCGTGCTGGTACACGGAACGCAATCCGCTCTTTGACGGCGCCGTGGTGTTCCTGCGCCATACCGGCCTTGGCTGGGCCGGTTTCGCCATTCCAACCGAAAGCGTGCATCGGCTAAAGGCAGCGCTCACGGCGCATGAAGCCGCCGCGCAACACGACGCGCAAATCTACGCGCACGCGTTGCCCAACTGAGCGCGTAGCCCGCGCAACCCCTCTTCTCACCCGGCCACGCATGCAGCGTGCGCGAGGCGACGCCGCTTTCCCGCGGCGCCGAAGCCCGCGCTCGTCCTCGTGCCGGCGCCACCGCAAGGACCATCGCTTATGAACCAGCTCCAAGCCATGCGCGTTTTCACGCGCGTTGTTGATCTGAGCAGCTTCAGCCTTGCCGGCAAGCAGCTCGGCATGTCGGCCGCCGCTGTGACGCGCAGCGTCGGCATGCTCGAAGCACATCTGAACATGCGCCTCCTGAATCGGTCTACACGCAGCCTTTCGCTAACCGAAGCCGGACGCCTCTATCTGGACGGCTGCCGCGCCGTGATCGAAAAGCTCGACGAAGTCGAATCGGAACTCGTACGCGCCACGCGCGACCCGAGCGGCGTGCTGCGCATCGCCGCGCCCGCCGTGTTCGCGAGCTCCGGGCTGCCCGCCGTGCTCGGCGCCTACCGCGCGATCAACCCGCGTGTGGAGTTCGACATCACGGCCTACGACACGCATATCGACCTGATCGAAGGCGGCTTCGACGTCTGCTTCGCCACCGACCGCCAGAGCGTGAACGCCTCGCTCGTGAGCCGCAAGCTCACCTCGGTCAAGGAGATACTCGTGGCCACGCCCGCCTGGCTCGCGCGTCATGGCGTGCCGCGCACGCCGGGCGAACTCGGGGAACACGGCCTGCTCGCCATTTCCGATTCGCCGCGCGCCTGGGAATTTTCGAACACCGAGGGCGTGCAGCGTGTGAGCGTGAACGGCCCGATGACGGCCAACGGCTACGCCACGGTGCGCGCCGCCGCCCTCGCCGACATGGGCATCGCGCTGCTGCCGCTGCCGCTCGTCGCCGACGATCTCGCGCGCGGTGCGTTGCTGCCCGTGCTCAACGCGTTCGACGTCAATGGCGGAGTGCAGCACATCTCGATCGTCTATTCCGGCCGCAACTATCTCACGATGAAGATCCGCAGCTTCATCGACTTCGCCGTCGAGCAGTTCCGCGCGGGTGCGGCACAGCACATGACCTACGCCGCGCCCGCGCCACTACGCGCGGTTGCGTGATCGCGCGCATTTTCAGCGCTGTTGCAAGCTCTTTTCGTCACGACGCCTGGAAGGCCATGCCCAGAATATTGACCATTGAAGACGACGCGATTACCGAGCAAAGCGTCGTGCCCACGCTCGCTTCGACCGGTTTCACCGTCGACGTCGCCCGCTCCGGCCGCGAAGGCATCGCGATGGTGATGGCAGGCGACTACGACGTCGTCGCGCTCGAACGACGCCTGCCCGATCTCGACGGCCTCACGATCGTCACCACCATGCGCGGCGTAGGCATCGAAACGCCCGTGATCGTGATGAGCTCGACCACGGGCGTCGAGGAACGCATCCAGGGCCTGCGCGCCGGTTGCGACGACTACCTCACGCGTCCGTTCTCGATCGACGAGATGTCCGCGCGCGTGGAGGCGCTCGTGCGCCGCCGCACCCGCCCCGCCACCACCGAAACCGTGCTGCACGTCGGGCCGCTCGAATTCGATCTCGTCAAGCGTCGGCTCACCTGTCGCGACAAGGTGCTGCGCGTGCGGCCCACGGAGCTGCGCGTGCTCGAATTCATGATGCGTCATGCCGGGCAGGTGCTCACGCGCACGATGATCTTCGAAGGCGTGTGGGGCGGGCGCTTCGACCCCGGCACCAATCTCGTGGACGTGCACGTGGGACGCCTGCGCAACCGCGTAGACATGCCCGGCCAGCCGTCGCTCATCCGCACGATACGCGGCTCGGGTTATCTGCTCGGTTGACGTAAAACGCAGTACCGCGGATATGTCATTCTTCCGTCATCATTTCGTATTCCTTTTTATTGAATTAGCACGACTCGCACTTAAATATTCTTTCATTTGGATGGCTCCCGGATGTTAGGACACGCCCGACACAATACCGGCGTCGGCTGCACCCAATGTGGCGCGCAGCCGGCGCCGATGTTCTGAACGGAGCCCCTTCTGATGCTGAAAATCGTCCGGCTGGCCTTGAACCGACCGTATACGTTCATCGTGCTGGCCCTCTTGATCCTGATAGCCGGCCCGCTCGCAGCGTTACGCACGCCAACCGATATCTTTCCCGACATCCGCATTCCCGTCATCAGTGTCGTGTGGAACTACGCGGGCTTGCAGCCCGACGACATGGCGGGCCGCGTGGTCAGCTATTACGAGCGCACGCTCGGCACGACCGTCAACGACGTGGCGCATATCGAGTCGCAATCGTTTCGCGGCTTTGGCGTCGTGAAGATCTTCTTCCAGCCCACGGTCGATATCCGCACGGCCACCGCGCAGGTCACCTCGGTCTCGCAAACGGTGCTCAAGCAGATGCCGCCCGGCACCACGCCGCCGCAGATTCTCAACTACAACGCCTCCACGGTGCCGGTGTTGCAACTCGCGCTCACGAGCAATACGCTCGACGAGCAGAAGCTTGCCGACTACGCGACCAACTTCATTCGCCCGCAGTTGCTTTCGGTGGCGGGTGTGGCAATTCCCACGCCCTATGGCGGCAAGGTGCGCGAAGTGCAGATCGACCTCGATCCGCAGGCGCTGCAAGCGAAGAAACTATCGGCGCAGGACGTGGCGAACGCGCTCGCGCAACAGAACCAGATCATTCCCGCGGGCACGCAGAAGATCGGCCGCTTCGAATACAACGTGCGGCTGAACAACAGCCCGCTCACGATCGACCAGATCAACGCCCTGCCCATCAAGACGGTGGACGGCGCGGTGATCTACATGCGCGACGTCGCCCACGTGCGCGACGGCTACCCGCCGCAGACCAACATCGTGCGCGTGGACGGCCACCGCGCCGTGCTCATGAGCATCATGAAGAACGGTTCGGCTTCGACGCTCGACATCATCGCCGGTGTGAAAGCGAAGCTGCCGCTCATCGAGCAGTCGCTGCCGCCGGGCCTGAAGCTCGTCGCGCTCTCCGACCAGTCGGTGTTCGTGAAAGGCGCGGTGAGCGGCGTGGCGCGCGAAGGCCTGATCGCCGCTGCACTGACCTCGGCCATGATCCTGCTCTTTCTCGGCAGCTGGCGCTCCACGCTCATTATCGCGGCCTCGATTCCGCTCGCCGTGCTCGCCGCGATTGCGGGGCTCGCCGCATGCGGCGAAACCCTCAACGTGATGACACTCGGCGGTCTCGCGCTCGCGGTGGGGATACTGGTGGACGACGCCACCGTCACGATCGAAAACATCAACTGGCACCTGGAACAGGGCAAGGACGTACGCAGCGCGATCCTCGACGGCGCTGCGCAAATCGTCGCGCCTGCGCTCGTTTCGCTGCTTTGCATCTGTATCGTGTTCGTGCCGATGCTGCTGCTGGACGGCATCGCGCGCTTCCTGTTCGTGCCGATGGCCGAAGCCGTGATCTTCGCGATGATCGCCTCGTTCGTGCTCTCGCGCACCTTCGTGCCGATGATGGCGCGCTATCTGCTCAAGCCGCACGCTTCGCAAGGTCACGCCTCGGGCGAACTGGCCGCGGTGATGGCGCCGCATGGCGCGCACGACCACGCGCCGGCTTCGCGCAATCCGCTCGTGCGCTTCCAGCGCGGCTTCGAGCACCGCTTCGAGCAGGTGCGCGCGGGCTATCGCGTGGTGCTCGGCCTCGCGCTCACGAACCGGCGCCGCTTCGTCGTGGGCTTTCTTGCCGTGGTCGCGCTCTCGTTCGCACTCACGCCGTTCCTGGGCCGCAACTTCTTCCCCAATATCGACTCCGGCGAGATCGCGCTGCACGTGCGCGCGCCGATCGGCACACGCGTGGAGGAGACCGCCGACCTGTTCGATCACATCGAGGACACCGTTCGCGAAGCCATTCCACGCGATCAGCTCGACAACGTGATCGACAATATCGGACTGCCAAATAGCGGTATCAACCTCACGTACAACAACAGCGGCACAATCGGGCCGCAGGACGGCGACATCCTCATCTCGCTGGCGAAGTCGCATGCCCCCACGGCGCAATACGTGCGCGAGTTGCGCACGGAACTGCCGCGCCGCTTTCCCGGCACGACGTTCTCGTTCCTGCCGGCCGACATCGTGAGCCAGATCCTCAACTTCGGCGCGCCTGCGCCGATCGACGTGCAGGTGAGCGGTCCCAACCAGGCCGCGAACAAGGTCTACGCAAACGAACTGCTGCACAAGATGAGCCGCATTCCCGGCATTGCCGACCCGCGCATCCAGCAGGCTTCGACCTATCCGCAGCTCACGGTTGCCGTGGACCGCTCGCGCGCCGACGAACTCGGCATCACCGAGCAGGACGTGACGAATTCGGTGGTGGCCAGCCTGTCGGGCACGAGCCAGGTGTCGCCCACTTACTGGCTCAATCCGAACAACGGCGTGTCCTATCCGATCGTCGCGCAAACGCCGCAGTACCGCATGACCACGCTCTCCGACCTGCAAAACCTGCCGGTGACGGGCAAAAGCGGCGGCTCGCAAATTCTTGGCGGCATCGCCACAATTACGCGCGGTGTGAGCGACGCGGTGGTTTCGCACTACAACATCGAGCCGCTCTACGACATCTACGCGACCACGCAGGGCCTCGATCTGGGCGCCGTGTCCTCGCAGATCAACAAGGTGATCCACGCCACGGCGAAGGATCTGCCCAAGGGCTCCACGGTCACGATGCGCGGCCAGGTGCAAACGATGAACAGCGCATTCACCGGCCTGCTGCTCGGCCTCGCGGGCGCGGTGCTGCTCATCTATCTGCTGATCGTCGTGAACTTCCACTCGTGGAGCGATGCGTTCGTGATCGTGAGCGCCCTGCCCGCCGCGCTCGCGGGCATCGTCTGGATGCTCTTCACCACGCACACGCCGCTTTCGGTGCCGGCGCTCACCGGCGCGATTCTCTGCATGGGTGTGGCGACGGCGAACAGCATTCTCGTGGTGTCGTTTGCACGCGAGCGGCTGGCCGCTACCGGCGACGCCATGCGCGCCGCGCTCGAAGCGGGCTTCACGCGCTTTCGCCCCGTGCTCATGACCGCGCTCGCCATGATCATCGGCATGGCGCCGATGGCGCTCGGCATGGGCGACGGCGGCGAGCAGAACGCGCCGCTCGGACGCGCCGTGATCGGCGGCCTGATCTGCGCGACCTGCGCCACGCTGCTGTTCGTTCCCGTGGTGTTCAGCCTCGTGCACAGGCGCGACAACGGCCATCGCGACGATAGCAAGCATACCGAATCATCCACGGAACACACCGCCCTCGAAACGGGAGAATCCCATGTCCACTGAAGTCGACATCGCCTCGCCGCAGCCGCTGCGTCACCTCAAATCCGCTGCCGCCGTCGCGCTGATGGTGGCGGCCGGCATCGTGTCCGGTGGCGTATTCAGCCGCGTGCACGCGCACCAGGAACTCGCCACGTGGACCGACGCGCAGGCCATTCCCACCGTCGCCACCGTGTTGCCGCAGGCGAGCCCCGCTTCAGAGCCGCTCGTGCTGCCCGGCCGCCTCGCCGCCTATATCAACGCGCCGATCTATGCGCGCGTCTCGGGCTACCTGCATGCGTGGTACGCCGATATCGGCACGCACGTCAAGGCGGGCCAGTTGCTCGGCGTGATCGACACGCCCGACCTCGATCAGCAGCTTCAACAAGCGCGCGCCGACCTGCAAAACTCGGTGGCCAACGAGAAGCTCGCCGCCACCACGGCAAAGCGCTGGACCGAGATGCTCAAGCAGGACTCGGTTTCGCAGCAGGAAGCCGACGAAAAGACGTCCGACCTGATCGCGAAGCAGGCCACCGTTGAAGCGAACGAGGCCAACGTGCGGCGCCTGGAAGCGCTCGAATCGTTCAAGCGCCTCACGGCCCCGTTCGACGGCGTCGTCACCGCGCGCAAGACCGACGTGGGCGCGTTGATCGACGCGGGCAGCGGCAGCGGCCCCGAGCTGTTCACCGTGTCCGACGCGAGCCAGTTGCGCGTATACGTGAGCGTGCCGCAGAGCGACGCCGCCTCGATCAAGGCGGGCATGCACGCCACGCTCACCGTGCCCGAGCGCCCCGGCATCAAGTTCGACGCGAAGCTCGTGGACACCGACCAGTCGATCTCGCCGGCCTCGGGCACGATGCTCGTGCAGCTCGCCGTCGACAACAAGCAGGGCATGCTCTTCCCCGGCGAATACACCGAAGTCCATCTCGCGATGCCGGGCGACGCGCACGCGCTCTTCGTGCCCGCGAGCACGCTGATCTTCCGCGCGCACGGCATGCAGGTGGCCGTGGCGGACGCGAACCGTCACGTCCAGTTGCGCGACGTGACGATCGGCACCGATCTCGGCACGCGCGTGGAAATCACGTCGGGCCTGCACGCGGGCGAGCGCGTGATCGACAATCCGCCGGATTCGCTCGCGAGCGGCGACCTCGTGCGGCTCGCCTCGGCCAACGCACCGGGTGCGCCGGGTGCGCAATCCACGCAGACGGCGGCGGTGCACGACGCGGAGCGTGCGCATGGTTAAGCGGTCCATGCATACGCACACGTTGCGCGCCGTGGCGCTGGCAGCGGCGCTCGTGCTCTCGGCATGCTCGTTCGCGCCCACCTATCACGCGCCCGCCACGGCTCTTCCGACGCACTTCAAGGAGGCGGGCGACTGGCAAACGGCGCAGCCCTCCGACCACATGCCGCGCGACGGCTGGTGGCGCACCTTCGACGACCCCGTGTTGAACCAGCTCGAACCGCAGGTCGCGAAGGCCAACCCGGATATCGCCGCCGCGCTCGCGCGCCATGACGAAGCCGATGCGCTCGTCGCGCAGGCGCGCTCGGCGTTGCTGCCGACCATTGGCGCCGAGGCGAATGTCTCGCGCGTGCGCCAGTCGGCGCTGCGCCCGCTGCGCGGCTCGGGCCAGCCGAACGTGTACGACTCGAACACGCTCGACGTGGGCATTGGCTACGACCTCGACCTGTGGGGCAAGGTGCGCAACGAGGTCAAGGCGGGCGAGGCGTCGAGCACGGCGAGCGAAGCCGATATCGCCTCATTGCAACTGAGCCTGCAAGCGAAGCTCGCGACCACCTGGTTCGATCTGCTCGGGCTCGACCAGCAGTCGAAGCTGCTCGACGACACCATCGCCGCCTATCGCCATGCGCTGGAGCTGACCGAGAGCCGCCATCGTGGCGGCATTGCCTCGTCGCTCGACGTCTCGCGCGCGCAAACGCAACTCGCCTCGGCCCAGGCCGCCGCCGATGACGTGAGCGCGCGCCGCGCGCTCTACGAGCATGCCATCGCGACGCTCGTGGGCGTGCCGGCGTCGCAGTTCAACGTCGCGCCCGACACGCTGCGCCCGCATCTGCCGAATCTGCCTGCCGGGCTGCCCTCGGCGCTGTTGCAGCGGCGGCCCGACATCGCCGCGGCAGAGCGGCGCGTGGCCGCCGCCAACGCGCAGATCGGCGTGGCGAAGGCGGCGTACTTCCCCGATCTCTCGCTCGGGCTCGACGGCGGCTTCCAGAGCGACACGTTCTCGCCGTGGATCGTCGCGCCCAACGAGATGTGGTCGATCGGCCCCACGCTCATGATGACGATCTTCGACGGCGGCCGCCGCACCGCGATCGTGCACGGCGCGCAGGCGAAGCTCGCCGAGAACGGGGCGCAGTACAAGGCCACGGTGCTCAACGCGTTTCAGCAGGTCGAGGACAACCTCGCGCTGCTGCATCATCTCGGTGACGAAGCGCAGCGCGAAGACGAGGCGCTTACGGCCGCGCAAAGCACGCTCACGCTCTCCATGTCGCGCTATCGCGACGGCGTGGTGAGTTACCTCGACGTGGTGACGGCGCAGACCACCGAACTCTCCACGCAGATCGCCTCGCTCGAACTGGACACGCGGCGGCTGGACGCCACCGTGGGCCTCATACAGGCGATTGGCGGCGGCTGGAGCACGCAGGACCTGTACAAAGAGCACAAGGACAAGGCGGCCTCCTGATCGCCTTGTAGATTGCCTTATAAGTTGCCTTGTAGAGCGCCTCACGAACCCCGCCTTCGCGCGGGGTTTTTCTTTTCGCCGAATCCTCGCAGTTCGATAAACATTTCTTCATCGTCCTGCATCGGGTTCGATATGCTGACCTAACTATTCTTCTCATACCGGGATGCGACACATCGCATTCGCTAACCGGCTCACCAATGTCATTACCGGAGGAATAGTCACATGAAGGCTCTCATGATCATCGCCGCGCTCGCCGGCGCCGTCACCGCCACGTCCGCTTTCGCGCAAAGCACCGCAACGGCCGCCGGGTCGCTGGCCAGCCAGCCCGCCGCGGCCACGCAGGTAGCGTCGAACAACACGGCGCCCACCGTCGCGCCTGGCGGTTGGGTACCCCCTTATGGGGAACCGGTGCATGAGAAGACGCGCGCCGAGGTGTATCACGAACTCGTGCAGGCCGAGCAGGATGGCCAGCTCGCCTACCTGAACTCCACGCTCTACGCGCACTGAGCACGCCGCCCGTGGCGTCTGGCCGGGCGCATCCGAAGACTGACAGGCCAACAAAGCAGGTCACCAACGGCACGCCGCGAGCGTGCCGTTGGTTCGTTTGACGTATGCAAACCGCTGTATCCAACCGGCGACAGGTAACCGGTTCCCACAAACGGTTACCTCAGAGCGACGATCAGTCCGTGGAGGCAATCGTCAGTTGATAGCCGTAGCGGCTGATGGTCTCGATGCGCGTTTCGATCGCCTCGCGTTCGAGCTTGCGACGCAGGCGCGAGACGACGAGATTCACGGTCGAGGCATCGATCTCGTCCTTCTCGGGCCACGCGTAGCGGATCATCTGGTCGCGCGGCACCGGCGTGTTGGCCTGGCGCAGCAGGCACTCGACCAGCAGGTACTCGCGGCGCGTGAGTTCGGCGCGGCGTTCCCCCTCCACGATCTCCCGCGTGCCCGCATCGAGTTGCGGGACGTTCTGGGGCGGCTGGGAGCCGCTCGCGGGCGCCACGGGTGCCATACCCTGCACCCCGCCGCCGCACGCCGCTGTGGTGCGCAACAGCGCGAGCAGGCGCTCATGCATTTCGATGAACGAGAACGGATAGCGAAAGCACGCGTCGGCGCCCATGCGCAGCAGCTTCGAGCGCTCGCTCGCGCTCGCCTCGATGCCGAGCACGGCGATGAGGGTCGCCCCGCCCGTCACGTCCACGAGTCCGGGAAGGATGCCGTGGAGCGTAGGCAGCAGCGCGCCATCGAGCGCCATGACGATCACCGCGTCGAACGGCTCCTCGCCCGCGACGAACAGGCCATCGCGCAGGTCGTCGGCGCGTTGCAGGCTATGGGCGCTTTCCTGCAACGCCTTTTGCAGCCACGCACCCTCGGCGTGAGGCGGGGCAATCAGAAGTATGCGCATGACCTCGTGGTCCGGTCGATCAACAGGGGGAGCTTCAGGAACGCTTTACGCGAGCGAGCGCGGCCAGCACTCCACGCTCATGCGCGTGCCGGGGCCGCCCTCACCGCCATCACCGCCCTCGTTGCCTGCGCCATGCTGCGCGGCGCGCGTGAGATCGCGCGCGTCGTCGATGCGCAGCGTGAAATCGTGCACGCGCATCACGGCCGCCACGACGGAGAGCCCGAGGCCCGAGCCCGCGATATGGCGCACCGTGTCGCCGCGATAGAAGCGTTGCAGCACGGCCGCGCGCTCGCCGGGCGCGATGCCCGGACCGTTGTCGGCCACCTCGAGCAGCGGACCGAGCGGCGTGGAGCGCAGCGTGATGCTCACCACGCCGCCTTGCGGCGCGAACTTGATGGCGTTGTCGATGAGGTTGTTGAACGCCTCGAACAGCAGCGCGCGGTCGCCATGAATTTCGGCGACGGGCTCGGCCGCGATGCGCCATTCGAGGTCGCGGCTTTCAGCCAGCGGCTCGTAGAGTTCGGCGAGTTCCTGCACGAGCTGGTAAAGGTCGACGGTCGCGAAGCCGCCGCGGCGCTGCAACGTGCCGATCTCGGAGATGCGCAGCATCGCCCGGAAGCGTTCGAGCAACTGGCCGGTTTCGGTGCGCGCGCGCTCCATGAGCGCCGCGCCCTCGCCGTCGGCGCGCACGCTTTCGCGTTCGGCCACGCGCGCAAGCAGCGTATGCAGATGCACGAGCGGCGTGCGCAGGTCGTGCGCGATGCCGTCGCACGCGCCCTTCACTTCGCCCATCAGGCGCTCGACTTCGTCGAGCATGTGATTCACGAGGTGGGCGAGCATGTCGAGTTCGTCGTCGCCGCCCACGGGCAAACGCCGGTCGAGATCGCCACGCGCGATGCATTCGGTCACACGGCGAATCTCGCGCACGCGCCGGATCTGGCGCATGCCGAGCACGAGCCCGCTCGCGACGGCCGCGAGCAGCGCCACCACCGCGCCCGCGATCAGCGTGCGCACCACGATCTTGCGGATGCGCAGCACGCTCGTCATGTCGCGCGCGACGATAAGGCGCATGCCGCTCGGCCGCACTTCACCCATTGCGCGCACCACGGGCGATACGTCGCGGTCGAGCAGCTTCATGGTGTGGGCGTGCGTGCTGCCTTCGCGCGTATAGGTGAGGTGCGGCGGGGGCTCGAGCAGGTCGCCCGCAACATAACGGCCGTCGGCCGTAAAGAGACCGCAATAGTTGACGTGCATGCGCTCGTGTTCGAGCCGCTGATAGATCGCCTCGGGTAGCTGCGCATCGGGAATCGAATCGAAATAGATGAGCTGCCAGGCCATGATGGAGTCGGCGTCGCGCTCGATCGTGGCGCTCGCGGTCCACGCAATGAAGCCGACCAGCAGGGTGAGAACGATGCCGAACAGCGCGGTGTAGACGCACAGCCAGCGAAACGTCGTGGTATGCCAGCGCCGTCGGAACTGCGAAGGCGCGGCGGAGGAAGGACGGTTCGACAAAGCGGTTTATCCGAGAATGTAGCCGGAGCCGCGCACGGTCTGGATGAGCGGCGGCACGCCCGGCGGATCGATTTTCTTGCGCAGGCGGCCCATGTGCACGTCGATCAGGTTGGTGCCCGGATCGAAGTGGTAGCCCCATACCGCTTCGAACAGCATCGTGCGGGTGATGGTCTTGCCCGCGTGGCGCATCATGAATTCGAGCACGCGATACTCGGTGGGCAGCAGCGCGACTTCTTCGCCGTCGCGGCGCACCTTGCGTGAAATGAGGTCGAGTTCGAGGGGACCGACGCTCAGCGCCGTCTCGCGCGCGACGCTCGCGGCCTGGCGGCGGCGCAGCAGGACTTCGAGGCGAGCGGTGAGTTCTTCGGGGTCGAAGGGCTTGGTGAGGTAGTCGTCACCGCCCGCGCGCAGGCCGCGCACACGCTCGTCCACGTCGCCGAGCGCGCTCAGCATCAGCACCGGAGTCTGTATGCCGACCGTGCGCATCGCCGTGAGAATCGAGAGGCCGTCCACGCCCGGCAGCATGCGGTCGAGCGTGATGGCGTCGTATTCGTCGCTCATCGCGCGCGCCATGCCGTCGCGGCCGTTATCGACCCATTCGACGGCGAAGCCGCGCTGCGTCAGCTCGCTGACGATCTCGCTGGCTGTGACAGCGTCGTCCTCCACCGTCAAAACGCGCACCTGACTCATCTTCCTCGCACTCCGTCGCGCCGGCGGCACGACTCTTCAAGAGCCTCAAGTTTACCGTCGCACTCACTCCACGCCGCGATTCCTTTCATGAAATTAAGTTTAAGTTTGCAACGGCAATACAGCCCCGCACAGCGGGGGCTTTGGTGCTTACGCGCGCATTACACCGACTTATGCCGACTTATGCCGACTTAAACCGATGTCTGGCAGGGGCCGGAACGCTCGCCGGGCGCCTCGCGTGCATACAGGTCGAGCTGATAGCCGTAGCGGTTGACCGTCTCGACGCGCGCGTGCGCGCCATGCGCCTCCAGCTTGCGCCGCAGGCGCGACACGACGAGGTTCACGCTCGAAGGCTCGACGTCGCCCTTCTCGGGCCACGCATAGCGGATCAACTGTTCGCGCGCGACCGGCGCGCCCGTGTGACGCAGCAGGCATTCCACCAGCAGATATTCCCGCGTGGTGAGAGGAACACGGTGCGCGCCTTCCACGAGGTCGCGCGTGAGCGGGTCGAGGCGCACGAGCGGCGTGCCCGCGTGGACGAGCGCGCCGCGGCGCAGCGCGAGCATGCGTTCCTGGATTTCGAGGATCGACCACGGCTGCACGAAGCACGCATCGGCGCCCGCGCGCAACAGGCGCGCGCAATCGGCAGGCGTGGCGCGTGTGAGCGCAACGACGATCGCGGGCGCGTCGGGCAGCCCGGCCAAGGTCGCAAGCGCCGCGCCGATGCCGGCATGGGCGTCGGGGCCCGCCGCGCACAGGAAGGCCGTGTCGAACGGCTCGTGCGCGGCAAGATAAACCGCGTAGTCGAGATTATCGGCAACCTCGACGCTGTTCAGGCTCTCGCTCAACGCCTTGTAGAGATAGTGTCGCTCGGTGTCGGAGGACGAACACAGCAGGACTCGCATCGGTGCCGCGCCCCGCTCAGGCGCGATGCGTCCAGCAGTCGATCGACATGATCGCTCCCGGATGCGCGTCGCCAATGGCGAGGCGATAGTCATGCAGGCGCACGATCGCCGCAACGATGCCGAGTCCGAGGCCCGTGCCCGGCAGGTGGCGGGTGCGCTCGCCGCGATAGAAGCGGGCGAGCACCGCGGCGCGCTCGCCGGGCGCAATGCCGGGGCCGTTATCGGACACGACGAACTGGGCGCCGGTCTCACTGGCGCCCAGTTCGACACGCCGCAGTTCGACATGCACTTCGCCGCCATGCGGCGCGAACTTGATGGCATTGTCGAGCAGGTTGCTGAACGCTTCGAAAAGCAACGCGCGATCGGCGTGTATCGGCGGCGCCTGCGCCACAACGACGTGCATGGAGATGGCCTTTTCCTCGGCAAGCGGCGCATAGAGATCGCCGAGTTCGTGCACGAGTTCGGGCAGCGCGACGTGCTCGAAGCCGCTGCGGCGATCGATTGCGCCGATCTCCGAAATGCGCAGGAGTGCAGAGAAACGATTGAGCACCGCGTCGGCTTCCTCGCGCGCCGCGACGAGCACGCCCGCAATGCCCGGCTCGCCGCGACGCGCCACCGTGTCGGCGGCGTGCGAGAGGCGCAGACGCAGCCGCGTGAGCGGCGTGCGCAGGTCGTGCGCGATGCCGTCGCACGCGCCCTTCACCTCGCCCATCAGGCGCTCGACTTCGTCGAGCATGCGGTTCACGAGATGCGCGAGCATGTCCAGTTCGTCACGCCCGGCCACGGGCAGCCGCATCGCGAGGTCGCCGCTTGCGATGCGGCCCGTCGCGCGCTTGATCTGCGCAACGCGCCGGATCTGCCGCATGCTCAGCACGAGGCCGGCGCACAGGCTGCCGGCGAGGCATAGCAGCCCGCCGCCGATCAGCGCCTTCATCAGTTCACCGTGGACATGGCGCACGTCGGTGAGCGTGCGCGCCACGACGAGACGCGCGCCGTCGGCGCGAATCTCGGCCATGGCCCGCAGCGGCGGGCGGGGCGCACCAAGATCGAGCATCAGCGTCTGGCCGGTCGTATGTTCGTGCGAGCGCCCATGGCCGCCCAGCGCGAGACCCGTGGGCATGACGCGGATGTCGCCTGCCAGCCAGCGGCCGTCCGGCGCGAACAAGCCATAGAAGTTCTCGCGCCGGTTCGGGCGGGTGAGACGCGTGTCGATGGCGTTGACGAGCGCGGCGTCGTCACGCGAGTCGAAATAGCGCAGTTGCCAGCGCAGGCCGCTGTCGGTTTCCCGCAGCATCGCGCGCGTCACGGAGTATTCGATCACGCCAAGCAAGGCCATGAAGGCCAGCGAGAAGATGGCCGCATAGGCGGTGAACCAGCGAAACGTGGTGGTCTGCCAGTGGTCGCGGCCGAACTCCCGTGTGTCCGGCGCCGCGCGCGCCGACGCCGGGACGAACAAGCCGCGTCCTGCCGTGACCCAGCCCGGCAGGTTCATGACGCGCCTCGCGCGCGCAACGTCGGCATGCGTGAGGCAGCGCTACGTGCGCGCGCCGCGATCTCGTTGACTGACATGGCTACCCCCGATGGCAAGGAATGGTCTGCCCGACGGCGAACCGACGAGCGCCAGTGCACCCGTGCCCGGCAATCATAGTGGGGCGCTCCCGACACAACGGCATCACGACGATGAAGAGCGGGTCATCTTCTTACCGGTGGTTGACGCGCACCTGTCAGCATTGTCAATGCGGATGAACGCGAAGTGGCGCGCGGCAGGTTCATCGCACAGATGAACCATCTTTCATGCCGCTGAGTTCGATCCGGCGCGGTCACCTTCTTATTCTCGAATCCGCTGTCATTCGAAGTCGGCGTGCTTGCACGCCTTTCATGTCGTTGCGGGTTCATCAAAAGGAGAGTCGATCGTGAAGTCATGGCTGAAGTTCGCATGGGTACCGTTTGTGGGAGCGTTGAGCGTCAGCGCGTTTGCCGCGCCGCATCTCACGCCGCAGGAATGCCATAGCTACCCGTTCGTCAAGGAGACACATGAGGTCACTCATGCAGACCTCATGAGGGAACTCAAGGAGCTCGAAGCGGTGGGCTATGAGCCGCACGCCGAGGACGAAAACTATCCCGCCGATATCGAGGCCGCCCAGCAGCGTCTCGCGGCCGTCTACCGCAGCGATTGCTCGCCCCAGCACACGGCGGCGGCCGCAAACTTGCCGGCTGGCGAGGATTAAGGTTGCGTCGTGCGCGCGTTCCAGGTCACCGCTGGCTTTTTGTGCAGTGCACCTTTGTATGGTCGTTCAGTGGCGACCTTTGAGCGCTCCCATATTCGGTGACCTGCGATGGGTAACCGGGTATGGGGGAAGCAAGCTCGCGTTGCCCGCTTTTTCTAGGCTCAGGTACCGAGCGACCATGAGACCGGGTGCTGATGCTACCTTTGCCAAGCGGGTTGCTGGCGCCTGGGATCTGCATCGTGGTGGGAGGTCGTTCCCATAACCGGTTACCGTTTCAGCGCGTTTCTTCCCATAACCGGAACCCTTCGATGAAGTTTTTCAAATAAATCATTGTGTTATCCGGTTTACTGAATCTGTCACATGAGAGCGTGCATGCTTTGGTGACAAGCTATGGTGCCCGGAAAGCCTTGCTCCGTCGCGAAGGTAGCCAGCAATGGGACCGTAGCGGTTGGTGACCACTCACATGCATTAAGGTCTCCGGTTTTGGGAGACGTCTTTCTCATCGGACGCGTGTTTCAGTGTTTACCTTTTACGCTTTAACAACTTTAGTAAACCTTTAGGAGACTGAAACCCTTACCAGGCAAGGCTTTGCGACCGATTTGGTGGTGGGTTATGGGATTTGCGGTACCGGGTATGGGAGCTTGGGGTTGTGGATATGGGGCTTCGGTAGCCGGGCATGGGGTTTACGGGTTGTGGATATGGGGAGAAGGTCTCTCGCTATGGGAAAACCGGCAGTTTCGCGCTCAGGTAGCCGGTTATGGGAGCCACTCAGGGTCACGCTTTATGGGAGCGTTTGGCGACGCGAAGGCTCTCCCGAGCGTCGGACTGCGGTAATCAGGTCACTCTTTATGGGAATTCCGTTTGGTAGCCGGATATGGTGGTTTTCACGGTGAGGGGCGAATAGGTCCCAACTTCCGTTGATGTGTGCTTCCTTTGAGAGCTTTGACCATGGGGGACGTGCCGAATCTTGGGTAACTGGTTATGGGATGCTGCTTTGGTCACCGGTTATGGTGCCCAATCGTGAGCGCCGTCTCCCGGGAGAACGCGGTTGCCTATCGTGAGGTACCCAGTTATGGGAAACGCGTCAGGTCACCTGTTATGGGTGCTGAAGGTGGTCACGTGGACCGATGAAGCGGGATTCGGGATCGAGCTGAACGACATGCTGTAAAGCCCCATAGACGGTAACCTATTGGCGTTTTTTTAGAAAGTGAGCACTCACATTCTTCGTCAAGGTTACCGGTTATGGGATCAATTCAAAGGCTTGGCGGTACTTTGGTAACCGGGTATGGGATCCTTCGCCATACTCGCTGAGACCGGTGTTTCAAGGTTCTGAAGCGTCGGCGCTCCCTTGGGCTCTCTGCGGCTGTCAATCTTTTTGCGTCCGGGTGTCGTGTCGCATCACGATTGTGCTTGCGGGCTTGAGTCACCTGGTCGGTTGGTATACAGTTACCAACCGACCAGGTTCCCTTTCAACGTGGGTCATATGGCAAGAAAAAAGGCCGACGCCGGCGACGCCGACAAACAAGGTGCACTCTTATTCCAGCAAGGCCAGCCGCCTGATCTGTTCCGCAAGGCCGTCCCGGCGATTCATATCGCACCGAAGTCCGGGTCGATCAGCTTGCAGCAGCGCAAGATGTTCAGTTCGCTCATCAAGAACGCCATTCGCCAGGATTCCCTTGAATCCGGCCGCTCGTCGTTTGAGATCACGATTTCCGCCCTTTCGCAGGACGTCGATCTGAACAGCAACAACACCGAGTACGTCAAGGAAACGATCAACTCGCTCATCAGCACGGTCGTCAACTGGGACTATCTCACGCAGGACAAGCGCAGCATCTGGAAGGCTTCCGGTTTGCTCGCGGGCGCGGAACTCGAACGTTCGGTGCTGCGCTATACCTTCTCCGAGCAGATCCGCGGCGAGCTGCTCAACCCTGAAATTTACGCGATGATCGACATGCGCATCACGCGGCAATTCAGGAAAGCGCATTCGCTCGCCCTCTGGGAGAACGTCGTTCGCTACGAAGCCGTGGGCGTGACTGCACGGTTTCCGCTCGCGACATTACGTGACCTGATCCTCGGACAGGACACCTCGGCGCAGTCGTACAAGCTGTACAAGCAGTTCAAGAGCCGTGTGCTGGTGCCGTGCATCAAGGAGGTCAATGAGATTTCCGATCACACGTTCGAGCTCATCGAGCACAAGGTCGGACGCTCCGTCGTCGCTCTGCAATTTCGCGTGGCCCGCAAGCCGGAGACCGATCCGTCTCAGGAGATGCGGGCAAACGATACGCTGCTGATCGGCGAGATGTCGAAGTTCAGCATTCCGGTTTCCGAGGCGCGGCGCCTGCTCAAGCAGTACGGCGACGAAAAAATTCGTACGGCGGTGGCCTATACGGCGGCGCGCGTCGCGCAGAAAAACGCGGCGCCGCTCGCGAACGTTGCCGCGTATTTCCGCAAGGCGCTGATGCAGGGTTACCAGTTGCCCGGCGCGAACACGCCGGGCGCTGCCGCGGATGCGGGCCGCGCGCGCGAAAGCCAGGATCAGGTCAAGGATCGGTACATCGCGGCGAAGATCAACGAAGCGCGTGCGTACTTCAATGAACTCGAGTACGACGACCAGACTGCGCTGATCAAGCGCTATAACGAAACGGTCGGGATGGACAAGCTCAAGGTCTCGACGGCGAAGGTGCCGAGCAAGATGGCATCGACCAACTTCTTCCGTTGGGTGGTGCTCGACACCTGGGGCCAACCGACTGCCGCCGACCTGCTCGAATTCCTCCTGAGCGGTCAGCAGGCGCCGACGGGCGGTGACGGTCTGGGCGCAGGGGATGTTGAACTGGCTTTGAAGACGCGAGACGAGTGAAGTAGTTGGACGTAAGGTAAGAAGGCGGCTTAGGCCGCCTTTTTTTTCGAGTGCCGCTGCGTGGGTTCGGACAGCGGGAATTCGCTGTTGAATTTAGCTAAATATAAAAATCAAGAGATCGTAGTTAAATTTGATTTTCTGGATTTTGCGATTTCGTCGTCATTTCCCGATCAGGGCCCTTTGTCCCGGAGGTAGTCCTTGGGGCACTCAGATGCACCTTCGATCGCTAGCCATTTGCCCTTCGACTCGGTGACGATGCGCGCGACATGTGCTGCGATCTCCACGTGGAGATTCAATCGATCATGTCGCACCACGGGATGGCTGATGGCTTGTCGCACATCTTGCCAATTGATGATGGCGTTGGCCATTTCGATGCATGGGCTTCGACGTGTCCTTCGGCTCGCACTGTGAAGAATTCGAGCACCGACTTTCCGTGGCAGACCGACTACTCGCTTCAAATCCCCGACCTGCGGCCCCGCCAAGATTGACCAATCAACTGAGAACTCCGCGAGTCTCCACGTGGAGACTCGTGACTCTCGAGCGCATACGCACCGGCCTCAATCTCCTAGACGTCTGTGTCTTGTCCCGCTGACCGGCGCGACCAGAAATCAGAATCTCCACGTGGAGAACGTCGCATAGGCCATTCGCCCGACAGTCTGCGGTTTTTACGCTTGCGCCGATCGCAATTGCCGGATCTACCGTGAGCAGTCATCACGCGAGTATCAAACGCCCGTGCAACGATGGGACCGACGTAGTGTATGTGGAAGCAGCCGCAGCCTCTCCTGACCACGCGATCTCCACGTGGAGACTCACGTCTCTCCATCCTCACTCGAACGAAAATCGCGTGTTTCCCGCAGATCACGACAGTGTTCCACATCGCCAAAACCTTGTCCGTTTAGCTATTTGGTTGTGATCTGGCAACGCGTGAGACGGAAATCCTAGAATTTACTTTAAGTAGCCGTTAGACTCCCGAATGACTTGCTGGAGTCTCCACGTGGAGAGTGCCCCGGGAGGCGATCCGCCGTTGAACATTGCATGGAGAATCGAATGGGACTCGTGATAGCCGTAGCGAACCAAAAGGGTGGGGTTGGCAAAACCACCACCAGCATGAATCTGGCTGGGGCATTTCAGTCGGAGGGCTACAAAGTCTATGTGGCCGACGCCGACGGCCAGCAATCATGCATGAGCTGGTGCGCGGCAGCCGGTCCCGAAACACCTCTACCGTTCCGCGTTGGCAGCATCCATAAGCTTGAAAAGATGATTGGCCCGGAGATTGCCGCACTGGCCAACGACTACGATGTCGTCATCGTCGACTGTCCGCCTAATATCAACGATCTCACGACGGCGCGCGTGCTCGCCGTGGCCGACGCCACCGTCATCCCAACCGACGCATCGCCGATCGATATCTGGAGTAGCGAAGGGATGATGGAACTGGTCGAGCGCACCCGTATTGCCAATCCTGCTGGAAAATTTGCAATTTTGCTGAATAAGGCTAATTCGAAGACGCTCTTGCACACGCAGATGAGCGCCATCCTCGCCGAGAGCAACGTCCACGTGTTTACGTCCACTATCAAGCAGCGCGAGCTCTATCGCCAAACGGCGGCGTTGGGTCGCACCGTTTTCGACGTGCGCGGTATTCGCGGGGCAAAAGTCGCAAAGGACGAGGTCAGCGCGCTCTACAACGAGATCATCGCGTTGGTTCAGGAAGTGGAAGAGGAGGTAGTCGATGGCCGCTAAGCTCAATTTCACCAGCAAGGTCCGCGCGGGGATGGCGGCGGAACGCGTTTCGGCCGGTGAGCGTCTCGCCGAGGCCGATGTCGTGAATATCGCGCAGCGCGACGCCGGGACGGCAAGCCCTGAGGCCCCGCCGGCTCCCGAACCCGTTGAAAGCGGCGACGCGCTGCTGACTTTGCATGCGGTTCGGAAAATTCCCGTCGAAGACGTCGTCTCCAATCCGTACAATCCGCGCGCGTTCTACAGCGCCGAGACGATCGACGAGCTGGCCGAGAGCTTTGCCGCGCAAGGGCAGATCACGCCAATCCTCGTCACGAAACTCGCGGCGTTCCCTGGCCAGTATGTCATCGTCGACGGCGAGCGACGGATTCGCGCCGCCCGCTCGCGCGGCGACAAGTACATCGATGCTGATGTCCGCGAAGGCCTCGACAATCAAAACCTGTATCTGCGCGCCTACCACGCCAACAAGGAGCGCGAGGAGCAGACGGTCTTCGATGACGCGCTCGCGTGGAAGAAACTGCTCGACGATCGCGTCTATGTCGATCAGGTCGAACTGGGCGTGGCCGTAGGCGAGGACCCGAAGCACATCAGCAAGGTGATTGCGCTCACGTCCCTGCCGCCGTATCTGCTTCAGCGGATGGCACAGAACCGCAAGGAGATTGGGCTCGGACACGCCTACAACATCAAGCTGATCTTCGATCGGGCAGGCGCGAGCGTCGCCGAGCATTGGCTCCAGCAGGTGATCGAAGGGAAGGCGAGCGTGCGCAAGCTCGAAGCGGCGGCTTCGGCCGAAGCGGGCGCGCGTCGCGTCGGGCCGCGCCGCACGCATTACCAGTCGCGCGTCCAGTTCAATCGTCCCGATGGTGTCGCGCTGGGCGAGTTGAAGTTGTTCGGCGACGGCCGCGCGGAATTGAGCCTGAAGGGCATCGCGCCAGTGGATCAGCAGCGCTTGGCTGAGCGCGTGAAGGCCGTCGTCGAGCAGTGGGCCTCCGAAATGGACACATCCGACGCGGCTTGATCGCTTCTCGTGTGCCGTTGCCCGTGAGAGCGGGGCAGGGCGTCGTCGTACGCCCTTTTTTATCGATCCCCAGCTGCGTATACGGCGAAAGCGGCGCAGCAGGGTCGAATCCGTGAAACAAGGCCCACCAAATTGAACGAAAGCATTAATCTATTCAAATCAATAGGTTATATTTCGTTTTCTAGAATGTTTCACGATGACGAGTGCCCGGATGAGGGTTGAAACACGCTTTTTGTGGCGTTTGGCTTGAGCTCGCTGGCGTTCCGAATAAATCGTATTAAACAATACGTAAATTGTAGTTCGCTTCGGACAACCTGATTCAGGCAATTGACAAGCCCACAACGCCAGGTCATTCTTAACGAGATGAACTGCGGCCTTTTCTCGATTGCGCTGATTATTCGCACCATTCAACGAATGGTGGGTTAGCGCACGTTTGGCAGCAGCGACAACAACCCGCCCCACGAGGCGGGTTTTTTGTTTCCGCCTCCTGGTCAAAACGAAAGTCTGTACAGGAGCCGTCATGCAGGTGCACCAAAGCCGTCCCGCCGCCCAGGCAAAAGAAACCACCGAGACCCGACCGGACGAGAACGGCTATCTCAGGAAGATCCTCACGGCGCGCGTGTACGATGCGGCCCGCGAGACCGAACTCGAACGCGCCCCGAACCTCTCGGCGCGCCTGCGCAACGCCGTGTTCCTCAAGCGCGAGGACAACCAGCCGGTGTTCTC